>JACPXC010000023.1 GCA_016196755.1 Elusimicrobiota bacterium
ATACGGTATCCTGGGACCGCGCACGCTGCGCAATGAAGACCATCGTTAAGCCGTGTGCGGGAAATCCGCCAGCACGGTTTGAAAGGGGGTTTCTGGAAACCGGGTCCAAACGGATACCGGCGCCAGATTTCTACCAATGAAAAAACGACCTGGGGACCGCGTCGAGCGCGACTCGATGGGCCCCGTGCGCGTGCCGGCCGGCGCCCTGTGGGGGGCGTCCACCCAGCGCGCCGTCGAGAACTTCCCGGTCAGCGGCCGGCGCATGCCGCGCCCGTTCCTGCGCGCCCTGGGCCTCATCAAGGCCTCCTGCGCCCGGGTCAACCGCGATCTGGGGCTCTTGCCCGCGCGCCCGGCGGCGGCGATCGAGCGCGCCGCACTCGCGGTGGCGGAGGGCCGTCACGACGCGCACTTCCCGGTCGACGTGTACCAGACCGGCTCGGGCACCTCGACCAACATGAACGCCAACGAGGTGATCGCCGCGCTGGCCTCGCGCGCTCTGGGGCGCCGCGTCCATCCCAACGACCACGTAAACCTCTGCCAGTCCTCCAACGACGTCATCCCGTCGGCCATCCACGTGGCCGCCTGCCTCGAGGCCGAGGAGCGGCTCCTGCCGGCCTTCGACCATCTGCGCCGCGTCATCCTGCGCAAGGCGCGCTCGGTGGAGGGCGTGGTCAAGACCGGCCGCACGCACCTCATGGACGCCATGCCCGTGCGGCTCTCCCAGGAGCTCTCGGCCTGGGGAGAACAGCTGGCCAACGCCCAGCGCCGCGTCAACGACACCCTGCCGCGCCTGCGGGAGCTGGCCTTGGGCGGGACGGCGGTCGGCACCGGGATCAACGCGCCGCGCTCCTTCGGGCCGCGCGCGGCGGCCGACCTGCGCCGGCGCACCGGGATCGCCTTCCGGGCCGCCCCCGACTATTTCGAGAAGCTGGGCTGCCAGGACGCCGCCGTCGAGCTCTCCGGTCAGCTGCGGACGGCGGCCGTCAGCCTGACCAAGATCGCCAACGACCTGCGCTGGATGAACTCGGGTCCGCTGGCCGGCCTCGGCGAGATCTCCCTGCCCGCCCTCCAGCCGGGCTCGAGCATCATGCCGGGCAAGGTCAACCCGGTGGCGCCCGAGGCCGCGCTCATGGTCTGCGCCCGGGTCCTCGGCAACGACCTGACCGTCGCCCTGGCGGGGCAGTCCGGCGCCTTCGAGCTCAACACCATGCTGCCGCTCGTCGCCGCCGCGCTGCTCGAGTCGATCGACCTCCTTTCGTCGGCCTCGACGCTCTTGGCCGACAAGGCGGTGGCGGGGTTTACGGTCAACGGGCGCCGCATCGCGTCGGTCCTAGAGCGCAATCCGGTCCTGGCCACCGCTCTCAACCCCGCGGTAGGCTATGAAGCGGCCGCCCGCGTGGCCAAGCGCGCCGCGGCCGAGGGCCGGCCGGTCAAGGACGTGGCCGGTGAGATGACCGGGCTGACGCCCGAGCGCCTCAAGCGCCTGCTCGACCCGGCGGCCCTGACGGAAGGAGGACTGAGATGAGCCCACGACCCTCGACTCTGGCGTTGATCCTGGCCGGCGGCCGCGGCGAACGCCTGGGGCCGCTCACCGTCCACCGCGCCAAGCCCGCCGTCCATTTCGGGGGGACCTACCGCATCGTGGACTTCGCGGTGTCGAACTGCATCAACTCGGGGCTCAACAGGATCCTGGTGCCGATCCAGTACCGCTCGCGCTCTCTCAATACCCACATCCGCGACGGCCTCTCGCGCTACTTCAACTCCGCGCGCGGGGAGTTCATCGAGCCGCTCCCGCCCCAGCAGCGCGAGGGCGAGCACTGGTACACCGGGACGGCCGACGCCGTATACCAGAACCTCTTCGCGGTGCGTGAGGAGGAGCCCGAGCTCGTGCTGATCCTGGCCGGCGACCACATCTACAAGATGGACTACCGCCACATGATCGACTTCCACCTGGCGCAGGGCGCCGAGGCCACCTGCGGCGCCGTCGAGGTCCCGCGCGGCGAGGCCTCCTCCTTCGGCGTCCTGGCCGTCGACGAGGCCGATCGCATCATCGAGTTTCAGGAGAAGCCCAAAGAGCCCAAGGCCGTCCCCGGCGATCCGGAGACCTGCCTGGCCTCGATGGGGATCTACGTCTTCCGGGCCCGCACGCTCTACGAACTGCTCGAGCACGACGCCGAGGACCCCGACTCGTCGCACGACTTCGGCCGCGACATCGTGCCCAAGATGCTGGGCGCCCGGCCGCTCTACGCCTTCCGCTTCGTCGACGAGAACAAGAAGGAGCGCAAGTACTGGCGCGACGTGGGGACCATCGACGCGTTCTACGAGGCCAACCTCGACTTGGTCAGCGTGGACCCCCAGCTCAACCTCTACGACCCGGCGTGGCCGATCTACACGCGGCTCAACCCCCTGCCGCCGCCCAAGTTCGTGTTCGAGGACGAGGGCGACGACGGCCGGGTCGGGGCGGCCACCGACTCCCTGGTCTCGCCGGGCTGCATCGTCTCCGGCGGCCGGGTGCGGCGCTCGGTGCTCTCGCCCGGCTGCCGGATCAACAGCTACGCCTTGGTCGAGGACTCCGTGCTCTTCGACAACGTCTACATCGGGCGCCGCGCCAAGGTCCGGCGCGCCATCATAGACAAGGACGTGCGCATCCCCGAGGGGGCGACGGTGGGCTTCGATCTCGAGGAGGACCGCAAGCGCTTCACGGTCACCGCGGGCGGCGTGGTCGTCATCCCCAAAGGCGCCGTCCTTTGACCGCGTGAATATGCGCCCGCCGGGCCGCCGCTGCCGGGTCCGGGACCTGGGGCTCAAGATCGGCCGCTTCCCGACCGGGCGCTTCAACGCCATCACCGACGTCCCGCGCGTGCTCGTGGGGCACTCCACGATCATCCGGGGCTCGGGGGCGCTCAAGCCCGGCAGCGGCCCGGTGCGCACCGGCGTCACCGCCATCCTCCCCAACGCCCACAACGTCTATCTCGAGCGCGTGGCCGGCAGCGGCTTCGTCCTCAACGGGGCCGGCGAGCTCTCGGGCCTCACCCAGGTCATGGAGTGGGGCCTCATCGAGACCCCGATCCTGCTCACCAACTCGCTCTCGGTGGGCACCTGCTCCGAGGCGCTGGTCAACCACATGGTCCAGCGCTACCCCGGCATGGGGGTCAAGTCCGACGTCGTCCTGCCGCTGGTCGGCGAGTGCGACGACTCTTGGCTCAACGACATCGCCGGCCGCCACGTGCGCGCCGAGCACGTCTTCCAGGCCATCGCCGACGCCAAGTCGGGGCCCGTGCTCGAAGGAGCGGTGGGGGGCGGGACCGGGATGGTGACCTGCGACTTGAAGGGCGGCATCGGGTCCTCGTCGCGCCGGGTCAAGACCGGCGAGCACACCTACACGATCGGGGTCCTCGTGATGACGAACTTCGGGACGCTCGAGGACCTGCGGGTCGACGGGATCCCGGCCGGGCGCATGCTGGCCGAGCGCTTCGCCCACCTCTCGCGCCGGCGCGAGAACTACGGCAGCATCATCGCCGTCCTGGCCACCGACGCCCCGCTCCTGCCGCATCATCTGCAGCGCCTGGCCAAGCGCGTGGCGCTCGGGATCGGCCGGACCGGCTCCTACGCGGCCCACGGCTCGGGCGAGATCGTCCTGGCTTTCTCGAGCGCCAACACGATCCCGCGCAAGAACCCTAAGATGCTCTATCGGATGAAGATCCTGCTCGATGACTGCATGGACCCGCTCTACGAGGCCGCCATCCACGCCAGCGAGGAGGCCATCCTCAACGCCCTGTGCATGGCCAGCGACATGACCGGGGTCGACGACCACTTCGTGCCGGCGCTGCCGCTCGGGGCCGTCGCCGAGATGATCGCGCGGCGCGACGCCGCGCTCAAGGGGGCTTAAGCGTGCCCGTCACCCGACACCTGACCATCCTCCTCACCGATATAAAAGGCTTCACCGACAAGACCTCGCACAAGAGCCGCGCGGCGATCCAGGAACTGCTCGACGAGCACCGCGACATCGTCCTGCCCGTCCTAGAGAAGGGCGGCGGGAAGCTCGTGAAGACCATCGGCGACGCGTTCCTCATGACCTTCGAGAGCCCCACCGACGCCGTCCTGGCCGGGATCGCCGTTCAGGAGGGTCTGCGTCAGCGCAACGAGGGGAAGGCCGAGGCCGATCGCATCGAGGTCCGCATCGCCATCAACGCCGGCGAGGTCAACCTCGCCGAGGGCGACATCTTCGGCGAGCCGGTCAACATCACCGCGCGCATCGAGGGCATGGCCGAGGCCGGCGAGGTGACCTTCACCGAGGCCGTCTACCTGGCCATGAACAAGAACGAGGTCCCCTCCAGCGAGGTGGGCCTCTGGCAGCTCAAGGGCATCCCGGAGAAGATCCGCGTCTACAAAGTGCGCCGCGAGACGCCGATCGGCTCGGGCCAGATGCCTCCCCCCAAGGCGCCCGCCCGTGAGGCGGGGCCGAAGGCCGTGCCGGCCCTCGCGGAGGCGCCGGTCCCGGCCGCCGCCGGGGTCCCGTCCGGGTCGTCCGGGCCGAAGTTATCGCGGCGAGCCCTGGCCACCGCGGTCGACTTCTTTATCTGCGGGGTCCTCGCAGGGGTCTTCGCGGGCGGGGACTCGACGCGGGCCAACTACCGAGTCAGCCGGAAGGCCAAGGTCAGCGTCTCCTCGTCGACCGTCAAAGCGGGCGGGGGCCTGAGCATCCGCGGCGACGACGGGACGGAACTGCGCATCGACGCCACCGGCGTCCACGTCAAGGACAGGGACGGCAAGGTCCACGTCGGCTCGGACGGCCTGTCGATGCGCGAGGACGAGGACGAGAACGAGGACGGCGTCCGCGTCGAGCACCGCGGGAAGTCCCGCAAGGACAAGCTCTTCCCGTTCGTCTGGCTGCTGCTCAACGCCGCCACCCTGGCGGCCTGGAGCCAGACCCCGGGCAAGAAGCTCCTCGGCCTGCGCGTGGTGCGTGCCGCGGACGGTTCGGCCCTCGACGGGAAGACCGCCCTGCTGCGCTCCCTGTTCACCCTGCTCTCGGGCGCCGCCGCCGGCCTGGGCTACCTCTGGTGCCTGTTCGAGAAGGACCGCCGCGGCTGGCACGACCTTCTGGCAGGAACCAAGGTCGTCGCGCAGTAGATGCTCCGGACGGTCGGCCTCCTCGCCTTGGCGGCCTGGGCCGCCCCCCACGCCCCCGCTCCCTCGGCCCCGCTGGACGCGGTCAGCGAGCGGATCCGGACCTCGTCGCGCGATCTCAACGGCCATATCCAGAGGCTCGGGGACCTGACCGCCCAGCATGCGGGCGAGGACCCGCCGGCCGAGAGCCTGCGCTCGAAGCTCCGCGCCGCCGTGGCCGACGAGGCCGACCGCCTGCACGACCTGCTCGACGAGTTCTGGCAGCTCGAGGACCAGGGCCGCATGGCGAAGGGCGCGGCGATCCTCTCCCAGATGCTGGCCGGAAAGGCCCGTACCGAGAGCGCCCGCGCTGTCATGGACACCCAGGGGCCGATGGACTTCGACGAGAGCGCGAAGCGGCTGGTCGCCAACGCCGCTCGGGCCCTCGAGCGCGAGGCGAGCGCCTACCGCAAGGCCGGTGCGCGGCGGGACTTGGCTCGCGGCCGGAGGCTGCGCGACGCGGCCTGGGCCGGTGTGGCCGGCGCGGTCCTCACGGGGCTGGCCGCGGCGTTCATCCTGCGCCGGGCCGGCTGAGGTCGGCGTAGGCGCCGCGCACCAGGTCCCCGGGAGCGACCCCCAGCCGCGACAAGAGCGTCCGCGCCTCGGCTTCGCCGGAGGCGGCGTCCTCGCCGTCGCGCAGGACGACCTCGAGTTCGAGGAAGCGGCCGAGCCCGTCCACGTCGTCGAGATGGACGCGCGTGCGGCCGGACATGAAGAGGAGGCGCGTCTTGGCCACGAACGCCGCCTCGCCGAAGGCCGCGGCCAGGAGCCTCCGCGCGGCGTCCCCGTCGGCGACGTCGGCCCCCAGCCAATCCGAGGCCTTGGGGCCCGCCTCGTCGGCGCGGCGGTAAAAGATCAGGTAGGACGGGCCGGGCTCCTGGAGGCGCAGCTTGAGCCGCCCGTCGGGGCAGGGGAAGAAGGCGTCGCGCTGGCGGAGGAGCTGCGGCTCCCCCCACAGCTCCCGGGCTCGGGCGGACAGCCCGGGCCAATCGCTCACGCGCGCCTTGACCTCGACGTTGCGCGCCATCAGGCGAGCAGCCGGTAGGCGGCCTTGGCTCCGGGCGGGGCCTTGGGCAGGCGGCGGAAGGCCAGGTCCTTGCGCCCCTTGAGCGCGGCGCGCACGCCCTCGGTGACCAAGACCTCGCCGGCCTTGGCGGTGTCCTCGCCGAGCTTGCTGGCCGCGTTGACCTCGGAGCCGAAGACGTCGCGGTCGGAGATGCGCAGCACGCGCCCGTATCCCAGGCCCAGGCAGAGCAGGACCTGCTCGGCGGGGGAGCGGCCCTCGTTGTAGCGCTGGGTAGCCTCCTGCATAGCACCCGCGCAGTCGACCGCCCGCGCGGCGGTGCGGAAGATCATCAGCATGCTGTCGCCTTCGGTCTTGAGCAGGATGCCGTCGAACTGCTCGAGGACGGGGACCAGGAGGCGCTGGGATTCCTGGATGGTCTGCAGGAAGTGGATGATGCCGAACTCCGCCACGTTCCGGGAGAAGCCGGAGAGGTCCGTGAACATGACCGCCCAGGTCTCGCCGAAGAGGTCCCAGATGCGGCGGTCCACCGCGGCCTTGTCGGCGTTCGGGCTCAGGCGCTCGGTGATGAGCTTCTCGAGTCGGTCCTCCGAGGCGCTCTGCGCGACGCGGGCGATGGTGGGCATGTTCGTCCTCCGTTCCGAGCCTGATGATACTATTCCGGTCGGCTCGCGGTTAACTGCTAGAATCGGGTCTGGGCGGGTGGCGAAACTGGTTAGACGCGACGGACTTAAAATCCGTTGGCCGTAAGGCCATGAGGGTTCGAGTCCCTCCCTGCCCATCTTTGACGACGTCCGAGGCACGATGAGGAAAGAAGGCTTCCCGTTCATCCTGGTCGGTTTAGCGGTCGCCGCGGTCGGCGCCGTCGGCGTCTGCCGCGGGGCCCTGGGCGGCTGGGCGCTGGCCGCCCCGGGCGGAGCCTTCGCGGCCTTCTGCGCCTACTTCTTCCGCGACCCCGAGAGACCCCTGCCGGAGGACCCCGCGCGGGTGTTCTCGCCGGGCGACGGGAAGGTCATGACCGTGGGCCGAGAGGGTCCCGGGGAGACCGTCACGGTTCGCATCTTCCTCTCGGTGTTCGACGTTCACGTCCAGCGCCTCCCCTGCGCGGGGACGGTCGAGAAACTCCATTACCAGCCCGGCAAGTTCCACATGGCCATGGAGGCCGAGGCCCGCGAGAACGAGCGCTCGGTCCTTACGATAGCGGTCGAGGGGCGCCCCGAGAAGCTCGTGGTCGAGCAGATCGCCGGCTTCGTCGCCCGCCGAATCCTGACCTGGGTCAAGCCCGGGGACCGGGCGGTCGCCGGAGCGCGCTACGGCCTGATCCAGTTCGGGTCGCAGGCCGCCGTCCATCTGCCGGGGTCGGCCGAGGCGCTGGTCAAACCGGGGGACCGCGTCGTCGGAGGCGTCACCCCGATAGCCCGATGGCTCCCGCCTTCCTGAGGCCGGTGCGGGCCGCGTCCCGGCTCACGCTGCGCACCCGTGCGGCCCTGGTCGTCGGCCTCGTGGGGGTCTCCGCCTTCGGCGGGAGCGTGGCCTACCACATCCGGCGCACGGCCGACGCGGACCTGGCCGACAGCATGGCCGAGACCGTGGCCTTCCTGGCGAATCTTCCCCCGCTCCAGGACGCTCTGCGCCGCTCCGAGCAGGAGACCCTCAAGTACATCATCAGCGGCAACCCGGCCTGGCGGGAGGCCCGCGAGGACGCCGAGGCCAAGGTCCGGCTCGAGCTCGAGGACCTGGCCCGGGCCGCCTCGGCCTCCGCCTCCGCGCGCGGCTCCGTGGCGGCCCTGCGTGTGTTCGTCACGGCGGCGCTCGAGGAACAGGACGCCTTGGAGCGCGAGTTCAGCGCCGGCCGCCTGAGCCGCTCTCGGGCCATGAAGGTGGCCTCCGAGTCAAAGGCCACCGACGCCGCCATCCGGCGCATCGCCACCCTGCGCGAGCTCAACTACGACGGCGTCGCCCGGCTGGTGGCGGAGGGCCACCAGGCCTCCCGCGACGTCTTTGCCATCATCATCCTGACCGGCACCGTGGCTGTCCTCCTCTTGATGTACGCGCTGCGGGTCTACCTGATCGGGCCCATCGAGGCGCTCGACGCCTGGGCCCGCGGCTGGTCCCCGGAGCGCCCGCTGGGGGCGCCCCCGCTCGGGGCCAGCCCCGAGGTGGCCGGTCTGTGCGAGTCGGTGACCGAGCTGGCTCGGCGCGCCGGCGAGCAGGTCCGTCAAGAGGCGGAGATGGCCAAGGTCAAGAGCCAGCTCGTCTCCACGCTCAGCCACGAGTTCAACAACGCGCTCAGCGTCATCCAGGGCGTCACGGTCCTCCTCGAGGAGACCGAGGGCAAGGAGACGCCGGAGGCGCGCGAGCGCTATTACTCGATGATCAAGGCCAATCTGCGCTCGATGAGCACCGAGATGCGCGCCCTCATCGAGATGGGCCGCCTCGAGGGCGGGCAGTTCGCGGTCCGGCCGCGCCGCATGGACGTCGGCTCGGTGCTGCGCGACTCGGCCGAGCGCCTGGGCATCCTCTCGGAGCGGCGCCGGCAGACGGTGACCGTGGAGGGGCCGGCGGTCCCGGTCCAGGTGCGCGCCGATCCCGAGGCGCTCTCGCTGGTGGCCACGAACCTGCTCTCCAACGCGATCAAGTACACTCCGGACGGCGGGAGCATCCGGGTCACGGTGGAGCCCTCGGGGGAGACGGTCCGGGTCTCGGTCAGGGACTCCGGCATCGGCATCGCTCCGTCGGACCATGAGAAGGTGTTCGGCGGCTACTACCGGACCTCCGCGGGCCAAGCCCAGGCGAAGGGCTTCGGGGTGGGACTGGCGCTGGCGCGCCGCATCGTAGAGGCGCACGGCTCCCGCCTGGCCCTTGAGAGCGAGCCGGGCAAGGGTTCCATTTTCTCGTTCGAATTGCCGCGTTGGACGGAGGGAATGGATGGATAAGGCCAAACTCAAGCGCTCGGGCCAAGTCCTCGCCCCATCGGTCTTCACGATGGGGAACATGGCCTGCGGCTTCTACGCTTTGAATGCCGCCAACGCCGGGTTGTTCTCGGCCGCGGCCACCGCCGTCCTGGCCGGCATCGCCTTCGACATGCTCGACGGGCGCGTGGCCCGGCTCGTGCACGGGGAGAGCTCCTTCGGCGTGGAGTTCGACTCGCTGGCCGATTTTCTGACCTTCGGTGTGGCCCCCGCCCACATGATGTGCCAGCTCCTGCTCAAGGACTACGGGGTCTGGGGTTACGTCGTGGCCTTCGTCTTTGCGCTCTGCGGCGGCCTGCGCTTGGCGCGCTTCAACGCCGTGGCCCAGTCGGGCCAGGGCTCCAAGACCCACTTCACCGGCCTGCCGATTCCGGCCGCGGCGGGCGTGGTGGCCACCTTCGTCCTCCTTTATGAGATGGTGGAGGCGGCCGACCCGTCGAACCCGCTGGGGGTCTTCATGGCCGCCATCCCGCGCCTGGCCGGGGCGGGGCCGTTCTTCATGGCCATCCTGAGCTTCCTGATGGTCTCAACGATCCCCTACGAGGCCTTCAAGCAGACCGACCTGCTCCTGCCCGCCAACCGGCCGCTGTTGGCGGTCGTCCTGGCGGCGCTGACGGCGCTCTACCTGTGGCCGACGCGGGCGCTGTTTTTTATCTCGCTGCTCTACGCGCTTTCGGGCGTGGTGGGGTTGGCGAGGCGGCGCTAGGGCTTCGAGTACTTCGCGCGGACTTCGGGGATCCAGGCCTTGAGCTGGGCCTGCCGCTCGGCGCTGCCCGGGTGGGTGCCGAGGAACTTCTCGAGCGGGTTCGACCCGCCCTTGCCGCCGGTGGCCTGGGCCATGCGCCCCCAGAACGACACCGAGGCCTCCAGGTCGTAGCCGGCCTTGGCCATGAGGATGAGGCCGATGTGGTCGGCCTCGGACTCCTGCTTGCGGGAGTATCCCAGGACGACGAGGCCGGCGCCTAAGCCGTAGATCTGCTGGTACATCTGGGAGGTGACCTGCGACCCTCCGGGGCCGCCCAGCACCGCCCCCAGCACCTGGCCGCCGGTGTTGGCCAGGACGCCCTGGCTCATGCGCTCGCCGCCGTGGCGGGCCAGGGCGTGGGCGATCTCGTGGCTCATGACGACGGCGATGCCGTCCTCGCCCGCGGTGACGGGCAGGATGCCGGTGTAGAAGGCGACCTTGCCGCCGGGCAGGCAGAAGGCGTTGATCTGCTTGTCGTCGTCTAGGAGATTGAACTCCCACTGGAAGTCGGGCTTGTCGGCCACCTTGGCCAGGCGCATGCCGATCCGGCGCAGGAGGTCGACCTGCTCGCGGTTGGTCGAGAGCTTTCCTTTCTTAAGGATATCGGCGTAGGCCTGCTCGCCGAGCTTCTTCTCCTCGCCGGGGGAGACGAGGAGGACCCGGCTGCGGCCGGTGTAGGGGACGGACTGGCAGGCGGTGAAGGCCATGGCCAGGACGGCGAAGAGGGAGAGACGGCGGCGCATGCCTCCATGATAGGATGCGCCGCGCGGCATGTAAAGGCGGGGGCTGGCGCTTAGACTAAAGACCTACTAGACTAATAGGACCTTTGGGTATGGCCGGTTTACATGCATCGCGTCATGCTAAGAAATGACCGGCATCATGAAGGGGCGTAACGGGCGGTCCACCACGGAGGGACTTGGTATGAAGACGGCATTACTCGCGTTGATTCTGGCGGTCGGGGCGGGGTTGGTTTCCGCGGCGGACATGCTCCAAGGGCGGCCGTTCGGGGCGTCTGCTGGATCGCCCGATGTCCAGGCTTGGGAAGCCGAGAGGGCTGCGTACACGAACGTCCCCGGCATGGAGCGGCCTAAGGCCTTCCAGGACAAGGTCAACTATTACAACGAGAAGTTCCATGACCTAGTCTCCTCTAAGAAAGGCTTGAAATACCATCCGATTCCCAAGAAGAGCTACAAGGGTGCGACCGTCGCCAGCGCGATCACGGGCTCTTATGGGGACATCAATAAGTTCAAGGCGGGCATCGAGGCGTTCGCCGCCGAGGTGAAGGCGATGGCTAAGGGCTCCAAGAACCCCAAGGCCGATGCCCCGAACCGGTTCCTAGTCGGGCAGGGCTGGAAGATCGTCAAGGCGCTGGCGTCTCCGTTCAACGACAAGCTGGTGCCGGCCGCCAACACCCTATATCAAGTGTCGACAAAAGGAAATCAGAATCTGGAGATCCTGATTTCAATCGCCCAGAGTAACGGGACTCAGGTGCTCCCCCCGAATGGCGCGAAGGTCGCGGCGGCTCAGAGCCAGCTCCAACTCCTCAATGAGGTGCAGATGGAGCACAACGCGGCCAAGGGCCAGCGCCAGCAGGCGTCCGGTCCGTTGAATCAGGCCCGCGCGGAGGTCCCCAAGATCTACGGCGATATCGCGAAGTACGATAAAAAGTACGTCGAGTACTCCAACGGCATGCTTCATTTGAGGAGCGACGGCGCGAAGTTGGCCGAGGGAGCCCTGCACGGGCTCACCAAGGCGGTGACTACGGCGCAGGCCGCGGACTCGGCTCTGCAGAAGGCGGAAGTCGCCGAACAGAAGGCCATCGACGCGGTCCGTGCCTGCACCGAGGGCAATCTCAAGGCAGCCCAGAACCCTGGTGATACGGGAGCGCAGGCTTCCGCGCAGGACCTTAATCGGAAGGCTATCCAAGAGGTGGAGAAGGCCAACCAGGCGCGTGGGGAGGCCAACCAGCTGCTCGGCTCGCCGACGATGCCTG
Organism: Elusimicrobiota bacterium; assembly: GCA_016196755.1. Lineage (GTDB taxonomy): Bacteria > Elusimicrobiota > Elusimicrobia > UBA1565 > UBA1565 > SCTT01. Next base: position 11,904 of record JACPXC010000023.1, read on the forward strand.
GCACGATCGCGGTTGGAAAAGGCATGGAAATGCAGGGCTCGCAGGAAGTCGACTATCGCGAATCCGACGGCCTAGGCTCGAAGGCTGCGCGGACCGCCTCGCGCGACGGCGACAAGCTCAAGTCGAGCACTCGCAAAGTCGAGGCCGCGGATCAGCGGCCGTAAGCCGGATCCCATGCGCATAGGAGGCCGGGGCGCCTGGCGTCCCGGCCTTCTCGTTTTGGGAGTTGTACTCCTATCTGTTTGGCAGTTTCTCGGGTGTTCCCGAGCCGGGAAGGCAGAGGAACCCTTGCCGGCCTGGATTGAGACCCATGAGGACGCCGAATTCCGGAGCAAGCTGCTGGAGGCGGTGAATCGATTGCGTGCGTCCAAGACCGGAACGCTCCTCCTCGATAAGATGAAGGCGACCGAAAAGACCGTCGAGATCAGGCCCTGGAACCTTCCCTCCGGGAATGTATCGTCCGTCGGGGGCCGCGTCATGCTGTGGTGGAATCCGGATTTCAGCGTGCCGCGATCACCGGCCTTCGTGATGCTGCACCATGAGCTCGTCCACGCGCTTCAGAGCGCCCGAGGGCCCGCTAAGGACGGAAGCCGGATAGAGGACGAGGCCATCGGGCTGGGGCAGTTCATAAACGATGAGCTTTCTGAGAATAGACTCCGCCGCGAGTTAGGACTTCCCCACCGGCCTTCGCATGCCGTCTTGCCGGGTTTCAGCGACGAGGAGTTGTCTAAGCGTTTCCTCGATACGTTCGAGGATAAGGACTTCGTCCGAAAGCGGATGGGCCCGCGGCAGGACCACCCCGACTCGCTTTTTCGGAAGATCGACGTTACAATCCCCAAGTGGGTCGAAGAACAGGAGAAGGAATGATCGCGGCTTGGTTGGTCTTCCTGGCTCTGACGCCGGCTTTCGCGGCTGAAGAGTATGCCCAGGCTTATGAAGGTCTCCCCCTGGTAGTGCTTGAGATGAATCTCAAGCCTCCGGCGACGCACCTCTGGTCCATCACTGAGAAGGCCTTTGGCTTGACGCGCAAAGCGCAGGCTGGGGTTCGGGAACCCGCTGATGGGCCCGTCGTGGAACGCTTAGGGAACGCGTACGATGAAGTTCTATCCCTCTCGCTGCGCGACCTGCGGCATGTCGTTTTCTTCGATCGGCGCCTCATGTCATTCATCGATCTGGGGTCGGCATCGATCGACGTTAACGCCAGGCACGGCCGCGCTTCCATCCTCCGCGACCCGAAGCTGCCTGGGGACGTGAATGCTCCGCCGCAGCCGGTCGATTTTTCAGCCAGCGAGGCATTCCGCGAGGACTCTCGAGCCCACGCCGAGAAAGCTCGCAGGTCCATGGCTAAGGGGTTGTTGGATCTGCGGTCGCTTAAGACCGCCGGTCTCAGTCCTCAGGGCCTCGACGCGTATAGGGCGATGATCGCCGCTTTTGAGGCGGCTTTGGAGACCGCCCGGAAGCTGGAGGAGTTCAACCTCCCTCAAGGGGCCGTGCAGGACGCCGTGGATGATCTTCGCCGCTATTACGAGGCCGCAAACAAGGCGCTCAAGCCGCAGTCGGAGCATCGCGACAAAGCTAAGAAGGCTTATTTCCGGGCGGCTTGGATATTGGCCAACATCGAGGCGGAAATAGCCGGCGTCCCTCACCAAGCTATTTTTCTGCACGTGGAGATCGACAAACTCGGCCCGCTGAAGCGGCCATGAGGGCGGGCGCGGCGGTCTTCATGGTCTTGGGCGGGCCTTGGGCCGCCGCGGCCGAACCCCAGGAAAGCATCACCTCGATAAGCGTGATCGAGAGAAGCCTGCCCGCCTCCACGACCAGCGCGTGGTCCGCCGCTCAGAACGCCTTCGAGCTGGCACGCGGCGCGCAGGGCGCGGCCCGGACGCCCGCCGATAAGGCCGCGGCGGACGGCCTGGCGGCGAGCTACGACCAATCCCTGTCGCCTTCGCTCCGACTCCTGGGGGACGCCGTCTCCCAGACGCGCGACGTCATAAGGATCCTAGCCTCGGCCCACGCGGCCGTCGGGGTTAACGCCAGGCATGGACGCCCGTCGTCCTCTCGCGACCCGCACGCCGCCTCAGACGCGAATGCGCATCCGCAACCGGTGGACTTCAAGGCGATCGACGGCTACCGAGAGGTTTCGCGCGGGCATGCGGTGACCGCGGCCAACACCATGAAGCGCGGGCTGCTCAAGCTCCGGACCGCCTCGGTCAGGGGCGTGTCCCCCTCGGTCCGTAAGGCGTATCAGGCGATGGTGACCGCTTTCGAAGCTTCCATGGTAGTGGCGTTCCTGCTCGAGGACCTCGACGGCCCTAAAGGGCCGATCGCCGCGACGACGTCGGCTTGCCGGGAGTATTACGCGGCGGCGAACAAGGAGCTTAAGCCCATGCCGGAGGCGCACGGCAAGGTCATCAGAGCGTATGGGGAGGCCGCGCCAGCCTTCGCGCGCATCGAGGCGGAACTGGCCGGAGAGGCCGGGAAAGCCCAGTTCCTAAAGAGCGAAGTGGACAGGCTCGGGTCATTGAGGCCGAAAGCAATCCCTTGAACCTCCCAACATCGGGCTGGACGCGAGGGTGTCGCGGGCGCGGCTGTTTGGGGACGATAAGAACGCGGGAGAGAGGCGCTAGGACTCTTCGTCGGCTACCACTGGGGAGTGGTAGGTTATTAGGCGGCGGGATCGGGGATGGGGGGGACCGTTGTCGGAGGTTCTCCGTCTTCGCCCGATTCGCCGGCTTCCTTTCCCTTCCCTTTTCCTGCGGCGACCCCTTGATTAAAACCGTTGATGAAATCTTGATTGCGCTGGTCGGCGGCCGCTTGAACGGCGGCGTTGAAATCTTGCCCACCACCGCCTCCACCGCCCTGTCCCTGTCCCTGCCCCTCTTGACCCTTCTGGGCGGCCTGTGAGGCGGCCTGGGCGGCCTGCTGAGCGGCCTGCATCGCCATCTGCTGCTGCTGCTGTTTGCGCTGCTGCTCTTCCTCCCGACGCTTCTCCGCGGCAGCTTTATTTTCTTCCTTGATCTTCTCCTGGCGCGCAGCTTCCTTCGCGGCTACGTCGGAGGTATTCTTCGAGAGTGACTCGTTGCTCGGATTCACCGGCGGCTTGCCCTCTGAGCTGGACGTGGCACCCAGGCCCTGGCCGCCGCCGCCGCCGGTCCCGTAGCCGGCTCCGTTCATCGCTTGGCCGCCGCCGCCCGCGCCGATAGCGCTGGGCGGAGCGTTGCTGGCCCCGGCTCCTTGCTGTCCGATGCCCTGCGTAGGGGCCGTCATCGGCTCGAAATTCGCTGGGGCGGGGCTCGCATAGCTATAGCGATTGGGCGGCAGCAGGGCCATCACCGGCTTTGGGGCCGCGGCCGAGGCATCCACGCCTCCCGCCGCCGCCGCGGAGGCGGAGCGCCCGCGGCCGGGGCGCGGTCCCTTGAAGATTCCGTCATCATGGGGGCGCAGGGTAGTGCCCGTCTTCGCCTGCCGTTGGGCGCCGTCCGAGGCCGCCTCAGCCTTTGCGATAGAACCGTACTTCAATCCCTTCGTATTCTTCCTTCTCAAGTGCGCCGTGAGTTTGGCATGAGCCTTGGCCGCTTCGGCCTTCAGGACTGCGAATTTCACGTACTCCGCCATGATGAGGACCCGGATGGCCAAGGCACCGGGACCCGCCTTCGGCGGGACTTTGATGGCCTTGATAGCCTGTGTCGTGTCCGCGAGCTGTTTTTCGAGCGACGTCATGGTCTGCTCGTATTCGGCGACATATGGGTCCACTCCCAGGATCGTGCCTCCAGTGATCGACGGGGGAGTGACGCTCCTGCGCGCTTGGCCGGCCCCGCAAGGCGCCGTGATCGCCGTCGACAGAAGGACCGCTAAGAGTTTTCTCGCCATCATACCGCCTCCGGAAAGTGCTCTTGTCAAACCGGCGCTGCGGCCGCTTGGGCGTCCGCCTGCCCCTGGCTCTGCTGGTTCTGTTCGGCGGCCTTTTGCGCCGCCTGCGCCACCATCTGCACCGTCTGCATCATCGCCTGCATCATCATCTGCTGCATCTGCTGGCGCTTCTGCTCCTCCTCCTGCTGCTCCTGCTCGGCCTTGGCCTTCTTTTCCTCGCGGATCTTCTCTTGCCGCGCGGCCTCCTTCTGGGCCACGTCGGAGGTGTTCTTCGAGAGCGTCTCGGCCGCCGGGTTCGGCGGGGGTGCCGCGTCGGCCGACTTGGTGGCCGCGCCCGACGCGCCCAGGCCGCCGCCGCTGCCGCCGCTCGAGCCGCCGCCAAAGCCGGCGCCGCCTCCGGCCGACGGGGCCGCTACGCCGCTGCCGATGGAGCCCCCCGCGCCGCCGCCCGTCGAGCCGCCCGGGGACGGCATCGCCATCTCGAGGGCGAAGGCGTTGCCGGGGGCCGTGCCGCCGTTGTAGCTCATCGGCGAGGCCATCTTCTGAAGAGAGGGGCGCTCGGCCGCCGCGGACACCCCGGGCCCCTTGAAGATCCGGTCGTCGTGGGGCTTGAGGTTCTGCGAGGTCGCCCTATTCCCGTTGGCGCGCTGGAAATTGGCCGAACGCGGACCCTTTCCCATGTTGAGCTTGTCGTGATGGATGCCTTGGATGTGCTTCTCCATCTTGGCGCGCGCCGCGGCGGCGCGGGCCTGGAGGGCCCCCATGCCGGCGAACGAGGCGGCCATAGCGGCCTTGGCGGCCAGGGCGCCGGCCTTAGTACCCGACGGGATCGAGATGGCCGCGATCGTCGTGGTGATGCCGTCCATGCCGGCCTTGACGGCCGACATCTCCTTCTGGAACTCCTCGACGTAGGGGTCGGTGCCCAGCGCCGTGCCGGTGCCGACCTGAGGCGGACGTACGACGCGCGCTCCCAGGCAGGGAGACACCTGCATCGACGCGGCCAGGGTCAAGGCGATTAGTCGCTTCATAGATTCCTCCTCCCTTGACGATAAGCCCGCCGCCTCATGCTGTCAAGGGACTTTGGGCCGCTCAGCGTTCGACGGCGTTGCCGAGCATGTCCCGATAAACCCTGGGTTTTCTACCCGAGGGCGGGGTCTTCGCGGCGGACGCGGCGGCGGACTTCTCCTCCACGCCGTCCTCGGGCTTGCGGACCTTGGGGTTGGAGAGGAAGGCCGCCGTGGCGGCCTGGGACTTGTTCTCGCCGGGGACTGATTTCAGCGTGAAGGCCTTGCGTTCGCGCTGGGCCGGCGTCGTCCCGGCGTCCGGCTGAGGCTTGGCCCAATCGGGGATGTCGTCATCATCGGCCGCATCCGGCGACTCCTCCAGCGCGTCTTCTTCCGGCGGGGGAGCCGGCGGCTTGCGCTTGGCCGGCTTCTTGTACAGGGGGACGTCGGGCATGATGGGCGGCATCTCCAGCGAGGAGATCTCGTCGCCGCCCGGGTGCGCGGCCTGCTGGCGCACGATGGGGTCGGGCACGTCCTTGTCGAAGACCACCTTGCCCTGCGGCCGGGCCTTCTCCTGCGTGGCCACGATGAGCTGGTACATGAGGAGGAGCCACATCCCCACGCCGGCGATCACCATGGCCTTGGACAGCCACTGGGACGGCCGCCAGGGCGGCATCGAGGTCGGCGAACGCCGGACGTTCACCCTATGAGGATAGCCGACTACGGCCGGACGTCAAGGGGCTTCGTCGTCGGGGGGGACGTCGAGGGTCGTGCGGCACCGCCGGGTCAGGCCGTTGCGGTTCTTCTCGAGGCAGGCGACAAGGGTCCTCGTCTTGCCGGTCTGCTTCGCGCAGAACAGGTTGATCTCGTTGGGGCAGGCCCTTATGAGGGCCTTGAGCTCGGGGACGAACTTGACGCTAGCGGGCTCCTCGGGGATGTCCTCGGGGGAGAGCTCGTCGGCGGCTTCCACGGACTGGGAGTAGGGCACGAGCAGGGCCAGGCGCAGGCTCCCGTCCTTGCTCCCGAGCGGGATCAGGACGCTGTCGCTTTCCCCTTTCTCGGTCGTGAAGCCGATGTGCAGCTCATAGGCGTTGCGCAGGTTCAGGGCGCGCCTGGCGTCCTTCGGCGGGGCATGGTACTTGGCCTTCTTGACGCTGACGTCGGTGAGCTTGGACTTCATGACGGCGGAGAGATACTTCATCTCGTCGGCGAAGGCCGCCTCGCCCCCCGGGCCGTCGGCGTAGTAGAGCGGCTTTAGGGCCTTGGTGTCCTGCTTCTCGAATGCGGCGCGGTACTTCTTGGCGAACTCGTCGAGGTCGGCCTGGGTGGGGGCTGCTGCCGCCTTGGCGTCGGCCGCGGCGGAGCAGGGGGGGACCGGGAGCAAGAGGCAGGCGAGCAGGAGGACGTATCTCATGCGCCAATGATAGCACTCCTCAGACGGCGGAGGCGGTCTGCTGGGTGCGTCGGGCGGAGGTCGTCGCGAGCTGGGCGGAGGCGACGGCCTTCTGGACCGGAGCCACCGCGGGACTCACGCCGTTGCGCATCGCGGTGACGGCAAGTTTGCCGGCCGCGCAGTCGCTAGCGTTTCCGAGCGCGGTGTTTCCCGTATTGGCGGCTTCCTTGGCTTTCGTCGCGGCCGCATGCGCCGAGCCGGCGTCGGTATTCGCGGTCTCGGCTTGGGTCGCCGCGGTCTCCGCGGCGGTGACCGCCACGTCGAGGCGGTCCAGCGTGCGGGAGATGTCCTCGCCGAGCGAGCCGGTCAGCGCGCGGCCGGCCGAGCGGATGCGCGCGATGAGGTCCGCCCCGCTTTGGCTGAATAAGGCGGCCTGGGAGCGGTTCAGGGCGGCCAGGGCCGCGTTTTGTTCGGCCCTCATCTGCTGATAAAGTTGGCGCGCCTCTTGGAGGGCTTCGCGCGCGTCGCTCACGAGCTGCTTGGCCTTTTGAACCTCGCCTTTGACGTCGGGGCCGGGGCCGGGCTTCTCGGCGGTCTCGTTGACCGGGCCCGGAGCCTTAGGTTGGCAAGCGACGGCCTCGGCGGCCTTGCGTTTGGCCGCGTCGGCCATGGCCTTGATCTTGTTTACCGCCTCCGTGTTGGTCTGCGCGGCCTCGGTCAGCTTCTGCGCCGCCGCCTGGAGCTTGTTCTGGGCGTCGCGCAGGAACTGGGCGGCTTCCTCGAGCTTCTTTGTCATCTTCGCCCGCGTCTCGTTGAGCTTGGCCAGCGCCGTCCCCGCCTTGAGGAGGTTGTCGTCTCCGGCGCGGCCGGCCTTGAGCATCGCCGCGGCCGCCTGCTCGAGAAACTTGTTGTCTGCGGCGATGCCCCGCGCGGCGGATTCGATGCGGCGCACGCCGCCGGGCCGGTCGGGGTCGGCGCGCTCGAGCCTGCGCGGCGGGTTGTTGTTGCGCTGCTGCTGCTGCGGCTGCTGCTCCTCCTCCTTCTTCTGCTCCGGGGGCTTCATCTCCGGCGGCTTCGGCTGTTCCTTTTTCTCATCCTCCTTATCTTCCTCTTCTTCCGCCTCAGGGGCCGTCGAGCCTCTTGGGGACTCGCTGATGAGCTTGGGGTTGGGCGTCGTCATGATGCCCTGGGGGTCTTCGAGGGCTCGGACCGGCGCCGCGAGCAGGATGAGGATGAGCAGGCCTTTCATCGCGCTATAAGAATAACCGGCTGCGCGGCGCCGTCAAGGGACCAACGCGCCGTTTAGTCCGCCGCGGCCGGCTTCTGCGGCGGACTGGGGACCGTGTTGAGCGCCTTATGGAGCGCCGTGAGCAGCTCCTCTTGGCGAATGGGCTTCTTGATGACGGCCTTCGCCACCGGCGACCTGGAGGCGCGGTCGAGGTCGCTGGCGCTGGGGCTGCCGGTGACGACGATGACCGGCGGCGGGAAGGGCAGGCTCTCCACGGCCTCGAGTACCGTGAAGCCGTCGGCCGCGCCGGGCATGATCAGGTCCAGCACCAGTCCGTTGGGGCCCTCGGCCAGCTTGGAGATGGCCTCCTCGCCTCCCGAGGCGGTGACGATCTTGAACCCGTCGCGGTGGACGAGGATCTCGAGGAGGCCGAGGATGTCCTCGTCGTCGTCGACGATGAGGATGGTCATGTCCCCGGCGGGGCGCTTGGGGCCTACGGCGTCTGCCACGGCTATATTCTAGCCCTGCGGGGGCGTTCGCGCCAGTCAGCGAGCCTCATGGTTTCCTCGGGAACAGCGGCACCGACGGGAGGATGCGCTGGCCGGCGGGTCCCTCGATGATCTCGTGGACGCTGAGGGGCCCCGGGTAGTGGCGCACTCCGAGGGCCATCTGGATCTTGGCGGCGGTCGACGGCATGAATGGCGTCAGCCAGCCGCCCACCACGCGCAAGGCGCCGACCAGGTCGAAGAGCAGGCCCTTGAGGGCGGCGGGGTCGGTCTTGGCCAGCACCCAGGGCTTGCGCTGGTCGACGGTGAGGTTGAGCTCTCCGACGATGGCCCAGATGCGGTTGAGGGCGTCCTGGAACGCCAGGCGGTCCATGGCGTCGGCGATGTCGGGGGCCGCCGCCACGGCGCGCTTGGTGACGACGGCGACGTCGAGGTTGGGCCGGCCGGGCAGGTCGCCGTTCAAGTATTTGTCGACCATGTTCGTGACCCGGCTGACGAGGTTGCCTAAGTCGTTGGCCAGCTCGGCGTTGTAGCGCCGCTTCATGGCCTCGGCCGAGAAGTTCCCGTCGTTGCCGAACGGCATCTCCCGGAACAGGAAGTAGCGGAAGGCGTCGAGGCCGTACTCGCGGATGATGTCCTGCGGGTCGACGAAGTTGCCCTTGGACTTGGACATCTTCTGGCCCTCGGCCGTCCACCAGCCGTGGGCGTAGACCGAGCGCGGCGGCGCAACACCCAGGGCCATCAGCATGGCCGGCCAGATGACGGTGTGAAAGCGGTAGATCTCCTTGCCGACCAGGTGGATGTCGGCCGGCCAGAGCTCGTTGAACGGGGCCGCCTGACCCGGACGCCAGCCGGCCGCGGTGGCGTAGTTGAGCAGGGCGTCGAACCAGACATAGACCACGTGCGCGGGATCGTCGGGCACCGGCACGCCCCAGGCCACCTTGGTGCGCGAGATGGCCAGGTCGCGCAGGCCCTCGGCCACGAAGTTCTCGATCTCCTTGGCGCGCTGGGGAGGCTGGAGGAAGGTCGGGTGTTCCTTATAGTAGGCCAGCAGGCGTGGGCCGTACTGCGAGAGCTTGAAAAACCAGCTCTCCTCCTCGGTGAGCTTGAGCTCGCGTCGGCAGTCGGCGTTGGGGCAGAGCCGCCGGCCCTTCTCGTCGGGCGGAGCCTCGGTCTCGGTCCAATAGGTCTCATCGGAGACGCAGTAATAGCCCTTGTAGACGCCCTTGTAGGCGTCGCCCGAGGCCACCAGGGCCTTGAAGGCGGCCTGGACCCCTTCCTTGTGGCGCGGCTCGGTGGTGCGGATGAAGTCGTCGTAGACGACGTCGAGGTGGCCCCAGAGCTCGCGGAACTCGGCGGAGATCTTGTCGGCGTAGGCCTGCGGGCTCATCTGGGCCGCGGCGGCGGCTTGCTCGATCTTGGAGCCGTGCTCGTCGGTACCGGTCAGCAGGTGGACGTTGTGGCCCGACATGCGCTTCCAGCGCGCGTAGACGTCAGCCGCCAGGGTCGTATAGGCGTGGCCGATGTGGGGCGAGGCGTTGACGTAGTAGAGCGGGGTGGTGATGTAGAACTTCTTGGTCATCGCGGCTTCTCCACGCTGTCTAGCTCCTGCAGGCGCAGGGCGGCCAGCTCCACCGTCAAACGCGGGTCGGCGTTGCGCCGGAGCGCTGCGCGCAAGGCCTCGAGGTCGCGCAGGACGAAGCGCGCCGGACCGGAGGCGTAGACCTCGCGGCCGCGCTGGCGGCGCAGCCAGGCGCCGGCCAGGTCGAGCAGGGCTTCGGCGCGCGGGCGGGCCAGGTGCAGCTCGCGGGGCAGGCCCTCGGCCAGCGTGAAAGGGGCCATGGGGTCCTTCACCCAGTCGGCCGGGTCGGCCTCCGATGTCGTGGGAGCGGCGAGAGGGACGGCCGCGAAGCGCACGGACTGGCAGCGCGAGCGGACGGTGGCCAGGAGCTCGGCCGGGCGGTGGGTGACGAGGATCCAGACCGCGCGCGGCGGAGGCTCCTCGAGGCCCTTCAGGATGGCGTTGGCGGCGTCCGGTACCAGGCGGTGCGCGTCGAGCAGGACCGCCGTCTTCCAGCGGCCCTCCATGGAGCGCATCTCAAAGACCCGAAGGACGTGGCGCAGGGTGTCGATGCGCAGGGACTTCTGCTTGGCCGCGTCCTCATCGAGGACAGCGGCCTGGAACTCCGCGTCGACTCGCTGAAGGTCGGGGTCCAGCCCTTTCTCGGCGGCTGAGCAGGACGGGCACGGGGAGGCCGTCCCGGGAGCCGGAAGGGGGCAGCAGTCGTCCTTGTGGGCGGTGCAGTTGAGCGCCTTGGCGAACGCCCAGGCCGCGTCGGCCTTGCCGGCGCCCTGGGGGCCCGTGAACAGCAGGGCGGGCGGAAGCGAACGGGTCACGAGCAGGCGGCGCAAGAACCGAACCGCGCGCTCTTGCCCGGGCAGGGCCGCCAGGCTCACACCGGCCTCAGGGCGCCGAGGCGCCGCCGCTTGAGCAGGGCCTCCACGCGGGCCGCTACGGCCTCGTAGACGATGTCGGCGGGGCGGTCGGCGTCGATGAGAGCCGTGCGCGGCAGGCGCCGGGCCAGGGTCCGGTAGCCTTGGCGCACGCGGCGCCGGAAGGCCGTCGACTCGCGCTCGAGGCGGTCGTGCGCGCGGCTGGGGTCGCGCTTGGCGAAGAGGGTCTCGGGGATGTCGAGCACCACGGTAAGGTCGGCTTCGAGTCCGCCGGTGGCCGCGCGGTCGACGCGCTTGGCCAGCGGCACGCCCAGGCCGCGGGCCAGGCCCTGGTAGACCAAGGTGGCCAAGGTGTAGCGTTCGCAGACCACCACGGCCCCGCGTGCCAGGGCCGGCCGGATGAGCTCGGCGGTATGCTGGGCGCGCGCGGCCTCGTAGAGCAGCAGCTCGGCCAGCGGATGGACCTCGAGGGCGGGGTCGAGGACGACCCTGCGGACCGCCTCGGCCAGGCTGGTGCCGCCGGGCTCCCGGGTGTGGACGACCTCGCGGCCCCTCGCGCGGAGGGCCGAGGCCAGGCGCTTGGCCTGGGTGGATTTTCCCGACTTGTCCGGGCCCTCGAGGACGATGAAGACGCCTTTCACTCGGGGATTCTACCTTTTAGGGCTTCCCGGTGAGAGCGGCGCGGGCCGGCGCGAAGCCAGGGTCGCGCTCGAGAGCCGCCTGGTAGACGGCCGCCGCCGCGGCGCGCTCGCCGCGCCGCTCCAGGAAGCGCGCGAAGGCGTAGGCCGGCAGGGGCGAGGGGGAGGGCTCGGCGGCCCCGCGGGCGAAGGCCGCGCGGGCCCGGGGTGCGTCGCCCAGGGCGTCATAGAGCGCCCCGAGCTTCGACCAGGCCTCGGTGAAGCCGGGGTGGCGGCGCAGGGCCTCGAGGAGCTCGGCCTCGGCGTCGGCGGCGCGGCCCTCGCTGATCGCCATGATGGCCCGGTTGTAGGGGACGCGCGGACCCTGCGGCGCGCCGGCCTCGGCGGCGAACAGGGTCTTGTCCGACTCCCATTCCGCCGCGCGGCGCCGCGTCGCCGTCAGCCACGGGAGCGCCAGCAGCGCGGTCAGTGCCAGAGCCGCCTCGCGCCGACGCTCCTGGGCGCGTCCGGCCAGCGCCAGGATGAGGGCGGCCAGCGCCCAGGCGGCGCCCGCCATCGGGAGATAGAGGTAGCGGTCGGCCGTCGGGTTGTAGAGCGGGACGAGGCCGCAGACCGGGACCAGCGCGGCAAGGACCCAGGCCGCTCCGGCCGAGGCTGGCGGCGAGCGGCGGCGCAGGAGGAAGGCGGCGGCGGCCAGCGCCGCCAGGACCAGCCAGGCGCCGAGGATGGCCGGCGACGCCCACGAGGGGCGCAGGACGGGCAGGCGCTCCACCGTCGGACGCCCCGGCCGGACGAGACGCAGGAGCGCGGCGCCGGTCTCGGCCGACATCGTCCGGGCCCGCAGGCCGGCGTCGGCGTAGAGCGCGCGCCACGGCGGAGGGCTGGGCGCGTACTGCCAGCGCGGCGCTTCGGGCGGCAGGATCCTGAGCCCGGCGTGGTCGGCCTGCGTCCGCGGCGCCTCCAGCCCGAGCGCGTATTGGAAGCGCGGGGCTCGGAACGCCGCATAGACGAGGCCGGCCGCCGCCAGGGCCAGCAGGGCGGCGACGGCCCGTCGGCGCGGCGGGGCGGGGAGGAAGGCGGCCAGGGGGGCCAGCGCGGCGGACTCCTTGGACATGAGCGATAGGAGAAAGAGCGCTGTCGCGGCCGCGGTCCGCGCCAGGAACGCCCGCCGCTCGAGAGCCCAGGCGCCGCGCAGGACCATGACGGCGGCGAACGCAAATAGCGCGGCCAGTAGGTCGGGTCTGAAGGAGACGCCGCAGACCGCCTCGCTTAAGAGCGGCTGGACCGCGAAGAGCAGGCCGGCCAGCGTCCCGCCGAAGAGTCCGAGGCCCAGGCCGGCGCCCAGCGCGCTCACGCAGAGCGCGTTGGCGGCGTGGAGCAGGAGACTGGTCAGGTGGTAGCCGGCCGGACGCGACCCCCAGACCGCGCGGTCGGCGAGCAGCGAGGCCAGGAAGACCGGCCGGCTCCCGGCCAAGAGCCCCTGGTCGGCGAGATAGAAGCGCGGGTCGAGGAAGACGCGCAGGTTGGCCGGGTCCTGGACGAAGGAATTGTCCTCGACGTAGATGTGGTCGTCGTAGGCGAAGCCGGCGTACCGGAGCGGGTGATAGGCGGCCGCGCAGGCGGCCAGGACGGCCGCCGCCGCCCAGGCGCGGGGGCTCAAGGCCCCGGTCCGAAGAGGACGCGGAAGAGCAGCCGCGGCGGCTGGAGCGCGGCCCAGCGCAACAGGCGGCGCGGGACGTCGCCCAGCACGCCGTCGAGCGGGTTGAGCACGCCCTCGCGCCAGGCGGCCAGGAAGGTCCGGGCGTAGAGCCGCGAGAAGGCGTCGAGGGCGCGCCCGCGGCGCGACTCGAGCGCGGCCACGCGGCCGCCGCGCGAGAGCGCCACGACGCGTCCGACGAAGGCGGCGGCCTCGTCGACGGGATCGCAGGCCAGCCGGGCGTCGGCCCGCATCCGCCCTCCCGCGAGGCGGCGGTGGACGGCGATCTCGGGGAGGCGGCCGTTGAAGCGCGCGTAGGCGATCAGGCGCCCTGCGACCGGGTCGCCGCCGCGCACCCAGACCTCGTCGCCCGGCTCGAGCAGGGGAAGCATGCAGTCCCCGCGCAGCGTGAAGCGGCGGGTCACGGGAATCAAGAAGCGTCCCCGGCCAGGCGGCGCATCAGCCCTGCCAGCGTGGCGGCGTGTTCGGCGGCCAGGACGGCCCGCGGGACCCGGTCGACGCAATCCGGCGGCTCCGCGACCGCCCAGCGCTCCAGGGCCTCGCGGAGCGCGGATTCTTCCTCGCGTCCACTGAGCGCGGCCCGCAGCCCGAGCGCGTTCGAGTAGAGGTGGTGCAGGACGAAACGATTCGAGTACGACGGGGACGCCCAGAGCGCGCGCCACCAGAGGAGCATCCACGACGCCGCCTCGGCCGCCGCCTCGCGGCGCAAGCCGGGCGCCAGCAGGGGGATGGCGACGGCGGCTCCGGAGCCGCGGGTCTCCCATGGCGCGAAGAGGCCCGCGGTGGGGCGGGCGAAGGAGCGGAGGCAAGAGCGCGGGACGCCCAGATAGGAGGATTGCAAGGCCAGCGCCCAGGAGGACTCCGTCAGCACGAGCGGTGCCTCGGCCAGGCCGGAAGCGGCCAGGCCCGCGGCAGCGCGCTCGAACTCCGCGCCGTCGGCGGCGTCCCCCAGTACCGCGACCGCATGATAGGGAGGATGGATGACGAGGCTGACCGCGCCGCAGGCGGCGCGCAAGGATTCGAGCTTTCCGTCGGGCGTCATGTGCGGCGTCGCCGTTTCCGCCGTGCCCAGGAGCGCCAACGCCGCGCTCGAAGCCTCGGTAAGGAGCCCGGCCGCGGCCAGCCACAGCCGGTGTGGGACGCCGCGCTCGGGATCCGGACCCGGCAGCGCGGCCTCGCGCGGCGCGGGCTCTTGCCCCGTAAGCACGGCGAGGCAGAGGCGGGCCGTCTCGCGATACAGTTTGCGGACGTCGGCGTCGCGCTTCGCCGGCAGGTCGGCGCCCGGCGCCCAGACCCGTCGCGACAGGTCCATGAAGGAGACGAACGCCCAAGTCCAGGGATCCAGGACGCCGCGCTTGAGAGGGCTTCCTCCGTAACCGGGCCGCTCGGGGAGTGCGCCGACCAGAGCCCGCCAATGAGGAGCGTCTTCCCAGGCGCGCAGGCCGCCGCGGCGCAGATAGAGCGCCGTCTCCTCTCGGGTGGCGACCCAGAGGTCGCCCAGCGGCGGGAAGAATGTTCGCAGCGCGCTCCAGCGGGCGCCGAGCGCGGCCAGCCAGGCCGCCTCGCCGGAGTCCGGCAGCGCCCGCCTGAGGAGGATGAGGTCCACGTCGCTGACCCCCGGCACGAGCCGGCCGCGGGCCAGGCCGCGGTGGAGGATGACCGATTCCACGCCGGGCAGGGCCCCGAGAGCCTTGGCGCCGGCCGCCGCGCCGCCGCGGTAGAGCGCTTCGTACATCGAAGACAAGCCGGGCAGGCGGCGGGTGGCCAGGACGGCGGCGTGGAGTGTCCTCACGGGGCTCCCCACTTCTCGAACATGATCCGCGAACTGGCGCGGGCCGCGGGGCCGGCTTGGCCGCTCGGCGCCCGCGCGGGGCCGCCCAGGAATGCCCGAGGCTCGAGGACGACGCGTCCGCCTCCCTGGCGCAGGCGCATGCAGAGGTCGGCCTCGGCGTCGGGTCCCAGCAGGCGCTCGTCGAGCTGGCCCGCGCGCGCCAGCGCCTTGCGCTCGACGAGCAGGCAGCCTCCGCGCAGGTAGGGGACCTGGCGCGGCCGCTGGCGCCAGAGCGGGCCCTTGCCGGCCTGCCAAGCCAGATGCGTCAGCCCCGAGGCCGGGCCGACCGCGGCGGCGTCCTCGCGGCGGGCGGTGTCCCAGAGGCGGCTCAGCGCGTCCGGGGCCAGGCGTCCGCGCGGGTCGAGCAGGAGGATGCGGTCGCCGAGCGTCTGCCGCACGGCGGCGTTGACGAGGGCTAGGGTCGGGCCGGGGCGGATGACCTCCAGGCTCAGGCCCCGCGCCGCGCGGTCGAGGGCGCGCAGGCAGGGCCGCAGGGCGCCGGCGTCGCCCGGGACGATGACGCTCAGCACCGGGCGGTAGTTGTCCCACGGCGCCCCGGTGCGCGAGAAGAGCTCGATGACGTCCGAGCGCCAGGGCTCGTCGAGCGCCCATTTGCCCAGGAAGAGCCGGCGGTTGGCGAGGTCTGTGCGGCGGCGGAAAGCGGGCGGCAGGCCGCGGATCGTCGCGCTGCCGGCGTGGGCCACGAAGACCTCTCGGGCGGCGAGCAGCCGCCAGCCGCCTTGGCGCAGGCGCAGGCAGTAGTCCATGTCCTCCCAGCCCCAGACGAAGCGCTCGTCGAGGTTGCCCACGGCGTCGAGCGCCTCGCGGCGGAGCATGAAGCAGAAGCCGCCGAGGAAGCGCGCCGGCGCCGCGCCCCGGCCGGCGCGGGAGGCGATCTGCTCGGGCGGGGCCATGGCGCCGGTCAGTGGGCCGGCGGCGGCGGCGCGCGGGTCGGCGCGCAGGGCCGCCTCGAGGCCGGCGCGCCAGCCCGGGCCGACCACGGCGTCGTTGTTGAGCCAGCACAGCAGGCCCCCGCGCGCCGCGCGCATCCCGGCGTTGACCGCGGCTGCGAACGGCACGTTGCGCGCGTTGCGCGTTAGTTTCATCGCGGGCCAGGAAGCGGCCCGGCGGCGCAGGGCCGCCGCGGCCCCGGGTGCCGAGCCGTTGTCGTAGACCAGGACCTCGAGCGGGCCGGAGGTGTGGCGGCGCAGGGCGTCGAGGCAGCGCGCCGTGTCTGCTTGCCGGTCGCGGGCCAGGACTATGACGCTGAGGAGCATGGTTCGACCAATGCGCCGGCCTCGAGGCGCAGGACGCGCGCGCCGACGCGCGCCAGGAGTCCCGCGTCGTGCGTGGCCACGAGGAACGCCGCGCCGGCGCGCCGGCGTTCGGCCACCGCCGCGGCGCAGCGCTCCTGGAACGCGGCGTCGCCGACGGCCAGCAGCTCGTCGACGAAGAAGAGCGCGGCGTCGGAGCCCAGGGCGGCGGCGAAGGAGAGCCGCGCGGCCTGGCCCGCGGAGAGCTCGGCCAGGCGTACGTCGGCGGCGGCACCCAACCCCGCGAAGTCGAGGACCGACTCGAGCCGGGCGCGCGCCGCGCGGCGCGAGAGCCCCATCAGCACGAGGCCGAGCTCGGCGTTCTCTCGGGCCGAGAGCTCTTCGCGCCAGGCCTGGCCGAGGCCGAGGAAGGCCGACGCCCCGGGGCGGCGCGTCACGGTCCCCGCGCTCGGCGCGTAGATTCCGGCCGCCACTTTGAGCAAGGTCGACTTTCCGGCGCCGTTGGGGCCGGTGAGGCCGACGCACTCGCCGGGCTCGACGGTGAGGGTGACGCCGCGCAGCGCCCAGAGCTCGGCGTCGGCCGCCGGCCCGCCCAGCGCGGCGCGCAGGCGGCCGTAGAGCGTGGCGCGGGCCGGCAGGGTCCGCGTGAAGCGCTTCGACACTCCGTCGAGGCGCAAGAGCGGCGTCACAGCCGCTCCTCGGCCCCGCGCGCCAAGCGCGGGAACAGGAAGAGTCCCGCCGCGGCCGAGGCCGCGGCCAGCGCGGCCGGCGTCGTCAGCTCGGGCAGGGCGCGGCCCCAAAGCAGGTCGCGCGTGGCCTCGATGAGGGCGGCCAGCGGGTTGAGGGCGATGAGCGCCTGCCCTTGCGGGCCGGCCATCTCGGCGGCGTAGAAGACCGGTGTCAAGAAGAACAGGGCGTAGAGGGCCAGGCCCCAGGCCTGCTCGAGGTCGCGCAGGGCGGGGGCCAGGGCGGCCAGCAGGCAGGCCGCGCCCAGCGCCAGCGCGGCCTCGGCGGCGATGAGGGCCGGCAGGGCCAGCCAGGCCGCGCGCGGCGGCACGCCGAGCAGAGGCAGGACGGCCAGGAGCAGGGCCCATTCGGCCAGATGCGAGAGCAGGACCGAAGCCGCGGTGGAGAGCACGACGAGGACGCGCGGAAACGCCGCGGCGCGCAGGAGGCCGGACTTGCGGCGCAGGCAGGTCAAGGAGTGGCCCGTGACGCCGGCGAAGAGGTCCCACTGCACCACGCCGACCAGGAGATAGGCGGCCCAGCCGTCGACCCGCGGGCCCATCCAGCCGCCGAAGACGGTGTATAGGATGGCGAATTGGGTCAGCGGCCGCAGCAGGGTCCAGAGGAACCCCAGCGCCGTGCCCTGGTCGCGGGCCCGGAACTCGACGGCCGTCAGCAGGCAGAAGAGGTCCCAGCGCGAACGGTTCACCGCGCCTCCTGGAGCAGCTCGAGGGCGTGTCGTCTCAGCCGCTCGGGTGCGGACTCGGCGTCGCCCGCGAACGCGATGCCGTGCTCGAGCCGGAAGCGGCGGCGCAGCTCCCCGATGTTCGCGTGGGTGACGGTGCGCAGCATGGAGCCCAGGTGCACGCGGTAGCGGGCCAGGAGCTCGGGGACCTGGACGGCGCGGCCGCCCGAGGCGGCCAGGCGCAGCCAGAAGTCGTAGTCCTCCCAGCCGGCCTCGAAGCTCCGGTAGCCGCCCAGGCGCCGCCACGACGAGCGGCGTACCAGGGCTAAGGCGTCGGTGGTGTTCTCGCGGCGCAGGGCGGCGGGGTCCCAGCCCTCCAGGTTCATGAGGCCCTGCTCCTCGCCGAAGCGCTCGAGCAGAGGATAGGCGGCGTCGGCGCCGGTTCGCCGCAGGGCCGACCACAGGCGTCCGGCGCAGCGCGGCAGGAGCAGGTTGTCGGCGTCGAGGACGAGCACCGCCGGGGTGCGCGCCGCGGCGAATGCCGTGTTGCGCGCGGCCGAGAGGCCGGCGTTGGCCGCGTGAGACAGCAGCGTCCAGCGCGCGAAGCGCCGCCCGCGGCGCTTGAGCCAGCGCCGGGCGGCGGCCAGCGAGCCGTCGCGCGAGGCGTCGTCGACCACGACGAGGTCGAGGGGCCCTAGGGTCTGGGCGGCGGCCGAGTCGAGGCAGGGGCCGATGACGCGCTCGTAGTCGTGCAGCGAGACCGCCACGGTCACCGCGGGGACGGGACCGCCCCGGCCGCCCGAGGCGGCGACGCGCGCCGCGGCGCGGTCGGGACGCCGGACGGGCGGGGGGAGCGGCGCGGGGGGCGGCCCATCGAGCGCGGCCAGCGCGCCGCGCAGGACGGCGCCGAGGTCGAGGGCCCGGAAGGCGGCTCGGCCGGCGGCGGCGACGCGCGCCGCGCGGCGGCGGCCGGCCGCGGTGCCGAGCAGGCGGCCCAGGACGCGCGGGATGTCCTCGGCGGCGGCCGCGATGAAGTGCCGCCCGGGGATAAACGGCGCGGCGTCGGAGCAGGGTTCGGTGACGACCAGCGCTCCCTGGGCCATGCCGTGCAGGGCGATGCGGTGCCACTCGAAGAAGCGCGCCGTGGAGCGGTGCAGGTTGAGGACGACCTTGGCGCGCTGGGCCAGGCCGAGCAGGAGGGGTGTGTCGAGGTCGGTCGTCTTGCCGGGCCGCGCGGGCCGGCCGCCGTCGCGCACCAGGACGGCGCTCCGCCAGCGCGCCAGCGCCCCGGCCGAGCGGGCCAGGAACGCCTCGCGCCGCTCGGTGCGCGCGCCGACGAAGAGCACGTCGAGCGGGCGCCGTTCCCAGGGCGCCAGAGGACCGGGGTCCGGGCCCTCGAGCCAGGCCTCCCGCGCCGCGCGGGGCAGGCGCCGCACCGGCTCGAGCAGGGCGCAGGGCGCCCAGCCCAGCGGGACATGGGCCGCGCGGTGCCCCGCGGCCGCGGCGCAGCGCGCCCCGGCCGCGTCGATGTCCCAGACCGCGCGCGCGCGCGGGAACAGGCGCTCGGCCAGGCGGTGCCATTGCGAGCTTAGCTGTTCGGTGTTGTAGAGGACGACGCCCTCCGGCCAGGGGCCCGCGCGCAGGGCCAGGCCGGCGCCGAGATAGAAGAACTCGTGCGGGGCGACGACCAGATGGAGGTCCGCCCCGGGGACGAAGCCGCGGCGCTCGTCGGCCTCGACGACGGCGCGGCCCGCGCGGCGCAGGCCGGCGGCCAGCAGGGCGCGGACCTCGGCGAAGAAGTAGTTGCCGGCCGAGCTGGCGTAGACGGCGACGGTCATCGCGGCCCCCGCCTGCGAAAGCGCAAAAACGAGTACTCCCAGTACTTCCCGAAGGAGCGCCGGTCGATGGCTACCCGCTCGGGCTCCCAGCCCAGGCCCCAGAATACCGAGAGCAGCCACGAGGTGGTCTGGCCCCACATCCAGCGCGCGGTGTCGAAGCGCTCCGGCGTCCTCTCGCGCGGCCAGAAGACGCCCTTGCGCAGCTTGGCCTTGAGGGCGGCCGGGTAGAACTGGAGGTTGACCGCCGCGGCCGGCAGAGGGAAGAGCTCGTCTTTGAGGCAGGGCTGGGCCACGCAGACGGCGCGGCGCGTGCGGCGGGTCACGTTGCGCAGGACCTCGACGGCGTTGTCCTGGTGGAGGAGGACCTCGTAGAGCAGGGAGACGTCCGCCGCGGGCAGGCGGGCGTAGAGCTCCTTGTCGCGGAAGTCGGCGCGCAGATATGAGACGCGCGCCCCGTGCTTGCGCGCGAAGGCGCGGGCTTTGACGTCGAAGGCCGGGCTGGGCGTGCCGTCGATGAGCTGGGCGTAGCCGGCCTTGAGCGCCGCGGCGGTCTCGAGCAGGTAGCGCCCCGCCACCCGGTAGCCGCCGCCGTAGTCGCGCACCGAATCGACCTGGCCGACCTCGAGGGGCAGGAGCAGCTTCTGGGCCGCGAGCTGGGCGAAGCCTCGCAGCTTCAGGGTCTCGAACCGGTAGGGCCTGCGCACGGAACGGGGCGATTGTATCAATTTGACAGCATCGGCCCGGACGCGCGCGCGTGCGCGTACGACATGACGAGGTTCGAGGCCGCCTTTCTGAGGACCTGGGACGCCGACGGCGCCGTCCTCCTGCCCGGGGCCGTGCCTCCCGCGCTGGCGGGCCGTCTCGCGGCCGAGCTCGACGCGGCCTGGCAGGAGGAGCGCCCGTCGACCGTCCGTTGGGCTCAGTGGTTCGCCGCGGCGAGCAGGTCGAGCGCCGCGCGGCGCAGGCCGGCGCTGAGCGGCAAAGACGGGGCGGGCCGGCGCGCCGCTGCGGCCAGCCGCGGCCGGCGCGCCAATAGTTCCGCCCAGGCGGCCCGTCCGCCGGGATAGCGGCGCGCGAGGCGCCGCGCCTCGGAGACCGCCGTCGCCAACGCCGCGCGCAGGTCGACCGGCGGGCGCCAGCGCCGCGCCGCGCGGCGCACCGGGGCGTAGGCGGGCGAGCAGGCCAGCGCCTCGCGGATGAGCAGGCCGTCGAGGACCTCGGCCCGATAGCGGTCCCGCCGACGGTGCGCCGCGCTGACGCTGCCGCCGTGGACGCGGAAGGTGGCTAGGGGGGCGTCGACCCGGCGCAGGCCGGCGTTGACGGCGACGCGCGCGCAGAGCTCCCAGTCGCAGAGCATGGCCAGCGCGGGGTCGAAGCCTCCGAATCGCCGCAGAGCGTCCCGCCGGATGAGGACGGCGGACGGCTCGCCGACGCAGTTGTCGGTGGGGCGGTGGACCATGAGCCGGGCGACGCGCGCGGCGCTCACGCGCGATGGGCCGGGGAAGCGGCGGCGCAGGTCGTGCTCCCGGGCGTCGGCGCGATACTCGGCCTTCACGGCCGCGCCGACGCCGGACTCGAAGCGCAGGCGCCGCCGCGCGACGACCAGCGCGTCGCGCGGTCCGGCCGCGGCCAGCATGCGCTCGAGGCAATCGGGGTCGAGCAGGTCGTCTTGGAACACGAACTTGAGCCAGGTCCCGCGCGCCAGCGCGGCGCAGCGGTTCCAATTCGCGGCCATGCCGAGGCGGCCGGCGTTGCGGAACGCGCGCAGGCGCGTCTCGCGGCGCGCGGCGTCCGCGATGACGTCCGGGGTGGCGTCGGCCGAGGCGTCGTCGACCACGACCAGTTCGAGGTCGCGGAACGTCTGGCGGCGCGCGCTTTCGAGGCAGCGCCGCAGGGTGCGCGCGCCGTCGAAGGCCGGCACGCAGACGCTGACGAGCGGGCGCCGTCTCACGACGGGGATTATAGGTAAGATTTCCCGATGCCCGCCCCGGCGCTCAGCGTCGTCATCCCGGTCCGCGGCCGCTGGTTGATGACGCGGGACTGCCTCGCGCGCCTGCGCCGCCACACCGCGGCGCGCTCCGAGGTCCTGGTGGTCGACGGCGGCTCGCCCGCGCCGATGCGCCGCGCGCTGGCCGCGCTGGCGCGGTCTTGGCCGTCCCTGCGCGTCCTGCGTCTCGAGCGCCCGCTGCCGTTCGCGGCGGCCGTCAACCGCGGTCTGAAGGCGGCGCGGGGGGACGTCTTGGTCCTCCTCAATAACGACGTCTCGGTGACGGCGGGCTGGGACGCGGCCCTGGCCCGCGTCTTGGCGCAGCCCGGGGTCGGGGCCGCGGGTCCGCGCACCTGCCGTCCCGGGCCGGGCCTCGACCGCGACGCGACGGCCTGCGCCCTGGCCGGCGCCGGGCGGACGCGCAGCGTGCGCGTGCTCTACGCCCACTGCCTGGCCCTGCGGCGCGAGGCGGTCTCGGCGGTCGGCCTCCTCGACGAGCGCCTGGTCTGGGGCGAAGAGGACGACGACTACTGCTTCCGGCTCCGCCAGGGCGGCTGGCGGCTGGCCGAGGCAGAGGACTGCCTCGTCGGCCACACCGGCGGCGCCAGCCGCGGGCGCTGGAGCCCGGGGCGGCGGCGCGCCCACGCGCGCGCCAACGCCGCGGTGCTCCGCGAGAAATGGGTCGGCGAGGCGGCGCGCATCCGCCGCGACCTCAAGGCGGTCCTGGCATGAGGCGCCTGCGCCTGCCGCGCGGGACGCTCCTGGTCCTAGCATCCCATCCCGACGACGAGTCCCTGGGCTGCGGCGGGGTCGTCGCGGCGCACTGCCGGGCCGGACGGCGCGCGGTGGTGGCGTTTGCCACCGACGGCGGCGCCGGCTCGCCCGCGCGCCTGCGCGGCCCGAGACTGGCCGAACTGCGGCGCGCCGAGGCGCGCGCGGCCTGCCGCGTGCTCGGGGCGGAATGCGAGTTCTGGGGGCTTCCCGACGGCCGGCTGGCCCGCGCGGTCGGCTTGCGGGCCCGCGTGGCCGAGGCCTTGGCCCGGCTGCGTCCCGCCGCGGTGCTCGCCCCCGGCGCCGACGACCCGCATCCCGACCACAGGGCGCTGGCCCGCGCGCTGGCCCGAGCCGAGGGACGGCGGCGGGCCGAATGGATCTATGAAGCGGCCAGCGCGGTGCGTCCCGACGCGGCCGCCGACATCGGACCGGACCTGCGCCGGAAGCTGGCGGCCTTGGCCCGTCACCGGACCCAGGAGCGCGCCCACGGCTTCGTCGAGTTCGCCCGGCGGCGCGCGCAAGCCCGCGCGATCCTCCTGCCCGGCGCGGACTTCGCCGAGGTCTTCGCCCGCGGGGGGGCGCGGTGAGGCGCGGGGTGGGGGCGCTGGCCTTCGGCCCCGACGGACGCCTGCTCCCCCGCCTCAAGGACGGCGCGGCGCGCGCGCTCCTGCGCGCGCTGGCGGAGTGCTGGGACGTCTCCTACGACGCGCATTGCCGCTCCGATGAGCCGGCCGTCGCCGAGGCGCGCGAGGCCGAGTGCGCCGCGGCCGCCGCGAGCCTGCGGCCGCTGGTGCGGGGGCGGCGCGTCCTCGAGATCGGCTGCGGCGACGGGAACCTGCTCTCTAAGCTCGCTCCTCACGCGCGCCGCCTCGAAGGGGTGGACGTCTCGCCCGCGGCGCTGGCGCTGGCGCGGCGCCGCTGCCGCGGCCTGAGGAACGTCCGCCTGCGCCGCTTGGGTCGGTGGCGTCTGCCGTTTGCCGACGGCGCGTTCGACGCGGTGCTCTGCCGGCGGACGCTCTCGCACCTGGACCCCGAGGCCGCCCTGGCCGTCTTGCGCGAGGCGCGGCGGGTCGTGAAGGACAGGGGCCGCCTGGCTTTCGACCTCGCCCACCTCTACGACGCGGACTATCTGGAGGTCCTGACCACGCCGGCGCGCAGCAGTTGGCCCAGCCCCAACCGTCAGCGCTTCTGGACGCCAGGGATGGTCCGGGCCGTCCTGCCGCGTCTCGGCCTGCGCCTGGACTCGCTCGCGACCGGCCGGCATCTCGAGATCCGCGCCACGCGCGTCAGCACAGCGCGACGACCGGACGCAGCGACCTAGCGGCGCAGAAGCGCGCCAGGCGGCCTACCGTCCGGTAGCGCAGGACGAAGACCAGCCAGGCCTCGGGCCGGCGCGCGACCTGCCGCGCCAGGCTGCCGCCCTCGAAGATCCCCGACGGGCGGTAGCCCAGCGCCGCGAAGCCCGCCAGAGCGTTGTGGAGGATGGCGCGGCCGGTCTGGTCGCGCCCGTCCTGCCAGGCCACGACGGCCACGCGCGCGCCCGGTCGGATGCCCGCCAGGCGCGCGTAGGCCGCGCAGGCAGCCTTCCACGAGAAGCGCGGCGCGCGGCGGCGCGCACCGGCCGAGAGCCGCGCGCGCAGGCGCCGGTCTTCCCACAGCCGCCGCGCGGCGCGCGCCAGCGCCGCCGGGTCCTTGGGCGGCACGAGCAGGCCCTCGCGGCCCGAGCGCACGACTTCGGGGATCCCGCCCACGCGCGACGCGAGTACGGGCGTCCCTGCGGCCAAGGCCTCGACCGCGGCCAGGCCGAAGCCCTCCTCGCGGCTGGGCAGGACCAGGAACTCCGCGCGGCGCATGACGGCCTGCAGGGCGCCGTGCTCCAGCACGCCGAGGTCCCTGACCAGGTCCGCCACGCCCAGGCGCCGCGCCAGCCGGGTCAGCTTGCCGCGTGAGTGGTCCGTGCCGCAGAGCACGAGCGGGATGCGCAGACCTTCGGCGGCGAGGCGGGACCAGGCGAAGAGCAGGACATCGACGCCCTTGTGGTCGGCTCGGCGCGAGGCGCAGAGCGCGAAGCGGGGCGGCAGTCCGCGCGGCGGCGCGCTCGGGCGCGCGGCGGGCGCGCCGAAGGTGACGACCCGGGCCCGCCGCGCGGCGGGGGCGAAGAGCGCCACGTCGGCCCGGCAGCGGCGCGAGTTCGCGGCGACGGCGCGTGCCAGGCCGAGCAGGCGCGCGGTCGGGTTCAGCACAGGTTGACCAAGGGGCGCAGGTCGCGGTCCTCGAAGAACCGCGCCAAAACGGCGACCTCGCGGTAGCGCAGCAGGAAGACGACCCAGGCGTCGGGACGGGTCCGAGAGAGCGCCTCGAGCGGGGCCCGGCTCGGCCGCCGGCCTGCCCAGGCCGCGCCCGAGGCGCGGTAGCCCAGCGCGCGCAGGCCGGCGACGGCGTTGCGGCGCAGGGCCGCGGCGGTCTGGTCGCGGCCGTTCTCCCAGACCACGACGGCGACGCGCGCTCCGGGCTTGAGGCCGGCCAGCCGGGCGTAGGCGGCGCAGGCCGCCAGCCAGGTGAAGCGGCGCGAGCGCTTCAAAGCCCCGGCCGCCAGGCGGCGGCGCAGGACCGGGTCGTTCCAGAGCCGGCGTAGGGCGCGGGCCAGCGCCGCGGGCTCCTTGGGAGGGACGAACAGTCCCTCGCGGCCGTGGCGCATGAGCTCCGGCACGCCTCCGACGCGCGAGGCCACCACCGGGGTCCCGGCGGCCAGCGCCTCGAGGACCACGCCTCCCAGCGTGTCGCGCCGGCTGGGCAGGACCAGGGCCTCGGCGCGGGCCAAGAGCGCCTGCATGCGGGAATGCGGGACGCGGCCGAGGTCGACGATGGAGCGTTCCACGCCGAGCCTGCGCGCGAAGCGGCCCAGCCCCCCGCGCGAGTGGTCCTGGCCGCAGAGCACCAGCGGGATGTCGGCCAGCGCCGTCCACGCGAAGACCAGCACGTCGAGCCCTTTATATTCGGCGCGGCGCGAGGCGCAGAGGACGAAGCGGCGCGGGAGTCCCTTCGGGGCGGGCGCCGGGCGCACCGCCGGGGCGCCGAAGTAGACCACGCGCGCGCGGCGCGCGGCCGGCACCCACTTGGCGTTGTCGCGCCGGGCGAAGCGCGAATTCGCGGTGACGGCCCGCGCCGAGCGCAGCAAGCGTCCGGTACCCGGCCGGTCCCAGCGCAGGGCCGAGAGCTCCCCTGCGGTCGGCGCGCGCTCAGGCCGCGGCGGCATAGAGCGGTTCGTAGGCCGCGGCGGCGGCGTCCCAGCTGAAGCGCCGCGCGCGGCGGCGCGCCGAGGCCCCGAGGCGCCGGCGCAGGGCCGGGTCGTCCCAGAGCCGGCGCATGGCGCGGGTCAGCGCGCCGGGGTCGCCGGACGGCACGAGCAGGCCGTCGACGCCGTGGCGCACGAGCTCGGACACGCCGCCGGCGCGGGTGGCGACGACGGCCTTGCCGGCGCTCATGGCTTCGAGCAGGGCGATAGGGAAGTTCTCGCGCCGCGACGGGAGGACGAATACGCGGGCCTCCGCGAGGCGCCGGGACAGAGCGGAGGGCGACAGTTGGCCCGCGAACTCGACGTGCGGAGCCAGGCCGAGCCGCCCCGCGAAGCCGGCCAGGCTCCCTCGGCTCTGGTCGCGCCCGGCCAGCACGAGGCGCGCCTCGGGACGCGTCTCTCTGAGGCGCGCGAAGGCCATGAGGAGGAGGTCGATTCCCTTATAGGGGGCGAGCCTCGCGGAGCACAGGATGATAGGCGCGGCGGCGCGTCCGCGCGCCCGGGGGAGCGAGGGGCCGCAGGAGTAGACCGCGCGCAGGCGGCCCGCCAGCGCCGGGACGAGTCGCAGGGCTTCGCGGCGCTGGGCGGCGCAGACCGCGGCCAGGGGGCCGAGGCGGGCGAGGCGCTCCAAGGTGCGCCGGCCGCCCGCGAAGCGCAGGTAGTCGGCGAGGACCAGATGGAGCGTGGTGACCACCGGCCAGCGGCCGCGCTCGGCCTTGCGGAGGAACGGCCCGGGGTCGCGGCCGAAGAGGTGGAGGTGCCAGACCTCGGCGCCGCGGGCGACGACCCGGTGCCCGCGGCGGCGCAGGGCGCGCGCGTAGTGGGCCGCCACCGCGAGGTCGGTGGCGTCGGCGGGGTCGAAGCCGGCTAGGCCTATGCGCAAGTCAGAGACCTCACGGCATCTGGAGCAATGTACGGCTAACGGCAGTAGGATCGGGCGAGCTGCGTGCACGCTTCGCGTACTGAACTATCCGCGCGGATAGTTCCATTAGCGCGGTGCGCGAAGCGTGCACACGACCTCGCCCATTCTTTCTGCCGTTCTCTGTTCGAGATCGAAGAATCGCGGTCGTTCGCGATTCTTCGATCCACGCGCCCGAGGCGCGTAAATTCTCAGTCCCCCTCGACGATGGAGAGCACGCCGTGCTTCTCGAGCTTGGGCTTGCGCCACTTCTTCTTGGCGGTCTTCGCGGGCTTGGCGGGCCGCTTGCTGGGCTTCTTGGGCATGGTCATCCTCCGAACTCGCGCAGGGCTTGGGCCGTCCGCGCGGTCTCCTCCGGCGTCAGGGCCGGGGAGAAAGGCAAGCTCACGAGCTCCTTCCAGAGCCGCTCGGCGTTGGGGAGCCGGCGGCGCCACGGGCGATAGAGGTCGTAGAGGTGGCAGGGGAAGGTCCGCAGCGCGGCCTCGACGCCGCGGGCGCGCAGGTGCCGGGTGAGCGCCGCCCCGCCGCCGCCGGGCGCCCGGACCGTGAACTGGCTGAGCCCGCGCGTGGCCCAGGGGGCGTCGACGGCCGCGCGCAGGTGCGGGTGGCCGTCCAAGGCCTGCCGGTAGGCGCGCTCCTGGCGCGCCAGGCTCCGGCGCAGGTCCTTCCAGCGCGCCAACTGGGCGATGCCGACGACGGCCGAGAGGTCGCTCATGCGGCTGCGCCAGCCGAGGACGCGCACGTCGCCGGCCCGCGGCTCGGCGTCGCGGCCCGCGATCCCCATGCGCGAGAGCAGGGCGACGCGGCGGCGCCAGGCCGGGCGCCGGACCAGAAGCGCCCCGCCGTCGAGCGCGGTGGGGGCCTTCTGGCGGCTGAAGCTGAACGCCCCGGCGTCGCCGAGCGTGCCCACCGGGCGTCCCTTGTAGCGCGCGCCGACCGCCACGCAGCAGTCCTCGATGAGCGCCGCGCGCCGGCCGGCCGCCTTGCGCAGCGCGTCCATGTCGCAGGGATGGCCGCCGAGATGGACGGCGACGACGGCGCGCGTGCGCGCGGTCCGTGCCGCCGCCACCGCGGCGGGGTCGAGGAGGCCGCGCTCGGGGTCCACGTCGCAGAACACCGGCTCGGCCCCGGCCTGCAGGATGGCGTGGGCCGTGGCCACGTCGGTCAGCGGCGTGGTGATCACCGCGCCGCCGCGCGCGCCGGCGGCCTCGAGGGCCAGCTGGAGGGCGGCCGTGCCGGAGCTCAGCGCGACGCAGTCGCCGCCGCCGGCGAAAGCGGAGAAGCGCGCCTCGAAGAGGCGCGTGAACACGCCGGTGCCGAGCCAGCCGCTGGCCACGGCCTCGCTCAAGGCCCGGGCCTCGGCGTGGCCGAGGGCGGGCCGGATCAGCGGGACGCCGGGGCGGCGGGCCGCTTGCGCTGCGCCCATCGTTCTTTTGCCTCCAGCCTCAGGCGGGCCACGGCGGCGGGGTCGAGCGCCCCGCTCGACATCGAAGGCACCGAGCTGGTCAGGTGCAGGCGGTCGCCGGCGCGCACCAGCGCGGCCGCGGACTCGGCCAGCGGCGTGCCGGGAAACGGCGTGGCCGCCGAGAACGAGGCGGCGTCGGTGCCCAGCGCCAGCGCCAGGTCGATGGTGGCCCGCGCGCTGGCCTCGGTCTCGCCGGGGAGGCCTAAGATGTAGAACGCGTAGGTGAGCATGCCGTGGCGCTTGAGGAGGGCGACCTGGGCGCGCAGGCGGGCCGGGGAGATCGGCGCGCGCCCGACGCCGCGCACGAGGGCGGGCGTGGCCGACTCGACGCCGAACATGACGCGGATGCAGCCGGCCGCCGCCATGCGCTCCACGAGCTCCTCGTCGAGCGCCTCGAGACGCGTCTCGCAGCCCCAGAGCAGCGGAGTCCCAGCGGCTTCCAGCGCGGCGCAGAGCTCGAGCGTCCGCGCGCGCTCGAGCGTGAAGAAGGGGTCGCGGAAGAGCACGAAGCGCGGGGCGTAGCGCCGGCGAAGCAGCTTGAACTCGGCGACGACGGACCGCGCGGAGCGAGCGCGCACCGCCTTGCCCTGGGTCACCGGATAGGCGCAGTAGTGGCAGCCCACCGGGCAGCCCCAGGCCGACTGGGTGGTCAGATAGGAGTAGCGCTTGTGGTCGACTAAGTCCCAGCGCGGCACCGGCAGGGAGTCGGGGTCGGCGAGCCGGCTCGGGGCGGCGTCGAGGCGTCCGTCGCGGGCCAAGGACGCGAACGCCGGCGGAGCATCGCCGAGGACGACGCCGTCCGCGCCGGCGGCGAGCAGCGTGGTCTTCTCGACGGCGGCCTGCGGTCCGAAGAAGACCAGCGTAGCGCCGGTGGCGCGCTTGGCGCGCAAGGCCACGTCGAGGTCATGCGGCATCGAGCCGGAGGCGGTACGTACCGCCAGCAGGTCGGGCTTGGCGGCGCGCACCGCGGCCACGGCCTCCTCGGGACGATGGTCCATGAGGACCGAGTCGATCACCGAGACCTCGGCTCCCTCGGCCAGGGCCCAAGCCGCGCAATGGTGGAGGTCGAGGGTGGGGAGCTTGAGGCGGCTGGAGTGGCAGAACTCGCCCAGGCCGCCGTGCGCGTCCTTGAAGCTGACGAAGCCCGGCGGAGACGGCGGGTCGAGGAAGACGACCCTCACGCGGGCTCGAGCAGGCCTTCCTTCTTGAGGGCGGCCAGCAGCTCCGCCACGTCCGCGGCGATGCGCCCCGGCGGGGCCTCGAACTCCGCGTCGAGCGCGGCGGCCGCCGCCGCCGGGGAGCGCCCGCTGATGAGGAGCTCCCAGGCGCGCAGGCCGGGGCCGGCCAGGGAGTAGTACTGGGCGGTGTCGAGGTCGAGGATGACGGCCTCGTCGGCGACCTTGCGCCAGGCCACGTGGCGGGCGTGCTTGAAGCCGGTGCCGTTCTTGGAGCGTTTGGCCATGGTGTCCTCCGACGGGCGATTATAACATCGAGGCCCCGTGGTATCCTATGGCCCTGCCATGTCGGTGAGCGTCGTGATCCTCGGGACCCGTCGCGCGGCGCTGCGGCGCTGCCTGGACAGCCTGGCCGCGGCGGGCGAGCCCGCCCCCGCCGAGGTCATCGTCGTCCTCAACGGCACCTGGGACGTGACGCCGGCGGACCTCGAGCCCTATCGGCGTTCGCTGGCGCCGACCGTCCTCGCCATGCCGGCGGCTCCGCTGGGACGCGCGCGCAACGCCGCGCTGCGGCTGGCCCGCGGCGAGATCCTGTTCTTCCTCGACGACGACGCGCGGGTGCCGCCCGGCTTCTTCGCGTCGCTGGCCGACAAGGTCCGGGCCTATCCCGACGCCGCCGTGCTCGGCGGGCCTAACCTCACCCCGGAGGACAGCGGGAGGTTCCAGCGCTGGGCAGGGGGCGTGCTGGCTTCCGCGGTCGGCGCGGGGCCGATGCGCCGCCGCTACGCGGGATTTGCGCGCGACGTGTGGACCGACGACAGCGCGCTGATGCTCTGCAACCTGGCGGTGCGCCGCAGTGTCCTCGTGGAGGAGCGGCTGGCCTTCCCCGAGGACCTCGACCGCAACGAGGAGAACCTCCTGCTCGAGCGCCTGCGCCGGCGCGGCCGGGCGGCCCTGCATTCTCCCGCGCTGGCGGTGCGCCACGACCGGCGTGCCGGACCGCGGGCGTTCCTGCGCCAGTGCGCGCTCTCCGGGCTGGGGCGCGGCCAGATGACGCGCTCCCTGCCGGCTTCCCTGCGCCCCGTCCACGCCGCCCCGGCGGCCATGGCCGTGGCCTTTGCGGCCTCGGCGGTCTGGGCCCCCGGCTTGGCGGTCCTTTTGTCCGGAGGCTACGCGGCCGCCGTGCTCGCCTCCGGCTGGACCTCGGGCGGCGCCGTCCTCGACCGGGCCGGGGTGGCCGCCCTGACCCCGGCGGCGCACCTGGCCTACGCGGCGGGCTTCCTCGCCGGCCTGGCCGGGGCGCGGCAGTGAAGAGCGTCCACGGCGTGCGGGTGGCCGTCGACTGCGACGACCCCGGCACGCGCGACGCGCTGGCCCGGGACCTGGCGGGCTTCGGCGAGGCGGCTGCTGGAGAGGCCGACATCACGCTGCGCCTGGAGCGCCGCGCGGGCGCCCCGGCGCGCGGCCCGTGGCGCTGGAGGGGCGCGCGCTGGAGCGACCGCGGGGGCGAGCGTCTGCTCGACTACGGCGGCGGGGCCGGGGCATCGTGGGACTTCGCGCGCGAGCGCGGCACGGTATGGGCGCCCGAGCCCGACCTGCTCCACGAGCTGGGGTACTTGTTCCTGCATTCGCGCGTCGGCGCGGCGCTGGACCGCCGAGGCCTGCACCGGGTCCACGCCCTGGGATTCTCCTGGCGCGGCAAGGGCGGGCTCTTGCTCTTGCCCTCGGGCGGAGGCAAGACCACGCTGGCCCTGGCGCTGGCGGCGCGGCCCGAGTTCGCCCTGCTCTCCGACGACCTGCCCCTGCTCGGCGCCGACGGCCGGCTGCGCGCGTTCCCCCAGCGCCTCTCTCTTCGCGGCCCCGGCCCCTTCCCGTTCGCGTCCTCGGTTCTGCGCCCCTTTCGGCGGCGGCGCCACGGAGCCAAGACCCTGCTCGACCTATCCGCCTACCCGGGCCGTCTGGCCGACGCGGCGCCGCTGGAGTGGCTGGTGGTGGGCTGTCCGGGCCCCGGTCCGACCTTCGCGGCGCGCTGCTCGCGCGCGCGCGCCGCGGCGGCCCTGCTCGACGGTATGGTGCTCGGGCGCGGCCTGCCCCAAGTCCTAGAGTTGATGGCCCCGCCGCCGCCGTACCGGCGCGGCGCGGCCGCCCTGGCACGCCTGGCCTGGTCCCGCTGGGGGGCCGCGCGCGCGGCCCTGGCCCGGGCCCGGCCTTTGCTCCTGCGGCTCGGGGCCCGGCCTGGCGACGCGGCGCGCGCGCTGGCCGACGCGCTCTCCTCCTGATGCGCGTGGCGCTGGTCGTCCCCGACCGGCGCGACCCCGCCCATGCCGCCGTGCTGCGCGGGCTCGGCGCCGCGCTGCGCGCGCGCGGTCACGCGGTATCCGCCTGGTCGGGGCATGAGCGGGGACTGGCCCGCCGTCTGCGCGGGGCCGAGGTGGCGCACCTCCACGTCTTTAGCCGGCGCTGGGCCGGTCTGGCCGGCTTGGCGGCCCCGGGCGGTCCGCCGCTCGTCCTCACGCATCAGGGGGCGTCGCTGGCCTTCACCGACGACGCCGCGGTCTTGGCGGCCCTGCTCGGGCGGGCCCGCCGCGTGACGGCGGTGTCGCGCGCGGGCCTGCGCGAGCTGCTGCGCGTCCACCCGGGCGTCCGCCGCAAGGCCTCGGTCGTGCCCAACGGGGCGCCGGTGGGCCCGGCGCCGCGGCGGCGCTCGGACGCCGGCCTTCTGAGTGTCGGCCGCGTAGCGGCGTATAAGGGTCTCGACATCCTCGCGCTGGCCCTGGCGCGCCTGCGCGAGGAAGGCCTGAGCGCGCGCTGGACCGTCGTGGGCCCCGACCAGACCGGCGGGCGGTTCGCGCGCTTCGTGGAGCGGCTGGGCCTCACGCCGTACGTCCGTCTGACCGGCGCTCTGCCGCCGGCCCGCGTCCGCGCCCTGATGGCCGGGTGCGGCGTCTTCGTCCAGCCCTCGCGCGCCGAAGGGCTGCCGATGGCTCTGCTCGAGGCGATGGCGGCCGGCGCGCCGGTCCTGGCGGCCGATGCCGGCGGCTGCCGCGAGGCCGTGCGCGCGGGCCGCGATGGATTGCTGGCGGCGCCGGGCGAGCCCGAGGCCTTGGCGCGCGCGCTGCGGCGCCTGTTGGGCGACGGCGCGCTGAGGCGCCGCTTGGGCGCCGCGGCCAAGCGGCGTTCCTGCGACTTCACCTGGGCGAAGGCCGCCGCGGCCTACGAGCGCATATATTAAGGAACGGAGGGCCGACGGCGCCTGACCCAAGTCGCCTTGATTCGACCCTCCTATCCACCTATACTTGCGGCAGATTGATTTCAGCATGAAATCCCAGCGCTTCCTTGGCGGCCGCCGCGGTTTGAGCTTAGTCGAGCTCATGGTCGCCGTCAGCATCATCTCGATCGGGGTCCTGGGCTTCGTGGGCTCGTTCCGCTTCATCGCCCACTCGATCAGCGACTCCCGGGCGCGGTCCCTGGCCTCGGCCCTGGCCCAGGAAAAGGTCGAGAACCTCAAGAACACGCCGTACCAAAAGCTGCTGATCTCCACCAAGACGTTCGCCAACCCCAACTTCGCCCCCCCTACGGTCTACGACGCCCTCAACTACCCGCCGGAGACCATCAAGGTAGGGGGCATCGAGTTCACGCGCGGGGTCATGGTGTCGTTGACGCGCTTGAGCGGCGACGACATCATCTTGGTCTCGGCCAACTACCCGGACTCGGGCTTGAAGTTCGTGACCGTGTATGTGATGTGGCAGCAGCGCGGCGAATGGAAGATGCTCTACCTCGACAACATCTACGAGAACCCTACCGTCACCACCTTGAACGCCGTGCTCAAGGGCGTCGTGACGACCTCCGGCGGCGCCGGCATACCCGGAACCGTCATCGAGATCCTGGAGAAGTCCGACTGGACCGGGACGGCGGGGACCGGGGGTTCCTACACGTTCCAGGTCTACCCCGGGACCTACTCCGTCCACGCCTCCTCGGCCGGCCACTACGACTCCACGGTGAGCGGCGTCGTCCTCAACGACGGCGCGATCACGACCACGGACCTGACCCTGACGCCGATCGCCTCCGGGACGGTCACCGGGCTGGTCTACATCTCGACGAACCTCCTCATCAGCCAGGTCTCGGCGGGCAGCGTCACCTTCGCGGGCGACGTGGTCGTCTCCACGGTGGAGTACGTCGAGCTCTTCAACCCGACGAGCCACTTCTTCAACATCGCCGCCGGGTCGAGCGGGACCCTGCTCGCGTATTACGACGAGCAGTCCGGCGCCAATAAGACCAACGCCGATTTCAGCTGGGTCTACGTCACGACCTACGTGGCCCCCAGCGCCTACTACCTCATGGCCAGCGCGTCGTGGTTCTACCTCGGCTCGGGCCAGTTCGGCAACAACGCGCCGGGGCGCTGGGTGCGCGCCGACGCCTATTACGGGACGATGCACAGCAACTATATCCGCAACGACAAGGCCGGGGCGGTCCGGATCTCCGACGCCATGAGCGGCCGGACCTACGATACGGTGGGCTGGGACGACTCGGACCACACCGCCCCGCTCTACGAGGGGCGCTCGATCCAGTCCACCTGCGGCGTCCAGGACGGCCTGCAGTGCGGGGACCAGGTCCTGCGCATCTCGAGCGCTCCCGACACGCTCAGCGGCGGCCTCTACGGCCCGTCCTACGACTCCAACGACAACCGGCGCGACTTCCTCTACCGGACCGCGGTCTGCGGGGCGGTCGGCCCGGTCTGGGCCAAGGCGCCGACCTCCACCTTCGGGTCGACGTCGACGGTCATCGCCGGGACCCCGGCCGTCGGGGCCAACGTCACCTCCAACGACCTCATAAGCCCGAGCACCGTGGCCTATCTGCGTTATTACTCCTCGGCATACGCCTCGCGCGGCAGCCTGCCGGTAGCCCAGTTCATCTTAAACGGCGTGGCCACCGGCACCTGGTCGATGCTGGTCTCTAGCGGCGGCCATTACTCCGACATGGGCAACGTAACGGTCTATTCCGGCGCCAGCACGGGGGCGGCCAACGGCTCGACGTCTCCGACCTGGATCATGCCGGGCTGGGCCAACGTCTACCTGGCCACCCCGACCGACGGCGGCTATATCGGCGGGCTCATCACCAACGCCGCCAACCAGCCGTTGTCGGGGATAACGGTCATCGCGGGGGGCATCTCGCGCACCACCGGCGCCAACGGGCGCTACTTCGCCTCCGTGGCGGTGGGCCCGGCTACCGTGGTGGTCAACCCCGGCAACGCGGCTTCCGCGTACGCGGAGTTCGTGGCCCTGCCCAACATCTCCGAAGGCGAGTTGACCACCCAGAACGCCATCCTCACCCAGGCCGGCGTGCTCAGCGGCTTCATCACCTCGGACGGCACCTCGGCCATGCCCAACATCGAGGTCACCGCCACCCGCAACGGGGTGCAGTTCGCCGCCGCCGTCACGGATACCTCGGGCCACTTCTACGTCAAGAACCTATCCACCGGGACCTACGACATCAAGCCGGTGCTCGATCCCCTCGAGGTGGTGACGCCGTCCTCGATCACGGTCTCGGTCCTTGCCGCCCAAACGGTGGCCGTCGGCACTTTCACGGTCTCCGGGGCGCAGGGGAAGGTGGCCGGCAGCGTCACCTACGCGGGGGCTACCCTGACGACCGGGGCGCTCATCCTGGTATCGACCATCTCCTTGTCCAACCTCCCGCCCCAGATCGTGGCCTCCTCGGCGGCGGCGCAGGGCGTCATCTACGCCGCCTCCAGCAAGGCCGACGGCACCTATGAGGTCGAGGTGCGCGGCTCGACATCGACGGCCTACCGCGTCCACGCCTACGTGCCGGTGACCGGCCCAGCCGACGTGACGACCACCCAGCAGGTGACCACCGGGGTCATGGTCTACTCGACGAAGACCACGACGGTCAACATCGTGATCCCATGAACAGCGAGCGCGGCTACAGCCTCGTCGAGATCATGCTGGTGGTGACCATCATCGGCGTGATCGCCATGGTGGGCCCCCGCCTCATGGTGCAGCTGCAGAACTTCTACCTGCAGACCACGGCCCGCGCCGAGATCCAGCGCGACGCGCGCTCCACGGTGGACGTCATCAACCGCTTCCTGCGCCAAGGCAAGTACCGCACGATCATCATCGACTCGCCGGCCACCCAGGGTCCGTACTCGCGCATCCGCTTCACCCATGTAGACGGCCGCAACTTCGAGTTCAGCCAGAGCGGCAGCAAGCTGCTCCAGAAGGTCGACGGGGTGACGACCACCCTCTCGCGCAACCTCATGTACCTGGCCTTCACCTTCCCGCGCTCCGACTACCCGCGGCTGGTCAGCGTGTCGATCACGATGCAGAAGTCGACCTACAAGGGCGAGAAGAGGGCTCTGGAGCTGACCGTGCAGAAGATCCGGGTGATGAACTGACATGCCAGGCATGCGGCGCGGTAAGCGCGGATCGGTGGTGGTGATGGCCATACTGCTGTTGGCCCTCATGGGCATCCTCGTCCCCGTGATGGTCCTCTTTACGCTGCGCGAGACCAAATGGGCGGTCAAGGGCGGACAGGCCACCGGGGCCTTCCACGAGGCCGAGGCCGGCATCGAGAAGGGCTACCGCGCCATCTCGACCTCGACCGGCGTCTGGTACGCTCTGATAGAGGAAGGCACGGGGATCCCCAATTTCCTCTACGACCATAAGTTCGACGACGTCAACAACGGCTACTACGTGGTCGGCATCTCCAGCGGGCCGGGCGACAAGCAAGCCACTATAATCGCGATCGCCAAGAGCTACCTGGGCGAGGAGGTGCGCGCCATCAAGGCCGTCTATCAGCAGAACACCATGGGCGACATCGCCATCCAGGCCATGAGCGGGGTGAGCGTGGCGGGGGGCGTCGACGTGGAATGGGGGGCCGTCGTGGGAGCCGGCTATATCGACACCGGCGACCGCACCTATCCTCAGTTCCATTCCGCGGCGGGCCTTAGCGTCGACAACGACCCCGCCCCGGAGAACTGCGACCAGCCCAACTGCTGGCAGTGGTTCGCCTTCGACCCCGACGTGCCGGCTGACCCTGAGATCAACCTGGCCCTCTACCGTTCCTCGGCCCAGGTGATCAGCGCCGCCTGCCCGTCGGGCGGCACCCCGGAGGGCAGCTGCTACTACAATACGCCGCAGTCTTGGAGCAGCTACGACTACACCGGCGGCGGCACCGTCTTCGTGGAGAACAACCTCACGGTCGGCGCGCCGGGCGTCAACATCACCGGAAACCTGATCGTCACCGGCAACCTGTCGACTACCAGCGGCGGCTGGGGGAAAGGCTCGGGGTCGATGAGGATCCCGCAGACGGCCTGGAAGCAATACGGAAACGACTGGGCCCACTACCGGCCGTTCGACACCGCCGAGCCGGACACCTTCCCCGGTCTGGACTCCACCTATCTTTCGGCTTCCAACCTGACCTACACTCCCAGCCCGGACGGCAAGACCGCCATCCGCGGCTTCATCTACGTCGGCGGGGCGTTCTCGACCTCGGGCGGCGGCGGCAACGCCTACATCTACGGCACGATGTTCTCCAAGGGCTCGGTCAGCGTGGCCGCCAACTCCGGGGTGACCGTCTACTACAACAAGGAAGCCGCCAACGGCATCCACACCAAGCGCGTCATCCTGAGCCGGGTCTCCTGGCAGGACGTCCTGCGCCAGTGGCCGGCCGGCCTATAGCGCGGCCAAGGAGAGGAAGAAGAAGACCATAAGCGCGGCGGCGGCCGGCAGGCCGACCTTGGCCCAGGCCCGGGCCGAGATGCCCAGCTTGTGCGCGGCGACCAGGTTCTGGGCGTCCCCGGTCAGCACCGCGCTGCCGGCGGCCAAGACGCCGAGGAAGAGATGGCGCAGCTGGTCCTGGCCCATCGACGGGGAGACCTCCAGGGTGACCAGGGCCGCGTTCTCGGTCACGGCGGCGGCGGCGTTGGCCCAGAAGAGCGCCGCGGGATGCAGGCCGAGGAACAGGCGCTCTATGAGCGGCAGGAGGCCCGCGCCGAGGAGCACGAGCCCGGCCGTGAAGACGAACAGGCGCGCGGTCAGGACCAGGAGGTTCCAAAGGCTAAGCGGGTCGTCGGGCACCGGCTTGGCTGCCGGGTCGGCCTCGCCGCAGAGCACGGCTGCTCCGGCCGCCAAGGCCAGCAGGCCCGGCACGGCCCAGGGCCCGACCAGTTCGAGGAGGAAGCCGCGGCCTACGGGATAGGCCGCCCCGGAAAGCTTCGCGATCAGCACCGCCGAGGCCGGGCCGCCCAGGGGGCCGAGGCCCGAACCCAAGCCCACGCCGAGGCTGCCGAGGACGGCCGCCTCGCCGCGGCGGCCGGCCTCGAGCGGCAGGGCGGCGAGGATCTCGACGAGCATGAGGATCGCCACTGGCGCGGTGACGATAGGTGCGGCCAGGCTCGACAGCGACACGGCGCCGAAGACGGCCGCGCGCTGGCCGAGCCGGCCGGCGGCGCGCGCCACCAGCGAGCGCAGGGGCCGGTGGAGCAGAGAGAACGCCAGCGCGCCGGCCACCAGCGCTCCGCAGAGCGCGGCGGCGCGGCCCAAGGCGGCGAGGACGACGGTCTCGCTCCAGCCCCAGCCGACGGTAAGCGCCGCGACGCCTAAGCCCAGGACCAGCCACTCCATCTTTTCCTCGAGCCGCGGCGAGAGCAGCGGTCCCGCTATGGCCCAGAAGGCGCAGAGGACGAGGACGGCGTCGGTGAAGGACGGCACGGGCCATCTTATCAATTCGATTTGGTAGGCTCACCCGGCGATGAGCGCTCCCCGGCTCGAGGCCCTCAAGGACTGGGCCGCGCGCGCCTGCGTCCTCCCGATCCTCGCCGCCCCGGTCTCGAACCCCGACCTGTTCTGGCACCTCAACGCGGCCCGCCGCATCCTGGAGGAGGGCCGTCTGCCGCGCTATGACAGCTGGTCGTTCACGCGCCTTGGCGCCCCTTGGGTCGATTTCGAATGGGCGTTCCAACTCTCGGCCTACGCGGTCCATGAGTCGGCCGGCTGGGGCGGGCTCTGGGCGCTCAAGGCCCTGCTCTGGACGCTCTGCGCGGCGCTCGTCGAACTCCTGGGACGGCTATCGGGCGGGGCCGCGCGCGGGCGGCTCCTGCTCGTCTTCTGGGCCGCGATGAGCCTCGGGCGCGCCGAGCTCAAGCCCGAGCTTTTCTCGGCCGTGTTCTTCCTGGCCGGACTATGGCGGCTGGAGGCCGGCCGCCGCGGGCTCCTCGAGACGCCGCGACCGGCGCGCGCCGCCCTCGCGGCGGCGGCCACCTTCGCGCTGTGGGCGAATCTCCACCCAGGATTTGCGGGCGGCCTGGGCCTGCTGGCGGTCTACGCCGCGCTCTCGTCGGGCCCGCAGCGCCGGGCGCTGGCCGCGGCCGCGGCGGCAGGCGCGGCCGCCACTCTGCTCAACCCCTACGGCTGGGGCGTCTGGGCCGTCCTGGCCGACCATGCGCGCCACGCCGGCCTGCTTTCACGGCACATCCTCGAATGGAGGGCGCTGAGCGCCGCGCATCCCATGCACTGGCCCGCGCTGGCGGTGCTGGGGGCGGCCGCGGCGGCCTCGGCGGCCGACCGAGCGCTATCGCGAGGAAGTGCCGCCTCCGGGTCCGTGGGGGCGGCCGACCGAGCGCTATCGCGAGGAAGTGCCGCCTCCGGGTCCGTGGGGGCGGCCGTCCTCGCGCCGCGGCGCGCGCGCTTTTCCGCTCTCGAGGCGTCGGCGTGGGTCTGGGGCTTGGCGGCCCTCCGGCAGGCGCGCCACATGACCTATGCCGGGCCGCTGGCGGGCCTTGCTCTGCTCGAGTCCTCGACCGCGCTGGCCGACCGTATGGGGCTGTCCCCCGCGCGACGTCGGGTCGTCGCGGCCTGCGCGGCGCTGGCCGCGGCGGGTTTCCTGGCTCAGAAAGCGGCGGTCCTCTGCCTGCCCCTGCGCGCGGTCGAACTCGGTCTGTTCCCGGTCCGGGCCGCCGAGTTCGTCGCGGCGGACGGCGAGTTCCGCCGCCGGCGCCTCTTCAACGAGTGGGGGTGGGGCGGCTATCTGGCCTGGCGGCTGGGGCCCGACACGCGGGTCTTCATGGACGGGCGCTACCTGTTCCACGGCCTTCTGGGGACCGTGTTCGACGCGGCCCGCTCCCCCGCGACCTGGCGGGACCTCCTCGACGGGTGGGGGATCGAGTGGGCGATGGTGACCGACGAGTCGCGCGGCGGCTTCGAGCCGTTCGAGTGGGCGCTGGTCTACCGCGACCCCGCGGCGCGAGTCTACGTCCGGCGCGGCGCCTTCTCGAACGCCTGGATACGTGAGCGCGAGGTCCCGGTCCCGCGCGGCAAACGGTAGAACGCGTCGAGCGCGTCGAGCCGCTCGAGCAGCCAGCGTCCCACCTCCTCGGCCTCGTCTACGCCCAACGGCAGGCGGCGGCCGGAGCCGACCGGCGGCAGGTCGTAGGCGGTTACCGACCGGTCCACCGCGTCGGCGACCACCAGCCGGCGGCCCGCGGCGTCTAGCTGGGCGAACGCCGGCGCGTAGCTGGAGGCGACCAGCCAGGGGCCGGGTGGGACGGGGTTTCCCGGCGCGCGCAAGAGCGAGCGGCCGTAGGGGAAGCCCTCGCGCGCCGGCGGGCGGTCGAGAAGGGTGTAGAGGGTCGCCGTCACGTCGCTGAGGAAGGCCGGGGCGTCGAGGTCCGCGGCCAGGCCGGCGCGCAGGCGCGCCGGGACGCGCACGATCAGCGGGACGCGCACCAGCTCGGGCGCCACCGCGTAGGCATGGCCCCAGCGGCCTTCCTCGCCGAAGGAGTCGCCGTGGTCGGCGGTGAGGATCAGCACGGTGCGCTCCCAGCGTCCGGCCGCCTTGAGGCCGGCGACGAAGCGGCCCAGGCAGGCGTCGACGCCGTCGAGTCCCTCCTGGTAGCCGGCGTCGGGCGCGGCGCTGCGCGCCTGACGCACGGCGGCGTGGAGTTCGTAGCCGTGGGCGAAGGCGAACAGCGGGGGGGCGGCGGCGGCCCGCCCGCTCAAACGCGTCCCGAGCGTCTCGAGCGGCGCGCAGAGGCCGCGGCGGTCGTCATCGGGCTCGCCGAGGAGGCCCGTGGCCGGCGGCGGGGCCGTCAGCGAGCGCACCGCCACGTCGGGCGTGACCAGGCGCTCGTAGCCCTCATGGGCGAGCAGGATCTCGAGCGCGTTCTGAGGGGCGTAGGGTTCGGCCAACGGCCTATGGGGCAGCCAGGCTCCCGTCCACAGCGAGGCTACGGCCAACACGGTGCCCGCGTAAGGAGTGAAGGCGTTGCGGAAGCTCAAGGACTCGGCCGCCAAGGCGTCGAACGCCGGGAGAGCCCGCGCGCCGGGGTCATAGGCCTTTAGGCGGTCGCGGCGCAGGCTATCGACCACGAGGATGACGATGTCGGGCCTCTCGGCCGCCCGCCCGCCCCAGGCGCCGACCAGGCCGATCTCCACGGGCGGGGCCGGACGGTCCAAGGGCGAGAAGCTGCGCCGGCGCAGCGCCGCGAAGAGAGCTCCGTGGGCCTCGGCGCGCCGGGCGACGCGCGCCGCCGCGCGCGCCAGCGGCATGACGCGGACGGCCCGGGCCGCCCCGGGTTCCAGGGGCGCGATGATCCCCAACGCCGCGGCCGCGGAGACGAGGAGCAGCGCGAAGGCCGCGGCGGCGGCCGCGCCGCGGGAGAGCCGCCAGCGGCCGGGGGGCCCCGCGCGCGCCGCGGCAAAGCAGAGCGGCCAGGCGGCGGCGCAGACCAGGCCTTGTGCGCCGTGGGCCCAGTCGGCCGCCGATTCCAGCCGGGCCGCCGCCGCGGCGAGGCCGAAGGCCAGGATGGGCAAGGCGGCGAGGCGGGCCGGCGCCGGCAGGCGCGCCAAGAGCGCCGCCGGGTCGGCGGCCGACCAGGCCGCGGCGAAGGCCAGCGCGGTGGGGAGGGCCGCGGTCCAGGCGGCGGGGCCGGTGAGGCCCGCGCCTTCCAGCACGAGGCGCTGGAGCGCGTGCGCCGCGCCCAGAGCGCCGAGTGCTATCGTCGCTCGGCCGGCGTTCGCCCCGAAGCAGCCCGCCGCCAGCAGGCCGGCGGCTAGAGTCGCGGCTACGGCCGCGAACAGCAGCGCGGCCCAGGCCAGGCCCCAGGGGCCGGGCTGCGGCCCGAAAGCCGCGGCCGCCAGCCATAGGGCCGCGGCCGTCGAGAACGCCGTCGGTAGACTGCCTCCGTCCTCGACGGCCGGCGCCGCCGTCCGGGCGGCGGCCGTCGGTAGAAACCAGAGGAGCGCGGGGGCCCATGCCGCGGCCGCGGCGGCCAGCGCGGGAGCGCCCGCCCGAGCCGGAGGCCATGCGGCGGCGGTTCCGGCCGCGGCAAGCGCGGCCGCCGCAGCCCAGGATCGGCGCTCGGCCGCCGAGAGCGCCCAGGCCGCCGCCGCCAGCCAGGGCAGGACGCCCAGGGCGGCTTCGACGGACGGCGGAAAATAGACCCAGGCCCCGAAGTGGGCGCCCGCCATCCCGGCCTGTATGCCCAGCGCCCGCGTCCAGGCCAAGATTCCGACGGCCAGCCAGAGCAAGCCCGCCGTCGTCGCTATCGCGCGCCTCACGGGAGCCTCGAGCGCTCGGCGGCCTCGGCGTCGCCGGGGGCCAGCGCGGCCAGCCGGGCGTAGGCCTCGGCGGCCGCCGCGCGCTCGCCAGAGTCCCAGAGCAGGCGCGCTAATTGGCGCTGGACATCGGGGTGCGCCGGCGCCAGGCGCACGGCGGCCTCGAGCCGCCGCCGCGCCGGGCCCGGCTTGC
Organism: Elusimicrobiota bacterium; assembly: GCA_016196755.1. Classification (GTDB taxonomy): domain Bacteria; phylum Elusimicrobiota; class Elusimicrobia; order UBA1565; family UBA1565; genus SCTT01. The sequence continues at coordinate 53,445 of JACPXC010000023.1, forward strand.
CCAAAGCCGCCAAGGCCTGGCCCTCGACGACCAATGCCCCCGCCAGGCCGGGATGGTGGCGGAAGACCTCGGCGCCCAGGCGCGCGGCCTCCGCGGCGCGGCCCTGCCGCAGGAGGACGCGCGCCAGGGAGATGCCCGCTCCGGCCAAGCCGGGGGACGAGGCCCAGATGCCCGCGTAGATGCGGCTCGCGGCTTCGAACCGCCCGTAGCCCTCGAGGGCGTTGGCATAATGGAAGGCCATGACCGGGTCGCGCGGGTCGAGCTTGGCGCAGCGTCGATGCGCCGCCAAGGCGCGGCCGGGGTCCCCCATCCTGTGATAGGCGTTGCCGAGCAGCGGGCAGGCCTCGGTCGGATGAGCAGAGAGAAGAAGGACGCGCTCGGCCGACGCCGCGGCGCCGGCGGAGTCGCCCGTGGCGTAGAGCAGCTTGGCTTCCTCGAGCAGCAGGACCGGCTCGTCGGGCGTCCCGGCCAGCAGGGCGCGGACCAGCGGCAGGGCCTCGGCGTCTCTGCCGCGCGCGGAGAGGTCCTTGGCCCGGCTCCATAGGCCGGCGCTGGAGGCCCCGCCCGAGAGCCCGGCCAAGGACGAGGCGGCCGCCATGGCCGCGGCGAGGAGCAGCAGGGGCGCGGAAAGGCGGGCGCTCACTCGGAGATTAGAGCAAAGCGCGGCGGACTTCACACCGGCGCGGAATTTTTGTCAAATCCGGTCGTCATGGAAGGAGCCTTGGGTCGGTCTTTGAAGGAGAAGGTCGCCGCGCAGCTCAAAGGGGCGGCCGACGCGCCGGCGCGCGCCGGCGGCATGGTCCAGGACGCGTTGACCGCCACGGGGCTGCGCGGTTCGGCCGCGGCTGGCGCGGTGCGCGAGGCCTGCGCGGGTGCTTTGACCGGGCTCTACCTGGCCGAGGCCGACCTGCCGGCCTGCGCGGTGGGAATCCTGCGCGCCGTCAACGACTGGGCCGGCTCGGCCGGCCTCGACGCGATGGAGGCGCTCATGGCGGCGGTCGACGGACTGGCCCGGGCGTCGCGCAACCTGGCCCCGACCGACGTCGACGCCGTGCGCGCCCGCATCGATGCCGCCTTCGACGGCGCCGGGCAGGCCTTCAGCGACGCATGCCACAAGGCGGACTGAGCCGCCTGGCTGTTATCGGCCTTTCGGCCGCGCTTGGCAGTAATCCGCGAAGTAGCGCAGGTAGGCGTCTTCCTCGAACACTTCGCCGAGGATGCCGGCGAAATCCGAAAGGCTGACCATCCCCACGGGACGGCCGCCGTCGACGATGGGGACGTGCCTGAAGCGCCGCGCCGCGAGCAGCTCGAAGACCCGCTCCACCGGCTCGTCGACCCCTACCGTCTGCGGGTCGCGGGTCATGACCCGGGAGACGGGCGTGGCGGCCGGGGGCAGTTCGTCCGGGACGACACGCGTCAGCAGGTCGCGCTCGGTGAAGATCCCGGCCAGCGTCCCGCCCTCGACGACGAGGACGCAGCCCACGCGCTTGTCCCGCATGAGCCGGCAGGCCGACAGGACGGAGTCTCCGGGCGCGACAGAGATGACGGAGCAGCAGAGCATGCGGGCGGTGCGTTCCATTGCCGGATTCTAACAAGAACGCGCCCGCCTTGCGCCTTTTCCGGCCTCCCGCTACACTCACAGCGTGCCCGAAGCGATCCGCAACGACCCCGTCCTGCGCAAGCGGCGCGAGGCGGCCGAGACGATGCTCGCCGCCTTGGTCAAGGGCTCGCGCACGATCATCCTCTACGCGCCGGGCCACACCCTCATCGGCCAGATCGTCGAGCGCGTGCGGACCCTGCTCCTGGCCGCCGTGGGCGAGGAGCCGAACATCCAGCTCGACGTCAAGGCCAAGCAGATCATCCTCGAGGACGAGCCGCTGGCCGACCTGCCGGAGCTGACCACCCTTGCCGTCGCGCTCCACACCTTGGGGATCGGGCAGATCCTCCTGACCGCCCGCGTGTCGGTCGAAAGCCTTGAGACGTTCATGCGCGCCCTGAACTGGAAGCCCGACGAGAAGCGCACGCTCACCGACCTGCAGAAGGCCGTCCAGGAGACCCGCCTCGACGGGCTCCAGCTCATCAGCATCATGAGCTTCGTGGCTACGGGCGAGGAGGAAGAGTCGACCCAGCGCCCGGGCGGCCTGAGCGAGGGTGAGCTCCAAGCCCTCGAGGCCGCGGCGGACCTGCCGGACTTCCTGCACATCCTCCTGCGGCGCAACGAGCTGCTATACAGCCGCGAGGCCGAGGCGTTGTCGGCGCTCTACGACCAGGCGCTGACGGGGGAGTTGGCGGCCGAGGAGTTCGAGGCACAGATGCCTTGGGCGCTCTACGACCCGCGGGTGCGTGCGCGCTGGGACGTCTTCCGCGCCGGGTTGGCGGGACGCGTGAAGTGGACCTCCCGGGACCTGGTCTCCGAGCTGGCGCTGGCCACCAAGGCCGACCGCGCGGCGCTGGCCGACCATCACGCGCACGACGGCTCCGCCTCGGCCGAGCACGCGCTCAAGACGGTCCATGCCCTGCTCGACGCTCCGGTCGGGGAGCGCCAACCGCGCTTCGCCCTGCAGGTCTACCGGAGGCTGCTCGAGGACATGGCCCGTTCGGGCCGCTTGCCGGCGCTGCTGACCGAGTACCGCCTCTGGCAGGCCCGCGCCGCCGACCCGCGCTGGGGCGCCTATCTCGCGGCCCTGCGCGACGACATCGAGCGCCTCACGCCCACCCCGGCCGTCGCCGAGGCGGCGGTGGCGCGCCTGGGCGAGCGCTCCGGCGACGCGGACGCCTTCGAGGAGCTGGCGGGCTTCCTGCTCAACTGCGGCCCCGCGGTCATGGCGCCGCGCGAGGCTGGCCCGCCGCCTGGGCACCGGGGCCGTGGCCGAGGCGCTCAAGGACGAGGACTATTTCGTAGTCGTGCAGGCCCTGGCGATATTAGACGAGGTCGGCGGTCCCGAGCTGGTCGCCCGCGCCGCGCCGCTTCTGCGCCACGGCCACGCGAAGGTGCGAACCGCCGCCATCCGGGTGCTCGGCAAGGCGGGGGGGGAGGAGGCCGCCAAGGCCCTGGCCGCGGCCATCGCCTCGGGGGACCATGGCGACGAGGCCAAGCTGGCGGCCACGTCCCTCTCGCTCATAACGGGGGTGGAGGCCGACAAGAAGCTCCTGGCCGCCTACCGCGCCAACGACAGTTATGAGACGCGGGTGGCCATCGTCACGGCCCTGAGCCGCTGCGGCACGCATGAGGTCGAGGCGTTCCTCGTCGCGGTCACCAAGCAGACCTTCATGGAGTGGCTCAAGGGTCTCTTCGGCTGGCTGACCGGGGCGCCCAAGGACCTGCGCGAGGCCGCCCTGCACGCGCTCGAGGACGTCCGTAAGGAGCTCCGTGGCGCGAAAGGCTAGGAAGTCCCGCGCCGGGCTCGAGCGCTGGAAGAACTTCGTCGAGTGCCTGCGGCTCATGAACTTCGCCTTTACGAACGTGCGCCTCTACCCGCCCGCCCATGCCAGCGTCACCGAGACCCTGACCGCGCTCCAAGCCGGCCTGGCCAGCCTCCTCGAGGAGCAGGAGGACGTCGGGTACGGCTTTATGGACGAGATGCTCTACGTCGAGGGCGCGATGAGCCTCGAGGAGACCCAGAAGAACGAGATGCTCGTCGAGCGCTTCGCGCGCTGCCGGGTGAAGTACCTCACCATCGAGAAGGGGATCGAGCGCGCCGACCTCCTCAAGTTCTTCGTCGCGCTCAACGACGAGTCCAAGAAGAGCCAAGCCGACCCGCCGTCGGAGGTCATCGCCCGGGCCGGGGTCGAGCACATGCACGTCGTCGAGGCCGAGGTCGCCGATACGGAGAGCAAGTCGAAGCTGGCGCGCCGCAAGACCCTGCTCGACTGGTACGAGCGGGCCTGCGGCGTCGTCAAGGACGTCCAAGCCCAGCTCTTCAAGGGGCCGGCCGCGGACCTCAGGCCCCTCTACCGCGTGGCCGACGACCTGATGGCCACGGTGCGCACGAAGGGCTTCGAGCCGCTGCCCCTGGTCGCCCGTCTAGGCGCCGCCCCCGACCCGCATATCGGCCACGCCGTCAACGTGGCCATGCTGTGCTGCTCGTTGGGGGAGCTCCACGGCCTCAACTCGGGCCAGCTCCAGACCCTCTGCGCCGCGGCCTTCCTCCATGACATGGGGCGCTGCGTCATCCCTCCGGAATGGACCAAGACCGGGGCCCCGCTATCGCTCTTCGAGCGCTCGGTCGTCCACCAGCACGCCTCGTGGGGCTTCCTCCTGTTGGCGCGCTGCCCCGAAGTCCCGCCGCAGCTGGCCGTGCTGGCGGGGCGCCACCACGACGATCCGTGCGCGGCGCGCACCGACGGCTACGCCTCCGACGTCTTCCACCGCATCCTCCACGCCGCCGACGTCTATGACCTGGCGACCTTCAGCGACGCGCGCTACTGGCGCAAGCACCGTCCCGACCGCATCCTCCGCCACATCATGCGCCGGCGCGCCGTGACGGCCGACGCCGCCGTCGTGAAGCTCCTCGGCCGCCTGGTCGGTTGGTACCCGGTCGGCGCGCTGGTCTCCCTCGACGACGGGCGCCGCGGCGTCGTGGTGCGCTCCAATCCCACCCACCCCGGTCGGCCGAAGGTCTGCCTGCTGGGGGAGGAGGGCGCGCTGCCGGAGGGCGCCCCGGAGGGCTTCGAGGCGCCGCCCGTCGTGGTCGACTGCCTGGACCCGGACGCCGGCGGGCTGGGATTCGCGCACGGCGTGGCCGCAGTCCTCGGCACGGACACCGACCCCGAGGCGCGCGCCTGGCTCGAGCGCAAGAAGGACTACCTGGTCGGCTACGGGATCTGAGCGCGCGCAGCGAGGAGGCGGGACTCCTCGTGCGCGTAGAAGACGTCCTCGTAGGACCCCGTGGAGCCGTCGGCCCGGATGAACCGCGCGCCCTCGCGGCGGAGCACGTCGTTGCCCTGGCCGTCGAAGTTGAGGACCCGGTGGGTCGTGCCGTCGGCGAGGAAGATTTCGCTGACCCCGGCTTCCTTCGGGGACAGGACCTTCTTGGCCCAGCCGCCCACGCGGAAGGCCAGCCCATAGCGGCGATGCAGGCGCTCGAGGTCCGCGCGGTCGAGGCGCCGTCCGGCGAGCCGTCCCGTCGCCAGCACGCCCTGCTCCTCGGCCCGGAGGAGGAAGGCCTCTAGCGCCTGGAAGCCGTCCCGATAGGTCTCCGAGCGGCCGCCGCGGATGCGGGAGTCGAAGCCGAAGAGCTCCCGGCCGCTCTTGCCGGCCTTGCCGTCGCCGTCGGCGTCGAAGACCAGCGCGGCCGTCCCGGAGGCCAGTTCGTGGATGGCGACCGGCCGGCCGTCGCCGCGGACGTCGAAGCGGGTCAGGAGGTTGGTCGTCCGGACCCCCGCTCCCGATAGGTCGAAGACCAAGGGGTCGGCCAACGCCCGGTCGTTGACCGCGCCGTCGGCTTCGCCGTTGGCCGCCCGCCGGGCGGCTTCGATCCGCTCCGCCCGGGCGGGGGCGGCGGCGTTGCCCATCCAAAGGAGGCCGGCCCGCGCCGAGCGCGGTCTCAGGCTCGGGCGAGACAGCAGGTCTTCGACCAGGGGGGGGCCGTCGTTGAAGCTGACAGTGTCGGCTGGTGCGGTCGATCGGAGCCGGGGCGCCGGTGCCGCGAGCTTCTGCGGAGAAGTCCGGGGGAGCTCAAACGGAATCAGGCCCGCGTCCTGGGGGTGCGGGAGGGCCGCTTCAGGTGCCCGGGCGGCGGCGGGCGCCATCGGCGCTAGCCGCGCGCGGCCGACGACGAACAAGGCTGAGATGCAGGCGGCCGCCATCGCCGCGCCGGCCAAAGCCCCGACCAGGTATTCGGGCCCGGTGCTCGGCGCCGCGGGAGCCGCCGCGAAGGGGCTCCGGGCCGGCGCCTCCGACGTCGCCGGGACCGCCTTTCTCACGCTGACGCTTTGACCGTAGCTCATGGCCCCCCCGTCCTGGCCTCAGTATGCGCGCGGAGCGTCGCCGGTTTGTTTCGGGAGGTTAAGAATCACGTAAGAACCAATGAAAAGGCCCCCGCCTTTCGGCGGGGGCTTTTTCACGCTCAGGCTAGGCTACGAGCACTTCGAGTAGCCGCAGTCCTTGCAGGACGGCTCCGAGCAGCCCGACTCGTAGGCCACGTTGGCGGAGTAGCACTTGGGGCAGTGCGACATCCTCGTGAACTCGATGAGGGCGTCGACGTCCTTCTTCTGTCCCGTCTTCTCGTCGTCGATCCAACCGGTGCGCTTCAAGTGCTCGCGCAGAGCCACGCTGACGCCGTGGGCGATCGAGTCGATGCGCTTCTCGCCGAAGCCCAGCGGCTTGTCGCCCTTGACCGAGTTCAGGTGCTTGAGGATCTTGATCGGGTCGCCGCCCTCCGCCAGATACTTGGACAGCAGGATCCCGAGCACCGTCGTAAGGCCCGAGATCTCGGTCCCCAGCGGCGGGATGTTCGTGAACACCTGGTAGGGCCCGCGTTCGTCGTAGTTGATGTGGATGTGGAGCGGGCCGTAGCCGGTCTTGATCTGGTAGTACTCGGACTTCACGCCGTAGGCGTCCGAGGGCTCCCGCCTTTTCTTCAAAGGCGCGGCCGCCGGGGCGGCCGTCGACGAGATGTTGAGCACCTGCTGGGACTTGGAGCCGTCGCGGTAGACGGTCAGGCCCTTGCAGCCCAGCTCGTAGGCCATGAGATACGCCCGGCGGACGTCGTCGGGGGTCGCCGAGTTGGGCAGGTTGATCGTCTTCGAGACGCCGTTGTCGGTGTGCTTCTGGAACGCCGACTGGACCTGGATGTGGAAGTCCACCGAGACGTCGTGCGCGGTCGGGAACAGGCGCTGGACCTTCGGCGGGATCTCGGAGATGCCCCGCACCGACTTGTGGTTGTCGTTGATCTTCTTCCACAGGTCGGTCTTCGAGAGGCCCCAGAAGTTGTTCTCCTCGGCCATAAGCTTGAAGAGCGGATTGACCTCGACGAAGACGTCCTTCTGGTCCGGCGCCTTGTTGTGCTTCAAGGCGTCGAGCGCCTTCGCGTTGTAGCGGGTGTAGGCCACGGCGAAGAACGGCTCGATCCCTCCGCCCTGCAGGCCCGCGGCGATGGCGATCGTCCCGGTGGGGGCGATCGTCGTGCGCGCGCAGTTGCGGGGCATGTCGGCCTGGCCGCGGAAGTGCGGGCCGGCCGGGTCGTAGACCGAGTCCTTCCAGTTCGGGAACACCCCGCGCTCTTGGGCGATCTGCTCGGAGGCCTCGAGCGACTTCTCGTTGATGAAGCGCATGAGCTTCTCGGCGAACTCGAGGCCCGCGGGGGAGTCGAACGGGATGCCCATCTTGACGAGCATCTCCGCCCAGCCCATGACGCCCAAGCCGATGCGGCGGTTGCCCTTCGCCATGGCCTCGATCTCGGGCATCGGGTAGTTGTTGATCTCGATGACGTCGTCGAGGAACCGGATCGAGGCGTGGATGGAAGCCTCGAGGCGCTCGAAGTTCGTCGTGCCCTCGCCGACCGGGCCCTCGACGAAGTTGGCCAGGTTGAGCGAACCCAGGTTGCACGGCTCCCAGGGCAAAAGCGGCTGCTCGCCGCAGGGGTTGGTGCTCTCGATCTGGCCGAGCGCGGGGGTCGGGTTGGAGCCCGAGCTGTTGATGCGGTCGATGACGACGTAGCCCGGGTCGCCGGTCTTCCATGCGTACTCGACCATCATGTCGAAGACCTCGCGAGCGCGGACCTTGCCGCAGGGCTGGCCGTCGCGCGGGCTCTTGAGGTCGTACTCCTTATCTTCCTTGACCGCCGCGATGAAGGCCGCGTCGATGCCCACGGAGACGTTGAAGTTCTCCATGATGCCGGTCTGCTGCTTCATGACGATGAAGTCCTTGATCTCCGGGTGGGTGTAGTGCAGGATGCCCATGTTGGCGCCGCGGCGCGTGCCGCCCTGCTTCACGACGTCGGTCATCTTGTCGTAGATCTGCATGAAGGAGATGGCACCCGAGGCCACGCCTTGGGTCTTCTTGACCGGGTCGCCCTTGGGCCGGAGCCGGCTAAACGAGAATCCCGTCCCGCCGCCCGACTTCTGGATCAGCGACTGCGCGGTGAGAGCCTTGGTGATGCCTTCCATGGAGTCCGGCACCGGGAGGACGTAGCAGGCCGAGAGCTGCTGGAGTTCGCGCCCGGCGTTCATGAGGGTCGGGGAGTTCGGCAGGAAGTCCCAGGAGGCCATCAGATTGTAGAAGCGTGTCTCCCAGGTGGCCACCAGGCGCGCCGCCTCGGGGATTTTCTGGACCGTCTTCTCGAGATTGGCGATGAGGTGCATGAAGTTCTTGTCCCGGTCGCCGGCCTCGCCGATCCCTTCGTGGAAGAGGGTCATGGAGGTGGCCTTGGCGTCGGGGGCCGGGGCCGCGGCGGAGTGGACGGTGCGGCGGACGCCGTCGTAGACGCCCCACTTCTCGGCGGAGGGATGCAGGAGTATCTCGGCCAAAGCGATGTTGTGCGCCACGCCCTCCAGCCACTGCTCGGCCGAGGGGGTGTCGCGCAGGTACTTATCCCTAATAACCTTGAGCTGGTTCTCGCTGATCTGGAGCTTGGAGACCTTCTTGGCGGAGTCCTTGGCGACCGTCTTTAGCTGCTTCACAAATACTCACCTCTTTTCACCCGCCCTAGGTCCAAAGTCCTACCCGCTCAGACCCGGGCGCGATGCTATTGTTTCCCATCGTTCAAAGCAATAACTGCGCGGTTCAGAAGTTTAACACCAGCCCTATTTTTTGTCAACACTTCTCGTCGAGAAAGGCCGTTTCCGAGGCTTTCTGCCGGACCATGACGGATTTAAAGCAAGACGCTGACCCTACCGGAAAAGATAATGGATGGCAAAATATGGAAAATGCTCCGTCGAAGCCTCGTCGAAAAAAACGCCTCGGGGCACGTGTCGACGCCCCGCGCCCAAGAGGCCGCCAGGGCCTAGGTTGGCGATTTCTCGACGACAAAGGGCCTCAGAAGGCGACCGGAAAGTCCGGAGGTCGGCGATGGAATAGATACAGAACGATACCAAACGGTACTATAAGATAATAATTATGTCGTATTCGCACATCGTGCGGGCCTGCAGCGCCTCCTTAATAAGAGCCTTGACGGGGGCTCCGGGCGGCCGCGCGCGGCACGAACAGTTGCCAGCGCTGTCTCCATTTGTTATACTGGTCGTCCTATGTACGCTATCATTGAGACGGGCGGGCATCAGTATTGGGTCATCCCCGGCGAGACCATCCGCGTGGAGAAGCTCGAGACGGAAGACAAGAAGACGCTGACTTTCAAGGCTCTGTGGGCCGCTGAAGAAGGGAAGGAAGATTCCTCTTCTCAGAAGGCCACCGTCACGGCCGAGGTCGTCCGGCAGATGCGGGGCCCCAAGATCATCGTGTTCAAGAAGAAGCCGAAGTCGAAGTACAGCCGCAAGTACGGTCATCGCCAGTCGCTGACCGAAATCAAGATCACGAAGATCTCCCTCAACTGAGACGATAACATGGCACACACAAAAGCCCAAGGCTCAAGCTCCAACGGCCGCGACTCCAACGGCCAGCGGCTGGGCGTGAAGAACTACGGCGGCCAGCTCGTGAAGGCCGGAATGGTGCTGGTCCGCCAGCGCGGCACGAAGTTCCTGCCCGGCGTCAACGTGGGTAAGGGGAAGGACGACACGCTCTTCACGAAGATCGACGGCGTCGTGACCTTCGAGTGGGCGAAGAAGGACAAGAAGCGCCTCAGCGTCTACCCCGCTCCCGCCGCGAAGTAACCTACGAAGTTCATCGACCGGGTCCGCATCGACGCGCGGGGCGGGCGCGGCGGTAACGGCTGCCTCTCCTTCCTGCACGAGAAGTATCGCGAGTTCGGCGGCCCTAACGGGGGCGACGGCGGGCGCGGCGGCGCCGTATTCCTGGAGGCCGACTCCAACCTTTCCACCCTGCTGGACGTCTCCTTCCGCCCCCGCCTCCACGCCCAGGAGGGGGAGAACGGCAAGTCCGGCATGAAGACCGGGAGCTCCGCCGCCGACATGGTCCTCAAGGTCCCCACCGGCACCGTCGTCCTGCGCGCCGGAGTCGTGGTGGCCGACCTGGCCAACCACGGCCAGCGCTTCCTCGCGGCGAAGGGCGGGCGCGGCGGGCGCGGCAACCAATCCTTCAAGACCCACGACAACACCGCGCCGCGCATCTACGAGAAGGGCGAGCCGGGCGAGCACGTCGAGCTCGACCTCGAGCTCAAGCTCATCGCCGACGTGGGCTTGGCGGGCTTTCCCAACGCCGGCAAGTCCACCCTGCTGGCGCGGCTCTCCAACGCCCGGCCCAAGGTGGCGGCCTACCCTTTCACGACCCTCTCGCCCCACCTGGGCATCGTCACCCATAAGAACCGCAGTTTCGTCCTGGCCGACGTGCCCGGCCTCATCGAGGGGGCGTCGGAGGGCAAGGGCTTGGGCGGCGACTTCCTGCGCCACGTGGAGCGGACCCGCGTCATCGTCCAGCTCGTGGACCCGGCGGGCTTCGGCAAGGCCGGCCCGGTCGACGGGATCAAGGTCATCGAGGATGAGCTCAAGGCCTACAGCCGCCTTTTGGCCGGCAAGCCGCGGCTGTTGGTCCTCAACAAGGCCGACCTGCCCGAAGCCGCCGAGGTGCTCAAGCGCATCCAGGCCCGCTACCGCTCGCGCCGGGTGTTCCTGATCTCGGGCGCCACCGGCGAGGGGCTGGGCGAGCTCCTCGACGCCGTCATCGAGGAACTCTCCCGCCAGCCGCGCGAGCCCTTCCTGTTCGTCCCCGAAGACGAAAGGTCGCACAAAGTCCTCAAGGGCTTCTTGGTCGCCGTCGAGGCGGAGGGCGTGTACCGGGTCTCCGGGCGCTTCGTCGAGCGCGTGGCGTCCATGAGCGATGTCGGCCTCGACCAATCCTTGGACCGCATGCAGAAGTCCTTCAAGCGCCTCGGCGTCGACAAGGCTCTGCGCGTCGCCGGGGTCAAGGACGGGGACGTCGTGAAAGTGGCGGAGCTGGAGATGGTCTGGGGCGACGCCATGCCCGAGCGCCCGAAGGAAGGCCGCCGCCGCAAGCCGCGCAAGCGCACCTTCCCCCGAGCGGCACCGCCCCGGGCCTAGCGCCGACATGACCGAGCATTGCGCAGGAAATGGTCGACCTCAGATTCGTAGGGATCGACCATGACACCACGATGGAACGACCGTTTCCCGTCCCGCCTCGGCTTCGCCGACGCGGCCGCCCGTCGCCGCGTGCGCGCGCTCTACCGGATGGCCTTGGAGGCGGAGGGCGCCGCCATGGCCGGCGAAGGCAAGCGCCTTGACGCCTGGCGCCGGTGGCTGGCGGCCGGAGGCGCCGGGGAGGCGCCGGAGCGCACGCCCGCCGAGGCGCTAGAGGCCCTGCGCGGCGCCGACCTCGACGCTCGGCCCTTGGAGGCTATCGCCGCGGCCTGGCACGAGGACGCTTTGCGGCGGGGGGTGGAGACCTTGGACCAGCTCGAGCGCCACGCCCGCGGGACCAGCGGCGCCGTGGGCCGGCTGGCCCTGCGCTTGGCCGGGATCGGCGACGCGAAGACCCTCGAGCTGGCCGAGGCGCTCTGGACGGCGACCGCTTTGACCGCCCTCATCCGAGACACCAGGTCCTTCGTCGCGGCCGGCCGGGTCTATCTGCCCGCCGAGCTCCTGGCCGAGCACGGCTACGGCGAGGCCGACCTGCGCATGGGTGTGGTCAACGACCGCTTCCGGGCGGTGATGAAGGAGGTCTGGAAGCGCGTGCGCGGTCTCTACGAGGAGAGCCGTCCCCTGCCGCGCCGTCTGACCTGGCCGGTCTCCGCCGAGGTGCGCTACGGCTGGTCCACCGGCGCGGCGCTCTTGGCGCGCATCAGCCAAGGCGGCTTCGACGTGCTCCACGCCCGGCCCGCGCTTTCGCGCTGGGAGCCGCCGCGTCTGGCGGTGATGGCGCTCCTGCCTCTATGACCGCCCCGGCCGCGCCCCCGCAATCCGGCTCGAGCTTCTCGCTGGGCTTCCTCTTCCTCTCCAAGGAGCGCCGCGCGGGGCTCGAGGCGGTCTACGAATTCTGCCGCGTGGTCGACGACATCCTCGATGACGGCGCGCGCACCAAGGACGCGGCCGCGGCGGAGCTGGACTTCTGGCGCGAGGAGGTCGAAAGGCTCTACGCCGGCCGGCCCACGCACGAGCTGGCCCGGCGCCTGGCCCCGCACGTGGAGCGGTTCGCCCTGCCGCGGGAAGGGTTCGAAGAACTCGTCAACGGCGTGGCGATGGACTTGGACAAGACCCGCTACGAGACCCAGGCCGAGCTCGACAAATACCTCTTCGGGGTGGCCGGGACGGTGGGGCTCCTTTGCGTCGAGCTCTTCGGCCACCGCCACACCCCGCCCGAGGCCCTGCGCGACTACGCGGTGACGATGGGCAATGCCTTTCAGCTCACCAACATCATGCGCGACGTGGGCGTCGACCTCGAGAAGGGCCGCCTGTACCTGCCGCTGGAGGACCTGCGCGCGGCGGGCTGCGACGAGGGAACGCTCCTGCGCCGCGAGCATACCCCGGCCTTCGCCGAGGCGATGCGCCGGGTCTACGGCCGCGCCAAGGACGCCTATCGGCGCGCCGGAACCCTGCTCGACGTCCGCGACCGTCCGGCCCAGCTCCCGGGGGCCGTTATGGCCGCCGTCTATGAGGATGTGCTTGAGGAACTGCGCCGGCGCGACTTCAGGGTCCTCTTCGAGAAGGTCTCCACCCCCAAGTCCCGTCGCCTCGTGCTGGCCGCCAAAGCCTGGGCGAAGGCCTATGGGATTTATTAGAATCGCTCCATGATTAAGCCCGACGCCTGGATCCGCGAGCGAAGCCTCAAGGACCGCATGATCGAGCCCTTCGTCGACCGGCTCGAGGCCAAGGGCTTGGTCTCCTACGGCCTCTCCTCCTACGGCTACGACATCCGCGTGGCCGACGAGTACAAGATTTTCACCAACGCCCTGGCCGGCCTGGTCGACCCCAAGAACTTCGACCCCCGCTCCTTCGTCGACTTCAAAGGCGACTTCTGCATCGTGCCGCCGAACTCGTTCGCGCTGGCCTGCTCGGTCGAGTACTTCCGCATCCCGCGCAACGTCCTGGCGGTCTGCCTCGGCAAGAGCACCTACGCGCGCTGCGGCATCATCGTCAACGTGACGCCGCTGGAGCCGGGCTGGGAGGGGATCCTGACCCTCGAGATCTCCAACACCACGCCCCTGCCGGCCAAGATCTACTCCAACGAGGGCATCGCCCAGCTCCTTTTCTTCCAGTCCGACCAGGCCTGCGAAGTCAGCTACGCCGACCGGAAGGGCAAGTACCTCAACCAGGCCGGGGTCGTGCTCCCGCGGATCCTCAACGGAGCCGCCGTCTAGGCCTCCATTCTCAGACGGAGAAGCCCTTGCGGGGGCCCCTCCGAACTTGATAGGATAGGTAAATCATGTCTCAGAAAACGACGCTCATCGACTTAAACACGGTCCAGCAGCAGCGCCGCTGGGTCGTCATCGACGCAAAGGACGCCGTGCTCGGCCGCCTGGCTTCCAAAGCCGCGGGCCTCCTGCGCGGCAAACACAAGGTTTGCTTCGCCCCCTCGCTGGACTGCGGTGACTTCGTCGTCGTGACGAACGCCAAGCAGGTGCGGGTGACGGGCGAGAAGGCCGAGTCGAAGTTCTACTTCAGCCACTCCGGCTACGCCGGCGGCGCGAAGACGACCTCTTACAAGCTCCAGATGGAGCGCGACCCCCGCAGGGTCATCGAACTCGCGGTCAAGCGTATGCTGCCCGACAACGCCCTGCGCCGCCGCCAGCTCAGCCGGCTCCGGGTCTACCCCGGCGCCGACCATCCGCACGCCGCTCAGAAGGTGGAGGCCTCCAAGTGACCGAGAACAACGTCCTTTTCGCGACCGGTCGCCGCAAGACCTCCATCGCCCAGGTCCGCTTGACCCCCGGCGGCGAGGGCAAGATCACCGTCAACGCCAAGACCGCCGAGGTGTTCTTCGGCGGCCATGGCCGGCACAAGGAGATGGCGTTCCTCCCGCTGGCCAGGGTCGAGGCCGCCAAGGGCTTCGACGTCAACGTCAAGGTCACCGGCGGCGGGATCACCGGCCAGGCCGGGGCGATCCGCCACGGCGTGGCGCGCGCCCTCGCCAAGCTCGAGCTCGACATCAAGAAGAACATGCGCAAGGAAGGCTTCCTGACCCGCGACGCCCGCATGGTCGAGCGCAAGAAGCCCGGCCGTCCCAAGGCGCGCAAGCGGTTCCAGTACTCGAAGCGCTGAGCCGTCCCTTGGTCCGGAAGGTCAAGGTTCGCGGATTGGCCCGCCTCGCGGCGGGCCTTTTCGCCGTCTGGGGGGCTTTCGCGGCCCCCAAGGGCCTCTACGACCTCGTCGCGGGCGAGCCCGAGGCCAACCTCTACTCGCCCGCCCCCTGGCAGTTCGTCACCCGCGAGCAATGGCTGCGCTACGCGGGCTTCGAGCTGCTCTACGGGGCGGTCTGCCTCGCCCTGGCGGTCTATCTGTACCGCTACGCCCGGTTCCTGCCCGAGTGGGTGTCCCGGGAAGAACCCGCGCCTTGATGGCGGGGCTCCAGGTCGGCTGCCGCGGCTTCCCCGTGGCCAGGGACCGCTACTTCCGTGAGCTGGGGGCCGTGGAGGTCTCGGACACGCGGAGCCGCCTGCCTCGCCTCGAGACTGCGCGGCGCTGGCGCGCGGAGGCGCCCGATGGCTTCGTCTTCTCTCTGGTCGCCCCGGCGGCCATCACGCACACCTCGGAGGGCTCGCCGCGCGCCGCCGACGCCACCGGGCACTTCCGCGACGCGCCGCCGGTGCGCCGGGCCTGGGAGGCTTTCGAGGCCGTCATCGACGCCGTCCAGCCGCGCTTCGTCGTGTTCGAGACCCCTCCGTCGTTCTACAACCACGCGAACTACATCAAGGACATGTACGCCTTCTTTCGCGCGGCCCGGCGGGGAACCGCGACCTTCGTTTGGGCGCGCCACGGCGGCGGCTGGGAGGCGCGGGTCCTGGCCAAGGTGGCCAAGGACCTGGGGCTCCTGCTGGCCTCGGACCCGCTCAACGGCGCCGAGCCCGAAGGGCGCATGCGCTACCTGCGCGTCGCCGGGCGGGTGGTCGACAAGCGGATCGTCCGCCAGACGGCTTTCAGCGACCCGGAGCTTAAGACCATCCTCCACGCCGGCGGCAGCGGCCCGTCGGTGGCCTTCCTCGGGAACTCCGACTGCTGGCGCGACGCCAAGCGCCTGCGCGCCATGGGAGCGGCCTGATGTGCGGCATCGTCGGCCAGGTGCGCCTCGACGGGCAGGCGGCCGACGCCGTCGCTGTCGAGCGCGCCCGCGAGCGGCTGGCCCACCGGGGGCCCGACGACGCCGGCGCGTGGGCGGAGGGCCCCGCGGCGTTCGGCTTCCGCCGTCTGGCCATCCTCGACCTTGAGAACGGGCATCAGCCGATGCACGGCGCCGACGGGCGCTACACCATCGTCTTCAACGGCGAGATCTACAACCACCCGGCGCTGAAGGCGGAGTTGGACTCGCGCGGCGACCGCGCGCGGACCCGGGCCGACACCGAGACCATCCTGCGCCTATTCGCCCGGGACGGCTCGGAGTCGCTGTCTCGCCTGGAGGGGATGTTCGGCCTGGCCGTCTGGGACGCCAAGAAGCATGAGCTGACCCTGGCCCGCGATCCCTTGGGGGTCAAGCCGCTCTACTATCACTTCGACGGGACCCGGCTCTCCTTCGCCTCGGAACTGCGCGCTTTGACGGCGCTCCTTCCGCGCGTGGAGCTCGACCCGGCCGGGGTCATGGACTACCTGTCCTACGGCTTCGTCCACGCCCCGCGCACCGTCTTGGCCGCCGCCCTCAAGCTCCCGCCCGGCCACCGCCTCGTCCTCAACGCCCACGGCCTGCGCGTCGAGGCGTTCTGGGAGATCCCGCGCCGCCCGCCGTGGGAAGCTCACCACCACCATGCCGGGACCGACCCCAGCTTGCCCGAGGCCGAGGCTGAGGTCGAGACCCGCCTCATCGGCGCCGTGCGCGGCCAGCTCTTGAGCGACGTGCCGGTGGGGGCGTTCCTCTCCGGCGGGCTCGACTCCTCCCTCATCACGGCTTTGATGGCCCGCGCCGCGGGCAAGGTGAAGACCTTCAGCATCGGCTTCTCGGGCGCCCGGGCGGGCCTAGACGAGTCGATGCACGCGCGCACCGCGGCGCGCTACCTCGGCACCGATCACCACGAGCTCATCCTGCCGGCCGACGTGCTTTCCCGGCTCGAGGACCTCTCCGCCGCGCTCGACGAGCCTATCGCCGACTCCGCGATCCTGCCCACCCTGCTCCTGGCGCGCTTCGCGCGCAAGGAGGTCAAGGTGGTCCTGACCGGCGAGGGCGCCGACGAGCTCTTCGCCGGCTACGGCCGCTACAAGGCCGCCTACCTCTCCGAGCAGGTCTCCCGGCTGCCGGGGTGGGGCCGCGGCCTGGCCGCCGCCGTCGCCCGCCGGCTCGGGAAAGGCCCGCTCTTCCACGCCCTGCCCCACGAGGACCTGGCCGCCTGGGCGCGGGCCAACGCACACACCACGCCCGAGCAGGCCGACCCGCTGTTGACCGCCGAATTCAAGCGCCGCGCCGGGCGCGGCGACGCTTTCGAGTGGCTCAAGGATTGGGAGGGACCTCACTCGCTGAGCGCCGCGCAGTCCTTCGACCTGCGCACCGTCCTCGGCGACTGTCTTCTGATGAAGGCCGACAAGGCCACGATGTGCGCGGGTCTGGAGGCGCGGGTCCCCTTCCTCGACCGGCGCCTGGTCGAGTACGCCCTGCACCTGCCCGCCTCGGCCAAGATCCGCCGCCTCAAGGGCAAGTTCATCCTGCGCCGCATCGCCGCCAAGTACCTGCCCAAGCCTCTGGTCTGGCGCCGCAAGCACGGGTTCATCGTGCCGTGGGAAGAATGGGTGCGCGCGCCCAAGAACCCCGCCTTGGACGCCCTGCTGACCGACGAGGCCCTAAAGCCCTGGGGCGTCTTCGACCCGGTCCACCTGCGGGCTTTGAGGGCGAACCTCCAGGCCGGCACGCCCGGCGCCGACCCCGGCATCATGTTCCGGGCGGCCGTCCTCAGCCTCTGGTGTCAGTCCGTCTGACCTGAAAAGTTCTTCCCGCCCGTAGACGTATATAATTGGATGGACCATGAGCGAGCCGATGTCGACCGATAGGCTGCTGCGGCACTACGAGCAGGGGGAGCGCGCGGCGCTCGAGACCCTGGCGCGGCGGCTAGACGACACCGAGGCGCGCCTGCTCGAGCAGGCCGCGTCGGCTCCCGAGCGCCTGCGCGGCCGGCTCGAGGAGCTGGCCGCGCGGCTCCACGCCGCCAAGGCGGAGACCGACAAGCGCGCCGACTCCTTCCGCGAGGAGCTGCTCTCGGTGGAGCCCTCCCCCGACGCCTTCCGGGCGCGTCTGGTCATGCTCGAGATGGAGCATGCCAGCCGCCTGCGCCTGGCCGAAGAGGGCCTGCGCCTCCTGGGCGGTGAGCTCGAGGAGGCCCTGCTCTCCGCGCGCGCGCGCGTGAAGGGGTTCTGCGACGAGGCCCGGGCCGGCCTCCAGTCCCAAGTCGCCCCGGAGCGCCTGCGCCTCGTCGAGGCCCTGGCCGAGACCTCCCGGCGCCTGGCGGCCGATGAGGAGGAGCTCCGGCGCCTGCGCGAGGAGGCGCCCCGGGCCGCCGCGGCGGCGGCCGAGCGCGTCCAACACCTTGAGCGTGAGCTCGGCGCTCTCAAAGCCCACGGGGCCGAGGAAGCCCATGCCCGGCGCGCCTTGGAAGCGGCCCTGTCGGCCGCGAAGCTCCAAGGCGAGAAGACCCTCCGCGACGCCCAGGAGCGCGACGATCACGCCGCGGCGGAGTGGGCCGCGGAGCGCGACGACCTGCGCCGCCGGCTCTTCGCGGCCGAGCGCGCGGCCGACATGTCCAATCAGGAGCAGGCCCAGGCGCTCCGACGCGAGCTGGAGAAGCGCGGCGGCGCTGCCGAAGACCTCAAGCGCCGCCTTTCCGACGCCGAGGCCCAGACCCAGGACGCCAAGGCCGCGCTCGACGCCGCGCGCTCCGACCTCAAGTCGATGGCCGAGACCGCTCGCTCCCTGGCGGCCCGTGTTAAAGGCCTCGAGGATGAGCGGCGTCACGCGAAGCCCTCGGAGGGCCCCGAGGGCCTGGCCGCCAAGACCCGCGAGAACGTCCTTCTGCGCTCCCAGCTCGAGGCCGCCGAGCGCGAGTGGCAGGAGACCTTGGCTCGTCAGGACGCGGCGCGGATGCAGGAGATCTTCAAGCTGCGGGCCGAGGTGCAGAAGCTGCGCTGGCAGCTCGTCGATTTGACGGGGAAGAAGGGACCGGGGACGGCGGGCCCGTCTTGATCGCGCTGGCCGTCGCGGCCGCGCTGACATTCGCTTTCCTCAACGGCGTCATAGACGCCGGGCCGCTGGCCGGCTCGGTCATAAGCTCTCGTGCCCTGTCGCCGCGCAAGGCCCTCCTCATCGCGGCCCTCGGCTCTTTTCTGGGTTCGCTCCTGCTCGGCTCGGCCGTCGTGCGCACGATGGGGCAGGGCCTGCTCGTGTTCTCGGCCCTGCCGCCCGGCACCGAGCCCGTCACGGCTTCCGCGGCCGCGGCGTTGGCGGCGCTGGCCTGGGTGACGCTCGGCGCCGTGGCGGGGCTTCCCAGCTCGTTTACCCATGCCTTGCTCGGCGGCTGGTTCGGCGCCTTCGTGGCGCTGGGCGGCTTCGCGGCGGTGCGCTGGGGCCAGGCGGCCTTGGTCCTGTTCGGAGTACTGGCCGTGCCGCTGTTGGGTCTGGCGGCGGCCTGGGCCGCGCTGCGCGCGTTCTACAGTCTCGGGGCACGCCTGTCCTCGCGCTCCCAGGCCTTTATCGTCGACCTCGAGACGCTGATCTTCTCCGCCCTGACGGTGACCCACGGCGCCAACGCGGCCCAGAAGAGCATGGCGCTGCTCGCGGTCGGGGCGTTGGACCTCTCAGCCGGGGTGCCCAAGGGCCTGGAAGTGGCGGGCTGGATGCGCGTCATCTGCGCGGCGGCTTTCTCCATCGGGACGCTCCTGGGCGCCACGCGGACGCTCAAGACCGTGGGCTTCAGGATCTGCCGGGTCGGCACGGTCCAGAGCTTCCTGGCCCTGTCGGTCTCGGCGGCCCTGGTGTCGGCCTCGACTTTGGTCGGCCTGCCGCTCTCGCCGGGCCAGCTCAACTCGGCCTGCCTGCTGGGCGTGGGGGCCGGGCACAACCCCAAGACGGTGCGCTGGGGCGTGGCCGTCGACCTGCTGACCAACTGGGTCTTGACCTTCCCGGCGGCGGCCGTCCTGGGCTTCGGGCTGGCGAAAGTCCTGGCCTAGTCGATCATTACCTGGGCCGAAGGGTCAGGCTTTAGACGACAGAGGTCCTAGCGTTTCGGGGACAAAGGTCTAGCGATGTCAAATTTATATAGAATCGTCCGAGAATGCTGTTCTTCAACCGGCAGAAGCACGATTTCTACAAGCTCCTGCGCGACCAGGCCGACCTGACCCTCGAGGGCCTCGCGGCGCTCAAGCACTTCATGGAGGCTCCCGACCCCGCGCGAGGGATGCGCGTCCAGGAGCTCGAGAAGCAGGCCGACGAGCAGCGCCGCATCCTCATCGACGCCCTCAACCATTCCTTGGTCACCCCCTTCGATCGCGAGGACATCTTCGGTCTCTCGCGCGCCATCGACGACATGATCGACTACGCGCGCTCCACCGTCGAGGAGATGATGCTCTTCGAAGTGAAGACCGACGAGCACCTCAAGCAGATGGCGCGCGCCATCCACGAGGGCGGCGAGGAGATCGTCGCCGCCGTGCGCCTGCTCCACGAGCACCCGAGCGTGGTCCAGGAGCACATCATCCGCGCCAAGAAGCACGAGAACGAGGTCGAGCACCTCTACCGCGAGGCCTTAGTCGAGCTCTTCAAGAACCCCGACGTGGTCACCATCCTCAAGACCCGCGAGCTCTACCGCCACCTCTCCAACTCCGCCGACCGCGGCGACGAGGCCGCCGACATCATCGGCGACATCCTCGTGAAATCGGCATGAGGGCGGCGTTCCTCGCCCTCTTCCTGGCCGTCCCCGTCGGCGCCAAGACCGTGCGGATCACGGTCGTCCACACCAACGACATGCATGGCTGGCTTTTGCCCCGGCCCGACAAGAAGACCGGCCGCCCGGTCGGCGGCGCCGCGGCCTTGGCCGCCTTCATCAACAAGGAGCGCGCCAACGGCGGCCCGGTGCTGGTCCTCGACGGCGGCGACTGGTGGCAAGGCACGCCCGAGGGCAGCCTTTCGAAGGGCCTGGCCATGGCCGAGGTCTTCGACGCCGTCGGCTACGACGCCACCGTGCCCGGCAACCACGAGTACGACGGCGGCGAGGCGCAGCTAAAGGCCATCATCGCCGCGATGAGGACGCCGGTCGTGGCCGCCAACATCGCCGTTACCGCCACCGGCGAGCCGGTCGCCTACGTGAAGCATACCCTGGTCAAGGAAGTTGCCGGGATCAAGATCGGCTTCTTCGGCCTCATCACCTCGCAGATGCGCCGGCTCTCCTTCCCGCAGAACGTGGCCGGCATCACCTTCCAGTCCGAGGTCGACGCCGCGCGCAAGGCCGTGGCGTCCCTCAAGGCTCAAGGCGCCGAGCTCGTCATCATGCTCTCCCACGTCGGCCAGGAGGACGCCAAGTACCCCGGCTCCAGCGACCAGGCCGTGGTGCGCGCCGTCCCGGGCATCGACCTGGTGGTCGGCGGCCACAACCATTTCAGCCTCTCCCCGGCCCTCAGAGTGGGGGGGACCTTGGTCGTCAACACCGGCTGCTATCTCGACAAGGCCGGCAAGGCCGTCCTCGAGTTCGACGACCAGACCCGCCGCGTCTTTGCGTCCACTTCGAGCCTGCACCCGCTTTGGCTCGACGAGGTCGGCGAGGACCCGAAGGTCAAGGCCGTCGTCGAGAGGTGGCGCGTGGAAGTGGGCGCGGCGCTCGACGTCGTCGTCGCCACCGCTGCAGTGGCCCTGACCAAGGTCCGCGACAGCGACTCGCCGATGGGCAACTGGATGACCGACTGCACGCGCAAGTGGACCAAGACCGACCTGGCCTTCCAGAACGCCGGCGGCATCCGTACCGAGTTCGCCGTCGGTCCGGTGCGCCTGCGCTCTATCTTCGAGCTCATGCCCTTCGATAACCGCCTCACCACCCTCTACATGAAGGGCGCGGACCTCAAGGACCTCTTCGAGCACTCGGTGGGCCGCGCGCCGGGCATGCTTCAGCTCTCCGGCGGCAGCGTCGCCTACGATCCGGCCGCGCCCGAGGGCTCCCGGGTCAAGGGTGTCGAGGTCCGCGGGCGGGCGCTCGAGCCCGACTTCGTCTATTCGATAGCCGCCCCCGACTTCGTCGTCCAGGGCGGCGACGGCTTCAACGCCTTCGCGGCGGGTACCGACCGCGCCGACCACGACACCATGATCCGCGACGTGCTGGGCTGGTGCGCGCGGACCGAGGGGACTTTGCGCCTCCCGGTCGCCGGCCGAATCAAGCGCCTGTGAGCCTGGTCAAGACCGTCGTCAACGACGTTAAGAACAAGGCCGACAAGGCTTGGTCGTTCACCAAGAAGCTGGTCGTGGCCGGCGGGGTCTGGGGCCTCGTCTTCAGCCTGGTGACCATCGGCCGCCTCGGCGTGGCGTTCGACTACGACGACACGTTGGTCTTCTCGACCCCGGCCTTCCAGAAGGCCTTCTCCTCGGGCATCCAGCCCTACTCCCCGGCCTTTTGGGAGGTCGTCAACAACGCCTACGAGCTCGAGGAGCGCAAGCCCCTGGTCTGGGGCCTGGCTTGGATCTTCCGGGTGTTCGGCTTCAAGGTGGCGATCCTCTCGACGCGTCCGCCCCACGGCGGCGCGGCCCTCAAGAAAGAGTGGCGCTACCTCGCCACCCAGTTCGAGTTCGCCGGGGCCTCCCTCAACAAGCACAAGCTGCTCAAGAAGGGGCGCTTCGTGCTGTTCTTCGGGGATTCGGACTCGGACGTCTCCGAGGGGCGCCGGGCCAAGGTCCTGACCTTCCGTATCCGCCGCAACCCCAAGTCGACCTACAAGGAGGACTACAACCCGGGCTCGCTCGGCGAGGTCGTCCTCCCCTTTACCGAACTCTGACGGGACTGCCGGCCGGACGCCCGGTCAGTAGTGGTAGCGGGCCTGAAGGAAGTCCACCGCTTGCGCCCCGACGACATAGACGATCCGGTGCTCCTGAGTGAGGCGTCGGGACCATGCGCCCGAGGCGAGGTAGCGGAGGGGTTCGGGCTTGCCGATGCCCGCGAAGGGGTCTCGCATGACGGCCTCGACGATGTCGAGCGCTTTCAGCGCTACCTTCCGGTTCGTCTCCACCCAGAAGCGCAGGTCCTCCCTGAACTCCGGATGGAATACCGCCTGGCGCGCCATCGGAGGGGGTTAACGGTCTAGACGAAGGGAGCGCCGCAGGTCATCGACGCTTTGGGCGGCGGGGCGTCCCTTGCGAATCCGGGCCAGGGCGCGGGAGAGGCGCTCGGCGTTCTTCGGCGAGCGCAGCAGATGGGCGGTTTCCATGAGCCCGCGAAGCTCCGCGGCGGAGATCAGCGCCACGTCGGCGGCCTTGCGCCTGTGGATGATGATCGGTTCACCGGTCGCCTCGGCCTCCTTGCACAACGAGGCAAGGTTGGCGCGGGCGCTGGTGTAGGTCGTCTCGCTCATACTGTACAGCAATACTGTACATGTGGAGTCCTGGCCCGTCAAGGGTACAGGGCGATGAATTCTTTGCGCAGTCCGAGGCCGGGTTTTGGTATAATTGTGGCCAAGTTGGCCACACCGAGGCGCCATGACTAACTCCCTCCGCCGTCCCCTCATCGCCGGAAACTGGAAGATGTTCCTCGACTTGGCGGGCTCCGTGGCCTTAGCGCGCGGCGTAGCCGCCGGCGCGCCCCCCGACGGCCCCGAAGTCGTCGTGGCCGTCCCGTTCACGGCCCTGACCGTGGTCGGCGAGGTCCTCAAGGGCAGCAAGGTCAAGCTGGCCGCCCAGAACCTGCACTGGGAGAAGGAAGGCGCTTTCACCGGCGAGGTGTCGGCCGCCCAGCTCAAGGACGCCGGCTGCGCCGCCGTGGTCATCGGGCACTCCGAGCGCCGTCAGTTCTTCGGCGAGACCGACGAGACCGTCAAGAAGAGGCTGACCGCCGCCCTGGCCGCCGGCCTGCTCCCCATCGTCTGCGTGGGCGAGACCCTGGCCGAGCGCGAGGACGGGCGCACCTTCAAGGTTTTGGAGACGCAGTTGACCGGCGCGTTGACCGGCTTCGGGCCGTCCCAGCTGGCGACTTTGGTCGTCGCCTACGAGCCGGTCTGGGCCATCGGCACCGGCAAGACCGCCACGCCGGCCCAGGCCCAGGAAGCCCACCTCTTCATCCGCAAGACCTGTGAGCGCCTGCACGGCGCGGCGCTGGCCGCCGGCCTGCGCATCCTCTACGGCGGCTCGGTCAAGCCCGACAACGCCGACGCCCTGATGTCCGAGCCCGACCTGGACGGGGCGCTCGTGGGCGGGGCCAGCCTCAAGGCCGACTCCTTCCTGCGCATCGTGAAGTTCTCGGCTCCCGCCCGGGCTTAAAATGTCGGAGCTGGCCGCCCAAGTAGCCGCGGACCTGTCCTTGGCGCTGCACCGCGCCAAGTTCCCGGTCCCCGTCGGCGTCTCGGTCCGCCACTTCCACGTCACCGAGGCCGACTGGCGCGTGCTCTTCGGCGCGGCGGCGCCGGTCAAGAAGCGCGGTTTGCTCCAGCCCGGCTTTTGGGCCGCCGAGGAGACGGTCACCGTCGAAGGCCCCAAGGGGAAGATCTCGAGAGTCCGTCTCGTCGCGCCCTACCGCACGAGGACCCAGGTCGAGGTGTCGCGCTCCGACGCGCAGACCCTCGGCATCGACGCCCCGGTGCGCGGCTCGGGCAAGCTCTCCGGCGCGGCCCCGGTCAAGATCACCGGCCCGGCCGGTTCGGTGGCCGTGCCCGACGCCCTCATCGTGGCCCAGCGCCACGTCCATTTCCACCCCGACGACGCCGCGCGCATGAAGGTCAAGGAAGGCGAGATGCTGCGCGTGCGCTGCGGGATGGGCGGGCCCCGCGAGACGGTCTTCGAGGGCTGCCTGGCCCGCGTGTCGGACAAATTCGCTTTGGAGTTTCACGTCGATACGGATGAGGCGAACGCCGCTTGGCTCAAGAACGGCGATCTTTCGTACCTGGTATAAAGGAGGCGTACATGGACGCGCTTGGAATGATCGAGACTCGCGGGCTCGTGGCCTGCATCGAGGCGGCGGACGCGGCGGTGAAGGCGGCGAACGTGCGGATCGTCGGCTACGAGAAGGTCGGCACGGGCCTCGTGACGGTGCTCTTCCGCGGCGAAGTGGCGGCCTGCCGGGCCTCCTGCGACTCGGGGGGTGCTGCGGCCCAGAAGGTCGGCGAGCTGGTCGCCGTCCATGTGATCCCCCAGCCGCACCCGGACCTCGAGGGCAAGATGCCGATCTCGCTGCCCGAGACCCTCAACCGCGGCCGCAAGTAAGTGATCTTCGCCCGCGTGGTCGGGACCGTGGTCTCGACCAATAAAGAGCCGAAGCTCGTCGGCAAGAAGCTGCTCTTGGTCCAGCCGGTGGAACCCGCCGGTACTGCCAAGGGCGCTCCCTTGGTGGCCGTCGACGCCGTGGGCTCGGGCGAGGGGGAGTTCGTCCTCCTCGTCCAGGGCTCCTCGGCGCGCCAGACCACGGCCACCGAGGGCAATCCGGTCGACTGCACGATCGTGGCCATCGTCGACACCGTCGAGCAGGGCGGCAAGACGGTGTTCGAGAAGTCCAAGGACCCGGCGCAGCGCTAGAGGGAAGTCATGGAACAGGCCGAGCTCGAACGCGTCGTCGCCGAGGTCCTCAAGCGGCTGGAGGCCGTCCCCGCGTCGGGGGCGGCCCCGGCCGGCCTGGGGTTCGTGTTCAAGGACTTAGACGCCTGCGTGGAGGCTTCGGCCCAAGCGCAGGAGGTCTTCCAGGCGCTGGGTCTCGAAAAGAGACGCCGGATCATCGAGGCCATGCGCAAGACCGCGGTGGCCAACGCCGAGCCGCTGGCGCGCCTCGCCCGCGAAGAGACGAAGATGGGCCGGGCCGACGACAAGGTCAAGAAGAACCTGCTCGTCGCGACCAAGACCCCGGGCGTCGAGTGCCTGGAGTCGCGGGCCTACACCGGCGACGACGGCCTGACCTTGGTGGAGTGGGCGCCGTTCGGCGTGGTGGCGGCCATCATCCCGTCGACCAACCCGACGGCCACGGTCATCAACAACTCGATCTCCATCCTCTCGGCCGGCAACTCGGTCATCTTCTCGCCGCATCCGGCGGCGACCAAGTGCTCGCGCGAGACCATGCGGCTCTTAAACGAGGCCATCGTCGGCGCCGGCGGCCCCCCGAACCTCATCACCACGGCCGACCCGGCCAGCCAGGAGATGACCAAGGCGCTCTTGGCCCATCCCGGCGTCTCGGTCAACCTGGTGACGGGCGGCCCCGCCATCGTGAAGGTGGCGATGACGGTGGGCAAGACCTGCAAGACCATCGCCGCCGGCCCGGGCAACCCGCCGGTCGTCGTCGACGAGACGGCCGACTTGGAGAAGGCCGCCAAGGGCGTCATCTCGGGCTGCTCGTTCGACAACAACGTGCTCTGCACGGCCGAGAAGGAAGTCATCGTGGTCGAATCGGTCTATGGGCGCTTCTTGGACGCGCTCCGCAAGGACCCCAGGGGCTTTGAGCTCAACTCTGTCCAGACAGAGTTATTGACCAAGAAGATCATCGTCGAGGGCGGCCGGGGCTGCAAGGATCCCAAGCTCAACCGCGAGTACGTCGGCAAGGACGCCTCCGTCATCGCGGCGGCCATCGGCATCACGGTGCCCTCCGAGGTGCGCTTGCTCTGGGCCGACGTCCCCAACGACCACCCCTTCATTTGGACCGAACAGCTCATGCCCATCCTGCCCATCACCTCGGCCAAGGACGTCGACGCGGCCATAGACCTCGCCTACCACGCCGAGGGCTACAACCACCACACGGCCTCGATGTACTCGATGCACGTGGGGAACATGACCAAGATGGCGCGCAAGATGGCCTGTTCCATCTTCGTCAAGAACGCGCCGAACTATTACGGCCTGGGCATGGGCGAGGGCTACGCCTCGATGTCGATCGGCACGCCCACCGGCGACGGGCTGACCAAGGCCACGCACTTCGTGCGGCCGCTGCACTGTAGCTTGGTCGGGTATCTTAGGATAGCGTGATTGTTCTGGACTTCGACTTGAACGCAATGAGCCGTCGTGGCTCGAGCTTGTTATGGAAGGTGTCAAGTCTTGCAATGATTGCCGCGCAATCATCTTTGGATGCGGCTTGGGCGATTAGTCGGTCTATTATTGCGGATAGCCTGTCGAGTTTCCTTCCCAAGGCGAGGATCTCTGATTTGGTGATCATCTCCGCTCGGAGTTTTGCCAATTCAGCGGCAAGTCTGTCGATACTGGATACGGATCGCGGCTTGCGGGCGGGCATGCGATGATTTTAGCATCGCGGACGATTTTCGCAACGCCCTATAGCATGAAGGGATTGGCCCCTATTCTTCTTTTCGGATTGGGCCTCTTCTCCGTGCCTTCAATGGCAGCAGAGGATGCCATCGTCGGCATCCGCGGCACGGCGCCGAAGCTCCTGGTCCTCTACCTCGACGCGATCTGGCCAAACCTGCAAAAGGATTTCATCGCCCGCGCCGACGCCGGCGTGAAGAGCCAAAAGAACTCCACGACTCACGGCGAGCGACAGCGAGCTAGAAGTAGCCTGGACCCAGCAGCCAGCGCAGCGCCCGCGCTCGGTCGCGCGGATCGAGCCGTGGCCCAAGAGGTTGCCGTTTCGGTTTCCGGTTGGGACCCCGGCGCTGAACCAGTTGTTCCAAGTTCGAATCCTTGTCGGGCAGCTTCTGTGAACGGGAAGGTTGGAGGTTCGAGTCCTGTCCCCGGAGGGATTCGCAACGGGTCCATGAGGACGCAATCGCTCTATCCACTGCGTCCTAAGGAATCGCTCTCGCTTATCCCCAAGCGCCTGCCTGCCTGCCTGCCTATAGGGCAGGCTCGCGCTTCCGCGATTCAGCCCGCTAAACAGCTCCCTACGGAAAACGGCCGAACGACTGTCCTCGATGGAGGACAAGAGGGAGGGGCTTATAAAACTACGTTGGGCCCGATTTCCCGCGAGATCAATGGCCTCAACGACGTACGGCGTTGTGCTGTTCGCAGTGAGACTCCCGAAAGTGTGGGTGTGGGTGAGCGCGCCAGAAATTGTCTCGGTCGAGGACGTTGGGCCGGAAAGGAAATGGCATTTGGGGCGTTAGAGCGCTCTCGGTGATCACACTTCTGAATGGTGTCGCTCTGAGCGTGAGCGCGCAGGATTTGGCTCCGACCACTGGCGTGCAGCGACGAGTCCGGCTTGAACGAAGGATCAAGCCCGACGCGGTGATGCGTCAAGTACTACTCTCATCGGATTCGGGAGGGAAGGCGCGCGTTCCCATTGTTGCCGCTGAGTCTGGTGTGAAAACGCTTGGGCTCTTTGGTAGATACAAAACCAAAGTCAGTAAGGGCGGGGAGGACAATGAAGTTCTGGCAGTTCCGGGTCAATACGGCAAGGTCATGGGGATTCATATTACCCGGGGGCACTCGCAGGCTCGGGACGGCTGGATGTCTGGAGAGTTCTTGATTCTCAACGCTGATGGTGAAACGACACTTCACCTAAGGGACTTCAACGTTCCGTTCCTGCCGCACCCCTCGCCCTCCGGGGACTACCTGGTCGCCGGACCAGGACCCTCTGGGCCGGGCGGCGTGCCGCGCTTTTACGACGTGAACGGAATTAGAAACCAGTGGGCCAGAGGGGATAGTAAGGAGCATTGGCCGGAAAGCCACCGCGTCGGCGAGATCGTTTTTTCTCATGACGGCAGTCGCGTGGCCATCGAAGCGGTCAAAGGCGATAGCTATAGATCGATTGTCTATGACTCTCGGGGAGTCAAGCAGTGGGAACTGCCGGTCCGTGGCGCAGTTATGTTCTCCCCTTCATCAAGCGAGCTTGCACTTGTCGCCGAGACCAGGCTCTACTTCTTCGGCAGTGACGGACGCGAGCTTCGAGCGTTCGATATTCCTGGCATTGGGCCATGGAGCCTTGGAAGATACTCGAAGGATGGGAAGCAGCTTGTCCTGACCACGAACACGAACAAGCTAATTCTGGTTGAGGTCCAATCAGGCAAGACTCTATGGGAGAGCCTCCCGTCGAAAGCCCCGAGTGTCGAAAGTCTCGGAGTTGGCGTCAGATTGAGACTCGCGGGACTCGACGCCTCATCTGGCCTAGAAAAGATTGCTGTTGCAGGCGTGTCGTTTAGATCGGCCACTTTCGATGCAGGTGGTGGGCAAACGGGCACTCGAAAAGAGCATTTGCGGAGCCATGTTTTTCTATATGACCATGCCGGGATGCTTCTCGACGAGCTTTCGCTGCCGACGAACTCCTTTCTCTTTCACGGGCCCAACATCGCGAGCATTGGAGTCTCCGGTGATGGCAAGGAACTCTTCGTCCCAACGACGACGGAGATTCTAACCTATTCGGTGGCAGACCAGCCTAGATGAAACGCGGCATTCTTGGCGCAGTGCTCTTGATCCCGGTCATGTCTGGCCTGGGCCATGCTTTGCGCTGGCCGCTTGCCAATTCAAACGGGCCTCACTCAATCACGGGCACGCTCGGCGAGTATCGCGACACTTTGGGGTTTCCGCACTTTCATGACGGGGTAGATATCACGACTGCCGCAACGGGCGGAGGGTCGTCCGTTCACTCGGTGCTCGCCGGGACGGTTGCTGGCCTGCTTGCGACTGGAGGGGGCAGTAATTTCGTGAAGGTTAGGTCCACGGCCAGCGCCGTCATCTTCGTCTATGTCCACGTGAATCCAGATGCAGGCCTCTCGGTTGGCGATTCGGTCGCCGAGGGTGAGGAGATTGGACAGATCAACAACGCCGCGCCTCCTCATATTCACTTCAAGCAGACGAATCTGGCCGAGACCCAAATACTCAACTCCCTCATGACTCCCGGAGGCGGCCTCTCGAATTACGCGGACACGATGCTGCCACAGGTGTCGTCGGTAATCGTGTTCAATGCGAACTCGGGAGCGCAACTGGATATTTCGTCTCCTGTCGCACCTGGCAACTTTCGCATCAGAGCGAAGGCCAAAGACTTGCAGAGCCTCGGCAGCTCGAATGTCGGCATCTTCTCGATTGGCTATCAGCTTTTCAATGCGGATTCTAACACCCTGTACATAAGCGCCTTTCCTCGGCAGGCGTACAGTCTAATCGAGGCAAGCCGCATCGATAGCCCGGAAATCGCCTACGATACGACGGCATCCCAGGGCAGCGGAAGCAACTTCAACTTCTACTACTTCGCCAACAACATGATAGGCTTGAGCACGCCTTTGGAACTGAGTTCGCAGGTGGATCGCAACCTGCGGCTTTGCGTGCTCGCCAAGGACGTGCGGGGGAACGGTGGGAACGTCGCGGCTCAACAGGGCGCAAAGTGCGAAAGCTTCCGTATAGATGGCACTATGCCGAGCGTCAGCCTTCGCAAGACAGACGGCACTCCCGTCGATAACAACGGCGCGACGAACGAGACCAGCATCGTCGTCGCGGCGACCGATACTTTCGGCCTCCAGAAGTTCGTCCTTTCCGGCCCAACGTCCTCGACCGAGACAATTTCTGGCGCGCTCACCCACACCCACACTTTCGGGAGTCTCACTGCGAACAGCACAACGCCGTACGTCGTTGAGGCCACTTCTGGCGTGTTTTCTATGAGGCTGGAGAGATCTTCCGGTGTCGTGATTGCAATCACTACGTTCGAAGAGCCCGTTAGCACCGCGGCATGGGCGGGCCCATTCTGTCAGCTTTCCTCGGGAACATACTCCCTCTTTATCATGGATAAGGCCGGCAACCAAAGCCGATATGACTTCGAGGCGGCTACCGAGACCTTCACCATGACCCTGACTGCGGATGGTCCTGGCTGGAGTGATTCCGGCTCAGCGGCTATTACTCAGGCGCAAACAGAAACCGCAAATTGGGCATTCCAGGGCCAGGCGGATTGGTGCGTGGCCGACAAAACCGTACCTTGCATGGCAATCGAGACTCATGTAGCAGGAACCAAAGCCGCTTGCGAATATTATGCTAACTGCGGTTTTACTTCAAAGATCGAGAGTACGATAACTTTCGGACCCCCTTGGCAGAGCAGCCAGTTCACAATCGCCAACACGACAGATGTAGAGGTGGGTGGTTCGATTGCGATGGTTGCCTCTCCTATCGGCGGAGGTGGTGTAACCTTAACCTATCCTTTTGGTCTCAATCCCGGTCAGGTCATCACTGGAGATGTCGATTTCCCGCAGAATAACAGTTCGGCTTGGCGAAGTTCCGTTTCGGCATCCGGCGAGAGTTTTGAGGTTTTGGCTCCGATTGCGAACATCGACATTTCAAGTACGTCGACTTTGCCTGCGACGATGGCCGAATCCGCACGGCGGAACCTTCTGCGCCTCTCATCGCCGAAAGCGTATGACCTGTCAATTAATGGCGGATCTGGCGCATTCGGCACCACAACCACGATCTCCGTGTCCTATGCTGACGCTGTCATGACGGATACCATGACGCTCCAGCTTTACCGATGGGAAAGGTCCCAATGGCGCTCCTCCGGCCTTACTAATCAATCCGTGTCCAAAAGCACCTCGGGGATTATCTCGATAGTCGCTCGTTCGACGAGCACCTCATGGTACGCGGCGTTTTCCCTGGGGGTCGACACTACTGCCCCCACAACTTCTTGGGGCATTCAGGGATCCTCGTACGGATTTGCCGGCATCATATTCGTTTCGACCTATTCTTATCTCATTCTTTCTTCGACGGACCCAATGGCCAACGGTTTCGCTTCCGGAATGGCGACAATTTACTATCGCCTCGATGGCCTAAGCGGCGACCCATTCACCACCTATTCCTCTTCGCTAAGCCTTCTTCCAGGCACCCATTGGGTGGATTACTACGCAGTCGACTGGGCGGCCAACATGGAGGCCGTGAAGAGGGCGACAATAACGGTAACTTCGGGTTCTGTCACGCGCCTGTCCGGCGATTTGCAGGTCGACGGGAACCTGCTTGTCGGTTTCTTGGGTTCCGGCGCCAAGGCCGAAGTGCTAGCTCGCGCCGAGTACGACTACGCGCTTAAGGTCTCGAGCGTCGATGGCCGGGCCATGATGGCGGTCGACAGCGCGAACTTCGTCTCTATAGGCACGGCGCCTGCCTCGGGGCGCCTGACCTTGGCAGGAGTCACGCTGGACTCGGCTTTGGCGCTGCGCTCCGGGAACTCGACGGCTTCCATAAGCGGGGCCCAACTCGCCTTTGGCTTCGATGGCAGTCCTGAACTGCGGCATGCGCTCTATACTCAACACGGCTCGGCGGCCAACTTCAACAAGATGGTTTTCGAACTCTGGACGCCGGCATCGGGAAGCTCGTCTACGCTCGGCAACCAGCCAGTTCTTTCTTTGGAAGGCAGTACCATCACCTCAGCCAACGCGCTGGTTCATATTCGGCCGGCCGGTATTGCCGATAAGGAGCTGGTAGTCTCTAACGGCATCGGGATGGGCGAAGGGAACGTCCTGCGCTGGGAGCGTTGGACGCCGAGCTCCATCGCAATAAAGAAGGATATCTCGAGGCTTGGGCGAGCCGATGAAGAGAAGGCCTGGGCCGACATCGCCGCACTTAAGCCTTCAGTCTATCGGCGCAAGCGGACCGCGGAGGATGGCTCCTTAGTGGCGGACCACACGGGCCCTCTCGAGCGCGGTTATATCTTCGAAGAGACGCCCGAGAGCATCCGTGCCGGCCCTGGCGCCGTTTCAATCGACGAGCGCCTCATCAACGCCGAGTTGGCGCTAAAGGCGGCGATGCGTCGGATCGAAGAACTCAAGGCGCGCATCAAGAAGGCCAAGGAGCGCGGCCGATGAGAATCCTCCCGCTCCTGGCTATCCTTGCCTTCGCCCAAACGCTGCACGCCCAATCGATTTTTGATTCTGAGCTGTGGGTGTCGAGCAAGACCGGGGTAGGGACTTCCAGCCCAGGCGCTCGCTTTGAGGCCAAGGGAACCTCGGCGACCTCTTCTGTGTTCCAGGTATCCGAGGTCGACTTATCCCCGGCAGTCCGAGTCGGCCCCGATGGAACCTTGGGGCTCTCCACGGCCTCGGCCGCCAGAGTGACTGTATCCGGCGCGGCCGATGCCGGCGACCTGGCGTTGGAACTCAGAGGCGGGGACCTCTATCCCGCGACCTCGAACTATCAGATGACGGCGGGATATGCCGGCGGGACGCTCTATCGCCATTCCATCCGCTCCAAGCACGCGACGAGCGTTTCGTCCAATAGCCTGACCTTCAGCGTCTGGAACGCGGCTGACGCCTCGACTGCGATTGGGACCCGTGAGGTGCTGGTGCTTCTCACCCATTCCACCGGCACTACGGCCCATGTCCTTCCGCCTGCTGGCGCGGCGATCAGCACTTACACGTTGCAGCTCATAGTCTCCAACGGCTCGGGTGTCGGCGGCGGGACGATGCGGCGCAAGAGCGAAGGAACGGTCTCTTCGGCTTTAATTAAGGATGGGATACGCTCATTAGGCCCTGAGGCTGAGCGGCAAGCGTACGAGGACGTGCGCGCATTGAGGCATGTCGGGTTCCGCTATAAGGCCGGCAAGGGACGCAAGCAGCGCGGTCTGCTCTTTGAAGAGGCTCCAGCTACCGTCCGGACGCCTGAAAAGTCCGTTTCGGTCGACCGGCGCCTGCTCAATGCCGAGCTGGCTGCGCGAGGGCTCCTCAGGGAACTCGCTGAGCTCGAAAAGGAAGAAGAGGGCCTGCGATGAGACTCGCTCTTTGGCTTTCAATCTTTTTTTTGGCGATTCAGGCATCGGCTCAGACGCGTACAAGCGGGGATGCCACGGTGACCGGGGCGATGGGTGCGGGAACACTGACCCCCAGGGCCGCCTTAGAGATCGGGCTGCATGTGGCCGATTCCTATGCTCTCAAGGTTTCCAGCCCGGATGGATCGGCTCTTTACCTCCTTGACCGTTCGGCCAAGGCAGGGCTGGGAGTGACGCCTACGGGAGCGCGGCTCGACGTCTCAGGGCGCGCCGATGCCGGTGAGGTGGGGCTGGAACTCAGGGCCGGTAACTCGACTTCTTCGCTTACGAGTGCTCAGATTGCCTTCGGCGCGGCAAACGGCGCCTATCGCCACAACATCCGGAGTCGTGCGACAGGGACGCAGAGCGCTGGAAACGCCCTGGACTTCTATCTCTGGACATCATCGGACGCCGTCTACAGCCTAGGTTCGTCCTATGTGATGAGCCTCCAGGGCAGCACCACGACGCTCTTAGGCGTGCATGTCTCTCCCTCGACGCAGTCCGTGACGGCCGAACTGGTGGTTTCCAGCGGGACGGTATATGCAGGCGGAATCATCTTGGCGGCCGACGCGGTAGGGGCGCCGTGCTTCTCTGATATCAAGCATGACCTAGGCCGTCTTGAAAAAAAGGAGCGAGAGGCTGCCCAGGCCGAGCTCTTGGCCCTTCGTCCTGTGTCATTTCGATATAAAGGCGACCTGCTTGAGCGGAAAGGCTTCGTTTATGAAGAGGCCCCCGCGAGCATCAGGGACGGGCGTGGGGCTATAGTCTTGGACGAAAGGCTCCTGAACTTGGAATTGGTCTTGCAGGCTGCACAGGGTCGTATCGAAAGGCTCACCGCTGAGTTGACGCATCTGGAAAGAAGGGGGCGATGAGAACATTTCTGGCTATCTTAGCCTTGTCGGCTCTGATTGCTGCGCCGGTCCGAGCTGACGTCGTCGACAGCGGCAGCCTCATCATTGGCCAGCAAGGCATCATTGGTGGAACGATGACCGTCCAAGGAAACGCTTTAGGCGTGGCTGGGAGCGTCTCGGCCACAAGTGCGACGCTTTTGGGGATGGGAGCCGAAATCTTTTCTCTGACCACTTCTTCTGGCATCCACATGGTCAGCGGAACCCTAAAGCTGAACCCGGGCACAATGATCGAGTGGGGCGACGGGAGTAAGAGTACAATAGCCGCGTCCGGTGGCGGCACGTTCTCCGCGGCCTCCACGATGACAATCGTGCCCCGGAATCAATCAACTACTCAAACGGAATTCGGCTCGTGCTTCACGTCGACCGTGGCCATGACAACGAGTGGCGGGAAGATTCTGATCAGCTTTACTGGCGCCGCCAGCAACAATAATGCGACGGGGCATTGGTCAAACCTCGGCGTCCTTATGGACGGAGACTTCATTACGGGTGATGACGGGATTAAGAATACGTCGACCTCCGCCATCGCGAGCATGGTCGCGCCTGCCGCGAACTTTAGTTTCAACCAGTCCTTTACCTTCCTACAGCAGGCTCCTTCCGCGGGCCCTCATTCATGGTGCCTTAGTGGATGGGTCTCTGGAGGCACGATGACGATCGGAATCGACAGTCCAATGAGCCGAATGCGCTTCTCCGTGTTGGAGCTAAAGTGAAAAAAATAGCACTAACGGCTATGTTGGGTCTTTCGGCATTGCAAGCTGAAGCGGCGGCGAGCTTTAAGTTCTCCAGAAAGGTCGTGCCCGACAAGCTTCAAGTCGAATTGTCCGCCGCCCGGTTCAACATCCTTCCTGATGGCGGATATATCCAGTGTGGCGAGTACAATCCCGGTCCTTGGGAGTGCGTCATTGTCTGGGGGCGCGGCGGCGAGACGAAGAATCCGACTCCAATCATCAATGCCCACCAATATGCCGATCCTTTGGCCGCGCGCCTGGCGCTACAGGCCCAGATGAATACTTTGGCGCATAAGTGGAAGGCCGGGACAATCACTTCCGCGGAGAAGGACGGATGAGAACATTTCTGGCTATCTTAGCCTTGTCGGCTCTGATTGCTGCGCCGGTCCGAGCTGACGTCGTCGACAGCGGCAGCCTCGTCATCGGCCTACAAGGGATCATCGGCGGGACGATGACGATCCAGGGGAGCGCTTTCAGTGTTGGAGCTTCGACCTTGACGGTTAGTTCGGGAAAAGTCGGTATTGGAACAGCCGCTCCTACTGCGGTCTTGAGCGTGGTAGGGGATGCTGTCTTCAATGGGACGATGACCTTCGCCCCGCTGATTCATAAATCGTCATCGATCATTCGGACGGTCACGACCTCTTTTACCAACACTACATATGCCTGCATCTCAGGGCACGTTGCCACCATGACCGTTACAGGGGGAGATGTCGCTGTGTTCTTTTCGGCTGAGGTAGCAAATAATACGGCGAACGCGGATTCGGTGCTAGGCTTTCGAATGGACGGCGCCGCGTTGGATGGTGCGGATGCCTTGATAGGCTGGACGACGATCACTGCATCTTATGCGTTCCCGGCCTCTTTTTATCAAGTCGTCAAAGGAGTTAGTCCCGGCTCTCATTGGTGGTGCCTGTCAGGTAGAGTGACGGGGGGGACGGCCGATATAATCGGAGATACCGGTTCGTTTGCGCGCAAGAACGTCTTCGGCGTCATGGAGCTCAAATGAAAAAATCCGCTTTGCTCGTCGCGGCGTGGCTCCTGGCTGGGAGCGTTGAGGCTGCCGGTACATTCAAATTTTCCCGCAAAGTCGTGCTAGACAAGCTGGTCTCTGAATTGGCGGCCGCAGGTTATAACATACGGCCCGACGACGGCTATGTACAATGCACACAGAACAAAGATACGCCATGGGACTGTGTGATTACTTGGGGCCGCGGTGGCGAGACGAGGGACCCTTCGCCCGTCATCAACACCCACCAATACGTGGAGTCTGCCGCCGCGCGCAAGGCGCTTCAGGCCCAGATGCGCTCTCTGGCTGAGAAGTGGAAGGCCGGCACGATTACTGCGGCTGAAAAAGATGACTTGCTTAAGATTTTCGTCTTTAGCTACCTGGGACTCTAAGAGGAAACCATGCTCGCCAACATAGCCATCGGAATGCTCGAGACCAACTCCATCGCCAAGGGCATCGAAGCCTCCGACGCGATGTGCAAGATGGCCCAGGTGGAGCTCGTCAAAGTCAGCATCGTCGCGCGCGGCAAGTACATCATCCTCATCAAGGGCCCGGTCGGCGAGGTCGAGTCCTCCCTGCGCGCCGGCGCCAACCTGGCCGGCAAGACCGTGGTCGACCAGTTCATCCTGCGCAACGTCCACCAGCAGGTCCTCGACTCCTTGGAGAAACGCGTGCCCGTCGCCGCCCTCGACGCCTACGGCATCATCGAGACCAAGGAAGCCATCGCCGCCGTGCGCGCCGCCGACGCCGCCGCGAAGGCCGCGAGGGTCCACCTTATTGAGGTCAAGGCCGTGGTCGGCGGCGGCAAGGGCTACGTGGCCATGACCGGCGAGGTAGGTGCCGTGCGCACCGCCGTCGGCGCCGGGATCGCCGAAGTCCCCGAGGGGATGCTCGTGTCCCACGTCGTCATCCCCCAGCCCGACGTCCAGCTTCTTAAGACGGTGGGCGCGTGAAGCTCGTCATCGGGTCCGACCACGGCGGCTTCGAGGCCAAGGAGAAGCTCAAGAAGTTCCTCCAGGCCCAAGGGCACGACGTGACGGACTTCGGCTGCCACTCGCTCGAGGCGGTCGACTATCCCGACATCGCCCAGCTCGTGGCCGAGGCCGCGGCCGGCGGGCAGTTCGAGAAAGGGATACTATTGGATGGGTTCGGCGGGGCTGTCTGCATGGTCGCCAACAAGATCCGGGGGGCGCGCGCTGTGTCCTGCTACGACGTCGTCTCCGCAAAGCTGGCCGCCGGTCACGACGACGCCAACGTGGCATGCTTGGGCGGTAAGACCCACGGAGAATTGTCTTTGCAGGAAATAGCGAAGGCGTTCTTAGAGACGAAGTTCGAAGGCGGGCGTCACGAGCGCCGCCTGGCAAAGGTGGCGGCTATCGAGGCGCGTAGATGAAAGCGGGCCGCATCGTCGGGCGCGTGTTCTGCTCGCGCCAGTACCCCACTTTGGATGGGAAGAAATTGCTTTTGATCCAGCCGATGGACTGGGAGACCAAGGCCGACAAGGGCGGCGTCGTGGTCGCCGCCGACGCCTGCGGTTCCGGCTCCTCCGAGTTCGTCTACTGGGTGGCCTCGCGCGAGGCCGCCGTCGCTTTCAAGGACCTGCCGCCCGTCGACGCCGCCGTCATCGGCATCATCGAGGGGCACCAGGCGCGGGATTTCCGGGGGAAGGCCTAGTGTTCATCGGCGAGGTGGTGGGCAACGTCTGGGGGCAGTACAAGCACCCCAGCCTCGACAACAAGCGCCTGCTCCTTGTACGCCCCATCGACCCGCTGACCGAGACGCCCACCGGCGAGGCCGTCATGGCCGTCGAGGGCGGGGTCGGGGCCGGGCCGGGTTCCATCGTTTTGGTCGTCGATGAAGGCGGGGCGGCGCGGTCCATCTTGAAGGACGATAAGGCTCCGGTCCGGACCATCATCTGCGGCATCGTCGACAGCATTTGCCTCAATGGGAAGGAGAAGAAGTATGAATGAGAACGAACTGCGCACGATAGTGGACGCCGTCGTCCGTGAGCTGGCCGCCAAAGGCGTCCTCAAATCCTCCTGCGGCTGTTCCGAGTCGAAAGGCTCCTGCTCCTCCTCCCCCAAGAAGGAAGTCCGCGTCACGATGGGCTCGGCCGGCAAGCTCTTCGGGCCCCTGACCCTCGGTCCCGCGAAGGCCGCGGCCGTGCCGACCAAGCCCGAGTCCTCCGAGAAGGACCACACCCACGGTCCCGACTGCCCGCACTGCCAGCCGCTCTCGGCCAAGGCCGCCCAGGCGCTCAAGGCGCTCGGCGCCGACCGCATCGGCGTCTGCCACGCCGCCAAGGGCTGCAACGCCATCGCCCCGATCGTCGACCATACCCTGCTCAAGCCCAACGCCACGCAGGAAGAGGTGGCGAAGCTCTGCGAGGAGGCGCGCAATTACTGCTTCGCCTCGGTCTGCGTGAACCCCTCCTACGTGGCGCTCTCGGCCCAGCTGCTCAAGGGCTCCGGGGTCAAGGTCTGCACCGTCGTCGGCTTCCCGCTGGGCTCGACCACACCCACCGTGAAGGCCCTCGAGGCCCGCGACGCCATCGCCAACGGGGCCGACGAGATCGACATGGTCATCAACGTCGGCGCCCTAAAGAGCGGCAACGACGCCCTGGTGCTGGGCGACATCCAGGCCGTGCGCGACGCCACGCGCGGCCGGGTGCTCAAGGTCATCCTCGAGACCTCGCTCCTCTCCGACGACGAGAAGGTCCGCGCCTGCAGGATGTCCAAGCAGGTCGGCGCCGACTTCGTCAAGACCGCCACGGGCTTCGGCCCGGGCGGCGCCACGGCCGCCGACGTCAAGCTCATGCGCCAGACCGTCGGTCCCCTCATGGGGGTCAAGGCTTCGGGCGGCATCCGCGACACCGCCACGGCCCAGGTCATGATCGAGGCCGGCGCCACGCGCCTGGGCACCTCGGCCAGCGTCGGCATCGTCACCGACGCCAAGCCCGCCGGGAAGGGTTACTAAGTGAAGCCCAAGAAGATCGTCCTCAAGGTGGACCTGCAGTGCGGCACCTGCGGCGCGCTCTCGCACCGCGGCGAGCACGTCGAGGCCGGGGCCAAGAAGGACCAGAAGCCGTACAACCCGGCCGAGGGCATGAAGTTCTGCCCCTGCTGCGGGGCGGGCTTCGAGCGCTACTGCATGCGCTGCCACAAGAAGGTCGACATGTATTTCGAGGAGTACTGGCCGGAGGAGGACGAGTGCGTGCGCACCTATGTCCCGGCCAAGCGCTGCACGGGCTGCAACGCCGGGCTCGAAGTGGATCATCGCGGTAAAGAGGCGGAGGAATGACAATGGCAGACGTCAAGGAAGCGCTGGGAATGGTCGAGACGAAGGGCTTCGTGGGCATGATCGAGGCCACCGACGCCATGGGCAAGGCCGCCAAGGTGACGCTGGTCGGCTACGAGCGCATCGGCTCGGGACTGGTCACGACGCTCTGCCGCGGCGAGGTCGGCGCGGTGCGCGCGGCCGTCGAGGCCGGGGCCGCCGCCGCCCAGCGGGTCGGGGAGCTGGTCTCCGTCCACGTCATCCCGCGCCCGCACGACGGCGTCGAGAAGTACCTCGACAAGATCTCCATCAAGGCTTAGTCCCCCGTCGTGCGGCCGGAGGACATCAGGGACGCGCTCTTGCGCCGTCTCGCCCCCTGGGGCGGGGCGCTTCCGGCCGTCGCCGCCGAGGAACTCCTCCCCGCGGTTCCGCCCCCGGAGAAACCCTCCTTCAAGGGTCGGGTTTTCCTGTCCGAATATCACATCCGCAAGGCGTTGACACCCGGGGCAACGCACCTTACAATAGCGAAAGACGCCATCGTCAGCCCTTTGGCGTCGGAATGGCTGGCTTTCAAGGGCATCCGTATCGTCCGCGCGCCATAAAAGCACGGGAAATCCCTAGGTAAACCCGACTTTTCGGCGGGTGGAGTCCGTTTCGCGCCGGACCCCGGGGCATACATGGCGATGGACCTGACCAATCTACTCAAACTCATGGTGGAGAAGGGGATATCCGACATCCACTTCAAGGCCAACGCCGCCCCCGCGGTCCGCATCCACGGCAAGCTCGTCGCCGCGGTCAACATCCAGAAGATGTCGGCCGCCGACATCGAGGCCATGGCCCAGACCATCATGTCCCCCGAGCAGGCCAAGACGTTCGAAGGCGCCCACGAGATGGACCTGGCCTACAGCCTCGACGGCGTCTCGCGCTTCCGCGTGAACGTCTTCCGCCAGCGCGGCAGCGTGGCGCTCTCCCTGCGCGTGGTGCCGATCAAGCTCAAGGGCTTCTCCGACCTCAACCTCCCCGCCCAGGCATTCGAGAAGCTCTCCTCCGAGTCGCGCGGCCTCATCCTATTCGCGGGCATGACCGGCGCGGGCAAGACCACCTCGATGAACACCTTCGTGCACAAGCTCAACGAGTCCCAGAACGT
The DNA here is from genome assembly GCA_016196755.1 of Elusimicrobiota bacterium. Lineage (GTDB taxonomy): Bacteria > Elusimicrobiota > Elusimicrobia > UBA1565 > UBA1565 > SCTT01. The sequence goes on from JACPXC010000023.1 coordinate 93,524, forward strand.
GCGCATCATCACCATCGAGGACCCCATCGAGTTCTTCCACGACGACATCAAGGCCACCATCGTCCAGCGCGAGGTCGGCCGCGACACCGGCTCCTTCGCGGGCGCCCTCAAGCACGCCCTGCGCCAGGACCCCGACGTCGTCGTCATCGGCGAGATGCGCGACGTCGAGACCATGCAGGCGGCCCTGACCGCCGCCGAGACCGGGCACCTCGTGCTCTCCACGGTCCACACCCTGGACGCGGTCCAGACCATCGACCGCGTCGTCGACAGCTTCCCGGCCCATCAGGCCGGCCAGGTCCGCCAGCAGCTGGCGCTGGTCCTCAAGGGCGTGGTCGCCCAGCGCCTGGTCGCGCTCAAGGACGGCCGCGGCCGCGCGCCGGCCACCGAGGTCCTCATCGTCAACTCGCTGGTGCGCCGCCACATCATGGACTCCAAGAACGCCGACATCTACAAGACCATGGAGGCCGGCGGCTACTACGGGATGCACACCTTCGACCAGGACCTCATCCGCCTCATCACCGAGGGCCGCATCATCGAGAAGGAGGCGCTCGAGAACGCCTCTAATCCCGAGGACATCCAGCTCAAGCTCCGCGGGATGGGCGGACTCCCTCCGGCATGACGGGCACCGAGCCGAACAAGGAGCCCGACCAGGACATCGACGCCGTCCTGTCGGACTTAGACGGCATCCTCCACCAGCTGACATCGAGCGCCCCGGCGCCCACGCCCGAGGCCGTCGAGGCCCGGCGCGCCGCGGAAGAAGAGGCGCGCCGGAAGGCCGCGGAAGAAGCCGCCGCGGCCGCGGCCGCCGCCGCGGCGGCCGCCAAGCGCGAGGTCGAGGAGGCCAGGCTCCGCGCCGAGGCAGAAGAGGCCGCCAAGGCCCTGGCCGAAGAGACCCGGCGTCAGGCCGAGATCGCCGCGCTCGCGCGCGCCGCCGAGGCGGAGGCCAAGGCCAAGGCTCTCGAGGAGGAGGCTAGCCGCCAGGCCGAAGAGGCCGCCCGCGCCGCCGCCATGGAGGCCGAGGAGACCCGCCGCCAGGCCGAGGAGGCCGCGGCCGCGGAGGCGGCGGCGCGCGCCGAAGAGGAGGCCGCCCGCCTGCGCGCCGAGGAGGAGCTCAAGCGCCGGGCCGAGGAAGCCGAGGCGCTCGAGGCCATCAAGCGGGCTCAAACTAAACTCGCGCCTCCCGAGGCGTCATCCGGCATCGAGTTGGCGCCCCCCGCCGAGCCCACGCCCCCCGCTCCGCCCGCCGTCGAGCCTCAGCCTGTACCCGCCGTGGCGGCCCATCCGCCCGAGGTCGTCTTCGACCCGGAGCCCATCCCGGACAAGACCCCCAAGGACCAGATCCGCCGCCTGGCCTTCCTCGCCGTCGCCGGCGGCCGCGAGCCGCTCGCCAAGTTCGCCAAGTTCGCGACCGGCGTGGCGGCCACGGTGTCGAAGAAGCCGCTCTATCTCCACAAGTCCGCGTTGATGACCTGCGACGCGGCCGCCACGACCGCCGACGTCCTCGGCCCGGTGGAGACCTCCGGCGCGGCCGGGCTCGTGGTCCTCTCGGACGGTTTTCCCGAGACCCTGCTCGACCAGCTTGAGAAGGTCTGCGAGGGCAAGGACCTCTTCTTCCGAAAGGTCGCCGTCGAGGACGCCGGCAAGCGCCTGTCTGTCATCGACCTCGTGCTCGACATGATGCTCATCAGGGCGGGCTAGCCGATGCTGACACGCTGGCTCATCAAGGCCGCCCCGACGCCCAAGGACCCGCAGCGGCGCATGCTGCTCGTCAAAGGCGCCTGGAGCGACGTCCACGGCCTGGTCCGCCGGCTGGGTCCGGTCTGCGGGCGGCCCAAGAAGGAGGCCAGCGACCCCGAGTTCAACTACAGCATCGCGCTGCACAAGCTCGACGAGGCGGCCTTGGCCGGCGTGGAGGCCGCCCTAACCGCTCTGGCGCCGTCCGGCGGCTCGGGAAAGACCCCGCTCCCGGCGGCGCCGGCCGTTCCGACCGACGTGACGACCCCGACTCCTTCGACGCCGGAGCCCACGCTCCCGGACTCGCCCCCGCCGCCGCCGTCGTCGGCCGAGCCGTTCGCGGGCTTCGGCGGGGTGCCGCCGCCCGACCAGCAGGCCACGACGCCCCCGCTGACGACCGAGCCGCGCGCCGCCAATCCGTTCGCCGGCTTCGGGAAGACCGACCCCGCGCTCAAGCGCGTCACGGCCCACGAGCCGCTGTCGCCGCAGTTCGAGACCCTGCCCGACCTCATGGCGGCCGCGCGCACGCCGGACCCCGTGCCGCTGGGCGACTTCCCCGCGGAGCCGTTCGCGGGGCTGACGCTGACCCCGACACCGGCCAGCCTCCCGACGCCGCCGAGCCCGGCTTCGTCGATATCCCCGCTGGAGGTCATCGCGGCCGGCGCCGCCCCCACGGCCTCGGAGGCGGCACTTCCTCGCGATAGCGCTCGGTCGCCGCTTCCCGAGCCCCCGCAGCCTCCCGTCGAGGCGCCCAAGCCCCTGCCTCTTCCCACGACCTCGATGCCCGCGCCGGCTCCGCGCCCGGTCAACCTGCCCGCCGCCGCGGCCGAGCCGCTCTTCGGGGCGCTCAAGGGCATCGACCCCGAGCTGACGCTCGACAACCTCGTGGTCGGCTCCTACAACCGGTTCGCCCATGCCGCGGCGATGTCTCTGCTCACCAGCGCGGGCGGCCTCTACAACCCCCTGGTCGTCTGGGGCGGGGCCGGCTCGGGCAAGACCCACATGGTCAACGCCCTGGCTTTGCGCCTGCAGGAGCAGTCCCCGCACGAGACGGTCTGGCTCAGCTCGGGGTCGGCGCTGGCGCGGGCGGCCGGGCTGGCCCAGGCCTCGGGCCGCGCGGCCGAGCTCCACGAGTTCGCGGCCAAGGCGCGGGCCCTGGTCATCGACGACCTGCACATGACCGGGCTCGGCGAGCACAACGCCGAGACGCTAGCCAAGGTCGTCGGCGCCATGCTCCATGCCGGCAAGCAGGTGGTGGTGGCGTCGCTCTATCAGCCGCGGCACATCGCCGCTCTGGAGACCGCCCTGGGCCTTAAGACCGACAAGTCCCACGTCGTCGAGCTCAAGGCCCCCAACGACGCGGCGCAGCAGGCCATCGGGGCCGCCGCGCTCTCGCGCCTGGGCCTGGCGCCGACCAGCGAGGAGAAGGACGTGTTCTCCCGCGGCCTGCTCAAGGACTTCACCGCCCTCGACGACCACATGCGCCGCCTCGCGGGGCTGGCCGCCCTGGCGCCCGCGGGCTCCCCGTTGTCTCAGTCTTTGCGCGACCTGTTCGCGGTGGACATGGAGGCCGAGGCGCTGACGGCCGAGAAGCTCAAGGCCTCCATGCCGAAGGCGCCCCCCGAGGGGAAGACGGCGCTGGCGCTCTGCCATCCTCCGGGCGGCGAGGCGCACGCGCGGTTCATTCTGGCCCGCCTCGGCGAGACGGCGAAGGCGCGCGGCTGGCCCTTCCCGTGGCGCGTGAGCGCGAAGGTCGCCTACGCCGTCGACCCGCCGCATGCCGCCCCGTATCTCCTGGCCGAGGAATGCCTGCGCGCGGGCGCAGGAGCGGCCCTGGTGGTCGGCCCGACCCCGGGCACGGACCTGGCGGCTCAGGAGCGGCCGTTCCGCGCCGCGGCCCAGCGGCTCTTGGCCGAAGCCGGCCTGTCCTGCGCCGTCGTGCCCTACGCGCGCGTGCAGGACCCTAAGCAGGCGCTGTTCGGGTACTTGGACCTCAACTCCCGTCCGGGGGGACGATGATGAGCGTCGCGGCTTGGCTTACCGGGGCGGGCGCCGCGCTGGCGGCCGGCGCGGCGGGGGTCTGGTGGACCCGGTTCGCGCGTCTGCTGCCCGCCGAGCGGGCGCTGGCCCGGGCCGCGGCGCTGGCCGAGCGTCGCGGCGCGTTCGCGCTGGCCCTTCTGCGCACGCGCCGTGCGGCGCCGACCCCGGCCGCGCTGGCCGAGGCGGCCCAGGCCGCGGCCGACGCATTCCTCGAGCGCTTCGCGGGGGTGGACCTCTTCGCGTGGACCCGCCGCGGCCCGCTGGGGGGGACCGCCACGGGAGATGGCGAGCTCTTGCTGCGCACCGGCCGGCTCGAGGCCATGGAGGGCGGCGGCCTGGCCGTCCCCGAGGAGTGGTGGGACGCCGCCTTCGCGGCCGGCGCGGCCGTCGTCTGGACGCCGGACGCCGCGGGCCTGCGCCGCACCGTCCTGCGGCCTTGGGGGGCGCGCGGCAGGGTCTGGGGCCTGCTCGGCGCGGCCTCGGGTCTGGGCGAGGAGGATTTCACCATCGTCCACTCCGGCGCGCTCGACGAACTGGCCGCCCACCTCGACGCCTGCGCCGAGCGCGCGGCCCAGCTCTGGGAGCTCGAGAAGGCGCGCGCGGAGCTCGCCGCGGGCTTGGACGGCGCGATGCGCCGCTTAGACGAGACCAACGTCCAGCTCATCCGCCGCGCCAAGGAGGTGCGCACCTTCCAGGAGGTCACCGACGCCATCACCAAGAATCCCGAGCACGCCGGGGTCCTGGCCGCCATCGTCTCGATCATCGCCAGCGCGCTCGAGGCCGACCTCTGCGCCTTCCTGCTCCTCGACGAGGCCACCGGGGAGCTGGTGACCCAGCCGGGCGCCTTCGGGCTCTCCCACGACGAGGGGGCGCTCTACCGCCTGGCGCTGGCCAACGACCAGTCCTCCTCGGTGCGCGTCTTCAAGACCGGCGAGCCGTTCATCACCGCCGACGCCCAGAACGACCCGCTCGTCATCGCCCGCTACGCGCGGCTGTGGGGCTGCCACTCCCTGGTCGTGGTCCCGCTGACGCTCGAGGGCCGGCGCATCGGCGTCCTGCGCGTGGGCTCCTTCAAGAAGTCGTTCTTCACCGCCGACCACGTCCAGTTCGTCTCCATCCTGGCCGAGGAGGCCGCGGTGCTCGTCGAGAGCGCGATGCTCTCCAGGAAGCTGGCCGACTCCAACCGCCGGCTCGCCGAGATGCACCGCATCAAGGACGACTTCGTGTCCACGGTCAGCCATGAGTTCAAGACGCCGCTGACCTCGATCTTGGGGTTTCTCGCCGTAATCCTGGAGGGGGAGGCCGGGCCGCTCGAGCCCGAGCAGAGGCGCTTCCTGAGCATCGTCCGCGGCTCGGCCCAGCGCCTCTCCGAGCTCGTCAGCGATATCCTCGACCTCTCCAAGCTCGAGGAGGGAGTCGAGATCGAGTCCAAGCCCTTCGACCTGGCGGCCGCCGCGCGCAAGGTCGTCGACGACTCGCGCTGGCGGGCCGACGAGAAGGGCATCGAGCTGGCCGTGGAGGCGCCCGAGGCCCTGCCGCGCGCGCTCGGCTCGGAGCGCTGGCTCTCGCAGGTGCTCGAGAACCTGCTCTCCAACGCGCTCAAGTTCAGCCGCTCCGGCGGGAAGGTCTCGGTGATCCTCGCCCACAAGGGCGAGGGCCTGCAGGCCACCGTGGCCGACGCAGGGATCGGGATCCCCGAGGCCGACCAGCCGCGCATCTTCGAGAAGTTCTTCCGCGCCTCGAACCGCGACGCCACCGGGGCCTCGGGGACCGGGCTGGGCCTGGCCATCTGCCGCCACATCGTCGACCGCCACAACGGGCGCATCTGGTTCGAGTCGTCCTCCGGGGCGGGGACGCGCTTCCATTTCGTCGTGCCGACCTCGCGGGCCGTGACGCCCGCGCCCGAGGCGGCGTCGTGAGTCGGGGTATCGGAGGATTGATGAACGGGAACATGTCGAGAGGGTTGGTCTTTGCCGTCCTGGCGCTGGCCTTCGGCGCGGGCTGCCGCGGCGGCGGCTACGTGAAGGGCGGGCGGGTCCAAGATACGATCAAGCAGGACGCCGACAAGGGCAAGTACCTCGAGGCGATCGGCATCGGCGCCGCCGACCCCTCGCTGCCCACCGAGACCCAGCGCCGCTCGCTCTCGCGCGACGCCGGGATCGTCAAGTCGCAGTACGAGATGCTCTCGATGGTCAAGGGCGTCGAGATCGAGGGCGGCATCACCGTGGCCCGGGCCATCGAGAAGGACTCGACGCTCGAGGCGCGCATCAAGGACGTCATCCGCGGCGCCGAGATCGTCAAGACCGAGTACACCAAGGACGACGGCGCGGTGGTGACGCTGAAGCTCCCGAAGAAGCGCCTCGAGACCATGATGGGAGTGAAGTTCAAGTGATCCGCGCGCTGGTCGCAGCAGGTCTGGCCTTGGCGCTGGCCGGCTGCGCCGGCTCGCGGCTCAAGCTCGGCGCGACCGAGGACGGAGAGGTCATCGAGGCCGAGGGCTGGTCGCCGATCGAGGCCGACCTCCTGGCCACGAAGCGCCGTTCGCTCATCGAGGCACAGAAGAAGGCCGTCGAGCGCGTGGTCGGGGTCTTCATATCGGCTAAGACCCGGGTCTCGCAGGCCGTGGCAGTCGACCAGAACATCCTCGCCAACGTGGGCGGCTACGTGAAGCGCTACGACCTCGTCAGCGAACGCAGGGAGGACGGCTTCTACAAGACCGTGATCCGCGCCCACGTCCTTTACAAGAAGCTGGGCGCCGACCTGGCGGACCTGGGGCTGGTGCGCCCCGAGGCCCCGCCGGGAAACCCGCGCGTGCGGGTCGGCTTGTCGGGCGACTCCGGGGCGGACGGGGCGGTGCGGCGGGTCTTCGTAGAGCGCGGCTTCCAGGTCCTTGACGCGAAAGGCGTGGGCGGGGACCTCGAGGTGGGAGGGACGGCCTCGGCGCGCGAGCTCTACGACCCGCGCCTCGGAGGCTTCAAGTCCTGGCGCGCGCGCGTCGAGCTCCAGGCCCAGCGCGCGGGTTCGGGCGAGGTCCTCGCGCGCAAGACCCAGGAGGCCTCCGGCCTCGACGCGGTCGGCGAGATCGCCCGGGCCAAGGCGCTCGAGAACGCCGGGGGACTCGCCGCGGAATCGTTGAGCGCGGAGCTCTCCCAGGTGCTGACCAAGCGCGCGGCCGTGACCCTGCGGGTGGCGGGGGTCAAGGGCGGGCTGGCCGGCGTCCAGAGCCTGGCCGACCACCTGCGCCTGGAGCCCGACATCGCGCAGGTCACGTTGGGGGAGTTCGGCCCGGCGGGGGCCGAGCTCAAGGTGACGACCGAGGGCTTCACGGGCGAGGAGCTCAGCAAGATACTCACCCTAAAGAAGTACGCGCTGCAGGTCCGCTCGGTGACCCCGTACCTCGTCGAGGCCGCGGTTGCGGACTAACGCGGTGGCGGCCGTGGCGGCGGCGGCGCTGGCCGGCTGCGCCGGCGCCCGGGTCCGCTACGAGGCCCCCGACCTCGCCTCCCGTCTGCCCGCCTCGGTGGCCGTCCTGCCCTTCGACAACGAGGCGGTCAGCCTGCGCGCGCCCGGCCTCCTGCGCAGCCTGGTCACCGAGGCCCTGGGCTTCCGGGGCTGGCGGACGTTCGAGCGCTCGGTCGTCGACGACGCGCTCCAGGCCCTCGGGGTGAGCGACGGCGGCCAGCTGCGGGCCCTCGACCCCAAGAAGATCGGCGCGGCGCTCGGCGCGCCGGGCCTGCTCTACGGCACGGTCGAGGAGTTCACCTACCAGAACGTCGGCTTCGTCCGACGCCGGGTCGTGCGGGTGTCGCTGAAGCTCGTCGACTCGGCCAGCGGGGAGCGGCTCTGGGAAGCGCAGGGGATGGAGGAAACCGGCGTCCTGGCCCTGCGCAAGGGCGCGGCCGGGAAATCCTTCCTCGACGGGGTCCTCGAGCAGGCGTCCGAGTCCGCGCTGGGCGCACCCCTGCTCTTCGAATCGCGCGCCGCCGTCGACGACGCTTTGTCGCACCTTATGAGGAGGTTCTGATGAGGAATACCATCGTGACGGCGGCGGTCCTGGGGGTCCTGGCGGCCTGCTCGCCGCGTGAGAGCGTGCGCCGCGACTCGCCGATGACGGCCACCGAGACCGACCGCGACGTCTCGAAGTACACCGGCCCCAAGCGCCGCATCGGGGTCGTCGACTTCGAGAACAAGACCTCCTACGGACAGCGCCTGGGGTCGGCCGCCTCCGACATCCTGGTCACCGAGCTGGCCAAGACCAACCGCTTCGTCGTCGTCGAGCGCGATAAGCTGGCCAAGATCCTCGATGAGCAGAAGCTCCAGGCCTCGGGGGCCATCGACGCGCGTACCGTTGTCCAGGTCGGCAAGATCCTGGGACTCAACGCCATCGTCACGGGTTCGGTCACCGAGTTCGGGGTCAAGACCGAGGGCTCCGAGTACCTGCTCGTGCAGTCCAAGCGCCAGACCGCCGAAGCCGCCGTCGATATCCGCTTGGTCGACGCAGAGACCGGGCAGGTGCTCTACGCCGACTCCGGCAAGGGCGAGGCCAAGAGCGGCAAAGGCTCGGTCCTGGGCCTGGGCACGCGCGGCGGCTACGACGAGACCCTCGAGGGCAAGGCCCTGCGCGCCGCCATCGTGCGCTTCACCGAGAACATCGTCGGCCAGGTCTCGAAGAAGCCCTGGTCCTGCCGCATCGCCGCGGCGAAGGGCGACACGGTCTACCTCAACGCCGGCCCCACGATGGGCGTCGAGAGGGGCCAGAAGCTCTCCTGCTACCACCTCGGCAAGGAGATCACCGACCCGACCACGGGCCTCGTCCTCGGCCACGAGGAGGTCCTCATCGGCCGCGTCGAGGTCACCGGCGCCCTGGGCGACTCCGGCGAAGGCTCCACCGCCCGCCTCATCAGCCAACCCGGCCCTCGGCCCGAGCCCAAAGACATCTGCCGCCTCGACTGACAAACTTCTGATTGGGGACACTGAACTTCTGATTCGCGAATCAGAAGTTCAGGGACTGATAATCATCTAGAAGTTCAGGACTCCTGACCTGTCCTAGGGATTCCGTCGAAAGGGCTTGACATTCATGCCGCCTATTCGCAATAATCTATGTAACTTACAACGCCATGGCGACCCAGCCCCGCTTACCCTTCCACCCCGCAGAAGCAGTCG
>JACPXC010000017.1 GCA_016196755.1 Elusimicrobiota bacterium
CGAAGCAACATAGCTGTCAGGCATCTATGCGAGGCCCTCAACGAGACTAAAATCAGCTATCCCGGAACACGGCTGCGCCTACGCTACGAGGCCTCGAATGTTGCACCGATTTCTGCAACGGGTCAGGAGTCCTGAAATTGCCTCAATCCCGCCGTGTCCCAGGCGAAGAAACGCTCCCGCGGGCGGCCCCGGCTATTTCGAGGTGAGGTTGAACACCGGCTCCCATTCCTTCGGGGGCTCGATGGCGATGTAGTCTTCGCAGGTGGAGAGGTAGTGCTTGGTCGTCTTGTCGCCGGGGACCAGGACCAGGACCTGGTCGAAGAGCGCCTTCGCCGGCTCCCACTTCCGGGTCTCCCAAAGCGCGACCCCCTCGTGATAGAGGGGCAGGCCCTTCGCCCAGCCCGCGTCGAGCTCGCCCTTCTTGGCCAAGAGCTCGAAGACCTTGATGGGCTCGTTCTTGCCGACCACGCGGACCGAGCCCAGGAGCCGCCCTTCGACCGCGTCGCGGGCGCCGTTGTAGGTGTCCTCGGAGGCCATCAGGGTCGAGCCGAAGAACTTGTTGGCGCCCTCGAGGCGGCTGGCGAGGTTGACCTCGTCGCCGAGGACGGTGTAGGCCAGCTTGCGCGCCGAGCCGGTGTTGCCGACGACGACCTCGCCGGAGTTGAGGCCGATGCGCACGGCCGGGGTCTCGGGCATCGTCGGGTCCTTGTACTCCCGGTTGAGGCGCTCGATGGTCTTCACACAGGCCACCGCGGCCAGGCAGGCCTTGCGGCGGTGGTCGGGCTCCTCGAGCGGGGCGTTCCAGAACGCCATGACGCAGTCGCCGATGTACTTGTCGACGACCCCGTTGTTGGCCAGGATGTCGTCGGTCAGCGCGGTCAGGTAGGTGTTGAGGAACTGGATAAGGGCTTCCGGCGTCATCTTCTCGGAGATGGTGGTGAAGTGCGCGATGTCGAGGAAGAACATCGTCATGTCGCGCTTCTCGCCGCCCAGCGAGAGCTTGTCGGGGTTCTTGACCAGGATGTCGACGACCTCGGGGGCGACGTATTGGCCGAACATCTGGCGGACCTCGGCGGCCTTGCGGTTCTCCTCGATGGCCTTATGGAGCATCAAGGCGATGAACGGGAGGACGTACCCGAGCAGCGGCGCCACGAACTCCAGGATATGGAGGTTCAGGAACAGGACATAGTTGAGCGCGATCCAACCGGACAGCCCGGCAAAGAAGAGCAGGATGGCCTTAAAGGGGGCCAGCGTCGAGATCAGGTAGGCCAGCCCGACCATCACGGCCACGGTCAGAAAGGTCCATTTATAGTTGATGATCCGGAGGTGGCGGTCGTTGAGGAGGTTGTCGATGAGATTGGCGTGCACGAGCACACCCGGCGTGTTGTTCGAGAACGGCGATGGGTAATGGTCGTAGTTTCCGAGGGTCGTCGAAGCCACCAGGGCGACGCCGTCCTTTAGGGCGGCTTCCTCCTCCGGGGCAAGCTTGTCGCCGTTGAGGATCCGGTGGGCCGGGATCTGCGGGATCATCGGCTCGATCTTATCCTCGTAGGTGCCGGCCTGCGTCTTGATGGTGGTCGTGCGGTTGCCGCGCCAGTTGAGGCGCACCTTGTAGCCGGCGCCCAGGTAGTGCGGCATCGGCTTGCCCTCGAGCAGCATCAAGGAGGCGACGCCCAGCGACGGCGTGAGCTCCGCCGGGTTCCATGTCGCCATGTCGTGGCTCGGGGCGATCGCGGATGCCGTGAAGCGGACACCGCCGTCGCCGTCGATCCAGATCTGCCCCACGAACCCGAAGGCCTTGGTCACCTTGCGCAGGGCCTCGAACGGCCACATGATCTCGGTGCGGTTGAGGATCCCCGTGTCGTTGGCCACCGAGTGGACGATGTTCTTCGGGTGCTTGCGGGTCACCTCGATGAGGGCGGCGTCCGCCGCGGCGTTCCCGGACGGCTCGAAGAACATGATGTCGAGCCCCACCACCTTGACCCCGCGCGCGAGCAGCTTCTCTATGAGCTTCTTGTACACGGTCCGCGGCCAAGGGAATACGCCCACCTGCCGCACGGAGTCGTCGTCGATCGCGATGACCGAGACCCGCGGATCGGCGGCCTCCGCGCCCCGGATGATGAACATCGTGTCGACCCAGCCGTTGTCGAGGCCCTCGAACAGGTTGGTCCAGTTGAAGGCGCACAGCAGGAGCAGGGAAGCGACGCAGAAGTTCCGCGGGAAGCGCGAGACCGTCATGCGCCCGAACTTGGTCTTCGCGGTCTGCGGCTTGATTTCCTTGGCGGCGGCCATCGGTCTTAGGCTAGCAGGTATTGCGGGTTTCGTCCAGGCTGAGTCACGGTGCCAGGCACCTTAACTTTTTAACTTTCGCTCAGAGCCCGAGACCGGTGAACATCTTGGCCCAGCCGGGGAACATGGCCAGGACGCCGGTGGAGACCTTGCCGTAGTAGCCGCCGGCCAGGGTGAGGCCCAGGACCACCAGCAGCGCCCCGCTGGCCTTCTCGAAGACCGGCAGCCACTTCTTGAGCCGGTCGAGCACCTTGACCGCGCGCTCGACGGCCACCGCGCAGAGCAGGAGCGGCACCGCGAACCCGGCCGAGTAGGCGGCCAGGAGCAGGACTCCCTTCCCCACCGAGCCCGACAGGGAGGCCAGCGAAAGCGCCGCGCCCAGCTGGGGCCCCACGCAGGGCGTCCAGCCGGCCGCGAAGGCGCCGCCGACCAGCACCGACCCGGCCAAGCCCGCCGGCTTCTCCCGGAAACGCATCCGGGCGTCCTTATAAAGGAAGTCCATACGGATGACGCCGAGCTGCCAGAGCCCGAAGGCGAGCAGGACCGCGCCGCCCAGCCGCTCGATCCAGGCGCGGTGGTCGGCGAGCGCCGCCCCAAGGGCCGAGGCCGAGGCTCCCATGGCGATGAAGACCAGCGAGAAGCCGCCGATGAACGCCAGCGCGTTTATGATGACGACGTGCCGCGGGGTCTTGGTCGTCAGCTCGGCGAATGAGCTCCCGGTCAAAAACGCCAGATAGACCGGGATGAGCGGCAGGACGCAGGGCGAGAGGAAGCTCGCCAGGCCCGCCAGAAACGAGAGGCCGAGCTCTCTCAAGCCGCTACGGCCGCCAGGACTCTGGCCCCGATCGGCGACTTGGCCACGGTGGCCCCGATCTCCGAGAGGTTCTGCACCACGGTGATGCCGACGCGCTCGAGCGCCGCCACCTTGTCGCCGTGGCCGCCCGAGCCGCCCTCGACGATGGCGCCGGCATGGCCCATGCGGCGTCCGGGAGGAGCGGTCTTGCCGGCGATGAACGCGAACACCGGCTTGGTCATCCGCCGCTTGAAGAACTCGGCGGCGTCCTCCTCCGCCGAGCCGCCTATCTCGCCGATCATGACCACGGCCTTGGTCCGGTCGTCGTGCTCGAAGAGGTCGAGCGCGTCGACGAAGCTGGTGCCGTTGACCGGGTCGCCGCCGATGCCGACGACCGTCGACTGGCCGATGCCGTGGGAGGTCAACTGCCAGACCGCCTCGTAGGTCAGCGTCCCGGAGCGCGAGACGATCCCCACCGGGCCCGGCTTGTGGATGTAGCCCGGCATGATGCCGGCCTTGCACTCGCCCGGGGTGATGACGCCGGGGCAGTTGGGGCCGATCAGGCGCAGGTCCTGCCCGTCGCGCCGGCGCCGGACGAGGTCGGCCTTGACGCGGGCCATGTCGAGGACCGGGATCCCCTCGGTGATGGCGATGACGAGCTTGATTCCCGCGTCGAAGGCCTCGAGGATCGAGTCGGCCGCGGCGAACGGCGGCACGAAGACCAGGGAGACGTCGGCGCCGCGCTCGCGGACCGACTCGCGGACGGTATCGTAGACCGGGACGCCCAAGTGCGTCGAGCCCCCCTTGCCCGGCGTGACCCCGGCCACCACGGCGCTGCCGTAGTCGATGCACTGCTTGGCGTGGAACGACCCCGCCGAGCCGGTCAGGCCCTGGACGACGATGCGCGAGCGCTTATGAAGAAGGATGCTCATCTCAGTTCTCCCCCGCAGCCGCGACGGCCTTCTGGGCGGCGTCCCACAGCGAGTCCGCCACGGTCATCTTGAGCCCGGACTTCTGGAGCAGGGCCCGGCCTTCCTTGACGTTGGTGCCCTCGAGGCGGACGACCAGCGGCACGTTCAGCTTGATCTTCTTGAGCGCGGCCAGCACGCCCTCGGCGATCGTGTCGCAGCGCATGATGCCGCCGAAGATGTTGATGAGGACGGCCTTCACCTTCTTGTCCTTCATGATGATCTGGAAGGCGCGGGTCACCTGCTCGGCGTTGGCGCCGCCGCCCACGTCGAGGAAGTTGGCGGGCGAGCCCCCGGCCAGGTGGACCGAGTCCATCGTCGCCATGGCCAGGCCGGCGCCGTTGACCATGCAGCCGATCGTGCCGTCGAGGCCGACGAAGGAGATCCCGACCTTCTTGGCCTCCTTCTCGGCCGGGGTGGCCTCGATGTCGGTCATGTCGGCCAGTTCCTTCTGGCGGAACAGCGCGTTGTCGTCGGTCGTCACCTTGGCGTCGAGTGCCACCAGCTCGCCCTTGGCGGTGACGATCAGCGGATTGACCTCGACGAGGTTGGCGTCTAAGTCCATGAAGACCTTGACCAGCGCCGTGGCCATCTTGACGAAGACGCCGAGCTGGGGCGTGGGGATCTTCAGGGCGAAGGCCAGGCGGCGGGCCTGGTAGCCCTTGAGGCCGGCCACGGGGTCTACGGCCTCGCGCAGGATGGCCTCGGGTTTGTGGTGGGCCAGGTGCTCGATCTCGACGCCGCCCTCGGCGGAGGCGATGATCGTCGGACAGCCCAGCTTGCGGTCGAGGACGACCGAGAAGTATATCTCCCGGGCGATGTCGGAGGCCTTGTCGACGAGCACGGTGCCGACCTTGATCCCCTTCTCGCCGGTCTGCGGGGTGATCAGCCGCATGCCCAGCATGTTCTTGACGATCTCGGAGGCTTCCTTGGGGGTCTTGGCGAGCTTCACCCCGCCGGCCTTGCCGCGGCCGCCGGCCAGGACCTGAGCCTTGATGACCCACGGCCCCTTCCCGGCGCGCTTGAGGGCGGCGGGGAGCTGGGCGGGCTTTTGGATCGCGCCGCCCGTCGGGGGCACGGGGATGCCGTAGCGGCGGAAGACGTCTTTGCCTTGAAATTCGAGGAGCTTCACGAGGGTGCCTCCGTAGTAGTACTACGCGCTCGATTCTACTGAAAAAGAAGCTATTTACGCGCTTCGGGCGCGTAAATAGCTCCGTTTCATAGGGGTTGCCCGCGGTCAACCCCCGTTCCAGGGAACTTGTGATAGAATGCGCTTACCCCCTTATGCCCACCGTCGACCCCTTCTCGAGACCCTTGACCGACCTGGCAGACGACGCCTTCCTCGTCATGGAAGAGTCGACCGGCTACGGAGCGGTCCTCGAAGCCCTGCGCACGGCCCGCGCGGGCTCCATGATCCTCACCAAGGACGGCGCGGTGGCCGGGGTCTTCACGGAACGCGACATCCTCAATAAGTGCCTGCTCGAAGGGACGCGGCCCGAGACCCCGGTGCGGGAGCTCATGAGCCCGCGGCCGTCGACTTTGCCGCTCACGGCCACGGTCCGCGAGGCCATCGCCCTCATGGATTCCAAGCACGTGCGCAACCTCCCCTTAGTCGACGGCGCCGGGGCCCCCAAGGGCCTGCTGACCGTCGGCCGGCTCATCCGATTCCTGGCGTACGCCTTCCCGGCCGAGGTCGTTAACCTCCCGCCGCGGCCCGGCCAAGTGGCCGAAGAAGCCGACGGGGCTTAGGAGACAATGTGAACACCGACACCGAAGAGAAGAAGCCGTCCCTGACGCCCAAGCGCCAGCGGGCCGTCCCGGTCGAGGAGCTCGACGCGGTGACGATCCGCTTCGCCGGCGACTCCGGCGACGGCGTCCAGTTGACCGGCGGGCAGTTCACGACGACGACCGCCCTGGCCGGCAACGACCTCTCCACCTTCCCCGACTATCCGGCCGAGATCCGCGCTCCCGTCGGCACGCTGCCCGGCGTCAGCGGCTTCCAGATCCACTTCTCCTCGCGCGACATCCTGACCCCCGGCGACCAGCCGCAGGTCCTCGTCGCCTTCAATCCGGCCGCCCTCAAGGCCAACATCAAGGACCTCGAGGCCGGCGGCACCATCCTCGTCAACACCGACGCCTTCACCCCGGGCAACTTCAAGAAGGCCAACATCGCGACGAACCCCCTGGAGGACGGCAGCCTCTCCTCCTACCGCCTCATCGAAGTGCC
This sequence comes from Elusimicrobiota bacterium, assembly GCA_016196755.1. Classification (GTDB taxonomy): domain Bacteria; phylum Elusimicrobiota; class Elusimicrobia; order UBA1565; family UBA1565; genus SCTT01. Next base: position 6,278 of record JACPXC010000017.1, read on the forward strand.
GATGACGTCCCTGACCACCAACGCCCTCGATGGGATGGGGATGTCGCCGACCCAGGTCTCGCGCTGCAAGAACTTCTTCGCCCTGGGCATCATGTACTGGCTCTACGAGCGGCCGATGGAGACGACGGTGGACTGGATCCAGCACAAGTTCGCCAAGAACCCGGCCCACATCGAGGCCAACATCAGGGCCCTCCAGGCCGGCTGGTCCTACGCCGAGACCACCGAGATCTTCGCCCGGACCTACCGGGTCAAGAAAGCCCCGATCACCCCGGGCCGCTACCGCAACATCACCGGCAACGACGCCACCGCCCTCGGGCTGGTGGCGGCGAGCAAGCTCTCGGGCCACACCCTGTTTTTGGGCAGCTACCCGATCACGCCGGCCTCGGACATCCTCCACAACCTGTCCAAGTACAAGGCCTTCGGCGTGAAGACCTTCCAGGCAGAGGACGAGATCGCGGCGATCACCTCGGCGATCGGCGCGGCCTTCGCCGGCCATCTGGCCATCACGACGACCTCCGGGCCGGGCGTGGCGCTCAAGACCGAGGGCCTCGGCCTGGCGGTCATGACCGAGCTGCCGCTGGTGCTCATCAACGTCCAGCGCGGCGGCCCGTCGACGGGCCTGCCGACCAAGACCGAGCAGGCCGACCTGTTCCAGGCCGTCTTCGGCCGCAACGGCGAATGCCCGGTGGCCGTCCTCGCGGCCGCCACGCCGGGAGACTGCTTCACGATGGCGATCGAGGCCTGCCGCTGGGCCATGAAGTACCGCCACCCGGTCATCCTCCTGACCGACGGCTACCTGGCCAACGGCTCCGAGCCCTGGAAGATCCCGGCCGTCGCCGACCTGCCGAGCTTCGCGGTCTCCCACGACCCCGGGGCCGCCCCGGCCGAGTTCAAGCCCTATGCCCGCGACCCGAAGACCCTGGCCCGCCCCTGGGTCATCCCCGGAACGCCCGGCTACGAGCACCGGATCGGCGGCCTCGAGAAGGCGAACCTCACCGGCAACATCAGCTACGACCCCGACAACCACGAGCTCATGTGCCGGCTGCGCGCCGACAAGGTCAACGGCATGACGCAGGATATCCCCCCCACCGTCGTCAACGGCCCGGAAAAGGCCGAGGTCCTGGTGGTCGGCTGGGGCTCGACCTACGGCGCGATCACCACGGCCGTCAACGAACTCCAGAAGGCCGGCAAGAGCGTGGCCTCGGTCCACATCCGCCACATCCACCCGCTGCCGCCCGACCTCGGCGCGACGCTGGCGCGCTACAAGCGCGTCATCGTGGCCGAGATGAACTTCGGCCAGCTCGAGACCGTCATCCGCGCCAAGTACCTGGCCCCCACCGTCGGCCTGCACAAGATGAAGGGCCAGCCGTTCAAGGTGTCCGAGATCAAGGCGAAGGTCGAAGCCGTCCTCGCCGGGAAGGAGTAAAGCCATGGCCGAGACCACCGTCGCCCCCAAGCTCGAGCGCAAGGATTTCGTCTCCGACCAGGTCGTCCGCTGGTGCCCCGGCTGCGGGGACTACGCCATCCTCGCCCAGATGCAGAAGGTCCTGCCGACCTTCGGCGTCCCGCGCGAGAAGATCGTGTTCGTGTCCGGGATCGGCTGCTCGAGCCGCTTCCCCTACTACGTGAACACCTACGGCTTCCACACGATCCACGGCCGCGCGCCGGCCATCGCCACCGGCATCAAGCTGGCCCAGCCCGACCTCCAGGTCTGGGTGGTCACCGGCGACGGCGACGGCCTCTCGATCGGCGGCAACCACCTCCTGCACGCGATGCGCCGCAACGTCGACATCAAGATCCTGCTATTTAACAACCGCATCTACGGCCTGACCAAGGGCCAGTACTCGCCGACCTCCCTGCAGGGCATGGTGACCAAGTCCTCGCCGATGGGGACGCTAGACCGGCCGCTCTACCCCCTGCGCGTGGCATTGGCCGCCGAGGCCACCTTCGTGGCGCGCACCGTCGACACCGACGTCGCCCACCTGGGGTCCATACTCGAGCGCGCCGCCAAGCACAAGGGCTCGGCCTTCATCGAGATCTTCCAGAACTGCATCGTCTTCAACGACGGCGCGTTCGCCGAGGCCGAGAGCCGCGACACGCGCGACGACTCGGTCATCAAGCTCGAGCACGGCAAGCCGCTCGTCTTCGGCAAGAACAAGGACAAAGGCGTCAAGATGAAGGGCTTCAAGCCCGAGGTCGTCACCTTCGAAGCCGGCAAGCCGCCCGCCGACCTCCTGGTCCACGACGAGAACGCCGGGGCCCAGTACGCCTACGCGCTCACCCACATAGAGCCGCCCGACTACCCGGCCGTCCCGGTCGGCGTGTTCCGCACCGTCACCGAGCCGACCTTCGACCAACTCTCGGAGGCCCAGCTCGAGGCCGCCAAGAAGCCCGGCGGCGGCGACCTGGCGAAGCTCCTGGCCGGCGGAGAGACCTGGGAAGTGAGATGAAGTGCCCCGACTGCGCGGCCGAGAACATCCCGGGCTCGGACGTCTGCGTGGGCTGCGGCCATGACCTTCCCGACCCCGCGCGGCGCCTCCCTAAGGGAGACCTGGCCGAGCGCGTCCGCAAGGGGACGATCGCCAGCCTGGGGCCGCGCCCGGCGGTCTCGGTCCCCTACGACCGCACCGTCGCCGACGCCGTCGACCTCATGCGCGAAGAGAAGGTCGGCGCCCTGCTGATCACCAAGGCCGGCAAGGTCGTCGGCATCCTGACCGAGCGCGACGCCTTGCGCGAGGTGGCCGGCCTCAAGGACCCCGCCAAGGTCCCGGTCTCGGCGGTGATGCACGCCGACCCCGACACCCTGCGGGCCGACGAGCCGGTGACGCACGCGTTCCATCACATGTCGGTGGGCGGCTACCGGCACATGCCCGTCCTGCTAGACGACGGGTCGGTGGCCATGGTGTCGTCGCGGGACCTGCTCTCCTATCTCGCCGCGTCCGACTGAGCGACGCCTACTTCAGGAAGAACTGCAGGGTCGTCCCGCCCAGCTCGATGATGTCCCCGTCGTTGAGCACCACCGAATCGGCCACCTTCGTGCCGTTGACGATCGGGAAGCCTTCCTTCACCGCCTTGAGCACGTAGCCCTCGCTCTTCTTGTGGACCGAGGCGGCCACCTCGGGGGCGCGGTTAAAGAAGCCCCCGTCGGCGATGGGGATCTGGACGCGGTCGGACTTGCCGATGTAGGTCGACATGCCCTTGAGCTCGTATTCGGGCAGGGCCACGACGCCTTTGAGGACGCGCACCCAGCCGGCCGACTCCGTCTTGGCGGCCGCGGCCGAGGCGGCGGAGGCCTTGGCCAGCGCCTCCTGCTTGTCGGGCGAGATGACCATGGTCTTGTCGGCGCCCCCGGCCTCCTCCTCCTTCTTGCGGTCGTCGAGGAAGACCAGGGCGTGCTTGGCCACGCCGACCACGTCCTGGTCGTGCAGGCCCGACTTCACGACGCGCTTCTCGTTGACGAAGGTCCCGTTGGTCGACTCCAAGTCCTCGACATAGTAGGTGTCGCCCTTGAGCACGATCTTGCAGTGGTGGCCGGAGATGGCCGGGTTGTCGATGACGACGTCGTTGTCGGGCTTGCGGCCGACGGTCAGGACGGGCTTGTCGAGGACGATCTCCTTGATGACCGCGGCGTTGAACTTGAGCAGGACCTTGGGCATGCCCTACCCCCCCAGAAAACGCGAGACGATCTTGCGCCAGCCGCCGCGGCCGGCGGCCGGAGCCTTGGCCACCGCCACCGTCACGTTGTCCACCCCGCCGGCCTCGTTGGCCATCGCGATCAGGGTGTCGACGATCTGGATGGCCTCCTTGCCCGAGCCCATGACGCGCGCCATCTCGGGCTCCGGGACCATCTTGGTTAGGCCGTCGGAGCAGAGCATGAAGACGTCGCCCCCCATGACCGGGTGGTCGGAGACGTCGACCTTGACCAGGGCCTCGGTGCCGAGGGCGCGGGTGAGTATGTTCTGGAGATGGGACTTTTCGGCCTGCTCCTGGGTGATGAGGCCGTGGCGGACCTGGTCCTGGACCAGGCTGTGGTCCTCGGTCAGCCGCTCGAGCTTGCCCTGGCGCAGGAGGTAGAGGCGGCTGTCCCCGACATGCGCCACCGTCAGGGTCTTATCGTCGGCCAGGACGGCGACGATCGTGGTCCCCATGCCGTGGTCCTTCTTGAAGGCGCGCGACTTCTCGAAGATCACCGTGTTGGCGCTCTGTATGAAATGGGTCAGCTGGCGCGCCCGCGTCGAGAGCGACGCGTCGGAGCCCTCCGGCACGGCGTTGCGGCCCTTGCCCAGGAGATCCTTGGCGAAGGCGCTGATGGTGTCGACGGCCAGGCCGCTGGCGACCTCGCCGGAGTTGTGCCCCCCCATCCCGTCGGCGACGGCCAAGAGCCCCAGCTCGGGCGCCATCGAGAGAGCGTCCTCGTTGCGCTCGCGGACCTTGCCGGGGTCGGTCTTGCCGGACATCTCGAGCTCTCTCATTGGGGCTTCCTCGGGTCGAAAAGCTTGATCGTCTCGCCGGGGTCGATCGGCGGCTCGATGGCCTCGGGCCGCGGCGCTGGGGGCTCGGCCTGCTGGGCCTGGAAGGCCGCCAACTCGGCGCCGAGGTTGGGATTGGTGATGTCGGCCGACGAGAGCGACTCGGGGGCCACCCGCGGCATGATGGAGTCGACCAGGGCCAGGGAGTCGGCCTCCGGGCCGGGGACGACCGGCGCGGTCGGCTCATCGGCGGGCGGCGGCTCGGCCGGCATCGTCGCGTCAAAGGAGAGAGTGGCGGCCACCTCCTCGGGGGTGAAGGAGACAGGAGGCTCGGCGGGCGGCGGCGGGGCCCCGAGACCGGGACGCGGGCCCAGCTCGATGCCCGAGGCGGGCGGCAGCTTCGGCGCTCCCCCGCCGAAGGCGGTGCGGGCGCCCAGCTCGATGCCCGAGGCAGCAGGCTGGGCGGCCGCCTCCATGGCCTCGGAGGCGGCACTTCCTCGCGATAGCGCTCGGTCGGGCGCGGGGGCGCCGAAGGCCGGACGCGCCCCCAGCTCGATGCCCGACGGCGCCGGCGCGGGCGTCAGGTCGGGCCCGGGGGCGGGAGTCAGGTCAGGTCCGGGAGCGGGCGCGAGGTCGGGTTCGGACACGCCGACCGCCCAGTCCGAAGCCGAGGCCTTGATCGTCTCGTCGACCGCCGCGGGGGCGGCGGGAGCCTCCGGCGCCGGAGGCTCCACCGCCGGGATGGGCGCCGTCGGCTCCGGCATGGAGATCGAGCCCGCGATCTCCTCGGGCGTAGGCGCATCCGCGGCGCCGGACTTCAAGGCCTCGATGCAGGCCCGCAAGTCGCGGGCCAGGTCGTTGCCGCGCTGGTAGCGCTCCTCGGTCTTCTTGGCCAGGACCTTCGTGACGATCTTCTTGACCATCGACGGCAAAGACGGGTTGACCGTCAGGATGTCGGGTTCCGGGTCATTGGCGATCTGGAACAGCAGCGCCCCGATGCCCTCGCCGCCTTTAAAGGGCTTCTCCACGGTCAGGAGCTCATAGAGGGTGACGCCCAGGCTGAAGAGGTCGGAGCGCCCGTCGACCTTGCGGCCGGCGATCTGCTCGGGGCTCATGTAGGACGGAGTGCCCATCACGGTGCCCGTCGCGGTCTTCGAGGAGGCCTGGATGCGGGCGATGCCGAAGTCCGTGACCCGCAGCGAGCCGTCCTTGAGCAGCATGATGTTGGCGGGCTTGATGTCGCGGTGCACGATGCCCTGCTGGTGGGCGTAGTCGAGCGCCTCGGCGACCTTCGCCACGTACTCCATCGCCGTGTCGGGGAGAAGCCGGGTCTCCTTCTTGGTGTACTTGACCAGGTCCTCGCCGCTCAGGAGCTCCATGGCGATGAAACAGACGTCGTTCTCCTTGCCGGCGTCGAACACGCGCACGATCCCGGGGTGGTTGAGCGTCCCGGCCGACTCGGCCTCGCGGAAGAAGCGCTCCTCGATCTCCTTGACCTCGGCCGGGGAGGAGCCCTCGTCGAGCATCAAGGTCTTGATGGCGACCTGGCGGTTTATCTTGGGGTCCTTGCCGAGGTAGACGATGCCCATCGCCCCGCGGCCGAGCTCCTTCTCGATCTCGTAGCGGCCCAGCGTGGGCTTCGACGCCCCGCCGGTGACGATGACGGTGCCCTCCTTGGCGGCCTTGCCCACCCCGCCGAACACCGCGCCCTCGGCCGCGGCCGAGAGGGTCTTGATCTTCTCGGTGATGTCCTTGAACTTGGGGTCGGCGGTCTCGATGTGCTTGTAGACCTGCACCGCCTTGGCGTACTGGCGCTTGCGCTCGAAGTCGAGCCCGAGGTTGTAGAGCGTGTCCTTAAAGGAGTCGTCGAACGACTCCAGCGGGATCGTGCGGAACTTCTCGAAGGCCACGTCGAGCATCCCCTGCCCCTGGAAGGTCAGGCCGAGCATCTTGTTGGTGTCGACCTGGGAAGCCTCGACGAGCTCCTTGCCGCGCTCGGTCGTGAAGAAGCGCTTGGTGACGATGACGACGTAGCCGACCCCGAGCAGGAAGGCCGGGTAGACGACCTTGATCCACTCGCCGCGCACCTTGAAGGCCCAGGAGCCGCCCACGAACAGGCCGGCGAGCAGGACCACCGTGACGAAGGCGCCGACCAGCGCGCGCAGGCGCGGCAGGATGAGCATGACGAACAGGCCCATGACGGCGATAGCGCCGAGCTCGGCGTCGGCGGCCCAGACCGGACGCCCCAGGAAGCGCCGGTTGAGGATGTTCTCGATCACGTTGGCGATGAACTCGACGGAGGGCAGGGATTTGGCCACCGGCGTCACGTAGACCGCGCCGACGCCCTGCGCCGAGGGGCCGAGGATCACGATCTTGTCCTTGAAGACGTCGGCCGGGATCTTCCCCTCCAGGACCTCGTAGAACGGGTAGTAGCGGAAGGTGCGCTCGGGGCCGTTGAAGGTGACCAGCATCGACTGCTCGTCGTCGAGCGGGACCTCGATCTTGCCCACCGTGATCGAACGGCCCGGGACGACCGTCACCTCCTCGGGCGAGAGGCCCAGAGAGCGGGCCACGAGGGTCAGCGCGTAGGACGGGAAGTACTGCGAGCCGTATTTGACGACCAAGGTCTCGCGGCGGACCACGCCGTCCAAGTCCGGATAGATGTTCACGTGGCCCACGCCGGCCGACGTCTCGACAAACGGCGGCAGGGGGTAGGTGGCCTTGGTGGCCTCGATCGTATGGTCGATCCCCGCGTCGGCCGAGAGCCGGGCCGAGACCGTGGAGCTCGACAGCGCCGCGGGCAGCTCGGGCGGCTTGGCGCCGCGCGCCTCGCCGGTCTCCAGGAAGAACATCGGCAGGACGACGTTCTGCGTCGTCGTCAAGGCGGCCAGCAGGTGCTTGTCGGTGTCCAGACGCTCCGCCGCGGCCGCGAACTCGGCCTCGAACTCCACGCCCCTCTGAGAAACCTTGCGCTCGCCGATCAGCTCGAGGTATTTGGCCTTCATGGTCTCGAGCTCGGCCAGGGCCGGGTTGCGCTCCGGCTCGGTGTAGAGGATGTCGAGGCCGATGACGCGCGGCCCGGCGGCCTTGAGCTTCTCGAGCATCTCGGCCAGACGTGTGCGCGGCCAAGGCCAGCGGCCCAGGCGGGTGATCGAATCGTCATCGATGGCGACGATGACGACCTCCGAGGAGGGCTCGAGGTCGACCCGCAGCTGGGACCGGGCGTCGTAGGCCTTCAGCTCGAGGCCTTCAAGGAAGGCCCCGCGCAGGACATACGACCCGGCCACGAATCCGGTCAGCAGAAGGCCGATCAAAGCGTCGGCGATCCAAGCCCTATTCTTCATGAAATTATCGGATAAAACGCGTCCGCCGGAAGTGTAGCGGAAGCGCTCCTGGCTGTCAATGCGCCAGGCTTGTGACTTTTAAGGAAGGGTAGTATGCTTTGAGCATGCGGATCATCCTCCTCCTGGCGGCCCTGGGCGCGGCGGCCTGGGCCGCGCCGGATAGGCGCGGCAGGCCCCTGGCCGAGCTGACGTCCGGCGTCGCCATCCTCAAGGAGGGCCGCTGGCGCATAGCCATGGGCGGGGTCCTCTGCAACGCCTGCACGAAGGCGATCGTCGAGGAGTTCCTCCGGGTCGACGGGGTGGCCAAGGCCGCCTTCGACTTCGAGGACGGCTTCCTGCATCTCACCGTGGCGCGCGGCAAGCAGGCGCGCGGGGCGGCGCTCGACCGGGCGCTGCGCCTGGCCTGGCGGCGCGTCGACCTGGCGACCAAGTTCAACATGGCCGAGGCCCACTACGAGGGGCCGGACCTGGGCGGACCTGCGCCCAAGCGCTTAAATCCCGTCGACGCGCTGAAACTGCCCGCCGCGCCGGCGACGCTCGAACCTACGCCCTGATCACTGATACGCCGAGACGCTGACCTCGCCCTCGTCGACCTCGACGGCCAGCGTCACCGACTGCGTGCAGGACTGGCACTCCTGGGTCAGCTCGGCGTTCTGCGAGGAGTCTACCCGGACCTCGAAGCTCTCGCCGCAGTGCGGGCAGTCGACGTCGAGCCACTTGATCGAGCCGCCGCGCACGTCGGTCTTGGCGGCGTCTTCGAAGATGCGCTTGAGCTGGGGATCGTCGACGGACTCATCCTTGTCTTTGCCGCGCTTGAGCGCGGCGGCGGGATGGTCCGAGGAGGCGCCAGCCAAGCGCTTGAGGGCCTCGAGCGCGGTGGCTTGACCGCCTTTCTTCGTCGGAGCGACGGTTGCGGCGGACTTGCGCGGCTTCGGCATGGCGCTCCCTCTTTCGGCGTGCGACGCCTTCATCCCATTTATAAAGGCGAAACCCGGAACCGTCAAGACCTATGAAGAAGGTCGGGGTCAGACCTTGGCGACCAGACGTTCCTTCTCGGCGCGCGTGAGCGACTTGATGCGCGCCTCGCGCGAGAGAGCGCGGCCGCGCGTGTAGCCGGTCGCGGTCCATAAGAGCTCGACGGGGCCGCGGCCGCGCGTGTAGGCCGCGCCGCGCCCGGCGTCGTGCGCGGCGAGGCGGCGCTCCAGGTCCTTGGCGACTCCGGTGTAGTAGCTGCCGTCACGGCAGCGGACCACGTAGACGGTCCAGCCGCGCCGCTTCACGGACCGATGGTCTTGAGGAGCTGCTCGGTCGGCGCGACCTGGTCCGGGAAGCGCGCCCCGCCGGCCTTGAGCTCGAGGTTGAGGAGCGCCCGCGCCGTGCCGGCCTGCCCGGCGCCGGCCAGGAGCTCGGCGCGCAGGCGCGCCGTGCTGAAGCGGTTGGCGCCGTAGCTCAGATGGTAGGCCTTCTCGGACGACGGCAGGGCCTCGGCCCCGCGCCCCGCCTCGCTGAGCGCCTTCGCCAGCCGGTAGGGGTAGACGTAGTCGGAAGGATACGCGGCCACGAGGGCCCCGAGGTGGGCGAACAGGGCCTCGCGCCATCCGGCCAAGCCCAGCACGAACCGATAATCGTCGTCGAGGTTGCGGTCGGAGCCTACGCCGGCCGCCTTGAGCCTGCGGCCGAGCTCATCGGCCGCGCGGTCGAGCAAGGCCTGGCGCTCGGCGGCGCGTCCCAGCTTTTCGAGCGCCGCGGCCGCCCCCTCCACCGAAGAGCGCGAGTCGGCGCAGCGCTGGGCCTCCGGCCCGAAGAACCGGCCCTCGACGAGGGCCGTCAGCGCGGTCCGCGCCGCCTCGAGCGCCTCGCGGCGCGCGTCTTGCGTCACTCCGGCCAAGGCCGGCTCGACGCGCGAGAGGTGGTAGGGGAGCTCGCAGCCGCCGCCGAGACTCATCAGGGCCGTGAACGCGGCCACGGCCTCCTTGTCCTTCTTGGCCTTGAGCGCCAAGCCCAGGTCGAGGCGCGCCGAGGCGCGCTCCCAGTCCGTCCCCGACGGCGGCGGCACGGACCTCTTCAGCTCGCCGCGAAGGCGTTTGGCTGAGTCGAGGTCGTTGGCGTCGAGCGCCGCGCTCACCCGGCGCGCGGGGGTCTGGACCGTCCCCGCGGTCAACGCCGCGAGCTGGCTCAGGAAATCGGCCTCGGTCTGCTCGCCGATGATGCGTCCCAGCTCGCGCTCGGAAGCGTCCATCAGCACATAGGAAGGCAGGAAACCCACCCGCAGCCTCTTCTTGAGGGCCAGGCCCTCTTCGGTGTCGACGTCGAGCTTGAGGAGGACGAGGCCCGCGGCGGCGGCCTTGAAGCCGTCTTTGGAGAGCACCTTCTGCTCCATGTAGTAGCAGGAGTAGCACCACACGGCCTGGAAGTCGACTAAGATGGGCTTCTTCCCGGCGGCGGCGGCCTTGGAGGCGGCCAGGTCGCTCAGCCAGCCCTCGGAGGCGCGGACGGGGAGCGCTAAGAGCGCGAGTAAGAGGAGCGCGCGCAAGCTAGTTGGCGCTCGGGAGCTCACCCAGCCAGGCGAGGTCGATGGCGTAGCCGCAAGCCTTCTTCTGGCAGACCACGCGCAGCGTGGCGGCGGAGGCGTCGAGCGAGGGAGCTCCCATCGTATCGCCGCAGCTGGGGCACTTCTGAGTCTTGAGGTGGATGCGTCTGGGGAAGTCGGCCATGCCTCATTATAGTACGGAGGCGCGGCGGCGGGAGGGCCATCGGACCCGCCGTATGGTGGGTCAATGCTCCCAGTCCCAGCCGGCGCCCGTGTTCGCGCCCCCCCGCCCGCCCGCATCGAGCTTCGGCTTCTTGCGGGGCGCCGGGCCTCTCCGGGCCGGGGCGGGAGCCTGCGGCAGCTCGACCTCGGGCTCTTTGCGCTCGGGCTCGTCGAGCAGGCCGCGGCCGCTGGGGATCATGTCGAGCGAGGAGACGCGGTTCTCGGCGGCGGGAGGCTCAAGGCGCGCGGGCGGCGGCGCCGGCGGCGGCTCGGGGTCGGCCAACTGCAGCAGCTTCTGCGGCGTCAGCGGGGCCCGCGTCGCGCCGGGGCCGTACATGATGAAGTAGAAGCCGGCCAAGAGCGCCAGCGGGATCAAGACGAGGAAGGTCGGGATGACCCAGCTCCCCAGGGGTCGCGAACGCTCATGCGGCAGAGGCTCTTGAGACATCTCAGCGCTCCTCCCGGGTATGGACGTAGGCCCAGGCGACGAAGACCAGTTGGAAAGGAAGCCGCCACAGCAGGACCCAGTCGGGCACGCCGAACGCGGCCCCGCCCAGCTGGAACATGCGGACGTTGGCGGGGAACACCGCCACGAGCAGGGCGATGAGGCCCCAGGCGGCCCGGCGGCGCAGGCCCGGGACCCACAAGGCGGCCCCTAAGCCGGACTCCGCCGCCCCGCTCAGGTAGACCAGCGCCAGCGGGAACGGCAGGCTGGGCGGCATCATGGGCAGGTAGAGCTCCGGCTTGACGAAGTGGTTGATGCCCGCCACGATGTAGAAGGCCGACATGAGAATCCAGCTGGCGCGCCGCATAGGCAGGATGATACTTTTATCTTCTAGGCCTTTCGACCCACCTTGGGTGCGGTCTTTGGCTCCCGCCGCCGGCCGGCTTCCGGCCCCACCCTATCGCATGGTCGCGCTCCTTCCGCTGCTCGGACTCCTCGCCTGGCCGGCCGCGGCGGCGACGGCGCCGGTCCCCTCCCCGGATTGGACCTGGCTCCTCGGCGGCACGCCGGAGCCCAGCGCGGAGGGAAGGCTGGCCGGGGAACGCTTCGCGGCCATGAAGCATCAGGTCAAGCGCCGGCCCGTCGAGCCCGAGGTGACGCCGGAGCTGGTCCAGACGGCGATCTCCCGCGGGGTGGCGTATCTCCAGAAGACCCAGCGGCGCGACGGCTCCTGGGGCGTGGGGTATGTCACCGGCCCCGCGCTGGACACCGACTACGTCCGCGTCGCCGTCACCGGCCTCGTGCTCGACGCCCTCGAGCACAACGGGGGCGAGCGCGGCCTCATCGAGCGCGGCCACCGGTTCGTCGTCGACCGCGGGCTGGCCGACCCCGACGAAGTGGACACGCACGGCAGCAACATGAACCACCGGCTCTACGCCCTGGCCTACGGCCTGCGCGCCGCCCTCCTGCCCGGGGCGGCCGAGGAGGACCGGAAGCGGAACGTCCAAGATTTCATCTTCGAGATCGAGCGCATGGTCGGCCGGACGGGCGGGACGGAGTACAACAGGAGCATCGTCCCCGGCACCCCGCGCTACAGCGCCGCGAGCTTCCAGCTCGGCATGCTGGTCCAATCCCTCCAGGAGGCCAAGCGCCAGGGCTACAAGGTCCCCGATTTCGTCCTCAACTCCCTGCTCGACGAGATCCAGAAATCGCGCGGAGCGGACGCCACCTACCCCTACCGCGCCCGGACGGCCCAGGAAGGCTCGCTCGACGGGATCTCCCGCGACCCCCTGCTCGAGACCCTGCTCATCGAGGCGGGGCGCATAAAGCCCGGGGACAACAAGGAGCTGACCCGCTTCTCGGAGAACAGCAAGGACCTGCTCAAAGTCCTCGACGACGAGGAGGCCTTCCACCACGAGGACACCCACTATTGGGCCAAGTACTACGTGCTCTTCGGCTACCTAAACGCCAGCGAGGCCCTGCTCAAGCGCTTCCCGGACGGCGACAAGCGCGACGCCATCGCCAAGAAGTTCGCCGCCGAGCTCCTCTCTATCCAGCAGCCGGACGGCCGGGTCGTCGACAGCCGCTGGGCCGCCGGCCCCAACTACGGGACGGCCTCGTTCATCCTGGCCCTCAACAACCTCCAGAAAGCCCTGGCCCAATAGGCGCGCGTATATTATCCTTAGAGGATGAGAATCCTCCACGCCGCCGTCATCGCCGCCGCAGCCTCGCTGCTCAACGCCTGCAGCGGCATCCCGCTCATTCCCGGCATCTGATCGACGGGCCGTTAGCTCAGCGGTAGAGCGTCCGCCTTACACGCGGTAGGTCGGGGGTTCGAATCCCTCACGGCCCAAATTTCAGGACTCCTGACCCGTTGCAGAAATCGGTGCAACATTCGAGGCCTCGTAGCGTAGGCGCAGCCGTGTTCCGGGATAGCTGATTTTAGTCTCGTTGAGGGCCTCGCATAGATGCCTGACAGCTATGTTGCTTCGC
>JACPXC010000020.1 GCA_016196755.1 Elusimicrobiota bacterium
CGACTGCTTCTGCGGGGTGGAAGGGTAAGCGGGGCTGGGTCGCCATGGCGTTGTAAGTTACATAGATTATTGCGAATAGGCGGCATGAATGTCAAGCCCTTTCGACGGAATCCCTAGGACAGGTCAGGAGTCCTGAAATTATCCTGTCGATCGACGGCCGTTCGACGAAAGGGATGCCATTGGGAGAGGCGGCAAAGTCTCTCCGCGGCAAGGCTGGCACGATTGTAGTCTTGCGAATCAAGTCGGGTATCCTGCCTTGGGGCAAGAAAGTAGCGCTGGTCCGCATTCCTCCCTCTGCGGTCGAACCGGACAAGCCAGTGGACGGCATGATTGTTAAGCGCGTTCCTCTTAAGGACACCGGAGCGAAGGCTTGTCCTGCTGAATGGGAAGGCTGTCACCTCGTTCTAGCTCAAGAAACCTGTCATTACGTCTGCAAGGCTCAATAGGCAGCCCACCCATTCGGAGGGTGTCTCCAGTTTTCCGCAATAGGTGCCCTCCTGTACAGGTGAACGCTGACAAAATAGGGCGCGCTAACGGCGGGGCCGGGCCATAACGCGCGCCGCTCAGCCATGCGTTATGCGGAACGAGAACGGCTGGGATAGGCCTTGACGCAACGTACGCTTTCCGGTACGCTATTGGCATGACCACCCTAACCGCCAGTGTTGCCCGCGCGACCCTCTATCGGCTTCTTGATCAGACGGCGTCCTCCCATGAGCCAATCCAGATAACGGGCCGGCGCTCGAGCGCGGTCCTTATTTCTGAGGATGATTGGCGCTCGATTCAGGAGACGCTCTATCTCCTTTCTATTCCTGGGATGAGGGAGTCCATTCGCAAGGGTCTCAAGACGCCGACGAAGAAGCTGGCGAGAAAGGTGTCTTGGTAGTCTGGCAGCTCGTTTACACGAAGCAGGCCCAGAAGGACGCCAAGAAGCTGTCGTCGGCCGGTTTGCGCCCCAAGGCCGAAGAGCTCCTGGCCGTACTAGAGAAGAATCCGTTTCAAAACCCTCCCCGATTCGAAAAGCTGGTGGGTGATTTGTCGGGTGCCTATTCTCGGCGGATAAACATCCACCATCGCCTGGTCTACCAGGTCGTCAAGAAAGAGAGAGTTGTGAAAGTGATTCGCATGTGGACGCATTACGAATGACGAGTCTGCATAACTTCGGGTGGAGCGGGCGCGCGCGTGTCTAAAGAATCCATTAGCGCGCGCCGCTCACCCATGCGTTAGGCATATCTGAGTTTAGTCAGAACGAGCTTGTGGTGCGGATGGAACGGCGGGACGGGTAACGGCGAACCGTTGGCCCGACTTGGATGTCGACCTCGATATGGAATCACTCGAGCATCCAGAGCGCTTCCCCCTCGTCGCAAAGAATGCCTAACTTGCGGTTGACCCGCCGCGCGCAGGAGCCCGATAGCCGCGACGGCTGAGCGAGAGCGTTCGGCGGCCATAAGATGAAAATGCGGTCACTCGGAATTCCGACGAAATTTTTTCAGACAGTCATCGTGCTCGTCAGCATTGGGGCTGTTGCTCTCATGCTTTGGGAGCCTCACATCGAAGGCGGAAACGCGCACGCCACGCTCTTTGAGATCTATTTCAAAGATCCCTTTTTGGCGTACGCGTATTTTGGGTCCATTCCATTTTTCGTGGCGCTCTATCAAACATCCAAGGTTCTGGGATATATCGGACAAGACAAGGCATTCTCGCAGGCGACCGTGAAAGCTCTGCGGACTATAAAAATTTGTGCGTTCGGCATCATCGGTTTCGTGATCCGATGAGGACCCTGGCTCTCATCCTGCTCGCTTGCCTTCCGGCCCTGGCCGCCGACGCCGACTGGGTGGACTGGCGCTACGAGGGCCTCGAGTTCAAGACCGCGGCCCGGCTCCGGCTCCTGCGCAACGAGGTCTTCGCGCGCCGCGGCCGCTCCTTTGAGTCCGCCGACCTGCGCGAGCATTTCGCCAAACAGCGCTGGTACAAGCCCGACCCCGAGCTCAGCGAGGCGGCGCTGTCGAACAAGGAGCGCGCGCTGGTGGCGGAGCTCCTCGAGCGGGAAAACACCGCCCCGCGCACCGCAGCGGAGCTCGTGGCGCGCGGCAAGGCCGCGCTGGCCGCTCCCAGGAGCGCGTACGACTACGAGCTCGCCGCCTATGCCGCCATAGAACTCTTCACCGAGGCCCTCGAGCTCGAGCCCGACGACGTGGCGGCTCTCAAGGGCCGCGCGGAGGCGCACAGCCACCTGCCCGGGGAGTGGGAGGCCGTGGCGACCGCCGACCTCGACCGCGCGATAGCCTTGGCGCCCACGGACGCCGACGCCTTTCGCCGGCGCGGGCAATGGCGGCTCTGGTCGGAGGCCGCTGACGGCCCGGTGCGCGCGTTGGCCGACTGCCGCAAGGCCGTCGAGCTCGATCCGAAGGACGCCGCCGCCCACGTCTGCGCGGCCATGGCGCATCAGGAGGGCGGCGACCGCGCCCAGTCCGAGGAAGCCTACGCGAAGGCCGTGGCGCTGACTCCCAAGGACGCCGGTCTGCGCCGGCGGCGCGCCGAGAACCTGCTCCGCCTGGGCCGCCTCGAGGAGGCGCTGGGCGAGTGCGACGCCTCCTTGGCGATCGACCCGGACGACTGCCTGCTCTATCGCGCGGAGATCCTCCGCGGCCTGCACCGCGACGAGGAAGCGGCCCGCGACCAGGAGAAGGGCGGACGTCAGGTGATGGAGCGCCTCATGAACACGGGAACCGCGGCCGCCGGGTCCGCCACGGCGGCCGGCGGCTTGGACGTCATCCTCTCGGCCAAGACGCTGGCGCGCGAGGACCAGGCGGCGCTCAGCCTGGACGGCCGCCGCATCGCCTACACCGTGCAGGCCCCGCAGGACGGCGCCAAGGACGATGCGCGCTTTCTGCCCAACGGCACGCCCTCCGGTCTGGCCGGCACAAGGATCAAGATCGCCGACCGTAACGGCTCTCCCGCAGTCGACCCCTGCCCGTCTCAGGGCACCTGCTGGCGCCCATCCTGGTCGCCGGACGGCAAACAGCTGGCGTATTACTCCGACGCCGATGGAGCGCCTCGCCTATGGGTCTTCGACGGCGAACGCCCCCGCCGCGTCGCCGACGCGCCGATGCGAGGCCACCATTGGATCGGGGACGCTCCGTTATGGACTCCCGACGGACGCGGACTCATCGTGCCGTTGCGTCCCGAGGGCGCCGATTCCAAGGCGGAGAAAGCGGCCGCGCCCGGTCCCGAACCGCGCGAGTACCGGAGCCCCGGGCCGAAGCCCGGCGGGAACGCCGGCAAGGCCGCGTCCGATTTCTACGCCAAGGAGAACCTCTCGGCGCTGGGACTGGTCGATCCGGAAAACGGCGTGGTCCGCATCGTGGTCTCCTCCGGCGCAGAGCCCTCTCCGAGCGTAGCGCGCCTCTCGCCGTCGGGCCGCTGGCTTTCGTACCTGTCTGTGTACCGCCGCGAGAAGCCCACGGACCGGCGCTCCGTGCACGATCTGGCCGTGGTCCCGGTCGCCGGCGGCGCCGCGCGCGTCTTGGCGCATGGGCTGCCGGTGCCGGAGCTCGACTACTTTCTCAACAACTACCGCTGGCATCCCACCGAGGACCGCCTGGTCTTCCTCGACGGGGGAGTGCTGCGCGAGGCGGACTTCCGCCAAGGGCGGGACGCGAGCCCTCATGCGGTCGCCGCCGGGCCGTTCCTCGAGGCCCCGCTCTTCTTCGCGCGCGACGGCAAGGATGTCCTGGTCGGCTCGGGCCCCGACGACCCCGCGCGTTTCGGGGCCCCGAAGCCCCAGCGCCTGCATTGGGTGCCGTTGAACGGAGGGCCGACCCGAGAGTTGGCTGTTCCCGCCCCCTGGACGAGCCTCGCCGTGCTGAGCGCCGACGAGCGCACGGCCTGGCAGCCCGTTCCCGGGACCCTGTCGGTCTTGGGCCGCGACGGCGACGGCTCCCTCGTCGTGCTCCGCTATCCGGCCGCCGGAGAGCCGCGCGAGCTCTGGCGCGGACGCGGCGCCTTGTCGCGCTTCGCCAACCCCGTCCATGACGGCGGCATCCTCGCCCGCTACGAAGACTCCGGCACGCCGCCGGGGCTCTACTGGTTCGACGCCGCTTTCAAGGACCGCCGCCGGGCGGCCGCCGTCGACCCGGCCTTGGACGCGCTGGCCGGCGGAAGGTCCGTCAGCCTTTCCTGCAAGGTCCCGGGTGGGGGAAAGGAGATCAGCTTCGCCCTGGTCCTGCCGCCGAACGCCAAGCCCGGCCCCCTGCCCACCGTCGCCGTGGTTTACCCCGACCTCGACTACTCGGTCCTGGGAGACCGCTTCCCCGCCTCCTCGCGCGTCGCCGACATCCCGCTGGCGGCCCTCACCTCGGCCGGCTATGCCGTGCTCTTGGCTCACATGCGGATCGGCCCGCTGGGCAAGGCCGGCGAGCCCGCGCGGGAGATCACCGAGCATCTCCTGCCCCAGGTCCGCGCCGCCGCGGCCCAAGGCTTCACCGACCCCGCTCGGGTCGCCGTGCTCGGGCATTCCTACGGAGGCTACGCGGCCGCCGCGGTCATCGCGAGCACGGACGCCTTCCGTGCCGCGGTCGCGATCTCCGGTATGTTCGACCTGGGCGGGCTCTATGGCCTGCGCACGCCCGACGGCCGCGCGCCCTTCGTCGAGCGCTCGGAGGGAGGCCAGCACCGGATGGGCTCCCCGCCTTGGCGGGACTCCCGGCGATATCTGGACAACTCGCCGTACTACCAGGCCGGGAAGATCGTCACCCCGCTGCTCCTGATCCATGGGACCGAGGACGCCGCCGCGGCGGACGCCCAGAAGATGTTCACCGCGCTGGAGCGCCAGGGAAAACCCGCCGTCCTGGCGCTCTATCCAGGCGAGGGCCACTCGCCCCACCTGTGGTCGCGCGCGCATGAGGAGCATGCGATCGCGCGGGTGCTGTCCTTCTTGAAGGAGCGCCTGTAGGGGTTAACGCCCGAACAGCGTCGACCAGTCGGCGTCCACCGGCCACGGACCTTCCCAGCCCTGGGGAATCTCCACCGGCGCCGCCGGCGCGTTGGCGATCGCGTAGAAGATCGTCCCGTAGACCAGTACCGTCAGAGCCAACAGCACCAAGGCGGTCAGCGCCTGCGCCAGGAGCGCGTACGGCTGGGGGACGACGACCGCCCCGGTGGCCGCGTTGACCGACTTGAGTTCGCGCTCCTTCGCGTCGCGGAGCACGTACACCAGCTCCGCCGGCCCCATCCCGGACTCGCTCCAGCGCGCCGCCAGCTCGAGCGACTTGGCCTCGGCTCCGGCGGCCCGCGCCACCGCCAGCGGGTCGAGCTTGATGAGCGACTTGGCCTCGGAGGCCATCACGCCGGCGAACATGCCGGTTTCGCCCAAGTCTTTCGCGCCGAAAGCGTCGAGCTGGGTCTCGGCCACCGTCGTCCGGCGCACCGTCACCTGGAACTTGCGCGGAGCCTTGGAATAGCCCTCGCGCGGCGAGACGAAGGAGAAGGTCCAGTCCTCGCCCCAGGCGCGCGGCTTGAGCCAGGCGTAGGTCAGGCGCAGGTTGTCGGGCTTGTAGCCGGCGGCGGCGGCCAGCGGCAGGACCGCCTCGAGCGCCGCGTCGTAGATGTAGGTGCCCAGCCCCTCGACCGGGCCGGCCGGAGCGGGAGTCTTGGGCGCGGACCGGGCGGCGTCGCCCTCGGAGATGCCGTTGACCGGCCGGGCCAGGGTCGGACGCAGGGCCGCCATAGGAGCGGCGGCGGCGGCCAGGCCCTCGGTCGCCCGGCCCTTGGTCATGCCCAACAAGGCGATGTTGTCGCTGATGAAGGTCGTGACCCGCTTCGAGACCGCGCGCCCCGCGGGGCGGCCGGCGGGCGCCGTCGGCGCGGCGGTCACGGAGGTCTGGACGGCACGGATCTTCCCGCCGATGTCGGTGTCGCGGGCGGCGGCCGCGGGCGCGGCGACGGCTTGCTCGGCGGCCGCCGCCGGCTGGGCCGGGGCGGGAAGCGCCGCCTCCGAGGCCTTGGGGGCGGCGGCCCGCGGCGTCGCCTTCGGCGAGACCAGCGGCGAGTTCACCGACGGCAAGGAGAGCGTGAAGGAGGGGGAGGCCAGCGACGGAGCGGCGAGCGCGGCCGCGGCGGCGGGAGCGGCGCCGGCCGGCGCCGTGAAGGTGCGTACGCCTTCCACCGGGACGACCCTCACCTGCGCGGATGCCAGGCCCGGCAGCAGAGCGACGATGGCGGCTAATGATCGGAACATGGGTTCTCCCTGCGGCGTCATCCCTATGGTACCCGCCCGGGCGATAATTGACTTGGGCCAAACGGGGAAGCCGGAGGCAGGATTTCGGCCCGGGCTTTTGGGCCCGCTCAGCGCGCCGACGAGCCGCCCGCGGAGGGCCCCAGGGTGCTGATGATGTCGCCGAACAGCGCCTGGTGCCCGGAGATGCGCTGGGCCAGCGAGCCCACGTAGACGCTGGCGCCCGTGCGCGGCGCCTCGATGATGGAGTCGCCGCCCGTGTAGATGAAGACGTGGTGGACCGCGCCGTTCTTGGCGAAGAAGACCAGGTCGCCCGCCTTGAGCTGGCCGGCGTCGCTCAGCGGCTGGGCGGCGCGCTGCTGGTCCTTGGAGACCCGCGGCACCATGCCGCCGTAACCGAGCTGGTTGAAGGCCCAGAACACCAGGCCCGAGCAGTCGACGCCCTTCTCCGACGTGCCGCCCCAGACGTAGGGGACGCCCACGAGCTCGGCCGCCTTCTTGGTGAAGGCCTCCCGCAGGCCGGTCGGGTCCTCGGCCTCGCGGCTCATCGCCAGCGCGGCGTCGGCGGACAGGCCGCTGAAGGGCACCCAGCCCGCGATGCGGCCCCAACTCTTGGCCGTGTCGTCGTACTGGCGCTGGTCGGACTCGACGTAGGCCCACTCGCCCTCGACCTTCAAGAGCTTGACCGCCGCGCCCTGCTCGAGCTCGGTCAGCGACTGGCCCGTCCCGCCGCCTTCGTTTCTTTCCGGGAACATGCGCAGGTAGAGCTTGGTCTTCTCGCCGGGCCGCACGTACATGTACTTCTCGGGCGGGCGCATGACCGGAGCCTCGACCTGGAGGGACGAGCCGCCGAGGAAGCCGTCGAAATCGGGGGAAGCTTGGGCGGCGGAGACGGTCAGCGCGGCCAGGCCTGCGGCGAGGGCTAGTCTGTTCATGCCTTCAGAGTAGCCCCCGAGGGGCCCAGGAGGCAGGGCCGGGCGGGAGCACCTTTTATGGGCCCAAAGGCCTATCCTGAGGGCTCCGCCGGAAGCGCTAGAATCCCCCCATGCTGGCCCCGCACCGCTCGATCGCGCCGCAGGACGACGCCGAGCGCTTCCTCATCGAGCTGCTCGACGGCCTCTGGGCGCGCTACCGCTCGAGGCTCGAGCCCGTGCGCCGCTACGAGGCCTTGGTCGAGCGCCATGGCGGGATATTCCGCAACGACCACATCGCTTTCCGCACGCTGGCATGGCAGGATCCCGCGGCGGGGATCTTCTCGATCTCGCGGCTCTTCGAGGCGCTGGGCTATTCGGCCGCCGGCTGCTACGAGTTCCCGGACAAGAAGCTCTCCTCCATCCACTATAGGCACCGCAACCCGCTCATGCCCAAGCTCTTCATCTCCCAGCTAAAGACCTGGGAGCTCTCGGACCCCGCGCGCGCCGTCGTCGGCCGGACCATGGCCGGCCACCGCCCGCCCCCGGGAGACGACCTGCTGAGCAAGCCGTCGCTCGACGCCTACCTGCGCCATTTCGCCGAGCGGCCCTGGCCGGCGCCGCCCAAGGCCGACGTCGAGACCCTCGAGCGCGAGTCGCAGTTCGGGGCCTGGGTGCTCGTCCACGGCTACGACGTCAACCACTTCACCGCCTCGGTGGACTCGCACGGCTGCGAAGCGCTCTCCGACATCGAGAAGACCGTGGCCGCCCTGCGCGCCGAAGGCGTCACGATGAAGGCCGAGATCGAGGGCGAACGCGGCTCGGCCCTGCGCCAGTCCTCGACGACCGCCGCCGTCCTCCCGGTCCAGACCGCCGAGGGGACCATGGACTGGACCTACGCCTACTTCGAGCTGGCTGAGCGCCCCGCGCGGCCCAACCCGAAGACCGGGGAGCTCGAGCGCTTCGAGGGCTTCTTCGGCGCCCAGGCGGCGAACCTCTTCGACGTCACCGCGTTCGGCGGCCGGAAGGAATAGGGCCCGCCAGGCCTAGATTGAATACGGGTTCTTGACAGGTTTTCTGTCCGCCCTTATCCTCGGAGGACGTGAAGAAACCGGCGGCCGTCCTCCTGGCCCTGCTCCTCCTGCCCTGGCCCCCGTCCGCGGCCTTCGCGCAGGAAGACCCTGATCCGCCCGAGGAGCAGGTCGACCCGGTCCCGCCTACGCCGCCCCAGCTCGATCCGCTCTCCCAGCGGCTCATGTCGCTCAACGAGCCCGGGACCAGCGTCGATTTCGCCGCGACGCGCGCGGCGCTGCTGCGCGTCGGCGACCCTGGGCGCCTGAGCGATATCGCCGCGCAGTTCGACTCCATCCTGCGCGGTGCCTCGCCGCGCGTGGTGGCCGGCCTCATCAATCTCCTCACCCCTGGGATACTTAAGCGGCTCGGGCCGCATCTGCCCGAAGGCTTCATGGAGCGGCTGCAGGCGGCCGGCCTTGACCCCAACGTTCAGGCGATGCTGGCGCCGATGCTGCCGCCCGACGGAGAAGAAGAGGAGGAGGACGCCGGAGGCGGCGATGATGGCGCCCCGCCTGTCCTCGCCGAGGTCGCCCCGCTATCGGCCCCGCCGCCCGGCGCGCTGAACCCCGGCGCGCTCTTTGACGGGATGGCCCTGGGGCCTTCGGCCGTCGCGCCGGGCATGGCCCCGCCCGAGGGACTGGATGTCCCGTCCATCCTCGACGCTTTCCTCAGAGACGACCCCATGCGGTCCGTCCCGGGAGAGACCGGGCCTATCTCCGGCCGAGGCCAACTCGAGGCCGTCCTCCTGGGCATCCAGAACCGCCTGCGGAGTCCGGTCCCCTCCATGGAACCGATTCAATGGGCGCAGTATTTCCGGCTGACCGGGAACACGGCGGCGGCGGACTTGGCCGCCCAGGCCGTCATCGGCGAACTCATGGGTCCCGACGCGATGCGGCTGGCCGCTTGGAGGCGGTTTCCATGGCCTCATGAACGCGTCGTGGCCGGTCTGCTCGCTCGCCGTTCGCTGGATCAGCCGCTCACCGCGCAGCAAAACGACATACTGGACGCGGCGCTGGCGCGCAGAAGCGGCGAGGATGCCGCCGATGCCGGTCAGGTCGAGGCCAACCTTCTGGAGGTGGCCCGCCGCGAGAGAGAGCAGGCCGAGCGCGCGGAATTGTCGGCGTTGAGGCGCCTCCTGGCCGATGGACGGAACCTGGGTGCCAGCATGAATCTGACTCGCGACCAGCTCAGGCGATTGGGACAGCTGCTCGGCTCGGTGGGCGGGGACGCCGGCATGGCGGGTGTCATCAGCGCCGTGCTCGACGGCACGGCCAGCGAGTCACAGCGGAACCGCTTCTGGCTGCTCGACGCGCTCGGCTTCGACGCGGGGCTGGCCGAGCTGTGGGCGCGATTCGGATCGGACCCTCCGCTGTCGGCCGAAGAGCGCAACCGGCTCCATTACGCGGTCGTCACGCGGATCGTGGCCCGCATCGAGGGCTTGCGCGGCCTTTCGTCGCGGGGAGATTTCGACCAACAGCGCCTGACCCGTCTGGACGCGCTCCTGCAGGACCACCTGCGCGCGGCCGGCCCAGGTTTCGCCCAGAGGAGGGCCGCGATCGGGAGGCTGGGCGCTACCATGGCGGCGCAATTGGCGGAGATCGGCCTGCGGCTCGAGGAGATCGCTCTGATCCCCGACCCGGAGCGGCGCCGGAGGGAGGAAGGCGCCCTCGGCGAGAGGCGCGTGAGGCAGTATCGCGAGACGGTCGAAGACCCGGCGCGCTGGACCAGGTTCCAGGCTGAGCACCTGCGCCCGTACGAGACCCGCTTGGAAGCCGAGGTGACGAGTGTCTTGTCCACGCTGGAAATCCGCATGGCCGCGCTCATGGCCGACCAGGCGCTCGCCGCGCGCGAGGGCCAGTTGCCCGCCTGGTTCGCCCGCTTCGAGCTCGAGGCGGAGGCGATGCTGGCACGGCTGCGTCAGGCCCGGGATTCCCTGGCCGCCCTCCGCGCGGAGGTCGATGAGCGCTATTACAGGCGTTCCACCAGCATGTCGGACCTTCAACGCGACGCGATCGCAAGTCTGTTCGCCAGCCTGGGCGCTTCACAGACAAGGACCGCTCGCCGCTTCTTGGAGGTCCTGGATGCCGGCCGCCTCAGTCCTCTGGGGCGGATCGCCGACTGGCGCGAGGTCGAGAGTCCGCAATGGGGGAGCGTTCTCGGCCGTTTGAACCTCCCGTCCGAGAGCCTGTGGGGCGCCGCCCTGCACCTCCATGAGATGCGGGCCAGGTTGGCGGAGTTCGCGGGTCCGGGTCAGACGTGGGCGGGCGGAGGGTTGGCCTCCTTGGACCGCGGCCTCGCCGCGTTGACGGTTCGGATCCGCCAAAGGGCTGTCGCCGACCTGGAGACGGCGCGTGAGCTCACCCCCGCCGGTCCCCGGCGGTTGGAGCGCCTGCGCGCGCTGGAACAGCTGACCGGCCTCGAGCAGCAGCTGCAAGGGGAGCAGAACCGAGCCTTGCGCGAGGCCTTTACGGCGGCCCTGCCGCTCTA
This sequence comes from Elusimicrobiota bacterium, assembly GCA_016196755.1. Taxonomy (GTDB): domain Bacteria; phylum Elusimicrobiota; class Elusimicrobia; order UBA1565; family UBA1565; genus SCTT01. Next base: position 10,705 of record JACPXC010000020.1, read on the forward strand.
CCATCAGGAGCTTCGCCTCCATTATGACGCTACCTACGGAGTGGCCGGCGGGGCTCCGTCCGCCCCGGCCGTGCTGCGAGGCAACGAGCCCTTCGTGATGGATGCCCGGGTCCGCGCTCCGCTGCTCGATACGATGGCCTTGGCCGAGCTCCAGCGCTGGGCGCGGGTGTTGGTCCCGGGCACGTGGTTCTCGGAAGCCAGCCACCAGCGCTCCTTTGATCAGGCCCGGACGGAGGTCCACGCGGCCTTGGCGCGCCGCAGGGACGGCTTGATCGAGCGCTGGACGGCGTTGTCGCCGAGCGACCGCGCGCGGGCCCTGGAACGCGGGGAGTTCTCGCGCGGCGCGCTCTCCGTCATGGTCGCCTCCATGCGGGCCGGGCCGCCGCGCGATCAGGCCCTGGCGCTCCTGACTCTGGCGCAGCTTCGCCTCTTGGCTGACGACCTCTCCAGGCTCGCCGCGCGGACCCCATTGCAGGAGCAGCTGCTCACGCAAGTCCGGGCCGGGACCAGGAGGCTGATGGACCGCTGGTCGGGGCTGTCCGAGTCGGACCGCCAACGCGCTTTCGAAGCGGGGGAGATCTCACGGGACGATATCGCCGCTCTGGCGGGCTCCATGCCCGCGGGGCCGGCGCGCATCCATGCCCTGTCCCTCTTGACGCTAACCCAGCTCGGCACCCTCTCCTACGGTCTGGCCCGCCTTCCGACACGGACCCCGGCGCAGCAGGACCTCCTCACCCAGGTCCAAGCCCTCCTCCCCGCCAGGACCGTCGCCGTGGCCGATGACTGGCTGGCCATGTCCGCGGACCAGCGCAACCTGGCTTTGCTCGAGGGGCGCTTTCCGCGCGAAGACCACATGCGCATCATCTGGGACTTGGAACGGAGGCTGCGCGCCGTCGCCGTTCCGGCGGCCGGAAATCCCGCGGCCGCCCGGGAGGCCGCCTTGACCAGACTGTGGCTCGAGCGAGCCATCCACCGCTTACGCTGGAGCGCGATAGACCCGGACCTCTATGCCGCCTTGCCGCGCACCCCCGGGCGCGCCGATCTGGCCCTGCTCGAGATCCTGCAGAGGCAAAGCCCGGAGCATCTCGCCACGCGCTGGCAGGACTGGGATCGCGGTCGGCAGCTCAGGGAGGCGGATGCGGTGATCAGGGGCTCCATCGCCACGGCTCCCATCGGTGTCCGGAGGACATTCGCGGAAGGAGAAGCCGCCGCGCTCGAGACCATGATCACGGAGTATCGCAGCGCGCTCCCGGACCTATCCCGCGCGCAGATTCTCGAGCATTTTTCCGTTCACGCCCGGCTCACGCCGCAAGGCGGGCTCAGCTTCAGCCTGGAGCTAAGACCGAACAGCCCGCTCAGGGCGCTGCAATCGCTGCAATTCCTGACCGCCGGCGGGAGCCAGGATACCTATCACGACACCCCGACCGCTTATTTTCGCGATCCCCGAATCCGCCCTCCGGGAACCACGGCCGAGCGCCTGGCCTGGCTCGCCGAGGTGGGGCTGGTGGGGCACCATGATCCAAGCCTCTACCGAGCCACCTCGCGGGCCGCGGCGACGGACGCGACGTTGGATGTCACCTATCTGACGCCGGTCGGACTGGCGCGCGGGGTCGCCTTCACCAGCCTTAGGACCTTGGTCACGCAGGTCGGGGCCCGGGCGGCAGCCAGGCACCTCGCCGTCCGGGGGCTCCAGGTCATGGGCGTGGGGGCGAGCTTCGGCGCCGGTTTCTACGGGGCCGGGGTCGTCGCGGCGCGGATGGACGGCTTGAACGTCAACTTCACGCTGGCAGGTCTGACGGAGCACATGTTCATGGGCGCTGTCCTGGCGCCCGTCTTCGCGCTCAACCCGTCGGCCGCCCTGCCGATGGCCGCCCACGGCATGCAGGGCGTCTCGGAATCCCTCCAGCGCGGACACACCTATACCGCGATCTTGGGCGCGGCCCAGACGGCGCTGATGGGAGTGATGGTCTATAGGCACGCGCGCGCCAGCCGGCCTTCCAGGGCTCCCGGGGCCCCGGAGGGGCCCACGCCGTACGAAACCCTCGGGCTTCGGCCGGGTGCCAGTCGGGCGGAAGTCCGAGCCGCGTTTCGGCGCGAAGCGTTTCGATGGCACCCGGACCGGAATCCGGGCGACGCCGCGGCCGTGGCGAGATTCAAAGCCATCGTCGAGGCGCACGAGGCCTTGTTCAGGGTCTTCAACAGCGGGGCTCCCTCCGCGGGACCGGCTCCCGCGCCGGCAACCGCGGCTGGCCCGGCAGCGGCTCCCGGGTCCTTGGTCTTGCTTACCGGGACCTCGGCGCCGGCGGCGCCTTCCGCCCTGGCCCTTCCGCGGCCGTTCCTCGCCCCGCCCGCCGTTTCAGCGGCGCCGGCTGCCGGAATCCGCGTCCCCGGCACCGAGATGGCCGGGCGCCAGGTCGCGGCCCGGCGCTCGATGGCCGACCTGGTCCGAGACCTCTTTGGCCAGCGTCCCCAGAACCCTAACGGCGTCGTCGACCCGGCGCGCCTCATAGAGCATCTCGAGGACATCGGCGCGCTTCCCAGCGCGCCGGTGGCGCGCCGGACCCGTCTCGAAGCGTTCGTCCGGGCACACATGGGCCTGGAAGGCCCCATCGAGCTGAGTGCGCCCACCACGACGCCCTTGTCCGGGGACCAGGTCTACCTGGTGCGCCAAGCCGGGAACATCGTGGCCGTCGTCAAGGTCTTCGCCTCGCGCAGCGCCAGCGCCACCTTGGTCAATGAGCTCGGCGGCGCGGAGGCCGTCGGCCGCCTGGGCCTGGCACGCTCGGCGCCGGTGGGAGCGCACGGCGCCTTCCGGGCCGGGCCAGGCGAGATGGTCTACCTCATGGAGGCGGCGATCGGACGGGACGTCTACGCCGCCCTCAGCGCGGTCGGCCGGGCGCGGGGCGCCGAGGCCCGCGGCCGGGCGATGGTCGAGGCCCAGGCCGACGTCGTGGCCGTCGCCGAGGCCATGGGCGAGCTGCACCGTGTCAGCCGAACCCCGTCGGTCGCTCCCGAGACGAGCGTGTACGATGTCGTTGGCGCGCGCCGCATGCTGGAGGGCCTGCGCGCGGACCTTTCCGGAGACGTTTATCAGAGCCTGCTAAGCCATTTCGAGCGCCTGGCCCCGGCGGTGGAGGGCGGAGGCGGCCCGGGAGCCCTCACCCACGGAGACGCACATCCAGGGAATTTCTTCGTGCGCAACGGGCGCGTGACCCTTATCGACCTGGAGACCGCCATGTACTCTTTGGACCCCCAGGGCCGGGGGGCGGGCAACCCCGCCGCCGACATCGGGCGGTTCCTGGAGGCCATGCGGCTCAACAACGTCACGCGCGGACACAACCTCACGGGGGGGGAGCTTGCCGCTCTCGAGCGGGCCTTCGTCGACGCCTACGCGCGGGAATCAGGTTTGGCGCCGGGCTCGCTGCGCAACCAGGTGGCCTTCTATCGGCTTCGCCTGACGCTCGTCGCGATGAGCCGCGACCCCGTGAACCGGGCGCGTTACATCGAATCCGCGCGCTTGCTGCTGGCCGAGCTCGACGCGCTCGGCGCGCGCTAGAGCCGGTCGAAACGCCGCCTGTCGCGCCCCCCTGGCGCGCCGGCCGTGCCGGGGCTATCCTGATGGCATGCCGGCTCTCAGCCGCCTTCTCCTGGTCCTGGCCTTCGCGCTCTCCGTCGCGGCGCCCGCGATCAAGGCCGAGGAGGGCTTCAAGAAGAATCTGCTGAGGCCAGACAGCGGCTACCAGAAGAATCCTTGGGACGGATTCACTCCCTGGAAGCCCGGCGAGTCGCAGGAGGATTACGCGGCGCGCAAGGCGCGCTTCGCGGCAAAATACGGTCCCTATCGGCCCGGCAGCCCGCCGGCCTCGCCGGTGCCGGAGACTCCCGGCGCCGAGCCTCCGACGGATACCCCAACGCCGACTCCCACGCCGGATCCTGCCCCGGAAGCCTCGGAAACGACTCCTCCGGGCGGCGTCGAGCCCGCCGAGCTCTCCGGGTCGGAGTCCGATCCGCTGACCGGCCCCGCGGCGCAGGATCCTAACGGGGGGCTGGACGTCGCCCCGCCGGCCTTGGGTTCGGGCTCCGAGTCGGACGGCGAGTCCGGCGCCGCGGCGGCCACTCCGCAGGCCCAGTCCCGCGCTCGGGCGCGGACGCGGGCGCGGGACATGGGCCGGGCGCTCGAGCAGTTCGGCGATCCGGAGGAAGCCGGCGGGCCCGAAGGAGGGCCGGAAGGCGGCCCCGGTGCGGGCGGCCCGCGCGGCGGCGGACTCGGCCTCGGCGGTGGACCGGCCGCGAAGCCCCCGGCCGGCATGGCCGAGACGGGCGGCTCCGAGGAGCCGACGATCGAGTCGACGCCGCTCATGAGCGGCGGCGGCGCGCCGCCCAAGCTCGACCCGGCCAACCCCGCCACCAACGAGGACCTCAGGCTGGCCGCGTCCAGCTTCTCCACTCCCTTCCAGGAACTGGGGCTCAAGATGGCCCAGGGGCCGGCCAACCGCCCGGCGGTAGTGCGCGCGGACGGCCGCCCGGCCGCGCCGGCGGAGGTGGCGCGGCTCAAGGAGCGCATCCGGAAGGAGCCCGCGGCGCTGAGCCAGTATCCGGCGATGTTCCGCACCGTGCCGCGGACGGAGTATGAGGGGCTCAAGTCCCAGTACAGCGCCGGTGCCGGCGCCTCGCCGGATTTCAAGGACGTCGGCCTGAGCGAGGCTCAGCGCGACTTCAACTGGTCGCAGTCCTGCGACCGGGTCTCGGGCAAATGCAACCGCAACGCGGGGGACTCCTACAAGAAGGGGACCTACGTGTCGCCCGAGGACCTGGCGCGCATCGCCAAGAAGCTGAGCTCCTTGGCGGGGGCCCCGACCGGTCCCAAGTCTCAGATGGGCGGCTTTTCGCTCTCGGGTCTGCTCAACAAGCTCAAGAACGGCGCGGCGTCGGCGCCGGCCCCGGAAATCGCCGAGGCGGGTTTCATGGCCGCCCCGGCCGAGGGCTGGTCGTCGCTGCCGCGCTTGTTCGGCTTCGGCCGGCGGGCCGCGCCGGCCGCTCTGCCGGCCGGCCGGCCGGCGCCCACGAACACCGACTATATCCCCGAGGAGCTCGCCGCCGCGCGGCCCCAGCCCCCGGCGCCCGTCCGCCGCATGCCGCTCTGGCCGTGGCTGGCCGCTCTGGGCGGCGGGATCATCGCCGTCACCCTCCTCAAGCGCGACCGGGACTGAGCCGCGTCCGCGCGGCCCTAGGACTTTGAGCCCACGATGAGTTCGCGGGCTTCCCTTATAATCTTAAGTCATGACATACTTCTTCGTCGTCTTCCTCGCCTACCAGACCCCGCTCAACATCCCGCGCGGCTCGCATACCGCGGCGGTTTTCGCGCGGACCACGGCCGACGGCCGCCCCGTGGAGGCCTTCACGATCAGCTGGCTGCCGACGCGCCTGGGCACGGACCCGCGCGAGGCCATCTTCCTCCTGCAGCGCCCCGAGCCGGGCCGGAACTACTCGGTGGCCGAGACCCTGGAGCAGGGTTCGGTCCGGAGCCGCCAGCTCAGGCGCTGGGGGCCGTTCCAGATCCGTCCCGAGGTCTACACGCGCGCCCTGGAGCGCCATCATCAACTCAACTCGGGCCGCATCCAGTACACCGTCCTCGACCACGCCGCGCGAGGGGCGGTCAACTGCATCCACGCGCTGGCCGGCGCCGTCGACGCCGTCCCGCTCGTCACCGGCTTCAAGCGCGGCTTCGCCGCCACGCGGGCCGTCCTCGGACACTTCCTCGGCGACGACCCCCAGCGCCGCTTCGTGCGCTACCCCGTGGTGCACGAGTGGCTGTCCGGGCCGCTGGGCGTGGCGGGCGTTCCGCATGCCGCGGCGCTCCCTTATAGAGGAAGCACGGTGGCATTGTCCGAGCTCGAGAGCCGCGGCGTCGTGCGCCGCGAGCTCGCCGCGGGGGCGCTCTTCGCCCCCGAGGTCGGGGTCCGGCTCCTGCCGCCCGAGGCGCTCACGCCCGCGGGCTGGGCGCCGGCCCTGCCCGGCCCCGTCTCGCGCTAGGCGCCCGGCCTAGTTTCGTATCATGACGGCGTGAACGCCGCGCCGTTCCTCGTCGTCGCGCTGTGCGTGATGGCGCTGGGCTACCGCTACTACAGCGCCTTCATTGCGGCCAAACTGCTGGTCCTCGACGACTCCCGCGTCACGCCGGCCCACCGGCTCGAGGACGGCAGCAACTACCATCCGACCAACAAGTGGGTGCTCTTCGGCCACCACTTCGCGGCCATCTCGGGGGCGGGGCCGCTGATCGGCCCGGTGCTGGCCGCCCAGTTCGGCTTCCTGCCGGGCTTCCTCTGGCTGCTTGGCGGGGTGGTGCTGGCCGGGGCGGTCCACGACTTCATGATCCTCGGCTTGTCGATCCGCCACGACGGGCGCTCGCTGGCCGAGATCGCCCGCCGCGAGGTCAGCCCCCTGGCCGGGATGGTGGCCTCGGCGGCGATCCTGCTCATCATCGTCATCGCGCTGGCCGGCCTCGGCATCGCCGTGGTCAACGCCCTGCACGACAGCGCCTGGGGCACCTTCACGATCGGCGCGACCATCCCCATCGCGCTGTTCGTCGGCCTCTACATGTACCGCTTGCGGCCCGGCAAGATCGCCGAGGCCAGCGTCTTGGGCGTCTTGGCCGTGCTGGTCGCCGTGGTGGCGGGGGCCAAGGTGCAGGCCTCGAGCTGGGCTCCCTTGTTCACGCTGACCAAGGGGCAGATCACCGGCTCCATGGCCGTCTACGGCTTCGTGGCCTCGGTGCTCCCGGTCTGGCTGCTGCTCTGCCCGCGCGACTACCTGAGCTCGTACATGAAGATCGGGACGATCTTCGCGCTCGTCGCCGGCACCGTGATCGTCATGCCCGCCATCAAGATGCCGATGCTGACCCCCTTCATGGACGGCGGCGGGCCGATCATCCCCGGCAAGGCCTTCCCGTTCGTCTTCATCACGATCGCCTGCGGGGCGATCTCGGGCTTCCACGGCTTGGTGGCCTCCGGGACGACCCCCAAGATGATCGGGCGCGAGTCCGACGCCCGCGCCATCGGCTACGGGGCCATGCTGCTCGAGGGCCTGGTCGGCATCGTGGCCCTGATCGCCGCCTCCGCGCTCGAGCCCGGCGACTATTTCGCGATCAACGTTCCCGTCGAGCGCTTCGCGGCGCTGGGCATGCCGGCCGTCCACCTGCCCGAGCTCTCGGCCGCCGTCGGCGAGGAGTTGGCGGGCCGGACCGGCGGAGCGGTCTCGCTGGCGGTGGGCTTTGCGGGGATCTTCTCGGCCCTGCCCGGCCTCAAGGGGTGGACGGCGTACTGGTACCACTACGCCATCATGTTCGAGGCGCTCTTCATCCTCACGACGATCGACACCGGTACGCGCGTGGGGCGCTTCCTGCTCCAGGAGTTCCTGGGGCGCTTCTGGGCGCCGTTCAAGCGCCCGGACTGGGTGCCGGGCTCGGTGCTCGCTACGGGCCTCCTCGTGGGGGCCTGGTCGTATTTGATCGTCACCGGCAGCATCGCCACGATCTGGCCGATGTTCGGGGTGGCCAACCAGCTTTTGGCCGCGGTCTCCTTGAGCGTGGCCACGACGGCGCTGATCAACGCCGGCAAGGCGCGCTACGCCTGGGTGACCGGCCTGCCCTTCGTGTTCGTGACGGTCACCACGCTGGCCGGGGGCTGGCTCAACATCACGCGGACCTTCCTGCCGCTGGCGCGGGCCCCCGAGACCCGCCTCCAGGGCGTCGTGGACCTGACCCTGACCGTCCTCATCATGGCCTGCGCGGTGCTGATCCTCGGCGAGGCCGCGCGGCGGATCGCCCGCGTGCGCGCGGGCAAGGCCGAGCCGGCGCCGGACGACGCTCCCTTCGCGCTGGGGAAGCCCGGCATGCCCACCGGCTGTTGTTAGTAGCCGAAGCCGCTGGCGCCGGGCATCACGTCGGCCGCACCCTTGTTGATGCCCCCGAGGCGCTCGCTGAGCTGGCGCGCTTCCTGCTCGCTGATCTTGAACGTGCCGTCGGGCTGGACGTACTGGTTGAGCTCGACGCCCATCTTGTCGAGCCGGTAGAGCATCTCCTTCTCGACTCCGAAGCGCTGGAGCGAGCCGTCCTGGCCGGCGATGACGATGGCGCGCATCGTGCGCGCGCGCTTGGGGTCGGCGCCGCCCTCTCCGGCCGGGCCGCCCACCGCCGCGTCGACGCGCTCCTCGCGCTCCTTGTCCTCGCGCTGGCCGAAGCTCGGCAGGGCGGAGATCACGCGCTTGCCGCCGTTGTCGCCGGCGTTCGACGGCACGGCCACGGCCTTCTTGGCGGCCTTCCCGGGCACGATGGGACGCTCGTAGGTGATCGGATTCTCCACCGGTCCGGACTCGGGCTCGGGCGCGGGCGCCGCGGCGGGCTTCTCCGCCGGGGCCGGGGCGGGGGGCTGCTCGCCGCTGAGCGGCAGGCCGGCCCAGCGCGGGGCGAAGTCGAGGCCGGAGGGCGGCGCCGGGGCCCCGGCGACGGCCGCCGGCCGGGTGCTCGGGTCATCGTCCTGCTGCGAGAACACCGACATCCGCGCCCCGGACGGGCCGGCGGGCCGCATGACCAGCGCGCAGACGATGCAGAGCCCGACGGCCATCGCGGTGAGGATGAGCGCCGCGTGCTCGCGGATCGAGTCCTTGACCGGGTCGAACCTCTTCGTCGAGCGCGTGGTGCGGGTAGGGAGCATCGCTTAAGGATAGGGCCCAGGACGGGGATTATCAAGGGTCCCGCCACTCCCAGTTTCCGGGGTTCTCATATTCGCCGGCGAATGTAAGGCGACAGTTACGCGCTTCGGGCGCGTGGATCGAAGGATTGCGATACGGCCGCAATCCTTCGATCTCGAGCAATAACGGCGGAGGCGGAACTGCGAGGTCGTGTGCACGCTTCGCGCACGGAGAGTGGCGACCGGTTTATCGATTGCAAGCGCCGTGCGCGAAGCGTGCACACGACGCGCCCTGGTTTCTCCGTTTGCCGTTCGAGATCCGCGAATCGCCGCCGTTGGCGATTCACGGATCCACGCGCCCGAAGCGCGTAAATTCTGCCGTAGCCAAACCCCGGGTGGGAGTCCATACGGAGACTGCGGAAACTTGGGACTGAAGACCTATTTTGATTAGGACACGATGGCCCTGCTGGACATCAGGTCCTCCAGGCACACTTTGCCAGACCGGCGGTATCCTCGGAGGAATGAAATGTCGACCTTAAAGAACGCGGCGGCGGTGTTGACGGCGGCGTTGGCATTGGCGGGGACGGCAGCCTCGGCCCAGGTCATCGCGGCGCCGGTGCCGGCAAGGGCCGCCGCCCGCTTAGATCCCCTGCCTCCCATCCTGCACCCCTATCGCGCCGTCATGCCCGGGGCTCCGGACGAGGCGGCGATCCGGCGCGAGAACATGATCGTGGCCAAGCTCGACTTGCAGCGGCTCGACGGCTATCTCGCCGCTCTCGCCGAGCTTCAGGCCAAGGACCCCAGCGAGGGGCGGGCCAAGCAGATCGAGACGTATCGCGGCTATCGCGAGCGGGTCCAAGAGGCCTTGGAACGCTCCGAGGCCGGCGTGCCCGAAGGGCAGCGCGCGGCGGATGTCCAGGAAACCTACAGCTTTGACGCGGACGGCAATCTCACCGTCACGCGAACCGTGACCTTCGGCGACGGCACCAGCGAGACGACCGAGCGGACCATCCCGGCAGAGCCCCGATAGGGCGGGACAGGGGCGCATACCCGCCGCCCTGGCCGGAATATCCCCGTCAGTGCCCCGCCAGCGCCCGGCGCGTCCGGGACCGCGGCGGCGCCGGCGGGGCGGGAGGCGGGGCGGGCTGAGCCGCCGCCCGCGCCGGTTGGCGCGCCGGCTTGGGAGAGTCCAGGAAGGCCGAGGACGCGGCCCGACCCCCGGAGCTGCCGAGAAACGACTCCGCCATCGGCGCGATGCGCGGGCGCTCGGGGGCCGGCCTCGGCTCGGGGGCCGGCGCGGGGGTGGGGAAATACGGCTCCTCTTCGGCGGCAGGCTCCGGCTCGCTCTGTACTTGGACGGCCTGCCGGACCTTAGGCTCCTCCACGACGGGCTCCTTCCAGACGATGAGCGGGTCGGGCACCGGCCGCATGTCCTTTTTCCCCAGCGCGGCCTCCAGCCAGAGCTCGTCCATCCCATGCGGCGAGGTCGACTTGGGCGATTCCACCGTCTCCGGCGGCTTCTCGGGACGCGAGGTGAAGCGTATGAGCTCCATGACCGCGACGAGGACCAGCAGGATGAGCATGAAGTCCCAGCGGTCCGCCTTGCGGACCAGCCGGCGCAAAGGGCGCATGGCATGTTTTAGCAGGAGAGCGGCCGGCCTTCAAGGGTCCGGCGGCGGCCCAACCGTCCCCTTGCGCCCCTGGGGGACGCCTCCTATCCTGGGGGTTGGATGCCAGCGCCTCCGCCGCCGAGACCGGGACCGTCGGGCCGCGCCGCGCCGCGGGAGGTCTTCCGCCGCGTCTGCGCCGTCGGACTGTCGCTCACGCTGGCCTTCCCCGCTTCGGCCGGCGCGGCCTTCGTCCAGGAGTGGGAGTCCGAGAGTACCTCCCGCGCGCGGCCCGGTTCCGAAGTCGACACCGGGAACTGGATTTTCACCGGCCTCGACTGGGTCGACCCGGCGACCAATGAATCCTATACCGAGGCCGAGTACCAAGCCTTGCGCGAGGGGCAGGCCCCGGCGCCGTCCGCGCCGCCGGCGTCCGCTCCACAGGCGCCGCCGGCCGGCGGCGCGCCGCCCGACGCCGCTCCCCAGGCCCCGGCGGCGCCTCCGGCACCGGCCTCCGCCGGTCCGAACCCCTCCGCTCGACAGGATGCCGCAGCGGCGTCCGTCTCGCCTGCCGCTCCCGCGGCGCTCCCCGGGCCGGCGGCCCCGGCGCCGGCGCGGCCGCCGCGCGCTCCTCAGCTTCGCGAGAACATGGCGGGAGCGGGCAAGACCGTAGGGGAGGCCGGCGAGCGCGCGGGCGTGGCCGCGCCGCCGGCCGGAGGCGAGAGGGGCGGGGCCGGCGGGCCTTCCGTCCCTGGGCGCGGCCTTGGAGTGTTCTTCGACGGCGGGGCGGCCGCCGAGCCCGACACTAGGCTGGCCGCGGGCGGACGGGCCCTCCCTCCCGGCTCGGACCCTCGGCGCGCCGAGGCGATCGAGAGGACGCCGCTGCCGGCCGGCTTCGACCCGCATTTCAAGGCTCCCGGCCTGGAGCGCCTTCCGGGCGCGCCGGCCGAGGCCGGCGAGGATCCCTTCGAGGGGCTGGCGTCCTTCGTCTCGCCGCGGCCCGTAGTCGTCCCGCAGCCTCTGAGGCCGCACGCGCCGGTCTTCCCGCGCCTTCCCGGCGCGCTCGCGGAAGCGGGAGACGCCCTCGCCTCGGCCGATCCCGGGCGGGCGGCGGCCGCCTGGGAGCGGGTCGCCTCCCTGCGGCCGCAGGAGCGCGCGCAGGCCGCCCTGCAGGCGCTTCGCCGCCTGCACGAAGAGCGCGGCGAGCGGCCCTCGGAGATTACGGGGAAGAACTCTTCCCAGGCCCGTCTCGGGCGGTTCATCGGCCTCCTGGCGGAGCTCCCGGCGGACGCCCTCGCCGAGCTCGTCCATGCGGACCCCGCCGCGCTGCGCGACATCCTCGCGGCGATGAAGCCGGTGGCGGCCGACGACTCCCTGTATGTGGCGCTGCAGCAGCCCATGCTCGCGCTGAGCGCCAAGCTCCCGCAGCGGGAACTGGCGGCGGAGCTCCTGGCGTTGAGGGATTCCGGCGCGCTGAGATACGAGGCGCGCGGACGAAGCCAGGATATGAACGGCCTCGCGGACCTCCTGCTCGAGCGCTTCGCGGGCCGGGTCGGCCGACTGCGCGAGGCGGGCGAGCAATTCCTGCCGGAGCTCGAGCGCCTGCTTGCCAGCGAGAATCCCAGCGTCCGGCGCTACGGCGCGGAAGCGGCCTTCGCGCTCACCGAGGACCTCAAGGGCAGGGGGGGGCGCCGCCCGCTGGCGGGGGAAGGCCGCTTGTCGCCCCGCGTGGCGGAACTGCTCTCGCCCCTGCTCCGCGACCCGGACCCTCTGGTCCGGGGGGCCGCCGCCTTTTATTCGGGGCGCATCGCCCGGGGCTTTCGGCTCCCGACCGACGATCTCTTGCTCCTCCTGCGTTGGGACGAAAAGCCCGGGGCCGCCTTCGATGCCGACCGGGGGCGCCACTCAGACGCCATCCTCGGCCTGCTCCGCGTGCCGCCCGGGGAGATGACGCAGGCGCAGGTCGACGCGGTCTTGTCGGTCCTGGAGGAAAAGCTCGGCGATGAAGCTTTCCTATCGGCGCCATGGGAGGACGTGGGACGCTTGTCCGCCCATCTCGGCCCGCGGGCGGAACGGCTCTTCCCCCTGCTCGCCAAGGCCTACGACCGGTGGGACGGCGAATATCGCCGCCGCTTGCGCGGGCATGAGGAGAGGCATCCGTTCCAACTCGCGCGCGTCTACGCCGGCATCGCGATGGGAAAGACGACCCATTCCGACGCGCGCTCCGTCCCGGCCCTGCTCGACCTCCTCGAGGATATGCTGGGCAAGGATTGGCCGCCCGAGCCGTCGTTCGGCATGAACCCGAGGGAGCTCGTCCTCGACGCGCTCGCGCGGCTGGGAGTCAAGGCCGAGCCCCACCTTCCCCGCCTGCTGGCCGTCCTCGACGGCCGGGCCCGCCCCGGCTGGGACAAGGAAGGCCCGATCCCGGCTTGGGCGATGGGAGCGGTGCGGGAGGTCGGCAAGGACTCCTTTTATCCGCGCCTCCTCGACCTGTTCTTGGACCATCGAAAGTCATGGAACGCCGACGCGGCCGCGTTCTTCGACGAGACCTTCGTCAAGCTGAGGGACGTCCATTCGAGTCCGAGCCGCCTGATGTCGCTGATGCTGAGCCGCCGCGGAGCCTCGACCGAGGTGCGCCTGCTGGCGCTCAAGATGATCGACGCGGCCCTCGAGGAATATGCCGTCCGAGGACAAGGCGGCTTCGCCCAGCACATCCCCGAGCTCATCGAGTTCGCGCGCGGGACCGACGACGAGGCCGTGCACGACGCGGTGTCCGACCTCATAGCCAGGGCCCCGGTGGAAAGCACGGCGCAGAGGGTCAGCGACCTGCGGATCATGCTCGAGGGAGCGGAAGGGGTCGAAAAGGAGTTGGCGGGGGACGCGCTGGGCCGCCTGGGCCCGGGCGGGGAGATCGCGATCGCCGACCTGCTGGAGAAGGCCGCGCTTTGGGAGGACATCGCGCGCCGCGAAAAAAAGCTCCGCGCGCGCGACCCGAGCTACAAAGGCGACGGCTCCGAGCCCGTCATCGGGGAGGCCCGCGCCGCAAGGCTCCGGAGATCGCTCGAGGCGCTCGTCGGACGGATGCGGCCCGGGCATGGCGAAGCCGCGGACATGGCCGACCTGCTGGCCCGAAGGCTCGATGCGCCGCATTACGCCGCCCCGCGGGGCGTCGCCGCGGCCGCCGGGACGGCCGACCCGCTGACCCAGGCCTACCACGACGAGATCGCCCGCATCCTCGCCTTGAGCGGGTCCGACGGGGCCGCGGCCGCTGCCCGGCTGCTCAAGCAGGCCAAGAGCGCCGAAGGGCGCCGGCGCGCGGGCGCCGTCCTCGGCGAGCTCGGCGCGCCGGCGTTCGACGTCCTTGCCGCGGCCGCGGCCGTCGATGAGCGCACGCCGGCGGGACTCGAGCGGCGGCGGGCGGCGGTGGAAGGGCTGGGCAGGCTCGGCGCGGACGCCGAGGGGGCGGCGGGGCTGCTCGAGGGCGTCCTGCGCTCGGGCGGGGGGGACGCGTCCGGACGCCTGCGCGAGGCCGCGGCCGCGGCGTTGGCCCGCATCGGGAAGGTCGATCCCCTGGCGTCGGCGCTCGTGTCGGAGGACCCCGGCCTGCGGCTGGCGGCGGCGCGGGCCGCGGAGAAAGCGCCCGTCGACGCGGCAGCGGCGCTCGTCGACGGTCTCTTGGCGTCGACGGGGGCCGGAAGGCCCGCGGCGGAACGCCTGGCGGCGCTGGCGGCCTTGGCGCGCATGCGCTCCCCGGGGTCCGCGGACACGCTGGCCGGATTGCTGGGCGACCGGGACCCCGCCGTGCGCGGCGGGGCGGGGAAGGCGCTGGCCGCCCTAGGGGTGCTGGCGCTCCCAACCTTGGAAAAGGCCTTGGCCAGCCCTCTCGCCAACGCGCGCTGGCGCGCGGCGGAGGCGCTTGAAGGGATCGGCCGTCCCGCGGCCGAGGTCTCCGAGGCCCTGCTCCGCCTGGCCGAGAGCGACCCGGACGCGGCCGTGCGCGCGCGGGCGCTCAAGTCGCTCGCCGCGTTGGCCGGCTGGAGCGATGTCGATCCCGCGCGGGTAGCCAAGCTCGACGCGCGCGCCGGGGAGGCCGTCCGAAAGGCGCGGCTGCTCCGCCCGGGAGCGGTCCTCGACGGGGCCTCGCTTCCGGCCCTGCTCGGCGGGTGGACGGAGAAAGCGTCCCTCCCGGCGCCCGAGGAGTTCGGGGAGTGGTTCGCGGCGGTCGGCCGCGTCACCGCCGGCGACGCCGACGCCCGCGGGGCGGCCGTAGCGTTCCTGGGACGGCCCGGACTGCCGGCCGCCCATCGCGGGGCCGCCGTTGCCGCGCTCTCACGCGCCGACCCGGCGTTCCCCGAGGCCTACGCCTCGGAGCGCCTGCGGGGACTGCCGTTGGCCGCGCCGCGCCGGAAAGCGGGTGTCGCCGCCGCCGCGGCTTGGGTCGGGGAGAGCTTCGCGGCGGCGGTCTCGGCGGGGGAGTCGTTGGTGACGGGCGGGGATTGGCGGGAGTGGACGCGCTATTCGCTGGCGCTCGACCAGCGCGACCCCGAAGGACGCGTCCAGGGATTCTCCTTTACGACGCTGACCGATGGGGCCGGGACGGCCCGCGACGGCGTCCTCATCGTCTATAAAGACGGTTCCCTGCGCTTCGAGAGCGAGGCGGGATTCTACGCGGTGTTCGAGGCCGACGGACGGCGCGCGGCGGCCGACCCCGAGAACGGCCTCTACGCGACCGAGCACGCCGGCGCCGGCCAGGCCGGCGACGAGGCGGGCGGGGATTACGCCCGGCGGGAAGCCGGGGCCGAGGTCGCCGCGTGGCGCCGCGACCCCGCGAGCGGGGCGACGGGCGGGGTCTTTTACGGCCTGGCCTTCAGCGCGGACGCGGGCTGGCGCGTCAGCGAGGCCGATACCCCCCAACAAGGGCGCCTGCTGTTCCTATACGAGCCTCGACGCGACCCCGCGACGGGAGAGCCGGGGTTCATACTCCGCAAGACCCTCGACTCGAAGGGGATCTGGGTCGAGTACCTCCCGGACAACATCGGGTACGTGCGCACCTCCCACCCCTCCGCGAAGGAAGGCGTCGAGCGCACCATCGTCCTCCAGCCCTCGGAGTTCGCCGCTTCGCTTAAAAAGGGGGCGGCGCTGGATTTCTCCTTTTTGGCGCCGTTTCTCAAGGACGAGGGCGCGGCGCGCGCGAAAGCCTACACGCAATGGGCGGAGCGCTATCCCGCCCGGCTCAAGGAGCTCTATGAGGTGGAGGAGGGCCGGGGCCGGGTCCGGCCCCACACCGACGCGATCTGGAAGGCGTTCTACGGCGTCGACGAGCTCGTGCAGGAGACGGGCCGCGACGGGGCCCCCGTCTCGCGGCGCTACCGGCACAGGGTCGCCCAGATGTACGTCGACCCGCAGGACCGGCTGATGCTGGTGCTGGAGCGGCGCCGGTCGGACGGGGTCGTCTTCCAGGACACGCTGTTCGTCGATTACAAGACCCCCGGCCCGAAGCGCGTCGACCACGGCCCCGACCCGCTCGCCAAGCTGTTGGGGCAGGATTGGAGTTGGCAGGAAAAACCGGAGGACCGCCCGCGCCGTCTCGAGGTCTTCTACATCCAGGACCCCAAGGTCTTCGCCCAAGCCGGCGTCGGTACCGCCAGCCGCCGTGAGCAGGTGATAAAAGAAGAGCGTGCCGAGGACCTCGGCTACGCCTACTTCACTCTGGGCTTCTCGGGGGGCGGGCCAAAAGTCGATGTCCGGCGCCTGCCTCTCAACGACATGGAGCTGCACGTGTTTTCTCCGGACTTCGGCGATTTTACGCGCTTGGTCGCCGACCCCAAGGAACGCGGCGACGGCGGCCCGATCGGCTGGAGGCCGATGCAGACGTTCAACCGCTGGGAGGAGGACCGCGTCTTCTCCCGCGGCGAGCGCCCCGTCTTCTACCAGGAAGCCCCCAACGGCCTCGCGGACTTCATGCATCACGTCGGCGCGATCGGCGAGGTGGTCTTCTCGCCGTTTCAAACCGCCCTCTACGACCTCGTGTACCTTCAGGGCAAGCTGCCCGGCGCTGAGCTGGCCGACGACCTGGCCGCGGACCTCGGCAAGCTCGACCGGGAGGAGCTCCGGGCTCAGCGCGGCCTGTATGGGTGGTATTCGGCGAACCAAGGCACCCTCAACAAGTGGGTCGTCCATAAGATGGCGCTGGGGCTCGATGAAACGGGAGGCGATGCCGAACAGAAGCATGAGCTCTACATGAAGCTCTACTTCAACGGGCTCGACGGGATGTCGGATGGCCAGAAGGAGGCCGTGCGCGCGCTGCTCGACAAGCAGATAGTCGCCGCGCGGCGGGCGTACTTCCGCAACACGCCGGTCACGCCGGACGAGACGGTCACCGAGGGCGAGCGCGCCGAGTTCGCCTACTACTTCTACGGCTTGGGAAGCGTCCCGTCCCAGTTTTTCAAGATGGGCCAGGAGTCCTGGGAAAAGGGCCACCGGCTGACCTCGGCGGCGGCGTTCGCGGCCGGAGGCGGGACGATCGTGCTCGAGAGCGTGGCCGAGATGGCGTTCTTCAGCATGGCCGCCGCGCCGCTCAAGTCTTTCGCGGTGGCCCGCCTGTTCGGGATATCCACGGCCGATTTCGCCCGCGCCGTCGAGGTCGCGCGGGTGGTGGACGCTCTCAAGACGGAGGGGCAGCTCGCCCAGGCCGCCGAGCTCGTGCTCCAGCTCTCGCGCCGCCAACGCATGGCGGCGGTGTTCTTCCACGGCATGAACACCGCCGAAGCGGCGTTTTTCCTGTCGCCTTCGGCCTACGAGGGCGCCGACGCCGCGGGGAAGGCGTTCCTATCGGACCGCGAGTCCGTGCGGTGGGAGGGCATCAAAGGGCTCGTGAGCAGCGCGGCCGGGCTCGTGGGTCTGGCCGGCGGGATGGGGGTCGGCCGCATGATGCAGGGCCCCGCGCGCGCCCCGCACGACGTCCTCGGCCTGCGGCCCGGCGCCTCCAAGGGGGAGATCCAGGGGCGGATCAACCATGTCTCGCTCGATGCCCTCGATGTCCTCACCCGAACGCGCGATCCCGGTCTGCGCCAGGACGCGCTGAACCATTGGTACCGCGCGCTCGAGGCCGCCGCGGCGCTGGACGCCTCGTTTAAGGGACGGACGATCCCGCCCGAGCTGATCCGTCTCGCGCCCCTCGCGGAGGCGGCCCCCGGCGCGCCCGCGGCCGCGGCGCCGCGCGGGGGACTGCCGGCCTTCGCGGCCGCGGCTATGGACTGGCTTTGGGGCGCGCGGCGCGAACGCGCGCCCCCGCCGGCCGCGGCCGACGCCGCCGGCAAAGCGGCTTATGACTCGCTGCCCGCCGCCGTGCGGGGGTTCGGCGAACCGTATTATGCCGCCGTGGAGGCGAAGTCCTCGGCCAGGGAGCTTGCCGCGCTCGGCGAGCTGACGGCGGCCAATCCGGAGATCTGGGCCAATCACGACGCCAAGCACATGGCGGAGGTCGTGGGACTCTTCCCTGGGACCCTTCAGGCGGCGATGGAGGCGCGGCTCATCGACCCGCGCGTGGACGCGCCGCGTCAGGTCTTCATGGACGCGACCGGGCGCCTCTGGGGGGTCACGCACGACATCTGGATGCGCGACCTGACCCAGGAGGGCCGGGCCCTGCATCCCCAGCGGGCGGCCCAGGAGGCGTTCAACCCGGGCTTCGACGCCGCCGCGCGGGAGATGCTCTCGTGGCGGCCCGGCGGCGAGGGAACGGCGACCTACGGAGAGATCCTCGAGCGCTATGGGATCAAGGCGGAGGACCTGCCCCGCGTGATGCGGGAGATCGCCTCCATGTCGTTTGCGCACAGCAAGTCGAACGTACCCTTGGAGATCCTGCGCGATCCGGCGGCCTTGCGCGAGGCGATGCTCGAGACCCTGCAGGCGGACGCGGGCATCGACTCTCAGTTCCTGCGCTTCTACGGCCGAGAGGGGGAGGCTCCGGGCGAGGCGCGCGCGCGCTTCAAGCGGACGGCGTTCGATTGGCTGGTGAGCTCGGACGCCGCGGGGAAGGCGCTGGCCGTGGACGTGATCGACTCGGCGCGCACGATCCGCATGGCCGACGCGTTCCGTTCCCGGGGGCTCTCGGATTTCCGCGCCTCGCAGGAGGCGGTGTTGACCATGGCCGTCGTCGACGGCGAGGCGCGCGCGGTCCTGCGCCTGGCCGACGGGCGCCGCGGCTACCTCGCCGTTTACGACGACGCGCAGACGGTCGGGGAGGCCAACACGCGGGCCACCTATCTCGTCTCCGACGCGAAGGCGGCCGAGCCGGCCGTTCGGGCGGTCGCCGGGGCCGGAGACCTCGTCTTCGGGATGGAGCGCGGCCTGGGGCCCAAGGAGGCCGGCCGCGGCGGCTTGGCCGCGGCCACGGCGAAAGTATTCATCGACATCTATCGCGATTACGCGGGGAGCTTCGAGACCGCCCCGGAGCGCCGCGTCGTGCTCCAGCGTCCCGCCCGCGGCGACGGCGCCTTCGCCGAGGCCGTCCGCGCGGAGGTCCTAAAGCAGGTCGCGGCCGAGATCGTCGCGGCCGAAGCCAAGGGGAAGGCGGCGAAGGCGGCCGAATACCGCGGGCTCCTGGCGGACCTCTCGCGTCCTGACAAGTTCGCTTTCGCCGACGCGCCCGGCAGCCCCCCCGTGCTTGCGGGGGCCGGCGCGCTCGAGGCGGCGCGCTTCGGTTCGGACTCGCGTTCCCGACCCCTGACGCCTACGGTCGAACGGACGGCGGAGATCCGGGCGCTCGCGGAAAGAGGAGGCGTGGACGTCGACGCGATCGGGGATTTCGGCGCCGCGCTGGAAGGCGCCCGGGTCGCGGCGGTGGGGGCCGGAGAGACCCTCATGGCCCGCGGAGCGGCGGGCGAGTACGTCTATATCCCGCTCGCGGACGCGGCGTTGAAGGTCGTGCGGAGCAACGGATACGGGGAAGTCCCGGCCCCGCGCGGCGTCCCGCTCGGGGAGCTCTCGGTCATCTCCGGAGGCGGACGCAACGCCGACGTGGTGGTCGCAAGGCCGACGGAGGTCCTCATCCTGCCCAAGCGGACCTACCTGAGGCATTGGCTTCCGGCCGCCTATTCCCTCAAGGGCCTGCACGCGCGCTTGGGCGCCGATTACGGCGCCGGCTACCGCACGCACGCTTTCGAGGACGCCCTGGGGCCGGGGGAGGTGAGGCTGTCCGACCGGGTATTCGGCGGGCAGAGCGCCCCTAAGGCCGTCGGGCAGGGGACGACGCGGCTGGTCTTCGAGGCCACGCTGCCCGGCGAAGCGGCCTCCGCCATGGGGCTGGAACCGGGCGCGAGTGCCGTCGTAAAGATCGTAAAGCCCGTCTTCGCCGAGGCCGGGCTCAACGCGCGGGACGCGGGAGTCGTGCGCGAACTGCGCCGGCAGGCCCGGGAGCTGGGGCGCGACGCGGACCTCTTCCCGCGTTCCTTCTACGACGAGGCCACGGGCTATCTGTTCGAGGAGAATCTCGCCGGCTACAAGACGCTCGACGGCCTTTTGGCGGACCCTCCGGCCGGTTTCGGCCCGAAGGCCCGCGAAAGCGTGGCGCGGCAGATCGATGACGCCGTCGCCATCATGGACCGGGCCGGAGTCATGCACGGCGACCTCCACGGGGGCAACATCCTCGTCGATCCGAAGACCTTCGCGGTGAAGGTTGTCGACTTCGCGACCGCGACGGCGGGCCGGGAGCTCGCCGTCCTCAGCGCCGAGGCGCGCGCGGCCGGCGCCTTCGACCCGCTCGACTACAACAGCGAGCGCGTGAAGCCGCACCTCGAAAGCCTGCTGAGAGCGCCGCGCTAGAGCGCCAAGAAGGCGAAGGCGACGATGAGCGTCGCGGGGAGCGCCCCCAGGAGGAGGGACAGCGGCGAGACGCCCCCCTCGAAGTGGCGGCCGAGGATGGACTGGCCCGCGGGGTTGGGGGCGTTGGCGATGACGGTGAGGCCGCCGCCCGTGACCGCGCCCGCCACCACGGCGAACTTGAGCGGCTCCGTGAAGCCGGGGACCAAGGTCGCAAGGTAGGTGATGAGGGCGTTGTCGTTGAAGGCGGTCAATACCGCGGCTCCGATGAAGAGCGGGACCTCGCCCAGGCTCCCCAGGACGGGCTCGATCCACCAGGCTTGCAGGCCGCCGTGCGTGACGAGCCCCGCGAGGAAGAAGCCCACGAGCAGCGGGCTCTTGAGCTCGACGGGACTCTGGTGGTGGGCCGTCGCTTGGACGAAGGCCAGGAAGAAGAGGAAGCCGCCGATGAAGAGGGCCGGGTAGTGGGCCATCCAAACGGTGAACCCCAAAAAGCACAGGTGGACCGCCGTCACCCAGAGCGGCACGGGCTCGTCGCCGCTCTCCTGCGCGGGCGCCGGCGCGCGCAGGCTCATGAGCTCCTTGCGGAAGACCAGGAGGTAGGCGACGTTGGAGAGCAGGATGCCCAAGACGGCCTGCAAGCCGAACTCGGTGAACATGAACGCCATATCCCAGCCCCAGGCCGCGGCGACCATCAACACGGGGGGGGCGGCGAAGTGGGTCAAGGTCCCGCCTATGGAGACGTTGACGAAGAGGAGGCCCAGCGTCGCGTAGCGCAGCCGGGCGCTCGGCTTGAGCGCGTAGAACTGCTTGGCCAGGAGCAGGGCGCCGATGGTCATCGCCGCGGGCTCGGTGATGAGAGAGCCCATCAGCGGAGCCAGGGTGAGGATGGCCAGCCACCAGGCGACGGGCCGGCCCTTCCCCATGGAGGCCGCGGCGCGAAGGAGGGTCTCGGCCAGCTTCAGGACCGGCCGGGTCGAGGCCAGGGTCATGATGACGACCACGAATATGGGCTCCGTGAAGTCGACCTTCTCGCCGATGTAGTAGACGGCCGTCGGGAGACCCTTGAACCAGGCGATGGCGGCCCCCAGCACGACCGCCCAAATCCCGAACACCGCCTCGACCTCGCCGAAGAAATGGAGGACCTGGCCGCCGAAGCTGACCTCGTCGGGGAGGCCGTCGGCGTTGGCGTCGCGGGACGGGGCGCGCAGCTTGACGGCCGCGTGGTGGCGCTCTTCCACCAGGTGCGCCCAATGCCGGATGCGGGCCGTCAGGAACGTATGGAGGACGGCGAGCACGAAGATGACGGTGGCCGCGACGTTGAGCGGCTCGGCCTTCGCCCGCGCCCGGAGGACCGCCGACGTCGGGGCGCCGGCCGCGGCCGTGTAGCTGGAGAGCTCGCGCGGGAACGGCTCGTCCGGGACGTGGCCCGGAGCCGAAGCCAGAGCGGCCCCCGGGAAGGCCAACGCCGCCGAGAGCAGGAACCCGCGCGCGAAGTTCATGGGGTCAGGATATGAAATGCGGCGGCGCAGATGCAGCTACGTGCTGACTTCCTTAATATGGGGTCCGGGCGGGCCTCTTGCGCGCTCGAACTTTGCCCCCTATCCTGGGGTTGGCATGCGAACCCCTCCGCTGCCGCCGGAAGCTGGATCGCCGAGCCGTCCCGCGCCCCGGGGCGTCTTCCGACGCGTCTGCGCCGTCGTGCTTTCGCTGGCGCTGGCTTGTCCCGTCCCCGCCGGGGCCGCCGATGACCAGGCGATAGTATCCGAGGATGTCTTCCGCGCGCAGCCCGGCTCCGGGGCCGACACCAGTCTCTGGATTTTCGATGGCCGCGGCTGGGTGGATCCGGTGACTAATGAATACTACACCGAGGCTCAGTTCCAGGCGCTGCGCAATCCGACTCCGCCGTCTCCGGCGCAGGCCGCTCCGGTCTCCGCCTCGCCGCCAGAGGTCCAGACTCCGGCGGCCTCCGTTTCCGCCACGCCAAACCCGTTGGCTGTCGCCGCGCCAGCTCCGGCCGCCGCAGCGGGACCGGCGACGGACGCCCCCGGCGCGTTGGCCGCCGGGCCTTCGCCCGCGACGCCGGCCGGCCAGCCGGCTCAAGGGCCGGCGGCACAGCGCCAGGCTCCGGCGCTGCGGGAAAACATGGCCGGGGCGGGCAAGACGGTGGGCGAGGCCGGCAAGCGCATCGGCGTGGCGGCCGCGCCGGGCGCGGCCAAGTCGGAGGGTGGGGGCGGTATCGGCGCGGCGCCGGCCGGCGGGCTCGGGCTCTTCTTCGACGGCAGGGAGGGTGGGGGCGGCGAGGAGCAGTTGGCGGCCGTGGGGGTGCCGAATCTGGGCGCTGCGTCGGGCGCTGCCGAGGTCCGGCCAGCGTATCTGCCGCGGGCTTCCGGTCCGGCTGGTTTTCGAAGCGACATTGAGCTTTCCATTGAAGGGCTCCCGGTCCCAGAGCAGCAGATCCTTAAGAAGAGGGATTTTACGGCGCCGAGATCCGCCACGCTCCTGGGCGGCGGCGCAAGCGAGAGGATCCCGGCGGCATGGCAGGCCGCCTACCCACCCGCGTTCGACATCGCCGGCCGGATTCTGGGGCGAGGACCGTCGGCCCCGGTCGAGCCTTCCCCGCTCGGCCACGTGCTATCGGCGGCGCCATTGCCCGCGCGCCTCGACGCCGCGGCGCCGCAGGTAATTCCCGCCGAAGGCGCTTCGGCCAAGGACCTTCTCGAGACCCTGGCGGCGCTCGATCCCGCCAAGGACAAGGCGGCCTACGACGCCGCCGTCGCCGTTCTCACGAGGCGGGCGGGCGAGATCCTGCCTCAGCTCAAAGCGATTCTCTTGCGCGCCCGGGGCAGCGACATCGCCGGGGCGATGCGGATCCTTGCGGCTATGGGGACGCCGGGCTTGGGGCTGGCCCAGGAGCTCCTGGAAGCTGGGCCGATCGGGCGCCGCCGTGCCGCCGCGGCGCTGGCCAGGATGGCCCCGTTCGACGCGCGGAAGGCGGCGGGCTTAGTGCCTCCGCTGCGGGCGCTGTTGACCCAGCGGTTCAAGGACGGCGGCGACGAGATAAAGGCGGACGCGGCCCGCGCGCTGGCCAAAATCGGCCCCGCAGCGCGGGCCGCTCTGCCGGACCTGCTGGGGCCGGCGGCGTCCTATGCCCGTCTGAAGAGCGGTTCTGACTGGATCGCCGGCGAGGAACGTAAGTTCGGCGAATTCGGCCTCTCTCGGCAATTCTCCGAGGCGGCGTTCGAGGCGGTGGCCGCCTTGGACCCCGACGCCAGCCGGTTCTTGAGCGCTGTCGTCTCCGGAAGCGTCTCAGCACCTGCGGCCGCCGAGCGGGCCGGCCCTGCCTCCGGGCGCAATCCCTTCGGCCAGGGACCAGACGAAGGCGAGCGCCTTGACAAAGAAGCTCAGAGGCAGTTCGAGCAAGACGGTCTTTGGGTGATGCAGCTCATGAGCCGGCGCGGCGCGGCCTTGCAGGTCCCGGCGGCCGCTCTCGAGCGGCAGTTGGCCGGGGGGTACGATGAGGACGCTTCTTTCGATGCCCGCCAGCGCATCGACGCGGCGGAGCTCCTCGCGCGGCTGTATCCGGAACGCCAGGCCGCGGCCATAGCGGAGTTGCGGAAGGTCGTCGAGGGGACAGGGCTTGCCGATGTGCTGCGCTGGGCGGGCGAAGCCCTGGGCCGATTGGACGCGCCGGGCCCCGCGGCGCTCCGTCTGGCGGAAGATCTGTCGGCGCCAGACAAGTCCCCAGGCCGGCGCTGGCGTGACCAATATCGGCCGGACGCCGTCCGCCTCCTTGCCAAGCTCGGAGGAGGCGCGGCCTTCGCCCGGCTGCGCAGCTATGCGTCGTCGCCGGCTGCCAAGGGGCATCCGTTGACGGGCGCCGCTCCCCCGGAGACTGACCCGAAGGTCAGGCGCGCCGCTGCGGCGGCCTTGATCGCGTTGATTCCAACCGAGCCACAAGCTGCGGGGGCGTTAACGGCCGTCCTGCTCGACCCTGACGGCGCGGCGGCAGCGTCGGCTCTGGAGGTCCTTGAGTCCATGGAGTTGCCGCGCGCAGCGTTGCCAGGGCTGGTCTTCGCGTTGACCAAGGATGCCGACGCGGGGACTCTAGGCTGGCAGAGTGCCTTGAGCGACTCCATGCGAGCGCGGGTTGTGGCCCTGACGGAAGGCCTTCTCGAGGGTGGTAGCCCGGAAGCGGCGCTCTTCCAGGCCATGCGCGACTCCCGCTACCGGGAGGTCCGTGCGCTCTCCCGCCGCGCCCTGGGCGCGCTTCTCCTCGACGCCGACGCGGGCAAGGCCATAAGGACTCTAGCTGAGGCGTGGCGGGGCGAGAACCTCGCTCGGGCCCCCGAGGAAACCCAGGTCGTGGCCCTCCTAGCGGCGTTCGCCGTTGAGCGGACCGATGCCGCTGGCGCCCTCGTGCCGGCGCTGTATCGTAGCGCTGAAACGGCGGAGGCCGCGCGGGAGGTCTTGCGGGCGATGGGGCCGCGCGCCTTCGAAGCCCTTAACGCCGGTTGGCGCGAGCGGGACGTTCCGGACCGCCAACTCTCGCTTCTGGCCCACTCTGGCTCCGAGGGACTGCGGATCGTCGCGGGGATCGTCGCGGACCGCAGTCTTCCGATGAGTCTGCGCCGGGCGGCTCTGGGGGGCTTGGGGGTCGGCGATTCTCATACCCGCCGGGTGGAGATCGAGGAGACCCTCGTCCCGGTTCTCGCGCAGATCGTACTCCAGGGCGAAGAGGGACTCTGGAAGTCATCGACCAAGGCTCTCGAGCTCATCGGCGGGCGAGCGGCGGGTAAGGCTCTGCTCGCGGCGTTCGAAAAGTTCCGCGGCGGGGACACGCCGGGGGACCGGGAGCGCGCCACGGCATTCTTGGTCTTCGCGGCGAAGAATCCGGACCTGGACGTAGTCAAGCTCCTGGGCGAGGAGGTCGACCGGACCTCCGGGGCGCAGCGCTCGTCCTACTTGGTCGCGTTGGCGCCGCTCGACCCGGGGGCGGTGCGCACGCACCTGGCCGGCGAGGGTGCGCCGAGTCTGTCCCAGATCGCCGCCGCGTCCGAGGGGGACCTTCAGCGCGAGGCCATGGACCTGCTCATCGCGAAGATCCCCGCGCTTAGCGAGAGCGAGATCCGACGGGCTTTCGGCCAGCCTCGTCTGCCGGAATCCGCCGGCGCCACCGCAGCTCTGATCCTAAGGCTCAAGAGCGACGATGAGTTGGTCCGCATGGCTGCGCTGGACGCTCTTGCTGAACACGCCGCGCCGGATGATGCTCTAGAGACCGCGCTGGTGGCGGCTGTCTTGCGGCCGCGGCCCCGCGTCGGCTATACCGTCCGAGAATCGGCGATCAACGCTATCGGCCGCCTCGCTGAGCGTTTCCCCGGATGGCGGCTGGAGTCAGCCGCGGCTGCGCTCTTGAAGGTGGAAGCGGAATCCACGCTCCTCGCTGCGGTGTTGGGCAAGCTCGGCTGGCGGGCCGGTCCTGAGTCGATTTTGGTGTTGGATAAGCAGCGCGCAGAGATCAAGGCCACGCCAGGCGTCATCCGCCGTCAGGAAACCATCGACGACGTCTCTGCTGCGATCGAGAAGATTCGGGCTGAATTGGCTGCGCCGCCGCCGATTCCCCAGGCGGTCGTCTATGGGCCGCAGGAAAAGGCCGCCGGCCCGAGGCCGGAGGATCCTAGCCTTAGGCTGTTCGTGGCGGATGGTCCAGGGATCGGGCTGGTCGACCCGTACGCATTTCCTGGGGCCGCCGCGCGTATCGCGGCTCTGGGCCCAGCGGCGCGAGAGTTCGTTCCAGACTTGAAGCGCGCCGCCGCCGGCTTGTTCATCGTCTCGGCCCCGCGCTCAGGCGAGACGCCGGAAGCGTCGGCCGCCGTGGTGCGCGCCGCGGCGATGAAGGCCTTGGGACGGATCGAGCCCGATACGCTGGCTTCTCTGGCAGCCGGCGTGGCGGCCGAGCTGGAGGAAACCCCCGGAGCCGGGCTGCTGGAGATCGCGGGGCGGGCGCTGCGAGCCAGCGCGGCGGAGATGGGCCTCCCGATACCGCTCCTTGCGACGGAATCTTGGGACGAGGAGATGGAGCGAGCGTTCGCCGCGCTCGAGGCGGCCGGGGAAGTCCTGTGGCACAGGAAGACGGTCTTCATCGACGCGCGCGGGCGCAAACACGTCGGCTATGCGCACCAGAAGGAGAACGGCGCCTGGCAGTTCGTCACTGAGGATGGATTTCTCGCGGCGCTGGCCCCCGATGGCGACCGGCTGGCCACGGACCTGAGCTCCGGCGCTGGCGTGCGTCGCCAGGCTGACGGCACGGTGGCGCGCATGGACTCCGAGGGGGGGTTCTCGCTGGTCGAAATGGTTCCGGCGCCGCCTTCCTGGCGCGATCTCCCCGGCGTTCCATCGATATCGCCGCGGCTGGCGCGCGAGACGGTGAGTTGGTCCGCGCCGGATTCGGAATCCGGCGAAACCGTCATCCGCTTCCACGGTACAGAAACGATCGCCCCCCGGGGCGCGACCGTGCTGTTCGAGGACGGTCGTGTGCGAATCTTCCGGAAAGACGCGAATGGGACGATGCTCCCCCTGGCTTGGCTCGAGCGTGAGGATGGGTTGGGGCTGACGACCATCTTTCGCTACGAGGTCCTCCAAGGGGGACTCGGCGTGATCCGCGAGAGGCTCAAGGGACTCAAGCTCGAGGGCGAGGGTAAGAAGGTCATCTTCTTTCCCGAGGCCGTGGCCGGTCTGCGCGCGGGCAGCCTCGATCTCGCGGGCCTTCCGGCGGAGCTGCTCTCAAGCGCCGACCGTCGGGCCTTCGAGGGCTTTTTCGACGCCTATGCCTCGTTCGCCGGGGATTCCGGAGTTGCTCCCGAGGTGGAGCGGGCCTTCCGCGGAGAGAGTTGGACCGACGAGGAGGGCACTCGGTTCAGTTGGCAGGTGGGGGGCTTCAACCTGGTCCGCGACGCAGACGCGAAGCAGCGTTTGCAGTTGCTAGTGCTCGAAACGGTCGAGCGCTACGGGTTTCCCGCCAAGATCAACGCGCTACAGCTCTACGTCGAGGCCAAGAAGGATGGGTTCGACGTCGTGAGCGCCCGAGAATCCGGCAAGCTCGAGGTGCACGCCTTTCGCCGCGCCGGGTCCGGTGGCTCCGTCACGGTCGAGCGTCTCGTCCTTGATGAACGCCACGGCTCTGAGGGGCGCTTGCGGACCCGGCTTGGAGAAAAATTCTCCTCCATGGGCGCAGGAGTATGGCGCACGACCGAAATGGGGCTGCCGAGCTCTGTGGAGGTCCCGGATCCGGTCCTTGGCGCCATCGGTCAAGGAGTGGATGTCGTCTTTTCCCCTTTTCAGACGATTCTCTATGGGGTCGTCGGACTCGGCAAGCTGGGAATCGGCAGGGGCGCGGGCGCGATGGGCTATGAGGATACCGAGTTGATCTACGCCTCCGATGGCATCCACACGATGGGTCAGGGCCGCTTCATGCAATGGGCTGATTATTACGGAAATGGTTTGGAAGGTCGTGAGCGGGACGTGGACGTCCAGAGAAAGGTGCTGGCGGCGCTCTCCCCGCGGCAGAGGCAGGCCTATCGGGCGACGATGGAAGCGGAGTTCGAGCGCCGCGAGCGCAAACGCACGGGGCGGTTCTACTTCTTGGCTGACCGTTTCGCCGAAGATGCCGACCTTGCCGTTACAGCCGCGCAGGTCCTCGGGCAGGGGAATCGGGCGCGCCTATACATGGAAAGCGGGCGGGAAGCCTACGAGCGTGGCGATCACGGCGGCTTCGTCCGGAACTATGCGATGGGCGGAGTTTACGTCGGCGGCGAGATGTTCATTGTGAGCGCAGGTTTCGGCCTCATCGTCTCAGGTCCGGTGCGCGTGGCGCTAGCTGCGCGCAATCTGACGGCGGCGGCGCAAATCCTCAGCGCGGCTGAAACGGTCGTGTTCGTGGGGCCGATGCTCATCAATACCGTCGACGCGTTGGGCGACCTGCGCACCGAGAGCGATCCCGAGTTTCGGTGGCAGCATTTCGACCGCGCGTTCGAAGGATCCGTGGGGGTCCTTGGACTCTTCGCGGGGTGGGCTTGGGGCCGCATGGAAGGCTCTGCCGAACCCGCGCTGTCCGTTAAGGCGGAGCGCGCGCTGGAATCCCTGGGTATTAAGCCCGCGGAGATTCAGGGCAAGCCGGTCGCAGAGGTGCGCGAACTGGTCGATCGCGCATATCGTCGGAGACTGACTAAGGGAGCCCATCCCGACATTTGGGAGTCGTTGCCCCCCGGACCGAAGAGGGCCGCGGGGGAGGCTTCGTATAAGGCGGTTCGCGAGGCGCAGGGCACGCTGCTATCCCTGCTTGACGTGGGATCGCTGGAGGGCGCGCCGCCGCCCGCCCCACGAGGCGAAGGCGGGAGCCTGTTCTCGAGGCTGGCGGCCTGGCTGTTCCCGGCGGGGAAGGCCGCGGCGCCGAGCGCGCCGCGGGCCGGGAGCGGACTGCTGCCCGGGCCGGCCGCAGAAGTGGCCGGCCGCGCCCCTCCGGCCCGGACCACCTCCAAGCAGGTCGTCGACTCGTTGAAGGACTTCCTTGCGGCGCCCGAGGGGGACTGGACCGCGAAGCATCTGGCCAATCTCCTTGCCCGCGAGGGCGTCGCGGCCGAGCGCGGGTTGACCAAGGAGCAGGCGCTCGGGCGCATCCGCGAGGCCCTGGAATCCGGAGACATCGAGATCGGCGAGCTTGCGCCCGAGATGGCGGCCGGCTTCGATCCGAAGACGGGCCGCATCACGATCAATAGGTCGTTTGCGGACGCGCCGCCCGAGCTCCTGCGCGGCGCGCTCCTTCACGAGCTCATTCACCGCGCCTTCCCGAAGTCCTACGAGATCGTCGCCCATCGGATCGAGAATTACGTCTATGACCGCTGGGGCTGGCGGTCCGACCCGGCGGTGGAGACCGCCTACGGGCGCGGCGTGGCCGCGCGGCGGGCCGCGGAACGCCGGGGCGACTACCGCCGGATCTTGGAGGCTTACCCGGAGAACCAGCTCGGTCCCCTCGAGACCCGCAAGAAGCTCCAGCCGCTGCTCGAGGACCTGCGGTGGGCCGCCAAGACGCTTGGGGAGCTGTACCGGGAGATAGACGCCGGGACCCTGAAGGCCGAAGGGATCGAGGCGAGGCTTGGCGAGAAGGCCGCGGCGCGCCGCGGCGCCGACGGCGCGCAGGCGCGCCGGGACGTGGCGCTCATCAAGGAGCTCCTCAATGAGACCAACCCCGAGACCCTGAGCGGAGGGAGAGGCCTGGCGGCCGTGGAGCGCGGACTGGAGGAGGCCGGGTCTCGGCTCGAGCTCGTGGAGAACGATCTTCGCCGCCTCAGGAGCGAGTCGGCGGCCGGACGCAAGCTCGCCGCGGAACCCTCGGTCGAGGGCGCCGGGTCGGCTCACCTGGACAAGGTCGTCGCCGACGTGACCCCGCTCCGCTCGGGGGCGTTCGCGGACGTCTCCGTCTCGAAGATCGCCCCGGATGTCGTCGTCAAGGTGGGCAAGGCGTTCCCGGATTCCCCGGCCTTGAACGCGGTATGGGAAGCGGACCGGGCGCGGGTAGAGGCGATCGCCGCCCGTTTGGGCTCGACGGTCGAGGTAGTCAACGGCGTGGCCCTGAAGAGGCTGGACCTCCCCGTCACTCCCTACCTTTTCCGGGACGGGCGCGTCCTCTTGACGATGAAGGTGGAGACCGAAGGGGTCACGACGGCGCACGTCCGCGAGGTGCAGGCGGCCCTATTCGAGAAGGGCGTGGCCTGGCTGGACCTGGATATCTCGAACGTGGGCCTGATCCAGACCCCAAAGGGCGGCCTGCGTCCTGTGCTCATCGACTTCGGAGGTCTCGTCGACTTCAATGCGCTTCCGGGGAGCGCGGCCACGGGTCGGGCCCTCGCTGGCCTCGTCCGGTCGCCGGTGGGTGAATGGGGCGTGTGGCTCCGCCAGACGGTGAGGCTCAAGCCCCTCATCGACTTCTTTGCCGCCCCGCCGAAGGGCGGGGAAGGCGTCGGCCGGGCTTCGGCGTTCGGCAAGCTGCAGGAGCTCTCCAAAGAGACGCCCAAGAAGGACTTCCCCGGAGTCCCCGGCGCCATCGACCATGTCGAGGGGCCGCTGCGGGCCTTGCGCACCATCGAGATCCCTCCCGACATGCTCGGCTACGGCAGCGAGCTCAGGGAGCCGCTGGCTCCCCGGGCCGAGCTGTCCAGCCTCGCGGAGGTGCCCAAGGCCGACGTCGTCGAGGTCTCGAACGTCGTATTCGCCAGCGAGGAGCACAGCGGCAGCTCAGGCCTGGTCCGCTTGGCCAAGCTCAAGGACGGCCGCGCCGTCGCGGTCAAGGCGATCCTCGCCTCTCCTCCGGTCTCCGAGGCGCGTACGGCCGGATGGATACTCGAGGAAGCCAACTCGGCGGCTCTCTTCTCGGACCTCGGCGTGGGGCCCAAGTTCCACGGTATTTGGACCGACGGGGCGGGACGCCTCAACGTCGTCATGGACATCGCCCGCGGCGACTTCAGCGGCACTCCCGTCAAGGACGCCACCTTCGCCGACCTCGAGGCGATCATCGGCCGGCTGCGCGGCGCCGGGATCAAGGAGGTCGGGGATTTCCAGGCCTATCGCACTCCAGAGGGCCGGCTCACGCTCATAGACCCGGCAACGGCGATCAAGGACCGGGGCGTGAAACCGCCTGCGGACCCCGACAGCCGCTACGGCTTCGCCACGGGCCAGCGCCTGGCCCTGTTCGAGGCGGCCCCAGCCGATGTCGGCGCGCGCTACCTGGAGGGGCTGCGCGCGAAAGACCCGGCCGCCTACCGCGGCCTGCTCGAGGCCCTGCCGGCCGCCAAGCGGCCCAGCCCCCAGGCATCCGCTCCGCCGGCGCCGCCCGCGCCCCTGTTCGACCGCTTCCTGCGCGCGGTCGGCCTCGGCGGCCAAGCCGTCCCCGAGCTCCCGATCACGGTGCTGGGCAGCGGCGAGGCCGGCGTCGTGCTCCGCTTCCAGCGGCCCGGCGAGCCGCCGCTGGCCGTCAAGGTCTCCCGCACCGGGCCGAGCCGCCTCAACGCCAAAGCCTGGGAGGCGTTTCTCGACGAGCCGGAACGGGTGGACTCGGTTTCGCGCGCCTATGACCGCCGCCCCATGGCGAATTTCGAGGTCCCGCGGCCGGCGCATCCGACGTTCACGCCCGGGGAACTGCGCGCGCTCAAGGCCGCCAGCGGAGCCCCCGGCGAGGTGGTCGAAAACGGCCGCATGGTCGTCACCAACGCCGTGCCCGGCCAGACCCTCAAGGCGTATTTCGAAAGCGGCGGGCGACTCACGCCGGCGGAGGCCAAGACCATGCGCGAGGGCCTGCGCGCCCTCAACGGCGAGGGCTACTTCGCCTTCGATCTCAAGTCCGACAACATGATGGTCTACGACGACCCGGTCCGCGGCCGGGTATTCGTGCTCATCGACACCGGCGCGATGAGCTTCAAGACCCCGAAGACCTCGGAGCACGCCGCGGCCCTGGCGCGGCAGAGCGGCCTCTTCGATGGGATGGTGAAGCCCTTTCTCGAAAAACCGGCGTCCGGCGGACCGGTCACGACCCAGGGCCGGGCGGTCCGGGAGACCGTCCCGCCGTCGGCGCGCCGGACCGCGGTGCTCGCGGAGATTCTCTCGCCGGACTCGGCGCTTGCCGCCGACCCGGGCCTCGCCCCGTTCGCGGCGAAGCTCGAGGCCATCAACGTCAGCATGCGGCGCGCCTACGATGAATTGGCGGCCGCGCCGCCCAAAGACGCCGATATCCTGTTCGATAAGGCCATCGCCTTGCGGCGCCGCACGGCCGCCGACGTCGCGGCCCTGGCCGCCGATCCGACCGTGCCCGAGGTCCTGCGCAAGACGTTCGTCAAGGCGGCCGAGAAGTACGGGGTGAGCGCTAAAGAGGAAGCCAAGCTCCGCAAGAAAGTCGCCACGGACCCCGCGAATACCATCAGAGGAGTCCTAGGTGAAGCCGCCGAGCTGGACGTCAGCCTGCGCGTTTCGGGCTTCGTCGAACGCGGCGGGACCATCCGGGAGAGACTCCTCGCCGATGGCGTCGGCAAGAAGGAGCTGCTGGGCGCGGCCCGCGATTGGGTCCGCGCGGCCGACCCCGCCGCGCAGGAGGCCCTCCTCGCGCTGGCCCGCGAGCGCCTGGCGGCCCGGGAGCCGGGCGCCGTCATCGCCGACGTCGAAGCGATCCCCGCCGACATCCTGGACTCGCTGACGCTCCAGAAAGAGGTCGCCGACGTCGTGTTCAAGGACGGCCGCGCCTGGGGCGAGGTCAAGAACCTCGACTCCGTCACGACCCTCGAAGGCCTGCTCGACGGCGCCAAGGGCAAGTCCCTGTTCACCCAGGCGCGCGAGAACCTCCTGGTCAGCCGCTTGTTCGGCCCCGAGGTGCGGGAGTATCATTACTTCTTCGTGGACGGCATCACCCCGCAGGCCGCCGCGCGCCTCCAGGCGCTCGGCATCATCGTGCACGGGATCGCCCGTTGAGGTGGGAGTTCCAGCTCCGCGTGGCGGGAGCCGAGGGCGGCGCGGCGGCCATCCTGATCGACACGACCTACGCGGACATAGAGGACGCCTGCGGCGTGCTCGCCGGGCCGGAGCCGGCCTGGCTGGATTTCTTCATGTCCCCGGCCGCGGCGCTGGCGCCCTACGAGGTCAAGCTCGTCCCCGGGGGCCGATACTCGAAGGAGGAGGCTCTGAGCGCCCTCGGGGGCCTGCGCTCATGTCTGGAGCGGCACGGCGGCCACGAAGAGCTCATCCGATGGCTAGGCTGGGCCGAGGAGGCGGTCGGCAAGACCCGCCCCGAGGCGCGCTTCGACACGGTCATCCAGGATGATTGACCGGCAATGGACGCCCTACTCTCCAGTTGCCCCAGTCTCTTCGAATCAAACACCCGTCAAAGAAACTGTTTTTTAAAGATAGAAATATCTCTATATTTTCACTGCTTAATTTTATTTAAAATCTCCCGGTCTCCCATTATCCCCTCATTACCACCCATATCCATCAAAGAGAATCGAACCAGGTTATGCCCAATAAGGGACGTATCTCATGAGCTTGTTGGCAGCCTCCGAATCGACAGGCTTGATTTTTTTAGCCGCAACAGCCTCCTTCAACAACCTCGACGCAGTCGCGGCATTTTGTTTCTCAATTTTAAAACGCTCTCGGATCGACTCATTATTCGTGATGCCGTTAGTCACATACCGGAGGACGCTATGTTGATAGACCGCAAGAACACGCTCCTCCGGGGTCAAAGCCTTGAGCGGCTTGTACTTCGAGAGCACAAACGTCGTGTGCCGGCTCCCTAAGCGAAGGACATAGGGCGGCAACTGAAAGACCTCGATGCTGGACACGATCTCGTCCATGCCGTGTCCCCGCTCTTCGCAGATGCCCAACTGGCGAAGCGCATAGGCGAAGCGCTCATTGCGAGATTGGTTCTCATCTATAAGTCGGTCTGGAGGCAAAATGGGAAGCCCGGGATTGGTGACCTCAATGCGGTCTTCAAAGATCTCGACGGTCACTCCCGTGCCTTTCTCGGTGAGATCCTGATGGACGATGGCGTTCGCAATGAGCTCACGGATAGCCTTCTCGGGATAGGCTCGCGTCGTCGTCCGAAGCGCCGTCGAGATCGCCTCGCTCGCCGGCAGATGATCGTTGATATAGGCGATTAGGGTCTCAAAGCTGGCAGCGTATCCTTTCTGGCCGGTGATATCCTTGCCGTCCTTGACTTTCGCCTTAGACGGGCCCTCGTAGACGATCACACGAACGCCCTTCCGCTCCAGGTCGCCAAAATCGGGGAGGCGTTTGGCGAAAAGCAAGGCGCCAAGATTAGTGATGGCATAGCCGCTCCCCTCGGCTCGCAGGAAACCGCGCTGGATAAAAGCATCCAATGCTTCTTTACGGGTAGACGGGAAGGGCCGCTTCTTCAGATCGAAATAGCTCTGAACGTCCAGGAGAGTGACGACGTCTGCCTCCCCACAGCCGACCTTGGCAAGCAGGTCGACGAAATCAGGCTGACCTTCATCGATGATCTTTTTGAGCTGGTCGGGAGTCATCGGGACCAGTTCCTCGCCCGCTCGCATCAAGTAACGGCCATTGTAGTGCACGGGCTGGCCTAGGGGGCGCGACGGCACATCGAACACCAACACCCGTCCTTCAGGATGAGCCGCCTCATGCCAACGAACCTTAAGATGGATGCGCTCGAAGATGCCGCCGACCGTGCGCTCGGGAATCTCAAACGCTTTGGTGCCGACAACCCGTCTCGGCGGGGCGTTCGTCACGCCCAGCACGAAACGCCCGCCGCCCTCATTGGCCAGCGCGACGCAATAGTTGACCAGAGTCTCGAAATCATAACCGCCCTTGGCTTCCTTGAACTCCAAGTGCTCATCTTCGGACCTGGCCAATAGAAGCGGCTGAAGTTCTTCGATAGTCATCGCCTTTGGAACCAGATTATCGCAAAAAATAGAAATGGCCCTGCCATACGGCGGGTGCCCCTACTCGTAGCGCAGGGCCTCGACCGGGTCGAAGGCCGAGGCCTGGTAGGCGGGGTAGAGGGAGAACAGGAAGCAGGTGCCCATCGCCACGCCCATCGTGGCGAGGAAGTGCCACCAGGCCAGGGCGGCCAGCTTGTCGGGGCCGCCCTCGGCGAGGAAGAGCAGGCAGGCCAGGCCGAGGCCGATCCCCACGAAGCCCCCGAAGACCCCGAGCAGCATGGCCTCGGTGACGAACTGGAACAGCACGTCGTAGCGGGTCGCTCCCACGGCGCGCCGCACGCCGATCTCGCGGATGCGCGAGAAGATGGTGGCCAAGGTGACGTTCATGATCCCCACCCCGCCGGCCAGGATGGCGATGACCCCCAGCGACATGATCGTGACGGCTTGGGCGCGCATCTCGTTGACCTTGTTCTGGATCTCCTGCTTCAAGTCGACGACCGTGAAGTCCTCCTCGCCCCGGTGGAGCTCCTTGAAGAGGGCGTTGAGGCGCTCCTTGGCGAGCTCGACGGTGCCGAGCGAACCGGTGTCGAGGTCGATCTGCTCGATGCGGTCGGGGTCGGGCTTGTCGTCGTTCCAGCTGTTCTGCAGGTAGCGCTGGGAGGCCTTGAGCGGCACGACGACCTGGGCGCGGTCATTGGTCTGGAACCAGCGCGGGTCCATGTCCTTGGGCGGCTCTTTGAGGATGCCGATGACCGTGAAGGGGAGCTTCGAGATGAGGATGTCCTTGCCGATGAGGTCATGGTGGGTGACCAGGGTCTCGACGTCGTTGGTGTAATAGGACCAGCGGCGCTCCTCGGGCGGCTTGCCCTTGGCCCAGCCGCCCGGCTCGACGAGCACGCAGACCCGGGTCCCCTCGGCGTAGTCCGAGGCCCGGAAGTAGCGGCCGCGCAGGGTGTAGACCCAGTTCCGCTTGGCCCATTCCGGCCCGACGCCCCGGACGTTCATGCCGCCCTCGAGGCCGCCGTACTCGAAGCGGCCGTAGCTGCTGATCGTCGGCGAGACCATGTTCAGCCAGGGCAGCACCTTGCGGATGGCGTCGGCGTCGCGCGAGGTCAGGCCCGGCGAGAGGCGCAGGCTCTTGTCCTCCTTCTTGCGCCAGCTGATGTGGGTGATCTGGATCGGCCCGGGGCCCACGAGGTCGAAGGCGGCCTTCTGCTTTTGGAAGGACTCGCTGACGATGGCGCAGGTGTAGAGGACGGCGGCGGCCCCGAAGGCGATGGCGGCCAGGCTCAAGACCGAGCGCAGCTTGTGGGCGGCGATGTCGGTCAAGCCGCTGCGGACCGCCTCGTCGAGGTTCACTTCTCGGCGAGCGCGATGGCGGGGGCGGAAGGCGCCGCGGCCTTGGGCAGGGCCTCGAAGTCGACCGGCTTCTCGGGGAAGACCTTGTCGCCCTCTTTGAGGCCCTCGAGCACCTCGGCCTCGGTGGCGGTCTTAAAGCCCAGCTTGACCTCCACCTGCTTGGGCCGGTCGCCCTCGCGGTGGACGAAGGCCGAGGTGCGGCCGTCCTCCTCGAAGACCGCGCCGAGGGAGACCTTAAGGACCTTCTCGCGCTTCTCCATGACCGCGAGGACCCGGGCGGTCATCCCGATGCGCAGCTTCTCGTCGACCTTGTCGAGCGAGACCTCGGCCTGGAACACCTTCCCGGAATTGTAGCCGCGCGACTCCTCGGCCTGGCGCGAGAGCATGGTCACCGTCCCCGGGAACTCGACGCCGGGCAGCGAGTCGACCGTCACGTTCACCGACATGCCTTCCGAGAGCTTGAGGATGTCGACCTCGTTGATCTGCAGTTTGATGACGAGCTTCTTCATGTCGACGATGGTCATGAGGCAGGTGAAGTCCTTGGCGCTGTCGAAGCGCCCGGTCAGATAGTCCTCGCGGAGCACGAAGGGGGTGACGTTGGTCCCGCCGCCGCCGTTGTCGCGCATGCAGCGCAGGAGCACCCCGCCCACGGGGGCGTTGAGGGTCGAGGGCATGAACTTCTCGGCGCCAGTCCGGCCCGGCTGGACCACGGCCAGCGGCTGGCCGGCCTTGACGGTCTGGCCCTCGCGCACGAAGAGCTCGGTGACGCGTCCGCTGACCAGCGAGGCGATGTCGATGTTGCCTTTCGGGGTGACGGCGCCGGTCTCCTGGAACTTCTTCTCGAGCTTGCCCCGCTCGACGCTCATGAGGGTCGTGAGGTCGAGGCGCACGTTGGCCAGCTTGCGGCGCTGGTAGAACCGGTTGGTGAAGACGGCGGCGGGGATCAAGGCTAGGACGGCCAGCGTCGCCCAGACCCTGCGGTCGCGGGCCAAGGCCAGGAGCCGCCCTTTCGCGTCCACCACGCGGGTAGGATAGCACGCGCGCCGCGTGGGCCGACACCGGGGCCCGGGTTCATCACGGGCCGTCGGCCGGGGTCGGCCTGCGCGGGTCTGCCATCACGGTCGTCTCCAATCCTTTCGGCGGGGAGCGCCGCGTCTACTTTGACGACGTCGAGGCGGACGTTCGCTACGCGTCGCTGACCTACGCGCATGAGGTCTCGGAGATCTACCGGACGGACTGCGTCCGCCGGCCGGCCAATCACCTCTGCGGCCCGTCCTTCGCGTTCGTGTGCACCCCGCGCGCCGTCTCGTCGCCGCGGACGGTGGAGTGCCGCCAAGTCGACGCCGAGAATCTTCTCTGTCGGACGCGCCATGCCAACGGCGTCGTGAACGCCGGACATTATTGCGCTCAGGACGCCCGCGGCGGGGAGCGGGCCGACTACACCTCCTATACGGGCTATACCCGCCGACGCTAGCCCACGCTAGCCCGGGCCGGTTTGCCGCCGTCGTCTGCGCCGGATACAATGTAGGCTCAGACCATGGCCCTCCGCATCCTCATCGTCGATGACAACGAGGTCATCCGCGCGATGCTCCGTCACGTCGTGACGAAGCTTGGCCATGAGGTGGCGGCCGAGGCGGCGACGGGCGCCGAGGCCGTGGCGGCCTTCGCGGCGGCCAAGCCCGGCCTCGTCACGCTAGACATCTCCCTGCCCGACATGGACGGTCTTGCCGTCCTCTCCAGGCTCCGCGCCATCGACCCGGCCGCCAAGGTCATCGTCATCACGGGGAACAACTCCGCCGTCCTCGAGAAGGACGTCCGCGCCGCGGGGGCCTTGGCCGTGGTGCACAAACCCTTCGACCTGGCCGGCCTGAGGCGCCTCATCGACGGCGTCGACGGGGGCGAGCCGTGACCCTGGGCCCCGCGGAGCGCGAGCTGATGGTCTCGCTCATCCACGCCGGCGTCCAATCGAGCACCGAGCGGCTGGGCAGGCTCTCGGAGACCGAGTGGGGGGTGAACTTCTCGGGCACCCAGGAGATGTCCCCGGTGCGGGTCCTCTCCTGGTTCGCCCACAACGCGCAGAACCACGTGGCGGTGCGCTTCCGCTCCACGAGCGAGATGCCGCTCGAGATGGTGATCCTGTTCTCCGAGGCCAGCGCGCGCTCGGTGGCCGAGGCCGTGATCCGGCCGTACAAGGACAGCCTGACCGGGGTCAAGGACCTCTTGCGCTCGACGATCGGCGAGGTCTCCAACATCCTGGCCCAGAACGTCCTTGCCGTGCTCTCCGACCGGGCCGGGGTCTCGATCATCCTCACCGTCCCCGAGGTCGACGAGGGCTCCAAGTCCGACCTGGCCTCGAGCGCCCTGGAGGGCTACGACGGTCGGCGCGACATCCTGCTGCTGGCCAACGTCCAGCTTCATTCCGAGCGCCTCGACTCGGAGTGCAGCATGATGGTGACGATCAACGAGGCCGCCATGCGCGGCCTGCTCTCGCGCCTCAACCCCTAGGCGGGTTGATTTTTCCGGGCTCTCCCCTTATCCTCCGGGGGATGCCCCTCATCGAGGCCTTGACGCTTGCCGCCTGCCCCTTGGCGGTGGCGGCCCTCCTGGCCCTGTTCGGACACGATGCCGGCGCGGCGTTCGCTGCCGCCGGGCTGACCCTGGCGGGCCTCTTGGCCGGGTCGCTGGCGCGGCGCCGGGGCGAGACGTCCGCCGAGCCTTCCGTCCCCGTCGTCGCCGCGGTGCCCGTCCCGGCTCCGGCTCCCGTGACGCCGCCTCCCGCCGACGCCACGGCCTCCCTCATCGAGCGGGCCCGGGCCCTCGAAAGCGAGAAACAGCGCATCGAGGCTGTCCTGCACACCTCGATGGACCCCTTCGTCGCCAAGCTCATCATCGACGGCAAGATCAACAACGAGAAGCGCAAGGCCACGGTCCTGTTCGCCGACCTCGTGGCCTATACCACCGCTTCCGAGTCGCGGCCGCCGGAGGCCGTCATCGAGGAGGTCGACATCCTCTTCTCGGCCATGGAGCCCGTCCTCAAGCGCTTCCGCGGCCACCTCGACAAGTACATGGGCGACGCGCTCATGGCCGAGTTCGGCGCGCCGTTCCCGTGCCGCAGCCACGCCCTGATGGCGGCCCTGGCGGCCCTGCGCATGCAGGAGCGCATGGCGAGTTGGGAGTTCCCCTGGAAGATGCGCATCGGCATCACCAGCGGCACCTTGCTCGTCGGCCTCATCGGCTCGGGCACGCGCAAGAACTACACCGCCATCGGCGATAAGGTCAACCTCGCCTCGCGCCTCCAGCAGCTCTGCCCCCCGGGCGGCATCTGGATCGACGACGAGGTCTACAAGGCGGTGCACCGCTGGTTTCTGACCCGCCGCGTGCGCAGCGGCTTGACTCCCGAGGAGACCCGCGACATCGAGGCCAAACTGGCTTTTCTGAAGGAAGCCCTGGCCCAGGCGCCGACCGGCAAGATGTGCTCGGAGGCCGCGAACCTTTGCTCCGAGCTCGGCGACATGGACCAGGCGCTCACGTTCCATAAACAGGCTCTCGATCTCGACAAGGACAGCGGCCCGGCCCAGCATGCGCTGGCGGCCACCATCATGACCGGCGAGGAGCGCGCCTTCCTCACGATCAAGGGCAAGAAGCAGCGCGTCGAGGTCCATGAGCTGCTCGGCCTCAAGGAGACGATCTGCTACGGCCGGCGGCTGCCCAAACGCGTGGTCGACGTCTTCCAGCGGCTCTCGAAGGAGGTGACGGTCCCCGAGGAGTGGGTGCTCTGCATCGAGGCCGCCGAGGGCAGCCTCGGGCACGCCAAGTCCACGGCGGCCCTGAGCGCCGCGCTGGCCGAGTATGTCGGGCTCGACGAGGCGGTGGTCCGCCAGGCATTCCTCGCCGGCTACCTCCACGACGTCGGCAAGCGCTCGGTCCCCGAGCACCTGCTGACCTACGACGGCCTGCTCTCCGACCTGCCGGCCTCCGACCGGCTCCTCGTCCTCGACCACGTCACGGCCGCCGAGGCCGTTCTCAAGGATATCAAGGTGCCGGTGAGCGCCGAGGTCCTGGCCGGCATCAATCAGCACCACGAGAGTTTCGACGGCTCGGGCTATCCCAAGAAGCTCAAGGGCAAGGAGATCAGCGTGCTGGCCCGCATCATAAAAATCGCCGAGACCTACGACACGCTGACGAGCTGGCACCCGTACCAGGAGGCCTGGACGCCCGAGGCCGCCTTGGCCGAGGTGGGGCGCGACATCAACCGGCGCCGCGCCGACCCCGAACTCGGCGAGGCCTTCCTGCGCATGATGGGCGTCAACGAGACGGAGTCCGCGACGCTCCTGCCGCCCGTGACCTAGCGCGTCCGCTCCCGCGCAGGTATACTCCCAAAGCCATGGGCGGCCCTACCATCGAGCTGTTCTACTACGACGAGAAGCCCGCGTGGCGCATCCTCGTGCCGCACCCGGCGCGCTTTAAGCGCGTCCAGTACCGGATCCGCTTCCAGCTCTTCGTTTTGCCCCAGGGTGTGCTCCTGGGCTGGTGGCTGAGGCTCTACGACGTCCCCGACCAGCCTTATTTCGTGCACCGTGTCGTCGACCTGGGCGACTCCGTGGTCTGGGACTACATGCGCCGCCTCTCGGCCAAGAAGGTCATCGTCCTGGTCTTCGAGAGCACCGGCACCGAGCCGGGATTCGCCGAGGAGCTCTCGGTGGAGGGGACCGACCTCGACACCCTCCTGCGCGAGGGCGAGAAGCGGCTCCAGGCCCTAAGCGGCCAGCGTCAGGACGGCCGCGCCGCGCTCGACGTCTTCATGGGCATCTTCAACGAAGCCCTGCCTACCCGCGGGGACGTCGGCGCGGCCTGGAAGGCCGTGCTCGAGCAGTACCCGTCCCCCGCCGTCTGATCAGGTCGTCGGTTCGACCTGCGTCGCATCCTCGACGTTGATCGGGCAGACGCCTTGGAAGGGCTCCTGGCGGATCGGGCAGGCCGGGTCGGAGCAGCGCGCGCAGTATTTCCGCCGGCATGGGTCGAGGTGGGCGTGCACCTCGCCCTCGATGCCGGCGGCCGCGATCAGGGCCTTCTCGAAGCCCTCGGCCTGGTCGTGGGCCAGAGCCAGCTCGCGATATTCCGGCACGACCATATGGATGTCGACGTGGGTGGTCCGCCCGGCGCGGATCGCGCGCAGGCCGTGCACCGTGATGACGCCGTGCGCCAACCCGGGCTCGAGCAGGCGGCCGATGGCGGCCACCAGCCGGCCGATCATGGGCTCGTCTTCCTCGTCGAGCAGGGCGGCGGCCGACTCTCGGACCAGGGTGATGCCGGTCCGGGCCAGCCAGACCCCGACGAGCGCCGCCGTCAGCGGGTCGAGCCACCAGAGGCCGGTGGCCTTGACGAGGAGGAGGCCGGCCAGGATGCCGCCGGTCGTGGCGAAGTCCGAGAGCACGTGGAAGCCGTCGGCCTCCAGCGTCTTCGAGCCCAGCGCGCGGCCGCGGCTGATGAGATACCAGCCGAGCAGGCCGTTGAGCGCGCCGGCGCCGAGGTTCACGGCCATGCCGAGGCCCAGGTCGTGCGGCGCGGCCCCGCGCATGAACGCGCGGGCCGCCTCGACGACGATGAGGACGGCCGCCAGGGAGACCAGCCCGCCCTCGAAAGCCGCGGCGAAGTACTCCATCTTGCCGTGGCCGTAGGGGTGGTTGCGGTCGGCCGGCCGGCCGGCGAAGACGACCGCGCCCAGGCCGAAGGCGGCGGCCAGCACGTTGACGATGCTCTCGAGGGCGTCCGATTCGAGGGCGGCCGAGCCGGTCAGACGCCAGGCCGCCATCTTGAGGCCGAGGATGACGAGCCCAGCCCCCAGCGAGACGGCGATCGCCCTGACGCGCTGGGGCTGGCGTGGGTCCGGCGTCGCTCCGGCGTCCATTGTAGTAGTATAGGACCGAAGCTCATCCCACCACAAATGCGCGCGGCACTCCTCGCGGCGGCCCTGGCGGCCTGCGCCCACTCCCCGACCCGCTCCCCGCGCAGCCTCGTCGAGCTGCGTTCGAAGGGCACTGTCCTGCAGACCCACGAGTACTCCTGCGGCGCGGCGGCGCTGGCCACCTTGATGGGGCGCTTCGGGAAGACCGCCACCGAGGCGGAGGTCTTAGACGGCATCTTCGGCGGCAAGCTGCCGATGGAGGCCGGACCTCAGGGCCGCCCGCGCCTGCGCGCGCTGAGCTTGGCCGACCTCGAGGCCGGGGCGCGCGGCGCCGGCTTCAAGGTCGTGTCGACCCAGGTCCCCGACCGCAAGTCCTTCCCCGAGGTCTTGCGCGCCCTGGGGCCGGGGATCGCGCGCATGCGGCTCTACGGCGAGATCCCGCACTTCGTCCTGCTCGACGAACTGCGCGACGGCTGGGTCAAGGTGGCCGACCCCGGCTACGGGAATTTCTGGCTGCCGGCCGGCAAGCTCTTCGACGCATGGGACGCCGGCGACCGGGTCTTCCTGACCATCTCGAAGCGTCCGTTCTACGCCTGGAAGGAGGGCGACGACAAGCCGGTATACCTCAAGCGCCACGACGCCGAGACCCGGCCGCCGGGAGAGGCCCCGGCGCCGCCCGAGCTCGAGCGGACGCTCCAGCGCCGGCAGGGCCGCATGGGCTCCTTGCCGTGAGGGTGGTATGGCTGGCCTGCGCCCTCCTGGCGGCCCCCGCCGCGGCGCAGGAATGGTACATCCCCAAGCGCGCGACCCTGCTCGAGCGCGGGCGCGGAGAGCTGGGCCTGCGCATGCAGTTCTCGGCCAACAACGACGGCCTGCTCGACAACCTGCGCCTCGACGGAATCCCGCACTTGCGCTACGCGCCCCTTCGCCGGCTCGAATTCTACGTCGAGGCGCCGGTAAGCTACGCCGAGCGCGAGGACGTGGTGGGCTTTAACATCGTCAAGAACCAGACCACCGGGGTCGGCGACACCTTCCTGCAGACCAGCCTCGAGGGCTTCTCGGGCGAGGACTGGAAGATCCTCTACAACCTCGACACCAGCCTCCCCACCGGCAAGAGCCCGTACCGCCACCGCGTGAACACCGGCGGCGGACATTTCCAGGCCGCCGTCGGCCAGACCGCGATGCTG
This sequence comes from Elusimicrobiota bacterium, assembly GCA_016196755.1. Lineage (GTDB taxonomy): Bacteria > Elusimicrobiota > Elusimicrobia > UBA1565 > UBA1565 > SCTT01. Next base: position 53,722 of record JACPXC010000020.1, read on the forward strand.
GTCATGGATCCCCTAGTGTTGTTCTTCCACCTCGGCTACCAGCACATCTTCGCCCGCCGCGGGGGGACGGCCTGGGTGGCCCCGGGGCGCTCGGTCCGCTACCGCTTCGGCACGGTCGTCGCACTCAACCCGCGGGTGCAGACCACCCTGCACGTCACCGGCGACCAGGTGGCCAACACCAAGGTCGGCGGCCGGGTCGTGGCGGGCAGCTCGGGGTCGCTGATCCGGTTCGGCTGGGGTCTCGACATGCGGGTGGGCAAGCGCAGCCGGCTCGGCACCGACGCCATCTTCGGCATGACCAAGAACACGCCCGACGCCACCCTCGCCTTCGGCTGGGGCTGGTCGTTCTAGGCCCCATAGATTCGCGGAATCTTTGGGTTGACTTTCAGAGCTTTCCGGCTAAATTCATAGGGATGCCCGCCTCGCCGTTCCTGCTCGCTATCGCCCTGTTCGCCGGCCCGGCTTCAGCCAAGCCGCCGGTCGCCAAGCCGGTTTCTTTAGAGGCCCGCGTGGCCTTGGGCGACGTGGTCTACTCGGAACGCGCGCGGCGCGGGGCGCCGTTATGGCTGGTGGAAAAGCCGGATCGCCACGCCGCCGGGTTGGCGATGCCGGCGGGGGTGGCCACCCTGTACTCGAACGGCAATGGGAACGGCAACTCCGGCAATGATGGGAATGGCAACAACGGCGGCGGCAACGGCAACAGCGACCACGACGGCAACGACCACAACGACGACGGCCATACCGACAGCGGGCAAGGCAACGGGAACAACGGCAACAACAACGCCCCGCCGGTGACGGCCAGCGAGCTGATCGCCAACAACGAGTTCATCCAGGGCTTGAGCGGCTGGGAGGCGGACGGCGCCTACGTCTCCACCGAGTACGGCCCGATCCGCGCCGACCCGGGCCTGACCGCCGACGGGGTCTTCGCGGTGGTCCACAACGGCTATTGGGACCAGCGCACCCAGGGCCATATCTCCCAGTCGATCCAAGTCCCGATGGCGCGCACGGCGAACTTCGCGATGCTCTACAACTTCGTCACCGCCGAGTTCCCGACCTGGCAGGGCACCGAGTTCAACGACCACTTCAAGATGACCTTGACCGGCCCTTCCGGAGAGCTCGAGCTCTCGAAGGCCGAGTTTCTAAACTCGGGCTCCTTCACCGAGGTCCGCGGAGTGCCGATGTACGGCTGGGACTACGACTCGGATGGGAACGTGATCGCCGGCCAGACCGGCTGGCAGAGCTTCAACTATTCCCGCCTGCCCCTCAAGAGCGGCCTCTACAGCCTGCGCATCGAGGTCAACGACGTCGGCGACGACATCGTCGACTCGGCCATCCTGGTCGACCGCGTCAGCCTGCGCTAGGACGACCAGCCGCCCTCTAAGGTGGTAGAATAGGGCCCTCATGTCCGTCGAGGCCCTAGACAGTTCCCTGGACCGCGTGCGTACGGGTCTCGAGCGCCGCGTGGCCGCCTTGGGGGCCCGGGTGGGCGACCACCTGGCCGGGTACGTCGGCCAGCCCGGCAAGCTCCTCCGGACGCGCTACACCTTGCTCCTCGGCCGCGCGCTCGGCGTGGACTCGATCCAGGCCGAGTCGGTGGCGCGGGCCGTCGAGCTGGTCCATAACGCCTCCCTGCTCCACGACGACTGCATCGACGAGGGGCTGCTGCGCCGCGGCGTGCCCACCCCGAACGCGCTCTTCGGCGACCGCACGGGCATCCTGGTGGGCGATCTGGCCTTCACCCAGGGGATGGCCGAGGCGGCGCTGGTGTCCTCCGAGGCCGTCCGGAGCCTGGTGGCCGCGGTCCAGGAGATGACGATCGGCGAGCTGCAGGAGGAGTTCCTCAAGGGCTCGCTCAACGTCTCGGTCGAGGGCTACTACGGCGTGGCGGCGCGCAAGACCAGCGCGCTCTTCGAGTGGGCGGGCCGCGTGCTCTCCGACGAGAGCCCCCTGGACCATCGCCGCGAGGACCCTCCGCGCCTGGGCGTGGCCGCCGGAGTGCTCCTGCAGATCGTCGACGACATCCATGATTTCACGCTGGCCGAGGCCGTGGCCGGCAAGCCGCCCGGCCAGGACCTCCACAACGGCCGCCTGACCCTGCCGGGCATCATCGCGATGGACGACGACGCCTCGCGTGAGCGCTGGATCGGCCTGTGGGGCGAGCGGTCCTCGGGCCGCCTCGACCAGGCTCTGGCCCTCTTCAAGGAAGGCGGGCACCTCGACACCGCGCGCGGCGAGGCGCGGCGCATCATGACGGCGATGCTTCCCTGGGCCGAGGCCCTGCCTCAGCGCGAGGCCGCCGCCGAGCTCTGCGGCTTCATGACCGCGCTCTTTAACCGGGAGTTCTGACGTGAGCCTATACCAGAAGCTGTCGCGGCTGGCCTGGAAGACCGGGGAGTACAAGGTCTCCGAGGACGCCGTCGCCGACGGCAAGGGCCTGACCGGCGCGGCCCTGAGGGATTTTTTGCGCTCTAAGATGGAGTGGATCGTCGCCCGCGAGGCCTTGGAGCCCACCGCGGCGTCGCCGCAGAGCAAGGAGGGACGGATGAAGCTGGCCCAATACGTGAAGTTCCGCGAAGAGAAGTTCGGCGGAGTACTATTTGAGACGAAGTCCGAGAAGGTGTTCACGCTGTCGCAGACCGGCGCGGCCATCCTGCGCGAGATCGTCGCCGGCGGCGTGGAGTCCGAGGTCGTGGCGCGCCTGCGGGAGCGCTTCGCCGACAAGTCCGGCGCGCTCGAGAAGGAAGCCAAGGAGTTCATCGCCGACCTGCGCGCCAAGGGGCTGGTGACCGAGTGAGCTCGGTCACCGAGAAGCTCCAGAAGAGCTCCAGCCTGGGCTACACCGGCGAGAACCCCGCCGTGCGCCCCGGGGACACCGGCTCCGGCGACCTGGGCGCCCCGCTCTACGTGGCCTGGCAGATCACCAACGAGTGCAACCTGGCCTGCCTGCACTGCATCGAGGAGTCGGGCCCCGGCAAGGCGTTCAAGGACGAGCTCTCCAAGGAGCAGATATTCGCCGTCCTCAAGCAGATGGTCGAGCACCAGGTGCCGTACATGTCCTTCTCCGGCGGCGAGCCGATGGTGCATCCCCATTTCTGGGAGATGACCGAGTACCTCTGCGCCAACGGGGTCCAGCTCAAGGTCGAGACCAACGGCCACTACCTCACGCCCGAGGCCTGCAAGCGCCTCAAGGACCTGGGCGTCAAGGCCGTCCAGGTGTCGATGGACGGAGGCTCCAAGGAGACCTTCAAGAAGATGCGCGTGCACGGGAACTGGGACACCATGGTCCAGGGCCTCAAGAACCTGCGCGCCGCCGGCGTGCCGCTCGAGATCAACTACTCGCCGACCAAGTTCAACACCCACGAGATCGCCCAGGCCGTCGACCTCTCCCACGAGCTCGGCGCCTACAGCTTCTACACCGGCCGCACGATGTACACCGGCAACGCGGTGCGGACCTGGCACCTGCTCGTCCCCACCGACGAGCAGTACACGGCGTACTTCAAGACCCTCCACGAGAAGACCGCGCAGTACGAGGGCCGCATGCGGGTCTACTTCCACGAGATGGGGCTCTTGGAGGAGCTGCGCTACCGGCTCGAGAACCCGGCGGCGCTCTTCATCATCCTGCCCAACGGGCTCGTCAAGCTCATCAACGCCCTGCCCTTCATCTGCGGCGACCTGCGCACGGACTCGGTCACCAAGGTCTGGGCGGGCTTCCAGACCGCCTGGAAGGACCCCAAGGTGGCGGCGTTCGTCTCCGACATGGCCACCGACCCGAAGCTGACCTCGGCGCTCCATAAATGGGTGTTCGTGTGATCAAGGCCGTGGTCAACGATCCCCCGCACCTCAAGCCCGGAGCGGCCATCCCGCTCAAGGTCTTCAGCATCGTCCGCTACCGCTTCTTCCTCTACGCGGGGCTCTTGCCGTACCTGCTGGGGGCCGCCTGGGCTTACGGGATCGAGGAGACCTTCCGGCCCGGCGTGTTCTGGACCGGCTTCATGGGGATATTCCTCTCGGTGGTCGGCGTCGAGGCCTTCAACGAGTACTTCGATTCGCGCATGGGCACCGACCGGGTGTTCAACCCCGACGACGAGGACCCGATCCCGGACTGGGTGTTGACCCTGGGGATCGGCGCGTTCGCGGCGGCGGCCTCGGTCGGCCTCTATCTGGCCGTGGCCGGCGGCTGGCCGATCGTGCTCTACACTTTGCTCGGCGGCCTGGCGGCGGTGTTCTACGTCGGCCCACCCATCCGCTGGGTCTACCGCGGCCTTGGCGAGACGATGATCGCGCTCTCCTACGGCCCGTGGATGACGCTGGGCAGCCTGCACCTGCAGACCGGGCATTTCTCCTGGGGAGCGCTCCTGGCCTCCTGCGTGCCGGGCTTTCTCATCATGGCCCTGGCCGTCGTCAACGCCATCCCGGATTTCCACCAGGACCGCCTGGTCGGCAAGCGCAACATCGTCGTGCGCGTGGGACGGCTCAACGGCGTGCGTGTCTATCTCGGCCTGGCCGCGCTGGGCCTACTGACTCCGGTGGCAGGCGTGGCGGCCGGCCTGTTCCCGACCGGCGCGCTGGCCGCGCTCCTGGCGGCCCCGCTCCTGGTCTTGAGCGGCCGCGAGGCCTTCAAGACCTACGACACCCCGCGCGAGTTCATCCCCGCGGTGCGCTACATCGTGGTCTGCTACATCGCCGGGACGACGCTGTTTACCGCCGCATTGTTCCTCCACCGATGGATCTGAGCGCCCCGTTGTTCGTGTCCTGGCAGTTGACCCGGGACTGCAACCTGGCCTGCCTGCACTGCTGCACCGACTCGGCGCCGGGCCGCAAGGCGCCGGGGGAGCTCTCCCGCGAGGAGGCGCTCCGCGTGGCGCGCCAGATCGTGGAGGCCGGCGTCCCCTACGCCATGGTCTGCGGCGGCGAGCCGACCATCGTGCCGTGGTTCTGGGAGGTCGTGGAGGTCCTGGGGCGCGGCGGCGTCCAGCTCAAGATCGAGACCAACGGGCAGTCCTTCGGCCCCTCCGAGGCGGCGCGTCTGGCCTCCCTGCCGATCCGCTCGGTCCAGATAAGCCTCGACGGCGACAGCGAGGCTGTCTACGCCAAACAGCGCCCCGGGGGCGTCCTCTCCAAGGCTCATGCCGCCTGCCGGGCCGTCGTCTCCGCCGGCCTGCCGCTCGAGATCACCTTCGCCCCGACCCGGGTCAACATCCACGAGGCCGAGGCCGTGGCCGCGCGGGCCGTCTCCCTGGGCGCCTTCCGCTTCAACACCGGGGCCCTCATGCGCCTGGGCACGGCCGCCAAGCTCTGGGACCGCCTCGAGCCGACGGTCGAGCAGTATGCGGCTTTCCGTGCCGTCCTCGAGCGGCTCGACGGCGGTCTTAACAAGAAAATCGAGTACTGCTATACTCCTTTTACTATCGAGGAAGGCCTCCGCGAAGGCCTGTCCGCCCCTCCGGCCACGCTCTTGGTGCTGCCGGACGGCCGGGTGAAGGTGGCCGCGCCCCTTCCCTTTACGTGCGCCGACCTGCGCCAGGCGAGCCTGGCCCAGGCTTGGGACGACTACCGCTCGGCATGGGAGCGCCCCCAAGTGCGCGAGGCCGCCGACCGGCTCCTAGCGGAGCCCGAACGGCTGGCCGACGCGAACACGTGGCGCGTGCTCGACACAGATCTGCGCTCGACGGGTGACCGTACGACGCGGAATGCGGTGTATCAGGAGACCCAATGAACAACAAGCCCGCATCGAATGTCGCTGAGAAGCCCGTCTGGGAGAAGCCGTGCCTCGAGGAAGTCTCCCAGCGCGTGATGGCTCAGCCGTACATTCGGTTCACGTGAGTAAAGAGAGGGGGGCCGACGTAGGAGACTACTCGGCCCCCCTCTTCCTTGCGTGGCAGCTCACCAACCGCTGCCAAGCCCGCTGCCTCCACTGCTGCGAGGAGTCGGGACCCGATAAGGCCTGGAAAGACGAGCTGACCCGCGAGGAGTCGCTCAAGCTGGCCCGCGACGCCGTCGCCGCCGGCATCCCCTACGCCGCCTTCGGCGGCGGCGAGCCGCTGGGAGTCAAGCACGTCTGGGAGGTGCTCAAGGTCCTCGTCGAAGGGGGGACCGAGCTCAAGCTCGAGACCAACGGCCTGCCGATCGGCGAGCGCGAGGCCGACCTCCTGGCCGAGTGGAAGGCGCAGTGCATCCAGATCTCGATGGACGGAGCCACCAAGGAGGTCCACGAGACCGTGCGCCCCGGCGGCGACTTCGACGGCGCGCTGGCCTCGATCAAGCGCCTTGTAAAGCGCGGCCTGAGCCCCGAGTTCGTCTTCGTCCCCAACAAGCGCAATGCCCATCAGGCCGCCGCCGCCTACGAGCTGGCCGCCCAGCTCGGCTGCCGCACCTTCGTCACCGGCCCCATGATGCGTCTGGGCCGCGCCGCCCAGTCATGGAACGGCCTGAGCCTGGCCGACCGCGAGTGGGCCGACGCCGAGGCCGTCATGCGCCAAAAGGCCGCCCAGCTCGGCGAGCCGGTCAAGCTCTCCGTCTACCCCTGGGACATCCTGACCGAGATGCGCACCCGCCTCGAGAGCCCGCAGGCCATGATGCTGGTCGTCCCCAACGGGCGGGCCAAGCTCCTCAACGCCCTGCCCTTCGCCCCGGGGGACCTCCGCCGGCACAGCCTCGCCGAGTGCTGGGAGTTCTACAAGGAAGCCTGGCGCTCCGAGGAGGTCGCCGATTTCATCGAGCGCGCCCAGACCGACTCGAGCCTCCTCCGCTACGCCAACGACACCTGGGACACCGGCGAGTGGACTCTCCGCCGCAAAGCCCTGGCCTCCCGCTGATTGTTGCGCTCGGGGTCAGACCTTGATGTTGCGTTTCCGCCAATCCCATGAATGAGGAAGAATCCGAAGTCGATTGTCCCTACTGCGGCGAGGGGATAACCATCCTGGTCGATCCGTCGGTCTCTCGGCAGACCTATATCGAGGACTGCTCCGTCTGCTGCCGCCCCATCCAATTCGTCGTCTCGTGCGAGGACGGGGCGGTCGTGTCGATCGAAGCCGGAAAGTCATAGACCCCTGGCGCGTTTCGGCCATCCCGGCTATTATTTCGGCTGCATGGCATATAGGCTGAGGGCGTTCATCGCGGAGAGGCGGCAGCTCGAGGCTTTGGCTGCGCGCCTCCAGGGGGCGCGGGTCATCGACCTGACCGGCTCGCTCGGAATCCTGCCGTTAGTCGACGGCGTGGAATCCATGCTGGCTTCCGGCGGCAAGCCGCCGTTCGGGGGGCTCAAGGTGTCCGAGGCCCTGGCCGCCGCGGCCGCCGCGGCGTCGGGCGACGGGCCCCTGGCCTACGCCGAGGCCGACTACCAGAGGGACAAGGATTTCCAGGCCGCGGTGGTCTGGGCGGCGGGCAAGGTCGTCTACGGCCCGCGCCTCGACGCCACGGCCTGGGATCCGCGCGAGGCCGGCGACTCCGGGAGGCCCGTCAACGGGGCCCTGCGTCTGCTCGGGGTCAGCGCCGCCGGCTTCGACGACGAGTGGGACGCCGTCGGCTTGGCGCGCCACATCGACACCTCGGCCTGGACTTAACGCTCGAGGCCCAGCAGCATCTTGGAGCGAAGCCCCATCTCGGCCAGGCTGAACGGCTTGGGCATGTATGCGTCGGCGCCGAGATCGAGCGCCTTGGTCACGTCCTTCTCGGTCTTGCGCGCGGTCAGCATGAGGATGCGGAGCTTGGAGGTCTCCGGGCTCTCGCGCAGGCGCTTGCAGACCTCGAGCCCGGTCATCTGGGGCATGTCGACGTCGAGGATGATGAGGTCGGGGTGGACGGCCTGGGCCATGCGCAGGCCCGAGACCCCGTTGGGCGCCGCGATCACGTGGTGGCCCTGCGCCTCGAAATAGTCCACGAGCATGTCGCGGATCAGGGCGTCGTCGTCGACGACCAGGATGTTCGGCATCGTGCGGCATTGTAGCACGCAGTCCGCGGAAGGTCATAGAATGGCGCGTGCCGCGCCTCCTGCCTCTGTGGCTGCCAGTCGCCCTGTGGTGCGTGGTCATCTTCGCGTTCTCGTCGGTCGGCGGCTCCGGGCTGTCGGGCGGTTTCCTCGACTTCCTCATGCGCAAGGGCGCGCACCTGGGCGAGTACGCCGTTCTCATGCTCTTGACCCGGCGCGCATTGGCCGGCAGCGGGGCTCCGCTGCCGGAGGCCGGGGCCTTCCTTTTCTGCCTGCTCTACGCCGCCGGCGACGAATGGCACCAGACCTTCGTGCCGCTGCGCGAGGGCCGGCCGAGCGATGTCCTCATCGACGCCTGCGGCGCCGCGGCGGCCTGGGTCCTGGCGCGTTGGCGGCGCGCCAAGTTCTGACTAGTCTTTCGCCCGGGCGTAGAAGTACGGGTGGGTGTTGAGGTTGAGGTTGTTGACGTTGTTGCGCGGGTCGGTCTCGCGCACCCAGGTCCGCATCGCCCGAAAGCGCGTCGGGTTGTAGGTGAAGATCTGGGCGATGTCCTCGGCCGCCTTGCGGCCGATCTCCACGTACATCCGTGTGAGCTTCGGCGAATCGGCCTCGGCGTCGGCCGCGTCGATCATGCCGTCGAGCTCGGGGTTCGAGTAGCCTTGGGCCTGCGGGAAGTAGCCGGCGCTGTGCAGGATCGAGGACGCGACGGACTGGGGGTCGGGGTAGTCGGCGCCGAAGCCGGTGATAAATAGCGCCAGGCGACGCTTCTCCATGGCGGTGTAGAGCTCCTCGCTGGGCATCGACTTGATGCGGACCTTGAACTTGGGGTTGACCTTCTCGACGCCGGCCTTGATGAACTCGGCGAGGATCCGGCGGGAAAGCAGCGACGGGCTCAGGGAGACCGTCGCCGTGAAGCCCTTCTCCCAGACCTCCCCGCCGCGGGCCCGCTTAAACGCCGCGGCGGCCTTCGCGAGGTCGTACTCGTAGGGAAGCGGCTCCTGCTCGGGGAGGAAGGCGTCGGGGAACGGCCCCCGGGCGCGCTTGCCGCGCATGCCCATCCCGCGGCGCAGGAAGCCCTCGTAGTCGATGGCATGGGCGAAGCCGTCGCGCACGTCCCGGTCGGCGAAGAAGTCCGGCGGGATGCCCGAGCCGTCGAGCTTGCCGCTGCCGAGGTCCGCGCCGGCGTCGGGCTTGAAGTTGAAGAAGACCGCTTCGCCCAGCATGGTGTGGTGGGGGCTGTCGGCGATCTTGACCCCGGGGATATCCTTGACCTCGGAGTAGTCCTGGTCCTCGAAGAAGCTGGCGTCGGCGTCGCCGGTCTCGAGCATCCACAGGCGCATGGCCTTGCTGGGCACGATGCGCAGGTAGACCTTGCTCAGCGCGGCGGGGGCGCGCCAGTACTTGTCGTTGCGCTTGAGGACGAGCTCCTTCTCGGGGTCGGCCGTCTCCACCGCGAACGGGCCGGTGCCGTTGGCGTGCGAGGCGAGGTAGGAGTCCGACGCCGGGCGGTTGTTGTGGCGCTTCCAGGACGCCTCGGTGCCGTCCCATTCCCCGTGCGACACGGCCCAGGGTTTGGAGACGATGATCGGCAGGGAGGCCATGATCTTGAGGAAGTGGCCGTTGGGGCGCTTGAGGCGGATGACGACGTCGCCGCCGTCGACGGCCACCGCCTTCTCGGCCTCCTTGAAGTCGACGCGGATGGCTCCGTCGGCGCCGCGCGTGCTGTAGACGCCGAGGATCGGGTTGAGGAGGATCCCCGACGAGCCGCCTTCGGTGTCCTTGAGCATGAAGCGCAGGATCGAGTAGCGCACGTCCTCGGGGGTCAGGGGCCGGCCGTCGTGGAACGTCACCCCGGTCCGGATCGGGAACCGGTAGACGGTCTCGTCGGCCGAGAGCAGCTTGTTGGCCTTGGTCGGGACCTGGGCGGCGAGGAACGGAACGTACTCGAAGGGGACCTTGAGCTCCTTGAAGCTGATCAGCGACTCGTAGACGTTGCCGGTGACGATGAAGCTCACGGCGTCGGACGCGTCGGCGGGGTCCATGGTCAGCCACTTGCGGGTCGTGAGGTGGACCAGGGCGCCGGGGTTGTGGGTGGCGCTCGACGCCGCGGGGGCTATGGCCGACAGGGCCAGGACGGCCGTCAGGATGTGCTTCACCGGACCTCCAGCTGCTGGCCGTAGGGGGAATAGATGACGGTCCGCGTCACGTAGGACCCGTCGCGATAGTTGCCGAAGACGGTCTCCACGCTCACCGAGATGGTGCCGGTGTAGTCGATCGAGAAGCCGCGGATGTAGTTGCGTCCGCCGCCGTCGTACTCCTGGGCCCACTGGAAGCCGCCGTTGTTGCCGTACTTGACGACGCGGGCCGGGTAGGAGCCGCCGGTCCGGCAGACCCCGGCCGCCACGACGTCGCCCTCGCGGTCCGCGTCGAGGTGCGTGGCCGTGCAGTTGGATGCGTCGTCGGTCTGCTCCCACTCCAGGCCGCCGTTCTGGTTGTACTTGATGACGAGGAAGTTCTTCTGGCGGTTCTGTTTGCGCACCCCCGCCAGATAGATGCCGCCCAGCGGGTCCATCGCCGCGGCATAAGCCATCTCGTCGTAGCCGTCCGCATGCAGGTCGGTCCAGAGGTTGTAGCCCTGCGCGGTCAAGCGGTTGACCTGGATCGAGTGCACGCGGCCGTCGAACTGGTTGAAGGCGGTGGCGATGTTTCCCTCGCGGTCGTGGGCGGTCAGGACGTCCCCGTCCGAGCCGGATTCGGCGTGGACGATGGCGGCGGCGAGCAGGAGGACGGCGGCCGTGCGTTTGAACATCCGGTGATTATACCGGACTTCAGGAGCGCTTTGGCGAGACCAGCCAGCCGACCAGGGCCAGCAGGGCCACCGAGGCCAGCGCCCGGCCGTAGCCGAGCGTCTCGGCGCCGTAGACCAGGCGCGTGGCGTCGGGCCCGACGGCGTGGTTCCAGAGCCAGCGGTAGACGAAGGCCAGGACGAAGAGCCAGCCGAAGCAGAGCGCGAGGACGGCGCTGACGCCGGCGATCCCCAGCGCGCCCACGCCCAGAAGGGCCCAGGGCGCGGAGATGGTCTTGAAGGACACCCGGGCACGGCTGCGGCCCATGACCTCGGGCTCGATGGGTTCGTCTTCCATGGGGATATTCTACCGCACCAGGCCCCTGCGTTCGGGGAAGCGCTTGCGGAGGTAGACCGTGTCCAGCGGGGACAGGACCCAGTGGGCCTCGGCTTCGCGCCAAGTCGGGGGATGGAACTGCTTCCACGGCCGCAGGCCCTCGAGGCCGCCGGTCAGCTCCAAGAGCGACAGCGGTCGTCCGGCGGTGGAAAAGAAGAGTCCCGTTCGCCAAAGCGCCGTCCGGACCGGGTCCTCACCGTCGGCCTCGGGCGTCGAGAGCGAGAGCCGCGCGGCTTCGCGCAGCACCTTGACCGACTCGGCGCAGCGCACCACCCGCAGCCGGTCGCCCGAGCGGCCGCGCAGGGCCATGAGCAGGCGCTTGAGCCCCGCGGCGGTGGGGATGGCGCCCTCGTCGCCGCGGGCCAGGCCGAACTCTATGACCCACTGCCAGCGCAGGGCGGGCTCCTTGAGCAGGAGTCCGCCGGTCAAGGCCATCGCCTTCTCATGGCGCGCGAGGAAGGCCAGGGCGTAGCGCACCGCCGCCGTCCGGCCCGCGGCGCTAGCGGCCTCGAAGGCCTCGTCGCGGACCGCGGAGGCGAGCGAGGCGTCGACGCTCAAGTCCGGGTCGTCGACGTCCACCTCGAGCGGGAGCGCGAAGGCGCGCAGAGTCGTCCGGTGGACGACGGTCCCCAGCGTGGAAAGGCGCAGGCAAGCCTTGCGGACCGGGCCGGCGACGCGGAGGCGCCGGCGGCCGGCCGCGGTCACGGCGGCCTCGCGGCGCGGGCGTCTCTCCCAGGGCGCCTGGGAGAAGCTCGCCCCCACCTCCTTGCAGGTGATCGGGAACGGGGCGGGGTCGGCCGTCCATTCCAAGCCGAGGTTTGGGAAGGAGTAGACGCCCAGGATCCAGCCGGGAGGGGCGCTCATCAGCACCTGCCCGAACATGCCCCAGCGGACCTCGATGACCGTGTCATCGCCGGGCGCCCGCCCGCCGGCCCTGGTGGAGCCGTCGGTCGGGTATGCGTAGGACGCGCGGTCCGCGCCGCGGCCCGAGGCGGCCGACACCCGCATCCTCTCCACGGCGGTATGGAGCAGGGCCCAGCCGAACCAGCGCTCGGCGGCGTCAGGCTGGCCGTCGACCAGGGAGGCGAACGGCTGCTCGAGGACGGCGGGGGGGATGGGCCTCCCGTCGAAGCGGATCGTCATGCCGGTCGCGGTGCGCTTGATCTCGAAGGTGCTCGCCCCGCAGGCCGCCGCGCAGCGCACCCAGAGCGCCGGCCGCCAGAAGGAATCGGCCAACTGGCGCTCGCGCAGGACCTCGGCGGCGCGCTTGGAATCGACGCGGAAGCTGCCCGCGCCGACGAGTCGGCCCTGCTCCCGAGGCATTCCGCAAGGATAACAGTTTGTATACAATCCGCCAGATGGTGCCTCTCCCGCTAGCGCTGGCCCTGGCCGTCCTCGCCGCAGCCCCGGCGCGCGCCGCCGAGGCGCCGCGGGTCCCCTTCGCGGAGTTCGAGAAGGTCCTCGCGCCCGACGGCCGGGTCTGGCCGCTCGACAACGGCGAGGCCTCGTTGGCCGTCATCCGCCTCCCCAAGGACGACTACCCGAAGCTCTACCGGCTCGAGCACGACTCGGGAGAGTTCAAGCGTCTGCTCGACGCCGGACGGCCGATCCGCGAGCTCTGGCGCGACTACCAGGGCGAGCGCTGGTACTTCCTGCGCGACGAGAACGGCGACGAGAACTTCCAGATACACCGCCTGAGCGACGACTTCCGCGGGCACGCCGTCGTCTACGGCCACAAGGGCCGGCGGGCCACGATCGTCGACGCCTCGCCCGACGGCAAGCGCCTCTACGTCCTCTCCAACCACGAGGACAAGGCGGTGTTCCGGCTCTACCGCGTCGATGCGGCCACCGGCAAGGACGAGGCGGTGTCGCCGCCGGGCCTGAGCGTCGACGCCGCCGTCATCGACCCTTACGAGAAGCGCGCCGCGTTGACCCAGTCCTTCGGCAACAACGAGTCCCGGGTCTCGCTCCTGGACCTCTCTACCAAGGAGGCCAAGCCCCTGCTCGCGCGCCCCGACACCGTCTTCGAGCCGGCCTTCTTCCACCCGGAGAAGGACGAACTGTGGCTGGTCTCCGACGAGGGCCGCGACCGCACCGGCTGCGCGAAGGTGGACCTGTCGAGCCCGACTTTGGCGTGGACCTTCGTCGACGACGCCAAGGACCTCTCCTGCGCCTACGACCGCCGCGCCGACCTGTCCATCCTGAGCGAGCGCTACGACGGGCGCGGCGTCATGCGCCTCTTCGAGGGGGTCTTCGAGAGCGAGGCGAAGACCCCGTTCCCGGACCGGTCTTTTGCCTCCGACCTGGCCTGGATCCGCGGCTCGACCCGGGCGCTGGTGCGCCTGCGCGCCTACGACAACCCGGGCGACTACTACGCCTTCGAGCTCTGGGACGGCGCCCAGCAGGAGCTTACGCCCGTGTCGCGCCTCAACCGCTCGGCGATCGACCCCAAGCTCTTCGGCCAATCGCGCGACCTGCGCTACACGAGCTTCGACGGCCTCGAGATCCACGGGATCGTCTACGCCCCCGAGGCTTGGGCCGCCGACGGCGTCCGCCGCCCGGCCATCGTCTGGCCGCACGGCGGTCCGGACTGGGCCGAGAGCCACGACTGGCGGGCGATCTTCCAGTTCTGGAACTTGAACGGCTTCGTCGTCTTCGCGCCGAACTTCCGCGGCTCGCTGGGCTACGGCAAGCGCTTCGAGACCCTCAACGACCGCGACTGGGGCGGCGGCCACATCGAGGACCTGGTCTGGGGCAAGCGCGAGCTGGCCAAGCTCCCGTTCGTCGACCCCGAGCGGGTTTTCATCGCCGGCGGCAGCTTCGGCGGCTACTCCACCCTGCAGGCCGTCACGAAGCATCCCACGGAGTTCCGCGCCGCCGCGGCGTTCGTGGCCCTGGCCAACCTCTTCACCTTCCTCAAGTCGATCCCGCCGGACCCGGCCTGGCAGTCGGAGTTCGGGCGCGAGGTCGGCGACCCGGTGAAAGATGAGGCCCTGCTGCGCGAGCGGTCCCCGTACTTCCATGCCGACAAGGTGAAGGTGCCGCTGCGTATCTGGCAGGCCGCCAACGACGTGCGCACGGTCCAGAGCGAGATGGACGCCTACGTGGCCAAGCTCAAGGAGCTGGGCACGCCCGTCGAGTATACCGTGCTTGCCGACGAGGGGCATGGGCTGCAGCGCAAGGAGAGCCTCGAGAAGGTGCTCCAAGGCACCGTTGACTTCTTCCGCAAACAGCTCTAACCCGACCGGAAGAACCCCCGCATCCTGTCCCCCTGCAGGAGGAGGATGGCCAACCCGTTGAAGGCGGCGACGCCGCCCAGGATGCAGGCCATCCGGAGCCACGGGGCGTCGGCCGCCATGCGTGCGGCGCCTAGGTCGAGGGCGGTCGCCACCCAGACCATCGCTCCCACGCCGAGCAGGATTTCGAAGGCCCGCTTCACCCAGGGCTCGCGCAGGGCCAGCGCGAACGGGAACGCGGCAAGCCCCGCCGCGAGAAAGACATGTCCGCCGCGCAGGAAGTGGGCGCCTAGGATGACGCAGGCTAGTACGGCGGGAAGCAGGCGAAGATAGGTCATGCTTTCGTGTAAGAAACGAAGCTGCCAATCGGGGCGCCGGTTTCGGCAAGATCGTCGCTATGTCGATGAAAAGCTTGGGGGGGACCATGGAGCCGAAAAAAGGCCGTTTTATCGGCGGAAGGCGGCTCAAGCCCGAGAGCCTCATGATGAGCTACGGCTACCGGCCGGAGCTCTCCGAGGGCGCCCTCAAATGCCCCATCTTCCAGACCTCGACCTTCGTGTTCAAGAGCGCCGAGGAGGGCAAGGCGTTCTTCGAGCTGGCCTACGGCCTGCGCGAGAAGGGCCCGAGCGAGGAGTTGGGGCTCATCTATAGCCGCTTGAACAACCCGGATGTCGAGATCCTCGAGGACCGGCTCTGTCTCTGGGACGAGGCCGAGGCCTGCGCGGTGTTCGAGAGCGGCATGGCGGCGATCTCCACCCTGGCCTTCGAGTTCCTGCGTCCCGGCGACACCATCCTGCACTCGGAGCCCATCTACGGGGGAACCGAGTACTTCTTCAAGCATATCCTGCCCCGCTATGGGATGCGCGCCGTGGGATTTCCCGCCGGCGCCGATGAGAAGGCCATGGCGGCGGCGGCGCGAGGGGCCGGCCGGGTCGGGATGGTCTTCGTAGAGACCCCGGCCAACCCCACCAACATCCTCGTCGACATCGGCGCGGCAGTCCGGCTGGCCAAGAAGCTCTCGGTGAAGGGGCGCCGCGTGGTCACCGCGGTCGACAACACCTTCCTGGGGCCGCTCTGGCAGCATCCCCTCGCGTTCGGCGCCGATTTCGTGCTCTACTCGGCGACCAAGTTCATCGGCGGCCACTCGGACGTGATCGCCGGGGTCTGCATGGGGCGGGAGGCCGACATGAAGCGCGTGCGCACCCTGCGCACCTTCCTCGGCACGCTGGCGGGTCCATGGACGGGCTGGCTGCTCCTGCGCAGCCTCGAGACCCTGAAGCTGCGCATGACCTGCATGATGAAGAACGCCCAGAAGGCGGCCGACTTCCTGGCCGACCACCCCAAGGTCGAGGCCGTGCACTATCTCGGGCATCTCGAGGAGGGGAGCGCCCAGCGCCGGATCTTCGAGCGCCAATGCCTGGCGCCGGGCTCGATGATCTCCTTCGAGATAAAAGGCGGGGAAAAACAGGCTTTCCGGTTCCTCAACGCCCTCAAGCTCTTCAGCCTGGCGGTCAGCCTCGGCGGCACGGAGTCGCTGGCCGAGCACCCCGCCACGATGACGCACTCCGATGTCGCCCCCGCCGACCAGCGCCGCATGGGGATAACGCCGAAGATGGTGCGGCTCTCCATCGGCGTCGAGAATCCGGAGGACCTCATCGCCGATCTGGCCCAGGCCCTCGAAGCCGTCTAGCCCGGCTCCGCGCCCTGGGGCCAATGGCCCAGGCCGCGCGGGGCCCGGGGCGCTATCATGGGCATACGGTGAAGGGTCCCCTCGTCGCGTTACTCGGCGCCGTCCTGGCCGCCTCGGCGGCCGAGCCGCCCCGCCTGCCGCCCGGCGTCGACCTCGGCGCGCAGGACGGCGGCCCGGTGATGGAGCGTCTGGTCGACGCGTTCCGGCGCTTGGAGTCGGCGCCTACCGGCGCGGGGCTGCTGGCCTCGGCCGTCCGTCAGAAGGTGCGCTGGAAGCTCGACGACGGGCAGGATTGGATGTATTACTCGCAGAACGACAACGAGGTGCGGGTGGGGCGGGCTTTCGTCGAGCGCTATCGGCCCGAGCAGCTCGCCTATATGTTCGCCCACGAGCTAGAGCATGCCCGCCAAGTCGCCGTGATGGGCGCGCCGCCGGGGTACAACGCCGATGAGTTGGAGTTCGGCGCCCTCTCGGCCCAGAGCCGGGTCTGGGCCGAACTCGGCGCGCCGGCCGAGCCCGAGGCGTGGAAGGCCGGCCGGGCCTGGCTCAAGGACAACGCCCTGTGGCTGACCCATCCCGAGGCCGCCTACTTCTCCTGGCGCCTGCGCCGCTATCCGCGCAACGAAGGGCTCTCGGACGTGGACGAGGGAGAGGGCGCCGGCCGCGTGAAGGCCTACTGGCTGCGTTTGGCCGAGGAAGATGCCGCCTGGCGGCGCGCCGCGAGCCTGCCGGCCATGCCGCCCGAACGGACCCTCGAGGCGTTCCGCGGCGTGATGGACGCCTCCCTGCGCGTGGCGCTCGATGGACGCGACGCCGCGCCGGGGACGTTCTCGGCCTGGCTGCCCGATTTCCTTCAGGCCTTGCCCGCGCTGAAGGAGGGGGAGGATTTCCCGCTGTCCGCGGCCCCGGCCCCCAAGGACCTCCAGCTCCTGGCCTTCTTGGAGCACGAGGTGGCCGTCTACCAGCTCGACGGCGGCGCCTGGAAGGTCCGCAAGGGCTCCGAGCGCAGCGTGCCGCTAGACGACCTGCGCGGCAAGCTCAGGGTCCTGGCCCACAACCATCCCGCCCGCATCCAAGGCGACGCCCTGGGCCGCGCGCCCTCCAGCCGGGATTTCTTCGACGACGAGGCGCCGCACCTATTCCTCGTCACCCAGGCCGGCTTGATCCGCTACAAGATGCCGGCCCGGCTCCGGGACCCCAAGACCGGCGAGCTCTTCGACCCGCGGGCCCTGAGCTATCAAGCCTTCCGCGACCGCATATACGGCGAGGCCGGCCCGCCCTATACCGGCGAACTGGCCCAGGCGTCCGTCCGCGACCCGGCGGCGTTCTACCGCGGGCTCGGCATGGAGGTCAGCTTCCGAGGGACCAAAGAGCCCACGATTGACTGGGAACATTGATCCCGGTCAATCAGGTCTCCCGCCCCATCCTCCGAGCATGACCCCCCGATACAATCGGGACATGAACGAGCGACTTCCTTCCTTTAAGAAAGCCGTAGCCACGGCCGTTTCAGCGGCGCTCTTGCTCAGCTCGTTCCCCGCCGGCGAGGCCCTGGCCCAGTTCACCGCCGCCCCCGTCCGTTCCGCCCCCGTCGCCCCGGTCTCCGGCGCGGCGGGCGGCGTCTCCGTCGTCTCCTTCGCGCCGGTGCAGGCGGGGCTCTCGACAGTGATGCTTCCGGGCGCCTCCGCCGCCCTGCCGGGCTCGGCCGTCAGCGTGACCGTCCGCCCGGCGTCGGCGCTGGCGCTGCCCGTCGCGGCCCCCGCCTCCGCCCCGCCTTCGGTGAGCGTCACGGCCGGCGCCGCCCAGCCGCTGCGCGTCCGGGGCGCCGTCTCGGGCGCCGCTCCGGTCTCCGCCGCCCGTCCCGCGGCTTCGGTCGAGCCGGTCGAGCGTCCCGCAAAACCGCGCACGGTCGTCGGCATGCTCCAGGGCGCCGCGCGCGGCCTGGGCCGCGTCCTCGGCCTTTCCGGCGCCGGTCTCAAGGCCGGGGCCGGGGCGCCATTCGAGGGCACCGCACGGCTATTCGGCCCCGTCACCGTAGGCGCGCGCAACGGCATCGACTCCCCGACGCCCGGCGGGCTCGTGCCCTACGGCCCCACGCCGGCCCAGCTCGGCCGCTTCCGCGACGACATCGAGACCAGCTATCCGGCCGGGGCGATGCTGACGACCAAGCAGATCCTCGACATGGGCGCGCGCATCGGCATGAGCCAGGCCGAAACCTGGAGAGCGGTGACGGCGATGACGGAGCAGGGCGTGCTGGCCGCGTTCTCGAACGCCCGGGCCCTCGTGCTCAATTTCGACGACACCAAGCAGATGCTCAACGACCGCGACGCCAAGACCGCGCGGGAGCTGGCCCAAGAGGGCCTCAAGCTGCTCGAGAAGGACGACTACCAGGACCACGCCCGGGCGCTGGCCTTGTTCGACCGGGCCAAGCGGCGTCTGGCCGAGTCCGAGCTGGACCGGTCGCAGACCATGGGCGACATGCGGATGATCGAGCTGCTCCGCCTCAACACCTATCTCGAGACCGTCCGCGGCCTGGTCGCCGACCTCGAGCGCCAGCTGACGACCCGCGCCGACGCCGAGCGCGTCCGGACCACCTTGGCCGCGGTCCGCGCGGCGCGCGATTGGCTGCAGGGCGCCATGTTCGACCTGCACTCGGACCCCAAGGCCCCGCCGGTGGAGATCCAGTCCAGCCTCAAGGCCTATACCCAGGCCTTGAACGCCGCGCGCTTCAAGGACCTCGCCAACGGAGCCGACATCGTAGCCGGGATCTCGCTGATGCAGGGCCTGACGATCGGGTTGGGCCGCGGCGAGCTCAAGGCCTTCGGCAGCGGCGGCGGCCGCTCCGCCCCGTCCTCCGGCGGGACCGCGCCGAAGACTCCGGCGTCCGTCGTCCCGGCCGGCTACCCGACGGTCGACCACGCCGGCAAGCCGATCATCCGGCCCGACGACAAGAACTTCGCCAACCTCTTCAAGTACGGCACGAACCTGACGGCGAAGGTGCTGGACCCGAAGACCTCGCCGTTGATCGGCCGCAAGGCCGAGCTGCGCCAGATGGTCAAGACGCTCTTGCGCGTCGAGAAGAACAACCCGGTCGTCATCGGC
>JACPXC010000024.1 GCA_016196755.1 Elusimicrobiota bacterium
CCGCGTCAGCGTCGTGTAGGGCACAATCACCCCATGGCGCGACCCGAGCTCCTCGCCCACCCGCACCAGGTTGCCGCGGCACTCGGCATGCAGGCCCCGAAGCGCGTCAACAAACGGCTCCAGCCGGTGCGGCTTGCCCCGTCGCCCCACCACCTGCGCCCGCCCGCTCGCGACGATCTCCCGGACCGCGTTGCGCCACAACCCCAGGTCCTTCGCTATCTTGCGGATGCCATGGCCCTGCCCATGCAGGGTCAGCACCGCCATTCGTAGTTCCTGACTGATCACGCCTCACCTCCTGCCGTTTCACTTGCGCGGCCGCCGTCGCCGCCGCCACTTCCTCCAAAACGGACCACCGCTTGGCCGCGCGCTGCCACGACGACCACAACTTCGCGCGCGCCGCCGCCGGCGCGTCGTAGCCCAGCACCAACGGCAGCCCGCGCGCCAGCCCCAGCGCCACGTTGCCGACAAGGTCCAGCTGCTTGAGCGCCCGGTTCTCGGCCTGGCTCAGTTCGGGGTCCAGCGCGCCCTGTGCCGCCGCCTCCAGCGCCTTCAAGAACCGCGCCGGGTCCTCCAGGATGCGCTCCCGCGCCGAAGCCCCGCTCTTGCCGAGGTGCTCGCAGACCAGCGCGACCTGCCGGCTGCTCAGCCCCGCCGCCATGATCTTCTCGGCCAGCCGCTCGCACGCCGGAGCGTTGGCGCGCGCCAACGGCAAAAGGTGCTTCATCGCCGACCACGACCCCAGCGCGCCGCGCCGCACGCCCTCGAGCACCGCGTCTGGCAGCTCCTCCACCAGCCCGAGTCGCCGGCTCGCCCAGCTCTTCGAGCGCCCCATCGCCGCCGCCGCCTTCCCCAGCTCCCACTTGGCGACCCGGTGCAGCTCGTAGACGAGCCAGCCCTCCTCGATTGCGCTCCGGCCCGGACCGCTCTCGACGCGGTACGCCGCCGCCAGGGCCTCGGCCGGCGCTACCTCCAGGACCGCCGCCTTCACCACGTCGCGCCGCAGTCGCCGCAGGGCCCTCACCCGCTTGTGGCCGTCGATAACCAAGAACCGACCCTCGGTGCCGGCTACGACCAAGATTGCGTCCTGCTGGCCGTGCTCTTCGATGGACGCCAGAAGCCACGCTTCCCGCCGGCGGTCCGCCACGCGCAACCGGCCGTAGCGTTCCTCCAGCGCCGCCAACCCGAGCTCCACGACGTGCATGGCCACCGTTCTACCGTAGTCGCGGCCAGCCGTCCATAAAGTCCTGTGTTACGACGAAATCCGCCTCATCCTTCGATGAGGCGGCCATTCATCGTTCCTGTGTTACGACGGCCCCGACCAATGAATGCGCCGCCGACCGAGCCCTTGCCCTCCGTGCCCTCATCCTGACCGCCTCTCGCGCTCGATAGGCGGGGTGCTCCGCCCGATAGCGGCGCATGTAGATCCGGCGCCCCTCACGGCGCTTGGCCAGGAGCCCCGCGCGCCATTTCGAATCCCGTCGGCGCCACGCCCGGTCCAACATGCGCTTGAGCTTCCGCCGGCATTCCGCCGCCCCGCACAGCAACTGCCGCTTCGCCTGCGGGGCATAGGGCTCGAACCATCGCCGGCAGTACAGACAGCACTTGCTCGCCACGGGCCCCTCCGCCATGTCTAGCGGCAGGATAGCCCTGGCTGAGCCTTATAGAGGAAGGGCCGTTGTCGTTGGAGTGATTACGAAATCGCCGCGTCCTTGGACGCAGAGCTTGTTCTTGCAGACGTGGCCGTCAGGCGGGGGCTAAGAAGCCCTACGCGCGGCGCTGGGGGTGGGCCGATTTCGGTGAGCAAACCTGGGTCGGTTTCGGTGAGCGCCTAAGCATACAGCCATTTCGAACTCTTGGCCGCGGTGGAGCATGGGCCCAAGCGGTCCTTTTACGAGGCGGAATGCGTCCGCGGCGCCTGGTCCGTGAGAGATCGCTGGCGCACCTTGAGGAGGGAACTAAAACAGGGGGGTGAGCGTACTAGCAGGCATGGGGATTCGGCCTGCGCCGTCGCCCTTGACCATTAGTAGCTTTAGAGCTACTCTGAGGACATGATATGGACGGCGCTCCGTTCGAGCTCGTCATCTACCGGACGCCAGGCGGGAGCTCCCCTGTCCTGGACTGGCTCATGTCCCTCGATCGCGCGGCCGAGAAAATCGTCCGGGCGCGCCTCAACCGCGTTCGCCGCGGACTCTTCGGAGACGCGAAGTCGGTCGGTGGCGGGGTATGGGAACTAAGAATCGATCGCGGGCCAGGATACCGCGTCTATTACGGACGAGAAGGGCTGCGCCTCGTCGTTCTTCTAGGCGGAGGCCAGAAACAAGGACAAGCAAAGGACATCAAGAGGGCGCAAGGGTCTTGGCAGGAGCATCTTCAAAGAGGGCTGCTATGAGCTCGTATATCCCATATACGGACTACTTGTACGAACGCCTCAAAGACCCCGAGGACGCGCTCGGGTACCTTAATGCGTGCCTTGAAACTGGGGACGATGGAGACTTTCTCCTAGCCGTCCGCGATGTCGCCAATGTCTACGGAGGCCTCCGCCCCCTGGCCGGCAGGGCGGGCCTTAACAGGGAGCACCTCTTTCGGATGCTTTCGAGGAAGGGGAACCCCGAACTGCACAGCCTCCGGCAGATCATGGCTGCCCTCGGGTTTCAGTTGAAGGTCGAGCCGATCCCTTCCAAGCGCGCCGCGGCCTGAGGGGTCGGCGAAGGCGCCAATTCGCCCCTTGCCGCCCAAGAGTAATCCCGCCAAACTCTGCCGAATCCCCAAGCCCCCCGTGATCATCTATCAATCATCGAAAGCCGGCTTCATCAACGACGTCGACCAGAACGCCCTGGCCCCGCGTCTCAAGTCAGCCTTCCAGGAAAAAACCGGCAGCATCCCAAGCGACAGCCGCGTCTGGGCCGACGAGTACTCCCGCTTCTCCACGGCGCTGCGCAACGCCGCCGTCGAAGACGATGTCCAGGTCGCCATCGAATATCACATCTCCGCGGCGGGGCGCTTCCGTATCGACGTCCTCCTCGCGGGAAACGACGGCACGACAGACAACGGGATCATCTTGGAACTCAAGGCTTGGGACACGGCGGGATTCTCCACGATCATCGACCTCGTCCATTCGCCTATAGGCGGAGGGACCCTGCGTCAGCATCCTTGCGTCCAGGCCAAAAACTACAAAGGCCTCATCCTTCGGTTTAACCAGGACATTCGTGAGCGAGGCATCGGCCTGCATTCTGCGGCTTACTTGTTCAACTTCAGGACTCCTGACCTGTCCTAGGGATTCCGTCGAAAGGGCTTGACATTCATGCCGCCTATTCGCAATAATCTATGTAACTTACAACGCCATGGCGACCCAGCCCCGCTTACCCTTCCACCCCGCAGAAGCAGTCG
>JACPXC010000025.1 GCA_016196755.1 Elusimicrobiota bacterium
AGCCGAACAATGTCTACTAAAACAGACACGGCAACGGCTTGCCGACGGACCTGCGTCCAAGCAACGCAAATCGCACACAAGGGAGGTAACGGCCTAACGGCTCATTGCTTCGGTAACATTCTTAACTGATTTGACAGGGGGCTCCCGGTTGCGGATACGGCGGATGGAGGCTATGCTCAAGCTAGGCATGGGGAAATTCGCCTACACGGCCCAGGATTCCACGGGCGCGCCGCTGAGCGGGTCGCTCGAGGCGCGCGACGAGGAAGAGGCCGTCGCCGCTTTGCGCGGCCAGGGCCTGTTCATCCTCGCCGTCCACCCCGAGGTCCTCGCGGTGGAGGCCGGGGCGGTAGGCCGGCTGCTGCGCGTCGGCGGCGGCGGGGTCAGCGGGCGGGACCTGGCATTCCTCGGCGAGCAGCTGGCCACCCTGATCTCCGGCGGGGTGCCCTTGGTGAGCGCGCTCAACCTCCTGTCGCGGCAGTCGGAGTCGCCGGTCTTGGGCCGCGTCCTCGGGGCGGTGGGGCGCGACGTGGCGCGCGGCTCGTCGCTGCACGCCGCTATGGCCAAGGAGGGGGGGGTATTCGACTCGTTCTGGGTCTCGTTGGTCCAGGCCGGCGAGCTGGGCGGAACCCTCCCTAAGTCCCTCCGGCAGATATCCGGTTACCTGAGCGCGCAGGAGTCGCTGAAGTCCCGGGTGCTGACCGCCCTGGCTTATCCGGTCGTCCTTCTCAGCATCAGCATGGCCGTCCTGGCATACTTCATCATCCGCATCGTCCCGACCTTCGCCGAGATCTTCCGCAGCTTCGACATGGACCTCCCGCCGATCACCCAGGCGGTGCTGTTCCTCTCCAACTTCGTCGTCTACAACGGCTGGATCCTGCTGGCCGCGACCTGCGCGGCCGCCGTCGCCGGGAAGGCCTATCTGGCCACGCGGGCGGGGCAGGAGTTCAAGGCGCGCTTCCTCTTCGGGCTGCCGTTCTTCGGCGGCTTCATCAAGAGCATCCTGCTCGAGCGCTTCCTGACCACCCTGGCCGCCCTCATCCGCAGCGGCGTCAGCATCTTGAACGCCTTGACCCTGCTGGAGTCGCTGTTCGCGAGCAACTCGGTGTTGGCCGCGGCGATCCACAAGGCCAAGAACGACGTCGCCGGCGGCAAGCCGATCTCCTCGGCCCTGCGCGGGACGTGCACCTTCCCTTATCTGATGACGGAGATGATGGGGATGGGCGAGGAGGCGGGCCAGCTTCCCGAGATCCTCGAGACCTTGTCGACCTTCTACCGCGAGCAGATCGACCAGTTCGCCCGGCGCTTCACCGCCGTCATCGACCCCATCCTCGTGGTCCTCATAGGCGGCATCATCGGCGTGATCGTCATGTCGATCTTCATCCCCATCTTCCAGTTCTCGCAGCTCGGGATGGGCTAGGCGCGCGGAGTCCCGCCGAGTCGGTTCAAGATTCCAGGTAGTCGAGGTCCTTGCCGAAGGTCTCCTTGAGGCGGCTCAGGGAGAACAGCGCGATCGCGAAGCAGACCGCGCCGACCAGCGCGGCGCTGGGAACGATGCCGAGGCCCGGCTTGAGGAGCTGGAAGCTCGAGGTCACGGGGACGGTGGCGCCGCGCACGAAGTTGGGCGCGGTGGTGGTGACGGTGGCCCGGATGTTGGTGCCGAACTGCTCCGAGGCCACGGTGACGAAGACCGCCCAATAGCCCGAGCTCAGGCCCAGCAGGCCGCAGAGGCCGTAGAAGACCTCCAACGAGGGCGCGCGCAGGCAGAGGTAGGCGGCGACCACGAGCAGCTTGGCGATGAGGAAGCCCGCCAGGGTCTTCTTGCGGCTGCGGAGCTTCTGGCTTATGAAGCCCGCGACGAAGTCCCCCAGCGCCGCGCCGATGTAGACGTAGAGGAAGGCCTTGCCCGCCGTGGGGGGGACGGCCATCCCCAGGGCCTTGCCCATCTCGGGGCTGAAGGTGATGAGGATGCCCAGCACGAACCAGATGGGGAGGCCGATGAGGATGCAGTAGAGGTAGCGCAGCGCGCGGTCGCGGTCCCGGAAGAGCATCCAGAAGTTGCCGCGCTCCACGTCCTTCTGCTCGAGGACGGCGCTGAACATCCCGGACTCGTAGACGCCGATGCGCAAGAGGAGCAAGAGCAGGCCCATGGCCCCGCCGACGAAGTACGCGGTGCGCCAGGGGAGCATGTCGCCGGTGACGGCGGCGAGGATGCCGCCGAAAAAGCCGACCCCGGCCACCACCATGGTGCCGTAGCCGCGCGCCTCCTTGCTCATGAGCTCGCTGACCAAGGTGATCCCCGCGCCGAGCTCCCCGGCCAGCCCGATGCCCGCGATCAGGCGCACGACGGCGTAGGCGGGGACCGAGTCGACGAAGGCGTTGGCGATGTTGGCCAGGGAATAGACCATGATCGAGCCGAACAGCACCGAGAGGCGGCCGCGCTTGTCGCCCAACACCCCCCAGAGGATCCCGCCCACCAGCATCCCGCCCATCTGCATGTTGAGCAGCAGCACACCGGTGGAGAGCAGTTCCTCGGGGGGCACGCCGATGCCTTCGAGGCTCTTGATCCGGATGATCGAGAACAGGATCAGGTCGTAGATGTCGACCAGGTAGCCCAGGGCGGCGAGCAGGACGGCGGCGTAGACGCGGCGGTTGGAGGCGGGCGCGACTGTCATGAGCTAGGGCGTGGATAGTACCAAATCGACCTCAGAATGGTTAGACTTGGGGCATGGACCGCGGACGCAAAGCGATCGAGCTCGAGGAGAGGTTCGGGACGCGCAACTACGCGCCCCTGCCCGTCGTGCTGACGCGCGGCAAGGGCGTGTTCGTCTGGGACGCGCGCGGCAAGCGCTATTTCGACATGCTCAGCGCCTACTCCGCGCTCAACCAGGGGCACAACCATCCGGCCATCGTCGCCGCCCTCAAGCGCCAGCTGGACCGCCTGACGCTGGGCTCCCGGGCTTTCCACAACGACAGGCTGGGACCGTTCCTCGAGAAGCTCTGCACGCTGACGGGCATGGAGCGCGCCCTGCCGATGAACTCCGGGGCGGAGGCTGTGGAGACGGCGATCAAGGCCCTGCGTCTCTGGGGCTACCGCCGCAAGGGCATCCCCGAGGGACAGGCCGAGATCGTCGTCGCCGCGGGCAATTTCCACGGCCGCACCACGACCCTCGTCGGCTTCTCGAGCGACCCCGGCTCGCGCGAGGGGTTCGGGCCGGCCACCCCGGGCTTCAAGACCGTGCCCTACGGCGACGCGGCGGCTTTGGCCGCGGCGCTCGGGCCCAACACCTGCGGGGTCCTGCTCGAGCCGATCCAGGGCGAGGCCGGAGTGGCCATCCCCCAGCCCGGCTGGCTCAAGGCCGTCGGCGAGCACTGCCGCAAGGCCAAGGTCCCGCTCTGCCTCGACGAGGTGCAGACCGGCCTGGGGCGCACCGGACGCATGTTCTGCTGGGAGCACGAGGGCGTCAAGCCCGACCTCATGACGCTCGGCAAGGCGCTCTCGGGAGGCCTCTACCCGGTCTCGGCCGTGGTCGGCAAGGACGCCATCCTCGGGCTCTTCACGCCCGGGACGCACGGCAGCACCTTCGGCGGCAACCCGCTGGCCTGCGCCGTGGCCTCGGCCGCCCTCGACGTCCTCGTCGACGAGGCCCTGCCCGAGCGGGCGGCCGAGCTGGGCGTCTACTTCCTCGAGCGGCTCGGCGGCCTGCGCCACCCGCGCATCAAGGAGGTCCGCGGCCTGGGACTCATGTGCGCCGTCGAGTTCCGGGAGCCGATCGCCAAGGAGTTCTGCAAGCACCTCATGGCGCGCGGCGTGCTGGCCAAGGACACCCACCAGACCACCGTCCGCTTCGCGCCCCCGCTGGTCATCACCAAGGTCCAGCTCGAGACCGCCTTCGAGGCGATCCGCGACGCCCTGCGGGACCTCTGATGCCGCTCTCCTGTCCGTCCTGCGCCGAGACCGCCCTCAAAGAACATACCGCCCGCCCCGGCCTCGTCGTGGACTGCTGTCCGGCCTGCGGGGGGGCCTGGCTCGACATCGGCGAGGTCTACGCCTTCACGAAGGACTCCGTGGCCGCCCGCGACGCGCTCAAGGCCGCCTACGGGCGTCCGATGCCCAGCGCGCGCTCCTGCCCGCGCTGCGCGCGCGCCATGTCGGCGGTGCGCCTGGAGGCCTCGGGCCTGGTCGTCGAGGCCTGCCCCGGCTGCGGGGGGAACTGGTTCGACCGCGACGAGGTGGCGCGATTTGCGGCCTCGCTCCTCCCTCCTCCTCCAGCTCCCGCGCCGGAGGACCCCCGCCAGCGCCTGCTCACCGAAGAGGAGGCAAGCCTCCTCGCCGGCCCGGACATCTCGCTGTTTATCGGCATCGCCGTGGCGCTCTGCGGCGCCGGCGCGCTCGGCGTGCTCTGGGTCCTGCGCGGCTCCGTCACCGAGCTCAGCGCCGAGGGGGCCGGTCCCTTCCTGCTCGGCGCCGTCGTCGCCGCGGCGACCGCCGTCCTGGCCGCCCGGACGGCCTCGGCGCGCTCGCGCAAGCTCCACGGCGCCTGGCTGGTGGCGGGGACCGTCTCCGCGCGCTCGGAGCGCGGCGGCGTGCTCGTCGACCTTGCGGTGGATTATCCCTTCGGCGGCCAGATGCGCACGGTCCGCCTCCAGGTCCCGGCCGGCGCGCCGCTCGACGCCGCGCTCGGGGCGCGCTCCTGGGTGGCGGTGCGGCCGGAGAGACCGGCCGACGGCGTCGTCGTCGCTAAGCCCGGCTGACGCCGAGCTCCCTCAAGAGCCCCGGCATCCTGTAGATCGCCCGCAGGGCCTCGCAGATGCCGCCGGCGTGGACCGACACCGCGCGGCCGGGCCCCCCCGGATAGCCGTAGTTGGCCGTCAGGCTCTGGACGTTGCCGTCGAAGATGAGCCCCACGCAGCGCCCCGCGCGGTCGACCACCGGGCTGCCCGAGTTGCCGCCGATGATGTCGTTGGTCGAGACGAAGTCGAGCGGGGTCTCGAGGCGAATACGCCCTTTGGCGGCCCGCACGCGCTCGGGCAGGCGGTAGGCCCCGCGCGCCTGAAACGACGCCGCGCGGTCGAAGAGACCGTGGAAGGTCGTGAACCAGGGCACCAAGGTCTTGGTCCAGGCGTAGCCCGCCGCCCGGCCGTGGCTCAGGCGCAGGGTGAAGGTGGCGTCGGGATAGCTGGCGCGGCCCCAGAGCTTGAAGCGCGCCTCGGCGATGCGCCGCCCCTCGAGCCGCTCGACGCCGTCGACGGCGTCCTCGTGCCATTTTCGCTCCGCGCGGTAGAACGGGTCGACCCGGCGCGCGAGCAGGATGAGCGGGTCGCGCGAGGATTCGACCGCCCGGCGGCCGCCTTCGACGAGCATGCGGCGCACCTTCGGCTCGTCGAGCCGCGTGCCGCGCACGGCCAGCCGCGCGGCTTCGCGCGGGCTCCTGCCGGCCAGCGCGGCGCGCAGGCAGGGGTCGCCGGGGCCGAGCTTGGCGGCCATCTCCTCGAGGCAGTGAGCCAGCATGGCCTCCTCGAAGTCCTTATAGACGGGCGCGGGGGAGTAGAGCCGGTGGCGCAGCGAGTCGAGGCCGGAGTCGCGGAACTCCTCGAAGCGCTTCTCGTTGGGCTTCTCGACCTCCACGACCCAGCGCACGATCGCGTCGGCGAATCCTGCCAGCCGCCCGCCCGAGAGTCGGCGGTAGACGTGGCGGCCGAAGCGGCCCTCATAGGCGCGCCGGGCGCGCGCGATGCGCTCCCAGGCCGAGCGGGCCCCGCGCGCGCCCGCGCGCAGGGCGCGCTCCTCGGCGGCCTTGCGCTCGAGCAGAGCCGGTTCGTTCAAGCCCTCGGCCTCGCCGGTCAGGGCCTTGTCGGCGTTCTCGAGGCTGAAGCGGTGGTCCCGCCCGCGGCGGGCCGCCTCAGGGCTCCGGGCCTGGAAGGCCTTGGTGGCCTCGAGGCGGCCGCGCACCAGGGCCAGCCGTTCGGGGACGGTGACCCGGCGCTCGAAGTCGAGCTGGGCCTGGGTCAGCAGGCGGTCGGTGCCGCCCGGGTGGCCCGAGACGAAGAGCGGCCGGCCTTCCACCGGGCCGGCCGGATGGAGCGGCAGGAAGGCCGCGGGCCGCACCGGGCGGCCGCCCTCGAAGGCCCGGAAGAACGCGAAGTCGAGCGCGTAGCGCGGGTAGGTGAAGTTGTCGTCGTCGCCGCCGTAGAACGCCGCGCCGACCTCGGGGGCCATGACCAGCCGGATGTCGGTGTACTTCTTGTAGCGGTAGAGCCAGTACTCGCCGCCCTGGTAGAGCTCGATGACGTCCGAGCGCAGGCCGGTGGCCTCGGCGCTCTCGGCCTCGATGGCGGCCGTGACCGCGCGCCGGGCCGCCGCCGCGGCGGCAGGGGCCATGCCGTCGGGGAGCGCGGCGCGCACGCGCCGCGTCACGTCCTCGTAGGAGATCAGGACGTTGAGCTCAAGGTCGGGGCAGGGCCGCTCGGCGGCGCGGGTGCGCGCGTAGAAGCCGTCCTTGACGAAGTCGCGCGCCGCAGTCGACATCTTCTGGAGCTGGCCCATCGCCACGTGATGATTGGTCAGCACGAGCCCGGAGCGCGAGACGAAGGCCCCGGAGCCGCCGTCGTTGAAGCGCACCGAGGCCAGGCGCAGGCGGTCGAGCCAGCGCTTGGGCGGCGCCCAGCCGAACTCGCGGCGCAGGGTCTTGAGCGGCGGGTTGTCGAAGGTCCACATCCCTTCGTCGGGGAGGACCGGGGGGGCGGCGGAGGTTTTCTTCATGTTGAGCGCGATTCTAGCAGAGTATAATCCCGGCATGATCCGCATCCTCCTCATCGAGGCGGACGAGGCCTGCGCCCTCCACCTGAACGTGGTGACGGGCGGGGAGAACGCCGAGCACATGGCGCTCGAGCGCGTCGCTACCCTGGCGGCGGGGCAGGCCCGCCTCGTCCAAGGCGGCGTGGACCTGGTCCTGTCGGCCCTGGAGCTTCCCGACAGCTCGGGTCTGCGGACCCTGCTGCGCCTGCAGACCCAGTCGCCCGAGGTTGCGGTCGTCGTCATCGGCAACGCCTCCGAGGAGGAGCTGGGGCGCAAGGCCGTCGAGCACGGCGCGCAGGACTTCCTGAGCCGGGGGGCGGTGGGGCCGGGGGCGCTCCGGCGCCTGCTCACCAGCGCCGCGGCCCGCCAGCGCCGCCTCAACGCACTGCGCGGCCGCGAGGACCTGGTGCGCAGCCTGACGACGATGAACGCCGACGGCATCATCATCATCGACGAGGGCGGCGTGGTGCGCTTCGCCAACCCCGCCGCCGAGCGGCTGTTGGCCCCGCGCGCGGCGGTCGGCGAGCCGTTCGGCTTCCCGGTGGAGCCGGACATGCCGGCCGAGCTCGAGCTGCCGGGCGGGCGCTTCATCGAGGTCCGCAGCGCCGCCATCCGCTGGAAGGGCCGGCCGGGGCTGTTGGCCTCGCTGCGCGACGTCACCGGGCGCAAGAAGGACGAAGTCGACCTGCGCCGGGCCCGCGACGCCGCCGAGGACGCCTCGCGGGCGAAGTCCGACTTCGTGGCCCACATGAGCCACGAGATCCGCACCCCGATCAACAGCATCCTCGGGATGACCGAGGTCCTGGCCGAGACCGTCCTGGCCGCCGACCAGCGCGAGTGCGTGGAGGTCCTCCAGCGCTCGGGAGACCTCCTCCTGCACCTCGTCAACAACATCCTCGACCTCTCGAAGATCGAGGCCGGGGCCCTCGACCTCGAGCGCGCGGAGTTCGACCTGTTCGCCGAGGCCGAGAAGGTGGCCTCTACGCTGGACTACCCCGCGCGAAAGAAGGGCCTGACCCTGGTCCGGCGCTTCGACCCGCGGCTGGCCCCGCGCCGGCGCGGGGACGCGGCGCGCCTCGGGCAGGTGCTCGTGAACCTGCTCGCCAACGCCGTCAAGTTCACCGACGCGGGGAGCGTGACCCTGGCGCTGGAGCCCGACGCAGAGCGCGTGCTGTTCTCGGTGTCCGACACGGGGATCGGCATCCCTCCCGAGAAGACCGCTCTCATCTTCGAGAGCTTCCGCCAGGCCGACTCCTCGGTGACGCGCCGCCACGGCGGCACGGGCCTCGGGCTGGCCATCTCGCGGCGCCTGGTCGAAGCCATGGGGGGGGAGCTGCGTCTTGAGAGCGCCTTGGGGCGGGGCAGCCGCTTCTTCTTCTCGCTGCCGCTCGAGGCTCTCGCCGGGGCGCCGGAGGCCAAGGCCGCCGCGGAGTCCGCCCCGGCCGCCGAGCGCCCCATGCGCATCCTCCTCGTCGACGACTCTCCCGACAACCGCCTGCTCGTGCGCCGCTACCTCAAGGACGCCCCTCATGCGGTGACGGAGGCCGTCGACGGCCGCGAGGCGGTGGCCAAGTTCGGCGCCGGCGGCTGGGACCTGGTGTTCATGGACGTGCAGATGCCCGAGCTCGACGGCCTCTCGGCCACCCGCGAGATCCGCCGCCAGGAGGCCCTGCGCGGCCTGCCTCGCGTGCCGGTCGTCGCCCTGACCGCCTCGGTGGCCAAGGAGGACGTGCGCGACTGCCGCGAGGCGGGCTGCGACGGCTACCTGGCCAAGCCGGTGCGCAAGGCCGACCTGTTGGCCGCGGTCCGGACGGCGGGCGCTTCGCCGGCCGCTCCCGTCGAAGTGCGTCCCGACGCCGACGTCGCCGACCTGGTACCGGCCTACATCGAGAACCGCGCCCGCGACCTGGCGGCGATGGCGGGGGCCCTGGAGCGCGGGGACCTTGCCGCTTGCGCGGCGCTGGCGCATACCATCCGCGGTTCGGCGGCGAATTTCGGGCTCGAAGGGCTGGGGGAGCTCTGCCGCGAGGTCGAGGAGGCGGCGAGGCGCGGGGACCTCGAGTCCGCCCGGGCGGCCCGAGGCCGGGCCGCCGGCTACCTCGACCGGGTGCGCCTCGTCACGTAGGGGCGGTGAGCTCGTCGAAGCGCCGGCCCGCCCGGCGCGCCAGCGCCAGCCAGACCAGCGCGAAGACCAGCGCGGCCGCGCTCAGGCTCCGGGCCGGCCAGCCGGCGGGCGCCAGGACGGTGTTGAAGAGCAGGATCAGCAGGGCGCTGACCCCCTTGCCGGCGCGGAACACGAACATGTCGATGAAGGCCTTGGCGCGGTATTTCGTCGCCTCGTCGGTGGGGGTGTAGAGGGTCTCCTTCGAGGACTGGTTCATCGAGTAGTGGACGATGGCGTCGCTCGAGAACAGGGCCAGGATGATCGGGAAGACCGGCAGGGCGAGGAAGAGCGCGCTGCCGGCCGCCAGGACGACCGGCAGGACCAAGACGCCCACCCGCGGCCCGTGGCGGCGCAGGACGTAGGAGGTGACGACGAGCTGGAACAGGACCGAGAGCGCGATGTTCGCGGTCGAGAGCTTGCCGAGGAACGCGGTGAGCGAGCCTTCCGCCGTGAAGGCGGCCCCGGCGGCGGCGCTGAACTGGTAGTCGATGAAGTTCGAGACGATCTCGTAGCAGCAGATCATCCCGGCGATGCAGAGCAGGTACGGCGTGCGCAGGGTGAGGCCGGCGCCGGCCCAGGCCGCCTTCCAGTCGCCTCCGGGCTCGAGGGCGGGAGGGGCGCCGGTCCCCTTCTCCGTCCCGGCCAGCACGCGCGCCACCCCGGACATGAGCAGCATGACGGCAAAGCAGATGAGGAGCAGGCGCGGCGGGCCGAGGCGTCCGGCCAGCCAGCCGGGCACCGCGCTGCCGAAGGCGCCGCCCAGGATCCCGCCGGCCCCGACGACGCCGTAGATGCGCCGGGCCTGGTCCGGCGGGGTGATGTCGTTGGCGAAGCTCCAGAAGACGGCCAGCATCACGGTGATGTAGACGTCGACGTAGAAGAAGAACGCGTAGTGCGCCCAGTCCGGCGAAGGCCCCGAGAACAGTCGCCAGAAGACCAGCGAGCCGGCGGCAAACAGCACGCAGGCGGCCAGGGCGATCTGCTCGCGGCGCACGCGCCGCGTCAGCGCCGAGTAGCCCAGCATGATGGGCAGGACGATGAAAGCGGTGCCGAGCTTCGCGTAGGGGAGGTTCTTGGCCCCGATGAAGTGGACGAACTTCGAGGTCCTCAGCGGCTTCTGGATCCAGAACGCGGCGATGACGAGGAAGAAGTAGGACGCCAGGAGCAGCGCCTTGCGGCGGTCCTCCTTAGGCAGCGCTAGGGGGTTGATCAAGAAAGTGGTGGTTGGGGAAGGATTCGAACCTTCGTAGGGCGTAGCCCGCTGGTTTTACAGACCAGTCCATTTGACCGCTCTGGTACCCAACCGTGCGGCGTCGCTTGCGCGAAGCGACGGACAGTTTAGCAAACTGTCCGTCGCTTTCAGGGGACATCATGCCCTTGACGCTATAAGGAAGCCGGGCCTATACTGCGATGGTGGCGCCTACAAGCGCGAGGGATGGGTTTTCCCTTGTCGAGGTCCTCGTCGCGATGGTGTTCGTCAGCGTCGCCGCCCAGGGGTTCTGTCAGTTGACCCTTGCCAGCAAACTGTGGCTCACCAAAGCCTACCTCCGCGCGAAGGCGATGGAGGTCGCTTCCCTGAAGATGGAGGAAGCGCGCGCGAAGTCCTACTCGGGGCTCATGCCGAGCGCGGGCTTGAGGTGCGTCGGGGCGGACTGGAAGCGCGACGACCTCGGCGAGGCCGGCTGTCTGGAGAGCGGCGGCGTCCCGCTGCGATGGCGGGTCGACGTCTCGCCGCGCACCATGAACAGCGTCCCATACAAGAAAGCCTCGGTGAGCGTCTCCTACGACGAGAAAGGGGCGGCGACCGCGCAAGGGACGCAGAGGGGCGTGTCGCTGGAGAACTACGTCGTCTACCCGTTTATCCACGTCCTCACCCAGGACGTCGGAAGCAGCGATGCCGAAGCGTCCGCGGGGGGGTGGTCTACCGTCCTGACCCAGGATTTCAACTTCCCCGTGAAAAAGAACATCCAAGTCGCCTACAACATCGCCCTCTCCGTCGATGACACCAGCGGCATCATGCCCCTGCACACGCTCTACACCCGCTGCCGCATCGTGGTCGGGGCGGCGAACCTCGCCAGTTTCCCCGAGACCCGCACCCCCATCCTGACCCAACCGCTCATCAACAACTGGACCCAGATCGACAACGTGCCCGCCGGACAAGGCCGACTGATCGTGGAATGGCGGAAAGAGGCGGCGTCCGGGAAGGTGACGCCGCAGTCGGGGAACATCATCGCCGTGGCGGTCGAGAACCTATGAGGCGCGGGGAGCGCGGGCTGACCCTCATCGAAGTGACGATAGCCATGAGCCTGTTCTCGATGCTGCTGGCGGCCATGCTGTATATCACCGCCGGCGCCGGGGCCTGGGTGGCCAAAGGCGTCGACGAGGCGCGCCTGAAGACGGAGATGGGCTTCGCGTTGGAGAGCGTCAAGCTCTATTGCGGGAAAGCCTCCCAGATCGGGGCGGATACGCGTTTTAACCCGGGCGGAGGGGTCCTCCCGGCCTTTCATTTCCGGCGTGAGAGGCTGGTCCGGGTCCCGACCCCCTCCGTCATCGGCGACGACGTCTGGTACTGGTACTACAAGAACGCCGCCGGCGACATCGTCTTGAAGAACGAGGAGACACAGCAGGAGGAGGTCCTCATCGCGGCGATGTTCAAGCCCCAGATCTCGTTCATCTCCGAGCCCGGGTTCGAGCCGGATTTCTTCACCGTCACCGTGACGGGGGAGAGCGGCAAGGGAGCGGCAAGAAAGCGGGTGGCGAAGACGGCAGGGGTCAGGCTCTGGTATTCGTCGGCGGTCAGATGATGGGTATGATCTTCGCTCTCGGGCTCTCCACCGCGGTCCTGCTGGCCGGGTACGCGCAGTTCTCCACGAGCTCGTTTCAGATCCTACGCCGGGATTTCTCGCGAGAGGCCTACGTCAACGAGGCGAACTCCTGCCTGGTCTATGGGGACCTCCTGGCACGGACCAAGGCGATCGACAACGATGCGGCCACGAAAGCCGTTCCCGGCGCCGTCGAACTGGATATGGCCTGCCGGATCTCGGAGAACGGCCGCTGCATCGAGCGGCATCGCTGTGCGATCACCATGGTCGGGGCCCAGATCAATGCGACTCTGCGCTGAGCGGGGATTTAGCCTAGTCGAGCTCCTCATCGTGATGGCCCTCGTCGGCCTGATAGTCGCGATCTCGCTCAAAGGCGGGGACGGCGGCAAGGAGAGGCAGGTCGGCGAGCGCGGGCGGATGAACCTGATAACCATCTTCAACTCGGAGAAAAGGCACAAGATCGACACCGGGTCCTATCTCCTGGCGGACGGTCTCGGGCCGCTCAACGCCGGCCTGGGTCTCGACCTCCGGGACGCCGCCTTCACCTACAAGGTCATGGCGGGCCCGGACGGCTTCGTGGCCAGCGCCCGGCGGGTCGCCGGACGCTGCGCCGGGAAGGTCATCTCCATCAGCGCCGGCGGCGGCGAGGTGCTCCGAGGGTGCCCGGCATGGTGAGCTTCGCGGGCCTGCTGTTTAGGCTGCTCCTGGCGGCCGGCGCGGCGCTCCATGCCGTGGAATCCACGGACCTGCCCCGCAACGAGGAGGTCGAGAGCGTCTTCGACTCTTCGATCTTGGTCCTCTCGGAGATCCCCTGCCCGGCGGTGGACTCCATCCTGCACCGGTTCCGGCTCTGCCAGGAATGCATGCTGCTGAAGGTGAACTGCCCGAACACCTGCTTGGCGAGCCCCAGCGCGTCCCAGCCGTTCGAGGCGGTGAAATGCGCGCCCCGGGACGATCCGTACGGGACCGATCCTAACTTCAATTGCAGGGCCGCGTTCCGCTTCGACGAGAGCTGCGTCCCCGCCCGGTTCACCGCTCCGGAATGGTCCCTGTTCCTCAACCTCAACACGCCGAACATCCCCCGCGGGCAGCGGAGGGGCTGTCCCGGGCTGACGGCGGATCCCGCGAGCAGCCCGGTCGAGCCGCTCTTCCCGGGCTGCGGTCCCTATCTGTCGACGTTCGAAGGCACGGACATGTTCCTCCCTGTCGGCGCTCCGCCGGTCTATCAGAGGACCGCCGACTACTCGGATTTCGTCTTCCAATGCGTCGCGGACGCCGACGGTCGGGAGTCGTGCGCGAAGCGGTCCGCCATCTGCCGGCGCCAGTTCAACAACAGCGGCTGCGTGCTCGAGACCTGCAAGAAGCGCGTGTCCGAATGGGAGAAGAGGAATCAGACCGTGCTCACCGTGAGCGGGGGAACGCGGGAGTGCCACATGCTGGCCACCGCCGACTGCCTGAAGCTGAGCAAGCTGGCCCGGAACTGCCTCAACGGCGTCAACCAGGATTGTTTCAACTGCTTTCGCAAGGTGTATCCGGATGACCGCTTCCAGTACCGGTTCGTGGCCAAGAGCGGCCAAAAGGCGATCTTCCTTTGGAAGCTCCATGCCGACGTCGCCGGGTCGACCTCCCAGTCCGCCTATTTCTACAGCAAGATCCAGGTCGAGGACGCCGCCGGGGTGTTGGTCTATTCCAGTCCGGTCCACCAGAAGGTCTTTGAAGGGAGCTTCAGCATCTTCAGCACCATAGCCGTCCCGCCGTCATTGCTGAGGACCGGGGAGGAATACTTCGCCCGGTTGTACTACTTCATCGCCACGGACCCGGGGCTGGACCTTAAGATGCGGACGTCCGGGGCGGAGATCACCGCCATAAAGGTAAGGGAATAGTAAGAGAGGCTGGCGTCTTGGAGCTTTACGCCTATGCTTTGAGGAAGGCGAAAAGGAGAATCCGATGACGAGAGAAATCTCAGCTTTCTTGGCCGCGGCGCTCCTTTATACGGGGACCCCGGCCGCCGCTCAGCAGTCGGCCGCCAACGCCTCTCCGACCCCCGTCTCCCTAAACGTGCAGGGCGTCGGTCTGGCGACCTACGGCGTCACGACCTATCCCAAGTTCGGGGCCTCGACGAGCGACAACGAGGCCTGCGCCAACGGGCTGAGACAGAACGTCAGCGGGACGTTCTTGGACGGCGAGCCCGAGCCGCGCGCGATCTTGGCCAAGAAGGTGGGCTTCTCGAGCTTGGGGTTGAAGGCCTATAACAAGACGGCGAAGGTCATCATCTCGTGGACGGCCCGCATCGAGGCGCAGAAAGGGCCGGTCGTCAATCCGTGGACGAACCGCCCGCGCTTGTGCCATCCCTGGCACGGCACGATCGAGTCGATCTTCCCGGGCGGGGACGTGGAGCTGAGGCTCTACGTCGACGGAGTCCCGGTGGGGCGCAACGCCGTCATGACCTTCCCGGCGATGGGCACCGGGTCGAGCGTCAATATCAGCGACCCGACGATCACGAGCAGCGTCACGCTGAGCGCCGCGGACTTCAAGGCGAAGCGCATACCGGACTCGTTCCAGGTCGAGCTGCGGTGGGTCAATAGGACGATCGGGTCCTCGATCTCGAGCGAAGCGGACTTCCGCAGCATGACCATCCTGATCGTTCCTTCCGTCACCTAAGTTCAGGGGTCCAGGCGGGAGACGGTCGACGCCGCGCAGCCCACTATCCCAGTTGGGATTGAATTTACGCGCTTCGGGCGCGTGGATCCGTGAATCGCCGACGGCGGCGATTCGCGGATCTCGAACGGCAAACGGAAAAACCAGGGCGAAGCGTGCACGCAGATGGCCGCAAATTAGAGCCGGCCAGCTTCGCCTCGGCGCGGCCGAAAAGGAACAGGCGGCGCTTGGCGGGGTCTAGCGCCCCGACCCGGCCGCTCAGGCCCGCCGCCGCATTGGTGTAGAGCGTCCCTAGGCGGCGGCTAGGAGGGCCGCGCCGGTCAAGTCAGATGGGCCACGGGCCCGGTGAGGCAGGCCTCGTAGGCGCTGACGAGCTCGCGCCCGGAGTGGAAGCGCCGGGTGGCGTCGGGCTCCAGGGCCCGGGCCATGAAGGCGTCGAGCGCCGACGGCAGGCCGAGGCGCGAGGGCGGCGTGAAGCGGCGCGCTAGCTTGTCGGTGCTCACGGCGAAGGGGCGCTCGCCGGTCAAGAGCTCGTAGGCGGTGCAGGCCAGGGCGTAGAGGTCGCTCTCCTTGCAGACCATGCCCTGTTCCTGCTCGGGGGCCATGTAAGGGGGCGTGCCCCAGGCGCTGGTCAGGGTGGGGGCGGCGCCGCTGGCGCGGTGGGCGATCCCGAAGTCCATGACCTTGCAGACGCCGTCGGGCGTCACCATGACGTTGCCGGGCTTGAGGTCGCGGTGGATGATGCGCGCGGCATGCGCGGCGTCGAGGGCGGCCGCCACGTCGCGCAAGATGCGTGTGGCCTCGGAAGGACGCAGGACGCGCTTTTCGGAGAGCAGGTCGTGGAGGGTGCGGCCCTCTATGCGCTCGAAGACCAGGTAGAGGAGCTCGCGCTCGGAGACCAGGGCGTGGATCTGGACGATGTTAGGGTGGGAGAGCCGGGCCACCAGGCGCGCTTCCTGCAGGAAGCGGTCAAGGTCCTTGGGCGAGCCGTCTGGGGAGCGCAGCTGCTTGATGGCCACCTTGCGCTGGAGGGCGATGTCCTCGGCCTCGTAGACGACGCCCATGCCGCCGCGGCCGATGACGCGCCCGACCTGATAGACCCCGCCGAGCAGGGCGCCGGCGCGCAGGGTCTCCGAGGGGGCGGGGTTTGGCTCGGGCTCCACCCTCGGGCGCGTAGTCGACTGCCCGGACATGTGGCGCCGGGCGCCCCATATCCCGAAGAGCACGAGCGGGAAGCCGATGAGGAAGGTCATTAGGCTGGCGACGCGCCCTTTGGGGGCGGGGGCGGGGATGGGCGGACGCTTCTGCCCGGCGCCGGCGGCGGCCAAGGCGTCGTCATAGAAGCCGCGCAGGGCCCCGTCGAGCTCGGCGGCGCGCTTGTAGGACGAGAGGGCCTCGGTCATGCGGGCCAGGCCTTGGAGGGCCATGGCGCGGTAGAGGTAGCCGAGGGCGTTGCCGGGGTCGCGCAGGACGGCGGCGTTGGCGGCGTCGAGCGCCTCCGAAAAGCGGCCGAGCTGGACCAGGGCGTAGGCCTTCTCGCGCAGGGCGGCGGGGTCCTCGGGAGAGATGGCGAGGGCGCGCTCGGCGTCGGAGAGGGCGGCGGCGGGTTTCTTCTGCCTATTTAGGATGGCGGCCCGCAGCATGAGGGCCTTCTGGTTGCGCGGGTCGCGGTCGATGAGGCGGGTCAGGTCGAGGAGAGCCCCCTGGAGGTCGTGGAGGCCGAGGCGGCGCTGGGCGGAGACTAAGAGGGGGTCGGTAGCGGGCTGGTTGCGCGCGGGGGCGGCGTGCGTCGGGTATTCGAATTGGAGGCCGCGGAATTTCGGGGTCTCGCTGGGGACCGCCGCCAGAGTGCCCGGCTCGCGCTGGCGGTCGAGGTTTTCGCTGAGAGGGGTGCGGGGCTTGAGATCCGACATCTTGAGGCCCATGCGGCTGAGCTGCATGACGGCCGCGCCGGCCAGGTCGGCGGCCAACTTGTCCTCGGGGTCGAACTTCAGGGCCTGCTTGGCGTCGGTGTAAGCGCCGGGGTAATCGCCCTCTTGGAATCGGGCGGCGGAGCGGAGGCGGTAGGTCTCGCCGTCGCCCTCGCCGTTCTTGATGACCCGGTCTAGGACGCGGGAGGCACCGGAGGGGTCGCCGCCGCGGAGGTATTGGCGAGCGACGGTCGACGTTCTGCGGGGATCGGGCTGGGGATTTCCGGAGAGGCCAGCTTCCCCGCGCTGGGCGTCGTCTAAATTAGACTGCTGCTCCCCTGGTGTTGTCGGCATCGGAATCGGATCGCTGGGGTTGTCCACTTTCGGAGCCTGGTCGCCACCGGGATCCTGGTCGGACGCGTCGAGTTTCCTGCGCAGTTCCGTGATCCTTGCGGCCAAAGTCTCGTTGCCAGGAGGCAGTCCGCCTGAAGCGGCGCCGAAGAGCAAGTCGTATTGGCGAACCGCTCGGCGTTGGCGTTCTACGTCTCCTGAATCAAGCTCGTCGGTCAAGCGCCTTGATTCGCGAGCAATCTCTTGAGCTTCTTCTTCAGACTGCTGACTGTCGTTGTTTGGGTCAGGAGGGGGAGCGGTGGGAGGCTTTGCGAAGGCCGGCAACGCCAGAGTGACGGCGAGGAGCAGGGCGTTCACGCCCTTGGATTATAATCGCGGGGCGCGAACGCGCAAGGGTACTATTGTTTCAGCCCGCCGGCACCGGCAGGGGCTGCCGCGACCAGTAGTCGATGAGGGACCGGTAGCCCTTTTCGGACGAATCCTGCTCCGCTTCAGCGAGATCAATGGCGACCGGGGACGTGCCGTTGATGTTTCTGTGTGCTTTACGCAGGGCGCCATCGCGGGTAATCCCGTAGACATGCGTCACACCTGACTCGACCAGCTTGTGCACGACGGCGACATGAGCATCGCCGCGTCCAGCGTCGGTCAGGACCATAAGGGTCCTGGTCGCCCCTTCCTCGGTGAGGAAGCGGCTTTTGCCAATGCATCGACCGTCTCCGGGGGGGGCGTCGAAATACCGGGCGCAAACGGAACGGAAAAGCTGGAAGGGAGCGCCGCGCTCCTCAATGTCCTGAAGCTGGCGCCCGAAAGACTCCGGCGCCGCCACGATTGTAGCCGCCGGGCCCTTAATCTCACCGCCCTTCGGCATCGGCACCGTCCGGGTAGCCTGGTCGACCGTCTGCTGGGACGTCACCCACCCCGCCCCGCTGAGGCTCTGGATCCGCGCCGGGA
Source organism: Elusimicrobiota bacterium (assembly GCA_016196755.1). GTDB lineage: Bacteria > Elusimicrobiota > Elusimicrobia > UBA1565 > UBA1565 > SCTT01. Next base: position 17,653 of record JACPXC010000025.1, read on the forward strand.
TGTCCACCACCGCCGCATAACCGCCCATGTCGGCCGGCAGGAAGGCCGTTCCCAGCATCAAAGTGGAAAGAAAAGAAAACGCCGCCCGCGGCTTGGCTATTTGTTGAGCTCTCATGACCATTAGTTTGCCAAAGAGTCCCAATCCGCGCCTAGGCCACCGGGGCCGTACTCCCCTTGGGAAACGGCCTATCCCTAATAGGACCCTTCGGCCCATAAGTTAAGAAGTTAAGGTGCCTGGCACCGATTAGATGATGTCGCTTTCGGCGTCGTCGGCTACTACGACGGGGTCGGGGAAGGGCTGGCGGTTGAAGGTCCAGAAGTGGAGCAGGCGGAGGCGTTCGTTGAGGTAGTACATGCCCAGGGCCACGGTGAGGAGGGCGGAGAGGGCGTAGCCGTAGCCGTAGGCGGGGAGGCCGATCTTAAGGGTGACCGCGGTCAGGACGATGTTCGAGATACAGAAGAGGCCGGAGACCTTCAGCGCCTCGTCTTGGTGGTCGAAGTAGAGCAGGATGTTCTGGACGATGAGGGCTCCGCCCTGGAGGAAGGCGCCGAAGATACCTAAGCGGAGGATGCTCATCTGCAGGGGGTTCATCTTGGAGACCTCGACGAACCAGGGGCAGAGCAGGAGGGCGACGACGCTGACCAGGCCTTGGGCGAGCAGGACGCGCTTTAGGTTGTGGCGCAGCGAGCGCACGATGTCGTCCCGGCGGCGCTCTAGGGTGGCCAGGCTCTCCTGCTCCTGGATGGCCGAGTAGTAGTCGTGGTACTTGAAGAAGAAGTCGGTCTCGATGAGGAGGAAGAAGTAGACGAAGGCGGGCAGGATGCTGATGTAGGCGAAGAACATCGGGGAGTCGTAGATCGGGCAGTAGCGGAGGCGGGCGTCGAGCCAGTCGCCCTCTTTCGAGGCCCAGAAGATGAACTTGTCGGCCCAGATGCCGAGGTTGTAGAAGAAGCCGATGCCGGCCAGCTTGGGGTATAGGCGGAAGTAGCGCACCCAGTTGTGGTCCCTGGGCTCCCAGTAGCCGAACTCGCGGATGAGGGTGTTGATGAGACTGCCCAGGACGACGGCCTGGCCGAGCACGAAGCCGAGGAAGTAGCCGGGCATGCCGCGCGCCTCGCCCAGGACCCAGGCGCCGACCAGGCTGGCGGCCAGGCCCCAGAGGAAAGCGCGGCTGACCGCCCACCAGTCTTGGGCGGCGGAGAGGAAGACCATCGCCAGCCACATCCCGGTGGCCATGGCGTAGAGCAGGAAGGCGCCTAAGCGAACGTCCCAGCCCGCGCTGATTCCCGAGAAGTACCAGAACACCAGCGGCCCCCAGACGGCCAGGTTGATCGTGTAGGCCGAGAAGAACGCGGCCGAGAAGCTCGTCACGTGGCCGCGGTAATACTCGTCGGCGACGTAGCGGGTCAGGACCAGGAAGGACGGGCCTACCGTCACCAGCGAGAAGGCGTAGCCGTAGGTGATCAGGGACTGGAGATACGCCATCCCGCGGTCGGTCAGGGTCAGGCGGGAGACGGCCTGGATGAAGAGGACGAGGATGATCGTGATGAGAAACGGGCCCGCGGTGATGAGCGTCGAGAAGCCGAACGCCTTCACGGCGCTGGTGTAGTCCTCGCCGGAGAGCAGCTTCTGGAGCCGAAAGCCTATGCCCGCCATCAGCGCATCATCTGTTCGTAGAGGTTCAGGTAGCGGCTGATGAGGTCGTCCTGATCGTAGAAGCGCGCGGTCCGGGCGCGGCCGGCCTCGCCCATGGCGTTCCAGAGCCCGGGCTCGCGCAGCAGGCGCAGGACGGCGTCGGCCGTCGAGTCGGGGTCGGAGACCGAGGTCAACAGGCCGCTCGGGCCGATGGTCTTATCGTCCTCGGTCCGCCCCTCGAGGAGCTCGCGGCAGGCGCCGACGTTGGAGGCCACGACGGGGATGCCCACGGCGTTGGCCTCCAGGATGGCGTATGGCTGGGCCTCGGAGAGGCTGGTCAGGACCACGAGGTCGATCTTCGAGTACCACTCCTTGAGGTCGACCTTGCCGACGAACCTGACGGCGTGCTCGAGGCTGAGGACGGCGGCCAGCTCGCGGCACTCCTGGGTGTACTCGGGCTCCTCGTCGGTCGGCCCCAGGATCAGGAACTCCGTACCCGGGCGCTTGCCGAGCACGATGCGGGCCGCGTGCAGGAAGGTCTTCACGTCCTTGATGGGGACGACGCGGCCGATGAAGGCCACGGTCTTGGCGTCGCCCTGGGGCTTGCGCTGGATCTCGCGGTAGTGGATGAGGTCTATGCCGTTGGGGATGATCGAGGTCCGTTCCGGAGGGGCGCCGGCCATGATCTGCTTGACCCGGTTGCCCTCGTAGAGCGTCAGGATGCGGTCGGCGTTGCGGTAGGTGAGCCGCCCCATCAGGTCGAAGAAGCCCAGCCAGAAGCGCTTGAAGAACGAGAGCTCGCGCTGGACCCGGAAGCGCTCGCGGTGCGGCGAGTAGATCCAGGTCGACTGGGAGATCTCGAGCAGGCGCTCGTGGGTGTAGACCCCGTGCTCGGTCAGGAGCATCCCGGCGTCCTGGGTCAGGCGCGCCACGGCGGCCAAGACGCCGGCGTAGCCGGTCGACACGGTATGGTAGAGGCGCGCCGGCGGCAGGGGGCACTGCAGGGTCTTGATGAGCGGCAGGTAGATCGAGCGCCAGGTCCAGAAGAAGTCGAGGAAGGAGACCTCCTCGCCGCGCGCCGCGTAGAAGCGGGTCAGGGTCTTCCAGGAGTCCTCGGAGACGAACAGGTCGTGGAAGCTCAGCGCGGCCGCGGGGTCGCGGAAATAGGGCAGGGCCTCGGCGAAGGCGTCGAGCTTGCCGTCGAAGAGCGCCTCGTGCACCGCGGCCAGGCGCTCGAGCCCTTGGCGGCGCGCCGCGCCCGAGGAGGGGCGGCCGCGGGGCATCGGCTCGTGGAGGTAGAGGTCCTGGATCGAGACCACGTTCGAGGGCAGGCGGTACTTGTACTCCCGGCGCGGGTTGGGATACGGCGAGATATGCACCACCGAGAAGCGGATGTCGGGCATCGCCTTGACGAGCTGGTGGATCCATGTCGACACGCCGCCCGCCACGAACGGGTAGGTGCCCTCGAGGATCAGGCAGACGTCGCTCATGCTGAGGCCTTCGTTAGGAAGCGGCGCATGAGCGCCGCCCCGCGCGTCCCCACTTCGGGGTCCTTCTCGCGGGCCAGCGCGGCGGCCAGCGCCGAGACCGACTCGACCCGGCCGTCGGTGGCCAGCATGGCGTGCCAGAGCCCGCGCAGCTGGGGGTCGCCGGCGCCGGCGCGCAGGGCCAGAAACTCGAGCGGCAGCGGGGGGAAGCGCCGGTGGGTGTCGAACATGAAGGAGGTCAGCAGGCGCAAAAACAGCGCGCGCTGGCCGTCGTCGGCCAGCCCCTCCCAGATCCCCTGCAGGGTCACCGCGCCGTGGCTGTAGAGGTGGGCGCAGACGCTGAGGTAGGTCTCGGGGCGGCTGTCGAGCAAGGAGAGCGGCGGCTCGCGCAGCAGGTCGAGCAGGACCGGGGCCAGGACCGGGTCCCAGCTCTGGGCGGTCAAGAGGCGCACCGCGTGGCCCATCAGGCCGGCGCGCTCGGGATGGGTGGTCAGCGCCAGCGCCAGCGGGATGGGGTCGCGGCCCAGGCCGTGGAGGATCTGCTTGGAGACCGTGGCCACCACCTCGACGTCGGCCTCCGAGGCGAGCACGGAGAGCAGGGCGTCGAGCTTCCCCGCCAGCGGGAACCAGGCCAGGATCTGGAGGGCCAGGTAGCGGATGTTGATGACCGCGCTGGTCAGCGAGCCGAGGAGGAGAGGGGTGAGCCGGCCTTGGAGCGCCTCGTCGGGGCCGCGCTTGGCCCAGTGCGAGAGCACCGCCTGGCGGACCGTGGGCGAGACTTTATCGTCGGAGACGATCTCGAGCAGGAGCTCGCCGTGGCCGCGCATGCGCGCCAGCGCCCCCGCGGCGGTGAAGGCCACCAGGCGCGAGCGCTTGACCGCGGCGCGCAACTCGGCGGCGGCCTCGGGACCGCCCAAGGCGCGCAGGACCTCGACGAGCTCGACGGCCCCGCGCTCGTCGGCCCCGCGCCACTCGGCCAGGAGCCGCTCGCGCACGGCGGGGTCCTTGCCGCAGAGCTCGGCTAGGAACACGGCGGCCTGATGGCGCGGCCCGAGCTCGGGATCGGACAGCATCGGCAGGAGTCCGGCGCGCAGCTCCTCGGGGGGATAGCCCCGGAGGGCCACCTCGACGGCCAGGCGCATCGACGGAGAGTCGGAGGCCGCGGCCAGCGCGCAGAGCGGCTTGACCCAGCGGCGCGACGGGAAGCCCGCCAGCGCGCGCACCGCGCGGTCGCGCGACTCCTCGGGCTCCTCCGGGTCCATGGCCTGCGCGAGGATGAGCTCGGCCACCTTGCGCGTCGGGTAGGAGTGCAGGGCCTCGAGCGCCGCGCGGCGGATGCGCTCGGAGGGGTCGTGGGTGAGCTTGAGGAAGAAGGACGCCGGCAGGCTGCCGACCCGGCCCTGGAGCTGGGAGAGCACCTCGACGGCCAAGTAGCGGACCGTTTCCTCCTTGGCGTCCGCCAGCGGCGTCAGCGCGGCGGCGGCGCGCCGGTCGGGCAGAAAGCGCAGGCCCTCGATCATCTCGCTCTGGACCTGTCCCGTCCGCTCCGGCAGCTCGCGGATGATGAGGGGGAGGATCTCCATGAAGCCGGCGCGCGAGAGCGTGCGGACGGCGAAGCGGCAAGCGCGGTCGCTGCGCGAGAGCACCAGGCGCTTGAGCAGGCGCGGCTTGCCCGGGTAGTGGCTGCGCTTGTAGGCGCCCATCGCCGCGCGCGAGACCACCTCGTTGCCGCGCTCGATGAGGTGGAGGATGCCCTCCATCGCGCGCTTCTCGGGAAGGTCCTCTAGGTACTGCAGGATGATGAGCGGGACCAGCGCGTCGCGCCCGGAGAGCATCGCGGCCAAGATGCGGCGGTCGGCGCCCTCCTGGGAGTGGTAAAGGCGCAGGAAGGCGTCGTAGCGCTCGACCTCGCTGAGGAAGGAGAACTCGAGGATGGTGGATTGGATCCGCTCTTCAATCATGGACCCACCAGCGCACCGCGGCGTCCCACTCGGCGTCGCCCGAGGAGCCCGGGACGGCGGCGCGCCGCGCGCGCATGGCGGCGGCCACCTCGCCGTGGCGGCCGAGCTCGAAGAGCAGTTCGACGCGCTCCCTGAGCCAGCGCGTCCCGCGGTCGGGGTCGAGCCGCTCGAGCCGCTCCAGGGCGGGGAAGGCGGCGGCGGGGTCGATGGCGCGCTCGACGAGATAGGCCAGGCGCGCGGCACCCGGCTCGCGCTCGGCGGCCGCGGCCGCGCGCTTGCGGCACTCGAGGAGGAGCGCCTCGCGCGCCGGCCCGTCGATCATCCCCGACACCGCGTACTCGTAGCGGACGCGCTCGAGGGTCAGGCGCAGGGAGGCGTCGCCGGGGTGGAGCACGGTTTCCTGCTCGGCGGCGCGGATCGACAGCTCGAAGTCGCGCTTGAGCTGGGTCAGGGCCGAGGTGGCGTAGAAGCGCACCTCGGGGTCGGCGTCGGTCCGGGCGCGCAGGATCCAGTCCACCGAGGCCGAGGTCCGGATGCGGGCCAGGGTCTCTATGGCGCCGCGCTTGAGCGCGGGGTCGCGGCTGAGCAGGGCGTCGGCCGCCGGCAGGACGTCGAGCGCGTCGGCCAGCTCGCGCTTGATGGCCTGCGGGGTGCCCAGGGCGGCCAGCGGGTTGGCGCTCTCGGACTCGTCCTGGTCGAAGCGGTAGGACTCCTTCTGGACCGTGGCGTCCCAGCGCTGCCAGAGCAGCCAGCCGCCCGCCAGCCAACCCAGGCCGGGGACGAGGAACGCGCACAGGGCCAGGGGCTCGCCCCAATGCCGGGTGGGCTGGAACCAACCCTTCTCGCGCGGCGGGACGAGGAACATGACGGCGGCGGCCAGGACGTGGAGCGCGGCGATGAGCGGGCCGGGGACGGGCGGGCGCAGGCCGGCCAGGACGGCCAGGACGGGCAGCTCGAGGAGGCCCGCCGCGGCCCAGAGCAGCGCCGAGCGCGGCTTACCGGATTTCGTCGCGGGCTTGGGCAATGAGCTCCTCGGGCTCCTTCATGGTATGGGCGAAGGCGCCCACACCCAGGCGCAGGCCCTCGGGCAGGCCGGCGCGCGCGCAGGCGCCGGCCATGCGCAGGCGCACCTCCTGGGCCACCTCGCGCGTGGCCGTGATGACGATGGCCCCGAACGGGGCGTCGTCGAACGGCGTGCGCGCCACGACGTCGACCTCGCGGACCGACTCGCGCAGGATCCGGCAGAGGGCCTGCAGGTAGTGGACCCGGCGGTCGGCCGGCAGGGTCTCGAGGTCGGCCGGCCGGGCCAGGATTACGGAGAACGGCAGGGCGTAGCGCCGGCTGCGCTGGAACTCCTGGAGGACGCGGGAGGTGAAGTAGCCGGCGCTGTGGACGCCGTACTCCTCGTCGAGCAGGGAGCGAGACTTGAGCTCCTCGATGCTAAGGCATTTGGCATAGGCCTCGCTGCCCCAGTCGGCCAGCAGGGTCAGGAGGTTGAGGCTGGCGCTGTTGAAGCGCAAGAACGGCATGGCCTGGACCGCGAAGACCGCCGCCGGCTCGCCGTCAGGACCGAGCAGGGGCGCGGCCATGATGGCGTCGGTCTTGTCGGGCAGTTCGGCGCCGGTCTCGAAGGAGCCGACCAGCCAGTCGCGCAGGCTGGCCGGGCGCTTCTCGGAGCCGGCCCGGCCCACGATCCCCTGCCCGAGCTCGATTGTCTTCGGGTAGGTGTCCTTGTCGGTCCAGCCGCGCGAGCCCTTGAGCACCCAGCGCCCGTCCTCGGGGACGTAGAGCGCGGTCTTGGCGGCCTGCAGGGCGCGGGTGAAGAAGTCGAGCACGGCCTCGTAGAGGTCGGCGCGTTGGAGCGTGCCCAGGCGCCGCGAGCCGTGGTAGAGCGTCACCACCGACGACATCTGCGATACCACCTGCTGCTCGACGGCGCGCATGGCCTTCTGCTGGCTCAGGACCTGCTCCTGCAGGCCGCGCGCGCGGTCCTTGGCGTCGTCGAGGCGGTTGGCCTGGTCGGCGATGCGCAGCATATAGCCGTCGGCGGCGCCGCCCACCGCCGCGCCGATGATGACGAACAGGCCGGGCGCTACGTAGTAGTCGGCGTCGCCGAAGACGTAGCCCTCGCCGGCCAGGTGGACGCCCCAGGCCGACAGGGCCGCCGAGGCCGCGCCGGAGACCAGGCCGCTGAGCATGCCGTAGCGCAGGCCGAAGAGCAGGATGCCCGCCCAGTAGGGGCTGGGCTGGACCCCGTGCCAATAGGGGTAGTCGGAGAAGGCCAGGTGTTGGAGCGCCACCAGCGCCGCGTAGAAGACCGGGGCTTCGTAGAGCCAGCTGAGCCTGCCGCGCCGCGCCGGGTCGGCTTTGGCGGGAGGTTGCGCGCCGGTCGTCACCGGGCCTCCCGCTCGGGCCAGCGCGGCGCCCAGCGCCAGAGCGCGGCCAGGCGCCCGGAATGCGAGCGCCCGCCGATGCCGAGGGCGCTCTCCTGGGTCTGGTCGTAGGAGGCCGAGAGGCCGAGCGGGCCCGTCTGCCATTCCCAGCTCGTGCCGAACCCGAACAGGTTGCCCTGGCCGAAGCTCAGGCCGCGCTCGGGCTCGTGGCCGTTGAAGGCGTAGGCCTCGCCCTTGAGCCGGCCCTGGAGCCAGCGTCCGCCGGCCGAGAGCGAGGCGTAATGGGTCCGGGTGCGGCGGATGAGGGGGAGGGTGGCGAAGAACGCGGCGTCGCCCGAGGCGTCGACGGCGACGAAGCGGTAGCCGGCGCCGACGTAGAGCGGGGCGTCCAAGAGCACCAGCACGGCCTCCGGTGCGAACAAGGTCTGGCCGGCGCGGCCGCCGGCCCGCGCCGAGAGGCCATTGTAGCGGGCCTGGGCGCCGAGCGCCAGGCGGCGCAGGGGGCGGGCGCGCGCCCTGGCGTCGAGCTCGTCGGTCAGGACGCCCGCGGCGGCGGCGTCGGCGGAATCGGTCCAGAGCCGGCGGACCGCGCCCCGGGCGGAGGCGCTCCAGCCGGAGTCCGCGGCCCACGAGGCGAACAGGCCCGGCGAGAGCGCGGACCGGACGCCCCCGGCGCGCAGGTCGAGGTCGGCGCCGGCCTCCCAACGCGCCGCGGTACGGGCCGCCTCGAGCCAGCCGCCGGACACCGTCGCCGCCGTCCCGCGCGAGCGGCTGGCGTAGCGGGCCCGGGAGGCCTCGGCCGCGGTCCGCCAGTACGGGCGCGGGACGCCGCGGTAAGTGGCGCCGGTCTCGAGAGTCCGCGTCCCTTGGGACTGGCTCAAGCGCATGAACGGCCCGGCATGGTGCCAGCCCCGCCCGCGGGCGTCGGCTAGGAGCTCGGCGGCCGCGGAGGCGTAGGACGGCGAGGAGGACAGGCGCAGGGCCGCGCGCTCGGAGAGGTCCCAGCGCTTGCGGCGCGCCTGGCCCTCGGCCTCGGCGTAGAGGAAGTCGGGCTCGTCGGGATGGAGCCTCAGGCTATCGGCCAGATGGGAGGCCCGCGCCTCGTCGTCGCCGAGCCGGCGCAGGCGGTCGGACTCGAGGCGGCGGCGCTCGAGGTCTTTCTCCGGGAAGCGCTCGCGCAGGAGCGCCAGCGGCTCGGCGGCCTCCCGCACGGCCCCGGCGCGCAGCAGGGCTCCGGCCCAGTCGAAGAGGATCTCCTCCTCCTTGGGGAAACGCTCGGCCAGGGCCCCGTATTCGGAGTTGAGCGCGTCGTCGAAGCCCAGGCGGCTCTTCATGCGCAGGCGCATGCGGGCGTAGGACGGCTGGGAGGCGGGGGGGAGCTCCTTTAAGGCCGTCTCGGCCCAGCGCTTCCCGGCGCCCTTGTCGCCGGCGCCGAACTCGAGCTCGGCTAAGTGGTAGGGGATGGCGGGGTCGGAGCTCTTGGCGCGGGCGGCCTCGAGGACCTTGCGCGCCTCGGCGGGCCGGCCGGCGGCCTCCTCCTGCAGGCCGAGCTGGAGCATGAGGCCGGAGTCCTCCGGCGAGGCGGCCAGGAGCTCCCGGTAGAGCGCGGCGGACTCGGCGTGGCGGCGCTGGGACGCGCGCAGGCGGGCCCGGCGGACGGTCCAGGCCGCGGTGTCGAGTCCCAGGGCGTAGCGCTCGTCGAGGAATGCCTCGGCGTCGGGGAAGCGCCCCTCCTCGATGAGCAGGTCGGCCAACAGCAGCGCCCGGCGGCGGTCGTCGTCGGAGAGCCGGGAGGGGGCGGCGGCGTGGACGGAGAGCGCCAGGCAGAGCAGGAGCGCCCCCGTCATCGCGGGGCCGCCCCGGCGCGCGGCGGCGGGCGGAAATAGCCGCGCAGCAGCTCGATGGCCTTGCGGCGCTCGCCGAGCTCGACGTAAAGCCCGGCCAGCTTCTCGAGCGACTTGGAGTCGTCGGGGAAGCGCTCGAGGTAGCGCTCGTAGAGGGAGGCCGCCCCGCGGTGGTCGTTTAAGGTCTCGCGCAGGGTGGCGGCCTCGAGCCAGGTCTTCGGGTCGTCGGGCGCCAAGGCCAGGACGGCCTCGACCTGCACCACGGCCTCCGCGAGGCGCTCCTCCTCGATGAGCAAGGCGGCCAGCGTCGCGCGCCGCTCGGCGTCGCGCGGGGCGGTCTTGGCGCGGCGCTGGAGCAAGGTGATGGCCAGGTCGACGCGTCCCGCGGCCTGGCGCTCCGAGACCAGGGCGTCGAGGGCCTCGAGGTCGCCGGGGAAGCGCGCCAGCAGGCGCTCGAGACGGGCGGCGGCCTCCTCGTGGCGCCGGCGGTCGGAGTAGACGTAGACCAGGTCCCACCAGCGCCGGCGGTCGGCGGGGTCCTTGGCGAGCAGCGCGTCGTAGACCGCCACGCCCTCCTCGAAGCGGCCGCGCTCGATGAGGACGCGCGCCAGCTCGCGAGTCCAGCCTTCTTCCTGGGGCTCGAGCTTCATGAGCAGGCGCAGGTCGGGCTCGGCCTTGTCCCAGCGCTTGGCGTCGAGGTGGATGTCGGCGCGCTCGGCGATGAGGCCGGGGTTGCGAGGCAGCAGGACAAGGCCGGTCTCGACCTCGCGGAGGGCCGCGGCGGCGTCGCCGCGCGCCCGGTGGACCCTCGACACGGTTCGGCGCAGGTCGACGTTCTTGGGCGCGGCGCGCAGGTCCTCGCGCAGGACGGCCAGCGCGCGCTCGAGCAGGCGCCGCGAGAGCAGGAGCCGGATCATCTGCTCGCGGTAGGAGGGCCCGTCCTCGGACTGGGCGGCCAGGATCGCCATCGCGCGCAGGGCGCGCTCATCGTCCTGGGAGGCCACCGCGCGCTGGAGGGCCTCGTAGAGCACCTCCTCGAGGCGCTTGCGCCCGGCCGGCGGCTGGACGCGCAGGTCCTCGATGAGCTCCCAGCGGAAGTCCTCGGCGCGCGCCAACTGCTGGCTGCGCTCGAGCAAGGTGATGGCGGCGCGGGCCGCCTCCAGGTCCCCGCGCCGCAGGCGGTAGAACTCGAGCAGGGGCTCGATGGCCTCCTCGGGGACTCCCGCCGCCTCGCAGGAGGCCGCCAGGCCCAGGGTGGCGCCCTTGTGCCCGGGGTGGCGGGCGAGGTAGCTCCGGTAGAGCTTGATCGACTCGCTGCGGTCGCCCTCGTCGCGGTACATCTTCCCGCGCGTGTACTCGTCGGGATAGAGCAGCCAGGCGCCGGCCGTCATCGCGGCGAGGAAGAATACGACCTGGAGCCAGGAGAAGATCACTCGACGAGCACCTGGCGGGCCGGCCCGCCGCGCTCGGAGTCGGGGAACGAGAGGGTCAGCCTTCCTGCGGCGTCGGCGGGGAGGCTGGTCTCGAGGCCCGCGCCGCTGACCTTGTAGGTCTTGCCGGGGGTGAGGCCGGCGAGGACGCACTCCGAGGTCCACCAGCCGCGCTTCATGAAGCGCGCGCCGTCGCGCCGCGGCTCCCAGGCGTCTACCTCGAAGTTGGCCTGCTCGAGGTAGGGCCGCCGCGGCGGTCGCGGCGAGAGGGCCACCTCGCGCCGCGCGGAGCCGTCGAGGTGGACGTAGAGGCTGCCCAGTTCGCGCCGGAACCCGATGACCCCGCTCGAGACGGCGAGGTCGGGCTCGCCGGCCTCGTCGTCGAAGCGCACGGTGCGCAGGTCCGGGCCGCCCTCGAGGCGGAAGCGCCGGGGGCCGAGGCGGACCACCCTCATCGCGAAGAAGTCGCGCGCCGCGCGCGCGTAGGCCCCCGCGAAGACCGGGGTCAGCGGCTGGGCGTAGGCCCAGTCGTAGACCTTGCGCAAAGCGCCCAGCGCGGCGTGCTTCTCGGCGCTGTAGAAGTGGACGTAGACGTCGACCGGCTTGAGCCGGCGCGGCGCGCCGCTGCGCTCGAAGGTGACGATGGCGTCCCGGTAGCCGTAGTAGGGCCCCGACCACAGGTTCGTGAACTCGTTCTCGTTGTTGGCCGGGGCGTAGAGCTGACGCGCCCCGCCGACGCGGCGGCTCAGCGGCATGAGATAGGCGACGCTGGGGTGCAGGGCGTCGATGCGGCCGCCGCCGCCGTTGAGGTTGAGCAGGCCGGCGCGCTCCGCGGCCAAGACGGCGTCGGCGCCGGGCAGGCAGTCCCCGGTCCAGAGCATGAGCCCGACCGTCTTGCCGGGAGGCAGGATGCGCTCGTCGATGATCTTGGCGGCGCCCGCGGTCTCCTTCATGGCGCTGACCCGGTAGCCGGGCAGCTTCAGGGCCGCCGCGCCGGTCCGCCAGATGAGCGGATGGGCGTAGCCGTGGACGGCGGGCTCCACGTTGCGCCGGTCCATCGCCGCGCGGCTCAGGCGGATGGAGTCGGGGTCCTGGTAGAGCGCCATGTCGTAGTAGCCGGCGATCAGCGACATCGTAAACGGGCTGTCCGGGCGCTTGGCGAGGAACTCGTCGACGTAGACCTGGCCGCTGAGCTTGCGGCGGTCGAACTCGGCCAGGTTGAAGAAGCCGTCGCCGTCGACGTGGCTCATGTACATGCGGCGTCCGTTGAGCGTCGTGGGGTCGGGTCGGGGCAGGCCTTCGACGGCGAAGGCGGCGGCGAAGAAGACGAACGGGTCGATGACCCAGGCGTAGCGGGCCGGCGAGATCTGCTCGTTGCTGTAGAGCAAGAACGGGTCGAGCGCCACGGCGCCGCGCGGCGTCACGCCCACCGGCTCCGTGGGGTTGGTGGCGTCGTGGTCGAGGATCAGGCGCAGGTAGGTAGTCGAGCCGGCGGCCAGCCGGACCCGCGAGACCGTCCCGTGCTCGGTGGGGTCGGGCTTGCGCTCGAAGCCGACGATGGGGTGCTGGAGCGCGATCTCGGTCCCGAGCGGGTCGGCGTAGTAGAGCCCTCGGTAGGAGACGCCCAGAGTCGAGAGGGTCTCGCGGCATTCGGGGTCGAGCTCCTCGGGCGGGGGCGCGCCCTTGCGCTGGAGGCCGAGCTGGCCTAGGAGGACGACGCGCGCGCCGCCGCGCATCGCCGCGCTCAGCCAGCGGCAGACCGGGCGCGGGTCCTCGAAGGCGTGGGTGCTGGCGGGCCAGAGCAGGACGCCGCGCGCGCCCGAGAGCTTGGCGGGCGCGGGCAGGCCGGCCTCGACGTCGACGTACTCGGCCTCGAGGCCGAGCCAGTTGAGCGGCATCTCGGCGTGCTGGTGGAGGTTCAGGAAGAACGGGTCCTTGACGTCGCCGGGGATCTGCGAGGCGCGGTAGAGGACCAGCACCCTGCGCGGGACTTCCACCTGGCCTATGGCGGGGGACGCGCAGAGCGCCGCCAGCGCCAGCAGGGCCGCTCTCATCGGGCCGGGTCGACCAGCCCCAGGCGGTCGAGGGTGGGGGAGGAGAGGTAGGAGAAGAAGCCCAGCTTCTTGCCGCGCGCGACGGCCCGGCGCACCCAGCGCGCGGAGCGCTCGCCGAGGCGCGAGTAGAGGAAGACGAAGACCGGCTTGCGGGTCCGCTTGGAAAAGCGCAGCAGGCGCTCCTCCTTCGCGCGCGACTCGCTTTTTGGGGAGGGGCCGCAGGGCGTGGTGCCGGGCATGCAGCGGGTGTAGAGGTCCTCGACCATGACGCCGTCGATGGCGCCGCCGCCCTTCTCCAGGAGGGCAAGGCCGTTGTTGAGCAGGATGAGGGCGGAGGGATGTTTGGCGCGCAGCTCGATTAGGAGGCCCGCGGCGGCGTCGACGCTGCCGATGAAGCGCGCCGGGGCGCTCGACTCCAGATACTCGGCCACATCCATCGTGTCGAGGAAGACTCCGTCGTAGCCTTTGGCCATGGCCGAGGAGACGGCCAGCCCGACCTCGGCGCGCCAGGCCGGGTCGCGCAGGTCGACGCGGTGGGCGCTCGGCCACTCGGGGTTGGGCTCGATCACGTAGGGCTTGCCGGCGACGCGGTCCCAGGAGAGCCGGCGCTCGTCGGCCTCGCCGGCGCTGACGTAGGCGAGCCTCAGCGGGCCGCTCGAGAGCGGGCCTGTGTAGTTGTCGGGGTCGACGATGACGAGGTCGAGGGAATGCCAGGCCTCGGAGGAGAGCTGGGCCCCGTAGAAGCAGGCCCAGCGCTTGGCGCCCGACAAGGAGGGAGGCGCCGCGTATGCGGACGCTGCGAGGAGAAGGGCCAGGGCCCCGGTCGTCACTGCGGGCAGCGGACTCCCGTGATCTGCGAGCGCCTCTCGATGAAAGCCTTGACCCAGTCGTCGACGGTCAGCGGGCGAGACTTGCCGTTGGCCCCGATGAACGGCGGCTCCCGCCGGGCGAGATGGTCGAAGCGCGCTCCCAGGAACAGATCCTTGACCTGGGACTCGGAGAGCTTGCCCAGTAGGTCGGCCAGGAGCTTGCGGCCGCCCTCGGAGATGACCGGGTCCTTGTACTTGTTGTCGGTGCCCGAGAAGTCGAGGACGCACCGCGCGGAGTCCTTCCAGAGCTTGGGGCGCCTGGTCCAGTGCTTATACGAGGTGAAGTAGCCCTTGCCGCCGAACACCCCGCCCACGTCGGTGATGTACATGGCCGGGCTCTTGCACTCGGGGTCGCCTTCGAGGCAGACCAGGCGCTGCTGGTTGGCGGTGTTGTCGCCGTGGTTCATGAAGGCGGCCAGGAGCTTGAGCGCGTCGGTGTCGGCGCGCGAGGCCCCGCCGAGCTCGGGGTTGACCAGGTCGAGGTCGCCGAAGGTCCAGGCCTCGCCCGCGGCGCGCTCGATCTCGGCTCCCTTGAGGCGCTCCTGCACCGTGGCCGGCTCGAAGGCGCGCTTGTTGCGCGGCGACGAGGCCGTGGCGGTCCAGGGGTCGGCCGGGCAGTTCTCGCACATGATCTTGACCGAGGACATGCTGTCGGCGTAGAAGCCCAGGGCCCAGAGCAGACGCGCCCCGACGACCTCGCCGTAGACCTCGGGGTTGGCCTCGCCCTTGTACTTGACCTTAAGGCGGCGGCCGTCCGGGGTCACGCAGGGGAACTTCGGAGAGTGGCCGCCCAGGGGGTGGAGGGAGTCCTTCTCCTCGTATTTGCAGCCCACCTCGGCGCCTAGCGGGTAGGTTCCCGGTCCCTGGGGGCCGTTGCGCAGGTCTAAAGTGGAGGGGTCGACGGCTACGCGCACCTGGGCGCGACGGACATGGTCGAGGAACATCTCGTTGGAGACGACCTTGGCGTAGGCGAGGGACGGCAGGGCGGCCAGAAGGAGGCTTATAAGGAGAATAGGCATGGGCGGATTATACATATCCGGTGTTACCCGGTGTCTACCCGGTGTCAGGTGTTGACTTGTTGACTTCAAGTCAACAAGTCAACACCTGACACCAACGCATCATCCTTAAGTCTGGCACTAGTCTTTCGACCCAGACCAAATCGGGTCCCCTGTCCGGCTTGACACCTTTCGCGCGGAGCGTGGTACAATGGGCTCCGTCGTGCCTAAGCCCAAGTCCCAGCCGAAGACGATCGCCGACTTCCCCGGCCTCCAGGAGATGGTTCCTGCGATGCGCAAGGAAGAGGCCCGCGTGGAGTCCTCGCGCTGTCTGACCTGCTTCGACGCGCCCTGCGTGACGGCCTGTCCGACCCATATCGACATCCCGCGCTTCATCCGCCAGATCAACTCCGCCGACCCCATCGGGTCGGCGGTGACCATTCTAGAGGCCAATCCGCTCGGCCACTCCTGCGCGCGGGTCTGCCCCGTCGAAGCTTTGTGCGAGGGCTCCTGCGTCTACATGGGCTGGCACGAGAAGCCCATCCAGATCGGCCGGCTCCAGCGCTACGCCACCGACGTGCTCCACGGGGAGCGCATCCAGCCTTTCACCCCGGGCAAGGACGCGGGCAAGAAGGCCGCCGTCATCGGCGCCGGCCCCTCGGGCCTGTCCTGCGCGGCCTACCTGCGCCGCCTCGGCGTCGCCGTCACGGTCTTCGAGGCGAAGCCCATGCCGGGCGGGCTCAACACCTACGGCATCGCCGAGTACAAGCTCTCGAAGCCCCAGTCGCTCGAGGAGACCGAGCTG
Organism: Elusimicrobiota bacterium; assembly: GCA_016196755.1. Taxonomy (GTDB): domain Bacteria; phylum Elusimicrobiota; class Elusimicrobia; order UBA1565; family UBA1565; genus SCTT01. Next base: position 33,127 of record JACPXC010000025.1, read on the forward strand.
GTCTTGGATCTAGGCGCGGATGTGCGCTTTGGCGTCAGGATCGGAAAAGACATCCAATTCGATAAGATCGTGCGCGAATTCGACGCCGTGTTCCTCGGCGTCGGCCTCGGCGCCGGCCAGGCCCTGGGCGTCCCCGGCGAGCACCTCCCCGGTGTCTACGAGGCCCTGCCCTTCATCGAGCGCATCAAGGCCCACGACTTCTCGGCCATCCCGACCGGCTCGACGACGGTCTGCATCGGCGCCGGCAACACCGCCGTCGACGTGGTCACCCAGGCCAAGCGCCTCGGCACCCCGAAGGTCGTCATGGCCTACCGCCGCGGCCCCGAGGACATGCCGGCCTACGAGTACGAGTACGACCTGGCCAAGGGCGACGCCGTCGAGTTCCTCTGGCACGTGGTGCCGGTGCAGGTTCTCGGGACCAAGGCCGTCACGGGTATCCGCTTCGCGCGCGTGACGGAGAAAGGCGGGAAGCTCGTCCCGGTGCCCAAGTCCGAGTTCGACGTGCCCTGCGACCGCATCGTGAAGGCCATCGGTCAGAAAGCCCAGGGCGACACCCTGCGCGCGCTCTCGGGCCTCGACCTCGACCCCAAGGGCCGGGTCGTCGTCGATGCCAAGACCCTGGCCACCTCCAACAAGAAGGTCTGGGCCGGCGGCGACGCCATCAACGGCGGCAAGGAGGTCGTCAACGCCGCCGCCGACGGCAAGCGTGCCGCGCTCTCGATCTATAAGGCCGTGACCGGGCGTCAGCCGGTCCCCGAGCATGGGTATTGGATCTCGACTATCGAAGGAAGGGGGAAAGGTGGCGCCGCGAAAGCACTCTCCTATTAAGCACGGCCGTAAGCCCCTCAAGCCCATCGCCCCCGAGCCGGACCTGACCGCCAACTGCGGCGGCATCAAGTCCCCGAACCCCTTCTGGCTGGCCAGCGCCCCGCCGACTAACTCCGGCCCGCAGATCATGCGCGCCTTCGACTACGGCTGGGGCGGCGCGGTCTGGAAGACCTTGGGCGAGGACCCGGCGGTCATCAACGTCACCTCGCGCTACGGCGCCATCGACTTAGGCGGCCAGAAGATCGCCGGCTTCAACAACGTCGAGCTGATCACCGACCGCCCGCTGGCCGACAACCTCAAGGAGATGTACGAGGTCAAGAAGCGCTACCCCAAGCACGCCGTCATCGCCAGCCTGATGGTGCCCTGCGAGCGCAAGAACTGGCACGACATCGTCAAGCGCACCGAAGACACCGGCTGCGACGGCCTGGAGCTCAACTTCGGCTGTCCGCACGGGATGTCCGAGCGCGGGATGGGCTCGGCCGTCGGGCAGGTCCCCGAGTACATCAAGATGGTCTCGGAGTTCGTCAAGGAAGTGGCGCGCACGCCCGTCTTGGTCAAGCTCACCCCCAACATCACCGACATCCGCTACGGCGCCCGGGCCGCGAAGGCCGGCGGCGCCGACGGGGTCAGCCTCATCAACACCATCAACTCGGTCATGGGCGTGGACTTAGACACCATGGTCCCCAAGTTCGCCATCGACGGCTACGGCGCCCACGGCGGCTACTGCGGCCCGGCGGTCAAGCCCATCGCCCTGAACATGGTCTCCCAGATCGCCACCGACCCCGAGACCCGCGGCCTGCCGATCTCGGGCATCGGCGGGGTCTCCGACTGGCGCGACGCCGTCGAGTTCATGCTGCTGGGCTCCTCGAACGTCCAGGTCTGCACCGCCGTCATGCACTACGGCTTCCGGATCGTCGAGGACATGCGTTCCGGGCTCATCAACTGGATGCGCTCCCAGAACTTCACCAAGCTCGACGACTTCGTGGGCAAGACCGCCCCTAGGATCGTCGAGTGGAAGAAGCTCAACCTCCACCACAAGACGATCGCCAAGATCGACGCCTCCAAGTGCATCGAGTGCGACCTCTGCCACGTGGCCTGCCAGGACACGGCCCACCAATGCATCGTCCGCCCGATGGACATGGGCGGCAAGGGTCGGCTCCCCACGGTCATCGAGGAGGACTGCGTCGGCTGCAACCTCTGCTCGCTGGTCTGCCCGGTCGAGAGCTGCATCACGATGGAGGCCGTCCCCACCGGCCACGCCCCTTTCACCTGGGAGCAGTACACCAAGAACGGCTTTAAGGGCTACAAGGAAGTCTACAAGCGCTACCACGAGCCCCAGAAGACCGGAAAGAAGAGCTAGGAGAAAATCCCTATGGCACGAATCGTCCGCTGCGGCCTCATCCAGACCTCCTGCGACTGGTCGCCCAAGAAGCACTCCTTGGCCGACATCAAAAAGAAGATGATCGCCAAGCACGTGAAGCTCATCGAGGCCGCCGGCAAGAAGAAGGTCCAGATCCTCTGCCTGCAGGAGATCTTCTACGGGCCGTACTTCTGCTGCGAGCAGGACATCCGCTGGTACGACACCGCCGAGCCGATCCCGGGCCCGACCACCAAGCTCATGCAGAAGCTGGCCAAGAAGCACAAGATGGTCATCGTGCTCCCGATCTACGAGACGCCCCAGACCGGCACCTACTACAACACCGCCGCCGTCATCGACGCGGACGGGTCCCTGGCCGGCATCTACCGCAAGAACCACATCCCCCATTGCGGCCCGGGCTTCTACGAGAAGTTCTACTTCAAGCCCGGCAACACCGGCTACCCGGTCTTCAAGACCAAGTACGGCACGGTGGGCGTCTACATCTGCTACGACCGGCACTTCCCCGACGGGGCGCGCATCCTGGGCCTCAAGGGCGCCGAGATCGTCTTCAACCCCTCGGCCACGGTGGCCGGCCTCTCCGAGTACCTCTGGAAGCTGGAACAGCCCGCCCATGCGGTGGCCAACCAGTACTTCGTCGGCGCCATCAACCGGGTCGGCTGGGAGGAGCCCTGGAAGTTCGGGGAGTTCTACGGCCAGAGCTACTTCTGCGACCCGCGCGGCCAGATGGTCACCGTCGGCCCGCGCGATAAGGACGCCCTGATCACCGCCGACCTCGACTTCGACAAGATCCTCGAGGTGCGCAAGGTCTGGCAGTTCTTCCGCGACCGCCGGCCCGACTCCTACGGAGAGCTCGTCGAGCAGCTGCCGTGAGCCGGGGCGTCCGCGTCACCAAGGGCATCGTCGAGCTCATCGACGATCCGAAGGACTCGCCGTACTGGAACCACGACTTAAGCGCCTCGCGGCTCTCCGAGCGGCGCTGGGGGGTGCGGAACCTGGCCGCCCTCTGGATCTCGATGTCGGCCTGCATCCCGACCTACATGCTGGCCTCCTCCCTCATCGCCGAGGGGATGAACTGGTGGCAGGCCGTCCTGACCATCTTCCTAGGCAACCTCATCGTCCTGGTCCCGATGGTCTTAAACGCCCATGCCGGCACCAAGTACGGCATCCCGTTCCCGGTGTACTGCCGCGCCAGCTTCGGCATCCTGGGCGCGAACGTCCCTGCCCTGCTCCGGGCTCTCGTGGCCTGCGGCTGGTTCGGCATCCAGACCTGGATCGGCGGCGACGCGATCTATAGGATCATCGCGATCTACGTGCCGGCCATCACGGCCGCCCCGGCGGCCTTCGGCGGCATCAACCTGGCGCAGTTCGCCTGCTTCCTCTTCTTCTGGGCCATCAACATCCTGGTCATCTACCGCGGCATCGAGTCGATCCGCTTCCTTTTGGACATCAAGGCGCCGCTGCTCATCACCTTGGGCCTGGCCCTGCTGGCCTGGGCCTACAAGCAGGCCGGCGGTTTCGGACCGATGCTGTCTCAGCCCTCGGCCTTCGTCGAGGGGGGGGCTAAAGAGGGCAAGTTCTGGCTGGTCTTCTTCCCGTCGCTGACCGGGATGATCGGCTTCTGGGCCACGCTCTCGCTCAACATCCCCGACTTCACGCGCTACGCGAAGACCCAGCGCGACCAGATCCTCGGCCAGGCCTTGGGCTTGCCGACGACGATGGGGCTCTACTCCTTCATCGGCGTGGCGGTGACCTCGGCCACGGTGGTCCTCTACGGGGCGCCCATCTGGGACCCGGTGACGCTGATCACGACCAAGTTCACGAACCCTATGGTCCTCGTCATCTCCTTGTTCGCGCTCTGCCTGGCGACCTTGGCCACGAACCTGGCGGCCAACGTGGTAAGCCCGGCCAACGACTTCGCGAACCTCTGGCCGAGCAAGATCGACTTCAAGCTCGGCGGCCTCATCACCGGCCTTATCGGCATCGCCATCCAGCCCTGGCGGCTGTTGGCCGACCCGACGGGCTACATCTTCACCTGGCTGGTGGGCTACTCGGCCCTGCTGGGCTCGATCGGCGGAATCCTCATCGCCGACTACTTCGTGGTCCGCAAGACGAAGTTCGACCTGCCCGGGCTCTACGTCAAGGACGGCCCGTACTGGTACGGGAACGGCTTCAACTACGCCGCCCTCATCGCCTTGGGGCTGGGCATCGCCCCCTGCGTGCCGGGGTTCCTCGGCACCATCAAGGCGATGGAAGTCGCGCCGTTCTGGATGAACCTCTATAACTACGCCTGGTTCGTGAGCTTCCTCATCAGCTTCGGGACCTACGCGGCATTTACTTCCAAGAAGTTCGAACAGCCGGCCGGGATCCCCGGTCTCTGTGAGGCCGCGGAGGGCGCATGAGATACGACCTGATCGTCAAGGGCGGCACGGTCGTCACCCCGTCGGACTCCTACAAGGCCGACATCGGCATCCGCAACCGGAAGATCGCCGTCATCGGGGAATTGGAGAAGGCCGAGGGCGAGGTCGTAGACGCCAAGGGGATGCACGTGGTCCCCGGCGGCATCGACGTGCACACTCATTTCGACATGCCCTTCATGGGCGCGACGACGGCCGACGACTTCGCCACGGGCTCCCTCTCGGCGGTCTGCGGCGGGACGACCTCGATCGTCGACTTCGCCATCCAGACCCGCGGGAAGTCCTTGATGCACGGCCTCGAGGACTGGCACAAGCGCGCCCAGGGGAAGTCCCTGGTCGACTACGGCTTCCACATGATCATCGTCGACCTGCCCGAGAACCGGGTCAAGGAGATGGACGAGGTCGTAAGAGAAGGCTCGCCCACCTTCAAGCTCTTCATGGCCTACCCGGGCATCTTCATGTCCGACGACGCCACCATATTCCGCGCGATGATGCGCACCCGCGAGAACGGCGGGACGATCTGCATGCACGCCGAGAACGGCGGGGTCATCGAGGTCTTGGTCAAGAAGGCCTTGGCCGAAGGCAAGATCGACCCCAAGTACCACGCCTTGACCCGCCCGATGACGGCCGAGGCCGAAGCCACCGGACGGGCCATCGCCTTGGCCGAGATGGCCGGGGTCCCGCTCTACATCGTCCACCTGTCGGCCGGCGACGCCATGGAGAAGGTGCGCGACGCCCGGGCCCGCGGCCTGCCGGTCTACGCCGAGACCTGCCCGCAGTACCTCTACCTCAACTACGACGACTACGAGCGGCCCGACTTCGAGGGCGCCAAGTTCGTGATGTCGCCGCCTTTGCGCCCCAAGGGCAACGAGGACCGGCTCTGGAACGGCCTGCGCCAGAACTGGCTGCAGGTGGTGTCCACCGACCATTGCTCTTTCTGCATGAAGGACGGCGTGGGCGGCAAGCCGGGCAAGGTCCTGGGCAAGAAGGACTTCTCCAAGATCCCCAACGGCGCCCCCGGGGTCGAGACCCGGCTGCCCCTGCTCTGGGACGCGGTCCAGGCCGGGAAGCTCACCGAGAACCGCTTCGTCGAGATCACCGCGGCCTCGCCGGCCAAGATCATGGGGCTCTACCCCAAAAAGGGCCTGATCGCCCCCGGAGCGGACGCGGACCTGGTCGTCATCGACTCCAAGAAGAAGCACACCATCTCGGCCAAGACCCACCACGCCAACGTGGACTACAACCCCTACGAGGGGCGCGTGGTGCGCTGCTCCATCAAAGAAGTCATGGTCCGGGGCCGCCGGGTCGTGAAGGACTACAAGCCCCTGGCCACCCCGCCGCACGGTTCTTTCGTCAAGCGCGACGCCCGCTCCAATTAAGAGGACAATCATGCCCACCATCACGAAGAACGGAAAGGCCCCGGTGAAGACGGCCAAGCTCCAGCAGTTCATCGCCGGCAAGTGGCGCGACGGCACCGGCAAACGCCGGGTGAGCTCGACGAGCCCCACCGATTCCCGCATCGTCCTGGCCGAAGGCCCCGGCGGCTGCAAGGAAGACGCCTTGGCGGCCATCGCCGCGGCCTATGCCGCCTTCCCGGCCTGGAAGGCCACGCCGGCCCCGGCTAGAGCCAGAGTCTTGGACAAGGTCGTCAAGCTGGCCCGCGAGCGCAAGGAAGAGTTGGGCCGCATCCTGGCTCAGGAAGAGGGCAAGATCCTCCCCGAGGCCTTGGGCGAGCTCGAGAAGGGCATCAACCTGCTCGAGTGGTACGCCGGCGAGGGCCTCAGATTCATGGGTGACACCGCGCCTTCTGAACTCCCCAAGAACCTCCTGTTCACCATCCGCGAGCCCCTGGGCCCGGTCTCCATCATCACGCCCTGGAACTTCCCGTGGGCGATCCCTTGTTGGAAGATGGCCCCGGCGCTGGTGGCCGGCAACACGGTGGTCTTTAAGCCCGCCTCCAATACGCCGCTCCTCGCTCAGGAGCTCGTGAAGCTCTTCGAAGAGGCCGGCCTCCCGGCCGGCGTCCTCAACATCGTGGTGGGCGCGGGCTCCGAGATCGGCGACGTGCTCGTCGAAGACGAGCGCATCCAGGCGGTCTCTTTCACCGGCTCCAACGAGATCGGTGTGCGGGTCCATACCATCTGCGGCAAGCGCGGCATCAAGGTCACCTGCGAGATGGGCGGCAAGAACCCGGCCATCGTCTGGGACGACGCCGACCTGGACCTGGCCTTGGCCGGGGTGCTCAAGGGCGCGTTCGGCTCGACGGGCCAGCGCTGCACGGCCACGAGCCGCCTGATCGTCCAGGAGAAGGTCTACGACGAGTTCGTCGGCAAGGTGGTCGACGCGGCCAAGAAGATGAAGCTGGGCGACCCGCTGGACGCCTCCACCAACATGGGACCGGCCGTCGACGAGGGCCAGCTCGAGGTGGACCTGCAGGCCATCGCCACCGCCAAGAAAGAGGGCGCCAGACTGCTCTGCGGGGGGGAACGTCCAATGAAGGACGGCCTCCAGCACGGCTGGTTCGTGGAGCCGACGGTGTTCGACCAGGTGACGCCGACGATGAACCTCTGGAAAGAAGAGGTCTTCGGGCCGGTGTTGGCCGTCGTGAGGGTGAAGACCTACGAAGAGGCCGTGAAGGCCGCCAACGACACCCGCTTCGGCCTGACCTGCGCCTTCTACACCCAGGACATCACCTTGGCCATGCGCTACGTGGAAGACGCAGAGGTGGGCATGGTCCACATCAACTCCCCGACCATCGGCGGCGAGGCCCAGGTGCCCTTCGGCGGCGTGAAGGGCTCCGGCGTGGGCGACCGCGAGATGGCGAAAGACGGGATCAACTTCTTCTCGAAGCCCAAGACGGTGTTCCTCGACTACACCGGCCAGAAGCGCACGTCGAACATCTACTAGGAGACCATCATGTCCAAGACCGCCACCATCGACACCGAGACCTACGACGGCCCCAGCGCCGCCGAAGTCCTTAAGGCCCGGGAGCAGAACTGCTTCCCGATGATGTCCTACTACAAAGAGCCGATGCTGATCGCCAGAGGCAAGGGGCAGTACGTTTGGGACGATAAGGGGCGCAAGTACTTGGACGGCTTCGCGGGCGTGGTGACGGTATCCGTCGGTCACTGCCACCCGGTGGTCGTCGAGCGCACCAAGAAGCAGCTCGAGAAGCTCTGGCATACGACCTCGCTCTACCTCTACCCCGAGCTGCCCCGCTACGCCGAGAAGCTCTTAAAGAAGCTCAAGCCCGCCAACCCGAAGCTCGACGCGGTGTTCTTCACCAACTGCGGCACCGAAGCCACCGAGCTGGCCGCCATCCTCTGCAAGGCCTACACGGGACGCTCCGAGTTCATTGGCCTGCGCCACTCCTTCCATGGAAGGACGATGATGTCGATGACGCTGACCGGCCAGTCGACCTGGCGCCACTCGACGCCGTACCTCCCCGGGGTCAATCTGGCTCCGTCGAACTACACCTACAGAAGGCCCTCCTCCATGAACCCCACGCAGTACGCCGAGTGGTGCGCCGACGAGGTCAAGAACATCATCGACCACGCGACCCCGGGCAAGATCGCGGGCTACATCGCCGAGCCCATCCAGGGCAACGGCGGCTGCATCATGCCCGAGCCGGAGTATTTCCCGCGCGTCTACAAGCACGTGAAGGACGCCGGCGGCCTCTACATCACCGACGAGGTGCAGTGCGGCGTGGGCCGGACCGGCAACGTCTTCCTGGGCATCGAGAACTGGGGCGTCCAGCCCGACATCGTCGACATGGCCAAGGGCCTGGGCAACGGCTACCCGATGGGCGCCGTGGCGACGACCAGAGAGATCGCCGACTCCCTCAAGGGCAGGCTCCACTTCAATACCTTCGGCGGCAACCCGGTGGCCTGCACGGTGGGCGAGGCGGTCTTGGACGTGCTCGAGTCCGAGAAGCTCCCGCAGAACGCCAAGGTCCAGGGCGACTACCTCATCGCCAAGCTCAAGCAGCTTCAGACCAAGGACGAGCGCATCGGCGAGGTCCGCGGTCTGGGCCTGATGCTGGGCGTGGAGCTGGTCAAGGACGCGAAGTCCAAGACGGCCGACGCGGTGCTGGCCACCGACGTCCTCGAGAAGATGAAGGCCGAGGGCGTCCTCATCGGCAAGGGCGGGCAGGCCGGGAACGTCCTGCGCATCAAGCCGCCGATGTGCATCACCAAGGAGAACGCCGACCAGCTGGTGGACGCGTTCGAGAAGGCGCTGAAGCGCTGAGCCGTCCTCCTTCCGCAGCTGAAAACCCGCCCAAAAGGCGGGTTTTTTGTTTTTAGTAGTACAATCGCGCACTATGCGAAAAACCTCATTGCTCCTCTGGACGGCCGCCCTGCTCGCCCCGGTCTCCCTCCAGGCCCAAACCCGCGAGTGGATCGCCGTGAAGGACGCCGCCCAGGTCCCCGTCCGCGCTCATGCTTTTAAGCCGATCGAGCCCTATTTCGTGCCGCACCCCCGGAACGCCTCCTGGCTCTACACGATAGACCGGGGCCGCGTCGGTAAAGAGGCCTCGAGGTCCCATGGCTACCGGCTCATGCGCAGCATGGACCATGGCGCCACGTGGGCCAAGCTCGGCGACCTCCCGCCTTTCGCGAAGCCTGACGCCTCGTGGGATTACGGGCGCTTGTATCTTGGTCCGGGCGATGACGTGATCGCGACCAGCGGCCAGGGCGCGCCCGGAAAGTACGGGTTGAGCAAGGACGGGTCGCTGGTTCGGCAAAGGCGGCTCCCCCGACAAGGACTACTACTACTACGTCACCAGCGAGGACGGGGAGCGTTGGTCGAGCGCGCTCAAGGACGGCCGGGACCGGCGCGTCCCCCAGAACTCCAGCGGCGACGCCGATCATGTGCAGTTGCGGCTCTGTCATCCGGACGCGGGGCCGTGGGAAGCCAACGCCGTGGGCTGGCTGGTGAAGACGTCGGCGGCCGCCAAGAAGAAGAATCGCGACCACCTTTGGGTCCTGGAGCGCGCGGCTCCCGAGCCGGACGTCCGCTACGTCGTGGTCGCCGCCTTCCCCGACGCCTGGGTCCTGCGCTCCGACGACCGCGGCGCGCGCTGGAAGGAGCTCCTTCACGTCACCGATCCCGCCATCGTCGAAGGCAACCTGTCCCTCGTGAAGATGCGGACCTTCTGCGGGCGCCCCGAGCTCTTCATCGGCGCCTACCGGAAGCTGTACTTCAGCCCGGACCGGGGGGAGACGAAGAAGGTGGTCAAAGACGTGGGGCCGCCCACGACCGCGGACGGCGAACAGCCGGCCTTCAGCGAACTGCGCGGGTCCGCGGGCAGTCCGAGGACGGTCTACGCGGAAGTGATGGACCTTAGAGAGTTCGAAGCGACGGCCGATTAGCGGGATGCGGTTTCCCTGAAGTCACTCCAAGACTTGCGTCGACAAAAGGACGGTCTCGCGATGGCGGCAACCTGAGATGTGCACCATGGATTGTCGGCCGGGGACCATGGACTGCGGCATGGGCTCCTGCGTGGTCGTGGAAGGGCGATGCGAAGTGAAGTGGCGCGAGGGCGGGGGCTGACTGATGTTCTGGGTCAAGACGGCTTTGTCGGCTCTGCTGATCGCGGGTTCATCGGAAGTGGCGAAGCGCTCTACGGTGCTGGGGGCGTTGATCGCTTCGCTGCCGCTGACGTCGGTGTTGGCGATGGTTTGGCTTTATGCGGAGACGAAGGATAAGGGGGCGGTGGCGGGGTTTTCGATGTCGGTGTTCTGGGCGGTGTTGGTGTGTTTGCCGATGTTCCCGGTTTTATCCTGGCTGCTTAAGAGGGGGGTGGGGTTTGCTCCGGCTCTGCTCGCGTCCTGCGGGGTGGCGGTGGTGGGGTACTGGGGCTATCTGGCATCGAAGTAGCCGCGCTTCGCGAGGTAGCCCATTGCTGTGAAGAAGGCCAATGGCCCTATTACCCCTCCTCCGCTCCGAAATCCTCCGCCTCCGCGACCCCAAAAAAGCCGCCGGCATGGCCGCCTACATGAAGTCCAGCCTCAGCCTCTTGACCGAAAAATTACTACATGTTATACTTTCACCATCCAGTGAAAATAGATACTAAAGTGAAATTTGCTACGGGCAGAAAAAAACCCCTTATCGAACGGGCGAATTCGCAGCTCCAGACTCTATTCCAGTCATTGGGGCTCTCAGCGGTTCAAATGCCCAGGCGCATTTCGAAAAAGTATTTCTGGGATCGTGCTTATTACAGCAGCTTAAAGGGCCTGTCATTCGAGTTGGGACTCTGCGCTAGGCCGACGTCGGAGCCTCGCCGCATCTACGAATTGATGGGGCAGCTTCAACTTCTCGCAGATGAGGAGGAGAAGAGAGCCCACCCGCTTTTTTTCGCCCCTTATATCGGAGAGCGCTCGGCGCAGCTCTGCCGCCAGGCCGGGATAGGTTATTTCGATGAGATGGGAAACTGTTGGATCAGCTATAAGACCATTCTGATTTCTAGATCCGTCGATGTGAAGCCGACCGCTCCGCGTCGACAGAGCCGGCAGTTGTTCGCGCCCAAGTCCACGAGAGTCGTCCGCGCCCTGTTATCCGACCCAGCCAAGGGATGGCATCAAAGCGAACTCGCCAAAGAGGTGGGAATCAGTCTGGGTTTGGTCAATCGGGTCGTGCAGCGCCTCTTGGGGGAGGCGTATATCAAGATGGCGGAGAACCGCATCCATCTGAAAGACCCGAAAGCCCTCCTCAATGAGTGGGTGAAAGCCGTCGCCTTGCAGGATACTCCCGCCACCGAGTATTATTCGCCCGAGCCGCTTCAACAGCTCGAGCAGCGCATGGATGAGCTCAGCAAGAAAGAGGGATTCCAATATGCCTTGACGCTGTTCGCGGGAGCCCGTTACCGGGCACCATTCGTTCGGATCAATAGGCTCCATGCCTATGTCCAGGGGGACGTCGAATCCATCACCCGAGAACTGGGACTGAAGCCGGTTTCCTCGGGCGGGAACGTCTTGCTTATCCCGACTCCCGATGAGGGCGTTTTCTTCAAGATGTCGCGCGTCCAGGACCGGAACATCGTTTCCGATGTGCAGTTGTATGTGGATTTGAAGAACGCGCACGGCCGAGGCGAAGAGCAGGCCGAAGCCGTCGCGCAGCGCTGCCTGCGGCCGATCATGGGTGACGGAGCCGCCGCGCAGTGAACAGAAACGAGTACCCCGCGGACGAGACTCAAGCCGCCATCATGGTCCTGGCCGAGCTGTTGACCTATCTTGGTCCCTATCGCAACGACATCGTCGTCATCGGCGGCTGGGTCCCATTTTTTCTGACCCAGAACGTAGTGGTTGATGAGCCGCATGTCGGCTCGTTAGACGTGGATCTCGCCTTGAATATCGCCAGGATCGCGGATGCCGCCTACGCCCGCATCGAAGAGATACTTGACGAACGCGGCTTCAAGCATCGTCTGGACGCCAAGGGCAGCGTCATCCCGCACAGCTACGTCCGGCAGGTCAAAAATGCCGCCGGCCAGGAGTTCGACGTTCAGGTCGATTTTCTCGCGCCTGAATACGGCGGGACCGCGAGATCCAAGCGACATCAACGGGTTCAGGGCCTTCTCGCGCATAAGGCGCGCGGCAGCGACCTGGTCTTCGAGAATTTTGAGGAGAGGGATATCGAGGCGGTGCTTCCCAATGGAGCCAAGCGCCTGGTCAAGGCCAAGATCGCCGACCCTCTATCCTGCGTGGTGATGAAGGCGATCGCCTTTCGAGAGAGGGCGCATGAGAAGGACGCCTACGATCTATACATCGTCTGCAAATACTGCCCCGACGGCAAGGAGCGGATCGCGGAGGGGATGAGGCAGAACAAGGACAGCAAGCTCGTCCAAGAGGCGCTTGTGGTCTTGCGCAAGGAGTTTGCCGCCATGGACTCCTTGGGACCTGTTTCGGCGGCTGATTTCATGCAGGAAACCGACGCGACGGCCCGGGCCGTTCGTTGCAGAGATGTGCTCGAAACCATTCAGGCAGTCTTGGCTCTTGTTGAGTGATTGCGGGAAGAATCAGGGATGCTACAGCTTCGGGAAGGAGGAGGCGATCTCGCGCATCCCGGCCGCCGAGACGCCGGCCTCGCGGGCGAACTCCTCCCAGCGGCCGACGGCGGCCCGGACTTCGTCGATGACGGTCGCGGTCCGGGGCCGTGCCACCCCCACAGTCTCGGCCAGGCGGAGGATGTGGGCCCGCCCGGGGTTCTTACCCTCGCCGGCGAGGGTCATCGTGTGCTCCGCGCCGGGGCCGGCGGCGTAGACGAGGTCATAGGCGGGGGACAGGTTCCATTCGCTGCGGGCATCGTCAAAGACGAAGGCGAAGTTCTTCACATGGTCGTCGCGGTTGTGCGCGAGGACGTTGAACGTCATCCGGCGCAGGACCCGGATGACATCCCGGTGGTCACGCGTCAGCGCCGACGCGGCCTTGAAGAGGTCGGCGTAGTCGGCGGAGGGAATCCGGAAATTCGACTGAATGAGGTTCCCGAAGGTGTGGACGTGGAAGCGCCTGTTCCCGTCCCGGTCGAAGCGCTTGACGCCGAAAAATCGGCCCGCGGCGGTCTCGAAGAGGCGGGTCGGCGGCATGTCGATGCCGGCCGCGGCGGCCATGAGGGCGTAGGCGTACTCGACGGGCCCGGCGTCGGCCAGGTCCGCCCTGGCGGGGAACTTGACCAGCCAGGCCTCAAAGCCCTCGGGCAGGTCGTCGACCCCCGAGAGGATGCGCTCACCCTGGACGCCGACCAGGACCTTGGGGCGCGCCCCTCCGGGGGAGCCGCCCGCCCGCAATAGCTGCGGCAGGACCTCGCCGGCGTCTCCGGCCAAGAGCTGCTGCGACCGGCGGGCGAGCTCCGCCAGGTCGAGGGCGGCCGCGTCCCCCGCGCCGCTTTCGGCCGGCGGGTGGTAGGTCAGGGCCCCCATCGTTCGCGTGCCCAGCCAGGCGAGGCGCTCGAGGGGACCGATCTCGGCGGGTCTCTTTCCGAGTGAACGGAAATGCCGGTCCATCAGCAAGAGGCCCCAGCCGTCGGGGAGCGAGTCGTCGAAGAGGCCCGGCAGCGGACCGAACTCGAGGTCCCGGTGCTCGAAGAGCGCCTCTTCGAATGGGAGGCGCCGGGGAGAGAGGTTCCAGCCGGAGGCAAGGAACCCCCGGTCGTACTCAAAGTAGACGCGCCCGCGCTCCGAAGCCAGGGTCCCGACGGCGAGCGACTCGGCGGGGGTGCGAGTGAAGCGGACGGAGAGTTTCCTCAAACCCGCCCCCGTCGGCGCGGGGGTTTCGCGGCCCTTTCTTCGAGTTCGGCTAGGCTGCGCGCGGCCGTCGGCTGCAAGAGCCCTTTGAAATCATCGAGGCGGGACAGAGAGTGGGCGGCCTTGAGGAGCAAATCCAGGGAAGCCTTGCCAGTGTTTTCGAAGCGTTTAAGGGATGCCGGCGAGATGCCGGAGCGCTCCGCCAGCGTGTTGCGCGTCCACCCCTTCGACAGGCGCAGGGACCGCAAGCGGCTAGCTAAAGCCAATCCAGCCTCTGCGGGATCTTCCGTGTTAATAGTGTTTAATATATTGTCCATTAAATCATAAAATTAGTAATAAAAGATAATTAGATATCTATATTGTAAACCGCAAGCGCATCCCCGTCAAGAGCCCGACGAGGGAGACGAGCTGGATCGGGGGCTTCTCCATGCAGTTGGGGGGGAACCTCATCCATCTCCTGGTCGTCGTCGCCTTGGTCAGCCTGATATTCAGGATATTCAGCGGCGGTAAGATCCCTTAGGGCTTCAGGCGTAGGCGCAGCTCCGCCACGGCCTTGGCGTCCACCGAGCCCACTCGGATGGCGTCCAAGGCCGCTTTGGCTCCCGCCATGTCGCCGGCTTTGATGAGCGCCCTGGCGAGCTCCATAGCCGCCGCCCCCGCGTCCTCCTCGATGCCGTTGGTCTTGTCGCCGTTGGCCGCGACTTCTTCGATAGCCTGCTCATGGAACGCCAGGACCCCTTTCCAGACCTCGGCGGCCTTGCCGGGCTGTTTCGAGTGTTCCAAAGCCCTGGCCAGTCCCTTCTGAGTCTCCAAAGAAGCGTCCGGGAGAGCCGCCGCTCTCTGATAGGCCGCTAGACTCTCCGTCGGCTTGCCCAGCTCTCTCAAGAGCTCGCCCTGGGCCATCACCAGATCCTCGCCCTCGGGAAGCTTGGCCAACTCCGCCAATGCCTCCTCCCTTCGTCCCGCCTTGCGATAGGTGTCGACCACCTCGGACACCAGGTGTCCGTGATGAGGATCGAGCGTCAAAGCCTTGTTGAGGTACTTGAGCGACTCGCTCAAGTCCTTGTCGAAGGATTTGTGGAGGAAGGCCAGCTCTCTCCACGCCTCGCGGTCGGTGGGGTCGATGCTCACCCGCTGTTCGAGCTTCGCCGAGGCTTCCGCGACCTTGCCCTTGCCCAGCAGCTTGTGGATGCTCTGGAAGTCCGGCAGGGCTTTTCTTTTGGCGGTGGCCTGGTCGATGCTCTTGGAGAGCTTGTGGGCCCCGTCCAAGGCTGACTTGGCCGCCTTCAAGGCCGCGTCGAAGTCCTTCTCGGTGTGGGGGCCCTTCCCGGCCGCACCGATCCTCAGACCCAGCGAAGGGACCGTCGTCGATAAGGCCGGCGCGGCCACGGCGGGAGGTCTCGCGGGCCTGAGCGACATGATGGGCGCCGTCGAAACGGGTTGGTCTTCCGTCAACGCCGCCGAGAGCGGAGGAAGCGTCGTCTCTTCCATCGGAGGGGGTTCTTTCTTGGAACAGGCGGTGAGGAGGAGAAGGAGGGGGAGTACTTTCCTCATAGCTTGTCCTTGAGCAACCCGTAGAGCGCCTCGCCGGCCACGCGATGGCCTTTCTCGGTCCAATGCCCGTCCACCGGGTAGATGTAGTGGCCGGTCAGCTCGAACTTGGGACGGATGTCGAGGAAGCGCACCCCCGACTTCTTGGCCGTTTCCCAGGAGTAGTCATAACCCCCGCGGTTGGGGCCGCCGTTCTCGGTGAAGGATGTCGCATAGAGGTTCGGGGCTTCTTTCTTCATCTCGGCCAGGAGGTAGGGGAACAATCTCTCCGCATAGGCGTTGTCGACCTTCTGCTCGAAGGAGGCCGTCGGGCTGAGCTTCACGTAGTAGAAGTCCTCGAAGTACTTGTAGAAGAACGAGTGCTTTCTCATCCACGCGAACGCCCCGCCGGCCTTGGCCTGCCCGGAGACCGTTCTACACCCGCCCTCGCAGTCGATGTACTCGAAGTACTCCAGGTCGAACTTGCCGGCCGGGATGTTGGTCGGTCTGAGCTTCCCGTCTTCGAGGAAGAACGCCGGCTTGCTGTAGAGGCGATGGCGGTTCTTGACCGTCACCACGTCCGGGAAGTCGTTGTCCGAGAACATGTAGAGGACGAGATCGGGTTTGAGTCTGGGGACCAGTCTCTTTACGAGGAGATACACCTGGTCCGCCCCGTAGCCCCTCACCCCGGCGTTGTAGACCTTTACCGGCTTGCCGGCTTCAGCGAAGGAGCGCTCAAGGACCGCCGGGTAGGTCTCGTTGTCGTCGACCTCCTGGCCTACCGTCGTCGAGTCGCCCACGATGAGGATCTTCTTGGCGTTAGCGGGGGGCTGTCCACCCGTGCTCCTAAAGCCCTGCTCGTCGAAGGAGACCTCGCCCTTGTAGCCGTGCTGGCGGCTGTGGAAGGTGCCCTTGGAGCCCGGCACGTGGAACCAGCCGAGCTCCGCGTCGTAGGTCCAGAACTTGCTCTCCGCGCTCTCGGCGTCCTGGGCCGGGAACATCTTGATGGTGGCCTCGGCCAATGCCAAGGGTAGGATGATCGTTAAGAGACCACGGAGGAACCGTCCTACCAGCTGTGCCATTCTTCCTCTTCTTGGACGGCGGATGTTTTGGGAGGGGGACCGCCTTTTCTATAGAACTGCGCTATGACGATGCCCGTCACCGCTCCCGTGGCCACCGCGTTGACCGCGGCCAGGATGAAGGGGAAGTCCAGCGGCACCCACCAGACCGCGCGGATGGAGAGCCCGATAGGCACGAACTTCATGAGCCCCATCAGCGCCCCGAAGCGCGCTCCTTCCACCACCCAATGACGCCCCTTGTAGCCCATCGGGAAGATGATGGCCATCAGCCCCCCGTAGATCAGGTGATGGAGGAAGATCAGCTCCTTGATCGGCTCGGGCCGGGCGAAATCCACCACGTGCATCTGCCAGGTCAGGGAGTAGAAGGCCGTGTCCAAGAAGAACGAGACGGCCGCGGCGGCTAAAGCGGCGGATATCATGAGCGGGGCGCCACGATCACGGGTTCCTCCAGCGCGATGTCCTTGTCGAAGATGGAGCGGCGCAGGTCGCGCCTAAAGGTAAGGATGTACGGCCCCGGGGCCAGGTCCTTGAGCGGCAGGAGCTGTTCCTGGTACGGCAGGTCCTCGGGGATGTCCAAGGTCCGCACCGTGCTTCCGGTGGGCGCGTGGGAGAGCTCCACGCGCCGCGAGCGCAGGCCGGCGAGGATGAGGAGCGCCTCCGGGTTTATCTCGGTCAGCATGAAGCGCAATCTTACCTCGCCGTCGGCAAGCGCCGCCGGTGCGAAGGGTCCCCAGTCCGAGCCGGCTACCGAAGCCTGGAGGCCGGTCAGCGAATAATTCTTGGAGATCGGGGGGGCGGCGAATCTCGCCCACGAAACGGCGGCCAGGCCGCGGTGGGTCGTGTAGTCGAGGCGGATGAGGGCTTCTTTCGGCAGGCCTTTGAGCGTCTTCTTGCCATGGGGGGCGAGGTCGCCCAAGTCGGTCGGCGCCGAGCCCCAGCCCGTCATGGTGACCGCGCGCAGCCAATAGGGCCGGCGGTTCGTGAAGGTGGTGCTCCCGTCCTTCCGGGTCAGCTCCACGTCCGAATAGATGTCCCTCAAGCGCTCGGCTTCCAGCCCGGCCTCGCCGTATCTATCCCACACCCCGCGCTTGTCGTCCGGGGTGTCGGCCGAGAACGGGTCGGTGACGCGCTTGAACTGCGGCTGGGCCCAGTTGTCGTGCGACTCGAAGAACACCCCGCCCACCGCCCCGCCGGCCAAGAGCATCCGCCACTGGTCGACGAAGCGCGCCGTCCGGTACCAGGAAGGAACCACCTCGGCCGCGCCCAGGAAGCCCCCGAACTCGCCGGCCAGGAAGGGGACTCGACGAGAGAGCGCGGTGGGAAGCCCCTTCTCCCAGTAGTGGCGCCCCGTGTCGAGCATGTTCACCGAGCGCACGGCGGTCTGGAAGTCCACGTCCAGGCGGTGCGAGGCGTAGGAGGCCGGCACCTCGCCGCCGTCGGCGCTTCCCAGGCCTCGGGTCAGCTCCTTGAGCGGCTCCTTCCATTTGGCGTCGGGCAGGGCCAGGTCCAGCTCGTTGCCCAGGTTGTGGATGAGGGCGTAGGCGAAGCCGTGGTTCTGTTTCTTGAGCTTGTGGAAGCGGCGTCGCAGCCCGTTGCGGTCGCCGCGGTCGGAGAGGTCCATGTCGTCCCAGGTCGAGGCCTCGGCCTGGTCGATGACCAGCAGTTGGGCCGCGGCGGCTTCTTTGCGCAGGGCGTCGTTGGGGGAGTGGTAGAGCCTGATGGCGTTGGCGCCCAGGTCTTTGATGAGGCGGTAGCCTTGTCCTAGGTCCACGCCTAGCGTCGGATGCGAGAACGAAGGCACCATCCCTTTGACGAGGAAGGGTTCGCCATTCACAAGCAGGTTTCTTCCGGAGACTTCTTTGAAGTCGGTGGAGAACTTCTCCACGCTCTCACAGCGGAAGCCCTTCCCGGTGATGCGCGCCCGCAGTTCCTTGGACTCCCAGCCCAGAGGGAACCGCAGGTGCGTGGAGACGATGCGGTAGTCTTCTAGTAGCGTCGTGGACGACACCAGGGCCCCGCCCAGCCAGAACTCCACGGCCAGCTCTCGTTCGGGCTTGGTCTGGATGACCTCGGCCGTCAGGATGACCCGGACGTCGTCTTTGCCCTCTCGGCGCTTCTCGGTCCAGGTGTAGAACTCGAGAGGCGACGAGCGCAGGTCGAAGAACGGCCGTTCCCTCAGCGGCCCGCCCTTGCCGCAGGTCTGGTAGTAGGCGTAGTCATGCGCCAACAGCGGCGGCATCATGAGGAGGAGCGCAACCCAGACCACGCTGGCCGGGCGCACCGGGAAGCGCAGGGCCGCCGGTTTTCCCGTAAACGCCGCCGCGCCCCCGTCCAAAGCCGCCGTCCCCGAGCGCCGCACCGCCTTCCAGAGCTTCATCCCGCTCAGCCAGTCCGAGAGCCCCAAGAGGCCCCCGTAGATGTCGAGGAACAAGATGACCGGGAAGCTCACCGCCCCGGCCAGGAGGTGCCAGCCGCTCATGACATGCAGGCGCAGGGCCCCGGCCCCCAGCATGGCCAGCGGCGCCCCGATCCCCGCCGCGCAGAGCGCCGCGAAGGTCTTCTCGTGGGGGAACGGGATCATATAGAGGAAGGCCACGTCCCCCGACCAGCGCATCGCCAAGGCGGCCGCCAGCGCCGCCACCGGCGCGCTCCAGAGCCAGCCCACTACGAAGTCGAACCCGCGCGCGCTCCAGGGCGCCCCGCTCTGGCGGGAAGACAGCAGGCCCGAGACCAGGGCCCCGGCCAGGGCGATGGCCAGCTGGCGCGAGGGCGGCATCTGGAGGAAGAAGTACGAACCGAGGAGAAGGTGCAGGGCCGCTATGGCCAGCGTGGCCAGATAGAACTGCCCGTGGACGATGAACTGGGCCTTCACGCGGCGTCCGGTCTTCTCGGAGGCTAGGATGGGCCTCAAGTGCGCGAAGAAGGCCCGGGTATGGCCGTGGCTCCAGCGCCGTCGCCTGGCCACGAAGCTGTGCAGGTCCGGCGAGAGGTCCTCGCTCGAGCCGTAGAACGGGTTGTAGGCCACCTTCTCGCCGTCCTGCAGGAGCCGGTAGAACAGGTCGGTGTCCTCGGTCAGGGTATGGCCGAACGGATAGCGCTCGAGGACCTCGCGGCGGAACAGCGCCGTCGTGCCGGTGAACTGGGCCGGCACCCCGAGGCGCCGATAGACGAAGTTCAGGACCTGGTTGCCCACATGGTGCTGGAGCGAGTCCCAGAGCCGGTAGATCCCCGCCGCCGAGAGCGGCCAGCGCCGGGCTTGAACGGCGGCGGCCCCGGTCTCGTTGAGGATCGCCAACGACGAGCGCAGCCAGCTGTGGTGGGCCAGGTGGTCGGCGTCGAGGAAAGCTACGAAGGCTTCTTTGACGTGGGGCAGTTCGGAGTTGAGCTTGTCGGCCTTCGAGGTCAGGCCGGTGAAGACCAGCTCGAGCTTCCGGCCGGAGGCCGAAGAGAGCGTCCGCCGTCCGCCGACTTCCGGGCCGGCGTCCGGGAAGGCGGCCAGCAGGTGGGGGACCGACGTGTCCTCTCCGTCTTTGATGAGGATGCGCGCCGACACCGGCCCCGTATGGTCCTGGTCGAGCAGGGAGAGCGCGCAGCCGACCAGGCCCGGGCCCTCGTTGAGCGCCGGCACCAGGGCGGCGACGGGTTCCGCTCCGCCGCCCTCGAAGCGGCGGCGCTCCTTGCCGACCAAGAACAGGAACGCGGTTGCCGTGGCCGCGTAGACCAAGGCGAAGCCCATGAGGTAGGCGCTGCAGGCGTAGGCCGCGGCGAGGAAGAGGTGGGTCAGCGTCAAGGCGCCGCGCTCAGAACAGGGAGTACACGAAGGGCGCCAGCGGCGAGACCAGGTTGATGAAGTAGAGCACGATGCCGGCCATATAGAGGGCGATCATGACCGGGATGAGGCCGCCCATGCGCCGCGAGCGCAGGTCCTTGGCCACTCCGAAGGCCGCCCCGCCTACGAGTTGGAAACCGGCGTACCACGGCCTGCCTTTGGCGGAACTGGTCATGTCTTCCTCACCACGAGCCCGTTGTAGACCAGCAGGTCCATGGCCGTGCGGGCGTACATGGCCAGGGCCTCGAGCGGCGTGCCCACGATGGGGTAGCCGCTCTCGTTAAAAGAGGTGTTGAGGACGGCGGAGAGGCCGGTGCGGCGCCCCACGGCCTTGAGCAACGAGTGGTAGCGCTCGTTGTCCTCGCGCGAGCAGACCTGGGGGCGCGTCGTGCCGTCGACGTGCATGGCGGCGCGGACCGAGGCCTGCGCTTCGGGGCGCACCGGGGCGCTTAGCTGCATCCAGCGATGGGGGGTCTGGACGGCTTTGGTGAGGGAGAGGACCTTGCCCGCCTCCTCCTCGGCGATGGAGAGCGCGTAGGGGCGGTAGGGTTCGCGCAGTTTGACCTGGGTGCTGAGGCGGCGGGCCGTCTCGAGCCGGTCAGGACGGATGAGGATCGAACGGTTGCCCAGCGCGCGCGGGCCGCTCTCGGCCGCGCCCTGGCACCAGCCCACGATCTTGCCGTCGGCGATGGCCGCGGCGGCCTCCTCGATGACGGCCCCGAAGTCGGCCGGGCGCTCCGAGGTCCAGGTCTCGCCGGGGCGGGGCTGCCAGCCGCGGACGGCGAAGCGCCGGTAGCGGCCGGGCTTGGCATGGGGCAGGAGGGCCGCGTCGCGGGTCTCGTCGAAGGCCGCGCCCGTGTAGGGGCCGTAGCCGACCTTGCCCGGGGTCCGCCCGCCCTGCAGGGCGTCGCCGTAGAGCGCCGCGCCCACCGAGGCCCCGCCGTCGCCGGGGTCGGGGGGGACGTAGAGGCGCTCGATCCAAGGCTGTTTGAGCAGGCTGGCGTTAGCCACGCAGTTGAGCGCCCCGCCGCCGGCCAGGCAGAGATTGGCAGAGCCGGCCGACTCATGCGCGCGCTTGGCCAGGCCCACCATCAGCTCCTCGAAGACCAGCTGGATGCTGGCCGCCACGTCGGCGTAGAAATTCATGTCGGCCGGGGCCTCCGAAGGACCATCTGCCAGGCAGTCGAAGGGCAGGCGGTCCTTGAAGCTCCGGGGTTTGCCGCCGAGCGCGGCCAGGAAGCGCGGCGTGAAGGGGTCGGCGTAGAAGTTGCGGAAGTTGAAGTAGTCCTGGTCGACGCGGATGAGGCCTTCCGGGTCGAGCCGGACCATCTTGCGGACCTCGTCGGCGAAGACCGGCCGGCCGAAGGCGGCCAGCGCCATCGTGCTGCACTCGCCGTCCATCGGAACGAAGCCCAGGAAGGCCGTGAAGGTGGAGTAGACCAAGCCCAAGGAGTCCGGGAACTCGGCCCGGGCCAGGGGCTTGAGCGCCGGCCGGCCGCCCTCGTAGGTGGCATGGGTGATGGCGGCCGTCTCCCACTCGCCCACCGAGTCGACGCTGAGCACCGCCGCCTCGGAGAAAGGCGAGCCCAAAAAAGCCTGGGCGGCATGGGTCTGGTGGTGGCGCAGGGTCCGCACCAGGTCGGGGTGGACGTCGAGGCGCTTGGAGATATCGTTGCGCACCCAGAGCTTCTTGCCCAGCCAGACCTTGAGGCCGGCCACGAACTCGCGGCGCGTGTCCGGAAAGCCGGCCAGGCTCGAGGCCAGGACGCGCGTGAACGTGGCGGCGGGGTCCTCGTGGTAGACGATAGCGTCGAGCTCGGAGGCCGCCACGCCGGCCTTCTCCAGGCACCAGCGCACCGAGAGCGCGGGGAAGTTCGGGTCGTGCTTCTGGCGCGAGAAGCGCTCCTCGGCCGCCGCGGCCACCAGGACACCGTCGACGACCAACGCCGCCGAGGCGTCGTGGAAGCCGTAGGAGAGGCCGAGGGTCCGCCTCACGACCACCCCGCGGACGAGGCGGTGCGGCGCCGCCGGGCGATTCCGGCTCCCAGGGGGGCCAGGACCCAGTAGACGGCCGAGAGGAAGCCGGTCGAGGCCAGGTCGGTGACGTTGCGGCCGGTCCTCAGCCAGGCTTCCCAGCGCCGGCGCCAGCGGATGAGGCCCGACTCCCGCTGGAACTGTTCCTCGCTGATGCCGAGCTCGTTGATGAACTCCCTGGCGCCGTGCACGTGGCCGACTTCGTCTGCCAGGATACTGTCCAGCGTCTTTATGAGCCGGGGGTCGGTGGCGGCGTCGCGGATGTGGGTGAAGCGCGTGGCCGCGGCGTCCTCGCCCACGTAGCAGTAGATGAAGAACTTCCACATCTCGGCCTTGTCCCAGTAGAGCGCCTCGCGCTCGTACTTGGCCGGAACCAGGGGAGAGGCGCTGTCCTCGTTGTAGAGCCCCTTGAACAGCTCGGCGTGATGGGTCTCTTCCAAGACCTGGCCCAGCAGGTCGGCGCGCTGGGCGGGGTCGTCGACCTTGTCGGCGGCGTAGAGCAGCTGCCAGGCGCTGTCGGCCTCGGTGGCCGAGAACAGGCGCAGGGAGTCTAGGTAGCGGCTCTTGGAGAGGCCCCAGGCGAGGCGGACGAGGAGCTTGACGCGCAAAGCTTCCAGCCAGGTGGGCATCGGCCTGTAAAGTGTACCACGAGCGGACGCCGTCTAAAGGCGGCCGAGGTGCGCCAGGATCCTGCCGCTCTCGGTCAGCTTCTTGCGCAGGATCTCCGAGATCGGGCGCAGGACGTTGAAGATGTCCTTGTCGCGGATGGTATAGAAGACCATGACCTTCTCCTGGCGCGAGCGCAGGATGCCCGACTGCTTCAGGAGGGCGAGATGCTTGGAAAGCGCCGACTGCTCGATCCCGAGCCTCTTGACCATCTCGCCGACCGAGGACTCCCGGGTCTTGAGGTACTCGATGATCTCCAGCCGCGCCGGGTGGGCGAGGGATTTGAGGAAGTCGGCCTTGATCTTGAAGACCAGCTTCTCCTGAGCCACTAAGAGGCCAGGCGCTGGCCGAGCGCGTCCAGCTGGCGCCCCAGCTCCTTGGGCAGACGGTCTCCGAAGCGGTCGAAGAACTCCCGGACGCCCGGGAGCTCCGCCAGCCACTCGTCCTTCTTGACCTCCAAGAGCTTGTCCATCGCGCCGGCGGACAGCTCGAGACCGGTCAGGTCGACGGCCCCCTTGGCGGGCACGAAGCCGATGGGCGTCTCCGTCGCCTGCCCTTCTCCGCGGGTCCGCGCGAGGATCCACTCCAGCACGCGCAGGTTCTCGCCGTAGCCGGGCCACAGGAACTTGCCGTGCTCGTCCTTGCGGAACCAGTTCACGTGGAAGATCTTGGGCGGCTTCGGTGTCTTGGCCCCCATCTCCAGCCAGTGCCCGAAATAATCGCCCATGTTGTAGCCGCAGAAGGGCAGCATGGCCATCGGGTCGCGGCGGACCTCGCCGACCTTGCCCACCGCGGCGGCGGTACGCTCGGAGGCCACGGTGGCCCCGACGTAGACCCCGTGCTCCCAGCCCAACGACTCGAATACCAGCGGCGCCAGGCGTTCGCGGCGCCCTCCGAAGATGATCGCCGAGATCGGCACGCCGGAGGGGCTGTCCCAGTTCGCCGCGATCGAAGGGCACTGTCCGGCCGGGGCGGTGAAGCGGCTGTTGGGATGGGCACCTAGCAGCGGCTTGCCGTCCGGGCCCTTGAACTCCGGCTTCCAAGGCTTGCCCTCCCAATTGGTGCCCGAGGCGGGGGGGGCGCCCTCGCCGTCCTCCCACCAGACGGTGAGGTCGTCGCCGAGCAGGACGTTGGTGAAGATGGTGTCCCTGCTCACGGTGGCGATCGCGTTGGGGTTCGACTTGGAGTTGGTGCCCGGAGCGACGCCGAAGAAGCCCGCCTCGGGGTTGCAGGCCCAAAGACGGCCGTCGGGGCCGACGCGCAGCCAGGCGATGTCGTCTCCGAGGGTCCAGATCCGATAGCCCTTGGCCTTGAGGCCTTGCGGCGGTATCAGCATCGCCAGGTTGGTCTTGCCGCAGGCCGAGGGGAACGCGGCGGTCACGTATTCGACCTTGCCGTCCGGGTGCTCGACGCCGAGGATGAGCATGTGCTCGGCCAGCCAGCCCTCCTTGCGCGCCTGCCAGGACGCGATGCGCAGGGCCAGGCATTTCTTGCCCAGGAGCGCGTTGCCGCCGTAGGCGGAGCCCACCGACCAGATGGTGTTGTCCTGGGGGAAGTGCAGGATCATGCGCTTGGAGACGTCGAGGTCGGCCTTCGAGTGCAGGCACTTCACGAACTCGCCGTCGGCCCCCAGCTGGTCGAGCACCGGCCGGCCGATGCGGGTCATGATGCGCATGTTGAGGACCACGTAGATGGAGTCGGTCAGCTCGACGCCGATCTTCGAGAACGGGGAGCCCACCGGACCCATCGAGAAGGGCACCACATACAGCGTGTGGCCCCTCATGGAGCCCTTGAGGACCTCGCGCGCCTTCTTGTAGCCCTCCTCCGGCGCCATCCAGTTGTTGGTCGGGCCGGCGTCCTCCTTCTTCTCGGTGCAGATGTAGGTGAGATGCTCGGTCCGGGCCACGTCGTTGGGGTTGGAGCGGCTGTAGAAGCAGCCCGGGAAGCGTTCCGGGTCGAGAGGAATCAGCTGGCCGCGGGCGACGCCGCGCTTCTCCAGGCGCTTCTTCTCCGCCTCCGAACCGTCAACCCATACCACGGAATCCGGCTTGCAGATCCCGGCGATCTCGTCGACCCAGGCGGCCAGCCCGGCATGGGCGGGCGCGCCGGACCCGGCGCGGTCTGTTCTCTGCTGTTCGGTGAGCATGGGAGTCTCCGGGGTGCGTCCATGGAGCGGCGGGTCGGACGCTGTCTCTGTATATATGATAAAAGTAGCATATAGTAAATCAATGATGCGGCCGTGTCAGAATTTGTCAGACGGGACGGCGGAGCTTTAAGACGACGGCGGCGGCCAGGCCCGAGGCCGCGCAGGCCAGGTGCAAGGCGCCCAGCCCGACGGCTCCCAGCAGGGGGTTGGCGGGGCTCCAGGGGGAAAACGGGGCGGCGTCGGGATGCATGACGGCATCGAGGATGACGTGCGAGACCGAGGCGAACAGGCAGGACAGCGCCGCGGTGGAGCGCGGCAGGTCCTTGGCCAGGCGCCCGCCGGCCAAGGACGCCAGGGCGCGCCAGAGCGGGGGGGCGAGGAGCGCGCCCGCGGCGGTGACGAGGGGGACCGAGGCGAAGCTGTGGAAGAAGCCGTGGAGGGGGTACTGCCGGCGCAGGATGTTGAGGGCGGTCTCCACGTCGATGGCGACGTTGGCGGCCATGAAGACGATGAAGCTGAGGCGGCGGGGGAACAGGACCGTCCCCAGCGCGCCCGGCCCGAAGTGAAACGGAGTCACCGGCACGCGGCTAGTATATCAGCAGTCGTCGACGTGGATGAACCAGACGCTCAGCTTGCCGGCGGCGTCGTGGATAGGCAGCCAGCCCAGCGGCACTGCGGGTGCTTCCCTGTCGGAGTCCCCGACGACCTTGATGTAGTCCCCGCGCTGTTCCACGACGCGCAGGAGGGAGGTGGCTCCGCGCCGCAGGGAGGCGCAGGCCTCCATCATGCCGGGAGCCGGACAGACCGGACGCGATTGGCCGCCCCAAAGGAAGAAGGGGTCGAGCCTCAGGGTGGCCGACGAGACGGCATCGAGCGGCACGGCGCTGACGCTCCAGGACGAGTTCCGGAGCTCGTCTAGATCGACCCAGACCCCGCCGCCGGAGTACGGGTTGGTCACCAGGCGCGCCTTGGGCCCGTCGAGCTCGCTCACGAGAAAGCGTTTATGGACGCCGGAGCCGCTGATGGGCGTCAGGCCGCCGATATCCATCGCCCCCAGCGGGGCAAACCCCGAGTAGGCGCGGCGATAGGTGCCGACGACGCTGGTCGTCGACCGGGTCGGCGCGAGCGTCAGGATGGCCTTGGCCTCGCGGAGGACGCTCTCGGAGACCGCCGAGGCCACGACCTGATACGACTCTCCCGGCGCGTCGGCCCAGGCCGGTATGGACAAGCTCAAGAGCAGCGCCAGGAGCCTCACCTCCTCTATACGCCCCTGGCGGCGTTGTTATTTCAGCCCCACACTCTGGCCATGGCGCCCGCCGCCCCGTTCCGCCGGCCGCTCCTCTGGACCGGCCTGTTCATGTACGCGCTGTCCTGGCGCGCCTGGACCTACCAGGAGGTCTATCCCGCGATTCCATTCTTCTCGTGGATCCCCTATCTCGGCCCCGTGCCGGCCTGGCTGTTGTTTGCGGCGATGCTGGCGGGCTTCGCGCTGTGCCTGAGCGGGGTCCGGAGCCGCGACCGGCTTCGCGCTCTGGGTGCCGCGGCGCGGAGGCGCGCGCCCTCTACCGCCGCTCGATCGACCTCTACAAGAAGCTCCTGCCCTATCATCCCGGCGTCGGCGACGGCTTGGCCGGGCTGGCCGCGCTGGCGGCCGGGGAGAAGAAGGACGCCGAGGCCGTCGTCCTCGAGACGCGCGCGGCCCACCTCCGGAGATAGAGCGGCGCAGCCACGCTCTCGGTCCGGCGCTAAAAAACCGTAGAATCGGAGTGTGTCGGTAAACTACGACTTCGCCCATCGCGAACTGCGCGAGTTGGCCCTCGAGGACCCGAGGACCATGCTCGGCATGCTCTCCGACCCCGCGGGGCTGGCCGCGATGGCCCGGGTCTGGAACAAGATCTCGGAGCTCGGCGGCAGCGCCAGCGGGGTGACCTCCCGGGACTTCGTCCCCGCGGTCCGGGCCCTGCCCGACGGGACCCAGGTCGGCATCGTCGGCCTGCCGAAGGCCGCGGCCATGTGCGAGGCGCTGATGGTCGCCGTCGTCATGGGGCCCAGCCCGCGCTACTTCACTCTCGAGGTGACGATGCGCGGCCCCGAGCTCGACAGGCGGGGGAACGTACTCTGCGAGTGGCGGCGCGAAGAGAAGGGGTACGGGCACGCCAACCACGGCGCCGAGGTCATGCCCGAGGACGCCGAGGGCTTCCTCAAGGCCATCGCGGCCCTCCTGCCCGGCTAGGCCTTCAGGCGCAGGGCCTTGGCCAGGATCCAGGCCGGGCCCACGAGCAGGTGGAGCAGGTTGTTCTGGAACGCCGCCCGCTTCTTCTCGTAGACGGCATGGCCGACCAGCTGGAAGACCCAGCCTGCCGCGAAGACCGCCGTGCCCGCCGCCATAGACATAGTGCCCGCCAACCAGGCGCAGGCGGCCAGCAGCGCGGCCATCGCGGCGGCCAGGCGCAGGTCCCAGAACAGGTAGACCGGCCAGAGCGCCGCTACGAGGGGGGCGGGGGCGATGACCTCGAACTGCGTCAGGCGCACCAGGCCGAGGACGATGAGCGGGATGCCGACCAGGTGGCAGGCCTGGTTCCCCGGCGTGCGATGGTAGGCGGCGTAGTCGGCGGCCGCGGCGTCCCAGGCGGGGAACGGGGCGCGTTTCGATAAAGCTAAGATATCGGCCATGAAAGTGACCATGCTCCTGTCGGATTTCGCCCAGGTCATCCAGGGCAAGCTCTACATCATGGGCGGCGGCTGGTCGCTGACCGGCCCCGTGCCGTCGCTCTCGGCCATCGCGGTCAAGATCGAGGTCCCGTGGACCCAAACCAACCGCAAGCACGAGTTCCGGGTCGAGCTCATCGACGCCGACGGCCACCCCGTCGTCATGGTCCCGCCCACGGGGGAGGGACCGGTCGTCCTGGACGGCCATTTCGAGGTCGGCCGCCCGCCGGGCATGCCGCCGGGGACCCCGCTCGACGTCCCGCTGGCGATGACGATCCCCCCGATGCCGCTGGCGCCCGGCCGCTACGTCTGGCGGCTCTCGATAGACGGCGCCTCCCATGATGACTGGGAGGTCGCCTTCACCGTACGGGCCCAAGCGCCAGCGGCGCCGGGTTGATCCTTAGGGGGATTACTTCAGGTGCTTGGAGACCAGCGCCGTCATCTCGAACATCGAGACCTGCTTCTTGCCGCCGAAGACTTTGACGAGCTTGTCGTCCGCGTTGATGTTGCGCTTGTTCTTCTTGTCCTGCAGGCCGTTCTTCTTGATGTAGTCCCAGAGCTTCTTGGTGACCTCGGTGCGGGGGATCGGCTTCGCGCCGACCACGGCCGACAGGTCCGCCGAGGGCTGAACGGGCTTCATGAAAGTGCTGGTAGCCATGATTTTGTCTCCTCTGTATGCGTCGTTGGGACATCATACCGTTTTTTAGGGGCTTCATGAGAGGGGGGATGGCATGATTCGCGACTCGATCGTCGACCAGCTCGTCACCGTGACTTGGGGAGCGGCCCTCCTGGGGCAGGAGGTCTGGCGCTGGAAGGCCGGACTGGTCGGCGACCCCCTGCCGGTGGGGGTCATGGCCGCCACGGCCGTCGCCTACGGCGCTTGGCGCCTCGTCCGGCTCGTGCCGCTCTGGCGCGCGGCCTGAAGGACGAAGGTGGCATCGCGCGCGTTCTCATCTAAAGGAATAGGCTTGCGCCAGGCCGAATAGGCCGCGGCCACCGTGAAGCCGGCGGCGCGGGCGGTCCCCAGCCACTGCCTGATGTCGTAGGCGCGCAGGTCGTACTCGGATTTATAGAGCCCGGAGGTCTTGGGCGTGCGGACGCTCAGGAAATGGACGATTCTTTCCCGGCGGGGGCGGCGCTCGGGGGGCAGGGAGACCACCAGGTCGTCTAGCGTCAGGCCGCCCCGCCGCGCCTTCCAGTCATCCTCGCCGGGCTCCGGCCAGCGCCAATCCACGAGGTCCAGCCCCACGACGTAGACGCCCCCCGGCTTGAGAGAGCGCCGGGTCAGCTCCAGGTGGCGGCGCGCCGAGCGCTCATCGAGGAGATGACGGAAGGAGCCCAGCAGGCAGAAGGCCAGGTCGTAGGCGCCTGGGCGGACGAAGCTCGTCATGTCGGCCTCGAGGGCCTCGGTCCCGCGCGGCAGGCGCCGGCGCGCGTAGGCCAGCGCCCCGGGATGGGAGTCGTAGCCGGTGACGCGCAGGCCGCGCCGGCCCAGGACGCGCAGGAAGCGGCCGGTCCCGCAGGCCGGCTCGAGCCAGCGCGGCCCGCCCGTGCCGTGGCGCCGGCCCAGGCGCAGGAGGAAGTCCGCCCAGGACGCCGTGCCCTCCGCGTGGAGAGCGTCGTACCAGGCGGGCCGGTCGTAGAGCGCCAACGGCGTCGGCTCCCGGGTCATTGAATGTCATAATAGGAAACATGTCCGTGTTCGCGTTCTTGGAGCAGGTCTCCGCGTTCGGCGTCGTCGTCATCGACCCCGAGGCGCGCGTCGTCCTGTTCAACCGGGCCGCCGAGGAGCAGTTCCAGCGCCAGGCCGCGGAGGTCCAGGGGCGGCCGCTGGCGGAACTCCTGGTCCAGGCGGGCGCCGAGACCCTCGGCCGCCGTCGCGACGGCGCCCAGTTTCCCGCCGAGGCCGCGCGCAGCCCCTTCTCGCACGACGGGCGGACCTATACCGTCCTGTTCGTGCGCGACATAAGCCTCCGCCGTCAGGTCGAGAGCCGCAAGGACGAGGCCGTGGCGCTGGCCAGCCATGAGATCCGGGCGCCCATCACCTCGATCGGCGTGGCGCTGGGGATCATGGCCCAGACCCCCGACCTGGCCCTGCCCGACAACGTGCGCCGCCTGCTCATCATCGCCGATCGCGAGTGCCGGCGCCTGCGCCGCTTGGTCGAGGATTATCTCAGCTTGGCCAAGATGGAGTCCGGGGGGGCGCCGTTCACGGTGGCGCGCGCCGAACTGGCCCCGCTGGTGCTCCAGGCCCTGGAGGCGGTGCGCCCGTCGGCCGACAACGAGCGCGTGGGCCTCGAGTTCGTCGACGAGGCCCACGGCGCCGCCGCGGTGGTCGACGCCGACCGCTTCGTCCAGGCCGCCGTCAACCTGTTCTCCAACGCGGTCAAGTTCTCGCCGCCGGGCGCCGCCGTGACGGCGACGCTGTCTTGCCGGGACGGGCGCGTCCGCCTGGGCGTCCGCGACCGCGGGCCGGGGATTCCGGCCGCCTTCCGCGAGCGCATCTTCCGCAAGTTCGCCCAGGCCGTCGATTCGGAGGCCATACGCAAGAAGGGCACCGGCCTCGGCCTCAGCATCGTGAAGGCCATCTGCGAGCGCCTGGGCGGCAACGTGGGCTTCGAGAGCGTCCCCGGCGACGGGGCCACCTTTCACATCGAGTTTCCGGCCGCCTGAGGGTAGCCGTCCTAGGCTCTTTGGCCGCCGCCGCTGCCGCTCCGCCGCCGGTCCCCGTCTCAAGAGACTAGGTCCTTTGGGTAAGGTAGGGCCCAGGGCCTCGGTCCTTTGCGGCTTCCCGTTCAAGGCGCGATAATATCCGCAGGCGTGCGGGAGGTGGGGATGCTGGCAGCGATCTTGGCGGTGATGACGGGCTGGACGTCGGCGGCCCAGGCGGCGGTGGCGCCGGTCCCTGGGGTTCCGATGATCCGCGGCGGCGCGGCTGTGGCGGAGGCTCCCCCGCAGTTCGACTATACCGCCACGGTACCGCTCAGCGCCGAGGACCTCAAAGGCGACAGGTTCATGGAGACCTCCCGGAACATGTTCGAGGCCTTCATCGCCCACCCGCAGGTCAACCTCGGCTGGCTGGCCGCCGGCGTCGCCCGCAGACGCTTCGAGGCCATCCTGCCCTTGAACATGGAATTCGCCCGCGGGCACGCCGAGGACGGCATCAGCCTGGCGTTCAAGGAGCTCGAGGCCGGGGGCAAGAAGCGTTTCGGCATCGCTACCACGTTCCAATACAACGGCCGCACCGTCACCGCCTACCGCTACGTGCAGGGCAACGGCGCGGCCAGCTCGATCTTCATCGACGGCAAGGAGGCGAAGGACACGGAGGGGAACCCCATCCAGTTCTTCTCCAAGGATGCCGAGACCTTCGGGGAGTTCGTGACCTGGTTCGAGGCTACGCTGGGCAAGCCGAAGGCCAAGGACGAGTCCTCCCCCGAGGCGCCTCCCGAGCCGGCTCCCGAAGAATAGCAGCGGAGGTTCCATGCGGCATCTAGCGGCGTTAGCGATCCTGTTGTCGGCGGCCTCGGCGGCGCAGGGCGCCCCGAGATTGGGGCAGGCGGAGCTCAGCCCGCTGGCCGATTACGAGGAGAACCTCAGGCGGACGGTGACCGACACCGAAGCCGGCCGCACGCGCCATGCCCCGCGCGGCA
Organism: Elusimicrobiota bacterium; assembly: GCA_016196755.1. Lineage (GTDB taxonomy): Bacteria > Elusimicrobiota > Elusimicrobia > UBA1565 > UBA1565 > SCTT01. The sequence goes on from JACPXC010000025.1 coordinate 64,628, forward strand.
CCGTCCGCTCGGCCTTGGCCGTCTTAGGCGAGCTCCAGCGCCGCAAGGAACTGCCCGAGAAGCCCGCAAGCTACGGCGCCATCCCGGCCGCCATGCATGCCGGCGCCGCCCTGCAGGAGCTCGACGCTTACGTCGACACCTTGGGGAACCTGGCCGGCGCCGGCGGCGAGGACGCGCGCATCGCCTCGATGCGCCTGATCGCGGCGCGCTCGCGGGAGCTCCTGCGCAAGGGCTACACCGACATGAACGGCGAGCTCGACAAGCTCGTGGCCGGTCATCCCAAGGTCTGGCAGGTCCTGATGCGGGCCCTCCTCATCGTCTCGGGCAACAAGACCACGGCGACGCTGGCCGAGGAGAAGGCCACGGAGCTCGAGGAGGCGCTCAAGGCGATGAAGCCCGGCGCGGAGGCCGGCCGCCCGACGGCGGGTCCCGAGGTCGAGAGGGGCGACCTCAAGCCCGAGATCCCCGAGAACGAGCTGCGCCTCGTGGCGGCTCTGCGCGAGGACTTAGCCGAGGTCTACGCCGAGGTGGCCGCCGCCGACCTGACCCGCGGCGCGGCCGAGCTCCTGCAGGCCAAGGCCGACGACCCCGCTTCGGAGATAGGCCGGCTCTACGCCGATGGAAGGTCCAGGGCCACGACCCGCACTATGAAGGAGACCCGCTTGACCGGTACCGGCCTGCAGGCCAAGCTGGCCGGCCGCGTCAAGCGCGACGACGAGCCCCTGCGCGACGCCGTGGCGGCTACTCCTAAGGAAGAGGTGGCCTCGGCGGTGGGCGGCCTCGAGGTGATGCACGAGCGCTCGGGGACCGCCGCCCGCTCGCTGACCCGGGTCACCGGCTCCGGGGGGGAGATCGCCGCGGCCCTTTCGGCCATCGAGACCTGCAGCAACATGGCCTTAGGCGCGGTGCGGGCCTCCAACGAGGCTGTCGACAAGGACAAGGAGACCAACGAGGCCCTCGAGGAGCTGGGCGGGCGCTGGGACGCGGCTTCGGCGGCCGGGGACGCTTCCGGGATGGCCGGAGCGGAGGCCGAGGCCAAGGCCAAGATCGCCGTGATGAAGAAGGAGCACAAGAAGGCCGAGGACTCGGCGAAGGGGGCCTTCATGGCCAATCAGCGCGCCATGAAGGCGCTGGGGAGGGCCGTGGCGGCGGTTACGGCGGCTTCGCGCGACCTGGGGTTGGACGAGCGCCGCGCGGCATACGCCGCTCAATGACTTAAGTTACTTAGGAACAGGCCCCGACTTGGGGGGCGTCAGTTGCCGGACGGCCGCGAGGGCAGCCCGCCCTGCTTGATGGCGGACATCGCCGTGGCGATCATCCCGGCCACGTCGCCGACGTTGGCGGGCAGGATCAAGGTGTTGGTCTCCTTGGCCAGCTCGCCGAACTGGTGGATGTATTGCTCGGCCACGCGCAGTTGGACGGCCTCGGCCCCGCCGGGCTGGGCGATGGTGGAGGCGACCTTCTTTAGGCCCTCGGCGGTGGCGGTGGCTACGGCCATGATGGCGGCGGCCTGACCGTCGGCCTCGTTGATCTGGCGCTGCTTGGAGGCTTCCGAGGCCTTGATGACCTGCTGCTTCTGGCCCTCGGCGGAGTTGATCGCGGCGTCGCGCTCGCCCTCGGAGGCCAGGATGACCGCGCGCTTCTCGCGCTCGGCGCGCATCTGCTTCTCCATCGCCGCCAGGACGTCCTTGGGCGGGGCGATGTTCTTGATCTCGTAGCGCAGGACCTTGACGCCCCAGGACTCCGAGGCCTTGTCGAGCTCGGCGACGAGCATGGTGTTGATGTGGGTGCGCTCCTCGAAGGTCTTGTCGAGGTCGATCTTGCCGATCTCCGAGCGCAGGGTGGTCTGGGCCAACTGGGCGATGGCGAAGACGTAGTCGTTGACGCCGTAGACGGCGCGTTCGGCGTTGATGATCTTGAGATAGAGGATGCCGTCGACGTGGACCTGGACGTTGTCGCGCGTGATGCAGACTTGCTCGGGGATGTCGTAGGCCGTCTCCTTGAGGGAGACCCGCTGGCGGACGACGTCGAAGAACGGGATCAGGACATGAAAGCCGGCCTGGAGGGTCCCGGTGTACTTGCCGAGGCGCTCGACGATGAAGGCATATTGCTGGGGGACGACGATGGCGGTCTTGGAGACGACCACCATGACGAACATCGCGAACGCCCCGAGGACGATGATTATTCCCATAGCTCCTCCTACTCCTTGGTCACGCGCAGGGTGAGGCCGTCCACCCCGAGGACTTTGGCGCGCTGGCCCTTGGCCAGCGGCGCGTCGCCGGCGTTGAAGATGCTCCACGGCGCCCCGCGGTAGTCGGCCGTGCCCCGGCCGTGCGGCGGGGCGTCGGCGCTAACGACGACGGCGGCCCCGACCAGGTCGGCCAGCTTCTCATCGGTGCCTGCGGCCGGCTTCATCGACTCGATCATGCGCCGGCGCAGGAGCATCAGCGAGCCCGCGGAGATCAGGGCGAAGAGGCCGAGCTGGGCCCACAAGGGGCCGGCGAGTCCGGGGAAGGCCAGGAGGCCGACGACGATGGCTCCGAACCCGAAGAACATGAGGAAGAACCCGCCGGGCAGCACGACTTCGGCTCCCAAGAGGCCCAGTCCCACGACAAGCCAGATCCACCAGTCCATGGGCGCGAGTGTAGCACAAAACCACAATATGGAGGCCTATAGCGGGGGGGCCCATAGGCCCCCGACGAGGACGGGCAGGCAGGCTATCCTTAGGGTATGAGGTACCGGAGCCTCCTGCTCGCGGCCGTCATGGCCGCCCAGCCCTGCGCCGCCTCCTTGGCGAAGGCCGTGCCGGTGAGGACCGCCTCCATCCGGACTCCCGCAGCCGGCCTGGGGGGCGCGGCGGCCGGGGTGTTCGCGTCGCCTCCGGCGGCGTCTTTGCCCTCGGCACCGACGCTCTCCGCCCAGGTCATCGCGCGGGTCATCGCCGAGGACCCGGCCGCGCGCGCCAACCTCATCGCCTCGCTCGAGGCGGCGCCGTTCCGCCCCGCGTTGGGGGCCATCGCCGAGCCCGAGGCCTGGCTGGCCGAGCGGCTCGGCGAGGCCTTCGTCCCCTATTTCGAGACTTACGCCAAGGAGGTCGGCCATCCCGACGCCGAGGCGGGGCTGCGCTACCTGCTCTCGGACGCGCCGTCGGCGGTGGAGACCCGCCGCGGGCTGGGCCGGCTCCTGCAGGGCGGCTCGGCGCGCTCGGAGTCCTGGACCTACATCTACCGCGACGCGGCGCTCTGGCAGAAGCGGCTCGAGGAATACCTCGACGGGCGCGTCGCCGCCAAGAGAGCCGGCAAGGAGCTCCACCTCCAGTCGGTGGGCGCGGCTTACGGAGCCGAGCCCTATACCTTGGCCATGCTGACCGAAGACGCCCTAAAGCGCGCCGGCGAGGACCCGAAGGCGTGGAAGGTGCGCATCGACGCCGCCGACCTGAGCCTCATGAGCCTCATCTCGGCCCGCGAGGGCTATTACCGCGACCCCGACGGCGGCGGCTACTTCATCCCGAAGTCGGCCGGCGAGGCCCTCAAGCGCGAGAGCGCGGCGGGGCGGCTCCTGCCGGCCGGCGCCCCGGGCCTCTACCGTCTCAAGGAAGACCTGCGCGGCTGGGTGCGGCCCATGTACATCGACCTAAACGACCTCCGCCAGCACCGCGCGGTGACCGAGACGACGCCCGACGTCGTGTTCGCCAACTACATCCTGACCCACCTGCGCCTCGGGCCGGCCGCCCGATTGGCCGAGCATTGGCTCTCAGGCCTGTGGTCGGACCACGGCTTCCTCGGCATGGCCCAGACCTTGGTGGCCGAGGTGGCGCGCGCCGGCGGGCTCACCGCCAAGGGGACGCTCGGCAGTGAAGGCTCCTTCCTGCGCCGCGTGGCGTTGACGGTGGGAGCCATCGGCTCGGCCTATTCGGGAGAGTCGAACGAGCCCTGGATGCGGGTGCGCGACTTCTTCTATTTCAACCGCACCTCGGCGGCCAGGAAGGCCCGCGCCGCCACCGGCCGCTACCGCGAGGCCATCCGCCGCGACCCGTTCCATTCCGTCGACCTCGATCCGGCGGCGTTGGCGGCGCTCGAGACCTTGAAAGCCCAGCTCGGCGTCCGGCTCGAGCTGACCAGCGACCCGTCGGTGGCCGTCGGGATGACGCGCGACGACGCCGTGGCGGTGGGGGTCGGCCTCTTGCTGCCGGACGGGGGGGACTCGGCCGCGCGCATCTCCTATCTCGAGAGCATGGTCCCGCTCTATGCCGATAAGGCGCAGAAGGATTCCCGCGCTCCTCCCGTCTCATTCTCGGACCCGCGCTTCGGCGACGGCGCCGTCGTCGTCGGCGGCACCGCCGGCGCCGGCGCCCGCATCAAGGCCGCGCGCTTCGGCTCGACCGCCCGCCTCTTGTGGCTGATCCCGGGCCGCCTGGCGCCCATCAGCGACGCCTACGTCGACGAGCAGCCGCCGGCCCCGCCGCGTCCTCCCGGGACGCACAACGGCGGCATCTCGGTCAGATTCTGACCGGCCGTATAGTAGAATACCCTCGTCGCGCCCATGGTGAAATGGATATCACGACAGCCTCCGGAGCTGTAGGTCAAGGTTCGATTCCTTGTGGGCGCACCACCTCTCATGCCCGACATCCCCGCGCCCATCATCATCGTCCGCGGCGAAGGCTCCGGGGAAGCCGCTAGGATCTCGGCCGCCGTCGACGAGGCGTTCCCCGACCCGCGCCTGCGCTCGCTCATAGGCAACCTCCGCCGCAGCCCGTATTTCCGCGCCGAGCTCTCCTGCGTGGCGGTGCGCGGCTCGGAGCTGGTAGGCTACGTCATCTATTTCCCCGTGATGGTCCAAGCCGTCGGACAAGCCACCAAGGCCGTCCATATGTCGCCCATAGCGGTGCGCAACGTCCCCGACCGCCAGGGCATCGGGGAGCGCCTGGTCCGGCACGGCATCCAGCGCGCCCACAGCCTGGGCTTCGAGGTCGTGCTGGTGATGGGGCCGGCGAACTACTTCGGCAGCTTCGGCTTCCTGCGCGCCACGCCGCTGGGGTTCAAGGCCAGCCTGCCGATCCCCGACGAGAGCTTCCTGGTCCACATGATGCGGCCCGAGCTGATGGGGCAGGTGCACGGCCAGGTCCTCTACCCGCCCGGCGTCTTCACGGCGTAGCCTACCGGCCCGAGCGGGCGGCGGCGAGGATCTTGGTCCCAGCCGCGCCCTGGGAGGCCGCCACCGCGTCGGCGGTCTCGGGCGTGACGCCCATGCCTCTCCAGAGCTCGGGGTTGCGGCCCATGTCCATGAGCACCAAGGCGCTCATGGAGAGCTTGCCGTCGGGCTTCTCGAGCGCGCCGAACCAGTCATCGAGCGAGGCGGCGATGTGATCCGGCCGCATATCCAAGTCGGTGTCGATGACGGCGCTCGAGAAGAAGTCCCAGTTCTCGGAAGGGAAGGCCACCGGGCGCTCCTTGCCGTCGAGCTCGACGTACCCGCCCCCGCCCTCGAGCTTGAGCGCCAGCTCGTAGACGCGCACCGCGGCCTGGCGCGCCGTCGGCGGCAGGCGGGCGCCCCACATCAGGTGGTAGATGTCGTGCATCGAATAGAGCCAGACGCCGTTGAGCACCTCGTGGAACGTCGACGGCTCCCAGACCCCGGGATAGCCCAGGCCGAAGACGCGGCCGCCGCGGGCGAGGCCTTCGGGGAGGTCCTCGGACTCGGCCCGGCCGAACGCCAATTGGAGGCCCACGGCGTCGTCGCCGTGCTTGGCGCGCATCGCGGCCTGGATGACCCCGATCGACGGCGTCACGGCGTCCTTGCTCGCCGGGTCGTAGATGGCCAGCGAAGTCTTGGCGATCTGGGGAGCGGTGCCCTCGGCGACGAAGACGAAGCGCTCGGACTCCGGCAGGGCCTTGAGCTCGGCCTCGAGCCGGGCAAGCTGGCCGGGCGCCTCGATGTCGCCCAGGTAGCGCAGGCCGCCCTTGCCGAAGAGGCGGAGGGCCTCGGCGGTGAGCGTGCCGTCGGCCAGCAGGGCCACGGGACGCAGAGCTTCGCCGGTCAAGCCGAACTGGCGCGCGGTCTCCCAGCGCAGGACGACGGTGGCGAACTGGGCCAGGGTCACCTGGGGCATCCAGTCGTATTTGTTCCCGCGCCGGTGCGCCATGAGGGCCAGGTGCACGGCCCGCTCGGCGTCGATGAAGACCGGGGAGTCCCAGTCGGCGGCGCGCAGAGCCTCGGCGACGGCGTTCATGCCGCGGTAAGTCTCCGGGGCGAACTCGTTGAGCGGGGAACGGATCGCCTCGAAGTGGGCGCGGGCGCGGTCGAGCACGGCGACGTCCGGCGAGCCCTTCACGGGGGAATAGTCCGGGCGGACGATGCCGTCGATGGCCGGGGCGGGCAGGGGGGACGCCGGGGTGCCGCCGAGCAGCATCTTCTTGAGGAAGTGCATGGCCAGGCGCAGGACCGAGTCGTACCAGACCGTGGTCTTGAGGTTGTCGCTGGCCTCGAAGGCCGGCGGCTCCTGCCTTGCCCGGCCGGCGACATCCTGACCGGCGACCTGCGCCAGCGGGCTGCGCGTCCCCCAGGCGATCTGGTCGAGTTCGTACTCGCCGAAGATCTCCATCATGTGGAGCGCGGCGGGCCGCGGGCCCTTGGCCGCGAACTCGAGCACGGCGGAGAGCGGGAAACCGAAGAGCAGGCCCTCGTGGGCCCGGTAGCCGCTGAAGAGGCCGCCGGTCAGCATCAGCTCGAGGCCGGCCTTGACGGCGGCTTGGGCGTCGCCGGCGGGCAGGGCGTCGCGCAGCTTGAAATGCTTGTTGTTGTCGTCGTCGTTGAGGACCCCGGCCGCGGCGTCGATGTCGTAGACGACCAACTCGTCCTTGGACTCGATCACGCCGAGCTTAGGCGAGATGCGCTTGACGGCCTCGTCGATCTGAGCCACGCCCTCCGGCGTCGCCAGGAGGTCCATCTCGGTGTCGCGGTCCACGGTCTTGATGAAGTTGCGGGTCGTCGGCTTGGCGCCGACCAATGTGGCCATGACGCTGGGGTTCATCAGCCAGCGGCGGATCGGGGCCGGCACGTCGGGGTCGCGCAGGAGGCCGGTCGTGCGCACGATGCGGGCCGAGACCTCGTCGAGCTTGGCCGCGCGGTCGTCCATCCCAAGGGCTTCGAGCGTGCGCTTCTGCTGGGAGAGCATGCCGTCGAAGAGGCGGTCGAGCGCTCCCGGGGCGGAGGCGGAGGGGAAGGCGTCGGGGCCGGTCTTCAGGTCGAGGAGCTTGCGGATCTCGTCGCAGCCCAGGCAGACCGGGTCGCCCTTGGCGGCCCCCAGGAACGGCTCGCTGAAGCGGACGTGGGTGGGATCGACGCCGGCCTGGCGCAGCTGCGGCTCGATCTGCCGGAAGACCTCGGCCTGGAACTCGCTGTGGGCGGGGTTCGTGAGCTCGCTCATCGCCACCGGGCCGTGGTAGGCTTGGGAGTCGGGCAGGGCCAGGCCGATGCGGGCGTTGTCGCCCTGCCAGACCTGGGCCCCGTCGGCCGAGAGGGACAGGCTCTGCGGTGTCAGCGTGAGGGGCGTCTGCAAGCCGGGGGCCGAGGGCGTCAGCGTGAAGGGAACGTTCAGGGTCAACGCCACGGGGTTGCCGGGCTGGGTCAAGACGACGCTGGCGGCGACGACGCCGGCGCCGGGGGCCATCGGCACGGCGGGCGCCGCGGGGGCCGCGACGTGGACGCCGGCCTGGAGCGGCGCCGAGGCCGCCAGCAGGATGGTTAGGAGGAGCCGGAACGCCCGTGGCATCTCAATAGGATAGCCTGCGGCGCCTGTCGGGTTCATCCCCCCGTGGGCCCCGGGATTTTTGGGCCCTAGGACCTAGGGCGGATTCACGCGGTTTTCGGCCGCGATTTCGCTAGGTCCTTCGCCGGGCGGAGGCTTCCCCCAAAGCCCCATCTTTCTCCGGCGAGCTTTGCGTAGAATCGCCTTATGCAACAACCTGTCCTGGCGCCCGAGCGCCCCGCCTTACGGTCCGAGCTCCCCGCGCTCGACGCCGACTTCCTCGCCTTGCTCATGCGCCGGCAGCTGACCCTGTCGGTCTCCTGCGCGGTCTGCTTCATGAGCCTGCTGCTCGGCCTGCCGCTGGCCAACTATTTCCTGCCCGAACTGATGGCGCGCCGCGTCGGCGGCTTCACGTTGAGCTGGCTGATCCTCGGCGTGCTCTTCTTCCCGCTGGTCTGGACCATCTCATTCGTCTTCATCCGCCGCTCGATGGCCCTGGAGGCCGCCGAGGCGGCCTACGCGAAAGGAGAACGCCCGTGATCGACCCCTGGATCCTGTCGTTCTCGCTGGTGACGGTGGCGGTGACGGTGGCCATGGGCTTCTGGACCGCCGGCAAGTCGAAGACCGCCTCGGACTTCTTCGTGGCCGGGCGCTCGGTGTCGGTGGGCTGGAACGCCTCGGCCATCTCGGGCGAGTACCTCTCCGCGGCCTCGTTTATGGGCGTGGCCGGGATGGTCATGAAGTTCGGCTACGACGCCCTGTGGTACCCGGTCTGCTACGCCTGCGGCTACCTGTTCCTGCTCCTCTTCATCTCCGGCCCGCTGCGCCGCTTCGGCGCCTACACGATCCCCGACTTCGCGGAAGGGCGCTATGACTCGCCGCTGTTCCGCAAGATCGCCGTCATCTTCGTCCTCGCCATCGGCTTTCTCTACACGATGCCGCAGATGAAGGGCGCCGGGACGGCGCTGGCCTACATCTTCCCCGGCCTCCCCTATTGGGCCGGCGTCGTGCTGGTGGGCGCTGTCGTCACCTTGAACGTCGCCTTGGGCGGCATGAAGGGCATCACCGTGGTCCAGGCGTTCCAGTACTGGGCCAAGATGTTTGCGATCTCGGTGCCGCTGTTCGTGGTGATGTCGGTGTACGGCTCCTATTCGACGCACCTGGGGATGAACGCGGCCGAGGGCCCGGTGCCCGCCGTCGCAGAGCGCCTGCCGCTGCCCGAGAAGGCGCCCGAGGACCTGGCCTGGATCTCGCCGTTCGGGCCGCTGACCACCAAGGCCGCCGCCGCGGCGGGCATCCCGCCGGAGGGCCGCCGTCCCTACTCGCTGCTCTACACCTACTCGCTGATCATCGCCCTGGTCTGCGGAACGGCCGGCCTGCCGCACATCCTGGTGCGCTTCTACACCAACCCCGACGGGGCCGCCGCCAAGCGCACGACGATGTGGGTCATGATCCTCATCGGCGTCTTCTACGTGTTCCCGCCGGTCTTCGGCGTCCTCGGCCGCAGCCTCCTGCCCGACCTCTACTCCGCGACGGGGGCCAAGGGCACCGACAAGGTCGTGCTGGAACTGCCGCGCCTGGTCAACGAGCGCCTGCCGGTCTGGGGCTCGATCCTGAGCGGCGTGGCTTGCGCCGGCGCCTTCGCGGCCTTCATGAGCACCTTCAGCGGCTTGCTGGTCTCGATGACCGGGGCTCTGGCCCACGACGTCTACGGGCGCATCTTCCGTCCCGCCAGCAGCCAGGCGGAGCGCCTGAAGGCCTTCAAGGTCTCCGCCGTCCTCATCGGCGCGGTGGCCGTCGCTCTAGGCGTCCAGGTCGAGGCCTTCGACATCAACTTCATGGTCGGTCAGGCCTTCGCCATCGCCGCGGCCAGCTACTTCCCGCTGCTCTTTATGAGCGTCTGGTGGCGCGGCATGACGACCAAGGGCGCCGCGGCGGGGATGCTGGGCGGAGGCCTGACGGCTCTGGCCAGCATCACGTTGACGAGCTTCAGCGACCTGGGCTATATCCCGCTGGCGGGGTTCTGGACCACGCATCCGCTCCTGCGCATCCTCTGCGAACAGCCCGCCATCTGGGCGGTGCCGCTGGCCATCGGGCTGATGGCGGGGGTCTCGCTGTTGACCCGCGCCGATGTGCCGGCGGACATCGTCAAGAAGATGCTGGTGCTGCATGCTCCCGAGAGCCTCGGGCTGCGTCAGGAATACGACGCGGAGCATGCCGTCGCCGCGCACTAAACGAGAAGCCTCAGAGCCCCGCCAGCCTCTCGCGCGCCTCCGCCACCTGCTCCTCCATCCCCTCGGGGGCCAGCTCGACGAAGCGGGCCAGGGCTTGCTTGGCCGCCGCCTTGTCGTCGAGTCTGCCGGCGGCCAGTCCCTTGTTGAAGAGCGCGGCGGGCAGGTCCTTCTGCAGGCGCAGGGCCTGGTCGCAGCAGACCACCGCCTCCTTCCAGCGGCCCAGGGCGTTTAAGGCGTTGCCCTTGTTGACCCAGGCGGAGGGGTCGGCCGGGTCGGCGTTGACGGCCCGGTCGAACGCCGCCAGCGCCATCTCGAGGTCGCCCAGTCCCACGTGGTTTAATCCGATGAGGATCCAGGCCCCGGCGTCCTTGGAGTTGGCCGAGACCGCCACGAGCAGGCATTCGTTGGACTCGTGCGGCAGGTGCAGCTCGAAGAGCTTGACGCCCAGGCGGCGGACGGTGTCGGGGTCCTCGGGCCGGGCGCGCGCCGCCGCCGCGTAGGCGCGGGCCGCCTCGGCGCGGCGGCCGAGGTCCTCCTCGCAGTCGCCGAGCGCCAGCCAGGCGTCGGCCAGCGTGGCGTCCGCCGAGACCGCGGCGTAGAAGGCCGCCTGGGCCTCGGGGTCGCGCTTGAGCGCGCGCAGGGCGTAGCCGCGGTTGAGCGCCGCCTCGGCCATGTCGGGTGCCAGCTCCGAGGCGCGCGACGCGTAGGCCAGGGAGTCCTCCATGCGCCCGCGCATCCCGGCGGCGGCCGAGCGGGCCAGCCAGAGTTGAGGGTCGTTGGGGGCGGCGGCTAAGGCCGCCTCGCAGGCGGTCTCGGTCTCCTCGTAGCGTCCCTCATGGAGCAGCGACAAGGCCTCGGCGGCCAATTCCGCGGGGTCGCGCTTGCTGGGAGGGCCGAACATCGCCCTCAGTATAGGCGGGGGGGTGGGATTCGTCCAGCTTTAAGGCGTGACGAGGTCTTTGACCTTCGTCACGAGCTCGTCCCAGTCGTAGTCGGGACCGCCGCCCTGGGCGAAGTCGGGGCGGCCGCCGGCCTTGCCGCCCTGCATGGCGGCCACGGCCTGGGCGATCTTGCCGGCGTGCAGGCCCGCGCCGAGCAGGTCCTGGGTGACGGCGACGACGTAGGAGAGGCGGTTGGCGTCGTAGGTGCCGAGGAAGACGACCCCGGAGCCCAGTTCACGCTTGAGCTTGTCGGAGATGTCGCGCAGGGCCTGGGGCTCGGCGGCGTCGAACTTCTGCACCGCCAGCTTGCGCCCGGCTACCTCGAGGAGGATGCGGCCGTGCTCGGCCTGCTGGAGCAGGTTCTCGCGCTTGATCTGGGCGAGCTGGGCCTCGAGGCTCTTCTCGAGCTCCTTGAGCTCGGCCACGTTCTTGCGCACCTCGGCGATAGGCGCGGCGTCGGCGTCGGGGATGTTGGCCAGGACGGTCTTGTAGGGTTTCCCGGTCACCGACTGGATCTTGGAGGTCAGCTCGATGAAGCGCCGGATGGCCTCCTTGAGCGCCGCGCGGCTCTCGGCCTCGGCGCGGCGGGCCAGTTCCTCGAGCGCGGGGCCGGCCACCGCCTCGATGCGGCGGATGCCGGAGGCCACCGCTGTCTCCTTGACGATCTTGAAGCTCTGGATCTCGCCGGTGCGCGCCACGTGCGTGCCGCCGCAGAGCTCCAGGCTGAAGCGGTCGGCCGGGTCGGCCCAGCCCTTCTTGCCGATGAGGAGGAAGCGCGGCTTGTCGCCGTACTTCTCGCCTAGCAGCGACACCGCGCCGAGCTCCTTCATGTCGGCGGCAGGCCGCTCCATCGGGTCGACCGGGAGGTCCTCGGCGATGGCGCCGTTGACGAGCTTCTCGATCTCGGCGGCCTGCTCGACGGTGACCGGCTTGCCGTGCGTGAAGTCGAAGCGCAGGCGCTCGGGGGAGACCAGCGAGCCCGCCTGGCGGACGTTCGGCCCCAGGACGCGGCGCAGGGCCTCGTTGAGGAGGTGGGTGGCGGTGTGGTGGTAGGCCGTCGTGCGCCGGGTCTCGGGGTCGACGCGCGCGCGCAGGCGCATGCCGACGCGCAGGGTGCGCTGGGCCGTGACGCGGTGGGCGATGAGCTCGGGCAGGGGCTTCTGCGTGTCGTGCACTTTGGCCAGCAGGCGGTCGTCGGTGACGTCGTCGACGAAGGCGCCCTGGTCGCCGACCTGGCCGCCGCCCTCGGGATAGAACGGAGTGCGCAGGAGGACGACCTCGCCCTCGTCGCCGGGGCCGAGCTCGACCTTGGGGCCGTGCTCGACGCGCATGCCGCCCTCGGACTTGACGTGCTTGAGGATGGCCACGACCTGGGTCAGCTCCTCGAGCTTGCGGTAGCCCGAGAACTCGCAGCGCAGGCCTGGGTTGGCCTCCATGACGGCCTGGTAGGGCGCGCTGAGCAGCTGGGGTGCTACGGCCGGCCTGCGGCTGGCGGCCTCCATGGCGGCCTCGCGGGCCTCGTGAAAGCCCGGCTCGTCGACGGCTACGCCCTTGCGCGCGCAGATCTCCTTGGTCAGCTCGAGCGGGAAGCCGTAGGTGTCGTAGAGCTTGAAGGCGGCCGCGCCGGGCAGGTACTTGGCATGGCGCTCGAGCAGCTCTCCGAGCTCGCGCTCGCCGACCTCGAGGGTCTCGAGGAAGCGCGCCTCCTCGGCCTTGAGCGTCTCGGCGACCTGCTGGCGGGCGGCGGCCAGCTCGGGGTACTGGGAGGCGAAGATCCCGAGCGCCGGGCCGACCAGCAGGTGGAGGAAGGGCTCCTTGGCGCCGAGCAGGCGGCCGTAGCGCGAGGCGCGGCGGATGAGGCGGCGCAGGACGTAGCCGCGCTCGACGTTGGACGGGATGATGCCCTCGGCCGAGAGCATCACCGCCGCGCGCACGTGGTCGGCGATGATGCGGTAGGCCATCACCACCTCGGCCTCGGAGGGGCCCCCGCCGCGCGCGTCGGGCGGCGGCACGCCGATGACGTCGGCGGCGGCCTTGCGGATGGGGTCAAACAGCGAGGTCTGGAAGGGGCTGGACTTGCCCTCGACGATCATGGCCAGCCGCTCGAGGCCCATGCCGGTGTCGATGTTCTTCTTGGGCAGGGGCTTGAGCGTGCCGTCGGGCTGGCGGTCGAACTGCATGAACACCAGGTTCCAGACCTCGATGTAGCGGTCGCCGTCGCCGCCGACGGTGTCCTGGGGGCCGGTGCCGAACTCGGGGCCGAGGTCGTAGTAGACCTCGGAGCAGGGGCCGCACGGCCCGGTCGGGCCCATGGCCCAGAAGTTGGTGTCCGAACCGAGCCGGACCGGCTTGTTGGGGATGCCCAGCTTCACCCAGACCGCCTCGGCCTCGGCGTCGTCCTCGAAGACGGTGGGATGCAGGCGGTTGGGGTCGAGCTTGGCGACGTTGGTCAGGAAGTCCCAGCAGAACTCGATGGCGCCTTCCTTGAAATAGTCGCCGAACGAGAAGTTCCCCAGCATCTCGAAGAAGGTGAGGTGGCGGATGGTCTGCCCGACCCGGTCGATGTCGGTGGTGCGGAAGCACTTCTGGCAGGAGGTGGCGCGGTCGACCCCGGTCTTTTGCCCCAGGAAGTAGGGCTTAAACGGGACCATGCCCGCGGCGGTGAAGAGCAACGTCGGGTCGCCGTCGGGCACCAGGGGGGAGGTCGCCGTGACGTGGTGGGCCTTACGGTCGAAATAGGTCAGGAACTTCTCGCGCAGCTCGGTGCCGTTCACTTGCTCGATTCTATCAAATGATAGAATGGCGTTCATGAAACGCGTCGTCGTTAAGAAGCCGGGGGGGCACCGCGCCCTGGAGCTGGTCTCCGAGCGCGAGCCCGTCGTCGGCGCCGGCCAGGTCCGCGTGCGCGTGCGCGCGGCCGGGGTCAACTACGCCGACTGCATCGTGCGCATGGGCCACTACGAGGCCGCCAAGGGCCGCTACCCCCTCACCCCGGGCTTCGAGTTCTCCGGCGAGGTCGACGGCGTCACCCCCGGTTCGGGCTTCAAGAACGGCGACCGGGTGGTGGGCATCACGCGCTTCGGCGGCTACGCGAGCTCGGTGGTCGTCGACCCGATACAGCTTTGGCACGCTCCAGAAGGCTGGAGTTTCGAGCAGGCGGCGGCCTTCCCGGCCGTGCATCTGACGGCCTGGTACGCCCTGCACCGCGCGGCGCGCGTCTACGACGGCGAGACCGTGCTCGTCCACTCCGCGGCGGGCGGGGCCGGCTCGGCCCTCGTGCAGGTGGCCAAGGCCGCCAAGTGCCGCGTGGTGGCGGTGGTCGGCTCCGCCGAGAAGGTCCACGTCCCGCGCGCGCTGGGCGCCGACGCCGTCGTCGTGCGCGACCGGGCCGGCAGCTTCTGGAAGGCGGTCGACGAGGCGGCGCCGCAGGGCTTTGACGCGGTATTCGACGCCAACGGCATCACCACTCTGCGCCCCGGCTTCGACCGGCTGGCGCCCGGCGGACGGCTGGTCGTCTACGGCTTTGCCGAGATGCTGACGCGCGGACGCGACCGGGCGGGCTGGATGGGCCTGGCTTTCGGCTACGCCCGCGTGCCGCGCTTTAACCCCTTCGAGCTGACGCGCCTGAACCGCTCGGTGTCGGGCTTCAACGTCGTCTACCTCTTCAACAAGCCCGAGCTGGCCTCCCAGGCCATGGGCGAGATGCTGGCCCTGGTCGGCCAGGCCAAGCTGAGGCCGCCAACCACGACGGCGTTTCCCGTCGAGAAGGTGGCCGAGGCGCACAAGGCCTTGGAGTCCGGGGCCACCACCGGCAAGCTTGTCCTGACCTTCGACTGAGCGCCGACTAGGCGCTCACTCGCCGGCCGGAATGACCCGCAGGGAGCGGCCGTTGATCTTCACGAGGAAGCCGTCGGGGAACGCCCGGGGCATGCTCATGCCGAGCGAGGCCGGCTCGATGCCGGCCAGCTTGGCCAAGGTCGTGTAGACGCTGTTGTCGGCGGTCATGAACGTGGCGGGCCCGCCGTCGGAGGTGACCGCGTAGAAGGCGTCCGCGACGACTAGGCGGTCGGAGTCGCCCTTCTTCTTGCCGAGCTTGAGGTCCTCGAAGAGCTTCACGAGCGCCCGGTAGCCGGGGTCCGAGCGGGGGACGGCGATCGGAACGACGTCCTCGGGCGAGCCGTAGAGGGTCTCGCCGTACACCTGCAGGGTCTGCCGGACCGGCGAGCGGCCGAGGCGCCGCAGGACGGCGAGGCGGCCGGCGTGGAGGGGCTTGCCCAACTCGCGCTGCTCTTTGGCGATGATGACGTTGGCGTCGGCCAGGAGCTCGCCGCCGCCGAGCGGGCGCTTCGAGGCGTCCGGCGCGGACTCGTCGAAGAGGCCGGTCTTGAGCTGGGCGAGGCGCTCCAGGTCGTCGGCCTTGAGTTCCTCGAACTTCGCGTCGTTCGGGCCGGTGCGTTTGTGGAGGGTGCCGAAGTCGAAGGCCCCGATGTGGAGCTTGCCCGGCTCGCCCTCGATATTGACCTGGCCGTCGTGGAAGTCGCCCCAGGCCCAGCCGAGCGCGTGCATGCGGCGGATGGTCTTCTCTATGCGCGTGAAGTCGTAGAGCATCATGACCGGGCGGCCGTCGGCCCGGCGGTAGCGCCCGGTCTCGAGCTCCAGGTAGGACTGCAGCGAGCGTCCGGGCAGCGTCTCGAGCTCGATACCGAGGATCTCATTGGGACCCTTGTCGCCGTAGATCGCCCGGCGCAGGAAGGGGGAGAGCCGGCCGAAGCCCAGCACCTTGGGCAGCGTCACGTTGGCGGGGGCCGGGTTCGAGGGGGCCAGGGTCGGGTCGTCGAAGTCGCGCTTGAGCGCGGCGGACTTGATAGCCTCGGCCTCCAGGGCCGCGTTCTTCCGTCCGGCATCGTCGAAGTCGGTGCCGCGGTAGAACGCGGTCTTGAGGTAAGCGCCCCGGCCCTGGGCGTCGACGACCGGGAAGGCGGCCGTCAGCGTTCCGAGCTTCTCCGGGGCGGCGGGCCTCAGGCCGGCCGAGAGCGCCGGCAGGTCCGTCGCCGGCGCCGCGCGGCCTTGGACCTGCGTCCCGGCGGCCGCGGCCTTGGGGAGCCTCCCCAGCAGCTCGGCGTTCGTGCCGAGGCGCCCGAAGTGGGCGACGACGCTCTGCGGCGCGCCGGCGAAGAGGCCCGGCGAAGCGCCGAGCTCGGCGTTGAATGCGTCTATGGTCTTGGCCGCTTCGGCGGGGGTGATGCCGCGGCCCACGGCCAAGCGCTCGGCCAAGGCCTCGCGCTCACGGCCCCAGGCCTCGGCGACGGGGCTCTTCGCCGGGGCGGCGTTCGATTCCGTGACGCCGTTGACGGTCGGGGCCTTCCGGCCGCCGTCGAAGAGCTTGGAAGCTATGCCCGAGGCCTGACTCCCGGCTTGGGCGCCGCCGCCCTTCTGGCCGAGCAGTTCGCCCATCTCGGCGGTCTGCCGGCGGACGGCCTCGAGGCCCTTGGTGGGCGCCTTCTCGGCGGGAGCGGCGACGGCTGGGGCTTGCAGCGGCGCCTGGGTCCGGGGCACCGCGGCCGCCGGAAGCGCCATGGCCGACGGCGTCACCGCCGCCAGCGCCGGCGCGGCCGCGGCGCTGGCCAGCGGCGCCGCGGCGCGCGCGCCGGGCGTCAGGGTCAGGCTGGGCGCGGCCCCGATGGTGCCCGGCAGGGTGGGGGCCAGCGTGACGTGGGGGGAGGGGGCTAGGGCCGCCCGTCCGCCGACGGCCGCCGAGACGCCTGCGCCGCCTACGGGGGCGGGCATCTCGGGCACCACCTTGATCTGGGCGAAGGCGGGCCCGACGGCCAGCAAAGCGGCGGCCAGCGCGCGGCTTATTGCGTGCATCCTCTTGAGGGTAGCCCCGGGGTCACGGGGTTTCAAGGGGTGGGGCGGACCTCTATTCCGGTATAGAATAGGGGGGAGGGGAGCCATGAAGAGAACGATCGAGAAGGTCTTTCGCGGGGCGCCCGAGCATTGGGTCGGGGACGGCTTCCATGTCAGCAACTATTTCCCCGCGGCCACCGACTTCGAGAAGCGCATGAGCCCGTTCTTCCTGCTCGACTACCAGAAGCCCACGATGTTCGGGGCTACCGAGCGCCGCCGAGGCGTCGGCACGCACCCGCACCGGGGCTTCGAGACCGTGACGATAGCCTTCGAGGGCGCGGTGGCGCACCGCGACAGCGCCGGCAACGGCGGCGTCATACGCCCCGGCGAGGTGCAGTGGATGACGGCGGGCGCCGGCATCCTCCACAACGAATACCACGAGGAAGCCTTCGCCAAGGCGGGGGGGATCCTGCACATGCTCCAGATATGGGTGAACCTCCCGCGCAAGGACAAGCTGGCGGCGCCGGCCTATCAGGCGCTGACCGACGGGGCCATCAAGTCCGTGCCGCTGGCCGGCGGCACGGGCGTGGTCCGCGTGATCTCCGGGACCTATGAAGGGATGCAGGGACCGGCGCGGACCTTCACGCCGGCCCACATGTTCGACCTGCGGCTCGAGGCGGGGGCGAAGGTCCGCCTGCCGACGCCCAAAGACTATAACACCGCGCTGCTCGTCCTCACGGGCTCGGTCAAGACCAACGGCTCGGCCGCGGTCACGGCCGGGGAATCCGTGCTGTTCGAGAACGACGGCGACGAGGTGTTCGTCGAGGCCGGGGAGTCTTCTACCGTCATGTTCCTCAGCGGGGCTCCGATTGATGAGCCGCTGGTGCACTACGGCCCGTTCCTCATGAACAGCGTCGACGAGATCAATCAAGCCGTCGAGGACTTCAACGAGGGGAAGTTCGGGTCGCTGGGGGGCTAGTGGAGAATGGTATAATCGGCTATGCGCGCCGCGGTCCTCGTAGTCTTTTTCCTCGGGACTTTCTCCGTCCGAGGACTGTATGCGGCGATCGCCACGCTCGTCGCGGCCCCCGGGCCGGTCTCCATCTCCGCGGACGCCTCGGAGGACGGTCCCGGACGGCGGCAGCCCGGCAAGCGTTTCCGCCTCACGCGCATCCCGCGCGTCGTGCCGCCGCGCATCTGTCTGGCGGAACTCCCCTCCTATCGCCTTTTCACTTCCGTCGAATTCCCGCGGCGGCCCCAGGCGGCGTTCGATGCCCTGGAGCGTTCCTCGTCGGCTCCCCCGCCGCCGGTCCTCGTCTCCTGCTCCGCCCATAACCGGGCGCCGCCCCGCAGCCCGCTCGCCTAGACTTCCTTTCCGGTATCCGGCGGCCCCGCGGCGTTTCAGCGGCGACCGTCCCCCGCACCAGGCGTACTCGGTCCCAGGCATGCGCATGACCATCCGCCCCATCATCTCCCGTCTCCTCGTCGGCGGCATCGCCGCCGCCGCGGCGTTCATCCAGGGGCGGCCTCCGGCATGAGGCCTTTCGACCTCGGGAAGCTGAGGGCGGCGGCCGGCGGCCGGCCGGTGTCGCTGTTCCTCGATTTCGACGGTACCCTCTCGCCTCACGTGCCGGACGGGGATCTCGCCGCCCCCCTGCCCGAGGCGCGGGAGGCGTTGGCGGCGCTGGCCCGGACCCCCGGCGTGCGCGTCAGCGTGGTTTCCGGGCGGCCGGTCGCCGACCTGAGCAGGATGGTGGCGCTCAAGGGCGTGACCTACGCGGGCAACCACGGCCTGGTCATCGAGGGACCGGGCGTGGAGTTCGAGCATCCTCTTTCCATGGTGGCGGGCCGCGCCGTCGCGGTCGCGGAGGGCCTGATCCGCGAGCGGCTCAAGGGCCACCCCGGGGCCCGGGTCCGTCAAAACGGCCTCACGCTGAGCCTCAACGTCGGGCTGATGTCGGCCTCGGGCCGCCGCGCCGTCGCCCGGGTCGTCGACTCGCTGACCGACGAGCTGCGGTGGCTGCGCCTCCGCTGGCAGAAGGGCTACCTCGGCTGGGACCTGATCCCGGAGATCGGCTGGACCAAGGGGGACGCCGTCGCGCACCTCATGGCGCGGACGCCCGACGCCTTCGCCATCGCCATCGGCGACGGCCTCTCCGACGAGCCGATGTTCGAGCGTGTGCGGGCGGACGGCCTGGCGGTCCGGGTCGGGAGAGCCAGGTCCTCGGCCGCGGACTGGTTCCTGAGCGGCCCCGCGGACGTCGCCGGCCTCCTCCACGCGCTCGCGCGGCCGAGATAATTCCTTCCCGCCGCCTCAATCTTTCCGTCACCCGTCGAGTGTTAGCATCGTGGGCTTGTCCTCTAGAACATCCCCACGCGTCCCGGCGCCCATCGCCTGCGCGGCCTGGCTGTCCGGCTGCGCCGGGCCGCAGTCGGCGCTCGACCCGGCCGGGCGGGGCGCCGAGCGGCTCGCCGAGCTCTTCTGGTGGATGGCCGGCGGGGCGGCGGTCGTCTGGCTGGCCGTCGCCGCGCTCGCCGTCTACGCCGTCCGCGGCGGCGCGCGCAGGGCGGGAGGGGGGGCGCAGAGAGCGCTGATCGTTTGGGGCGGGGCCGTCGTTCCGACGCTGGTCCTGGGCGCGCTCTTGGCCTACGGCTTGTCGATCCTGCCCGGGCTGCTCGCCTCCGCGCCGCCGGGCGCCTTGAGGATCTCGGTCACCGGAGAGCAATGGTGGTGGCGCGTGCGCTACGAGTCGCCGGGAGAGGCCGTCGAGCTGGCCAACGAGATCCGCCTGCCGGCGGGGGAACCCGTCGAGTTCACGCTGCGCAGCGCCGACGTGCTCCACTCGTTCTGGATACCCTCCCTGGGCGGGAAGATGGACATGTTCCCCGGCCGGGAGACCCGCCTCCTCCTCGAGCCGACCCGCCCGGGCCGCCTGCGCGGCGTCTGCGCGGAGTACTGCGGGGAGTCGCACGCGCTGATGGCCTTCGACGTGGTCGTGCTCGAGAAGCCCGAGTTCGCCCGCTGGCTCGCCGCTCAGCGCCGGCCGGCGGCGGTCCCGGCCGGGGGGGCGGCCGCCCGCGGCGGCGAGCTCTTTGGCGCCAACGGCTGCGCGGCCTGCCATACCGTCCGCGGCACGGGCGCCGACGGCGTCGTCGGGCCCGACCTCACGCACGCGGGCGGCCGGCTGAGCATCGCGGCGGGGACGCTGCCCCCCGGCCGGGCCGGGTTCGGGCGCTGGCTCGCCAAGACGCACGAGGTCAAGCCGGGCGCGCTCATGCCGCATTTCGGGATGCTGCCGCCGGAGGATCTGACGGCTCTGGCGGCCTACCTGGAGGCCTTGAGATGACGACGCCCCTCGAGCGGGACCAGGAGAGCCGGCTCCTCAAGGCCTGGACGCCGCCGAAAGGCTGGCGCTACTGGTCGGAGGTCAACAACACCGAGGTCGGGGTCTGGTACACGGCGACGGCCTTCCTGTTCTTCCTGTTCGGCGGCGCGCTGGCCCTCTTGATGCGCATCCAGCTCGCGCGGCCGGGGGGCGATTTCCTCACGGCCGACGCCTATAACCAGGTCTTCACCGTCCACGGTTCGGTGATGATGTTCCTCTTCGCGATCCCCATATTCGAGGCCGTCGCCGTCATCTTCCTGCCGCAGATGCTGGGCGCGCGCGACCTGCCGTTCCCGAGGCTCTCCGCGTTCGGCTACTGGTGCTATCTGCTCGGCGGGCTCTTCCTCTGCGGCTCGATCTTCTTCGACGCCGCGCCCAAGGGGGGCTGGTTCATGAACCCGCCGCTGACGTCCGCGTATCAGACCGGGATCGGCGCGGACATCTGGCTATTGGGCTTCTCGTTCATCGAGATCGCGGCCATCGCCGCGGCCGTCGAGCTGATCGTCGGCGCGCTCAAGTGCCGCGCGCCCGGCATGCGCATCAACCTGATCCCGCTCTACGCGTGGTACGTGCTGGTCGCGGCCGTCATGGTGCTCTTCGCCTTCCCGCCGCTGATCGCGGGAAGCATGCTGCTCGAGCTCGAGCGCGCGTTCGGGTGGCCGTTCTTCGACCCCTCGCGCGGCGGGGACCCTCTCTTGTGGCAGCACCTGTTCTGGCTCTTCGGCCATCCCGAGGTCTACATCATCTTCCTGCCGTCGGTGGCGCTCCTGGCGATGATCGTGCCGACCTTCGCGCGGCGCCCCATCGTCGGCTACAGCTGGATCGTCCTGTCGGCCGTCGGCACGGGCTTTCTGAGCTTCGGCCTTTGGGTGCATCACATGTTCACGACGGGCCTGCCGGGCGTCTCTCTGGCGCTCTTCTCCGCCGCCTCGGAGGCCGTGGCGATACCGACCGGCGTGCAGCTCTTCTGCCTCATCGCGACCGCGGCGGCGGGCCGCGTCGCGGGCTCCGTGCCGATGCTCTTCACCGCCGGCGGCCTTTCCGTCTTCGTCGTCGGAGGCCTGACCGGCGTGATGCTCGCGCTGGCGCCGTTCGACTTTCAGGCCCACGACACCTTCTTCGTGGTCGGGCACCTCCATTACGTCCTCATCGGCGGCGCGCTGTTCCCGATCCTCGCGGGGCTCTATTATTACTACCCGCTCGTCGCCGGGAAGAAGCTCTCGGAGCGGCTCGGCACGCTGGCGTTCTGGCTCATGTTCATCGGCTTCAACGTCGCCTTCCTTCCGATGCACCTCCTGGGCCTGCGCGGCATGCCGCGGCGGGTCTTCACCTATCCGGCGGGCGCCGGGTTCGACGCGCTCAGCCTTTCTTCGACCATCGGCGCCTTCATCCTCGCGGCCGGCGTCGCGGTGATCGTCTGGGACGTGCTCCGCTCCAAGCGCGGACAGCCGTATTGCGAGCGCAATCCCTGGGCCGCGGGCACCCTGGAATGGCTCCAGGAGATGCCCTCCAAGCCCTGGGGGGTGCGCTCGATCCCCGAGATCGACGGCCGCTATCCCCTCTGGGACCAGCCGGACTTCGAGCGCGACGTAGACCGCGGCCGCTTCTATCTGCCCGACGCCGACGAGGAGAAGAGGGAGTCCTTGGTCACGAGCGTCATCGACGCCAGACCCGTGCAGTGCCTGGAGCTCCCGGGGCCGAGCTTCGTCACTCCCCTGGCCGCCCTGACCATAGGAGGATTCTTCATCTTCGGGACCTTCGGCCAGTGGGTCCTGGCCCTGCTGAGCGGCGCGGCCGGGATCGGCGTCGTCTGTTGGTGGCTCTGGACGGGCACGTCCGTCATCTTGTCCCAGCCCGACAAGGACGTCGGTCTTGGCCTGACGCTGCCGCTCTACGTCTCGGGGCCGTCCTCCGTGGGGTGGTGGGCGATGCTCATCACGATGCTCGCCGACGCGACGGCGTTCCTCTCCCTCGTGTTCGGCTATTTCTTCTATTGGACGGTCCGCGACGACTTCCCGCCGCGCGGGGCGGCGGGCCCGGGGGCGCTCTGGCCTTGCCTGGCGGCGAGCCTGCTCGCCGGCGCCTGGGGCCTGACGATGCTGGCGCGCCGCTTCAACCGGCTAGGCCGCGCGACCGGTTTCCACGCCGCCATCGGCGGGGCCGGCGCGCTGGCGCTGGGGGGAGCGGCGGCGCTCCTGGCCGGCCCCTGGTCGACCGGGCTCGAGCCGACGTCCCACGTGTATCCCGCCACGGTCTGGATGCTGGCGGCCTGGGCGGCGGCGCACGGCCTGGCGGGCGCGCTCGCCCTGGCATACTGCGCCGCGCGAAGGCTGGCGGGCCGGTTGACGGCGCGCTGCGACGGCGATCTGGAGAACACCGCGCTCTTCTGGCACTTCGTCGCGGCTACGGCCGTCATCACCGTCGCCGTCATCGCGGGCTTCCCTCTAGCGGCATGAAGAACGCGGCTCCGGAAGCGGATGAAAGCCTATGGCTCCTGGCCGCCGCGCCGGCGATCTGGGCCGCTCACTTCCTGCTCTGCTACGTCGCCGCCGCCGTCTGGTGCGCGAAGTTCGCCGGCCCGGCCGGCCCGCTGGCGCCGGCGCGCCGCGCCATCCTCGCGCTGACCGTCTTGGCCCTGGCCGGCATCGCCGTCATCGGCCGGGGGGGCTGGCGCCGCTGCCGCCTGCCGCCGCCCCCGCTCTCGCGCGAATTCGACACCGACGAGGACCGGCATCGCTTCCTGGGGTTCGCGACGTTCCTGCTCTCCGTCCTCAGCGCCGTGGCCACGGTCTACGCGGCCGGCGCCGCGGCGTTCATGAGGGACTGCCGATGACGCGCCCCACGCTGGCGGCCGCGGGCGCGCTGACGCTGGCGGGCGCCTGGCTCGGGCCGCTGCCGGAGCTGGCCGGGCGCTCCTTCGCCGCGCACATGGCGATGCACATGGGCGTGGTCGCCGTCGCCGCGCCGCTGCTGGCGCTGGCCGTCGCCGGCACGCGTTACGACCCCGTGCGGAAATGGCCGCCGCTCTTTCCGCCGGTCCCGCTCTCCGCCGTCGAGCTCGTCGTGGTCTGGGCGTGGCATGCGCCGGCCCTGCATCATGCCGCGCGCCACGGCGCCTTGGGCCTGGCGGCCGAGCAGGGCTCCTTCTTCGCCGCCGGCATGCTGGTCTGGCTCTCCGCCTTGGGCGGCGGCCCGGGGCGCGAGGAACGGGCCGGCGCGGGCATAGCGGCGCTGCTGCTCACCTCGATGCATATGACGCTCTTGGGCGCGCTGCTGGCCCTGGCGGGGCGTCCTCTCTACGCCCATCACGGCGCGCTCGCCGGGCTATCGGCCCTGGAGGACCAGCGCCTGGGCGGCGTCGTCATGCTCCTCGTCGGCGGCGTCTCCTATCTCGCCGGAGGGCTTTGGCTGACCTATGGCCTCCTCCGCCGGAGGAGCGAGGTGCGCGCATGAAAGGGCTGCCGGCGCGGGCCGCGGCGCTCATCCTCGCGCTGGGCGTCGGGGGCCTTCTGGCCGCCTCGAGCGGGCTCATGCCCATCAAGGCCAGCTCGGGGCACTGGGCGCCCACCGAATGGTTCCTGCGCTTCTCGATGCGCCGCTCCATCTTCACCCACAGCCTCCTCATCAAGGCCCCTGCCGGCCTCGACGACCCGGCCCTGGCGCTCAAGGGCGCCCGCCATTTCGAGTCCGCCTGCCGCTCCTGCCACGGAGCGCCCGGCCTGCCGCCGTCGCCGGTCGCGCGCGGCATGCTGCCGCCGCCGCCTGAGCTGAAGGCCCGGGTGGAAGGGCGGCGGCCCCGCGAGCTGTTCTCGGTCGTCAAGCACGGCATAAAGCTCACCGGCATGCCCGCCTGGCCCGTGCCCGGCCGCGACGACGAGGTCTGGGCGATGGTGGCCTTTCTGAGGCTCTTGCCCGAGCTCGACGAGGCGGGCTACCGCCGCCTCGCGCGGCCGGGGGCTTCCCCGCCGCCGTTCCCCGCGCCGGCCGCGCAGGCATGCGCGCGCTGCCACGGCGCCGACGGGTCGGACCTCGGCTCCGGCGCCTTTCCCAGGCTGGCCGGACAGCCCGCCGAGTACCTCCGCGGCGCGCTGGAGGCCTACCGCGACGGCCGCCGGCACAGCGGCATCATGGAATCGGCCGCGGCGGGACTGAGCGCGGAGGCCGTGCGAGAGCTCGCCGAGTACTTCTCCGGCCTCCCCGTCGTCCCTGGCGTCCCGCCGAAAGAGCGGGATGCCCAAGCGATCGAACGGGGGGGGCGGATCGCGCGCCGGGGCATCCCGGCCCGGAAGGTGCCTGTCTGCGCCGCTTGTCACGGCCTCGAGACCAAGCGCTCCAAGGACGCGTACCCGGCGCTGGCCGGCCAGCCCGCGGCCTACCTGGTCCTGCAGTTGGAGCTGTTCAAGGAAGGCCGCCGCGGCGGCTCCGCCCACGCGCACCTCATGGAGCCCGTGGCGGAGAAGCTGACCCCCGGCGAGATGCGCGACGCGGCGCTGTTCTATGAATCCCTCTATTTAAGGAAGCCTGACCCCCCTGACCCCCAAGGTATTGACACCACCGAGGGTCGGTTATAAAATGGAGGGCGTCTTCGTATAGACGCAAAGCCGAGACCCCTTTGAGACACCTCCTCCGTCTATCGCGGCTGCTCAGCCGCCACGTGACCATCCTGGTCATCCCCCACGCCGACATCCCCCAGTGGCGAGGCCGTTTTTCGATGGCTTTCCTGATGTTCGGGGCCCTGCTCTGGACCGGCTTCACGGTCTGGGCGGGGTTCGCGGCCGGCATCCAGGCCGACTACTGGGTCACCAAGGCCGACAACATGGTCATGGGCGCCAAGATGTCCTACATGGCCCAGGAGATGGACCGCTCCCGCGAGGTGCTGGAGACGGCGCGCGCCACCGACAAGCAGCTCCGCATCCTGCTCGGCATGCGCTCGCGCGACGAGATCCTCAAGTCCGAGGAGGGCTTGGGCGGCCCCAGCGCCTCCGACCGCGCGGGGCTCGTCAGCCTCATGACCTCCGGCCGCCTCTCGCAGGGCGACGTGCGCCGCACGGTCCAGCGTCTGCGCAGCGAGTCCACGCACCGCCTGGCCAGCTTCCAGGAGATCGCCTGGTACATCACCAACGAGCGCAGCCTCTCGCAGGCCACGCCGTCGATCTGGCCCACCAGCGGGCACATCACCTCCCCGTACGGCTACCGCTTCTCGCCGTTCGGCGGCGAGACCTCCGGCCTGCACGCCGGCTCCTTCCACGAAGGCGTCGACATCGCCAACAAGCCCGACACCCCGATCGTGACGACGGCCGACGGGGTGGTGCGCTACGCGGGCTGGTCGAGCGGCTTCGGCGTCATGGTCTTAGTCGACCACGGCTTCGGCTACTCCACGCTCTACGGGCACACCGCCAAGGTGGCGGTCAAGGTGGGCGAGCGCGTCGCCCGCGGCCAGCTCATCGCCTGGATGGGGACGACCGGCCGCTCCACCGGCAACCACCTTCACTACGAGGTCTGGCGGCACGGTCGCCCGGCCAACCCGCTCACCTATCTCCGGGTCCAGCCCGGCGCGGGACCCGGAGGCTGATGGCCATCTTCTCGCGCGGCGACGAGCGCCGCTTCGACGGCGGCGACGTGACGACCGTGATAGGCTCCGAGGCCTACTTCCAGGGCGCTCTGACGGTCCGCGGCTCCCTGCGGGTCGACGGCGAGGTCGAGGGCAACATCCTCGAGGCGCAGACCGTGATCATCGGGCCGAAGGGACGGGTGCGCGGCGACATCTGCGCCGAGCACGTCGTCATCGCCGGCTCGGTCAGCGGCGAGGTCGCCGCGTCGTCTCAGCTCGAGCTCAAGGCCGGCGGCCGCGTGGTCGGCGACATCCGCACTCCCAAGCTCACCATCGACGACGGGGCCGTGTTCGAGGGCCGCTGCGCGATGACCGAGGGGGCGGCCAAGCATTCCAAGGCCGCCGACCCCGCCCACACCTGAGGCCCCCCGCATGATGTCCTTCCTGCGCCGCCATAAAGAGACCCTCGTCCTTGCAGTCTTCATCATCTTCCTCGTCGGCATCTTCGTCGGCCTCGGCGGCTATTACTTCACCGGCGCCGACACCACGGAGTCGGTGGCGGTGGTCGGCGGCGCCAAGATCCCCTACATGCGCTACCGCACGCGCCTGAGTCAGACCCTCGACGCCCTGCGCGCCCAGGGCACCGAGGTCTCGGACGCCATGGAGGGCCAGCTCAAGCAGGACCTGCTGCGCGAGATGATCGTCGACGAGCTGCTGGCCCAGCAGGCCGAGAAGCTCGGCCTCGAGGTCTCCGACGCCGAGGTCGCCAACACGATCCAGCAGACCCCGGCCTTCCAGCGCGACGGCCGTTTCGACCAGCAGCTCTACTTCCAGGCCGTGCGCGCCCAGTTCCGGGTCGCCCCCGAGCAGTTCGAGAAGATGCACCGCCGCCTCATGCTCGGCGCCAAGCTCAAAAACCAGATGTTCCGGCTGACCAAGGTCCTTCCCGCCGAGATCCGCGAGGAGTACCTGCGCGGCGGCGGCGCGCTCAAGGACTTCGACGCCAAGAAGGACGCATTCATGCGCGAGCTCCAGCAGCAGCGCACGCTAGACGCCCTCAACTTCTACCTGCGCCAGCTCGCGACCTCTGTCGAGATCCGCTCGTTCCTCGAACAGCGCGAGAGCGGCCGCTGAAACCAACGCCCCCCGGAGACCGTCATGGATGACATCCTCGTCGTCGGCTCGATCGCGCTCGATTCCGTGAAGACCCCCGAGGGGGAGAGCGTCGACGCCCTGGGCGGCTCGGCCGTCTACTTCTCGCTCTCGGCCCGCAACTTCACGCCGGTCAGCTTGGTCGGGGTCGTCGGGGCCGACTTCCCCGAGGCGCACCGCAAGATGCTGACCGGGCGCGGGGTCGACATCTCGGGCCTTAAGACCGCCGCGGGCAAGACCTTCCGGTGGGTCGGCAAGTTCGGCAAGGACCTCGACAAGGCCAAGACCCTCGACACCCAGCTCAACGTCTTCGAGACCTTCAAGCCCGAGCTCGGCGCGGCGCACCGCAAGGCCTCGGTGCTCTTCCTGGCCAACATCGACCCCGACCTGCAGTGGGAGGTCTTGGCCCAGATGCAGAAGCCCCGGGTCGTGGCCTGCGACACGATGAACTTCTGGATCGGACTCAAGCTGCCGGCTCTCAAGGAGCTCCTGTCCCGGGTCGACGTCCTCTTCGTCAACGAGGAGGAGGCCCAGAAGCTGGCCCATACCACCAACAACGTCCGCGCCGCGCACGCGCTGGCCGCGATGGGTCCGCGCGTGGTCGTCCTCAAGAAGGGCGAGCACGGCACCCTGCTCTGCGCGGGCGGGAAGGTCTTTCCGTTCCCGGCCTTCCCGGTCAAGACGGTCAAGGACCCGACCGGCGCCGGCGACACCTTCGCCGGCGGCTTCATGGGCTCGCTGGCGGCCTCGGGGGCCGACGTCAAGGACCTCGGCGCCCTCAAGCGCGCGGTGGCCTTCGGCTCGGTCATGGCGTCGTTTAACGTCTCCGAGTTCTCGACCCGGCGCATGGAGACCCTCTCCAGGGCCGAGGTCGACGAGCGCTTCGCCGAATACCGGGAGCTCCTCGCGCTGCCCGACGCCGCCGTTCCGGCCTAGCCCGCGGTGATCGAGGTCTCGGGGCTGACCAAGCGCTTCGGGACCTATACCGCGGTGTCGGACCTGAGCCTCCGAGTCGAGCCCGGGCGCATCTACGGCTTCCTGGGGCCCAACGGGGCCGGCAAGACCACGACGGTCAAGATGCTGACCGGCCTCCTGCGCCCCTCCGCGGGGACGGCGCGCATCTGCGGCTTCGATGTGGCCTCCGACACCCTCGAGGCCAAACGCCGCCTGGGCCTGGTGCCCGACGAGCCCTTCGTCTACCCCAAGCTCACCGGCGCGGAGTTCCTGCGCCTGACCGGAGACCTCTACGAGGTCCCCTATGAGGTCCAGCGCCGCCGGGTGCCCGAGCTCCTCGAGATGTTCGAGCTGACCGGCTTCGGGGGCGAACTGCTCGAGACCTACTCCCACGGGATGCGCCAGAAAGTGGTGCTGGCCTCGGTCATCCTGCACGAGCCCAAGGCCCTCATCCTCGATGAGCCGCTCGTCGGCCTCGACCCCAAGAGCGCGCGCATGGCCAAGGAGATCTTCCGTACCATGGCCGCGCGCGGCGCGGCGATCTTCATGTGCACCCACGTCCTCGAGATCGCCGAGCGCATCTGCGACCGCATCGGCATCATCCTGGGCGGCCGGCTCGTCGCCGAGGGGACCCTCGCGGAACTGCGCTCCCGCTCGGGTCCCGCGGCCCAAGGCCGCAGCCTCGAAGAGATCTTCCTCGAGCTGACCGGCGGGCAAGAGTATGCGGCCCTTCTTAAGAACCTTTAGCCTGCTCTCGGCCCGCAAGGCGCGTTCGGCGCTCAATGGCGTCCGCTCGATGTCAGGCTGGGAGTGGGTCCGCAACCTGGCCTTCGGCGCGATGGGGCTCTGGATGATGGAGGGCCTGCGCTGGGGTTTCTTTCGTCTGCTGTCCTACCTCGACGCCCTGCCGCTTCTCGGGCCGCTCCTCATCTGGAAGCTCGTCGCGATGGCGATGCTGACGACGTTCTCGATGGTGATCGTCTCCTCCCTGGTCATCTCGCTGACCAGCTTCTTCTACGCCGAAGACCTGCGCTGGCTGGTGCGCGCCCCGGTGCCGCTGCGGGCTCTGTTCGCCGACAAGGCCGTCGAGACGGTGTTCTTCTCTTCGTGGATGATCGTGCTCGTCATCCTGCCGATGATCCTGGCCCTGGCCCAGGTCAAGCACCTGGGGCCGGGCTTCCTCGCGGCCTTCTTCGCCCTGCTCCTGCCGGCCCTGGCGCTCTCGTGCGCGGGGGGGATGGCCTTCACCTTGGTCCTGATGGCGGCCTTCCCGTCGTCGCGGACGCGCGACGCGGTCTGGATCCTGTCGTCGTTGGCCGCCGCGTCGGTCTACGTCTTCGTGCGCGCGGCCGAGCCCGAGCGTCTGGTGCGCCCGGACGCGATGCAGCTCGTCTCGGAGTACCTGCGCTACCTGCAGGCCCCGACCGCACCCCGGGCGCCCTCCTGGTGGCTGACCGAGGGACTGGCGGCCTGGGTGGGAGGCGCGCGCGAGGTCTTCTGGCTGCGCGCGGCCTGGCTTTACGGCGCGGCCGGCGCCGCGGCGGCGGTCCTGCTCGCCCTGGCCGGCCGGCTCTACGCGCGCGGCTACTCGGGCGCCCAGGAAGGCGGGCGGGCGCGCCGCCCCATCGACATCCCGCCCACCCCGGAGGCGCGTCTGCGCCGGCTCTTGGGCCGCTGGGCCCCCTCGGCCGCCGCGACGGCGCTGTTCTGGAAGGAGCGCACGTGCTTCGTGCGCGACGTGAAGCACTGGTCTCAGCTGGTCCTCATCGCCGCGCTCATCATGGTCTATCTGTTCTCGATCGACCGCCTCCCGCTCGACACCGCCGAGCTCAAGAGCCTGGTCTGCTTCCTCAACATCGGCGTGGCCGGCTTCGTGCTGTCCTCGCTGGGGCTGCGCTTCACCTTCCCCGCGGTGAGCCTCGAGGGGCGCAGCTACTGGGTGGCCCGGGCCGCGCCGCTGTCGGTGTCCCAGCTCATGGGCCAGAAACTGGCCTTCTGCCTGCCGCCCACGCTGGCGGTGGGCACGGCCCTGGTCGCGGCCTCGAACCACCTGCTCGGGGCGGACCGCTTCGTCAGCGTCCTGACCCTGGGGACGATCTGGCTGGCGGCCTTCACGCTGAGCGCGATGGGCGTGGGCTTCGGGGCCCTGTTCCCGCGCTTCAAGGTGGAGAACATCCACCAGGTGGAGTCTTCGGCCGGCGGCTTCGTCTACATGGCCTGCGCCTTGGGCTTCATCGGCCTGACCCTGGCGGCCGAGGCCTGGCCTGTGAAGATGCACTTCGACGCCCGGCTCGGCCGCGCCAATGCTTGGGACTGGCGGGCCGCGGGGCTCAGCGCGCTCATGCTCCTGGTCGTCAACGCCGCGGCGGCGGGCTTGCCTTGGGTGCTGGGCCGCCGCGCGCTGGAGGCCTATGAAGGCGATTAGCCTGGGTCTCCTGCTCTTTGCCGCGCCGGCCGCCGCCAAGGAGGCGCGCCTAGCCATCGTCATCGACGACTTCGGCTACGACCCGAAGGGCACCCCGCCCGACGCCGAGTGGTACGCCTTGCCGTGGGCCTTCACGGCCGCCATCATGCCGGAGTCCCCGCGCAGCGCGAAGTCGGCGGCCGAGGCCGTCGCCTCCAAGAAGGAGCACATCCTGCACTTCCCGTTCGACCCGTTCCTGACCCTAAAGCTCTCGAGCGGCGCGGTCGACTCGGCCGACCAAGCCGTGGTGTCGAAGCTGCTCGACAAGTCCCTTCTCCAAGTGGCTGGCGTCAGGGGGCTCAACAACCATCGCTCCTACAGGGCCACGATGAACCAGCCCCTCATGGAATGGTTCGCCGGCCGGCTCAAGGAGAAGGGCCTGTTCTTCGTCGACAGCCGGGTCTCGGGGAAGACAATCGCCTTCGCCGAGGCACGCCGCGTCGGCGTGCCGGCCGCGATCAACGACTTCTTCCTAGACACCGGCCCAAAGTCGGGCGAGGCCTTCTGCCGGCGTTGGCTCGACGCCGGGGCGGCCGTGGCGCGCAAGCGCGGCTCCGCCATCGTCATCGGGCACCACTACTTCCGCAGCACGCTGGAGTGCCTCAAGAAGCGGGTCCCCGAACTGCAGGCCTCCGGCATCGAGTTCGTTCCCCTGTCCCAACTCGTCCACTAGCACTTCTGATTAGGGACACTCATTAGAAGTTCTGCCGTCAAGAGGCAAAGCGTCCCCATCCCACGGTCGTGGTAGCTCGTCGCGTCCGGCACGATCTTTAAGGCGCTACGCACCCTGGTTCTCTCACGTTTGGTGTCGGCAC
>JACPXC010000026.1 GCA_016196755.1 Elusimicrobiota bacterium
AGATGGCCCTCATGTATTCCCATTTGGCCCGTGGGCTCATCTTCGACGCCTCCGAAAGGCGCGTTATATTGCGCCGTTCGGTAACATCTTAAGTGAGTAAGCGACCCCCGTTTCGGTAACATCTTGGCTGATTAAATACGCGTCATGGACAATCGGCGGCTCAGGCCCTATACTTTGGGTATGCCTCGCCGTCTGAGCGTCCGCGTCCTCGGTCAAGACGCTTGGCCCGATGCGCGGGTCGAGCAGCGCTCCTATTGGCTGTCTCGTCCTCCGGCCGCCCGCGTCGACGCCGGCCGGGACCTCCTGCGCAGGGTGCGCGCGTGGTTCCATCTGACGATCCCTTCTCGCTCGGCCTTCTTCGGCGCCATCAAGCACCTGCATTGATGCCGGAGACTCCCGAAGAGGACTCCGCCCTCCACCTCTTCGACGAGGTCGTCGCGGCATTTAACAAGCACGGGGTGGACTACATGGTCATCGGCGGGTTCGCCGTCATCTATCACGGCCATGTTCGAGCGACCGAAGACCTCGACCTGTTCGTTCGTCGCAGCCGGGAAAACGTGAACAAGGTCATCGCCGCTCTAGACGAGGTGAGCGGCGGCGAACTGAAGCTTCCCCCGGAAGTATTCACGGAAGGGAAGGGAGTGCTTCTCGGTGAAGCGCCTCTGCGCATCGACGTCCTGTCCCAAATCGCCGGGATCGACTTCGACTCGGCCTGGGGCCGTCGGGAAACTGACCGATTCGGTCCGGCTACGGTCTGCTACCTAGGCCGCGAGGATCTTATCGCCAACAAGCGCGCCGCCGGCCGCCCGCAGGACCTCGTCGACGCGGCTGAACTCGAAAAGTAGCCGCGCTCAGACCGAAGGACCCTACTCGGCGGCCTGACCCTCCAGCCGGGCGAGGAGTGGTCCGGAGGCCCCATGCGATACGCCCTCTTAGCCCTCTCCTTGGTCCTGGCCGCCCAGCCCGCCCACGCGGCCTCGAAGCTCAAGAAGTTCAAGAAGCTGCTCGTCTGCGGCGTCACCGGCGAGCAGAACGCCACGGTCGACCTAGAAGGCAAGGGCAAGGCGCTCGTGAGCACCAAGGAGGCCTTGGATGCCAGCGCGAAGACTTTGGCAGCGGAGCTCTCGGCCGCCGGCATCGGCATGGTGCCCTTCGCCGACGCCGCGGCGGCCGCCGAGGCTCGCATGGACCGGAAGGAGAAGGCTATGGAGGGGCAGCTCGACGACTATGCGGCCACCGCGGGCGCGGCGGCCGGCGGAGCGGAGATCGCGGGGATGAACGCCGCGATGCAGGCGGCGATGAACAACCCCGCCCTGACGCCGGAGATGCGCGAGCAGATGCGCAAGGCCTTCGGCGCCTCGGCCGGCCAGGCCGCCGCCGGGACGCAGGCCAAGGTCCAGTCCGGCAACGTCAACATGATGAAGGCAGCGAAGGCGGGCAGGAAGGCGCAGGTCGGGAAAGACGGCAGTCCCTCGACCTGGCATGCCCGCCAGTTCTGCCCGGAACCTAAGGACGCGATCTTTCCCGACGCGCCCGGCGACGGACCGTCAGACCGCGGCGAGGCCTTCGCCTTCCTGGACGAGGTCGGCGCCGACGGCTGGCTTTTCGTCGACGCGAAGTTCGGCGAAAGCATAACAACGGTCACCGAGCAGGCGTGGAAGCTCACCCAAACGAGCTTCAATCCGCGCTGGGTCTACGAGGTGAAGTATTACGACAAGAAGGGCAAGATGGTATGGGGAAACCGCAAGCCCATCCGGAGCAAGGACATTAAGCTCGGTAAGACCGCGGCCGGGGCACAGAAGGCTGTCGACGCCAGCGCCCGCGACTCCATGAAGACGCTCGTCGCGGAGATGACGAAGTAGCGCCTACGCGCCGCCTAGCCGCTTGAGCCGGTCGGTCTTCTCGCCGAGCTGGTTCTGGACGGTCTCCATCTCGTCGCCCAGCGACTGGACCTTGGCGAAGTCGGCGTAGAGCTCGGGGTCGGCGAGCTTTCCCGCCAGCTCCTCCAGGCGTATCTCGAGGTCCAGGATCTCGCGCTCGAGGCGCTCCTTCTCCTTGGCCTGGCGCTTGACGTCGACCCGGCTCGGCCCGGCCGGGGCGGCGGCGGCCTCCGGCACGTCGGCCTTCGGCGGCAGGACCTCGGCCGAGAACTCCCCGTCGGCGATCATCTGCGCGCGGCGGCGCTCGAAGTACTCGTAGTTGCCCGGGAAGTAGCGCACCCTGCCGTGGTCGACGTGGACGACGTGCGTGGCCAGGCGGTTGACGAAGTAGATGTCGTGGCTGATGAGGCAGACCGTGCCTTCGAACTCGCTCAGGGCCGCCGCCAGCGCCTCCACCGAGGCCATATCCAAGTGGGTGGTCGGCTCGTCGAGGAAGAGGCAGTTCGGGGCCTCGAGCAGGATCTTGACCAAGGCCAGGCGGCTCTTCTCGCCGCCCGAGAGGACATGGACGGGCTTGAAGATCGAGTCGCCGGAGAACAGGAAGGTGCCGAGGATGGTGCGCACCGCCAGTTCCCCGGTCTCGCGGTTGGCCGAGAGCGCCTCCTGGAAGACGGTCTTGTCGCCGGCGAGCTGTTCGGCGCGGTGCTGGGAGAAGTAGCCGGTCGTCACCTCGTGGCCCAGGCTGCGCTCGCCCTTCTCGAAGGGCAAGACGCCGGCCAGCATCCGGAGCAGGGTCGACTTCCCGGCCCCGTTGTGGCCGACGAAGGCCAGCCGCCAGCCGCGCTCGAGCTCGAAGTCCAGGCCCTCGTAGACCTTGTTGGCGCCGTAGGATTTGTCGACGCCCTTGAGCTGCAGGACGCGCACGCCGCTGCGTCTGGGCTGCGGGAAGCGGATCTTCATCACCCGGTTCTCGGGCGGCACCTCGATGCGCTCGAGCTTCTCGAGGCGCTTGAGCATGCTCTGAGCGCGGGCCGCCGTCGAGTGGCGCACGCGGTTGCGGGCCACGAAGTCCTCCATCGCCGCGATCTCCTCCTGCTGCTGCTTGTAGGCCTTGATGAGCTTCTCCTTCTCGGCCTCGCGCGCGGCGAGGAAATCGCCGTAGGCGCCCGGATAGACCACGAGCTTGTGGTCCTGCACGCTGACCATCGCGCGCGTGACGTGGTCCATGAAGTCGCGGTCGTGGGAGACCAGGAGCAGGGCGCCCTTGCGCTTGAGCAAGTAGTCGCGCAGCCAGAACGTCGAGTCCAAGTCCAGGTGGTTGGTCGGCTCGTCGAGGAGCAGGAGGTCCGGGTCGTCGACCAGGAGGCGCGCCATCGACACGCGCATGGCCCAGCCGCCCGAGAGCTCCTTGATCGCGCGCTCGAAGTCCGTCCCCTTGAACCCGAGGCCCATCAGGATGGCCTTGGCGCGCGCCGTGAGGCGCCCGTCGGCGTCCTCGGTGCCGGCCAAGGCCCCGGCCAGCACCGAGCCCTCGGACAGCGGCGCGTTCTCCTGGGCCAGGTAGCCGACCCGCACCCCGCGCTTGATCGAGAGCTCTCCCGAGTCGGCCTCGAGCTCGCCGAGCAGCATCTTGAGCAAAGTCGACTTCCCGGCCCCGTTTGGCCCCACGAGGGCGAAGCGGTCGCCGGCGTTGATCTGCAGGTCGGCCCCGTCGAAGAGCAGCTGGCGGGCGAAGGACTTGTGGACGCCGCGCAGGGTGATCATGGGCCGAGCCTCACAGGGGACGCCAGGAACCCGCGCGGCGACAGGGCGCCCGCCCGGCCCTCCGGCAGACCGAGGACCTCGAGCTCTTCCCGCGTCGCCTCGGCCAGGGTGCCGAAGAGCCGGTCCCAGAGCAGGAAGATCGTCGAGAAGTTCATATCCCGCGTCCGGCGCGACGCCGTGTGGTGCGCCGCATGCAGGCGCGGCGTCATGAGCAGGAGACGGACAGGCGGTTCGGCGCGGCCGAGGTCGACGTTGGCGTGATGGAACTGGGCGCAGGCTGTGATGGCCGTCTCGAAGAGGACGAAGGCCAGAGGGGATGGCCCCCAGGCCAGGAGCCATAAGGCCTTCATCCCGCCCGAGAGGACCAGCTCGCCGAAGTGGAAGCGCAGCGAGGTCGTGGCGTCGAGCTCGGTGTCGGAGTGATGGGCGCGGTGAAAGCGCCAGAAGAACGCGACGCGGTGGTTCATGCGATGCCACCAGTAGTCCAACAGGTCCAGGACGGCCAGCGAGACCGCTATCTCGGTCCAGCCCGACAGGCCCAGGAGGCCCGCGGCGCCCCAGCCCTTGGCGCGGACGAAGGCCGCCCAAGCCAAGAGCGGCGGCACCAAGGCCCAGCGCATGAGCGCGGTATTGAACGCCCCCACGCCCAGGTGGAAGGCCAGGCGGCGGCCGCGGCCCGCGCGCCAGGGCCGGGCCGGGACAAGGCCTTCCCAGAGCAGCATGAGGACGAGGCCGGCGAGGAATACCGCGGGACGCCAGGACATCAGCGCCCCAGCAGATGGCGCAGGGCGCCTTCGAGCTCGGGATGCTTGAAGGTGTAGCCCGCCTTCTTGAGGCGCGCCGGCAGCACGCGCTGGCCGGCCAAGAGCAGGGCCTCGCCCATCTCCCCGAAGAGCACGCGGACCATGAAGGCCGGCAGCGGCAGGGCCGCCGGCCGGCGCAGGACACGACCTAGGGTCGCCGCGAACTTGGCGCTGGTCACCGCGCCGGGGGCCGTGACATTGACCGGCCCCTTGAGCGAGCGCTCGGCCGCGCAGTGACGCAGAGCGCCCACGACGTCGCCCAAGGCCACCCAGGACATCCACTGCTGGCCGTCGCCCACCGGCCCGCCCAGACCGAGCTTAAAAGGGGTCAGCATCTTGGCCAGCGCGCCGCCGTCGGGGGAGAGCACGACGCCCAGCCGGGCGTTGACGACCCGGATGCCGGCCCGGGCCGCCGGCTCGGCCGCCTCTTCCCAGGCCCGGCAGACCTGGGCCAAGAAGTCGCCGCCCGGCCCGGCGGTCTCGTCGAGGGCGTCGTCGCAGTCGCCGTAGTAGCCCACGGCGGAGGCGCAGACCAAGACCCGCGGCTTGCGCTTGAGGCCGGCCAGAGCCCCGGCCACGGCGGCGGTGCCGCGCACCCGGCTGTCGCGGATGGCGGCCTTGCGCGCGGGCGTCCAGCGCCCGGCGGCGATGTTTTCCCCGGCCAGGTGCACGACGGCGTCGACGCCCTCGAGGCCCGGTCCGACCTCCCCCGTGGCGGGGTCCCAGAAGACCCCGGGGGCGTCCTTTCGGCGCACGAGGGGGACCATCTCGTGGCCGTCGGCTTTGAAGGAGGCCGCCAGGGCCGTCCCAATGAGTCCCGACGCGCCGCTCAGCGCGACGCGTTGGGCGACGCTACTTGCCAAGCGCTTCGAGCTCCTGCTTGGCGCGGGCGAGTTCGGCTTCCATGGAGGCGATGAACTTCTCGGTGTACTTGCGCTCCAGGTGGTCGGGAGGGAAGAAAGCCAGGCGGCCGCGCATCTCGGGGATGGATTGTTCGATCCCCATGATCGTCCGCTCCAGCCTTTCTCTGGCGTCCATTCTAATTGTTATACTTAACCCATGGCCGCCAAGACAACCAAGGACCTCAAACCCGGCGACAAGGCCCCGGCTTTTGATTGCCTCGACGAGAAAGGGCAGCGACATGCTCTCAAGGATTATAAGGGCAAGACCGTAATCCTCTACTTTTATCCGAAAGACGACACCCCGGGCTGCACCATCCAGGCCTGCGATTTCCGCGATAATATCGCCGCTTTCAAGGCCAAAGGGGCCGTCGTGCTCGGCGTCAGCCCTGATTCGGCGGCATCGCACCAGAAATTCATCAACAAATTCGGCCTTAATTTCCCCCTGCTCAGCGACGGGGACCAGGCCGTCTGCGAGGCCTACGGGGTCTGGAAGAAGAAGTCCTTCATGGGTAAGGAATACATGGGCGTGGAACGCTCGACCTTCGTCATCGGCGGCGACGGCAAGCTGCTCTTCATGGAGCGCGGCGTCACCCCGAAGGGTCACGCCGCCGCCATGCTGGAGAAAGCATAATGGCCGCCCCGATGAACGCCGCGCGCCGCGCCGCCCTGGTCAAGGGCGCCTCCAAGGCCAAGATCAAGGCCCGCGTCGACCTCGCCGGCTGCACCGGCTGCGAGGTCTGCATCTCGGCCTGTCCCGTGCCGACCTGCATCGAACCCTTCGGCGACGACATCTCGACGCGCGGCGTCTACGTCAACTTCGACCTCTGCATCGGCTGCAAGCTCTGCGTGAAGGACTGCCCGTGGGACACCATCGAGATGGTCCCCACCCCCACCGTGGAGGGGCAGGTCACCAGCCTCGAGTCCGCCCAGGTCCATGAGACGCCGATCTTCGAGCACATCGACCTGCTCGAGGAGCGCGTGAAGGCGCCCTTGCAGCAGAAGGGCATCGGCGCCGATAACGGCCTCCCAAGCCGTTAGCAGTGCAGGATCAGCGGCGATGAGCTTCGGTGCGGCGGTCCTGGTCGCGGCGGTTTATGCCGCCTACTCAGGCAGCTTCTATGTTATTGACTGGCTTTTCGCCCACGGCCATCCCCGGTTGGCGGCCGTGGCGGCCGTCTCGGCGCTCCTGGTGAATTGGGCGGCGGCCGCGGTCGCGACCTCCGGGCACAGCGACAGGGCGGGGAACCTGCTCTGGCTCCTCTTCGGCGCGGCCATCCCGTTCCTCGGAGGGCTGGGCCTGGCGTGCTTCGGCGACGGCGATTCGCACCGGAGCACCGGCATCGCGCTGATGGTCGGCACGATCGTGCCCGTCGTGATCTTCCTCTACATCGGCTGGGGCCACCTTCGCGGAAGAGCTCTGCGATAGCCCGTGCTTGCGGCGCCGGGCGGCGCCTTATGAGCCGTAGGCTAGAGTCGCCTCGCCCGGCTCCCTGAACGCGTTGGCCCGCTCGAGCGCGGATTTTGCGGAGTTGAAATCCGAGAAATCCAGCGCGGCCGAGAATTCCCGAGCCTTGGCCAGCATCCGGATGTACGGTTCGGGCCTTCCCTGCCGGGACAGCGCGCGCAGTGCGCCGAGATAGTCGTCGCGGAACACGGTGGGGATGATGATCCGGCGTTCGTCGGTTTTCACCAGTTCGGCGTTCATCAGCACACGGGCGATCCGGCCGTTGCCGTCGTTGAAGGGGTGGACCTCGGAGATCAGGAACATCGCGTACATGGCCCGGGCCAGGGGAGATTCGAGCGGCTTGTAGAACTCGAACCCTCGGATCAGGGTCCCGCCAACGAGCTCCGGCGCGACGAAGAGCGTATCCCCCGCGCGATTGGGCGCGTCCTTGAATTCGCCGGGGTTCTTGTCCCGCCGGCTCGCCAAGAGCGTTTCATGCCGGGCCCGCAGAAGGGCCAGGAATTCCGCGGCGTTCTTTGGAAGCTTGCGCATCTCCTCGCGACTCGAGACGACGCGATAGGTCCCCAGGATATCGTGGGCGTCGTCCGGGCGCGCCGGAGGGATTTTTCCGTCGAAGACGATCTCCCGCGCGGCCTCGACCTCGAAACGCGTCCCCTCGATGTAGTTGGAGAAGTAGGCCTCGAAGAACGCGAGGTTGCCCAGCGCGACGGAATCACGGTGCGGCTCCGGAACGCGGGGGAACTCGGAATCTCTCAGCGCCGCGAAGAGCGTCTCGAAGAGCCGGACCCGGTCGGGATCGAACGGCTCTCCCGTCGCACGGGCCCTGGAAACGGCGGAGCGCAAGCCGCCGGCGGGCCGGGATCGCAGCAGCGCGCCGATGATCCCGCCGAGCTTCTCGAATTCCGAGCCCATGCCGGTCTCGGCGGCCGCGGTCCGGGCCTGGTCGCGCAGCGCATCGAGGCCGGCCTCGCCGTGGATGCGCACGATCCGGTCGAGGCGCTCCTCGAGCTCTTCTCGAGAGACCGATTTGGCGTCGGGGCCGCGGCCCCGGCTCGGCTGGAGATTCTCCAGGAACGCCCGCTGGCGCGAGGCGATGTGGAGTCTGCCCATGAACAGCGTGTCGCCGCTCACCGGGCCGGGACCCTTGAGGACGCGGATGGTGTGCCCCGGGAGCCGGAATTTCTTGGTATAGGTGTAGGTCAGAAACACAGTGCCGTTCGCGCTCGGCTTGCCTTCGAGCGCCGTGCGGTGGCTCAAGACGGCGCGGGGAAACCGGCGCCCCAGGATTTCGTAGAGATGGTCCCGGACGATTTTCTTGGGGTCGTCGATCAGGTTTGAGGAGTACAGCTTGGGCGCTATCTTGCGCAGCTTTCCGGTTCTGACGAGATGGTATATCCGATCCGTCTCGCGTTTGTCGCCGCTGCTGAAGACCAGCTCAGGCATGAGCCATTTCCATTAAGGCGGGAAGTTCGACCAATATTCCGATATTTCTTCCAGCATTATACAGAAAATTCGATATTTTTTCCAGTATTTTGAGGTGCTACCCCTGAATCCCGCGTTCCCCGCCGCGTCAATCGGACGGCCTGCTCCTCCGATCGGCCTCCACGGCCGCCAGCAGGATCGTGAGCAGCACCGCCGCGCCGCCCAGCGTCTGGGTGCGCGAGAACGGCCAGCGCCGCTGCCCGGCCGGGACGACCGGGCTCTCCAGGGGCATTCCGGCCGCCTGGCCCGGCATCGCCGCCGGCGCCGGCTGGGCCGACAAGGCGTCGCGCAGCGCCCGGTCGCGTTCGGCCTCGAGCCGCTGGCTGCTGGCGAGGAGACTATCGGTCTTGATCGCCCGCTTCGCCCTCTTCGCCGCCGGCGGCGCCGCGGCGATCGCGATGGCGGGCTCCGGACCGGCTTCGACATCCGGCTGGAAGTCCGCCGAGGCGAAGGAACGCTCGGGGAACCAGCGGCCGAAAGGCGCGTCGAGCTCGAGGCTGTCGCCGGCGCTCATGCGGCCCGGGTCCGCCCCGGTCCAGGCGGTGATGCTCTCGCCGGCCTTGAGCACGCTGCCCCCCGCCAGGCTGACCCCGCCGCCCTCCACCACGACGCCGCCCCCGTCATATACGGACACGGTGCCGCCCTCGGAGAGCGCCAGCTTGGCGCCGGAGACCTCCAGCACCAGCGGCGCCGACGCCCCGAGGAGCATGACGCGCAGGCCGCGCCGGCCGTAGGGCTCGGCCACGCCGAACAGGAATTTCGACCCCGGCCCGGCGAGTATGCGGGCATGCAGGTCGGATTCGAAGGAAGCAGCTCCTCCCGCGCCCATGTCGACCTCCGTGCCGGGCGCCAGCCCCACCACCTCTCCATCGACGAGCGGTCCGTCCAGCGTCAAGCCCGGCAGCCCCGGCGGCCGCACGACGACCTCGCCCGCCAAAGAATCCATGCGCAGGCGCGGGTCCCCCTCCGCCGCGCGGACCGGCGACGCCAACAAGGCCAGCAGGGCCACCGACAGAAGCAGGGTTTTCATTTTGGGTTCCCCTATCACAAGGCTAACCGGAGGAGGTCAAACCCTCATCAGGCGGCGGTCAATGTTCCATCAAAAGGCAATGGCGCCGGCCCGCCCAGCGGTCACAAATCCCTTGCAGGAAGCGGATGGGAATCCGCATCCCGGCGGCGCTAGAGTGTCTTTGAGCACCGGGAGGCCGACATGACCGTCATGAGAGCAGGAAAGGCGTCCGCCGTCTTCAATCCCGTCATCCAAAAGGCCGGGCTCTGGCTAAAGGACATCCAGGAGACCAGCGGCCTGCGCAGCCGCGCCGAGGCCTATTCCGCCATGCGGGCCGTCCTCCATGCCCTCCGGGACTGCCTTCCGCCGCGCTCGGCGGCAGACCTCGCCGCGCAGATGCCCATCCTGGTCAAGGGCGTCTTTTTCGACGGTTGGGAGGCGCGCGCCAAGCCGGACAGGCTGAGCCGGGATGAGTTCATGGAGCGCATCCGCCTAGGACTGCGCGGCTATCCCAGGCTCGATCCCGCGCTGGCGTTGACGGCCGTGATGGACGCCCTCTACCGCCACGTCTCGCGCGGGGAGCTCGACAGCGTCCGCGCCATCCTGCCCCGCGGGGTCCGGGAAGCCCTCAACCAGACGACGTCCCGCTCGGGCTATTAGTCCGTCCTAAGGAGGAGCCTATGAACACGAGACTCAACCGGCCGGTCCAAGCCGGGCAGCTCTGCCGGGAGCTCGGACTCGTCATGAGCGGGCCGGACCGGGAGATCCGGGCGGTGGGCGGCTTGGATTCTCTCGATGAGCATTCCCTGGCCTTCGTCCGGGACCGCGAGCCGGCCCCGGCCGCGACCGGCACGGTCTTCGCGCGCGCGCCGCTTGACGGCCGCGCCCTGAGCGTCATCGTGTCGGCCAGCCCCCGGCTCGACTTCATCCGCGCCCAGCACCTGCTGCGCGCGTCGCCGGGCTTCGTCGAGGACGCCGCCCCGCCCGAGCTTCATCCGACGGTCGTGGTCGGGCGCGGGGCCGTCGTCGAGAACGGCGTGCGGATCGGGGAGGGCACCCGCATCGGCAGCGGCGCCGTCGTCAAGTCCGGGACGCTCATCGGCCGCTTCTGCGAGATCGAGGCGGGAGCCGTGGTCGGAGCGACCGGGTTCGGCTTCGAGACCGGCGCGGACGGCCATCCCATCAAGATGCTCCAGCTTGGCGGGCTGCGGATCGGCGACCACGTGGAGATCGGCAGCCTCACGACGGTCTGCCGCGGGGCGCTAGGCGACACGGTGGTCGAGGATCACGTGAAGATCGCCGACCACGTCCACATCGGGCACAACTGCCGGATCGGCGCGGGGACGATGATCACGGCCTGCGCCGAGGTCAGCGGCTCGGTGACGATCGGCAAGAAGGCGTGGCTCGCCCCCAACTGCTCGATCATGCAGAAGGTCATCCTCGGAGACGGGTGCTTCATCGGCATCGGAGCCGTCGTGCTGCGCGGCGTGCCGGCGGGGGCCAAGATGTTCGGCAACCCGGCCATGCGGGTCGTCGTTCCTTCCGTGACCGCCTGATGCCGCCGGCGGCGCTCGGCCCCGACGAGGCGCACGTGTGGTGCGTCGGTCCGGCCGCGGCCGCGCGCCGTCCCGCGCTCCGGGCGCTCGGCCGGCGCCTCCTTGACCCCGAGGAGGAGGCGAGGCTCGAGCGCATCGCCCTCGTCGGCGCCCGGCACGAGTTCCTGCTCACCCGCGCGCTCTGCAGGACGGTCCTGTCCCGCTACGCCGACGTCCGGCCCGAGGAGTGGCGGTTCCGAAAGAACGCGTACGGCCGTCCGGAGGTGGCCGGCCCCCGCGGCTGCCCGCGCCTGCGCTTCAGCCTCTCCGGCGCGCGAGGCCTGGTCGCCTGCGCGGTGACCTCGGGCGCGGACGCGGGCCTTGACGTCGAGCATCGCGCCGCGGCCCGAGGGTCGATGGCGCTCGCCGGGCGGTTCTTCTCGGCGCTCGAGGCGGGCGTCCTCCAGGCCGCAAAGCCCGCCGCCCGGCGCGAGCGCTTCCTCGAGTACTGGACGCTCAAGGAGGCCTTCCTCAAAGCCATCGGGAGAGGCCTGTCTTTGCCGTTGGACCGCCTGACGTTCCACCTCGACGAGGGTCCGCGCATCCGCGTGTCGTTGGCCCCCGGCCTCGAGGAGGAGCCGGGCCGCTGGCAGTTCGCCCTGTTCCGGCCCACGGCCCGGCACGTGATGGCCCTCGGGATCCGGCGCCCGGGCGGGACCGACCTCCGGATCAGCGTGCGAGAGGCTTTCCCGCCGCGGTGAGCGCCCGGAGGGCCTCCGCGGGTCCCTTGAAGTGCTCGAGGAGGGCGTGCAGCCAGCGCTCGATGCCGAACGCGACGCAGCCCGTGTACGCGGGCGTGCCGTCCGCGTTCACGATCCGGCAGCGGTCGCCGAAGAAGTTCCGATGGAAGTTGAGCGACCCGAACGCCAAGGAGCCCCCGTAGACGAACTCCTCCTTCGTCGGGAACAGCAGCTGCATCCGGGCCCGCGGGTTCGCCGGCTGGAAGAAGGGGTCGTTGGCGGCCTTGACCTCGAACGGCAGTCCGAGATCCCGCAGGAAGCCCTGGATCGTCTCCTTAAACGAGCTCAGGTGCGCCTGCACCGCGTCCATGGACCCGATGCAGGCGATCTCCCGCATCGAGAAGCCCCACAACCGCTCGAGGCCGTTGTACTCCGTCTCGTTTCGGAAGCAGCTCGCGATCGTCGTGATGTAGGCCGGGCCCTCGAGCCTGGCGTCCCTGAGGAAGAGGTAGATGTTGTAGCAGGCCGCGGAGGGCAGGACGTGCCCGCTCGAGGCCATATGGTCCTTCGCGATCTCCTCGACGGCCGCTTTCCGGGCGTACTCGGCCTCCAGCTTCGCCGGGTCGATCCGGGTGACGGTCGCCGCCAGGTGCGGGAAGTTCTTGAAGTAGTCGAGATGGCTCAGGTCCTTGACCCGCATCAGCGGCGGGAAGAGCATCGCGGACGCCTGGCACGGCTGAGCCCATTCCAGGAACCGCGCGTCCAGCAGGGTCCGGATCCTGACCAGCTCGGGACCAAGGGTCGCCAAGCCGCCGTCGACGCTATAGTCCGACTCGAGTCTGCGCATGGCGCCCCTCCTTGAGGATGGTGTTCCGGATCCGTCTCAGCGTCCTAAACGAGTCCGCGGCGGCCGGGGACGCCAGCGGGATGCGTCGGCCGGTGAACTCTTCCACGAAGTAGACGAAGTTGACGAAGGTCACCGAGTCCAGGATGCGGTTGTCGATCAGGTCGGTGT
Organism: Elusimicrobiota bacterium; assembly: GCA_016196755.1. GTDB lineage: Bacteria > Elusimicrobiota > Elusimicrobia > UBA1565 > UBA1565 > SCTT01. The sequence goes on from JACPXC010000026.1 coordinate 12,596, forward strand.
CGAGGCCGATGTCCTTGACGTCCGGCCTCTGGCGCAGCAGCCAGCTCTTGAGCTCCTCGATGCGTTCGTCATCCATGGGATCCCTCCCTAAAACAGAGCCTCGCCGTCCTTGCAGATGCCGTTGCTGCGAATGAACGCCAGGGACCTGGCGAGGAAGGCGCCGTGATGCCTGCGCCGGCCGGGCTGCCGGAGCAGTTCGCGGCGGAAGGCGTAGAAGTCCGGGATCCCGGCGTCCTCGTACATCTGGGGGTTGTAGAGCGACTGCAGCGTCAGCGTGATGTGCTGCTTGAGGTGCGCCGCGGCGTCGGCCTCCTCGTCGGGGCTCAGGTCGAGCTGGGCATGGAGGCGCTTGGCGACCTGGCGGCCGGCGGCGATGTGCCGGGACTCGTCGTCGTGGTGGGCCGCGTTGAGGTCCCGGACGATCGCGGGGAGCCGCGCGTCGCCGCTCATGCGCACGTTGAAGGTGTCGCCGATCTCCTCGAAGATCAAGATCCGCATGAAGGTCAGGAAGGCCTCCAGCTCGGGACGGCGCCCGCCGCCCGACACGCTGACCGTCGAGTCGGGATAGATCTTCCCATAGCGCCGGCAGAACTCGCTGAAGAACCAGATGTGGTCGTTCTCCTCGCCGATGAAGCGATGGAAGAACCCGGACGGGGCCTCGAAGCCGGGCGTGTGGATATGCCCGCTGACCTCCGCGATGAGCCTGCGCTCCCCGTGCAGCGTCATGCTGTAGAAGTTCATGCTCTCCCAGAGGGAGAGCGCCTTGAGCGTCCGCGGGTCGAGCGCGTCCATCAGCGGCGTGTCGTAGACGGACAGCAGCTCGGGAGGCATCGTCCAATCGTCCGGAGCGAGGGCGGCCGGCCACGAGAAGCGCCGGAGCGGGTCGTAGTCGTGCGCGATCGAGCTCTCGGTCAGCCTGTCGAGGGCGGCGGCGTAGGCGTCTTGCATCGGCTCCTCCAGTCGAGACGTAAGTGTAATCGCCCGGCGGACCGGATGCCTATCTCCGGCGTGTCATGGTTTTATTGCCTGCGAAGCCAATATCCAAATTTGGTAGCTTCGGGTTCCTCCTTAGTACACCATGCTCCTAGCCGCCGCTTTATTCGCTTTTACCGGCCTGGCGCGCGCCGACGACGCCGCCGCGGCCGCCACCGTCACGCTCCGCCAGTGCTACGACTGGGCCCTGGAGCGCAGCGAGGACCTGAAGAGACGCGCCGAGGACGTCGTCCAGGCCGAACAGCTGGCGCGCGGGGCCTTCGCCGGGCTCACGCCGCGCGTGGACTGGCAGTTCACCCAAGTCTGGCAGGACCCCGAAGGGGTGCGCCGCCTCGAAGCCCAGGGCTTCTCGGGCTTCGTGCAGCGCGAGCAGGCCGAGTCCTTCTTTTCCCTGAATCAGCCCGTGTTCTCCGGCTTCAAGGAGTTCTCGGCGCTCAAGGGCTTCCGCAAGCAGAGCGAGCGGGACGCCCTGCGCGTCCTGCGCGCCAAGCGCGAGCTCTTCGAGCGCGCCGCCGCCGCCTACTACGCTGTCCTGGGCCGCGAGACCGAGGCGGCCAACACCGGCGAGAGCCTCTCTCTCGCCCAGGACCGGGTCAAGGAGCTCGGCGGCCTCAAGCGCCTGGGCAAGGCCCGCCAGAGCGAGCAGTTCACGGCCCAGGCCCACGCCGCGGCCCTGCGCGCCGAGCTGCGCCGCTCGCAGGCGCGGATCGCCTCGGCGCGCGAGGAGCTCTCGTTTCTCACCGGCCGGGACCTGTCCAAGCGGGTCTTGGTCGACGAGCTGGCCGGGCGGCTGGTGCCGCCGCTCGAGGCCGCGCTGTCGGCCGCGCGCGAGCGCTCCGACGTCCGCGCCCAGCGCGACGACGCCGCCGCCGCGGACCTGCGCGTGCGCTTCGAGCGCGGCTCCTACTGGCCCAGCGTCGACCTGGCCGGCCGCTACTACACGCGCCGGGCCACCTTCATGCGCGAGATCGACTGGGACGCGGCGCTCAGCCTGCGCCTGCCGCTCTTCCAGGGCGCGCGGGTCGACGCCGCGGTCAAGCGCGCGCAGTCGGCGCACCGGCAGTCCCTGCTCGTCTTAGAAGAGCTCGAGCGGCTGGCCGCCTACCAGACCCGCCGCCTCCACGGCGAGCTGGCGAGCTCCCTCGAGGCGGCGACGGCCCAAGAGGAGTCGGCCGAGGCGGCGCGCCGGAGCTACGAGTCCCAGCGCGAGGAGTACACCTTGGGCTTGGTCACGAACCTCGACGTCCTCCAGGCCCTGGACCTCCTGCAGGTCCAGCGCGGCGCGCGCGACGCGGCCCGCCTCGAGGTGCGCCGCCTGACGATCGGCCTAGGCGTCGCCACCGAGACCCTGCCGTGATCCTCTCCGACCTGTCGATCAAGCGCCCGGTCTTCGCTTGGATGCTCATGGCCGGGATGCTGGTCTTCGGCGCGATCGGCTTTGGCCAGATCGGGCAGAGCCAACTGCCCGACGTGGACTTCCCGATGCTGACCGTGATGGTCACGTGGGAAGGCGCCTCCCCCGAGGTCATGGAGACCGAGGTCGTCGACGTCATGGAGAACTCGGTGACCTCGGTCAAAGGGGTCAAGAAAGTGACCTCGGTGACCCGCCAGGGCATGGCCACGATAAGCCTGGAGTTCGGCCTCGAGACCGACGTCGACGTGGCCCTGCAGGACGTCCAGAGCAAGCTCTCCCAGGCCCAGATGCTCCTGCCCAAGGACATCGACCCGCCCATCATCACGAAGTTCAACCCGGACGACCAGCCGTTCATGTGGATCTCGCTCTCCGGCGGCCGCGACGAGCGCGAGCTCATGCAGTTCGTCAAAGACGAGCTCAAGGACAAGTTCACGACCCTGCCCGGCGTGGGCGACGTCTTCCTGGGCGGCTATCTGGAGCCCTCGGTGCGGGTCTGGCTCGACCCCGAGAAGATGCGCGCGCGCGAGCTCACCGTCGACGACGTCCTCGGCGCCCTGCGCTCGGAGCACGCCGAGCGGCCCGCGGGGACGCTGTCCACCGCCCAGAAGGAGTGGAACCTGCGCGTGATGGGCGAGGCCCAGTCGGTGGCCGAGCTCGAGGACCTCGTCATCGCCGACCGCAGCGGCCGCCCCATCTACACGACCTTCCGCTTAAAGGACATCGCCCGGGTGGAGGACGCATTGTCCGACCCGCGCGGGATCGCGCGCGTCGGCGGGCGGTACGCGGTGGGCCTCGGCATCCTCAAGCAGCGCAACGCCAACGCCGTGGAGGTCGGGCGCGCCGCCAAGAAGCGCGTGGAGGAGCTCAACAAGACCCTGCCCAAGGGGATGACCCTGGTGGTCAACTTCGACGGCACCATGTTCATCGAGCAGTCCACCCACGAGCTCAACTTCAACCTCATCCTGGCCGCGGTGCTGACCTCGCTGATCTGCTGGCTCTTCCTCGGCTCCTGGAGCTCGGCGGTCAACGTCTTCCTGGCCATCCCGACCTCGATCCTCGGCACCTTCATCGTGCTCTTCTTCCTCGGCTACACGCAGAACACCTTCACCCTGCTGGGCCTGACTCTGGTCATCGGCATCGTGGTCGACGACGCCATCATGGTGCTCGAGAACATCGTGCGCCACCGCGAGGACGGCGAGCCCCAGGTGAAGGCCGCCATCCTGGGCGCGCGGGAGATATACTTCGCGGCCCTGGCGGCCTCGGTGGCCATCCTCGCCATCTTCGTGCCCGTGCTCTTCGTCAAGGGCGTCATCGGCAAGTACTTCCTGCAGTTCGGCGTGACCATATCCGCCGCCGTCATGCTCTCCCTGCTCGAGGCGCTGACCCTGGCGCCGATGCGCTGCTCCCAGTTCCTGCAGGTGGGCGAGCGCCGCGGCCTGAGCGGCCTGGTCGACCGGGCGATGACCGCCGCCGCCGAGCGCTATCGCCGCAGCCTGCACTGGTGCCTCAAGCGCCGCTGGCGGGTGGTCCTGGGCTCGACGGCGCTGTTTGCGGCCTCGCTGGCCCTCTTCGCCGTCGTTCGCATGGAGCTCATGCCGGCCCAGGACCAGAGCATGCTGCTCATCCAGCTGGAGACCGAGGTGGGCTCGTCTTTGCGGGCCACCGACGAGGCGTTCAAGGGGGCCGAGGCCTACCTCATGAGCCGCGGCGAGGTGGAGCGCTACTACACGGCCGTCGGCGGCTTCGAGGGCGGCGAGATCAACTCCGGGATGATCTTCGTCACCCTCAAGGCCCCCGGCGACCGGCCGGTGCCGGAGGGCCGCTCCAAGGCGCTGAGCCAGCAGGAGCTCCAGGACGATTTCAGACAGCGGCTCACCGGCCTTCCGGGGCTCAAGAAGGTCATCCTGCTCGACCTCTCCACCGGCGGCGGCGGCGCCGAGCCCGGCTTCCCGGTGGACTTCACCATCCAGGGCCGCGACTGGGAGCAGCTCGGGAAATTGAGCGAGACGTTCCAGGAGGAGATGCGCAAGACCGGCCTCATGGTCGACGTGAACTCCAACTACAAGCTCGGGATGCCGGAGATCCAGATCAACCCCGACCGCGCGTCGGCGGCCAAGCGCGGGGTCAGCGTGGCCTCGATCGCCAACGCCGTCAACGCCTGCCTGGGCGGCGTGCGCGCGGGCAAGTTCTCGCGCGGCGGCCACCGCTACGACATCCGCGTGCGCTTTGCGGCCTCCGACCGGACCAAGCCCGCGGACATCGAGAAGATCGACGTGCGCAACAACCGCGGCCAGGTCGTCGCGCTCTCGGCGTTGGTCACGCTCAAGGAGAAGAACACCCTGCTCAGCATCACGCGCCAGAACCGCTCGCGCGCCATCCGCCTCCAGGCCAACGTCGCCAGCGGGAAGTCGCAGAAGGAGGCCTTGGCCGCCGCCGAGGCCATCGCCAAGCGCCTGCTCCCCGAGGGCGTCAAGCTGGCCTTCTCGGGCACCGCCGAGACCTTCCAGGAGGCCTTCATGGGCCTGCTCATCGCCCTGGTGCTGGGGGTCCTGGTGGCCTACATGGTGCTGGGCGCCCAGTTCAACAGCTTCATCCACCCCTTGCTCGTGCTCCTGGCCCTGCCCTTCAGCATCACCGGGGCGGTGCTGGCGCTGGTCATAGGCCAGCAGTCGCTGAACATGTTCAGCATGATCGGGATCGTCCTCCTCATGGGCATCGTCAAGAAGAACTCCATCCTGCTCGTCGATTTCACCAACGAGCAGCGCAAGAGGGGGTTCCCGGTCGACGAGGCGCTGATCAAGGCCTGCCCGCTGCGCCTGCGCCCGATCATCATGACGACGGCGGCCACGATCGCCGCGGCCATCCCGCCGGCCCTGGCGCTGGGGCCCGGCGCCGAGACGCGCGTGCCGATGGCGCTGGTCATCATCGGCGGCGTCAGCGTGTCGGCGCTGCTCACCCTCTTCGTCGTCCCCTGCGCCTACAGCCTGGCGGCGCGGCTGGAGAGCCACAAGCACGACGGGGCTCTTAAGGAAGCCCTGCGCGAGCTGGGCGAAGTCCCGGCTCCCTAGCGCGCCGGGCAGGCCGGCGCCCCGGAGGGGGCCGAGCCGCGGATGTAGTGGTCGCGGAACCAGGTCTGGACGTGCACGGCCTCGCTCTCCTCGGAGTCCCCGAACTGGGAGATGGGCAGCCCCTTATAGCGGACCTGGATGAAGTGGACGTACTCGTGGGCCAGGGAATCGGCGATGTCGCGCTTGAGCCGCCCGTAGTAGCCGGCGTCCTCTATGAGGAAGATGCGGTCGGCGGAGGGCGAGTAGGCGTTGGTGAAGACCTCGGGCCGTGAGCCCCACTGCGGCTGGAGGGCGTCGGCGAACTCGGCCAAGGGCGTCTCGGTCTCGAGCCGGATGGGCGGCGGGGCGATGGAGGGGTCGAGGCGCACGTTCATCGCGAAGGCCACGGCCTCCAGCACGCATTTGGGCTCGTGGCGCAGCGGCATGCGGGGGATCGCGGCCGAGGCCAGCACCGCCAGGAGCAAGAATGCCTTCATGGCGATAGGATGGCGCCGCTAGCGCCGGCCGGCAGGGGCCTTAAGGTCCAGCGGGCCTAGGACTGGAGGTGCCAGAGGCGGGCGGGGCCGCGCCGCCAATTCAGGCCGCGGGCGGAGCAAAACCGCTCTACGCCGCGCTCCACGCCCGGCGTCTTCTCCGAGAGGTCGTGGCCGGCCAGCAGGCCGCCGGGCCTGAGCGCGGGCGCCCAGGCCTCCAGGTTGGCTAGCACGGACTCTTCGTCGTGGGAAGCGTCGATGAAGACCAGGTCGACCGAACCAGAGGCGAAGCTCCGGGCCGCGGCCAGGGAGTCCATCGCCAAGACGGTCGGCGCGCAGCCTATCGCGGCCATGTTGCGCTCGAAGGCCGCGCGCACGTCCTCCTCGGCCAATAGCCGCGCGTAGTCTTCGGCATAGGCGTCGCGCGAGCCTCGCCAGGAGTCGACGCACCAGAGGGCGGCTCCATTATCGCGGCAGACCGGGGCGACGAAGGAGGTCGAGCGGCCCTTCCAACAGCCGACCTCGACGACGACCCCCGCCCCGGCCTCGGCGGCGCGCGCCGCGTACCAGCGGCCTTCCTCAGGGAGGAACCAGCCTTGCGGCAGATCGAGCTGCGTGTCGAGGGAACGCATGGCAGGTCATTATGGACCGTCAACGGTTTTGACGCCAGAGGTGCAATCCGTTCTCCAAACTACGGTGGGGATTGCAGCGGGAACCTAATCACACTGCGTCCAGGCAGAGTCGAATTGCGTTTCCGTGAATCGAACGATCCGCGCGGACAGTCAATCCCTGCTCCCGCGCGAGAGGTGGTTCAGCGCGCCCAGCCGTCCTCCGACAGCAAGCGGGCCAGGTCCCAGCGGCGCCGGACGACGTTGGAATCGGCCGCGCCCTCGAAGGTGTCGACCGTGCCGTCGGCATTGATCATTCGCCCGGTCGGGTAGACGTGCCAAAGGTCTGGGATGCCGGGGTTCTCCGTCTCATAAGGCCGGAGCGGCTGGACGGCGTCGGCATAGGTGGCGAGGACTCGCTTGAGCGAGGCGTCACGCAGCTTTACCGCGACCGTATAGACGCGTTTGCGCTTGCCGCCGACCGTGAGAAGGCGTATCGCATGGTCGAAGCTCAGGAATGCGGTCTCGCCTTCCTTCAATACCGACGACGCCGCCTTCGGCAGCCTTCCCGCCCGCACCCACGGACGACCGTAACCTTCGGAGACGTATAGGATGTTGCCGCGCCGCCGCAAACGGACAGGAGGCGCGCCGGGACCGAGGCCCTTGCCGGTCTCCGCGCGCAGCGTCTCGTTGGCGTCGAGCTCCGCCATGAGCTTCCCCCAGTCCGGGCCGGTCTCCAGCTCCGAGCGCGACAGCGGGAAGCTCTGCTCGGCGTAATCGGCGGGTTTGAAGCCCGCCGGCAGGCGCGGATCCCCAACCGCGTAGCGGTGGCGGGCGAGCATCCGCGCTCGCCCGGCGTTGTCGGCGACGAGGATGCCGTTCTTGGCGTCGACGATGCTGAAAGCGCCGTCCGGGCCCTGGACCGGCAGGGGGCTCAGCGCGATGAGCTTCGGCGCGCCGCCCTCGTCCCTCGCCAGGCGCGGCACGCCGTCCTTATCCACGACCACCGGGATGAAGGCGTTGCGCGAGCTCTTCTCCGACATCGCGCCGTGCGGCGAGTGGTCGGTGACGCCCAGATAGAGCCGCTCCCCCCTTCCACGCGTTTTCAGCCGCGAGAGCCGCGGGTCCTCGAGCAGGCGTTCCGGCGTCGACTCCAGGGCGCGCTCGATGAAGCGCGGCGCTCGTCTGGGCCGCAGTTCGAAGAGCAGGGTATCGGAGAAGTAGTCGCTGGTGGACACCTCGCCGTGGGGGCCCACCCGGGTGCCGTAGCCCGCCCGCACCGCGCGCACCCAGATGAAGTCGCGTCCCCCCAGGCGGACGGCCGCGGGGTTCATCAGGTCGACGTAGCGCCGCCCGCCGAAGACGTAGCCCTGGGGCCGCAGGGCGCGCCCCAGGAGCGGCCCGCCGTCGGGCAGCGACCAGGCCCGGCTCTCAGGCCGCAAGTTTCCCACGGCAGGCGGCTCCCAGGCCGCCGCGGCCGCCTTGGCCCGGGCGATCAGCGCGCGGCCGCGCGCGGCGGAACGCCGCTCCACGTCCCTACGCGCCTCGACCGCCTCGGCAGCCAGAGCCGGGGACAGATAGGGCGCCAGAGTCCCCTCGAGATAGCGGAGCTCCCGACGGAGCGGCTCTAGGTCGCCCGTCCCGTCCGCCCGCGCAGCCTCGAGCAAGGGGGCGACCGCGGCCGCTGCCTGCGCGCTCAAGAGAGCGACGCCTTCGTCGCGCAGCAGGGCTTGGCGGTCCGGAGCCAAGGCGCGGTACTGGGCGGCGCTCAGGCCTTGGGCCGACAGCGCCGAGACCAAGGGCGCCAGGCTCCGCGGCGAGGCCTGCGCCAGGCCGGCTCCGCGCAGGGCCGCCGTCCAGCCCGCGCCGGCGGCCGGGAAGCGCGGCAAAGGCGGGGCGACGACGCCCGCCGCCTCGGCGCCGCAGGCCAGGACAAGCAAGGCCAAGGGGCGAAGAATCACCCCTTCAGTCTATTGCGGTTGGTCCCCTGCCCCTATGGGTCTCTCGGACGGTTTGGAGGCGGCATTAGGCCCGCGGGCCTTTGGTATCCTATCGTCGATGAGACGCGCCTTAGCCCTGCTCCTGCTCGCCGCCCCCGCATTTCTACCTCGAATTCGTGATCGACGGCGAGCCGGCCCTGACCGAGACCCAGATCACCGCCGAAGACTTCCGCTTCGCTCTGGCCAACGGCGTCGCCTCCAGCCTCGACTACAAGGACTTCCTCAAGCGCTACCGCCCTACCGCAAGGCCGAGGCGAGGACGCTGGAGACCGTCCAGAGGCTGGCGGAGGAGGACGACGAACCCATCGAAGACGGCGAGAAGCCGGTCGACCTCGAGAGACTCAAAGGCTTCGAGTTTACGCTGCTCGAGTTCGACCCCTACACCGACGAACTCGCCGCCCTGGGCTGGGCTCAGGCCGAGGCCGTCCTCGCCGAGCTCGACGCCGGCCGCCCGGTCGGCGTCGGCATCATCGGCCACGTCTTCGCCGCCACCGGCTACCGCGAGTACGCCGACGGCAGGCTCGTCCTCGAGATCCGCGACTCAGACGGCGGCCGCCTGCTCCAGCCCGAGGAGTTCGGCGAGATCCACCGGCTCTTCCGAGTCAAGTAGACGCGGCAGACGCGCGGACGGGAGGCGGGGCGCCTCCCGTCCGCCCTTACGTCACGCCGTCTGAAGCAGCCGGTCGAGGACGGGGATGTGCGCCTCCGTCTTCGGCAGCAGGCTCGAGCGGATGATCCGCTTGGTCTCGGTGTCGAGCTTGTCGCTGACGAGCGCGTCCACGTAGCCGTGGATGCCGTGCTCCTCGCCTTCCTTCAGCGCCTTGATGGCGGCCTTTTTGCCGAACGCCTTCGCGGCGCCCTCGACCACCTTGGCCCATTCGCCCCAGGTCCCGGAGTGGGTCTGGACCTTGCTCGAGGAGCGCGCCATGCGCTCCTGGAGGAGGCGGACGGCGTCCTCGTGCTCGGCCTCGATGCGCTGAAGCTCGCCGCTGGCCGGCCCGTCCGGCAGCTTCTCCAGAGCCTGCTTGTAGGTCTCTACCGCGGCCAGCTCGCCGCGTACGAGCGAGGCCAGCGCGCTGCCGTCGTCAGTTTTCTTGTTCATCTATCCTCCTGATTCAAGCGTTCATCTCATCTAAGACCTTATCGGGGACCTTCGAGCGCCGCCGCGCGGCCGCCCGGCGCCGAGGCGCCGCTGGTTTACGCGCGCGCCGTCCCCGGCCGGCCTTCATGCTGCGTCTCTTCGGTGCCATGACGCCTCCTTGCTTCCTTCATTATGCCGTCGGGCGCCCGGCGTCGCGAATAGAGGGAGGGTCAATCAATTGTCTATCATCCCCTCATGCTGACCATCGCTCTTTCCCTTCTTCTGGGCCTGCCCGCCGCCGCCCGGACTCCCGATGCCGCCGTCGCCGCCGTCCTCGACGACTGGCACGCCGCCGCCGCGAAGCCCGATGAGGAACGCTACTTCGCGCACTTCGCCCCCGACGCGGTCTTTATCGGCACCGATGCCTGGGAGCGCTGGGATCTGGAGGCCTTCCGCGAGTACGCCCACAAGCGCTTCGTCACCGGAAAGGGCTGGACCCTCGTCCCCTCGGACCGGCATGTCTCTTTCTCGCCCGACGGCAAGACCGCCTGGTTCGATGAGGCCGTGACCTCACAGTCCTACGGCCTCAGCCGCGGCTCCGGCGTGCTTGTTCGCTCGGGCGACAGGTGGCTGATCGCCCAGTACAACCTCTCGGTCCCCATCCCCAACGACCTGCTCCTCAACTTCGCGGGCATCATCAAGGCCTGGAAGGAGAAAGGCGCGCCGCCAAGACCCTGACAGATCCGGCCGCTCGGTTAGTTGCCACCGCCCTCGCGGAAATCCTATGCTGGGCCTAAGTCGTAGTTAGGCCGAAAGGCCTAGGAGGCCGAATGCGCAGCCTTGCGATTGGCGCCCTCGTCGCCCTGCTCTCTCCCGCCGTCCGCGCCGCCGTCGCCCCACTCTCGCCCGCCCTTCGCCTCGATTTCGACCAGCCCCTCGAACCGCGCGCCGGCCTGCGCTCCGCCTCCCAGGAACCCGCCCCCGCCCTCGGCAAGGACGAGCAGGGCTTCTTCACTTATAAGGTCGAGGCCTACCCGGCCCAGGGCGTCTCCTGCCCCGAGGCCGCCGCCCGCCTGGGCGCCGCGCTGGCCGAGGCCGCCGGCGTTACGGTCAGCGCCGCCATCTGCGAGAAAGCCGGCGCCGGAGGCTACGACCTGGCCATCGAATACCGCTCGGCCGAGAAGCTGAACCTGGTCTCCACGGGCAAGGTCAACGCCGGCGCCTACGACCGCGGCGGCTACGCCTCGAAGGCGGCCTGCGAGGCCGCCCGCGCGCCTGAGGCGGCGCGTTTCGCCAAGGCCACCGGCCTCGCCCCCGTGGCCGTGTTCTGCACCCAGGGCAAGATGCCCATCGAGGGCTCCTGGACCCTCGTCATCGACGGCTTCGGCAAGCCCGAACTGCTCCCCCAGGTCGCCGGCACCTATCTCTTCGGCCAGGTGCAGGGCTTCTCGGAGTCGACCTTCCTGGCCGCGGTCCGCGCCGGCCTCGAGCGCGAGGGGCTGGACGTCTCGTTCGTGCGCGTGAAGCCCTCGATCGGCTACAGCGAGCTATCCACGCTCTATTACGCCAAGTCCCGCGTCCGCCTCCAGGGCACGGAGCTGGCCAAGCTCAACACCGCCGCCCAGTGCGCCGAGCAGCTGGCCGCGGCCCGGACGGCCCTGTCCGGCAGCCGCGAGCCGGTGGTGTCCTTCTGCCAGCGCACGGCGGTCGGGATGCCCTACGAGGTGGCCCTCATCAACGCCGGCACCCCGGCGCCCAAAGCCAGCGCGGGCTACGAGACCCACGCCAGCTACGCGGCCTGCATGGCGGGCCGCGGCCGCATGGAAGACTACTACCGCGGCCTCGGCAAGACCGTCCTCGGCAGCGTCTGCAGCTGGTCCGAGAGCGCCTGGCGCGTCGTGGTGCTCCAGCCCTAGGCTCATGCGGGGGCTGGCCGCTCTCCTGCTCGCGTCAGCCGCGGCGTCCGTGGCCGCCCACGAGACGGCGCTCGGCTCCCTGCGGCGCTTCGAGGCCGCGCCCTTCCCGGTGCCGCCGATCGGCATCGCCGGCCCGCCCATCCCGGCCCTGCGCGGGACGCCGGGCGACCCTGGAATCGACCTCTCGGGACAGTTCCCCACCGCGTCGCGCGACCAGCACGACGTGGGCTCCTGCCACACCTTCACCGCCGTGGGCCTGCTCGAGGCGGCCTACTATCGACGCACCGGCGAGCATGCGCGCTTCTCCGAGGCCGACCTATACCTGCGCTACCGCCTCATGACCGGCAGCGCCTACGACGCCTGGGTCTGGATGAAGAAGCCGGAGCTCGCCGAGGGCGGCATGGTCAAGGGAGACATCGAGGCCGCCCTGCGCTACGGCGTGGCCACGACCCCGCAGTACGAGGACTTCCTCGAGCGCTACCGCCGCTACCGGGAGGCCGAGCAGCGCACCATGGCCGACATCGAGCGCCGGCGCGCGCTCGACCCATGGTACGTGCGGCTCCTCTACGATCCGCGCCGCCACTGGCAGCGGCTCCAGCAGGACCCCGCGGCCCAGCGCATGCTGCAGGACTACCTCATCGGCAGCGACCCCGCTCTCGAGCGCGAGCGCGAGGAGAACCGCCGTAAGCTCGCCGGCCTGAGCGTCGACCGCCGTTTCTACGTGACCTTGCCGAGCTCGCTCGACGCTCCGGCCGACGCCTGCCGCCGCGACGGCAAGCCAAGCACGGATTTCGTCATGAGCGAGCTGCGCGCGGGGCGGCCGGTGGGGGTCAGCTACTTCACCGACAAGAAGTGGGGCAGCCACGTGCTCATCATCAAGGGCTACCGCCTCGACGAGTCCGGCGCCGTCGTATTCACGACCCGCAACTCCTGGGGCGCCTCCGGGAACTTCGACCTGCAGACCTCGGACATGTGCAAGGTGCACCAGGTCGCCAGCGTGCGCTGAGGGCTAGCCGCGGCGCCGGTCGACGACGCGGACGAGCTTCCCGGTGCGCGGCTGGCGCGGCAGCGCCCCCGGCGCGACGACCTCCAGCTCCAGGGGCGCCAACCAGCCGCGCTCCAGGGAGTCGCGCAGCTCGAACGCCGAGCGCATGAGCGCCGCGCGCAGGCGTTCGGCCAGCGCCTCAGCCGGCGCCGGGCCGCGGCCGCGCTCGACGCGCAGGGTCAGCCGGTCCCGTCCGCCCGGCGAGTCCACGACGGCCTGATAGAAGAGGCTCAGGCCCCGCACCGCCGCCACGGCGCGCGAGACGTCGCCCAGGTCGAGGTGGGCGCCCCCGACGTTGACGCGGTCGTCGCAGCGCCCCAAGAGCTCGAAGAGCGGGGACGGGTCGCCGCAGGGACAGGGCCGCCCCAGCCAGCGCCCGCGGTCGCCGGTCCGGTAGCGGATGACCGGCATCAAGCGCCGCAGGAGGTTCGTCGCCACGAGCTCGCCGGCGACGATCTCCAGTTTCTGGAGGCCCTCGGCGGCGTGGTGGACCGAGCCCCGGCAGCGCGGGCACTGGGTGCCGATGAGGCCCGCGTCGACGCTGGCGTAGCCGGCCGAGCGCACGAGCCTCACGCCCAGAGCGCTCCGCCAGGCGCGCGCCATCTCGGCGGTGACGTGCTCGCCGCCGTAGAAGACCTTAGAGACCCGCAAGCCGCGCGCCGACTCCTGGCGGGCCAGCTCGAGGATCGTGGATGGCAGGCCGATGATGACGTTGGCCTTGAAGCGCCGCACCGCCTCGAGGGCCGCGGATGGGTCCGAGGTCCCGGCGATGGGCAGGTGGAGGACGTCCGAGGAGCCCAAGGCTCCCGCGACGGCGAGGAACGAGGACCACAAGCTGCCCGCCGCGAACAGGTTAGCCACCACGTCGCCCGGCTCGAGGCCCCCGCGGCGCAGCCCCCGGCCGAGCCAAGCGCAGGTGGCGTCGAACTCGCGCTGGGTGTAGAGGGAGAACTTGGGACGCCCGGTCGAGCCGCCGCTGGCGAAGAGCACGCGGCCCTCGCCGTCCCCGGCGCGGGTCAGGAGCGCCCGCGAGCGCGGCGGAGAGTGCTTGTAGAGGTCCTCCTTGTCGAGCAAGGGGACTCCGGCGAGGCCGCGCGGCGCGCGGGGAAGCCGCCGCCGATAGAACGGCGACTCCGCGGCGGCCTGTCCCAGCAGCGAACGCAGGCCGGCGGCGGCGCCGGGCGCCTTGGCGACCATGCGCGTCAGCTCGCGCAGCGGGTAGCGCCCGTCATGCGGCTCCCCGGCCGAGCTCTCCAGCATGCGGCCCAGCTCGGGAGTCCGGCTCGCCCCGGCGGCCGCAAGCGCCGCGGAGTAGTCCTCGCGCTCCCGGGGGCCGACGAGCAGGCCCGCGCTCTGTAGATAGGCCGCGGCGGGCTCGACCTGCGCGCGGAGACCCTCGAGCCCGCGGTAGGACGAGACCTGGATGTAGCGGTTGAGCGGCGAGGCGCGCAAGGCCCCGTCGCGCCGCCAGGCCACCGTCCAGCCGGCTCCCGCCAGCAGGCGGCCGCGGCCCTCAAGCTCGGCGGCCAACGCGCGGTGGCGCTCCGCGGCGCGGTCGGCGGCGGCGTCGGCCGGAAGCCTGCCGGGCGGCACCTCCCGGTCCAGCCGCGCGAGTTCGGCAGCCAGCGCGCCCAGCAGCTCCTCGGGGTCGTCGTCCTCGACGAACAGGGTCTGCGGCGAGGCGCAGGCCGCCTGGTCCCACCAGACGATGTCCCGGGCCGCGCGACGCGCGGCCTCGCGCGGCCCATGAAGAGCCAGCCCCGCCCGGCTGATGACGCCAAACGAGAGCTTCGGCCCGAAAGCGACGAGACGGCAGCCCGGCCCCAGCCCCTCGCGGTATGACGCCACGGCCTCCGCTCCGCCCCAAACCACGACCCCCTGCAGGCGGCGCTTGAACACGGCCGAGACGTCCTTGCGCGCGCTGTCCCACGACACGATGGCCAGACCCGAACTCAATTCGCCGTCGCGGTCGGCGCGGCGCAGGCTCTCGGCGAAAAGCCCGGGGAAGACCGGGTCCGCCGACGAGGAGCGCAGGATCGTCACGTTGTGGGTCAGCAGGCTCATCAGCACCGAGTCGATGCAGCCCAGGAAGATGTTCCCGGCCGCCACGTGCAGCACCGCGCCCAGCGGCAGCGTCCGGCCCTCATCGAGGGCCTCCTCGCCGCCCAGTTCCTCGCGCAGCCGCCGGCGCAGCGCGGTGCGCTCGAAGAGGCGCGGGAGGATGTCGAGCGTCCGCCGGACGGTCTCGGGCGAGAAGCCTGTGACGCCCGGCATGAGCGCTTGGGCCTTGCGCCGCAGCGGCGAGGCGGGGTCGGCCCAGAGGCGCCCCGTCTCGTGGAGGACCTCGAGCGTCTTCCAGTGGCCGCGCGCCGCGGCGCGCGCCCGGCGGCGCAGCGCGTCGCGGCAGAGCGCCTCGGCCGCGGCCGGGCTGGGCGCCCAGACGGCCCGCCGCCCCCACAGGAAGGCGCTCACGCCGCCCTCAGGAGCTCGGCCGCGGTGACCGCGCAGCCCTTGGCCGGAGCGGTGCCGGCTCGTCCGAGCAGCTCCAGCGTCCGGCCGGGCGTGCCGCAGCGGCAGAGCGGGCGCGTCAGACCCCAGTCGGAGGCCAGGACCGAAAACGACGGATAGCTGGTCAGATAGGGCGTGACCAGTTGGAGCAGCCCCTTGCGTCCATGCGGCAGGGACTTCAGGGTCCAGGGGTCGCGTACGATGACTCGTGCGTAGTCGGGCACGTGCATGCGGCCCAGGCGGCACTCCACGTAGGGGATCCCATGCTCGACTAGGCCGTAGAGGTCGCGGATGTTGGCGCGCGGGATGCCGAGCCAAGACGAGACCTCCGCGTAGAACTCGACCTTGGGGATGGCGTCGCCGGCATGGCCTTTCCAGCCCCCGCCGCTGAGCACCCAGCTCTCCGGCCCCAGGCGCAGGGGCGGCAGGCCGCGTTCGCGCCAGGCCCGCATGGTGAAGAGCACGTGAGCGGGAAATCCCAGGACGCGCAGCGGCAAGCCGCTGCGCGACATCCGCCCCAGGGCCGCCAGCGCGGCGTCGAGGTCAAAGCGGAACTCCCCGCCTGAGGGCCGCCGTATCGCGTAATGGACCTCGGCCTTAGCGGTGAAGGAGGTCAGCAGTTCGTCGGTGAACGCCGTGCCCAGATCCTTGGCCTGGCGAGGGTCGTAGGTCATGCAAAGGTAGTTGGCGGGCCGGCCCTCGGCGACCATGCCCAGCGCCGCGTAGACCTTCCGCGCGCTGAGCCGGACGCGGCGCAGGGAGCCTTCGTCGAGCACGATGCGGCTGCGCTGGCCGCCGGTGCCGCTGCTGGTCAAGGAGAGCGCCGGCCGGAAGGGAGGTCTCGGACGAAAGTCGTGCTCCTTGAAGACGGCGACGTGGAGGAAGGGGAGGCGCTCCACCGCTCCCTCCGAGCGCAGCGCGGCCGGGGAAAAGCCCTCGCGGGCGTAGAGCCGGGCCAAGGCCGGGAAGCGCCGGGCCTGGAGCCGCGCGCAGTCCCGTAGGGCGGCGACGAACCGTCCGCCCCGGGAGCGCGGGAACGGCTCGGCCGCGAAGAGGGCGTCGATGGCGGAGGCGCTCATTCTCCCGGGAGCACGGCGCCGATGTGCTGCTCGCGCCAGAGCCGGTAGTATTCCTTGAGATAGTCGGTATAGGCGGGCTGGAGGACCAGGCCTTTGAAGTCCAGGATGCTCAACGAGCGCGACAAGACGACGTAGTCGCGCCCCCGCTCTCCCGCCGCGTCCCAGCGCATGGCGGGATAGTAGGCCGAGGGCAGAAAGCGGGCGGCCAGCGCCTGCTGCAGACGCTCGGCCTCGCCGGCCTCGACGAGCGCCTCCAAGTAGCGCACCCCCATCCCTTCCAGGCAGGCCGCCCCGTGGTCGAGCATGGCGCGCGCCTCGAGGTTGTCGGAGAACGCCCCGATGAGCACGCAGTGGCCGTCCTTGGTCGAGCGGTAGATGAAGAGCTCGGTCCTGCCGTCCGGGCTGACCAGGAGCAGGTTGGGCTCGTGGAACGGGAAGAAGTCGAACAGCAGCCGCCCTTTCACCCTCGCCTCGGCGAAGCGGCGCAGGATGAACTGCGGGGCGGAGACGACCTCGAAGGCGGTAGCCGGACCGGCGGCCTCGGGCAGGGCCGGCAGGTCCACGTACTCGGCGTCGGGGATGCCGGTCTCCCGGCGCACGATCGCGAAGAACGGCTTGAGCAGGGAAGGCAGCCGCGGGGTTCCCCGCCGCCCCGCCAAGGCCCCGGCGCCGTAATAGACGGCCAGCGTATGGGTCTCGGACTTGTGCACCTTGTGCGCGTTCGGGAAGATGCCGAGCTTCTTGAAGCCCGCCTTCTCGGCCAGCCGCTGGGGACCGAGGCTGACCGTGCGTGTCGTCGCATAGACGCTGCGCGCCGCGCGCAGGCGGTTGGCGACGATGTCGACCCCGAAGTCCAGCATGCTCCCGGCCACGTCCTGGCCGCGGAAGCCCTCGGCGACCACGGCCCCGAATACCTTCGCAAGGTGGATGGAGCGGTCGACGTGGAACAGCAGGCTGCCCACCACCTCTTCGCCGTCGCGGGCCAGGAACCAGAGGTAACGGTCGCTGGCGATGGCCGCCGCGCACTCGGCGGGGTTGTAGACCATCGAGAACGGGTAGTTCCCGCCGTAGACGAGGTGATAGAGCCAGCGGATGCGCAGCGCGTCGTCGGGGGCGGCGGGCGTGATGAGGACCCGCTTGCCGCCTTCGAGCGTAAGCTCCAGCCGATGGTCGCCGCCGGTCACGCGCTTGGTTGTATCAAATCGGCTCGCTCCGGATGCTGTCAAACGAACACGGACTCAATCCGCCTTGCCGCAGCGGCGCTCGAGCTCGGCCTGCTCCTCTTCGTACTCGGACCTTGCCCGCGCGCGGTCCTCATCGTCGCTCAGCTCCTGGACCGGGCGGCGGGCCGCGCGCTGCTGCTCGAACCTCTTCTGCTCGCGCGCGAAGCGTTCCTCGCCCATCGCGCGGCCTTCCCGCCGCCGGCAGCGCCGCGCCTCGCTAAATAACGACCGCGACACCGGGATCGCGCCCTCGCGGACCCACCGGCTGCCGATCTTGTACTCGTCGTGGAGCACCGCGAGGAGCTCGTCGAGCCGGGCCTCGCGCAGGGCCAGGGTCACCCGCGCGTCCTTGACCGACGCGTCGGGCTCGAAGCGGCGCCCGGTCCGCGCCGAGACCAGGTCCAGGACCCGGACCAGATCGGCGTCCTTGACCACCAGGTCGAGCGTCCGGTCCTCGGGGCGGTCGACGCTGAGATCGCTGTCAAAGACGCCCCGGCTCGTGAACGCCGCCGAGGCCTCCGGCAGGCCCTCCGGCCGGCTGACGCGGATGGCGTCGCCCTCCCAGCGGTAGCCGAGCTGGAAGAGCCCGGCCAGCTGGGCCAGGATCCGCCCGAGCGCCGCCCCCTCGTAGCGGCCCGTCACCGTGCCGGCCTTCCCCGCCGCCGCGTCGAGGCGGAAGTCGAGCCCGCTCTGGCGCCCCAGGCCGGCGAAGAGCTCCGGCATGGGAGAAGCTTTGGCGGCCAGCGTCGGCTTCTTCTCGAGGAGCGCCGCGGTCTTGCCGGCCTTCCCCTCGATCTTGGGCGCCGCCCGAGGGTCGGGGGCGAGGGCCGGCGCGGGTGCCAGCAGCCGGACCTCCTTCTTATGATGGCGGCGCGCGAGCTCGACGGCGCCGTCGGGGCGGCGGAGATGGCCGATCCCGTGCAGGTCGTGGAGGACGGCCAGATAGTCGCGCACAGCCGCCCCTCCGAAGGCGATCGACAGGCGCTCCCCCGCCAGGGCGGGGTCGAGCTCGAAGCGCAGCCCGGTCTTCGTCGACAGGCGGCCGGCGACCTCCGCGATGTCGGCGTCGAGGAAACCGGGGAAGAGCGGCTTGTCCAAGGGGTCCGCGGGCCCGGCCGGCTTGGCCGGCACGGCCTTCATCTTGCTCGATATCGACATGCCCATGCCGTTGGCCCCGAGTTCCGGCGCCTCGGCCCAGAGGACCCCCTTCTCCCAGCGGTAGGCGACGTCGAAGCTGCCCTGGATGTCCCACAGGAGCTTTCCGACCGGATAGTCGACCATCTCCCCGTCCATCTGCCGCTTGGGCTTGGCCAGGGACGTGCCGATCCGGACCGAGAAGCCCTTGAGGCGCCCCGCCTCCTCGATGACGGCGGCGGGCGGCGTGCCCTCGGCCTTGATCGAGACCGTTTCCCGGAGCCGCTTGCGGAAGCCGTCGTCGATCCCGTCCACGTTCAGGTCGTGCTCCCAGAACGGCCGGCGGCTGACGCGGATCGCCCCGTCTTCCCAACGGTAGGCGATGTCGTTCCAGCGCGCGAGCCAGAGCAGGAACTTCCCCAACGGCATGCCGAGCGCATGGGAGGAGTCATGCTCCCGGGACAGGTCCACGTCCTTGTCGAAGACGAAGCGCAGCCCGTGGGTCTTCTCCATGCTGTCGAACACGCCGCGGAACGTCGTCTTGTCGGCGACGCCGTCGTACTTCGCGTCTAGGAGCTTGGCCGCGGCGCCGCCCTGTCCCTCGATCTTGAGGCGCTTGCGCCAGCCGTCCGGGCTGCGGAAGTCGTCATCGGCGCGCGCCGGCGCCGCCACGGCACACAGCAGGGACAGCAATAGGGTCAGCATCCTCACAAGGCCTCCTTGCGCAGGGACTCGGCCAGCCTGAGCGCGTCCTCGAGAACCAGCGTCCGGCCGCCGACGTTAAACGACATCCCGTCCTTCTCCCAGACCAGCCCGTAGCCGCCGTCCACCCAGGCCGCGGGCGTCCCGGCCACCCGCACGCGCCGGGCCTCCGCCGCGACGACGTGACGGACGCGGCTGGGGGTCTGATAGACCACGAGCTCCGTCCCGCCATGGAGGTAGACGAAGATGGCCCCGCCCAACGGCGTCAGGACGGCGCTCTCGAACGCGTAGCCGGCCGGCACCCAGCGCGGCGCGTAGAGCCCAGGCATCGCCGACCGGGCTCCGTCCAGGCCGTCGTGGAAGCGCAGGTCGGCCGCCGCCCCCACGGGGACGTCGCCGCTGAAGTTCCCGATCGTGGTCTGCACCACCCAGGTCCGCGGCCGGGCCTCGGCCGTGGCGATGCGCTCGGGCACGAAGCTCCCGACCTCGGTCCGGGGCCCCACGAACCAGCGCGAGAAGAACGTGCGCAGCGTGGCCGAGACGGGCATCGCGGCATAGAGCACGACCAGGACCCCAGCCAGCCCCGCCGCCCACAACAGAGGCGGCGCCGGGCGGAACCGGGAGCGGCCGCGAGCCGACTCCACGAGGCGCCGCTTCAAGGACTCCCTGACCCGGCTCTCACGGCTCAGGTCGGAGGCGGCCAGCAGCTTTCCCGTCTCGACGTCCTCGCTCTCGTCATCCGGCATGGCTGCCCTCCTCGCCCAAGCTCCGCCGCAGGGTCTTGAGGCTCCTAAACAAGATGACGGCCACGTTGCCCTCCGTAAGACCGATGAGGCCGGCGATGGCGCGGTTGGTCATATCGGCGTAGTAGCGCAGGCAGACGATGTCCCGGGCGCGCTCGTCGAGAGCGGCCAGGGCCGCCTGGAGGCGGCGTTCATCCTCGGAACGCGCGGCGGCCTCCGGCGGCCTCGGGCCCGGGTCCGGGGTGTCGAAGAGCTCGAGCAGGCCTCCCAAGAGGCGCCGGCGCAGACGGCGGAAGCGGTCGGCCGCGGCGTTGCGGGCGATCCCGAACAGCCAGGCCCCGCGCTCCCCGGCCGCCGGGTCGTAGCGGTGCCAGCCCTCCAGGGCCCGCGTGAAGACCTCCGAGACCAGCTCGTCGGCTTCGGTGCCCGAGCCGGTGCGGTGGCGGGCGTAGTTGTAGACCTTTGCGAAAGACCGCTCATAGAAGGCTTCGAACTCCTGGACCTGGCTCTCATCCATGTCGGGGCCGTGCATTCTACTTCGCATCTCGACCCAAGAGTATTACAGAACGGCCGGGGGGTGCTATCATCACTCCGTCATGGAGAGCAACGCCGCCGACCAGCGCCTGGCCAAGCTGGGCGTGCGTCCCGGCGACCTGGTCGAGACCTTCACGCGCTCGGGAGGCGCCGGCGGCCAGAACGTCAACAAGGTCGAGACCGCCGTCTACCTCCTTCATAAGCCCACCGGGATATGGGTGCGCTGCCAGGACGAGCGCTCCCAGGCCGACAACCGCCGCCTGGCCCGCCTGCGTCTGGCCGAGCGCCTCGAGGCCCGGGTCCGCGACGAGGCCGCGCGCATCCGCCACGCCGCCGAGAAGGCCCGCCGCTCCAAGCGCGGCCGTTCCCGGAACTCCAAGAAGATCACCGTCGAGGCCAAGCGCCGCCGCGCCGACGTCAAGGGCGGCCGCGGCCGGGTGCGGGGCTACGAGTGAGGACGCTCTTAGACGACGTCAAGTTCCTGCTCAGCGAGTCGGCCCCCGAGCGCCTCCCCCCCTGCGTCGCCGAGGTCACCTTCGTGGGACGCTCCAACGTGGGCAAGAGCACCCTGCTCAACGCGCTCTGCCGCAAGGACCTGGCCCGGGTGTCGAGCACCCCGGGGCGCACCCGCCTCATCAACGTCTTTTTGGTCGGCAAGGACCGTTGGCTGGTCGACCTGCCCGGCTACGGCTTCGCCGCCGGCCCGAAGGCCGAGCGGGCGGGCTGGGGCCCGATGATCGAGGCCTACCTGTCCAAGCGGCCGTCCCTGCGCATGGTCTTCCTGTTGGTGGACGCGAAGGTCGGGCCGACCAAGCTCGACCTGGAGATGGCCGACTGGCTGCAGTCCCACCGCCTGCCGTGGCGCCCCGTGGCCACCAAGAGCGACCAGGTGAAGGCCGGGCGCACGGTCCAGCAGAAGCGCGAATGGGCCGCCGCCTTGGGCGTCTCGGAGGCGGCTTTGGGCTGGGTCAGCGCCGACACCGGCTCCGGAATCCGGGCGCTGGGCGACGAGGTCTCCGCCCTGCTCCGGGACGAAATCGGAACGACCTAGGCCCTTAGGCCTGCCCAGAGGAGGTCCAAAAGCTCCTATTCCGTACCCCGACCTCCGGTTATGATAGAATCGTAGCAAGAGAGGTTCCCCGTGCCCTGCTCGACGACGAACTTAGCCAGACCCGCGATCACCGACCGCTTTCCGCGCTCGAAGAGCGTTTGGTTCGAGCAAAGCCGTCCCGAGACGCTCAAGGCCGCCGCCCCCCGCCGCCATCGCCAGCACGACCGCAAGTCGAAGATGTGCGGCATCGTGTTCTGAATCCGCTCGCCGCGCTCCTCCTCCTCAGCTCCGCCGCGCAAGCCGCCGCCCCCGTGGAGGCCGACCGTTTCCGTTCCGAGGCCGTCTTCGGCGCCGCCCGCGTCCTGACCATGCCGCCGTTCACGCTCCAGGCCCGCCCCGCCCCCGCCGTCCACGCCGCCCCCGCGCTCTGCTCGGGCCTCGACTTCTCGAACGTCACCTGGCCGGCCTCGTTCTCGGCCGAGGACAAGCTGGCCCTGCCCTCGGCGCTCAACATCACGGGCAGCTTCGAGGGCGCCGCCGGCTGGGGCAACATCACCGACAACTTCGACGGCCAGGGCCTGAGCCTGGGCCTGCTCAACCAAAACCTCGGGCAAGGCACCCTGCAGCCCCTCCTCCTCAAGATGCGCGACGACCACCCCGGCGTCCTCTCCGCGGGCTTCTCGGCGCCGCACCGGGCCTCCCTGCTCGGCATGCTGACCCAGTGGGAGACGGCCATGGGGCCTCCCCGCCCCGCGCACTACTCCCGGCTCGACCAGCCGCCTTCGGGGGGCGTCATCCTGGCCTCGCCGGGCGACGGGGCCAGCGTCGACTGGGCCAAGGCCAACCTTTACGCCGGCGCGGCCTTCGACCCGGCCTGGAAGGCCGAACTGGTCGCCCTGGCGCTCACCCCGGAGTACGTCTCCCTGCAGGTCGCCGAGGCGGTCAGCCTTCATGAGAAGGCGGTGGGCTACGAGAGCCGCATCGGGATCCGGGAACTGCGGGCCTACCTCATGCTCTTCGACGTGGTGGTCCAGAACGGCGGCCTCCACCCCATCGACCTGACCGAGTACGACGACTATGTCGCCGCCAACCCCTCGGCCTCGGTCACCGCCAAGCTCGAGAAGCTGCTCGAGCTGCGCCTGCGCCACGTGCGCCGGCGCTTCGTAGCCGACGTACGCGCCCGAAAACGCGCTATCATTAATGGCAGGGGTCGAGTCCACGGCTCGGACCGCGACCTTCCGGTCCAGTACTGCTACGACGGCGCCTGGCCGTACAAGTAACCCTCCTTTATGAAGTCCGACGACGCCCGTTTCCTGGTCCTGACCCGCGCCGACATGGAGGCGCGCGGTTGGGACGCTGTCGACATCGTCTTCGTCACCGGCGACGCCTATATCGACCATTACTCCTTCGCCATGGCCCTTTTGGGCCGGGTGCTGGAGGAAGCCGGCTTCCGGGTGGCGCTCTTGTCCCAGCCCGACTGGCGTTCCGCCGAGCCCTGGCGGAGCTTCGGCCGTCCCCGGCTGTTCTTCGCGGTCAGCGCGGGGAACATGGACTCGATGATCAACCACTATACGGCCAACCGCAAGGTCCGCAACGACGACGCCTACTCCCCGGGCGGGAAGATCGGCCTGCGGCCCGACCGCGCCACGATCCCGTACTGCCAGCGCGCCCGCGAGGCCTACCCCGGCGTGCCGGTCATCGCGGGGGGTGTCGAGGCCTCGCTGAGGCGCCTGGCCCATTACGACTACTGGAGCGACACGGTCAAGCCGTCGATCCTGCTGGACTCGAAGGCGGACCTGGTGGCCTACGGGATGGGCGAGGAGAACATCGTCGAGATCGCCCGGCGGCTCCAGGCGGGCAAGACCGTCAAGGACCTCCGCGACCTGCGCGGGGTGGCCTACGCCCTGGGCGCCAGCGAGACGCCGCCGGCCCCGGGCCCCGACGTGCGCCACATCCCCTCCTTCGAGGACGTGAAGGCCGACAAGGACAAGTTCCTCAAGGCCACCGCCGCCATCCACCATGAGACCAACCCCTTCAACGCGAAGACCATCGTCCAATACCACGCCCGCCGCGCCGTGGTCCAGACCCCGCCCCAGCTGCCGGTCTCCCAGGAGCGCATGGACTTCTACTACGGCCTGCCCTACGCGCGCCGGCCGCACCCGGCCTACCGCGAGCCCATCCCGGCCATGGAGATCATCCGCGACTCGGTGACCATCATGCGCGGCTGCTTCGGGGGCTGCACCTTCTGCTCGATCACCACCCACCAGGGCCGCATCATCCAGTCGCGGTCCAAGGAAAGCGTCCTGGCCGAGCTCAACCTGATGGCGGCCGACCCCGAGTTCAAGGGCACGGTCTCCGACATCGGCGGCCCCACGGCGAACATGTACGAGATGCGCTGCGCGGAGCCCGAAGTCGAGAAGATCTGCCGGCGGCTCTCCTGCGTGCATCCCACGGTCTGCAAGTTCCTCGGCACGAGCCACGGCCCGCTCCTCGAGCTCATGAAAGAATCGCGCCAGGTCCCGGGGATCAAGAAGGTCCTGGTCGCCAGCGGCATCCGCATGGATCTGGCCCGGCTCTCGCCCGAGTACATGTCGGAGCTGACCGCCCACCACATCGGCGGCCGGCTCAAGGTGGCCCCCGAGCACACCGACCCCAAGGTCCTCAACGCGATGAAGAAGCCCACCCACGACACCTTCGAGGACTTCGCGGCCCAGTTCGAGGCCGAGAACAAGAAGGCCGGCAAGAAGCAGTACCTGGTGCCCTACTTCATCGCCAGCCACCCGGGCTCCACGCTCAAGTCGATGATCGAGCTGGCCGTGTTCCTCAAGCGCAACGGCTACAAGCCCGACCAGGTCCAGGACTTCATCCCCGCCCCCTTCGACGTGGCCACGGCGATGTACTACACCGGCAAAGACCCCATGACCGGCGCCGAGATCCCCATAGCCAAGAACCTGCGCGACCGCCGCCTCCAGCGCGCCCTTCTGCAGTTCTTCAAGCCCGAGAACTACTTCGAGGTCCACGACGCCTTGGTAAAGGCCCAGCGCCGCGACCTCATCGGCGACGGCTGCGACTGCCTCATCTCCAAAACCCCCCCGATGGCCGCCCTGCGCGCCCGCCGCGAGAGCGCCGCCAAGGACGCCGCCGACCACGTCCACACGGTCGACAACCCCAAGAAGGGCTACCGGCCCAAGCGCTCCTCCGCGCGCCGCAAGTAGAGACCGTTAGACCCACTACCTAAGTGGGTCCGAGGACCTACCCGGCGCCTTCCCCTCCGTCACTCGTCCGCCCCGCCGAGAGGTGCCAAACTTAAGCACCGGGCCGGGGGGGCCGGTTCAGGACCCGGAGGTGGGTATGGCGGCGCATCGATATTCATTCATTGGAGTCATCGTCGCGGCGGGGCTGACGCTCCTTTCAGGCCTGATCGGCCCTGCATCGGCGCAAGAGCCGTTCACCGAAAACCCCGAGTTCGCCGGCCTGCGCGACAAGATGCGGCGGGTCGGCCGCAAGGCCCAGGCGACCAGCCAGGAGGCGGCCCTTACCCCCATCGTCTTCACCAACGTCTACAGCCGCCCCAACGACGACCGCTTCCAGAACGGAGGGAGCTCCGGCGAGCCTTACGAGGTGGCCCGCATCAGCGCTACGCTCCAGTTGACCCCCGAGCGCGGGGGCGGCTGGCAGGCCCGGCTCATCTGGAGGGCCGTCATGGTGACCGGACGCCATGTCGAGTCCGGCCGCGCCTTCCAGCTCGAGGTGACGACCAACGCCTTCTCCGGAGCCGCTCCCGCGCCGGTCCGGCTGGCGTTCCGCTATCCCCCGGGCGTGACGGAGGCCTCGACCGCCGCGCAAAAGCGCGGCAGCGTCCTTTCGGCCGACATCGACCTCGGCGCCATCCCGGCGCGGCCCGACGCTGCCTATCGCGGCGGGCTCGGCATCGTCTTTCGCGGAACGGGGGAAGACCGCGGCACGGAACAGCTGGAGGGCCGCGCCGGGGCCGTGTTCCAGCGGCTGGAGTGGGAGGCTGATGTGCGCGAAGGCCGTATCGCCCGCGGGGACGTCTCCGCCCGCCGCTTCGCCGACCCTCAGGTGCGCCTGGTCTGGAGCAGCTACCAGAACGAGCTCAGCGTCCAGCCCTATCGCACCGAGCCGGCCGACGCCGCTCTCCTGCCCGAGGAGGTGGGCGACGGGTCGCGGCTGACGCCCATCCAGCGCCAGACGGTGGCCGTAGGGCGCATCTTGGTCGCCGCGCGCTGCATCAGCTGTCATGACAGCGGCAACCAAAGCGCCTATATCATGCACGATGGCAACGGAGTCCCGAAGAGCCCGCGCACCTTTGCGGGTCAGATCAGCAGCCTCCTCAACAACCTCGACGCCTGGGACGCCGAACGCCTGCCCGGGGACCGGCGGCGCTACCCCGCCTCGATGATCGCCCGCGCCCGCGCCATCCCGGAGGCCGACCGCCGGACCATGCTGGAATGGGTGGCGGCCGTGGCGGCCCATTTCCGAGAACTGGACGGCACCCCCCCGCCCCCCTCGGGCCGCTGAGGCGGGAAGGTCCCCTTGCGGGCGGCGATTTTGGGGCCTATACTCGGGATATGGCCGAGTTCCCGCAGATCGGGGTTCGGAGATTGGGCTCCGACCCCGCGAAGAAGAAGTACGGGACCATCGTCTACGGACTCAAGGTCTTCGTGGACGGCCTCAGCGAGGCCAGCGGATTCTCGTCCGCCCAGGTCGTAGCGGCCATGACCATGACGGGCCTCCTCGGCGCGGCCGTCGTGATCGGGGCCGCCGTCGTCCTTATGCGCGACGGCTCGCCCGCCGCCGCCCGCCCGTCCTTCGAGGCGGCCCGGACGGCCCCCGAGCCCGACGCCGCGTCGCGGCCGGCCTCGCCCGCCCCGCTCTCACCGTTCGCGCAGGCCGCGCCGTCGCCGTCGTCCTATCACACCACTTCCCTTCCCATCGAGCCGCTCCCCGCCGCGCCGCCGCCCGTGGCGCGGCAGACGACGCCGGAACCCGCGCCCGCCAGGAGGCCGGCGGCGCCCGCCCGCGCCCCGATGGCGGCCAATCGGAACCCCGTCGAGTCGTGGGCTCAGATGTCGGATTTCAAGAGCCGGACCGTGACCTCCACCGCGCAGAGGGATCTGCCGCAAGACGTCCCCTCCGGCGAGGGCCGCTTCACGAGCCGGTTCAAGGCCGAGTCGGGAGGCTACGGGGACGACATCCCCGAGGTCGGCGACATCGCGGGCGGCGTGCTCGGCACCGACCAAGGGCCGCTCAAGAAGAAGCTGGCGGCCAAGACCGGCGAGGCCCCCAAGGGAAAGGACGGGAAATCCGAGGGTCCGGTGCCCCACGCCGAGATGCCCGACACCGGACCCGGCGTCCAGCTCAACAACGTGCCGGCGGCCGGCGGCCCCGCCGGGGTCGCGCGCATCGAAAAGGCGGGCGACCCGCTGAGCACCCCCATCGACGTCAACCGCATCACGCTGGACCCCAGCAAAGCCCACAACGTCGACCAGTCCGGCGGCGTGATCGGGATCGGCCGCTAGTCGAGCGGCGTCACGTAGGGCTCTCCCATCAAGGCGACCAAGTCGTCTAAGTCGCGCGGGGCGGGCGCCCAGACCACCTGATCCCCTCTCAGCATCGCGCTCTTGCGCCCGGCCGCGGTCTGGTGCAGATAGGCCGTGAAGACGCCGCCTTGGTTCTTGGAGAGGTATACCGTGCCGCACTGGCTGATGCACTCCTTGAGGCCGCGCCTGCTGAACCACCCCCCGGCCGCGGTCAGGAAGAGCGGCACGTTCCAGAGCGCCTTCCGCACCGGGTCGTCGTCCTCCTTCTCGTAGTCGACCAGGCGGCCCTTGCAGGCGGCGCGCAGCCAGCGCGTGCGCAGGACGGCCTCCTCGAGGATGCTCTCGTCGCGCGCCAGACCTACGCCGCGGCCCAGGCCCAACCGGTCGAGGAAAGCCTCGAGCGGACCTTTCCGGGAGGCCGGCCGGGCCTCTCCGCCCCAGACCCCCCTTAATGAGGAGTCCAGGAGCAGGCGGCGGGTCTGCGTGGCCTCGCGGGCCTGGACCTTCGCCATGCTCCCGGCGAAGTCGCGCATCTTGGCGTGGAGGGCCTCCAAGGCGGGGGCCAAGGCTTTCCCCTCCACGACCCGCGACAGCGAGGCGTCGAGCGGCAGGTCCGGCCCCGTGAGGACGGCGTCGACCGGTCCCCAGGGCGTGGCGAGCTCGATGGTCTGCGCCGCGACGCCGTCGACGACCAGGCGCAGCCGGCTCATCTCGCGGAACGGGTCCTCCGCCGCCAGCAGCAGGGCGCGCAGGCCGCCGAGCTCATAGAGCCCGCCGCGGACTCTCTCAGCCTCGAGGACTTTCCCGTTGACCGACACCGCCGTCTTCCCGAGCACGAGGCGCCCCTCGAGGGCCAGCGCGGCGCGCTCCACGTCGACGACCGCCCCGGCCTTGAGCTCGACGCTCAGCGCGGTGGCCGCCGGCGTCCAGAGTTCCGGCAGAGGCGTGAGCGCCTCGAGATCCTTGCCCGCGAAGACCGCTCCCCGCTTTCCGTCGCCCGAGCACAGGCGCAGGGTCTTCACCGGCAGGCGGGAGACGCCGAGCAGGGCGGCGGCCAGTTGTCCCAGCCGCCGCGGGGCGTCGGAGTCGTCGAACAGAGCCTGGAACGGGTCGGCGAGCTCGTCGGCGGTGAAGCCCGCGCCGTCGAACTCGACGCGCAGGGAGCGGCCCGTCACCGAGACGTCGAGCCGCTTGGCGCCGGAGAGCTCGGCGCAGCGCACCCAGGGCACGAACAGGTCGCGCTCGCCGAGCTGGAAGGCCGCCAGCTTCGCCAGGGCGGCCTTACGGTCGACGCGCAAGCGCCCCCCGCCCACGAACGTCCCCTCTTCCTCCGCCATGTCCTAAGTATATTGCTAAACTTGTCCATGGCCCAGTATCGAAAACGACGCATCGCGCACGGACCCAACAAGAACGAGGAGAAGGTCCGCCGCGGCCAGGAGGCCGAGACCCGCTCCCGTTCGACGTCCCTGGGCGAGCGCTTCCCCGCCGTCGACCGGCTGATCCTGGAACTGACCGTCACCGCCCCTCAGGACGGCTCCGTCGAGCGCTCCACGCGCGACATCTCCGCTGACCAGGGCTGCGAGCTGACGCTGGGCTGTCCCGGCCGCTGCGGCCGCGGCGTCTTCGACTTGGCCGCCATGGTCACCGCCGCCGTCGAGGCGAAGAATCCCGCGGCCACCGGCGCCGCGGTCTGCCAGGAGCCGTTCTTGCCCGGCCTCCCCGACGTCTGCGGCGTGAAGGTCGACTGCCGCCTCACCATCACGTTCAAGCCTTGAGCGCCCGGGACCCGGGACTCGAAGCCGCCGTGGCGGAGGCCCGCGCCGGCCTCGCCGAGGGAGGCATCCCGATCGGCTCCGCCCTGGTCATCGACGGCAAGGTGGTCGGGCGCGGCCACAACCGGCGGGTCCAGAAGGGCAGCGCCGTGCTCCACGCCGAGATGGACTGCCTGGAGAACGCCGGACGGCTCAAGGCCGCGGACTACGCGCGCGCCGCCCTCTACTCCACCCTATCGCCCTGCGACATGTGCACGGGCGCTCTGCTCCTCTACAAGATCCCGCGGGTCGTCGTCGGGGAGAACCGGACCTTCAAGGGCCCGGAGGACTACTCGCGCTCGCGCGGCGTGGACCTGCGCGTCGTCGACGACGCGGAGTGCGTCCGGCTCATGCGGGAATTCATCGCCGCCAAGCCCGCGCTCTGGAACGAGGATATAGGCGTCTAGACGGGCTTACGCCTTGCCGGCCGCGCGCTCTTTAGCGAGCACGCTGTGGTGGCGGCCGTAGGAGAAGTAGATCACGAAGCCCAGCCCCAGCCATACCGCCAAGCGCACCCAGTTCTCCACCGGCAGCGAGAACATGAGCAGCAGGCAGAGCAGGATTCCCGCGACCGGCAGTGCCGGTGAGAACGGGACCCGGAACGGCCGCTCGGCCTCGGGATTAGTCCTGCGCATGATGAGGACGGCCGCGCAGACGATGACGAAGGCCAGCAGGGTGCCGATGTTGACGAGCTCGGCGAGTATGCGCAGCGGCACGAGCGCTCCGAGAAGCGCCACGACCACGCCGGTCAGGATGGTCGACTTGTAGGGGGTGCGGAACTTCTCGTGCACCGCCCCGAAGAAGCTCTGCGGGACCAGGCCGTCGCGCGCCATGGCTAGGAACACGCGCGGCTGGCTCAGCATCATGACGAGCAGCACCGAGGTGATGCCGGCCAGCGCCGCCGCCGAGATCAGAAACTGCGCCCAGGGCAGGCCGACCTGCCGGAAGGCGTCGGAGACCGGGGCGTCGATGTTGATCTTGTCGTAGGGCACCATCCAGGTCAGCACCGCCGACACCGCGATGTAGAGCACGGTGCAGATGATCAGCGAGGCGATGATGCCGATCGGCACGTCGCGCTGGGGGTTCTTGGCCTCCTCGGCGTGCGTGGAGACCGAGTCGAAGCCGATGTAGGCGAAGAAGATCATCGCCGAGCCGGCGAGGATGCCCAGCGGCTCGCCGCCGGCCCCGGTCTGGCCCCAGATGGTCTTGCCGAAGAAGCTGATGCCGCCCCAGCCGTAGGGCGCGAAGGGGGTCCAGT
This sequence comes from Elusimicrobiota bacterium, assembly GCA_016196755.1. Lineage (GTDB taxonomy): Bacteria > Elusimicrobiota > Elusimicrobia > UBA1565 > UBA1565 > SCTT01. The sequence goes on from JACPXC010000026.1 coordinate 42,801, forward strand.
TCTCGGGCTTCACGTAGAAGGCGCCGACGACGATGACGAATAAGACGACGGCGACCTTCAAGATCACCATCGCGGTGTTGAATTTGACGCTCTCCTCGATGCCCTTGACGAGGACGACCGTGACCAGGAGCGCGATCAGGATGGCCGGCAGGTCGAACCAGGTCCCGGTGGCCGAGATCAGGCCGGTGGCGGGGTTGAAGTCGAAGGGGGCGTTGGTCAGCACTTTTGGTATCTGCATCCCGAATATACCTATGAAGTCCTGAAAATAGTGCGACCAGCCGTGAGCCACGGTGGCCGAGGCCACGGTATACTCGAGGACCAGGTCCCAGCCGATGATCCAGGCGAAGAGCTCGCCCAAGGTGGCGTAGGCGTAGGTGTAGGCGGAGCCCGCCACCGGCACCATCGAGGCGAATTCGGCGTAGCAGAGCGCCGCGAAGATGCAGGCGATGCCGGCCACGATGAAGGAGACGATGAGCGCGGGGCCGGCCTTGTCATGGGCGGCCACCCCGGTCAAAACGAAGATGCCGGTGCCGATGATGGCGCCGATGCCGAGGCTGGAGAGCTGGACGGGGCCCAGCACGCGCTTGAGGCGGTTCTCGTGCTTCATCTCCTCCAGCAGCATGGCCAGAGGCTTCTTCGCAAAGAGATAGTTCATGGGCGCTATTATGCCCTATTTGTATTCGATGTAGGCGCTGTCGACCGCGGTCTGGATCGACATCGGGGACACGAAGGAGCGCTGGCGCCAGTAGTGCCGGTCGTCCTGCCAGCCGACGGTCTCGACGACGTCGGAACCGTCCTTGCCGGAGTGGACGAACTCCTCGGTCTTCTCGACGACGGCCTGGCCGTCGAGCACCACCTTCCACGACACGGACCAGCGCGCCTTGCCCTTGTCCTCGGGCGCGGAGCGGATGCGCAGGGTTACCTCGGCCTTGCGCTCGAGGCGCGTCCCGTCGGCGGCGTAGGTGGCGTAGGGCAGGGTCTCGAAGAACTGCGCGTCGTTCTTGGCGCCCTTCTCGTGGGAGACGTTGCGCTCGGTGCCCGGCATAGCGTGGTAGGTGAAGCGCGGGCGCAGGGTGTTCTCTCCGCGCTTGACCACGATGGGGGCGTAGTAGCGCGTCACGCTGCTGACGTCGTAATAGAGGAGGTGCTTGCCGGGCCTGATCGCCGTGAGACTGCGGCGCAGATGGTCGCCCGGCCGGCCTTCGAGCGTCAGGCGCGGACCGTGGTCGAGGACGACGTCGGTCCGGACGTTGAAGTCCTCGAAGCTCACCACCGTGCGCTTGTAGCGGACGACCCCAAGCGCGGCCAGGGCGCCGAGGACGACCAGGGCCGCGGCCAGGCGGAACCTGTCGACCTTGGTCGGGTCGGCGGCGTCCGGCGGGGCGTTGTCGGCCATCGCTGGGAGTTTAGCCGGAATTGTTAGGATTGCGCCAGAAACTTCTGATCAGGTACTCGAGTTTTACATTCGGGTTCCGAACCCGAACTCGTAGGCCAGCCCTACCGACGCCCCGCGCGTGGCGGCCGTATTCCCCGCCGAGGTCGTCCACTGCAGGCGCGAGGTGACGCCCAGCCCCGAGCGATGGAAGGCCGCCAGGCCGCCCTCCAGCGTGAGGTACGGCCCGACCCCTTCGGTCCTCCTCGGCGTGAACGGCCCGAGGAACTTATAGGCGTAGAAGATCCCCGTCCCCGGCCACAACGTGGACAGGCCGTGCGGCCTGAGGGTCCAGGACTGGCCCAGCGGCACCTCCGCGACCAACGTGATCGGCACCCCTAACCCCAGGGCGATCGCGGTATCGGGGGTGAAGCTGGAGCGCTTGCCCGCCGTCAGGACGTTGAACGAGGCCGGGTAGTTCGCGATGGTGAACGGCGCCACGAGGCCGAAGGCCAGCGTGAGCTTGCTCGCCCCGACCGCGTAGGCCTTTCCGGCCATGCCGCGCACGCTGCCCCCCGCCACCGACATGTCGATCCGCCCGGCGGGACCGCCGTCGGAGGTGCCGGACATGATGGCCGCGTCGGAGCCGAGGAAGAGCGCCCACTCTTTGCCGATCCCCTGCCGGAGGGTCCAGAAGAAGACCGGCCCGGACAGCGAGTGGCCCTTGCCGTCATAGCTGGCGTAGCCCCCGCCGAAGCCGAAGGCGGAGCGGGAGTCCGGCCGGTCGGAGATGAAGCCGGGCGAGGTCAGCGGCAGGAACTCCTGGCGGGCTTGGGCGGGGAGAGCGGCGGCGAGGACGACGAGGAGCGTGGCTGATCGCATGCCTAACTCTAGCCGACGAACGTCGCGTTCGCCAGACCCAAGACCGTTTGTTCAAATATCATTCAGGCCTAAGGGCCTGCTGGATGGCTGGGCCTTTGGGGTATAATCGGGCCATGAACAGACTCCTGCTCGCCGCCCTCGTGCTGTCCTCCAACGTCGGCGCCGCCGTCGCCCCGAGCCTCCCTCAGCCGCTGCTCCGAGGCGCGGCCCCGACGGCCGGGCCGGTGGTCCAGGGCCGCCGCTACGTCAGCGCCTCGGTACGCGGCTCGCTGCGCGACCGCTGGGACGTCTCAGACCACCAGGGCCGGCTCTGGCTCAACATCTCCGCCATGGCCAACTCGGTCCATTTCAGCGGCCGTCCCATCAGCGGCTCGATGTTCGGCGGCCCGAGCTCCTGGTCGATCTCGGGCGGCTCGGTGTCCGGCGGCATCTCGCGCTGGGGCGGCGGCATGAGCGTCAACGCCACGATGTACCGGCCGTCGCCGCGCCGGGTCCATTTCACGCTCAGCGCGAGCGGCCCGGCCAACGACCCGAACCGTCCCCCGTCGCTTTCGCTGCATTCGATGGATGCCAGCCTCAACTTCACGCCGAGCTTCAACGGCTACTCGCTCAGCGGCATGATCGACGAGGAGCGCTTCGGCGACGAGGGGCTGGCGGTGGCCTGCCTGGCGGCTTCTTTGGTCCTCAAGGAAGCCCAGGCCAAGCGCGGCGGCGGCCTGCCCAAGGCCGACTGGCTCCAGAAGAGCCCGCTCCTCGCCCCCCTCCTCAAGAAATAGAGAATCCTTCCTCGCCGTAAACAAAATTGTAACCGGCGACGGTTACCCTCTTCCGTATGAGACTGACCGCGCTCCTCGGCCTCCTGCTCGCGGCCTCCCCGGCCGGCGCTCAAACGGCGGGAGCCCTGAGCCGCGACCAGGCCCTCGACATGATGGTCGACGCGGTCAAAGGCTGGGGCGTGGAGCAAGACGAGGTGAGATCGGCCCAGGCTTTCATCAACGACCGCTCGTCCTGGGGGCCCGAGCTCAAGGCCGCGGCGGGCGTGGCGGAAGGCGCTATGGTCTATCTCCAAGGCATGAGCCTCAGCCATCGCTACCGGATGTGGCGCCTCAACCTGGGGACCCCGTCGGGCCAATCCCTCAACGACATCGTGGCCGGCGGCAACGGCCGTCTTGCCAGCATCGGCCTTGGCCTGGGCCAGCGCTGGAGCGCCGAGGCTGTGCTCGGCCTGCGCGAAGGCCGCTTCAACAACGACTCGCTCCGCTTCAACTACACGCTGAAGTTCGACTAAGGTAACGGAGCGAACAGCTCCCGCGTCCCGCGCTTGTCCGCGGGCCCCAGCGCGTCTTTCCCGTCCTTGAGGACGATCCCCGCCGTCGGGAACGCGGGCCGGCACGGCTCTCCCTATGGAGGCGTTGGCCACCGGGATGTTCAGCGCCCGCAGGACGCCGTTGTAGAAGCCCAGGGCGCCCAAGCAGCCCGGCACGTAGCGCCAGCGCTCGGGACGGCCGTCGTCTTTCGGGAAGAGGATGCTCTCCACGGGGACCGGCCCTTTGTAGCCGTAGAGGGACCTTAGGTCGGAGCCCGTGCCGTCACGGACCTCGCGGCGCATCCAATCGGTCAGCGCGTAGACCATGGCCTCGGGCGTCTCGGCGATGAGCCACTTATCCTTCAAGAAGCCGTAGGTGACCCGCGGGTTCCAGGCGCTGGCGTCCCCCATGAGGGTGGTCAGGAAACGGTACCCGCCGTCGGGCTGGCGCGCGAACAGCGTGCGCGAGTCGAGCAGGTGCGCGCGTTCGTCGGCGTCCATGTCCTTGAGCGACCAGCCCACGGCCTCTTGCCGCTCGAGCCAGAGGCTATGGGCGGCGTGGGCGACGTACACCTTCCAGGCATGCTCGTCGGAGATAGAGCCCCGCCCGGTGTCGTCCATCGGCCAAGGCGGGCCTTTCAAGTCCGACCCGCCGCCTCCGTCGCGAAACTCCAGGGCATGGTCGAGGTCGACCTTCTGGAGCGAGGTCCACTCCTTGAACGGCTTCGGGCCATCGGGGCCTTCCCAGACCAGGCTGCGGGTTATCTTTCGGCCGGCGAGGAGCGACCGGTAGGGCTTGTAGCGCTGGCGGCCGGCGCATGCCGAAGACAGCGCGACGACGAGGACCAGGAGGGCGGCACGTTTCACGGGGATATTCTAACATCAGGCATGGCCAGCCGACTGCCGCCCAAGCTGCTCGCGTTCTACCGAGAGACGGATTACGCCGTGAAGGGTCCCAAGGGGCGCTTCGTCCTGCGCGTCGGGACTGCCTCCAAGGAGTTGGCCGCCCTCCTCAAGTCCTCGCGCCATGCCTGCGCAGCGTTCATCACCGCCAGCAACCCTCTAGGGGAACCCACGTCGGCTGGGCTCAACGCGAAGGCCCTGGCCGCCCTAAAAGCCGACCTGGAGGCGGCGGACTGCCCGGTCCTGCCCGGCTTCGGCGAGGGTAGGCAGGGCTGGGCCGGCGAGGAGAGCCTGCTTGTCCTCGGCCTCGAGCGCGAGGCCGCCAAGCGCCTGGCGCGCAAGTACGGACAGAACGCCCTGCTGTGGGCGGCCCGCGACGCCGTGCCCGAGCTGATCCTGCTGCGCTGACCAGCCGAGCCCGGGCTCAGTTCCGGCGGGACTGCAGCTTGGCCAGAAGCCGCAGCATCTCGAGATAGAGCCAGACCAGCGTGACGATGAGGCCGAAGGCCCCGTACCACTCCATGTACTTGGGCGCGCCGGAGTCCGCCCCGCGCTCGATGAAGTCGAAGTCCATCACGAGGTTGAAGGCCGCCAGGCCGACCACGAAGAGGCTGAAGAGGATGCCCATGGGACCGTTGGAGTGGATGAACGGGATCTGCACGCCGAAGAACCCCATCACCATGTTGATGAGATAGAGGATCATGACGCCGCCGGTGGCCGCGGCCACGCCCAGGCGCATGTTGTCGGTGACGGCGATGAGCTTGGAGCTGTAGGCCAACAGCAGGGCGAAGAGCGTCCCGAAGGTCAGACCCACGGCGTTCATGACGATGCCGGGGAAGCGCGCCTCGTAGGTGGCCGAGAGGCCGCCCAAGAGCAGCCCCTCGAGAGCGCCGTAGAGCGGCGTCGTGTAGGGCGCCGCGGTCTTCTTGAACACGGTGATAAGGCCCACGACCAGGCCGCCCAGGCCGCCGAGCAGCATGAAACCGCCGACGGGCTGGCCCTGGGCATGGCGCTCCCAGGTATACATGGCCGTCGCCATGAGGATGAGGAGGGTAAAGCCGGTCTTGTTGACCGTGCCCTGGACGGTCATGGCCGTCCCTTCGCGCTCGGCGCGCAGCGAGCGGAAGGCGTCGTCGGAGAGCGCGGGGTTGCCGGAGCGCATCATGGGGCTATTCCTTGGCCTTGAGCTCGGCGTCGTTGTCGGCGATGAAGGACTTGATGGCGTCGGCCGAGTCGAGGATCTTGATCCACTGCTCCTTGTAGAGCGTGACGGGGAAGCGGCCCATGCCGTAGAGGGACAGGGCGCCCTTCTGGCTGACCTTCAGCGAGATGCCGCGCGAGCTGGTTTTTTTAAGCGACGCGTTCTCGGCCTTCAGCTTCTCGAGTTCCGCCATCAGGGCTTCTTCGCTCATAGGGTCTCCTTGGGGCGCCGTCACTTCCATACTACGAAATCAGCAGTCGCGCAGCAGCGCCTCGGCCCGCGCCCGCGCGGCCTCGAGATAACGCAGTAAAGTCTCCTCGAAGTCGAGCTCGCCGCGCCAGAACGGCGGCACGCCGAGCTCCTTGAGCCGCGCCCCTGGCAAGGGCGCCCGCTCCAGGCGCGCGGGGGACGGCCCCCAGCCGGCGGGCAGCTCCTTTGGCAGGGCGAAGAAGCCCTCGATGCGGCCCGACAGGTCGGCCCCGGCCGGCTCCTTCTTCGGCCCGGCGCGGCGGACCGGGCTCCGGGACGAGCGCAGGAGGGTGAGGAGCTTCGTCCGGCTGATGCCGCGCAGCGTGAACAGGAGAAAGGGGTCGCGGTCGAACTCCTGGGCCAGGATGAAGTGCACGGCGGCGATGTGCTTGCAGGGGTTGGCGGCGTCGGGGCAGGTGCAGGAGGCGGCGATGTCTTGGCGCGAGGCCGGGAACAGCGGCTTGGCCTTCGGGAAGGCGTCCTCGATGTCGCGCGGCATCTCGAAGGCCAGCAGCTGGGCCGGGAGCAGGGCCTGGCGCGACACCGCCGCGGCCACCCGGCGCCAATCCTTGGCCGCCAGGACGGCCAGCGCTATCGTCACCTCGTAGGGCTTTCCTCTGGAACCCTGCACGCGGGCCCGGACCTTGCCCGGGGCTACCCGGACCGCCAAGACCTGGCCCTTCTTGGCGTAGACCTTGCCGCGCTCGAGACGGGGCTGCCAGCCGAAGGACTCCAGCGCCGCGGTCCAGCGCCGCCCCCACCAGGTCTCCCCCACCTTGCCGCGGCCGGCGCGCAGTTTCAGGCCGCCGGAGACGGCCCGGGCCTTGCTGCGGAAGAAGCGCCGGGGAGGCGGCCTCACGGCTCCCCCGTCACGGCGTCGTCGCGCAGCTCGAAGAGCCGGCGGAGGTCGGCGTTGGAGAGCTCGGTGAGGAAGGACTCGCCGCCGCCCAGCACGGTCTCGGCCAGGGCGCGCTTGGAGTCGATCATGGCGTCGATGCCTTCCTCCACCGTGCCCGAGCACAGCAGGGCGTGGACCTGGACGTTCTTGGTCTGCCCGATGCGGTAGGCCCGGTCGGTGGCCTGGGTCTCGACGGCGGGGTTCCACCAGCGGTCGAAGTGGAAGACCCGGCTGGCGCGGGTGAGGTTGAGCCCGGTGCCGCCGGCCTTGAGGGTGAGGATGAAGGCCCGGGCCTTGCCGGACTGGAAGCGCTCGACTAGCGCGTCGCGCGCGGGGGCGCTCAGCCCGCCGTGCAGGAACAGGACCTCCTCCATCAAGACGGCCTGGAGCTGCTTCTTGAGGAGCTCGCCCATCTCCCGGTACTGGGTGAACACCAGGGCCGAGTCGCCGGCCGACAGCGCCTCTTCGAGCATCTCGCTCAAGCGCTCGAGCTTGCCGGAGCGGCCCGGCAGGGGGCTGCCGTCCTTTAGGAAATGCGCGGGGTGGTTGGCGGTCTGCTTGAGCTTGGTCAGGGCGGCCAGGACCAGCCCGCGGCGCGAGATGCCCGAGGCGGCCTCGATCCTCTCCATCATGTCCTTGACCACGGCGCGGTAGAGCGTGGCCTGCTCGGTGGTCAACGAGCAGTAGACCTTCATCTCGGCCTTCTCGGGCAGGTCGGGGACGATCTCGGGGTCGGATTTAAGGCGCCGCAGGATGAACGGCCGGGCCAGGCGCTTGAGGAGCTTGGCGGCCTCGGCGTCCTGGAAGCGCTCGATGGGCACGGCGAAGCGCGCGCTGAACGTCTCCCACGCTCCGAGGTAGCCCGGGTTGAGGAACTCCATGATCGACCACAGCTCGGCTAAGCGGTTCTCGACCGGGGTGCCGGTCAGGGCCAGCCGGAACCCGGCCTTGAGCCCGCGCAGGGCGCGGCTCTGCTTGGCGTCGGGGTTCTTGATGTTCTGGGCCTCGTCTAAGATGACGCCCGCCCACTCGGCGGTGTTGACCAGTTCGGCGTCGAGGCGCGCCAAGGCGTAGGTGCTGACGACGAGGTCGGCGCCGGCGATGCTCTCCCGGAACGCCCCTTCGGTGCGCAGGCGGCCGGCCCCGTGGTGCAGGATGACCTTGAGCCCGGGGGCGAAGCGCGCCGCCTCCTTGAGCCAGTTGCCGGCCACGGAGGTGGGGCAGATGAGCAGGGCGGGACGGGAGAGGCGCCCGGCCTCCTTCTCTTTTAGCAGCAAAGCCAAGGCCTGCACGGTCTTGCCCAGGCCCATGTCGTCGGCCAGGCAGGCGCCGAAGCCCTGGGCGGTGAGGAAGGAAAGCCACGAGTAGCCGCGCTCCTGGTATGGGCGCAGGGTCCCTTTGAGTCCGGCGGGGGCGGGCAGGAGCTTGTAGGCGCGCCGGCCGAGCACCTCGCCCAGCCAGCCCTCGGCTTCCACTTCGAGGGCCTCCTCCTCGCGCATGCGGGCGAAGAGGTCGGCCACGCTGATGCCTTTGTCCTTGCGCTCCTCCCAGAACGCTATGGCCTTGGCCAACGCGGCCTGGTCGACCTCCACCCATTGCCCGCGCAGGCGCACGAGGGGCTGCTTCATGCGCGCCAGGTCCTCGAGCTCCTTGCGGGTGAGGGTGTGCTCGCCCAAGGCGGCGTTCCAGTCGAACTCCAGCCAGGTGGCCGTCCCCTTCGCCGCTCCTCCGGCCCGGGCCTTGAGCTTGACGCTGATGCGCGGGGCGTCGGCGGCCTTCCACCAGGGCGGCAATAGGACGGCGAAGCCCGAGCCGGACAGGACGGCGGCGGCATCCTTCAAGAACTTGAAGGCGCCCAAGGCGTCCAACGTCGCATGGTCGGGGGCGGACTTCTCGAGGCTGTCGGCGATGGGCGCGAAGACGCGGCCCGCCAAGGCCAAAGCGGCTAACAAACGCTCCTCGGGATCTACGCCCGTCATCTTGGCCAGCTTCTTGGCCGCGGGGGCGCGTCTCCATACCTCCTCGGCCGTTACGAGAAAGCTGGGATCGGCCGAGGCCTGGAGCAGGTACTCGAGGCGCCACTGGGTGCCGTTCTCAGGCTCGACGAGCTTGAGCACGGCGCGCTGTCCTTGTCCGGCGCGGATGTCGAGCCGTTCGCGCCAGACCGACAACGACCGGGACAGCTCGCGCTCGCAGCCGCCGGCCTCGAAGTCGGGGCTGGGGCGGGAGAGGGCCGACAGCCAGGCGTCATGCGGGGTGGGCGCCATGCGCATGGGCGCCCGGACGGCGGAACGGATCTGGGCGTCGACGCTTCGGTAAAGAAAGTCCCTGACGACAGAGGCGGCGCTGACGCTGGAGCGGCCGGTCTCGGGGTCTAGAGCGAACGACAGACAGGCGGCTGGGAGAGCCTCCTCCAAAAGCCGGAGCTTTTCCCCGTCGAAGGCCGGGGTCCAGACCGCCCCCTCGGCCGTCATGGCGGGCAGGAAGCGCTCGGCGGCCAAGAGCTCCCAAGCCAGCCGTCCGGCCTGCACCCAGAAGAGCAGGCTGTCGGCGGCGAGGATGCCTTGGGCGCGCAGGGCGTCGAGCTTGAGCGACAAGAGCCATGACAAGGGGTCCGAGAGTAAGACCCCGGAGACTTCGAAGCCCGCATACTTGGCCGCCGGCAGGGCTTCGCGCAGAATGGGATGGGACGGGACGGGGCGGGCGTCGCTTTGTTCCGGCAGCGCTAGAGAACGGCGTACGGTAGGGGCTTCCGCCAAGCCGGGCAGAAGACGGCGCAGCTCATGCGGGGCCGACGTGAACGGGTGGACCTTGAGCGCGCCGGTCAGAGGCTGGGAGGCCTCCGCCCAAAGCATGAGGCCCGGGGCCTTGGGGCCGGGGATCCAGAGCGCGTTTACGGCTTTGGGGAAATCGGGCAACCGGGTATTTTACTTCTATTGACCCGCTTGCGCCTCATACCCGCCGGTCCGGCCAGCCCCCCGTTCTCGGTTCCCTCCGCCCGTCTCCACGGCCTACTGGCCGAGATTCTTCATGACGGCCGTCGCCAGATCCATCGGAAGCGGGAAGAACAGCGTGGTGTTCTTCTCCCCCCCCAGGATCTGAGCGGTCTGCAGGAAGCGCAGCTGCATCCCCGCGGGCTGGGCGCTGAGGACGCCCGCCGCCTCGGCCAGCTTCTTGGAGGCCTGCAGCTCGCCCTCGGCGATGATCACCTTGGCGCGGCGCTCGCGCTCCGCCTCGGCCTGCTGGGCGATCGCCCTCTGCATCTGGTCCGGGATCACGACGTCCTTGACCTCGACGGCGCTCACCTTGATCCCCCAGGAGTCGGTCTGCTGGTCGATGATCTGCTGCAGCCGGTGATTGACCTTGTCGCGCTCGCTGAGCAGCTCGTCGAGCTCGGCCTGTCCGACGACGCTGCGCAGGGTGGTCTGGGCGATCTGGGAGGTCGCTTGCATGAAGTTCTGGATCTGGTTGACGGCCTTCGCCGGGTCCAGGACCCGGAAATAGCAGACGGCGTTGACCTTGGCCGGGACGTTGTCGCGCGTGATCACGTCTTGGACCGGCACGTCGAGCGTGATGGTGCGCAGATCGATCTTGACCATCTTGTCGATGCCGGGGATCAGGAGGATGAGGCCGGGGCCCTTGATCCCGATCATCCGTCCCAGCCGGAAGACCACGCCGCGCTCGTATTCCCGGAGGATGCGGATCGCCTGTCCGAGCAGGACGACCACCGCCAGGACGGCGGGCATGGCGACGCTAAGCGTTTCGGTCATGATGTGCCTCCTCGAGTCGTTCGACGTAGAGCGCATTGCCTTGGACGCCGCGCACCTTGACGCGCCCGCCCTTCCCGACCGGGGAGGAAGCTTCGGCGGTCCACAGCTCGCCGGCGACGAAGACCAGCCCGCGCGGGTCGAGCGGCTCGCGCGCCTCCCCGACGAGGCCGACGAGGGTCTCGACGCCGACGGCGGGCGGCAGCCGCCGGGTCTTGAGCAGCTTGGCCACGACCAGCGTGAAGAAGGCCCCGGTCGTCGCCACCAAGCCGCCTAGGACGCCCAAAGACAGGCGCAGATAGGCTTGGTCGGTGTCGAAGAGGAAGAAAGAGCCCAGCGCCAGTATGGTCAGGCCCCCTATCGAGAGCAGGCCGTAGGACGGTATCTGAAGCTCCAGGACCAGCAGGACGAGGCCCAGGAGCAGGAGCAGCAGGCCGGCGTAGTTGACCGGCAGGATGCTCAGCGAGTAGCCGGCCAGTATCAGGCTCGTCAAGCCCACGACCGCCCCGAATCCCACCCCTGGGCTGCTGAACTCGTAGATCAAGCCGTAGACGCCGATCATCAGGAAGAGCAGCGCGAGGTTCGGGTTGGCGATGACCTGCAGGATGCGGCGCAGGGGGCTCATCGGGAACTCCACGACCTCCGCCTTCGCGAGGGCCAGGCGCAGCCGGCGGCCGCCCTTGGAAAGGCGCCGCCCCTCCAGCTTCTCGAAGAGCTCCTTGCGGTCGCGGGCGAGGACATCCACGACCTTCTGCGCCAACGCCTCGTCGGCGGTCAGCGAGACGCTCTCCCGAACCGCCCGCTCGGCCCACTCGGCGTTGCGGCCCTTCTCGGCGGCGAGCACGCGGACGTAAGCCGCGGCGTCCGAGACGGCCTTCTCGCTCATGACCGAGCGCTCCTTCTCCGCGTCCTTGCCCGAGGAGCCCCCGCCGCCCACTCCGACCGGATGGGCCGCGCCGAGGTGGGTCCCCGGCGCCATGGCGGCCGCGTCCGAGGCAGCGAGGATGAAGACGCCCGCCGAGGTCGCCCGAGCGCCGGGCGGAGCGACATGGACGATGATCGGCAGCGGGCTGTTGAGCATGGCTTGGACGATCTCGCGGGTGGAATCGAGCAGTCCGCCCGGGGTATCGAGCTCGATGAGCACGGCCGCGGCGCCCTCGGCGCGGGCGTGCTCGATGCCGTCTTGGAGGTGCCGGCTCATGGGCGGGGTGATCGCCCCCCTGGCCTCCAGACGGACGACCTTCGCGGCCTCCGCGGCCGCGGCGGGTGCGCCCAGCAGCAGCGACAGGGCGGCGGCCTGAAGCAAGCCCTTCCAGTCCTTCTCGCTCACGGAGACTCCTTGGCTTCTATCATCGACGCGCAGGGAATCCTCGCTCATTGAGCGAGGCGCCTCCATGGAGGTGCCGTAACCTCTCTGTGACCGACGAGCGCGCCGTGAGATGACGGCGATGGCGGGTCCCTCTTGCGGATGAGCGTCATCAAACTTGAGTGCTAAAGAATTTTTTGCAGTTCGCGCAGTGCCAACGCCGGCCCCCGCGTACGATCGGGGAAAATCGCGGACCGGCGCTCGATTTCTCTTTCCGTTTCATTTTTCACCCTCCGGACGAATCGATCATCCGCCTGCGCGACCGCCAGGGATGAAACCCGTCAGCGCGAGGCACGAACCCTATCGCATCGGCTTCCAGTCTCTCCTCTTCCGCCTTCAGCGCCGCCTTTCGCTGTTCCTTAAGCTCGGCGACGCTATCCGCCAGATGGCTGTCCGTCGGCGTCCCACCTCGCTCAGGCCTTTCAGCAGAGCGTTGACGACGATCTCTTGGACATAGGACATCGAGAAACCGTGCGAGGCCTCCGCCGCCTCATCTAAGGCTTTGGCGGAGAAATGCTTCCCCCCCTTGCGTCCGAGCAGGAGGCGCCGCTGCTCGGGCATGGGAAGTGGGAAGCGCCAGATCCGGTCGAAACGGCTAGGCCGGTGCACCAGCGCGGGGTCGATCTTCTCCGGATGGTTGGAAGTGGCGATTACGAGGACTCCCTCGGAGGCCTTAAGTCCATCGAGCATGTTCAGGAAGTACGACATGCCCACATTGCGGCTATGGACGACGCGGTCGAGGTCCTCGATCATCAGGATCGCCGGCGCGATGCGCCGCGCCTGCTCGAACGCGGCGGACAGATCCTCATCGCCCAACCCCGCGGTGGCATGCAGCGCCACGAGCGAAACCTTGGCGGAGTTGGCTAAGGCTCTGAGCGTCTGGGTCTTGCCGCAGCCCGGCGGCCCGGTGAAGATGAAGCCCCGGCGATAGGACAGACCGAGCTCGATGTAGCGTTCGCGCGTCTTGGCGTCGAAAAAGGCCTCGACGTTCGATCGGATCTCCGAAGCGAGCCTGTCGGGGAGGATGACGTCCTCCCAAGAGACGTTGGGTACGGGGATGTCGTCTCCGTTGACGATGTGAATCCAACGATTCATGCCGCGTTGGCGCCCGTCGGCATACCGGCGCAGCGCCGCGTATAGACCGCGAAGCGCGGCGTTGGACTTCACCGCGGCCAGAATCATGTCATCGCTGCCCCCCTCCCCGCCTTGAACCCGCACCGCCAGGTGATGTATCGGCTCTCCCTCCCATTCAAGGTCCACCTCACCCGTCCAGCGGCGGGTGTCCAGCTCCTTCCGATCCCATTCCGAACCGATTTCTACGGCGTGGGAATTTCCCGGCTCGCCAGCCATGTCGGCGACCCTGACCTCATGATGCGTGTCGCGGCGCCTCACGGATCCGGGATGAGCGTCGCGCAGAAAATCCACGAGATAAGCCAGCCCGAGCTTCTCTTGCAGACGGACGGAGATCGCATAGACCAGCCAGCCGTCCGCCTTGGGATGCTCAGCGGCGAACTTCCCCTTGAGCCACACTAGATATTCGGTCGGATTCATGCGGTTCGTTTTAATGTTACTTCATTGTAACATTCAATCCCGTTTCCGTCAAGACCTCTCGCTTGACATGACGCCGAACGGCGGTTACGATCAAGTAACATGCGCCGAAAGCCGGATTGGGCGAAGACTCTAAGCGACCCCTTGAGCGGCGCCTCGCTGCTAACCGCCGGAGAAGCCGCGCACTACCTGAATTACCACCCCGTGTCGGTCCGACGACTGGTCGGCCAAGGCGACCTACGTCCCTATAAGACAGTCGGCCGGGCCCACCTTTTCATGCGCGAAGAGCTGGACCGCTTCAGATACGGCAGCGCCCGGGCCAAGGGCAAGGCGGGGGTCGAGCCTCTCCAGGCCCCCCCTGCGACGCCGTCGATGAGCCCGGAACTGAAGGCAGTGGTCACGGTGATGGTTAAGGGACGGGCAAGGGTCCACAAGCGACTGAAGGCCTTCCATTGGGAGGACATTCCGGCGCTGCGGGCCCAAGTGGACTCCCGGTACGGCAGGACGACGTTTTGCATAACGATAGAGCTGCCGGATGGGTCCGGGTGCGAGCTGCGATTTCATCCGTCGGCCATGGAGGCGGAGCATTACGGGAAGCTCCGCTAGCCTGCACGGCGGCCGACTATTCGGCTGCCGAACTCCTCCTCCAACTCCCCCACCGTAGGCAAAGTCCCCTTGAGCTCCTCCGGCAGCGCCTTGGTCAGCCTGAAGGCTGAGACGCCTATCGGCCTGCGCGAGTCGCGCAACGCGTACTCGGCGACCAGCTTGTTCTTGGAGCGGCACAGGATGATGCCCAGCGTCGCCTTGTCGTCCGGATGCCTCATCAGGTCGTCGACCGCGGACAGATAAAAACTCATCTTCCCGGTGTACTCAGGCTTGAAGGGACCGTTTTTGAGTTCTATGACGACATAGCAGCGCAGCTTGAGGTTGTAGAAGAGCAGGTCGATGTAGAAGTCGTCGCCGCCAACCTCGAGGTGGACCTGCTGGCCGACGAAGGCGAAGCCGGCACCCAGTTCCATCAGGAACTTGCGGACATGCTCGACCAAACCGCGCTCCAGTTCCTTTTCGCGAGCGTCTGCGGTCAATGTAAGAAAATCAAAGGTGTATGGGTCTTTGATGACCTGTTCGGCAAGATCAGACTGGAGCGGGGGCAGAGTCGCCTTGAAGTTGGTTACGGCCTTGCCCTGACGCCCATAGAGGCCGGATTCTATATGGTGGATGAGTATTGGCCGAGTCCAGCCATGCTCAATGCTCATCCTTGCGTACCAGAGGCGTTGATCGGAATCATCGAGTTTGTCCAATAACTCGCGGTTATGCCCCCACGGCAATTCCCCCACGGAGCGTGGGGGAATTGGGCCTAGGGCCGCCCAAGCCAGATAGAATGCACGCATGTAGCGGACGTTCGTCGGTGAAAATCCTCCTACTCCTGGGAAGCCTGCCTGCAAATCACGGGCAAGATGCTCTACGATGCCCTTTCCCCAACCATCGCTACGCTGCCGATCGACTATCGATTTCCCGAGGTCCCAATACAACCGTATAAGCTCGCTGTTTGCCGAGAGCGAGGCCTTGATCTGCGCGGTCCTGATGCGAGCTTTGACCTGCTCGAGGAACTTCCGGTAACCAGCCGGAAGACTCAGGCCTTGGGAACCCATATCTACAAGTACGCTCACCCCCCCATTTTGGTTCCTTCCAATTCTGTCACAACCTGTGACAGAATTATGAATTACCCTTTAAAAACATTACTTTCCGCAAATTCTCGCACAGGTTGTGCGAGAATTGTGCAAGGGCCCTAGCCATCCGATACCTTCATAAGATATCCCCGTGAAGACCCTCCTGACCCTAGCCTGGCCCATCATCATCTCCCGCTCGGCCCAGGTGGTCATCGGCCTAGCCGACGCCCTGATGATCGCCCACCTGGGCGAGAGCGCCATGGCCGCCACGACCGCCGGCTCTTTGAACGCCGTGGCGGCGATGATCTTCCCGATGGGCATCGTCTTCATCGTCTCCTCCTTCTCCTCCCAGCTGACCGGCCGCGGGGACGCCGCCGGGGCGCGCCGCTACGGCTGCTACGGCCTGGCCACCTCTTTCCTGGCCCAGCTGGTGATGCTCCCCCTCCTCTGGCTGCTTCCGCACATCCTGGGCGCGCTCCACTACGCCCCTGAAGTGGAACGCCTGATGACGTCCTACCTCTCCATACGCCTGCTCTCCACCGGCTTCGCGGTGGGCCTCGAGGCGTTGGCCGGCTATTTCGGCGGCCTGGGCGACACGGCCATCGGCATGCGGGCCAACATGGCGGCGATGGTCCTGAACATCCTCTTCAACTGGCTGACGATCGACGGCCGCCTGGGCTTGCCTGCCATGGGCGTGCGCGGAGCGGCGCTGAGCAGCGCGCTGGCTACCTTCGGGGGCTTCTGCGTGATCCTGACGGCCTTCGCCCGCTCCGGCGGCCTGGCCTGGTCCGGGCTGCGCTGGGGCGAGTTCAAGCGCATGCTGGGTTTCGGCCTTCCCCTGGGCCTTAACTGGTCCTTCGAGTTCTACGCCTTCATCGCCTTCGTGAACATCGTGGTGGCCGGCTTAGGGACGAGCTCGCTGGCGGCGATGATGGCCGTCATCCAGATCAACTCGGTGGCCTTCATGCCGGCCTTCGGGCTGGCCAGCGCGGGCTCCATCTTGGTGGGGCAGAGGATCGGCGCCGGTAATAAAGACGCCGTCCCTGGGATCGTGAAGACGACCTTTACCGCGGCCGGCGGCTGGATGGGGCTGGCGGCGCTGGTTTATCTGGCCTTCCCTTCCTTGCTGCTCAGACCTTTCGTTTCGCCGGATACGGACGGCTCATTCTTGCGGGTGGGCGTGGGGATGCTGATGATGTCGGCGTTATGGCAGGCGTTCGACGCGGGCGGCATGACGCTGACGGAGGCGCTGAGGGCGGCGGGGGATACGGCGTTTCCGATGTGGGCTCGAGCGGGGTTGGCTTGGGGGTTCTTTTTGCCGGGGAGCTGGATCGGGGTGAGGTGGTTGGGCGGGGATGAGACGACGGCGATGGCGTTTTTGCTGGCGTATCTGGGGTTGTTGGCCATCGCGCTTTTCATCCGGTTCAGGAGCGGGGCGTGGCGGAAGATCGAGCTTGTCGAGGAGCCGTTGGTTCCTACCGCTTAGTCAGACAGAACATCAGCAGGCGCCAGAAGCCGCTCAACACGACGTGGCGCTGGTGGACGATCTGGCCGGCCGGGATGTTTCTCATTTCACTCTCCTCTAAATACGCTTGATGGTCATCATCGGGGTCCCGTCGGCCGCCCGGGTGAATCTCCGGACCTCGGGTGAGGCGAAGACGTCGATGAGCCTGTCCTGCAGTCCGGGATGGCGGGCGATGGCCGCGGCGAGCTCGACGCCCTCCGGCTCGCCGAACTCGGCCAGCAGGCGCCGCATGCGCGCTTGAGAGTCGCCGACGGTGCGGGAGAGGGCGCGCTTCTCGAAGTCGGTGAGGATGGGCTGGCGGGCGACGCGCTGGAGCTCGACTGTCCGCGCGGCTTTTTGCGAAATGGGCGCCGAGGGGGCGGGCGGCGGCACCGGCCGGTTTCCCTGCGCTCTCACGAACAACCCCGCCGCCAGCGCCAGCATCAAGAGCTTCATTGTTCCCTCCCGTCATCAGAAGCATGACGGGCGGGGTTCACCCGGGGTTCACGGGGACCTCAACGGAGGCTCAACAATCGGCAGCGCTGTGCAGGTCCGACAATTCCCGTCTGAGCTCGGCCGCCAGTTCCGCCTCTGTGGGCAGATATAGCTTATAACGGCTGGCGAAGATCTTCGCGCGGTTCGTTCCCAGGGTATACCGGACGACGGCGTCATTCTTATCGGTGCAGAGGATGAGGCCGAGCGTAGGGCCGTCTCCCTTCGTCCGGCGCTCGGAGTCGTAGTAGTTGACGTAGAGCTGCATCTGCCCGAGGTCTTGGTGGGTGAGCTTGCCAACCTTGAGGTCGACGAGCACATAGCACTTGAGGACGGCGTCGTAGAACACCAGGTCGACGTAGAAATGGTCGCCGTCCAGGCTGAGGCGCTGCTGCCGGGATACGAAGGCGAAGCCATTTCCTAGTTCGAGCAGGAACCCCCTCAAGTTGTCGATCAAAGCGCCTTCCAGGTTCGACTCGGCCAGCTTGGGCGACTCCGGCAAACCGAGGAATTCCATGACGACAGGGTCCTTGAAGGCATCCTCGGGCCGGCGAACGTCATGCCCCTTCGTGGCCAGCTTCATGAGACCGGCTTTGTCCTTGCTCAGAGCCAGGCGCTCGTAGAGCAGGCTGTTTATCTGCCGCTCCAATTCCCGCCCCGACCAGGCGTTCTTGACGGCCTCGATTTCGTAGAACCCGCGGGCTCCGAGGTCGGACACGCGCATAAGGCTCCGATAATGCCGCCAGCTCAGGTTTGCGTTGAGGCGGCCGGGATGCCGCAATTCGCTACCCGGTGGGTAGCGAATCGGCTCGTAAGGGATGGGTGGAGATTCGCTTCCCACCGGGAAGCGAATCTTGTTCTCTTCCAACAGCCCGGGGAAACAGACGAAGAACTGGCGGAAAAATTTAAGGTTCTGGAACGAATAGCCTTTTCCATAGTCAACCAACAGGCGGCCAGCCAGTCCTTTCAGAATTTTCTTTCCATACTCTGCTCGCTTCTTCCCCCGCTGTTCCTCCTTGACGATTTCCCGCCCAATGAGCCAATTTGAGATTACCTGCGCCGTATCGACCGAACGCGCCGCGTTGCGACGCGCGGACTCGATGATCTCGCTGACCCGGCCATATAAGGCGGCTCCCATGAATACTAGCCTACATTCCGCAACTCGCGGGTAGACGTTTTCTGAATTATCCCGCCTCGTCCGCGTGCCCGTCCTAGGAGTATGGCTCTCGGGGAACCTCCAACAACCTGAGCAGCAGCTTCTGTAGCGCCGTGAGCTCGATTGGGAA
>JACPXC010000010.1 GCA_016196755.1 Elusimicrobiota bacterium
AGATGGCCCTCATGTATTCCCATTTGGCCCGTGGGCTCATCTTCGACGCCTCCGAAAGGCGCGTTATATTGCGCCGTTCGGTAACATCTTAAGTGAGTAAGCGACCCCCGTTTCGGTAACATCTTGGCTGATTAAATACGGCGCCTTGACAAGATTCCGGGTCCGGCTATACTCCTACATAGAGACATGCAGCAGAAACAGTTGAGGCTCGGGGAGATCCTGCTCACCGCGGGCGTGGTCACCCCCGAGCAGCTCACCCAAGCCAACAAGACCTCCCTGCAGACCGGCGTCCGCCTCGGCGAGGCGGTGGTCAAGCTGGGATTTGCGACGGAGGAGGCGATCGCCATCGCGGTCTCCAAGCTCCTCAACGTCCCCTACGCCTCGCGCGAGAACAAGATCCTCCTCCCCGAGAAAGGACAGAACCTCGAGAAGACCATCGACGAACGCTACGCGCGCGACAACGTGCTCCTGCCGCTCTTCCTCGACGACCAGGTCCTCGCCGTGGCGATGGCCGAGCCGGACAACGTCATGATCCTCGACAACCTGAGGCTCATGACCGGCTTCGAGATCCAGGCCTTCATCTCGACGAAGGCCCAGATCCTCAAGACTATCGACGAGTTCTACGGCTCCTCGGGATCCATCATCGACAAGGTCATGGAGACCAAGGAAGGCGAGGACGGGGTGGACACCTCGGCGGGGGAGGTCGACGTCTCCGACGCGCGCCTGGACCTCGACAAGATGGTCGCCCAGGCGCGCGGCGCCCAGGTCGTCGACCTCGTCAACGCCATCCTCAAGCAGGCCATCGCGGAGAAGGCCTCGGACATCCATGTCGAGCGCTACGACGAACGCGTGATGCTGCGCTTCCGCATCCACGGTACGCTCTACGAGCGCACGCCCCCGTCGAAGGACGCCTTCCTCGCCGTCATCAGCCGCATCAAGATCTTGTCCAAGCTCGACATCGCCGAGCGCCGCCTGCCCCAGGACGGGTCGTTCTCGCTGAAGGTCCAGAACCGCCTCATCGACATGCGCGTCTCGATCTGCCCCACCGTCTTCGGTGAGAAGGTCGTCATGCGCATCCTGGACAAGGGCGCCGTCGACCTGTCGATCGACAAGCGCGGCTTCGACCCCAAGCAGAAGGAGGACTTCCTGCGCGCGGCCGAGTCCCCGCACGGCCTGATCTTCCTGACCGGCCCCACCGGCTCGGGCAAGACGACCACGCTCTACACCATCCTCAACACGATCAAGTCCCCCGACATCAACCTGATGACCATCGAGGACCCGGTCGAATTCAAGCTCGAGGGCATCAACCAGGTCCAGGTGAAGGCCGGCATCGGACTGACCTTCGCCGCCGCCCTACGCTCCTTCCTGCGCCAGGACCCCGACGTCATCCTCGTCGGCGAGGTCCGCGACCAGGAGACGGCGGAGACCTGCCTGCGCGCGGCGCTGACCGGACACCTGGTCCTCTCCACCCTGCACACCAACAGCGCGCTCGAGTCGGTCGTGCGCCTAGTCGACATGGGCATCGAGCCGTTCATGCTGGCCTCCTCCTTGCGGCTCGTGGCCGCCCAGCGGCTCGTGCGCACGATCTGCATGGCCTGTCGCGAGGCCTATCGCCCCGACGCCGAGCTGGCCGACACCTGCATCAAGGAGAGCCAGCTCCAGCCGGCGCCCGACCCGTCGCAGTTCATCTTCTATCGCTCGCGCGGCTGCGAGCGCTGCCACAAGACCGGCTACACCGGGCGCATGGCGATATACGAGGTCTATTACATCACCAAGAACCTGCGCGACGCGATCTACAAGAAATCCGGCGACCTCAACGAGATCCTGGCCGTCGGTCAGAAGGAAGGCTTCTGGAACCTGCGCGCCTCCGGCTGGCGCAAGGTCATCGAAGGGACTACCTCGGTCGAAGAGGTCATGTCGGCGACGGTGGGGGAATAGCCCATGGGACGATTCTCTTATACCGTGCAGGACAGCCGGGGAGAGACCACGAATGGGGCGCTCGACGCCGGCGACGAGAACGAGGCGATCAACGCCCTCCAGAACAAAGGCTTCTTCATACTCTCGATCCAGGCCGAGAAGCAGGGCGGCGGCGGCAAGGGGGCGGTCTCCAAGGTCTTCGGCGGCTCGGTCGGCGGGCGCGACCTGGTCTTTTTCGGTGAGCAGCTCGCGACCCTCCTCAACGGCGGCGTACCGCTCGTGCGCGCGCTTTCGCTCCTAGGCGAGCATTCCGAGAGCGTGCCGCTCAAGAACGCCGTCCACCAGATCACCAAGGACGTGGCCAGCGGCTCCTCGCTGCACAAGGCGATGGAGCGCCATCCCAAGGTGTTCGACTCCCTGTGGATCTCGCTGGTCCAGGCCGGCGAGATGGGCGGTCAACTGCCCAAGGCCTTAAAGCAGGTCGGCAGCTACCTGGCCGCGCAGGAGGAGCTCAAGGGCAAGGTCATCACGGCCCTGGCCTACCCGGGCGTGCTCTTCATCATCTCGATGAGCGTGCTGGTGTTCTTCATCGTGAAGATCGTCCCGACCTTCGCCGACATCTTCAAGAGCTTCGACCTGGAGCTCCCGGCCATCACCAAGCTCATCATCTTCGTCTCGAACACCCTGGTCCACAATATGGCGGCGATCGCCGTGGCCCTGGCGGGGTCGATCTTCACCCTCAAGGGCTATCTCGCCACCGACGCCGGCCAGGTCGGCAAGGCCAAGTTCCTCTTCGCCATCCCGTTCTTCGGGGATTTCATCAAGAACATCCAGGTCGAGCGCATGCTGACCACCCTAGCCACGCTCATCGAGAGCGGTGTCAGCATCCTCAACGCGATCACCGTCCTCGAGGGCGTCTTCTCGAGCAACAAGATCTTCGAGGCCGCCCTCAAGCAGGTCAAGTCCGACGTCGCCACCGGAAAGTCGATCTCCGCGGCCTTCAAGAAGACCGGGGTCTTCCCGCCGCTGGTCGTCGAGATGATGTGGATGGGCGAGGAGTCGGGCAAGCTGCCGGACATCCTGGGCACCCTGTCGACCTTCTACCGCGAGCAGGTCGACCAGTTCGTGCGCCGCTTCACGGCCATCATCGACCCCATCATGGTCGTCTTCATCGGCGGTATCGTGGGCGTCATCGTGCTTTCGATCTTCATGCCGATCTTCCAGCTCTCGCAGCTGGGCAGCGGCTGAGGGTAGGAAAGGAGGGGACGCGCAGGGTGACGGCGGCCCCGCACCCAGGTCCGTCAGAGTTCGCCTCGATGCCTCCGCCGTGCTTCTGCGCGATACGCAGGGCCGCGGAGAGGCCCAGGCCGGTTCCCCCGCCCCCTTTCGTGGTGAAGAAGGGCTTGAAGACGTCTCTCAGGTGTTCGCGCGCGATCCCCGATCCCTCGTCGCTGACCGTGACCACGTGCTCCTCGAGGCCCGGCCCGAACGGGCGCCACCACGGTCTGGTGCTGCCGGTGGCGACCGAGACCTCGATACGACCGCTCTTAGAGGAGGCATCCAGGGCGTTTTGCAGCACCGCGAGCAGGGCCTCATGGAGCATGGAAGCATCCCCCCGGACGGGGAGGGGCTTTCCTAGGGCCGCGAGCTGCACGCGGATATCGTTTTTTCGCAGCTGCGGTTCCAGGGAGCGCAGCGCTGAGCGCAGGCACTCCCGAAGATCCACTTCCGCGAAGTCCATCTCCTCGATCCGCCCAAGGTCTAGGAGGTTCTTAAGGATCTCCTTGCAATGGGTCACCTCCTCCTGGATCTGCTTGAGCTCGCGCAGCGAGTCCGCAGAGTCCGCCATGCGGTGAGAGACCACCTCCGCGTTCACCATGATGGTCGTCAGGGGAGCCTTGATCCGGTGGGCGACCTCGCCGGCGAGCTGGCCTATGGTGGCAAGGCTCTCGACTTGGACTAGGCGGTCGCGGTAGCGACGCTCCTGCTCCTCCTGGGCCTGGGCCGTGTCTTGGGCCAAGATGGCGAGCAGGCAGGTGGTCACCCAGAAGAACTGCAGCCGCAGCCAGAACTCGGAGGTATGGGGGAACCCC
This sequence comes from Elusimicrobiota bacterium, assembly GCA_016196755.1. Lineage (GTDB taxonomy): Bacteria > Elusimicrobiota > Elusimicrobia > UBA1565 > UBA1565 > SCTT01. Next base: position 4,011 of record JACPXC010000010.1, read on the forward strand.
CGGCCCGGAAGCCAGTTCGAGGCCAGATAGAGGACCGATGTCGTCGCGGCCACCACCAGGCTATAGCGCAGGTTGCGGGTCAACGCAGTGCCGAATAGGATCAGGAAGTAGATGAGATAGAGGTCGGAGGCGGGGCTGCTCCAGAGCAGGGTCATGGAGGCCAGCGCGGCGTCGCCCGCGAATAGGCTCATCTGCGCCCACCAGGTCACGAGGAGGCGTTCGGGGGCGAGGTGGATGTAAGCCAGCGAGCCGGTCAGGAGCGTCAGGAGCACCCAGAAGCGCGGCACCCACACGGGGCTCTGCGGGGCGTTGTAGGAGTAGAGCAGCAGCAGGACGGCCATGAGCAGCCCTTGGAAAAGGAAGTAGGTCCTGCGGCGGTCCGGCCTCATGGCGTGAGGCGATAGCCCAGCTTCGAGACCGTCTGGATGAGGCCCGAGCTGCGCCCGAGCTTCTTGCGCAGGTTCTTGATGTGGGTGTCCAGGCTGCGAGTGAGAAGGGGGAGGCCGTAGGAGGAGGAGTTCTCGATGAGGAATGCCCGGCTCAGGCAGCGGCCGGGGTTGGAGGCGAGCAGGAGCAGGATCTCGAACTCCTTGGGCTGGAGGCTCAGGGGGCGGCCGTCGATTCGCGCCGCGCGCTCCTTTGGATCCAAGCTCAGCCCTCCGGCTTCGATGACTCCGCTCGCCCCGGCTTGGGGCTGATAGCGGCGCAGTACGGCCGAGATCCGCGCGGTGAGCTCCATGGCGCCGAAGGGCTTGACCACGTAGTCGTCGGCCCCCAGGTTGAGGCCCACGACCTTGTCTCCCTCGCTGGACATCCCGGTCAGGAAGATCACCGGCGCCTCCCGGGTCGCGACGTTGGACTTGAGCGCTTTAAGGACGGCCCGCCCGTCCCCTCCCGGGAGCCGGATGTCGAGCAGGATGAGGTCGGGCTTAAAGCGCATGGCCGAGGTGACGGCCTTGTCGGGATCGGAGACCCATTCGGTGGTGAAGCCGCCGAGAATGGAGAGGGCCTTCTCGATGGAGTCGACGATCCGGCGATCGTCTTCGATAAGGAGCAGTTTCGGCACGCGCGGCATTATAGCGGAAATTCACAAAACGCACATAAAATACCCCGGCACGGCGTCACATAACCGGATATACTGCGGTGGGTAGGCTCAATCGGGGAGGGTTTTTAAATGACGAAAAGAACGCGCCGGAACTCGGCCGGCTTCACGCTCATCGAGCTGCTCGTCGTCGTGCTCATCATCGGAATCCTGGCCTCGATCGCGATTCCGCAGTACTTCAAGGTCGTCGAACGCGCCCGCATCGCCGAGGCCGAGGCCTTCATCTCCTCGATCAAGCAGGCGCAGGAACGCTACCTGGCGCGCCAGGGTACATATGTTACATCCATGGCGAACATCGGCAATCTCGACATCAACCTGCCGCCGGCTACGTCCAACTACGGGGTTAAGTTCTACACCCCGAGTCTGGGGGCCGGCACGGGGACCGGCTGCGCCACCGGAGACCCGTTCTACGCCATCACGATGACTCGTCTCCTGGCCAACGCCGGGGTGGCGCCGCGCTACTCCCCCGCCGCCTACGTGGCGACCTACGAGCGCTGTACTGGTGCGATAGATTACGGCTCCTGTGCAAACTGCAACTTGGACTTCAAGAACTGACGCGGCTCGTGTCTGAGCGACGGCCCCCCACCCTTGGGGGGCCGTGCCGTTTGGGGGCGCCTACCTGGCGTTAACATTCCCGTAACATCCTCGCAATCACCCCATAACCCGCGGCGGGCATACTCCCCTAGGATGCCCGAAGACCGTTCCTTCGCGGCGCGCCGCCTCGTGCGGCGCGTGCTGCTCGCACTCATGACCGCCGTCCCGGCGGCCGGGCAGCTCCTGCCCGGCGAGGGGGCTCGGGTCTCCAAGCAGATGCGCATGGCCATCGACCTCTATCGGCGCGGCGACGACCTGGAGGCCATGGACCGCTTCATGGAGGTCCTCGTCAAGGGGGACCCCGCTGAGCGGGGCATGGCCAACGAGTACCTCAACCGGATCACCCACCGCATGGCCACCGGAGCGAAGATCGAGACCGGGGCCCCCGTCGGGGCCACCTCGGTCGAGCCCGCCGCCCCCGTGGGGTCCGATCGGCGCGCTCCGGTCGGAACCATTCCCCCTGAGCCGGCCTCGGTCCGGGGAGGCTACGACCAACTGCCGCAGACGCCTTCGGACCGCGAGTTGCCCCCGCTCGAGCGCACTCAGGGCGGCCCTTCCGACGAGCGCCGCGTGATGAAGGAGGAGATCGACGCCAAGATCAAGAACCGGACGCGCGAGGTCCTGGGCGTCATCAAGCGTCTGGACGGCGTGACCGTCCGGATGGCGAACTCGCGCCTCCCGCGCGCGATAGGCTTTAAGTCCTCGCTGATCTTCGGCGACGCCGTGCGCTTCAAGAAGGACGCGGGCAAGCTCCTGAGCGCCCTCTCGGAGCTCGTCTTCACGTTGGGGGCCACCCAGGTCGTCATCCTGCCCGAGGGAGCCCTCTTCAACGACGCCAAGATCATGGACATGCGGCGCACGATGGCAGTCAGCGCCTCGATGATGAAGGCGGGCGTCGCCCCGGCCCGCCTGCGGGTCAACCTCCTGAGCAACCAGGTCGACGTCCCGCGCGACCTCTCCGCCTGGCGCGGGGTCCTCATCCTCTTCCAATACAACCAGCCCCTCAACCTCGCGGCCGACAGCGAGGCCGAGACCGACGCCGGGCCGCCGGTCTCGCTGGGGGTGTCGCCGGCCTCGCTCGACCCCCGGGAGGGGGAGGGCGTCATCGTCGAGTTCTCCGTGATGGAGCCTCCGACCGGGCTCATGTCCTGGCGCTTCCAGCTGTTCGGCCCCGGCCCGCGTCCCGAGGACGACATGGTCGTCCTCCAAGAGGTCAAGGGAGGGGGGCCGGTCTTCCATCAGATCTTCTGGAACGGCCGAAAGCGCTACTTCGGCGAGTCGCTCCAGGGCGGACGCTACGAGTGCGTCCTGACCGCCACCGACCGGCGCAACCGGACCCAGCGCGCGCGGGCTTGGGTGGAACTCAAGGGGGCGCCCCCGCCCCCCGCGGCCGTGGCGAAGGCCCCGCCGGTGGCGGAGCTCGATCCCGAGGATGAGCCCGACATCGACAAGCCGGCTCCCAGCTCGCGCGTACGAGGGAGGACCATCTCTTCCAAGGCGAAGTCCGTGCGCGGGCCCAAGAGCCGCAAGGGCAAGCCCGCGCGGGTCAAGCGTCGCAAGCCGGCGCTGACGGCCTCCGCCGCGACCGTCGCCGAGGGCGGCGACCTAGGCGCCGTGCCGGACGCGGCGCCGGAGCCCGCCCGGGGAGTCAAGGGTGTGGACGTCTCCGCCAAGCCGGCTCCCTCCGAGGACTCCGGGGGCCACGCCGGGGCGGTCAACTACCAGGTGCTCTTCCAGCGCGGCACGACGGCGATCACAAAGGAGGGCGAGGGGATCCTGGCCCGCGTCGCCGACACGATGCACTATTACCCGCTTGATAACATCAACCTCGTCGGCTATGCTTACACGGGCGAACCAGACTCCGGGAAGCTCGCCGCGCGCCGGGCCGAGTTCGTCTCGAAGCTGCTCGTCGAACGCCACGGCATGAAGGCGGACCGGATCCGGGTAAAAACCGAGGTCTCGGGCTCCGAGTCGTTCAAGGTCGAGATCTATATCGTCGAAGGGACGCAGTAGCGCCATGGCCCTCGCGGACACCATCGAACAGCTCTCCTTCGGGCGCTCCATGCCGCATATGGAGTCCTGCCTGGGGATACACTTGAGCCCGGAGGCCATCTTCCTCTCCGAGGTCAAAGCCGAGAAGGGGCGCCCCCAGGTCATGCACCTGCTGAAGCTCCCGATGCCGGGCTCCTCGGCGGGCAAGCAGACCAAGACCGCGGCCACGCTGAGCTCCGATTTCCTCGCCGACATCGACAAGGTGGCGGCCGTCATCTCCAAGGCGCTCTCCGAGGGCTCGTGGAAGTCCAAGCACGCCATGGTCTCGCTCTCCAGCGAGTTCGGCATACTGCGCTTCTTCACGATGCCGTGGATGGACCGCCGGTTCTGGAAGAGCGCGGTCCCGGTGGAGGCCAAAAAGTACATTCCTATCCCCTTCCAGACCCTGGCCTCGGATTTTCAGGTCTTCGCCCTGCCGCCGGGGGCCGACAAGAAGCCGCGCCTCGGCGCGCTCTACGGCGTCACCCAGCGCAAGAGCCTCGAGAGCCTGCGCAAACTCGTCGAGAAGCTGGGGCTCATCCTCGTCGGCACCGAGCTGGCCCCGGTCTCGGTCGAGCGGCTCTGGGACACTCTTTCCCCGGAGACCGCGGCGACCTCCTATGCGCAGGTCCACTTCGACGGGGGCCAGACTCGGATCCTGGTCTCCGACAAGGGCGTCCCGGTCTTCTACCGCGAGGTCCTGCTGGCCGACGATGCCACCGTCATGGACCGCCGCAAGGTGGACCTGGTGGGCTGCGTCGACTTCACGCGCAAGCAGTTGGGTTTGGGAGAGCCCAAGAACGCGCGTGTCAGCGGCCAGGTCGGCGACATCAAATCCTGGCAGGACGCGTTCGCGCAGGACCTGGGCCAGCCGGTCGCCTACCAAGACACCGACAAGCTCCTGGGTCTGCGCGGCGGCCAGTGGGGCGGCTACGCCTCGATCGGCGCGGCCCTGCGCCACCTCGTCGGCGGCAGCCTGTCGCTGGACCTGAGCGCTATCGGCAAGATCTCCGACGAGGACCGCCGGGCCGCCACGACGATCCTGACCATCGGGGCCGCGCTCACCGGCATCATGGTGCTCGTCGGCGGGACCCGCACGGCCATGCTGCACAGCTCCGAGGCCAAGCTCAAGCTGCTGACCACCGAGGGCGGGGTCTACACCGTGTTCCGCGGCAAGAAGGCCGAGGACATCGCGAACATCATCACCAGCATGCGCGACAAGATCAACTCTTTCGGCGCCCTGACCGCCCAGCAGACCCCTCTGACCCGCATCTTCGAGATCATCGCCGAGCGCATCCCCGAGTCGGCCTGGGTCAACGACATCAAGTACGAGAACCCGCTCTCGCTCGACGGCCGCAGGTCCCTGCGCGTGCTCACCTTGAGCGGCGCGGTGTCCGACAAGAGCCGGGCCATCGAGCAGGAGGTCGCCTACCGGCTCGGCGACAACCTGCGCTCCGACCCGCGCTTCCTCGAGGCCTTCCCGGTCATCGAGCCCTCCGTCGAGGCCCCGTCCGAGAAGGACAGCGGCGAGGACTCCAAGAAGGTCACGACCTACGTGATCAAGTGCACCAGCCGCAAGGAGCGGACCGGTGCCTAGCGTCTCGCTCGGCAAGGCCGACGTCCAGCGCTGGGTGTCGACGGCCGGCACAGAGCTCACCGTCCTGCGCGACCAGTTCCGCGAGCGCGGCTACAAGTTCTTCATCCGGCCCCTCGGCATGGCCGGGGCGGCGATGCTGGTCGGCTACTATTACGTCTACCTGCCGCCGCTTGCCCGCGCCTCGAAGGTGGCCGTCGAGCTGGGGGCGGCCCAGGCCACGGCCCAGTACGCCGAGGACTACAAGAACCTCACGGCCCGCCTCGACGGCCTCTACACCAAGCTGCCGCGCACCGACGATCCCCAGGGCTGGATCCTGGCGGAGGTCCGCAAGACGCTGCGCCAGGAGGGCATCGTCCCGCTCTCGATCTCCACGCCGACCGACGCCCCGCGGGGAGAGTATCGCTTCATCTCGATCCAGGTCCGCTGCCAGGCCAACTACCCCCAGATCGCCTCGTGGATCTCGCGCCTCGAGCGCAACGAGTCGATCCTCTTCGTCTCCGAGCTCATCCTGCGCAAGGAAAGCGAGCCGATCGGCTCCAACACCCTCGACGTGACCATCACCACCGTCGTGCCCAAGGGGGGCGCGTGAAAGGCAAGGGGCTGGGCTGGGTGATCCTGCTCGGGGCCCTGGCCGTCCCGGCCGTCCTGTTCTTTAAGTGGTGGACCCAGATGAAAGCGGCCCAGGGCGTCGAGGCCCGCCAGACGCCTCCAGCCGGCGCTCCCTTCGGCGTGCCGGCAGCCTCCCCGCAGGCCGCCCCCATAGCCTCGGAGGCGGCACTTCCTCGCGATGACGCTCCGTCGCCCGCGCCCGTCCCTGAGACGCCTCCCGCGCAGGCGGCGCCCGAGCCCGCGTTGCCGGCGGAGCCGGCTCCGGCCCCCGTCGCCGCGGCGCCAACCCTGCTCGCCCAGGCGCCGGTCGAGACGCCTCCGATCGAAGAGCCGAGCAAGCCCCAGGCCATCGAGTACATGCCCAAGACCTCGCGCGACCCGATGCTCTCGGTCTCCGACCTGCGCGAGCTCGCCAAGATCAAGTACCAGAAGGAGATGTCCCAGCGTCAGGTCGAAGAGGCGGCCAAGCCGCCGGAGGAGCCCGCCGCGCCGCCGCCGCGCGCGCTCTGCGAGACCCTCGAGCTGCAGGGCATCATCGGGACCGGCGGCGACGTCGCGGCCATCGTCAACGACAAGATCGTCCGCGAGGGAGACTCCCTCGGCGGCGGCGTCGTCGTCGAGCGCCTGACGACCCGCACGATTGTCTTTAAGAAGGGCCGGAAGACGTGCAACAAACGGGTGAGCAAATAGCGATCAGCATTCTCCGGCTCGGCCGGGAGGACGCAACGATGACAACTCGACACGACAACAACGCGCGACGGCTGGCCGGACTGTGGGCCCTGGTCTGGGCCCTGCAGCTGGCGGCCGGATCCCTCTCCCCGGCCTTCGCCCAAAGGCGGCGGGCCGACCCCGAGGCCAACCCTGAGTTCCAGAACCAAGTCGCGGGGGACCGCAATTCCGGGGGACCGATCGCCGAGGAGGAGGCGCCGCCGCTCGACTCCTCCCAGGCCGTCCAGGCCGAGGGCGAGCCGGAGCCCGAGCCCGAGCGGCGCTCCCGCAACGTGCAGGTCGGGGCGGATCCGACGGAGGCTGCCCCGCCGCCGCCGCCGCTCAACCCCCTCGACACCCGCATCGTGGTGCGCGTGAAGAACGCCCCGCTGTCGACCTTCCTCGACACGATCTCGGCGCAGGCCAAGGTCAACTTCATCATCACCGAGGGCCTGGAGTCCAAGCGCGTCACGGCGTTCCTGCAGAATGTCACCGTCCGCGAGGCCCTCCAGATCCTGCTCGAGATCAAGGGCCTGACCTACCAGCGCATCGGCCGCTCGAACACCTATGTGGTCTCGCCGCGCGCCAAGGGTGTCCCGAACCGCATCACCCGCATCTACACGCTCAACTACATCCCGCTCATGCAGTCCGCGGCGGCCGATTCCAACACCGGCGGCGGTCAGAACAGCCAGCAGCAGGGCGGCCAGGGCGCGGCCCCGGCCAACGACGGCGGCGGCCAGGGCGGTGAGAGCGGCGGGCAGGGCGGCCAGCAGGGCGGCCAGGGCGGCGGCGGGGGAGGCGGCGCGCAGGACGTGGCTATCATCGGCGTCCTCAAGAGCGTACTGTCGGGCAAATGGGGCAATATCGCCGTCGACCCGCGCACCAACTCGATCATCGTCACCGACATCCCGGAGTCGTTCCCCCAGGTCGAGCAGATCCTGGCCGAGCTGGACCGCAAGGCTCCGCAGGTCATGATCGAGGCGCAGATCGTCGAGATCAACTCGGACCGCGCCAACCAGCTCGGCCTCGAGTGGGGCGGCACCAACGGCGAGCTGGCGACCTTCACCGGGGGCCAGCGCGACTCGACCTTTCCGCTGAACCTGCCCAAGAACCTCAGCAACACGCACTTCTTCGACCCCGTCACCAGCGTCGTCAGCGGCCTTGCCAGCTCCGGCGGCGGAGGCGGCGGCGGAGGCGGCGGCGGAGCCGGCGCCGGAGCCGGAGCCGGGGCGGGCGCCGGAGCGGGCGGCGGCGTCGGGGCGGCGGCCGCCCCGGCCCTCCCGCTCATCGGCAACGGCCTCCGTACCGGCGTGCTGGACCTTACCCAGCTCAGCATCGTCCTGCGCGCGCTGGTCAGCCGGGCCGAGGCGCGCTTCCTCGGCAAGCCGAAGATCCTGACCATCAACAACAGGGCGGCCTCGATCGAGGTGTCGCGCCAGGAGGCGGTGTCGGTCAAGACCCTGTTCCAGACCGGCGCCGGCGCCGGCACGGGCGGCACCGAGCCCGAGCGCTTCGAGACCGGCCTGACCCTGCAGGTCACCCCGCAGGTCAACCGCGAGGGCTACATCCAGATGCTCGTCGAGCCGGCCTTCACGAACGTACTCGAGTCGCGCATCTCCTCGCAGTCGAACCGGGTCTTCGACCCGACCAAGCGTGGGGCCAAGTCGCTCGTGCGCGTCAAGAACGGCCAGACCCTGGTGCTGGGCGGCTTGCTCGAGTCCCGGGAGACCAAAGCCGTCCGCAAGGTGCCGTTTTTGGGCTATATCCCGCTGATCGGCTGGCTCTTCACGAGCACGTCCAACCAGCGCAGCAACACCGACCTGGTCATCTTCATCACCCCGACCATCGTCAACGACTGATATTGACAGCCCCCAGGACCGCCGTTATCATTGCGGTATGAAGATCCGCCGCCGCCAAGCCGGGTTCACGCTCATCGAGCTGGTCGTCGTCGTCCTGATCATCGGGATCCTGGGTGCCGTGATGGTCCCCGGCTACACCAAGAGCGTCGAGACCTCGAAGGCCGACGACGCCGCGGCGGTCGTCCAGATGATCGGGCAGTCCAACCGGATGTTCCGGCTCGACAACAACGCCTACGTGGCCAACGGGACGCTGACCGACTCGATGAACTCGGGGACCTGCACCGCCGGGACGACCACGACAGGCCAGCTCATCGCCTGCAACTACCTGGCCTCGCGGAAGTGGGACGGCCTGGCCTATGCCTACTCGGTGGGCACCTCGGTGACGTGCAGCATCCCGGGGGCCACCGCAGGCATCGCCTGCGCCAAGCGCACGGGCACGGCGGGCTCGACCTACCTCAACTGGGGCTACGTGATGGACGCCAACGGGCTGGTCAGCTATTACAACGGCGCGCCCTCACCCCACAATTAGGCCGGCGTAACCGTCTCGCGGAGCGCCTTGAGCGCGCGCTCGTGCGCCGCGTAGGCGCCCAACCCCAGCCCGGCCCAGGCCAGCTCGCGCGCATGGCGCACGAGCCCGAACGCCAATCCGGCGCGGGGAGGGAGCCCGAGGAGCCCGAAGACCAGGGTCTTGCCGGCCTCCTGGGTACCGACCTTGGCGGGGACCATGAAGAGCAGGGCGTCGATCACGTTCGAGAGGACCTCGATGCGCAGAGCCGTCGTGAGGTCGATCGGGACCCCGAGGGCGCGGGCGATGAGCCAGGCCTCGCCGAGGTTCCAGGCGTAGCCCCCGGCGAAAAGGACCACCGAGGCCGCCGAGCGCAGAGGGTGGTCGGCCAGGAGGGCCAGCAGGTCCCCCGGCAGGCGGCTGACCCAGCCTCTCCAGCCCGGGCGCCCTGCGGCGGGTCCGGCCTGGACGCGGCGCCGCCCCCGCGGCCATAACCAGACGCCTACAGCACCCACGGCGCAGACGGCTAGGGCGGCCCGGGCGGGCGACTCGTAGGGCGCCACGGCGGGGACCGCCCCGCCGAAGGCCCAGCCCAGCCCCACGCAGATGAAGAGGACCTGGGCCAACCCCTGGGCGAACTTCGCCGCGACGACGCCGTTGACGCGTACCGCCATCGGTTGGGAGTCGCTCAAGAGGCTGGCGCGCGCGAACTCGCCCGCTATCGTCGCGCTGGGCGTCAGGTAGTTGACACCGTCGCCCATGACGCGGTAGCGCAGGAGGTCTCTCAGAGAGAAGGAGGCGGCGTGCTCGGGTCGGAAGGCGCAGCGCCAGGCCCAGGCGTTGAACAGGTGCGCCCCGAGCTCCTGGAACAGGATCGGGACGAAAAGCCAGCCGACCTGGAGGGTCATGGCCAGCGTCTCGGCGGGGTCCAACTGCCAGAGCAGGAAGGCCAGCATCACCAGGCCAGCGGCAAGGACGGCTTTCTTGACGAGGCTCATACTGGTGCCATACATTGAGAAGTTGAGAAGTTCGACTCCCGGCACGAAGGTGTGGGTGGGGTCCTAGAACGCCTACAGGAGATCAATTTACGCGCTTTGGGCGCGTGGATCGAAGGATTGCGATACGGCCGCAATCCTTCGATCAGGAGCAATGAACGGCAATCGGCAATAGGGTTGGCAAGCCTGCGTGCACGCTTCGCGCACGGATACGGGCCGTTCAAAGACCAAATCACAGGCTGATTCGGAGAGATATCCACCGAGCTGTCCACGTGGACAGTTCCATCAGCGCCGCGCGCGAAGCGTGCACGCAGCTCGCCGACTCCTTCCGGCGTTCTCCGTTCCAGATCCTCGAATTGCCGGTCGTTCGGCAATTCGAGGATCCACGCGCCCGAGGCGCGAAAATTTGCATTGGCTCTCATCCCCGCATTGCTCAGCCCTGGTAGCCCAGAGTTCAGTGGCATGATCCAGAAGTTCTATGGACAACGAACTTCTCAACTTCTCAATGTATGGCACCGATGGGTGGCCCCGATGGGAATTCTACAAAATGGGGTGGCGGGAGGCCGGGCCTGGGGGCTATACTGCCGATGTGCGCCGAGGCCCGACGCTGTGGCTGATCCTCCTGCTCGCCTCCGCGGCCGGCGCCGAGCCTCAGCGCTGGCACGAGACCCTGAGCCCGCACTTCCAGGTCCGCCATGAGGCCGCCTTCGCGCCGCAGGGCCTGACCCTCGACCTCGAGAAGCTCCACAACCGCCTTCGGCTCGACCTGTCGATGTTCGCGCCCTGGATGGCCAAGGAGCGCATCAACCTATACCTCTACGCCGCTCAGGCCAGCTATCTCCGGGGCCGCTTCCAGCCCCCGTCGTGGTCTAACGGGGTGGCCTTCTACCGAGACCGGACCGTCGTCACGTTCTCGGGACAGGAGGAGGGCAAGCTCATGCAGGTTCTCGGTCACGAGGCCACCCATCTGCTCTTCGAGGGCTACTGGGGGGAGCAGGGGAAGACCCCGCCGGTATGGCTCAACGAGGGCCTGGCGATGATGGAGGAGACCGACGCGGAGGGGGCGGCCGGCTCGGACTGGCGCCGGGCCATCGAGGCCATGGACCCCAAGGACCTCATGCCGCTGGCGCGCTTCACGAAGATCTCCCCGACCAACGACCTCAAGGACGACCGGCGCGCCGTCACGTTCTGGTACGTGCAGGCCTACGGCCTGGTCAACTTCCTCTACCGCAGCCGTCCGCGCATGCAGTTCTTCAACTTCTGCGCTCAGCTCCGCGACGGGCGTACGCTCGAGGAGGCGGTCTGGAAGGTCTACCGCCTCAGGGGCCTGGCCGCGCTGGAGCGCGAGTTCCGGGCGTCGCTGGACCGCCCGGGGCGGCGCGGCCAGATATCCTTCGCCCCGCCCTCCGCCTCCGCAGTGCCGCCGCCCTCGGGCCGCGGCGTGCCCATGACCCTCAAGCCCATCGACTTCGGGGACGCCGCCTTCAAGAGCCTGATGCCCGACGAGAAGAGATAGGGCCTAGAGCAGGGGCTTGAGGTAGCGGCCGGTATAGGAATCCGGCGCCGCGGCCAGCTGACGCGGCGTCCCGGAGGCGACGACCCGGCCGCCGCCGTCGCCGCCCTCGGGGCCCAGGTCGAGTATCCAGTCCGAGGTCTTGACCACGTCGAGGTTGTGCTCGATGACGAGCACCGTGTTGCCCGCGTCGACTAAGCGGTGGAGGACCTCGAGGAGCTTGGCGGTATCGGCGAAGTGCAGGCCCGTGGTCGGCTCGTCTAGGATGTAGAGCGTCCGGCCGGTGGCCCGCCGCGAGAGCTCGGCGGCCAGCTTCACGCGCTGGGCCTCTCCGCCGGAGAGCTGGGTGGCGGGCTGGCCGAGGTGGATGTAGGCCAAACCCACGTCGGCCAGCGTCGCCAGCGGCCGCTTGAGCGGAGGGACGGCCGCGAAGAACTCCAGGGCCTGCTCCACCGACATCTCCAGCACCTCGGAGATGTCCTTGCCCTTGTAGCGGACCTCGAGAGTCTCCGCGTTGAAGCGGCGGCCCGCGCAGGCCTCGCACTTGACGTAGACGTCGGGCAAAAACTGCATCTGGATGCGCAGGGTGCCGTCACCCTTGCACTCCTCGCAGCGTCCGCCCTTCACGTTGAAAGAGAATCGGCCGGCCTTGTAGCCGCGCTTGCGCGCCTCGGGGACGAGGGCGAAGATGTCGCGGATGACCGAGAAGAAGCCCACGTAGGTGGCCGGGTTCGAGCGCGGGGTGCGGCCGATCGGCGACTGGTCCACCACGATGACCTTATCGATCTGGTCGGTCCCCTCGAGCGAGCGGTGGGCGCCGGGCTCCTCCTTCGAGTCATGCAGGCGCTTGTTGAGCGACTTAAAGAGGACCTCGTGGACCAAGGTCGATTTGCCGGAGCCCGAGACTCCGGTGATGCTGGCGAACACGCCTAGGGGGATGTCGGCGTCGAGCGACTTCAGGTTGAACTGGCTGGCGCCGCGCAGCCTGAGGAAGCCCTTCGGGGTCCGGCCGCCGTCGGGCCGCGGCTCGATGCGCAGCTCGCCCCGCAGATAGCGCGCGGTGAGGGAATCCTTGGACTTGAGCACCTCGGAGACCGGGCCCGCGGCGGTGATCTTCCCCCCGTGACGGCCGGCGCCGGGCCCCATGTCGACGAGCCAGTCCGCCGTGCGGATCGTCTCCTCGTCGTGCTCGACGACGACCAGGGTGTTCCCGATGTCGCGCAGGCGTTTGAGGGTGACGAGCAGGCGGGTGTTGTCGCGGGGGTGAAGGCCGATCGAGGGCTCGTCGAGGACGTAGAGGACCCCGGTCAGGCCCGAGCCGATCTGCGTGGCCAGGTGGATGCGCTGCGCCTCGCCGCCGGCCAGGGTCTCCGAGCGCCGGTCCAGGGTCAGATACTCGAGGCCGACGTTCACGAGGAAGTCGAGGCGCGAATTGATCTCCTTGAGGACGGCGCGGGCGATGAGCTGCTCCTTGGCCGCGAGCCTGAGGCCGGCGAAGAACTCCCGCGCGCGCTTGACCGACAGGCGGGTGACGTCGACGATGTTGAGGCCGCCGACCGTGACGGCCAGCGCCTCGGTCTTGAGGCGCGCGCCGCGGCAGGAGCGGCACTCGATCTGGCGCATGAAGCGCTCGGCGATCGACTCCTTCACGAAATCCGATTCGGTCTCGGCCAGCCGCCGGGTCAGGTTGCCGATGACGCCCTCGTACTCCGAGGGCTTGTTGGCCCACGAGGCCTTGTAGGTGCCGCCGCCCTGCAGGATGACTTCCCGGTGCTTCTTGGACAGCTTGGCCCAAGGCACGTCGATGGGGATGCCCTGCTGGCGGCAGACCTGCCTGAGGATGTCCTCATAATAGCCGGACCAGGAGCGCTTCCAGCGGTTGGTGCGCGTCGTCACCGGGTTGGAGAAGGCCGCCACGGCGCCGTCCTGCAGCGAGAGCGAGGGGTCGGGGACGATCAGGCTTTCGGCCACCACGTTCTTGATGCCGAGGCCTCCGCACTCGGCGCAGGCGCCGTAGGGGGAGTTGAACGAGAACAGGCGCGGCTCGAGCTCGGGGAGGCTGACGCCGCAGTCCGGGCAGGCGTGGTGCTCGGAGAAGAGGCGTTCCTTGCCGGTCCCGGGGGTCCGCGGGGCGACGACGATGAGGCCCTTGGACTCCTTGAGCGCGATCTCGACGGAGTCCGCCAGCCGCTCCTTGTCGTCGCCCGAGACGGTCAGGGTGTCGACGACCAGGTCGATGGTCTGCTTTTTGTAGCGGTCGAGCGCGGGCACCGACTGGAGGTCGTGGAGCTTGCCGTTGACCCGCACCGAGGCGAAGCCGGCGCGCTTAAGGCGCGTGAAGAGCTCCTCGTAGGTGCCGGTGCGGCCGCGGATGAGCGGGGCCAGGAGCAGGACGCCCTTGCCCGCGAAGGCGGCACGGACCTCCTTGACGATGGCGGAGGCCGACTGCGGATGGATGCGCTTGCCGCAGCGCGGGCAGTGCGGATCCCCGGCGCGGGCGTAGAGCAGGCGGAAATAGTCGTAGATCTCGGTGACGGTGGCCACCGTCGAGCGCGGATTGCGCGAGGGGTTGCGCTGCTCGATCGAGATCGCGGGGGAGAGGCCCTCGATGAGGTCGACGTCGGGCTTCTCCATGAGCTCGAGGAACTGGCGCGCGTAGGCCGAGAGGCTCTCGACGTAGCGTCGCTGGCCCTCGGCGTAAAGGGTGTCGAAGGCCAGGCTGGACTTGCCCGAGCCCGACAGGCCGGTGACCACCGTCATCTTCCCGCGCGGCAGGTTCAGCGAGACGTCCTTGAGGTTATGCTGGCGCGCCCCGACGATGCGGATGACGTCCATGGCTACGGCCGTCCGGCTTCCTGGCCGGCCAGGGTCCGCCCGAGGCCCCGCGACACCGAGGAGTCCCGGCGCTCGCCCTCGAGGATCTCGGGGTAGTCCACCGTGAAGTGCAGGCCGCGGCTCTCGCGCCTCGAGAGGGCGCAGCCGACGATGAGCTCGGCCAGGAGGGCGATGTTGCGCAGCTCGATGAGGTCCCGGGTCAGGAGGTAGCGCCAATAGTACTCCGAGACCTCGCGGCTGGCCGTGGCCAGCCGCTCCTGGGCCTGGCGCAGGCGCCGGTCGGAGCGCACGATTCCCACGTAGTTCCAGGTGACGCGCCGGATCGAGTCCCAGTTCTGCTCGACGACCACGGCCTCCTCGGAAGGCACGGCCCCCTTGGTGTCCCAGTCCAAGACGCGCGGCAGCGCGCGCCGGCTCTCGGTCTCCCAGTCCGCGGCCAACGACCGCGCCAGCCGGTGCGCCACGACGGCGCCCTCGAGCAGGGAGTTCGAGGCCAGGCGGTTGGCGCCGTGCAGGCCGGTGTGGGCGGTCTCGCCTACCGCGAAGAGGCCGGGCATCGCGGTGCGCCCGTCGGGCGCGGTCTCCACCCCGCCGCAGAAGAAGTGCGCGGCGGGGACGACCGGCAGAGGGTCCTTGGCCATGTCGAGGCCGAACTCGCGGCAGCGCGCGTCGATCGTCGGGAAGCGCTTCTCGAGGAAGTCTCGGGGCCGCGAGGTCATGTCCAGCCAGAGGTGGGGGGCGCCGGAGCGCTTCATCTCGGCATCGATGGCGCGGGCCACGACGTCGCGGGGTGCCAGGTCCTTCAAAGGATGCTCGCCCTCCATCAGGCGCTTGCCGCCCTTTGTCAGCAGGACTCCGCCCTCGCCGCGCAGGGCCTCGGAAAGCAGGAAGCGCCGGCCCGACTCGTCGGGACCGCCGGGGTTGTAGAGGCAGGTGGGATGGAACTGGACGAACTCGAGGTTGCGGAGCTCGAGGCCGGCGCGAAACGACATCGCCATCCCGTCGCCGGTGGCCACGTCGGGGTTCGAGGTGTAGAGGTAGACCTTGCCCGCTCCGCCGGTGGCCAAGACGACCACTCGGGCCTTGAAGGTGGCCACGGTCCCCGAGGGGGTCAGGATATAGGCGCCTAGGCAGCGGTTGCGCTGCGGGGGGGCCTCCGAGGGATGGCGCTCGAGGATGAGGTCGACGGCGGCGTGGTTCTCGTAGACCTTGATCGCGGGGTGCGCCCGACAGGCCTCGATGAGGGCGCGCTGGATCTCGCGGCCGGTCAGGTCGCCGGCGTGGAGGATCCGGCGCTGGGAGTGGCCGCCCTCCAGGCCCAGGTCCGGGCTGACGTCGCCGCCGCTGAAGCGCACCCCCGCCGAGACCAGGCGCTTGATGCAGTCCGGCCCCTCGGCCACGATGCCGCGCACGACGTCCTCCCGGCACAGACCGGCCCCGGCCTCCAGGGTGTCGCGGACGTGCGAGTCGAAGGAGTCTTCGGGGCCGGTGACGGCGGCGATGCCGCCCTGGGCGTAGCTCGAGTTCGAGCGCATGAGCTCGTCCTTGGTCACCACGCTGACGCTGCCCAGCGACGCGAGCTCGGCGGCGGCCGAGAGTCCGGCGATGCCGCTGCCCAGGATCAAAAAGTCGGTTTCTACGGCGTTCATCGACGGGGGAATGTGCTACGATGCTACCAGTTTCACGACGGCCCGTCCACGCGCATGATCCGCACCTTCGGACCTCATAGACCGAGAATCCATCCGACGGCCTTCGTCCACGATTCGGCGGAGGTGATCGGCAAGGTCAGCCTGGCCGCCCGCTCGTCGGTCTGGCCGCTCTGCGTCCTGCGCGGCGATGAGGAACCCATCGTGATCGGTCCCGAGTCCAACCTCCAGGACCTCAGCGTCATCCACACCCGCGCAGGCCACCCGACCGTCCTCGGCCGGCGCGTGACGGTCGGCCACCGCGTCGTCCTGCACGGCTGCCGGATCGCCGACGGCGCGCTCATCGGGATGGGAGCCGTCGTCATGGAGGCCCGGATCGGCAAAGAGTGCCTGATCGGCGCCGGCGCCGTCGTCCCGCCGGGAGCCGTCATTGCGGCGCGCCGGCTCGTGGTCGGGGTCCCGGCCCGCGTGGTCCGGCCGCTCACCCCCAAGGAGCTCCGCGAGGTCCGGGCCGGCATGCGCGAGTACCTCCACCTTTCCAAGATCCACCGCGCCGACTCGAAGCCGGTCTTCCCGCGATGAGCCTCCTCGTGGCCGCCCTCGTCGGCGCGGCCGCCGGCTGGGCCGGGGCGCGGGCCGCTCAGCGCCGGCGGGAGCTGCGGCTCGCCAGGCTCTTGTCCTTCGCCGCCCACGAGGTCAACAGCCCCCTGGCCTCCCTCAAGCTCACCTCGGCGGGCTTCCTGCAGGAGCTCTACGGCCCGGTCTCGCCGTCCCACCGGCCCTGGCTGGCGATGATCCAGGAGCAGACCACGCGCTGCGAGGCGCTGGTAGGCGACCTGCGCGACTTCATCCACCTCGAGATCCACCGCGACCTGGGCCTGCACCTCGAGCCCACCGACTTCAAGGAGCTGCTCGAGGAGGCCGTGGCGGCCATGTCGACCGCCTTCGGGCGCGCGGACGCTCCGCTGGATGCTTCGATCCCGGCGGGCCTGCCCGAACTCGACGCCGATCCGGACCGCCTGCGGCGCATCGTGCTGGCGATGCTGGCCCACGCCAAGAAGTTCCGGGCCAAGGACGCCGTGAAGGTGGTCGCGACCTCGAAGCCCGGCGGCGTCGAGGTCGCGGTGTCCTTCACGTCCCTGCCCATCCCCGCCGACGGCCGCGCGGCGATGCTCGACCTGTGGCAACCGGCCCTGGCGCGCGAGGGCCGCGGCACCTCCTGCGTGGGCCTCGGTCTCGGCTTCGCCGCGCGCCTGGCCGCGCTCCACGGCGGAGCGCTCGATTTCTCGCTCGACGACGCCGGCGCCTGCCGGATCGTCCTGCGCCTTCCAGGGAGGGCGGCATGAAGATCCTGATCATCGAGGACGACTACGCCTTGGCCGACAACATCACGGCCCTGCTCAAGCTCCGCGGCCACGAGGTGGGGTTCGCCCCGGACGGCGAGGCGGGCATCGAGGAGGCGCGCAAGTTCCGCCCCGACCTCGTCCTGCTCGACATCATGATCCCAAAGGTCGGCGGCTTCGACGCCTGCCGCATCCTGCGCGGCGACCCGCAGACGATGAAAGCCAAGATCGTCATGATGACGGGTCTCGACCGCATCGACGACGTGGAGCGCGCGTTCTCCAGCGGGGCCGTCGGCTACATCATCAAGCCCTTCGACAGCGAGCGCCTCTTCAAGAAGATCGACCAGGTGATGCGGGCGTGACCCCGCGCGCCGCGGCGCGCCGCCTTCTGCGCCGCTACGGGCCCCAGGGCTGGTGGCCGACGACCCCGGCGGGCAAGTTCCGTCCGGTCTACCGCGCCCGCCGCGGAGCCCCGCCGCCGCGTCAGGCCTTCGAGGTCTGCGTGGGCGCCATCCTGACCCAGAACACCAATTGGGGGAACGTCGAGCGCGCGCTGGAGGCCCTCCATCGCGCCCGCGCGCTCGACCCCGCGCGCCTGGCCGCGATGCCGCGCCCGCGCCTCGAGCGGCTGATCCGCTCCTCGGGCTATTTCCGCCAGAAGGCCGAGCGCCTGCGCTCGTTCGCGCGCTGGGCGGGCGGGGCGGCCGAGCTCTCGGGCCGCCTGCGCCGAGGGTCCCTCAAGGCCCTGCGCGAGGAGCTCCTCTCGCTCAAGGGCGTCGGGCCCGAGACGGCAGACTCCATGCTGCTCTACGGCGGCGCGCGCCCGGTATTCGTGGTCGACGCCTACACGCGCCGTATCGGCTCGCGCATGGGCTGGTTCCCCGCGGCGGCCGGCTACACCGAGGTCCAGGACTTCTTCACGCGCGCCCTGCCTCCATCCGTCGCCGCGTACAACGAAGCCCACGCCCTCATCGTGCGCCTGGCCAAGGAGCACTGCCGGACCAAGCCCGTCTGCCGCGCCTGCCCGCTCAAGGCCGGCTGCGCCGCCGGGAGGAACGCATGAACGCCCTCGACCGTCTCGACGCCGCCCGCGCCGCGCTGGCGGAGGACGCCGCGCGGGCCCTGCGCCTCTTGCCCGGAGCGGCCGCCTTGCCGAGGCCCCTCCGCCCGGAACGCGACCTGGTGGCGGCCGAGGCGCTGCGCGCGATGGGCTTCTTCACCCGGGCGGAGCGCCTCTACGCCGCGGTGCTGGCGCGCTCCCGCGGGGCGGCCGATGCCGCGCTCCGTACCGAGGCCGCCTTGGGCTCGGCCGCCGGCTTGCGCGCGCTCGGAAAGACCGTCCAAGCCGGCGCGCGTCTCGCCCTGGCGCGGGGTGCGGGCCTCAAAGGCTTCGCGGCGCGACTGAAGCTCGAGGAGGCGCTGGTCCTGCGCGCCGCCGAGCGTTACGCGGAGGCCGTGGCGTTGTTGAAGCCGATGCTGGCCGCCTCGCTGCGCAAGCGGGCCTGGGACGAGGCCGCCTTCCTCTTCTGGGCCATCGGCGGCGCTCGGCGCTTCCAGGGCCGCCTGGCCGAGGCGGAGGCCGCGTTCGATAGTTCCCGGGCCATGGCCAAGCGCGCCGGGGACCGCCCTGGGCAGGGCTACGCGCTCTTCGGCATCGGCGGCGCCGCGCGGGTGCGCGGCGACCTGCTCGGTTCCGAGAAGGCGTACGGGGAGGCCGCCCGCCTCTTCGCCGGCTCCGACGACTTCTTCGCCCGCGCCTACGCCGCCTGCGGCCGCTCCAACGCCTTGCGCCAGCTCGGCCGCCTGGCCGAGGCCGAGCGCGGCTACCGCGAGGCTTACCGCCTCTACTCCAGACTCGGCGACGCCGTAGACCTGGCCTACGTCGACTGGGGCTGGGGGGAAGTCCTGCTCAAGCGCGGCGCCCTGAAGCCCGCCCTGTCGCGCTTGCGTGCCGCCGAGCGCGCTTTCCGAGCCGGCCATGAGACCCGCGGCGTCGTCCTCTGTCTCCACTCCAGCGCCCGGGCGCTCCACTCGCTGGGCAAGACCGCTCAGGCGGAGCGCCTGTTCTCCGAAGGCTTGGCGCTGGCCCGCAACGCCGGCATCCACACCCACCTCGAATCCTTCACCTGAGCTGTTCTAGCGTTCCAACCGGAACCACAGGAATCCATGCGCGGCCAAGCTCATGACGTAGGCGGCCGAACCGATCTGAGGGAACTTCGTGTCGCCGAACATCTCTACCGGCGTCCAACCCTTGAAGCGCCCGAGGTCAAGTTCGAACGGCTGCGCGTAGCGCGAGAGGTTGACGAGGACGAGAAGCACCTGTCCCTGGTACTCTCTTAGATAGCACAACACTTTCTGGTTAGCGGGCTCCAGGAGCTCGAAGGCGCCGCGGCCGAAAGCCGGATGCCGCCGTCGGATGCCGATGAGTCTCTTCATCCAATGGAGCAGGGAGCCCGCGAGCTGCTTCTGGGACTCGACGTTGATCGCCAGGTAGCTGAACACGGGGTTGAGGACCGGCTGCGCGTAAAGCCGCTCGGGGTCGGCCGTGGAGAAGCCCGCGTTTCGGCCGGGGCTCCACTGCATCGGCGTGCGCACGCTGTGTCGATCCTCCAGGAGGATGTTGTCGCCCATGCCGATCTCGTCGCCGTAGTAGATCACGGGGCTGCCCGGGAGCGAGAGGATCAGGGACGCCAACAGCTCCATGCGGCGACGCCCGAATCCGAGGAGAGGGGAGAGGCGGCGCCGGATGCCCATGTTCACCTTCATCCGCGGCTCATGGGCGTACTCGGCCAGCATGTACTCCCGTTCCTCCGGGGCGACCATCTCGAGGGTCAACTCGTCGTGGTTGCGCAAAAACAGCGCCCACTGGCAGGATCCCGGAATGGGCGGCGTCCGCCGAAGGACGTCCACGATCGGCAGGCGTTCCTCTTTGCGGATCGCGATGAAGATGCGCGGCATCAGCGGGAAGTGGAACGCCATCTGGCATTCATCGCCCTCGCCGAAGTAAGGCCGGACCTCGGCGGGCTGCTGGTTGGCCTCGGCCAAGAGGACGCGGCCCCGGTATTCCTTGTCGATGGCCGCGCGCAGCAGCTTCAGATAGGCGTGCGTCTCCGGAAGATTCTCGCAGCTCGTGCCCTCGCGTTCGAAGAGATACGGCGCGGCGTCCACGCGGAAGCCGTCGATCCCTCGATCGAGCCAAAAGCGCATGACATTCAGCATCTCCTCCCGGACCTCGGGATTGTCGTAGTTGAGGTCGGGCTGGTGGGAGAAGAAGCGATGCCAGTAGTACGCGCGAGCGACGGGGTCCCAGGTCCAGTTCGACTTCTCCGAGTCGGTGAAGATGATGCGCGCGTCCTTGTATCTCTCGGCGGTTTCGGACCATACGTACCAATCCCGCTTGGGACTACCCGGCTCTCGCGCCGATTGGAACCAGGGGTGCTGGTCGGAGGTGTGATTGAGCACGAGGTCGGCGACGATGCGGATGCCGCGCTCGTGCGCGGCCAAGACGAGCCGCTCGAAGTCCTCCACCGTCCCGTAGTCGGGGTGGATGCTGTAGAAGTCCGAGATGTCGTAGCCGTCGTCGCGCATGGGCGACGGATACATCGGCAGCAGCCAGAGGCAGTCGACCCCGAGTTCCTGCAGATAGTCCAGCTTCTGCGTCAGCCCGTCGAGGTCGCCGAGGCCGTCTCCGTTCGAGTCGAAGAACGACTTGATCGGGACCTCGTAGATGAGGGCGTCCTTGTACCAGTCCGCCCGTTGAGGCATCCGCTAGCCTCGAGAAAGCAAAGGCCGCGCCGCCAGCGACTCGAGCAGACGATCGACCTGCCCGCGGTGCGAGAGGACGAACTGCGCCGCCGAGGTCTTCACTTGGCCGATGCGGATCGTCAAGGCTCTCGGCCCCAGCGTGCGGAAGCCTTCCTCGTCGGTGAGGTCGTCTCCGATGAAGAGGCCCTTCCAGCCTCCCGTCAGACGCTTGCGGATGGCGTCCAGGGCGTGCCCCTTGTCCCAAGGCACGGTGGAGCGGATGTCGAAGGTCTTCTTTCCACGGAGGATCCGGTATCTGTCGCGCAGACCCATGAACCTGGCTCGCACCCGGTCGGCGAGGCGCCGCACGTAGCGCTTGGGCACCTTGCGGTAGTGGACGGCCAGGCCCAGGCGCTTGGGCTCGACGACCGCGCCGGGAATCCCCTTGAGGTCTTCCTCCAACTGGCGCCAGATCGACGCGTCCAACCTGCCGACGTGGGGATGGGTCCATTCAAGCCCCGGGCCGTGGATCTGCAGGCCATGATTGCCGGCGTAATAGACGCCTCGGAGCCCGACCCGGCGCTTGATGTCCTCCAGCGCGCGGCCGCTCAGGACCGCCACCCGGATGTCCGGCCTCGAGATCAAGGCGCGCAGCAGCCGTCGCGTGCCCGGCGTCAGCACCGCGTCTTCCGGAGACCCGACGAGATCCGAGAGCGTTCCGTCGAAGTCAAGGCCCAGGAGGATGCGCGAGCTGAGAAAGTCGTCTTTCCCCAGGCGATCCTGAACGCGGGTCCAGTCCTTCACGGCGCGGGCGCTTCCGGCCGCGCGGCGACGCGGATATGGGTCAACTCCGTGATGAGCTTCCCGGCCCATCGGTAGATGTTGTTCTCCTTCACGACCTCCCGGAGCCGCCTCATGCGGGTGCGCCGCTCCTCGGCGGGCATCTCCAAGGCGTAGCGGATAGCCTCGGCCGCCTCGTCGATGTCGTAGGGGTTCACGATCAGGGCGTCGGAGAGTTCTCGCGAGGCGCCGGCGAACAGGCTGAGCACGAGCGCCCCGTCCTCGTCCTCGCGGGCCGCGACGAACTCCTTGGCCACCAGGTTCATGCCGTCGGACAGCGAGGTCACGAGGCAGACATCGGCCGCCTTGTAATACGGGTCGATCTGCTGGTGGTTGTGGTGCTTCTTGAGATAGACGATCGGGCGCCAGTCGGAGGCCTTGAACTTCCAGTTGATGCGGTCGGCCTCGGCGTCGGTCTCGGCGAGGAACTGGTTGTAGCGCTTGATGTGGGTGCGGCTGGGCGCGCCGATCTGCACGAACGTGAAGCGGCCCTTGTACTGGGGATACTTGTCGAGGAAGCGCTCGACGGCGCGAAAGCGCTCGAGGATGCCCTTGGTGTAGTCCACGCGGTCGACGCCGACCGCCAGGAACTCCGCGGTCGTATGGAGTTCCTTGAGCAGCGCGGCTTTGTCCACCTTCGCGGCGGATTCGCCCGCCTGCTCTTTCTCGGGGCCCGGGAAGTGCACGCTGATCGGGAACGGCCTGACCGCCGTCAGATGCCCTTCCCTGATGACCGAGAAGCGCTCCCGGTCGATGCGGCACTCCAAGGTGCGGTCGACGGTCTCCAGGAAGTTATTGCAATGGAACTGGGTGTGGAAGCCCATCAGATCGGCGCCGAGCATGCCGTCGACGAGCTCGGTCTGCCACGGGCAGATGCCGAAAGACTCCGGGTTAGGCCACGGGATGTGCCAGAAGAATGCGATGCGCGCATCCGGCCGCTTCTCCTTGATCATCCGGGGCAAGACGGCGAAATGGTAGTCCTGGACCAGGACGCAAGGGGACTCCTGGTCGGCGATCTCGTCGAGGACGGCGTCGGCGAACTTCCGGTTGGCGGCGCAGTACTGCGTCCAGTCCTCCGGACGGAAATCCGGCCGGACGTGGGCGTTGTGGCAGAGCGGCCAAAGGCCCTCGTTGGAAAAGCCGTAGTAGTAGCCGCTCTCTTCCTCGGCGCTCAACGCGACGCGGCGCAGCGTGTAATGGGGGTCCTCCGGGGGGACCCGGACGCGGCCGCGCTCGTCGACGAAGTCCCAGTCCGCATCGCCCGCGCCGTGCGCGATCCAGGTCCCGCCGCAGGCGCGCATGAGCGGGTCGAGCGCGGTCACCACACCGCCGGCGGGAACGATCACCTCGACCTCGCGGCCCTTATGGCGGTGCATGTACGGCTCGCGGTTCGAGACGATGACCAGCGGCTGGCCGCCGAGCTTCGTCTTGACGTGGTCCTTGAGCCGCTCGGGAGTCCAGAGCGACTCGGAGATCTGACGCAGCCGCGCCTCTTCCTCGGCGGCGGACTTGGCGACCGTGAGGTGCCTGGCGAAGGTCTTGACCTCCTTGGCCATCGGCCCGAAGAGGGCGCCGCGCGGCAAGGGCGCGGGATTGGATCCGCCGGCACGCTGATGGCGCATCCACTCCGCCATCTGCGCCACCGGAGCGAGGATGTCCCAGCGGACGATGAAGAGGGTGACCAGCGCCAGGAGGAACACCTGCATCAGGAGGCGCAAGAAGTTCGTTCTCCAGACCTCCCGGAGCCGAGCGTGGACATGCGACGTGCCTTGGAGAAGGATCAGGGAGCCCGTCACGGCGCCCTCTTCCGAGTGGAGGGGGGAGGCGTAGGCGTGATGCTCGCCCGCCTTCAGCTTGACGAACTTCGCGACGGACAGTTCGGACCCCAGGGTTTCGGAGGCCAGGAGCATGACCGATTCGGCTTCATCTATCAGCGCCGGGGTGGCCGCGAGCACCGTGCCCTCGGCGTCGGTGATGGCGATGCCGGTCAGGCGCCCGCGGTTGCTGAACCTGCCGACGAACTTCTCGATGCGCTTGCGCTCGCGCGGGAACGAGGCGGGGTCGACCGCGGTGTCGATGCTCTCGGCGAGGATCGCGCTCCGGCGCTCGAGGTCCTCGACCAGGCGCCCCCGCTCGGCGCGCATCTGGAAGTACGTCGAGCCTGCCGCGACGAGGGCGGCGGTCAAGGCGAGAGCGACGATGAGTCGGGCGGTGATTCGCATGGATTAACGCGACTGGATGGCGGCCCGACCATCCAAATCCTCCGGAGAAGGTCTCCGGACCCTTGCTGACACTCTAGTGTACATCCCTTGACGGGAAGTTGCCAGTGGCGCTCCCTAAGCGGAACCTTTACTTCTTGTAGGTGGAGGCCAGGCGCCGGGCGGCGTAGAAGAGGCCGATGGCCGCGAGGGTCAAGCCCGCGTTGAGCCCGAGGAAGACCGAGGCGGCGGGGAAGGCGTCGAAGAGCAAGCCCAGGGCCAAGGAGGACAGCAGGACCATCCCGAAGGCCGCGGCGGTCAAGAAGCCGAAGGTGCGTCCGCGGAGCTCGGGGGCCAGGCTCTCCTGGAGCTTGGAGCGCAGCGAGAGGTCGCTGGCGGCCCAGGACAGCGCGCGGAAAGCGACGAACGGAAGAATCCACCAGACCGACGGCGCGAACGTGAAGACCCAGACCCCCAGGAGTCCCACGGACATCAACCCGACCCAGAACGGCGAGCGCAGCTTGGCGGGGGCGGAGTCCGAGAGGTTGGTTCTCATCAGCAAAACGGCCCCGATGAGCTCTCCGAAGTTCGAGGCGCCCATGAGCCAGGCGGCCGCCGAGGGGTCGCCCAGCAGGGTCTTGGCCGCTACGGGGATCAACAGGCTCTCGAGCAGGCGGTGCAGGACCAGCGGGACGGCCAGCGCCAGCGACGCCCAGAGCACCAACTGGGAGGACCGGACCGCCGCGGCCCCGGCCTTGAGGTCTTCCCAGGCCCGGGCCAAGATGCGCGCGACCCCCCCGGCCGCGCTCCTCGCCGCGGATTCTCCCACGGGAGACGCTTTCATCCTCGAGAAGGCCCAAGCGGCCAGGAGGAACGCCGGGGGATGGAGGGCCAGGACCGGCACCACGCCGAACATCCTTATGAGCACTCCGGCGAGGAGCGCGCCCGTGACTCCGGCGATCTCGTAGGCGATGTGGACCTTCGAGTTGAAGACCTTCAGGTCCTGGCCGTCGTCTCCGATCAGGGTGGGAGGGATGACCTGGCGGGCCGTATCGGAGACCCCTGCCAGGATGCCGGTAGCCACATGCAAGCTCAGGATGGCCGCGGGATGGGCCAGGGGAACGCCTAGGACGGCCTGGGCGGCGAAGAGGGAGAGCAGGCCGGCCACCGTGACCGCCTGGAGTCCGATGCTCCAGGTCAGCACCTTGGTGGCCGAGTTCCGGTCGAGGAGGCCTCCCCCGACCGAGGAGCCGATGATCTGCGCCAGTCCCCAGCCCATGGCCATCCCGGCGGCCCATTTCGCCTGTCCGAAGACGACCAGCGCGATGAGCGGGACAGCCAGACCTAGCGACTCCGCCCCGACCTTGAAGAGCGCGGTACCGGCGATGTACAGGCGCGTCTCGACGGCATCCGGCGTCTTGGGAGCCGGGGTGGACTCCTCTTGAACGGCGTTGACCCGGCCGGCCGCGCGCCGCAGCCCGGAGCGAAACAGCGCTGGAACGACGGGCGCGTCCACGGCGCCCCGGTCCTCGAATGAGCGCGGCCCCCTCAAGCCGAGCAGGCGCTGGAAGCCCCGCTCGGCGGTGCCATGCGCCGTGGAAGCAGAGGAGTTGGGAACGGCCGCGGCGTCCTTAGCGGCGGCGACCGTCAGGCGTTCGACGCGGGCGGGGACGGACTCCTGGCGCGGGGCGGCCGCCATGGCCTCGCTCCGCGGAACCGCCGAAACGGACGCGGCCGCGCGTATCGCGGCGGCGGTCACCGGCGCGGCCACCATTGCGGGGCGCAGGCTTGGGACAGCGAGGAGCGGAGACGGGGTCAGGCCTGACGGCAAGGAGAGGGACGCATGCGCGAGGCCTGCCGCCGGCGCCACGACGGCGAAGCCCGGAGCCATCGGACGTACGGCAGGGACGGCTACGGTCCGAGCCAACTGCGCCGCGACCGGTGGGGGGACCGTCGCCAGGGCCAGCGCGGCGACCAAGAAGCCGGCGAACGTCCGACGGAACCTCATCGGCTTGATTGTAGCCGCCTGGCCGGGGCGGCCTCCGGGCCCAAGGGCCCAGGTCATCCGCGTCAATCGGCCCAGCGCGGCAGGGGCTTGCCTTCCTACTACATCTCGAAGTCGTGGCCCAGGTAGAGCTCGCGGGCCTTGGGATCCTCGACGAGCTCCTTCGACGAGCCCTGCATGAGGATCTGGCCGTCGAAGATCAGGTAGGCGCGCTCGATGATGGGCAGGGTCTCGCGCACGTTGTGGTCGGTGATGAGGATGCCGATCCCCCGGTCGCGCAGCGAGAAGATGGTCTTCTTGAGCTCGCCGACGGTGATCGGGTCGATCCCGACGAAGGGCTCGTCGAGCAGGATGATCTTAGGGTCCTGGATCATCGCCCGCGCCACCTCGAGCCGCCGCTTCTCGCCGCCCGAGAGGGTCCAGGCCTGCTGTCCGCGCAGGCGCCAGAGGCCGAACTCCTCGAGCAGAATCCGGACGCGCTCCTCGCGCTCCGCGGCGTCCGGGGTGGTGCGCTCGAGGATGGCCAGCAGGTTCTCGGCCACCGATAGGCCGCGAAAGACGGTGGGCTCCTGGGCCAGGTAGCCCAGGCCGTGGCGGGCGCGCGCGTACATCGGCTCCTTGGTCACGTCGATGTCGTCGATGAGGATGGCGCCGTCGTCGGGGCGCACGAAGCCGACCAAGCTGTAGAACGTCGTCGTCTTGCCCGCCCCGTTGGGGCCGAGGAGGCCGACGATCTCGCCCGAGCGCACCTCGAGGGAGATCCCCTTGACCACGCGGCGCTGGCCGTAGTTCTTGACGATCTCCTTGGCGGCAAGGCGCATCGGCGTCATGGTCGCCTCCTACGGATCATCGGTCGACCATTCCCTGCGCTATGCTCGGTCATGGTCGGATACCGCCCTTGTTCGGGAAGTGGATCCAGCCGTGGGCGCGGCCTTTGCCGGTGACGCGCCGCCGAGCGCCGTCGAGCGCCAAGCCGGTCAACTGGTCGGCCTGCACCGCGGCGGCCCAGTCCGGGCCGCGGGCCGACAAGGTGGGACGCCGGCCGCCGAGCTCGAGTTTCTTCTGAGCGTGGTAGAAGCGCGCCACCTCGGCGCGTATCTCGCCGCGCTCCTCGCGGAACCAGGCGTCGCCCTCGAGCCGCGCCTCGCGGCGCGGCAGGTCCCAGGCCAGCTTGCGGGCCCGCCCGCGCCCCTGCTCGCCCCCCGCCGGCTTGAGCAGGTGGATGCGGACCGGGTCGTCGGAGCCGCGGCCGACCAGCCAACCGGTGCCGTCGCGCCGGTCGTGGGAGGAGCGCTCTCCCTCGGCGGACGCCAGCGTGCCGTCCTCGAGCCGTTCCTCGGCACGGATGGCGCCCCGCGCGTCGATGCGCCTCTGGTCGTGGTCGTAGAGCGCCCAATCGGCGCGCAGGCGGCGCCCCTCGCGCCGATACTGGACGTCGCCGGTGAACTCCTCCACCTTGTGCGCGCCGCGCTTGATGTCCCACTTGTTTGAACGGACCACGGAGCCGATGAGCGAGGGCTCTTGGGCGGCGGCGCCGGAGGCCAGCGCAGCGCAGAGCGCGGCCGTCAAAAGCCTCATCGCTTGGGAGCCTCGGCCGCCTTGATGCGGGTCTCCTGATGGTAGATGGTGATGTTGTCTAGGGTGGCGTCGGCCTCGAGCCCGCGGCCGTGGAGCACGGCGTCGGGCCGCTCGACGACCACGGCTTCCTCGGTGCGGAAGCGCTCGGTCTCGGCCGAGTAGTCGAGGCGCTCCGTGCGCAGGACGGTCTTGTCGGACAGCGAGGTGATGACGACCTGGCCGACCAGGGCCACGTCCTTGCCGTCGCCGCGGACGGTGGCCGTGAGCGAGCGCGCGGTCGAGGCATGGCGGCCGTCGCGGTAGAAGCGGATCTCCGGGTGGTCGAGGACCGCCGCGCCCTCGAGCGACACGCGGGCGACAGGAGCGTCCAGGGCCCAGATGCGCACGCCTTTGGCGGTCTGCGTCATCGCGAACTCCTGCATGGTCTGGCTGGCCTCGAGCGGCGCCGGAGGACCCTCCCGCGCGCAGGAGGCGAGGGCCAGCGCCAAGGCTGGCAAGAGCCTCAGCCCTTCTTGAGCCAAGGGGTGAGCTCGGCCGGGATATGCCGGATGTTGTAGGGCTTGGGCAGCTGCCTCAGGGCGAAGGTGACCGTGAAGTAGAAGACCGTGATCAGCGCGTAGAGGATGCCGAGCGTGCGGGCGTGCCACTTGAAGTCCGGGAACCAGGCGGGCGGGACGCTCAGGTCGAGGCCGCACTTCTTGCAGACCTTGGCCGTCTCCTTGTTGTCCTGGGTGCAGTTGGGGCTGGGACACTTCACGGGCGCCTCCGCTTGACGATGGCGTCGATGGCGGCGAGGTCCCGCACCAGCGCGGGGAGCTCCGCCAGCTTGATCGAGTTGGGACCGTCGGACTTCGCCTTGTCGGGGTCCGGGTGGGTCTCCAAGAACATCCCGGCCACGCCGACGGCCGCGGCGGCGCGGCCGAGGACGGGGACGTACTCGCGCTGGCCTCCGGTGGCGTGGCCGAGCGCGCCCGGGAGCTGGCAGGAGTGGGTGGCGTCGAGGATCACCGGATAGCCGGTCTCCTTCATGATCTCGAGCGAGCGCATGTCGACGACCAGGTTCGCGTAGCCGAACGACGAGCCGCGCTCGGTCAGGAGGATGGACCGGTTGCCGGTCGACTCGACCTTGGCCACCGCGTTGCCGATGTCCCAGGGCGAGAGGAACTGGCCCTTCTTGATGTTGACCACGCGTCCGGTCCGGCCCGCGGCACGGAGGAGGTCGGTCTGGCGGCACAGGAAGGCCGGGATCTGGAGCACGTCGCAGACCATCGCCACGGTGTCGGCTTGGGCCGCGTCGTGGATGTCGGTCAGCATCGGCACGCCCAGGTCCCCCTTGACCCGCGCGAAGGCCTCGAGGGCCTTGGCCATGCCCTGTCCGCGGTAGGAGCCTCCCGAGGACCGGTTGGCCTTATCGAACGAGCACTTCAGCACCCAGTCGGCCTTGTGCTTCTTGAACAGCGCCTTGAGGGCCTTGCCGACCTGGGCCAGGAGCTCCTCGGACTCGAACGAGCATGTGCCCGCGATGTAGAACAACGGGCGTCTGTTCGACACCGTGTAGGGGCCGACGCGGACGTCGCGCGGCCCGACGGGGACCTTAGCTCTTCGCATAGGTCCCCTGGGGCCGTGGAGCGCGGCCGCGCGCGCGGGCCAAGGCCGCCCCGATGAAGGCCGAGAACAGCGGGTGCGGGACCTCGGGACGCGACTTGAACTCCGGATGGAACTGGGTGGCCAGGAACCAGGGATGGTCGCGCAGTTCGACGATCTCGGCGAGGTCCTTGGGGGCGAAGGTGCCGGTCACCTGCAGGCCGGCCTCCTCGATGAGCTTCCGGTACTTGTTGTTCATCTCGAAGCGGTGGCGGTGGCGCTCGTTGACCGTCAGCGCCCCGTAGGCGCGGTGGGCGAGGCTGCCCTTGCGCACCGTGCAGGGGTAGGAGCCCAGGCGCATCGTGGCGCCCTTCACCGTCACCTTCTTCTGCTCGGGCAGGATGTCGATGACCGGGTAGCGCGTCGCCTCGTCGAACTCGGTGGAGTTCGCGTTGGCGAGCTTGAGGACGTTTCGCGCATACTCGATGACGGCCAGCTGCATGCCCAGGCAGAGCCCGAAGTAGGGGATCAGGCCCTCGCGGGCGGCCTGGATCGCCAGGAGCTTGCCCTCGATGCCGCGGTCGCCGAAGCCGCCGGGGACGATGATGCCGTCGGCGCCCTCGAGCGAGCCCTGGAGGTCGGAGGCCGCGGTGTCGACGTAGCGGATCTTGACCTTGGCGTCATGGGCCAGGCCGCCGTGGACGAGCGCCTCGTCGACCGACTTATAGGCGTCCTTGACCCCGGTGTACTTGCCGGCCAGGACGATGTTGACCTCGTGGCGCGGATTCTTGAGCCGTTCGACCATCGACTTCCAGGAGTCGAAGTCCTTGCCCGTGGCGCGCTGGCGCAGGAGCATGAGGACCTGCTCGTCGACGCCCTGCTTCTGGAACACGACAGGGACCTCGTAGATCGTCGACACGTCCGGGGCCTGGACGACGGCCTCCTTGTGGACGCTGCAGAACATCGCGATCTTCGCGCGCAGGTCGGGGGTGACCGGCTTCTCGCTGCGGCAGATGATGAGGTCGGGGTTGATGCCGATCTCGCGCAGTTTGCCCACCGAATGCTGGGTCGGCTTGGTCTTGAGCTCCTCGGAGGCGCGGATGTAGGGCAGCAGGGTCACGTGGACGTAGAGGACGTTCTCCTTGCCGACCTCGAGGCCGAGCTGGCGCGCGGCCTCGACGAAGGGCAGGGACTCGATGTCGCCGACGGTGCCGCCGATCTCGACGATGGCCACGTCGTGGCCCTTGGCGGCCAGGCGGATGCGGGACTTGATCTCGTCGGTGATGTGCGGGATGACCTGCACCGTGTTGCCGAGGAACTCCCCACGGCGCTCCTTGGCGATGACGGTCTCGTAGACCTGCCCCGCGGTGAAGTTGTTGGTGTGGTGCATGTCGACGTTGAGGAAGCGCTCGTAGTGGCCGAGGTCGAGGTCCGTCTCCGCCCCGTCCTCGGTCACGAACACCTCGCCGTGCTGGTAGGGGTTCATCGTACCCGGGTCGACGTTGATGTAGGGGTCGCACTTGAGCAGGGTGACCTTGAGGCCGCGGCCCTGGAGGAGCTTGGCCAGCGAGGCGGCGCTGATGCCCTTGCCCAGGGAGCTCACGACGCCGCCCGTGACGAACACGAATTTAGACATGTCTGCTCCTGAGCCTAGCGGCCCGTGCCAGGTCGGCGGCGGTGTCGATAGCGACGGTGCGGTCCTTCACGACGGCGGCGGAGATCGTCATGCCCGCCTCCAGCGCCCGGAGCTGCTCGAGGCTCTCGAGCTTCTCCAGCGGCGAGGGGGGCAGACGCACGAAGCGGTCCAAGGCCGCGCGGACAAATCCGTAGATGCCGATATGCTGGTGGTAGCGCGGCGCCGCCCCGCGCGCGGGATAGGGGGAAGGAGCGCGGGTGAAATAGAGGCAGCGGCCGTCGTGGGCCAGCACCGCCTTGACGAGGTTCGGCTCGGCGGCGCGGCGCGGGTCGTCTAAGGGGACGACGGCGGTGGAGATATCGCAGGCCGGGCGGTGGCCGGACACGAGGGCGGCCACGGCCTTGATGGTGGAGGGACGGATGAAGGGTTCGTCGCCCTGGAGGTTCACGATCGCCGTGAAGCGTTTGCCCCGAGCACGCTCGACCTTGCGGGCGGCCTGGGCCGCGCGGTCGGTCCCCGAGGGGCACTCCGGCGCCGTCATCACCGCGTCGCCGCCGAGCCGCTCGACGGCCTCGGCGACCTCGGGGTGGTCGGTGGCGACCACGACCGGGCCGACCCCGGCGCGCACCGCGGCCCGGCGGCACCATTCGACGACCGGCAGACCCGCCAAAGGCAGGAGGACCTTGCGCGGCAGGCGCGTCGAGGCCAGGCGGGCCGGGATGACGACCAAGGTCCCGCTCACGCCGCCCCCTCGGCCAAGGCCGCGCGCAGTTCCTCGCGCGTCGTCGTCGCCGTGCCGAGCTTGCCCACCACCACGCCGGCCGCGGCGTTGGCGAGGATGGCCGCCTCGAAGAGCTTAGCACCCGAGGCCAAGGCCAGCGCCATGACGGCGACCACCGTGTCGCCGGCGCCGGTGACGTCGAAGACCTCGCGGGAGCGGGCCGGGATGTGGCGGATGGCGCCGCCGGCCTCGAAGAGGGTCATGCCCTTCTCGCTGCGGGTGAGGAGCAAAGAGCGCAGGCGCAGGCTCTTGAGGATGCGCCGGCCCAGCGCGCGCACCGCCTCCTCGCCGGCTTTCGGGGTCAGGCGCATCCCGCCCCAGGCCTCGGCCATGTTGGGCGTGATGCAGTCGACGCCTTTGTAGAGCTTGAAGTGCTCGACCTTCGGGTCGACGATGACCGGCACCCCGTGCTTGCGGGCGGCGCGCAGGGCCCCGTGCGCCACGGCGCGGGTGACGACGCCCTTGCCGTAGTCGGAGATGACCAGCGCGTCGGATTGGAGCACGGCGCGGCCCAAGCGCTCGAGCAGCTCGCGCTGGAGGGCGGCCGGCAGAGGGTGGGAGCTCTCGCGGTCGACGCGCACCACCTGCTGGTGCTCCGCCACGATGCGGCACTTCTGGGTTGTGATGAGGGTCGGGTCGCTGAGGATGGGGGAGGTGTCCATCCCGCGCGCGCGCAGCTCAGCCAGGAGTTGGCCGCCGGCGGCGTCGGCGCCGATCGCGCTGACCAAGGAGACGGAGGCGCCCAGGGCGGCCAGGTTGCAGCAGACGTTGCCGGCCCCGCCGGGCATCCAGGAGTCCTCGCTGACGGCGACGACCGGGACGGGCGCCTCGGGGGAGATGCGGCCGACCTTGCCGCGCACGAACTGGTCGAGCATCAGGTCGCCGACGACGAGGACGCGGCGCTTGGGGAACAAGTCGAGCAGCGCGTCAGGACCGCGGCGTTTGACCATGACAGGCGAATATATCAAATAGGGGGTGAGGCTATTTTCCTTTCCAGACCGGCAGGGTGAACGAGAAAGTGCTCCCTTCTCCCACCGCGCTCGTCACCCAGATCTCCCCGCCGTGGCGTTTGACCAGGTCGCGGCAGAGGAAGAGGCCGATCCCGAGGCCGCGCTTGACGCCGTCGTCGGTGCCTTGCACCTGATAGAGCCGGTCGAAGAGCTTCTCCGCCTTGTCTCCGGGGATTCCGCAGCCGGTGTCCTTCACCGAGACTCGGAGGAACTCCGCGCCGCCTTCCCATAGCCCGGCGCTGACCGTCACCGTCCCGCCCTTCGGCGTGAACTTGACGGCGTTGCCGACCAGGTTGATCAGGATCTGCCGCAGGCGGACCGGATCGGCGTGGGCCGCCGGGAGGTCGTCTGGGACCTCGGCGGAGAGGGCCAGTCCCTGCGCGGGACGAGACTCGGAGAGCAGGCGCAGGACCTCGTCGATGACGGCCGGCAGCCCGACCTTCTCGGGGACGACGGTCAGCTTCCCGGTCCCGGTGCGCAGCAGGGCGTCTAAGTCCTCGACCATCCGCATCAGCTGCGCCAGGCTCCGGGCCGCCAAGCCGGTGGCCCGGCGCTGGTCGGGCGTCAGTTCCCCGAAGACTCCCTCCTCGAGCGAGCGGACCGCCGTATAGACGCAGGAGAGCGGGACGTTGAGCTCGTGGTTGACGTTGTGCAGGAAGTCTTCCTTGAGGCGCTCGAGTTCCTTGCGGGCGATGGCGTAGCGCAGGGAGCGAGCCAGGTTGTCGGCGGCCTGCCCCTTGATCAGGTAGTCCTGGGCGCCCTGCTGGAGCGCGGCCAGCGCCACCGACTCCTCGTCGAGGCCGGTCATCACGACGATAGGGATGGAGACGACGGCGGCCCGGGTCTTTTGAAGCGTGTCGAGGCCCATGCTGTCGGGCAGCGTGAGGTCGAGCAGGATGACGTCGATGCCACCCTCGGCGACGCGGTCGATGCCGCGCGAGAGGCGGTCGACGACTTCCAGCGCGAAATTCCCGCCCGGCGTCCGGCTGAGCGCCTTGCCGATCAGGTAGGCGTCGTCGGCGTCGTCTTCTATGAGCAGGACGGAGGTCGTCTCGCTCATGGTCGCTTCATCGCTCGATCTTCTCCAGGTACGCCGAGATGCTGCCGATGATGATGTCGACCTGCATCAGGACCGGGATATGGCGCTCGTCGTCGGTCAGCCAGATCTGCAGGCTGCGCCCTTTCTGGATGAAGATCCCCTCGCCGCGCAGGACCGGCTCGACGACCACGCAGGAGAAGCGGCCCGCCGGCACCTTCACCGTCTGCTTGCGGTTGACTTTGATCGTCAGCGGCCAGTTCGACTTGGTGTTGACGTCGAGGATGATCTCGTCGCCCACAGCCAGGCGCTTGGGGCGGAGCAGATAGATGCTCGAGAGGATGTCTTGGACCGCCCCGGGGATGGTCCCGGTCGAATAGCTGAAGCCGCCGTCGCGCTCGGTGCGCTTGGACAGGAAGCCCTTGTCCTCGTAGTCGAACAGGACCCATTCGTCGCGGAAGAAGTGCCCTTCGCGCAGCTGCTTGGAGTAGCCCAGGCTCTTGAGGTCCCCGACGTCCATCCAGGCCTCGTTTAAGTCGCGGACCTTATAGAAGCGGTCGGCGAACGGAGTGCTCCTGGCGGTGGAGACGATGTGGTAGGCGGGCTTGCCGTTGAAGTCTACGACCTCCTTTATGGCGAGGTCCGACTTCCCCATCGACACCACGCCCCACTTGACCTCGTAGGTGAGCTTCTCCGGGAAGAAGTTCACCTTGGTCCAGTCCTGCGAGTACGGAACGGTCCCGCGCACGAGGTCGGCGGGGGAGGAGACCGTCCGGCTCGAGAGCTTCACCGCGGCGTCGGCCGGTGTCGACAAGAGCAGGATGGCCAATAGCAGGGTCATAAGTTCTTGATGATCCAGCGCGCGGCGGCCAGGACGTCGCGGCGGACGGCGGCGGGTTTGAAGGGGGCGCAATGGGGGCGCTCGTGGCGGCCGTGGCCGGTCAGGACCAGGACGCCGGGCACGCCCAGCGCGCGGGCCAGTCCCAGGTCCGCGCGCTTGTCCCCTATGACGGCGGCGCGCGCCAGCGAGAGGTCCAGCTCGCGCGCGGCGCGCCGGGCCAAGAGCGCCTTGGGCTTGCGGCAGCCGCAGCGGCGCTCGGGGCGGTGGGGGCAGAAGTAGATGCCGTCGAGCCGGGCGCCGCCCGCGGCCAGCTGGCGGCGCAGGCGGGCGTGGATGCGCCCCAGGGTGGCGGGGGTCAGGTAGCCGCGGCCGAGGCCGGACTGGTTGCTGACCACCACCAGGCGGAAGCCCGCCGCGCGCAGCAGGCGCAGGGCCGGCGCGGCCTTGCGGTAGACCCGCATCTCCGAGGGCTTGGTCAGATACCAGCCGGGCCGGTCGGGATTGAGGGTGCCGTCGCGGTCGAGGAACACGACAGGTCGGAGGGAGGGGCGGGTCATTCGGGCTCCGCCTCGGCCTCGGGCTCCGGGCCGTCCTTCTCGGCCGTGCCGCAGACCACGGCGTCCCAGCGCGCGCGTCCCTTCACGATGTCGAGCCGCACGCCCAGGGCGTAGACCTCGCCGACCAGGAGGCGCTGCCAGCCTTCAGGCAGACGCGGCAGGTCCTTGAAGGTGGTGATCAGCGGCAAACCGCCGCGGACCGACTCGATCGAGGAGAGCTCGAGGGCGGTGTAGGGGTGATGGTCGGGATAGCGCCAGGTCTGGACGATATCGGCCCCGGCCCTGCGCACTTCCGACTCGAAGGAGGCGGGAGAGCCGATGCCGCTCAGGCAGACCACGCGGCGGTCCTTGAGCCAGCGCAGGCCGTGCCGGCCGTCGCCCTTGAGGTCGTAGAGCCCCTCGGCCTTATGCACGGCCTCCGCCACCGGCAGCTCGGGGCTGACGGCGGCGATCGCCGCGCGGAGCTCCTCGAGACGGCCGGCCGGGGCCAGGTCGGAATGGGTGATCACGGCCAGCGCGGCGCGGCCCAGGGCGGAGAACGGCTCGCGCAGGTCCCCGGCCGGCAGCAGCCGCCCGCCGCCGAAGGGGTCGAGGGCGCTGAGCAGGACCACGTCGGCGTCGCGGGCCAGGCGGCGGTGCGAGAAGCCGTCGTCGAGCACGAGCACGTCGGGCTCGTAGTATTCCATCGCGGTGTTGGCCGCGGCGACGCGGTCGGGGGAGACCAGGATGGGCACCCCGAGGCCCTTGAGGGCGCGGTGCATCATCCACGGCTCGTCGCCGGTCTCCTGCCAGGGCACCTCGCGCTGGTCCAGGAGGACCTGCACGTCGCGCCCGCGGCGGCTGCGGCCGTAGCCGCGGCTCAGGATGGCGGGCTTGAGGCCGCGCTTGCGCAGGGTCTGGGCCGCCAGCAGGACGGCCGGGGTCTTGCCGGTGCCGCCCACGGTCAGGTTCCCGATGCAGACCGTGCGCCGCGCCACGCGGCGCCCGCGCAGCAGGCCCAGGGAGTAGGCGCCGTTGCGCAGCCAGACCACGGCGCCGTATACCCAGGAGAGCAGGACGAGGGCGGCGCGGCCCCACCAGGCCTGGCGCAGGCGCTCGCGCCGCGCCGCCGCGCTCACGACGGCCTCGCGGTCAGGCTCAGGACCTTCTCGCAGGCCGCGAAGACCCTCTCGGCCTCGAGGTCGCGCAGGCACTCGAGCTGGGTCGGACAGGAGTTCGAGCGGCAGCCGATGCAGGCCAGCTCCTCGCGGCGCACGACGGCGTGCAGCGGGGAGTCCGGCGGGTTCCAGGCCGCCGGGTCGCTCGAGCCGTGGACGGTCACCGTCGGCACCGAGCGCGCGGTGGCGATGTGGCGGGGACCGCTGCAGTTGGTCACGACCAGGCCGCAGCGGCCGATGAGCGCCGCCAGCTGGCGGATCGAGCGGGTCTCGGGGGAGAGGTGGGCGGCCGTGCCGATGCCGTCGCGCACCTCGCGCGCCAGCGCCTCCTCGCCCGGCCCCCAGAAGACCAGGAGCCGCGCGCCCAGCTTGTCGCGCAGCAGGCGCCCCAGCGCCGCATAGCGCGCGGCGGGCCAGCGCCGGGTCTCGCGCCGCGAGGCGGGGACGAGCCCGACCAGGAGGCCGCCGGGCAGGCGCAGGCGGCGGGTGGCCGCGTTGGCGAACTCCTCGGAGTCGGGGTCCGCGCTCATGCGCGGCAGATAGTCCCCGGCGTCCGCGTCGAGGCCGAGCGAGCGCAGCATCAGGATCTTCTCGAGCGCGCTGTAGCGCGCCCGGTCGGCGGACTGCGTCATCGGATGGGTGTAGGCCCAGCGGTGGGAGACGTGACCGGGGCCGGCGCGGACCGGGGCGCGGCTGGCCGCGGTCAACGCCGCGGTGCGCGGGTTGCCCATGAAGTCGATGACCCAATCGTAGCCGGCGCGGTTCACTCGGAAAAGCCAGTATAGATAATTGGCCGGGGCCGACCCGTAAAGCAGGACCCGGGTCAGGTCGGGATTGCCGTGCAGGACCTCGTGGCAGGGCGGCTCGACGAGAAAGTCCAGCTCGGCGGCGGGGTGGAGCTTGCGCAGGGCGCGGACGGCCGGCGTGGTGAGGATGACGTCGCCCACGCGGCGCAGCATGATGACGAGGATCCGGCGCGGGGCGGGGAGGCTCATAGCCGGGCCCGTCCGCGCGAGAGGTTGAGGCGGAAATCCAGCATCCAGTCGTCGCGGCGTACGAGCAGGCGCTTGAGCGGCCCGGCGGCACGCGTCCAGGCGCGCGGCGCAAGGCCCTGCTTGACCCCGTAGTCGCAGGAGTAGCCGGCGGCGTAGACGGCGGCGCGCACACGCTCGTCGTAGGCGCCCGCCCCGAACGGGTAGGCGAAGGCTGCGGCGCGCCGTCCCAGCTCGGCCTCGATGCGGCGTTTCGACTCGGTCAGCTCCCAGGCTAGCGCCTGGTCGTCGAGCGCGCGAAGGTCCGGATGGGACATGGTATGGGAGCCGAAGTCCACCAGCCCCGAGTCCGCCAGGGTACGGGCCTGCTCCCAGCTCAGCGTCCTCTGCCAGGGCTCGACGGCCGGGTCCTCCCAGCCGTTGCGGCGTCCCATCCAATCGGCCACCAGGAAGATCGTCGACTTCACGCCCAGCGCCTTCATGACCGGGAAGGCGTTCTCGAGGTTGTCGGCGGTGCCGTCGTCGAACGTGACGACGGCGGGCTTGGCCGGCAGAGAGTCGGGGTCGGCGAGCTGGGCGGCGAATACGGGCTGGTACCCCGCGGCCAGCAGGTGCTCGAGCTGGGCGCGGAAGTCCGCGACCCGGACCCAGAGCTTCCCCAAGCGGCTGCGCGCCGGAGGATCGCCCACGCGGTGGTACATGAGGCCCGGGATGCCGTCCGCCTTGGGGCGCCACCAGTTCCAACGCGCCGAGAAGCCGGCGGCAGCCGCGGCGCCAAGCAGGAGTCCGGTCACGGCCCGAGCTCGGCCAGGCGCGCGTACTTGAGCCAGGTGTGGAAGGCGGAGAGCCCGGCCCAGGTGACGCCCGGCCGGCCGTCCAGGATGCCGCCCTTGAGGACGAGCCGCGCGAAGAGCTCCCAAAACGGGCGGAGGTGGTCGGTCCAACAGGCGCGGCGGCCCGCCTCGTGACGACGGCGCGCGGCGCGCTCGGTGTAGCGCTCCATCTTCTCGATGTACTCGCCGAGGTCCCGGTAGGGGACGTGGCGGACCGGGGCGCGAAGGCGCCCTACCGGCCCGTCGAGCGAGACCCCCTCGTGGACGTGATTGCCGCCGAAGCCGCCCTTTTCGCGCTTGAACAGCCGAAGGTGGCGCTCCCCGCCCAGCCCGCCCCAGCGCAGGACGCGGCCCATGAACTCGACCTCGAACGGAAGCGTGAAGCCGGCCCGGTCGCGGGGGTCGTAGACCGCCGCGGCCACTTCGGCGGCCAGCTCCGGGCTCAGGCGCTCGTCGGCGTCGAGCGAGAGCACCCACTCCCCGGCGGCCAGATCGACGCACGCCTGCTTCTGCACGGCGAAGTCGTCGAAGCGCCGGCGCGCGGTCCGCGCGCCCCAGGCCTCGGCCAGGCGGCGCGTCCCGTCGGCCGACTCGCTGTCGAGCACGACCGCCTCGAAGCCGGGGGCCAGCGCCGCGCGCAGCGGCTCCAGGCTGGCCAACAGGGCCGGAAGGTCGCGCTCCTCGTCCTTGGCGATGACGCAGACGCTGAGCTTCACGCGGCGGCCTCGAGCAGGCGGCGGTCGACGGCCAGCGCCGCGTCCCCGGTGGCGGCCAGGCTAAAGCGCGTAAGCGAGCGCGCGGCCGCGGCCGCCCGCGAGCCGGCCTCGGCGGGGCCGTCCAGCGCGGCGAGCAGGGCGGACGCCAGGGCGGCCGGGTCGCGCGGCGGCACCAGCCAGGCGCTGTGCCCGTCCTTGGCCACCTCGGGGATGCCTCCCGCCGTCGTCGCCACGATCGGCACGCGGCAGGCCATGGCCTCGAGCAGGACCGAGCCCAGGCCCTCGCCCCACGACGGCTGGCAGTAGACGTCGAGCGCCTGCAGCCAGGGGCGCGGGTCCTCCTGGTGCCCCGGGAAGCGCACCGCGCCGCGCACGCCCAGCGAGTCGGCCAAGGCCTCGAGTTCGGGGCGGAGGGGGCCGTCGCCGACGATCAGGAAGCGGGTCTTCGGACGCCGGGCCACGACGGCTGGGACGGCGCGCAGGAGGTTGGGCTGGTCCTTGTGCGGGACCATGGCGGCGAGGTTCCCGACCCACTCGTGCCGGGGATCGAGGCCAAGGCGCGCGCGAAGCGCCCCGCGGTCCGCGCTCGGCCCCCACGGTTCGGCCGCGCCGACCAGCCCGGCCTCCTCCGCTCCCAACGGCAGGGAGTCCGGGATGACGTCGACGCGCCTCGCCTCCACGCCGTCCTCGGCCAGGATGTCCTTGATGGCCTTGGAGACGGCGATGAAGGCTCCGGCCGAGCCGTATTTGAGGCCCGGCCCCAGCGCGCCGCGCAGGCGGAAGTCGACGCGCCGGTGCGCCACCCAGGCCGGGCCGCCGAGGCGGCGCGCCAGCGAGGCTAGCCCGGCCCCGTGCGCGGTGTGCGCGTGCAGGACGGCGCCGGGCATCGCGGCGGCCCGAGCCAGGCGCCAGGCCGAGACCGGGTCCCACTCGCTGACGAACGGCAGGTTCATGACCGAGAAGCCCAGCGCCCGCGCCCTGGCTTGGAGCGGCGCGCCGCTGCGGCAGACCACGACGTTGTCGTGACCGCGCCGCCGGGCATGGGCGGCCAGGTAGAGGAGCTGGCGCTCCCCGCCGCGGAAGCCGCGCTCGCTATCGAGATGGAACAGGGTGTAGGGCATCGGTGTAGGCGCGTTCGGTGGCGTCGAGGAAGGTCTCGAGCCGGAAGAGTTCCTCCCAGCGGCGGCGCGCGGCCCGCCCCTGGCGCTCGCGCAGAAGGGGGTCGTCGCCGAGCTCGAGCAGGGCGGCGGCCAGCGCCGCGGCGTCGCCGGGCGGGACCAGGCGGCCGGTGACGCCGTCGGACACGTACTCGGGCAGGCAGCCCACCGCGGCGGCGATGACCGGGCGGCCCAGGGCCATCCACTCGACGGCCGCGCGCGACACCGCCTCCGAGCCCAGCGAGGCGACCACACCGGCATGGCAGCGCCGCATGTACTCGAAGGCGTCCGGGACGTGGCCTTCGAAACTGACGCGGTCGGCGATCCCCAGGACGGCGGCCCGCTCGAGCAGTTCGCGGGCGGTGAGGTTCTCCGTCCGGCCGACCACCGTGAGCCGCAGTTCCGGACGCTTTTTGGCGGCCAAGGCCAGGGCCTCGAGCAGGACGGCGTGGCCCTTGACCGGGTCGAGCCGTGCGACGATGCCGAACACGGCGGAGCCGCCGGGCGGGGGGACGACCGGCCCGGGGTCGGAGAGCCCTTCGTAGACGACCGACCCCGGGACTCCGAACGTCGAAAAGCGCTCATCGAACTCCTTGAGGATTCTGCGGTTGGCGGCGATGAAGCCTCGAGTGCGCGACCAGACCAGGCCCGCGCCGGGCCGGCGCTTGAGGGCACGGGAATCGCCGCGGGTGCGCACCACGGCCGGGCCGGAGCGCCCGCAGAGGAAGGCGGCCAAGGTCTGCGCCGAGCCGGTATGGGCGACCATGAGCTCGGGCTTGAAGGCCTCCAGGGCGCGGCGCAGGGCCGCCAGCTCGAGCCAAGGCTGGCGGAAGCCCAGGGTCTCGAGCCCCGCGCGGCGGGCGGCTTCGAGCGGCGCCGCGCCGGCCAGGCCCCAAAACTCGACGGCATGCCCGCGGCCCGCCAGGCCGGCGGCGGCGCGCACGGCGTACTGGGTCAAGCCGCTGTCGTAGGGCTCGTCGTCTAGGTGGACGATCCTCACGCGGGCACCTTCCGTCTCAGCAGTCCCCGGGCCGCTTCGAACACCTGCTCCACGGTGATGAGGCGCATGCACAGGAAGTGCCCCTCGGGGCAGGCCTTGGCGCCGTGCAGGCCGCAGGGCCGGCAGGCCAGGTCGGCCTCGAGGACCTTGTGGCCGTCGCCGTAAGGAAAGAAGCCCAGCTCCTTGGTCGTCGGCCCGAAGAGGGCCAGCACCGGGACGCCGTGGGCGGCGGCCACGTGCATCGGGCCCGAGTCGTTGGTGACGAGGAGGTCGAGCTTTGCCGTCAGAGCCAGGAGCTCGGGCAAGGTGGTCCGCCCGGTCCAATCGAGGACGGGGACCCCGGCCGCGGCGGCGATGTCGGCCGAGAGCGCCTTGTCGCCCGGCCCGCCGAGAAGGACGACCTTGGCCGAGGCCTCTTTCGAGAGGCGGGAGGCCAAGGCCGCGAAGCGCTCGGGGAACCAGCGCTTGGTGGGCCAGATCGAACCGGGGTGCAGGCCGACGAGGGGAGAATCCCCGACGCCGGCCTCGGCCAGGCGCTTGTCGATGGCGGCGGCGGCGTCGCCCTCGCGGCCCTTGGTCAGGTAGAGCGAGTCGGCCGGACCGGCGCGCAGGCCGGGGGCCAGGGGGAGGAGCAGGGCCAGGTTCCGCTCGGCCTCGGGGGCGCCCCAGGGGAAGGCCACGGTCTCGTGGAACAGGAACGCGCCGGCGCTGGAGGAGAAGCCGATCCTCCGCGGGATGGCGGCCAGGCGGGCCAGGAGGGCGCTGCGGAAGCTCCGGTGGGCGACGAGGACGAGGTCGAAGCCGCGTCCACGCAGCTCGCCGGCCGCCGACCAGAGACCGCCCAGGCCGCGGTGCCGGCCGCGCTTGTCGTCGACTAAGACCTCGTCGACCTCGCGGCAGGCCTTAAAGACGTCGGCGGTATCGGGCCTGGTGAGGACGGTCAACCGACAGCCGGGGATGACTTCCTTGACGCGCTTGGCCATCGGCAAGGTCAGCAGGGCGTCGCCCAGAAACGAGGTCTGCATGACGAGGACGTTCTTGGCCGTCGGCGTGGGGCGATGGGTGTTCCCGGGGCCGTAGTCGCCGAGGTGGAGCTCGCGATGGACGACCGGGACGCCCCAGGCCGAGAGCGCTTCCAGGTAGCGCTCCAGGGTGTGCTTGGCCAGGGCGGGGGAGGACCAGCGGAAGAGGACGTAGAGGCGCCGGGCCA
Source organism: Elusimicrobiota bacterium (assembly GCA_016196755.1). GTDB lineage: Bacteria > Elusimicrobiota > Elusimicrobia > UBA1565 > UBA1565 > SCTT01. The sequence goes on from JACPXC010000010.1 coordinate 46,223, forward strand.
GGGCGTGCTTACGATAGGCGGCGATCTTGGGTATCCCGCTGAGCTTTCGGAGCAGGATGGTCCGGCCCGTGCCGTGGAGGTCCAGGAGGTGAGTGAAGCCGCGGTTCCGGATAATCTTCAAGGCTCCGAAAAACCCTGGAAAAGAAATCACTTCATCCACGAATGGATTGCCGGCCAAGACCGCCGAGAACTGCGGCTTCACCATCACGCTGATGCGGCAGTCCGGCCAATGGGCCTTGAGGTTGCGGTAGATCGGGGCGGTCAGGACCACGTCTCCAAGGGAGGAGAGGCGCAAGACCAGGATGTTCGGGGCGGCCACGGGCTATTATAGTAACTACCGACGAGGAGGGGCACCTTCGGTGGGGGCCCACGCTGAAGGCCGGCCCTAGGGCCTAGCTCCGCCGGGGACCCACGCCACTACCGCCGGAGCCGACGGCGACGCATCCTGACCTCATGCGCCGAGCCCTTTTCATCGAGACGAACTTCTCCGGGGTCGACGCCGTGCTCCGCTGCCGGGCGGCGAGGATCGAGCCCCTCCTCGTGACCGCCGGCCTGGCCGGCCTGGCCGACAAGCTCCCCGCGGGCAGTCTCGGTCGCCTGCGCGCCGCGGCGACGATCGTCCAGGTCCGGGACCCGCTCGACGAGGAGGCCCTAGCCCCGGTCGCGGCCCGCCTGCGGCCCGACGCGATCCTGAGCTTCTCTCAGGCGCACACCCTCGTCGCCGCTCGGCTGGCGCGCCGCCTGGGGCTGCGTGGAGCCGACCCCGCCGCGGTGGCCGCTCTCAACGACAAGTTCGCCATGCGCGGCGCCCTCGAGCGGCTGGGGCTCGAGTCGGTCCGGCGCCTCCTGGTGCGGCGTCCCGAAGAGCTCGACGGGGTGCCCCAGTCCGTGGGGTTCCCTTTCGTGGTCAAGCCCACCCGCGGCTTTGCCAGCGTGGGGGTGGCCGTTTGCCGTTCCCGGCGGGAGCTGGCGCGCCTGCGCCATACCCTCGCGCGGGAACTCCTGCCTTGGATCGCCGAGGAATACTTCGAGGGCCCGCTGGTCAGCGTCGAGACCCTGACCCTGGGGCGAGGCCGGCACCAGGTCTGGGGCCTCTCGGACCGGGCCCTGACCCACGGGGTCGTCGAGGTAGGCTCATCGTTCCCGGTCCGTCCGCCCGGCTGGCGCGCGGCGGTGCGGCACACTCTGGCCTGCCTCGATGGGATCGGGTTCGACCTGGGCGCCGCGCACACCGAACTGATCCTGACCGCCTCCGGCCCGCGCATCGTCGAGATCAACGCCCGGGCCGGCGGCACCGGGCACACGCAGATGATCGACGCGGCCTCCGGCCGCTCGGTCTGCCTCGACGTCGTGCGCGCCCACCTCGGTCTTCCCGTCGAGCCCTGGACGCCTCCGGCACGGACGGCCTCCCGGTATTCGTTCTGGAGCGCGCGCAAAGGCGTGATCCGGGCCCTTCCGCGCGCGGCGACGGCGCGGCGCCTCGAGGGTTTCTCGGACATGTGGCTGTTCAAGCGCGAGGGCTCCTCGCACGAGGGGCTGCGCACGAATTTCGACCTGCTCGGGCAGATCCTCTGCGTCGGGCCCGATCTAAAGAGGGCCGCCGCGCTGGCACGCGTGGCGGCGCGGACTCTGCAGGGCGAGGTCCGGATCCAATGAGCGGCGCGGAGCGCGTCGCCGCGGCCTTGTTGCGCGACCGCGCGCTTCCCTCCGAGGCATGCTACCTCCTTCCGGCCGGCGCGCGCTCCTGGGCGGCACTCTCCGAGACGAGCTATCTGGCCCAGAGACGCTTCTACGAGGCGGCTGCGTGGAGCGCCCTGGGCGGACCGGCATGGTTCAGGGGCTGCCGGCGTCCCGGCGAGCTCGCCGTCGTCGGCTGCGGAGTCGGCCACGGGTTGGGCGAGATCGAGCTCCTTAGCCGCCTCGTCGCCGATCCGGCCGGGCCGCGAGTGCTCTATTGGGCGACCGACACCTCGGAGATCCTGCTTGGCGAGCACCTGGCCCGGCTGCGCGCGGCCCTGCCGGGAGCGCTGGGGGCGGGCCGCCTGCGCGTGGCTTCGGCGTGCGCCGATATCCTGAGACTGAAAAGCGTCATCGACCTCCCGCCGGAGGTCCCGGTCCTGGCCACGGCCTTCGGCAACACGCTGGGGATCCGTCCCGGCTTGGTCATGCCGTTCATGAAGCAGTTGGAGCGCTCCTTCGGCCGGCGGCCCCGCGCCCTGCTGGCGGGGATCGGCGTCGCCGGCCGCCAGCCCTGCCGCTATCCCGCCGAGGCTTTCGAGTTTTTCCTCGAGACCCTGCGCGCGCTTGCGGCCGAGGGGGCTCTGCGCGCGGGGCCGGGAGAGTTCACCGCCGCGCCCGGGAGGCTCAACCTCCCCGTCGCGCGGGGAGCGCACCGTCTCAAGGCCTCGGGACCGCGCCTAGGCGACGTCTACCGCCTCCGCTACCGCCTGTCCTTCCCGCTGGGCTCGCCCGCGGTCGCCGACGCGCTGCCGGCCGGAACATGGCTCACGCTCGTGTCCGCCGTCCTTTTCGATCCTTCCGCTTTGCTGCGCCAGTTGCGCGCCTGGGGCTACGGCGCCGCCGCCGCGGCGCCGATCATGCCTGCCAACGGAAGGGAGTACGCGGTCGTCGCGGCGTTCTCCGGCACGCTTGCCTCAGGGCGCGTAGGCTTTGGCGAAGGGGTAGACGCCGATGCCGGCCAGCAGCACGCCGAGCAGGAAAACGATGAAGCCGTTCTCGAAAAGCGCGAGAAAGATGCCCTCCAGCTTCGGCCTGACGACCAGCTCGCGGCGGCGGCCGCGCCGGCTGATGCCGATGTGCATGTCCATGGCCGCGGCCCCGGAAAATAGCGAAACGACGCCGCATGCCGCCACGACGGCTCCGAGGACGGCGAGCCAGGCGAAGGGGGTGAGGCGTCCGAGGTCGAAAAGGGCTTCTTCGAGGGCTTGGACGAACGGAGGCATCAACGGGCGGTCAGAAAAGCCGCGGCCGACCGCACCGCGCGAGAGAACCTAGGCCAGGCCAAGTCGGGATACTCGGCTGCGGTCTCGTGCGCCTCGGCCAGCAGTTCGTCGGCCAAACGGCGCGCCCGCTCCGGGTCCATGCGGCCCGCCGTGGCGAAGGTGGGCGTCCCGCCCGAGGGGTTGGCGGCCTGCTTGAGCGCCGCGGCGCGCTCGAGCTTGTCGTAGTAGTTGCGTAGGGTCTCCTCGCTGGGCGCCGGGCGGGACAGCACCGTCCAGACCATCTGGGCGAGAAGCCCCAGGGCGCCGACGAGGAGGATGGGCCAAGCCGCTTGGATATCCATTGCCGCCAGCCCGAAAGGGGCCAGCCCGTATAGTTTACCGCTTCCGGCGAAGGTGCGGTGGGCCCAGCCGGGCTTGAGCAGGCCTTTCGCCTCGAGCTCTCCGGAGAGGCGGATGAGGCCCGAAACGTCGGCGCCGCCGGCGCGGGCCGCGTCGAGGATTTCATCTAAGTGCTTGCCCATCGACTCCGGGGTCGACAGCCCGCCGTCCATGACGGCCCGGATCGACTTGCCCTCATGGATGCCGTAGGTGAACTCCCAATCCGGGCCGACTTGGCGCATGCGGGCCTTCGAGAAGTCGGTGCGGCCGGGCCCCGCGGCGCCCGCGCGGAGCCAGCGGAAGAACTCGTTGTTGCGGGCTATGGTCACGGCCCTCGCCGCGTCCTTGAGGTGGAGCGAGAGGATCGAAACGGCATCCGGCGTGGGGCGGCCCTGCTCGTCCTTCTCGGGCCAGCGGGCGCTCTTGAGGCTGCGGGCGAACGCGGCTTCGACCTCGGCGTCGTCGGCCTCGGTCTCCGCCAACTCGTCGGCGATCTTGATCCAGTCGGCAAGGCTCAAGGACGCGTCGGGGTCCATGTTCATGAGCAGCGAAAGGATGGTGACGTGCATCCCGCTCTGGCGGGCGGCGACGCTCAGCAGCCGGCCCTGCGTCATGAGGCCGCGCGTGAAATCGTCCCGTCCTTCATCGGGGGCGGCCGGTTGGAGGCCGTTCTTGGACGGGCCGGCGCCCTTGCCGTCGGCGGAGACTCCGTCGTCGGAGACGCCATTGCGGACCGTCCGGGTGCCGTCGAAGAGGGCATTGAGGCGGAGCGGTTGTATCTTCGCCTGGCCGCGCCCGCCGGGCTTCACGCCCAATGCCTCGGAGACTGCCTGGGGGATGGATTTGCGCTCGGCGGCGGCGGCCGGAGCCGAGGCGGCGGGCAGAGGGACGGCCGTCCGGGCGGCTATGGCGGCCTGAGCCCGGGCCGGCGCTACGCTCAAGGCCGGCCGGATGCTTGATGTGAGGGAGGGCACGCTCAGCGACGGAAGCGACAACGAAGGGGTGAGGGAGGGCTGAGCCGACTGGACGCCGGCCGCGGCGCCGGCAACGCCGGGGACGGCCCCTAACGGGGCCACGGGCGCGACGGTGCGCACGGTCTGGGCGCGGAGCATGGGCGCCGTCAGCAAGACGGCCAAGGTCGCTAGCACGCGCATCGCATCAAGGATAACGGCTTTCCCGTCGAAGCGGCAGAGGCCGAGGGCCTAGGCGGAACCCAGGTCTTTAGAAAGCGGCAATAGCCAATCCGCCGCGCGCTCGGTGGCCCCGGCGAAGCCGTCTGCCGCGTTCTTCGCGTTGCGGCCCATGTTGCGCAGGCGCTCAGGGTCGCCGAGCAGGGACTCGAGCCCCCGGGCCAGGCTGTCGGCGTCCGACACGCGCAGGCAGCCTCGCCCCTTCTCGAGCGTCGCGGCCTCGGCCTTGACCGCGTCGAGATGGGGTCCGAAGAGGACGGGGACGCCGAGCATCGCGGGCTCGAGCACGTTGTGGCCGCCCGAGCCCGGCAGCAGGGTGCCGCCGACGAAAGCGGCCTGGCCCGCCGCGTAGAGCGGGCCCAGGACCCCCATCACGTCGACGAGCAGGCACTGCGGCTCTTCGGCGAAGGGCAGGAGCTCCGACCAGCGCGTGAACGGCAGGCCTGCCTTGCGCACGAGCTCGGCCACCTCGGCCGAACGCTCGGGATGGCGCGGGGCCAAGATGAGCTTGAGGCCCGGCACCGCGGCCTTGCGGTGCGCGGCCAGGACCAGCTCCTCCTCGCCCGGACGCGTGCTGCCGGCCACCCAGCAGGGGGAGTCCTTGAACAGCGCGCGCACGCGCTCTAGCGCGGCCGAGATGTCGTCTGGAGCAGGGGGGCGCAGGTCGTACTTCGTGTTGCCGGTGACGGCGCCGGCCTCCACGGGGACGCCCAGAGCCTCGAAACGGACCCGGTCCTCCTCGGTCTGGTAGCAGGCCCGGTGAACGCCGCCCAGGGCCAGGGCCGCCAGCGGGCGGGCCAGAAGCCAGCGACGGGCCGAGCGTTCGCTCAAGCAGGCGTTGACCAAACCTATGGGGATCCCTCGGCGCTGAGCGGCCACCAAGGACATCGGCCAGAGCTCGCTCTCGGCGGCGATCAGCGCCGCGGGCTGCAGCCGGTCGAGGAAAGCCGAGACGCAGAGGAAGAAATCCGCGGGTACCAGGTAGGCCGCGGCCACGCCGGGCAGGGTCTTGGCCTTCTCGCGTCCGGCGGCCGTCGAGCAGGTGACGACGACGGGCAGGCCCTTCCAGCGCGCGAGCAGGCGCTCCAACGCCTGCGTCTCGCCCACCGAGGCGGCGTGGACCCAGAGGACGGGGCCGGAACCGGTCCAGGCCGGACGCCCGAGCCGCTCGCTTAAGTCGGCAAGGCCCTCCTTGAAAGCGCCCCACCGTCCCGCCTTGGCCACCCCGGCCAGGGCGGCCAGAGCCACGAGCGGGAAGAGGAGCTGGTAGGCTGCGAGGAAGATCACGCCACGAGCCGGTCGGCCGTGTCGACGGCGCGGTTTAGGGCCGCCTCGAGCTCGGCCGTCTTGGCCGCGTCCTCGTCGCCGGGGCCGACGCGGATCAGCGGCTCGTGGACCACGACAGCTTTGGAGAAGGGCAGCGGGACGTGGAACTTGTCCCAGGACTTGCGCAGGACCAGGCGCCGGCTCGTGGCGCAGGCCAGAGGCAGGATCGGCGCGCCCGACAGGCGGGCCAGGGCCACCACGCCGGGCTTGACCTTCCGCGCGGGGCCCTTGGGGCCGTCCGGGGTGATCCCCACCCGGCGTCCCGCGGCCAACTCCTCGATGAGCTCCTTGGCGGCCGCAGCACCCCCGCGCGAGGATGAGCCGCGCGCCGCGTTGATCCCGGAGAGCGTCATCGTGCGGGCGATCATCTCGCCGTCGCGGCTGCGGCTGACGAGGACGGTAGCCAGGCTGCCGCGGTGGGTCCAGGTGAAGAAGACCTGGCGCTGGTGCCAGAAAGCGTAGATGAAGGCGCCGGCGGCCTCGGCCTGGCGCAGGTGCTCTCGCCCATGCACGCGCAGGCGCGAGGTGACCCCGACGAGGGACACGTAGCCGTAGGCGGCGTAGGGGACCGCCGCGCGCAGCAAGTCCAAACCTACTTCTTCGACGCGGTCTTGGCGCCGCGGCGGCCCTTGCGGGCTAGCCAGCTCACGCAGAAGGCGCGCGAGTGGCCGGGGCGGAGAGTGCCCGCCTCGGCCGTGACGCCGACCTTGGAGCCGTCGAGCTTGGCCAGGACCTTGTCGAGCGCCTCGGAGCCCTCGAGGTAGCCGATGGGGGAGAGGTCACAGCGCTCGTCCTCGACCTCTTCCTTGATGAGCGAGATGATGAATTGGACGGCGCGCTCGCCGGCCACCGCCGCGGCGGCGTCGAGGGCCTTCCCCGAGGCGGGGTGCTCGGTGCGCAGTTCGTCGAGGGCCGCGGCGAAGTCCGGGCCCAGCGTGGTGACGGCCAGGGTGTGGGCCACGCCGGGGACCGGCGAGAGCGCGGCGGTCTCGGGGGAATCGGGGCCGTAGGAGTCGAAGAGAACCGAGGGCTTGAGGCTTTTCTCGGCCCGGTCGAGCAGGGCGGCCAGCTTGGCGTCGTCGAGGCCCGGAAGGGGGGCGTTGGCCCCGCGCGTCACGCGACGGCGGATCTCCTTGAAAGGCAGGCGCATGTTGAAGTCCCGGATCTTCCTCATGACTTCCTCCCGACCGACGCCGCGGCCTCAGCCGCGGCGATGCTTGCCGTGCGGCTTGCCGCCGCCGGCCGAGACGACCGGCTCCGCCAGCGCGGGGCGAGCCCCGCCGCGGCGCGTCTCCCACTCGTAGACCATGGGCGTCGCCACCGCGATCGTCGAGTAGGAGCCGACGAAGACGCCGAAGGTCATGCACAGCGCGAAGTCGTGGATGACCGCGCCTCCGAAGAGCAGGAGGGTCACGACGGTGATGAACACCAGGCCCGAGGTGATGATCGTGCGCGAGAGGGTCTCATTGACGCTGATGTTGAGCAGTTGGTCGAGCGGCTCGCGGCGGTTCATCGTCAGGCGCTCGCGGATGCGGTCGAAGATGACGATCGTGTCGTTGATAGAGTAGCCGGCGAGAGTGAGGAGGCCGGCCACGAGGGTCAGGTCGAACTCCAGGCCGAGGAGGCTGACCAGGCCGGCGGTGGCCAGCACGTCGTGAGCCAGGGCGATGACGCCCGCCACGCCCCAGACCGGGTTCGCGAAGCGGAACCCCACGTAGATGACGATGCCGAGCAGGCAGAAGAAGATCGCGAAGGAGGCCTGTTTGAAGAGATGGGCGCCTACCGTCGGGCCGACGAACTCCTGCGAGTCGACCCGGAACTTGGCCGCCGGGTCGGCGGCGGCGAGCTTCTTGAGGAACTCCTCGACCAGGGTGGCGTCCTGGTCCTCGCCGCGCGACTTGAGACGGATCTGGTACGCGTCGGTGCCCGTGAAGCGCTGGGGGATGGCGTCGGGGAAGCCCGCCGACTCCAGGGTCTTGCGCAGGGCGCCGATCTCCACCGGAGTCTCGTAGGTCAGCTGGACGACGCTGCCGCCCACGAAGTCGATCGAGTAGTTGAAGCCCTTGACCGCGAGGACGATGAGGCTGCCGACGACGACGACGATAAAGACCGCGAAGGACTTGAACCGGGCGCCGATGAAGTCGAAGTGGGTCTTCTCGGAGAAGAATTCCATGGGGCCTCTATACCTTGAGCTCGTCCATCTGTCCCGAGGAGAGCAGGGAGTCGAAGATCATGCGCGTGACGACGATCGCCGTGAACATCGAGCAGACGATGCCCAGGGTCAGGGTGACCGCGAAGCCCTTGATCGGGCCGGTGCCGAACTGGAACAGGAACAGCGCCGCGATCAGCGCGGTCAGGTTGCCGTCGACGATGGCCGAGAAGGCCTTGTCGTAGCCGGCGTCGAGTGCTATCCGGGCCGGCTTGCCGGCCTTGAGCTCCTCGCGGATGCGCTCGAAGATCAGGACGTTGGCGTCCACCGTCATGCCCACCGAGAGGAGCAGGCCGGCGATGCCCGGCAGGGTCAGGGTGGCCCCGAAGTAGGCCATGAGCGCCAGGGTGAAGATGAAGTTGAGGACCAGGGCCGCGTCGGCCACCAGGCCGCCGACCCGGTAGTAGACCAGCATGAACACGAGGACGATCCCCAGGCCGATGCAGGCCGCCCGGGTCCCGGAGCGGATCGAGTCCTCGCCGAGGGTGGCGCCGATCGTGCGCTCCTCGATGATGCGCAGGGGGGCGGGCAGGGCGCCGGCGCGCAGGACGATGGCCAGCTTGCGCGCCTCCTCCATGGTGAAGTTCCCCTCGATGATGCCGGAGCCGCCGCGGATGGGGCTGCGGATGGTCGGGGCCGTCTGGACCATGCCGTCGAGCACGACGGCCATGTTCTTGCCGACGTTGGCCGAGGTCAGCTCGCCGAATACCTTGCCGCCCTCCGGCTTGAACTTGAAGGCCACGATGGGCAGCCCGTTGTCCCCGGTCTCCACGCGCGCCGAGTCGAGCAGGGCGCCGGTCAGGGGGACCGTGTCGCGAAGGACGTAGAACTCCGCGCCGCGGCCGCGCCGCAAGGTCGAGCCCGCGGGAAGCATGGCCGCCGCCGCGGTGGAGAGCTGCCCGCCGGCGAAGGGGTCGCCGACCTTCTCGTAGATCTTGGTCGCCGCGTCCCGCGCGGCCTGGGTGTCGTCGACCATGCGGAACTCGAGCAGGGCGGTGGTGCCGATGATCTCCTTGGCGGCCTGGACGTTCTTGATGCCCGGGAGCTGGACCACGACCCAGCGCTCGCCCTGGCGGGCGATCAGCGGCTCGGCCACGCCCAAAGCGTCGACCCGGTTGCGCAGGATCTCGATGGCGCGCGCCAGCGCGTCCTGCACGTCGGCGTCCGGGGGAAGCTTGTCGACGGCCAGCTCCATGAGGAGGTGCGAGCCGCCGCGCAGGTCGAGGCCCAGGTTCAAGAGATGCTTGGGGCGCAGGCGCGCCATCTCCAAGCGGTCGCGCTGGACGGCGTCCATCGTGTACCAGTCGATCGAGGGATAGGCCATGAAGCAGGCGAGGACGAATAGGAAGACCACGCCGGCCCACTTGAGCTGGATCTTGGTCATGGCGTCAGGCCTTGTCGGCGGTCTCGGCCGTCGAGGCCAGCTCGGGGCCGTTGGCCAGCTTGGCCACCGAGGCGCGGGTGATGCGGACCTTGAGGCTGTCGCCGAGCTTGACGTCGAGGTCGGGGCCGCGCAGGTCGACGATGACGGCGTACAAGCCGCCCGAGGTGACGATCCGGTCGCCCTTCTTGAGGGCGGCCAGCATGGCCTCATGCGCCTTCTGCTGCTTCTGCTGGGGGCGGATCACCAGGAAATAGAAGATAGCGACCATCGCTATCAAAGGGACGAATCCCGCCAACGGGTTGGGCTGGGCGCCGTTCATGCTTTTCTCCTAATAAGAACCATCGAAATCCGCGTGCGATTCTAGCAAATGCCGCCCCGGTATTTGTCGAGGAAGGCTTTCCGGTCGGCCTCGAAGCGTCCCGCGACGACGGCCTCCCGGATGCGCGCCATCGTGGCCAGGTTGAAATGGACGTTGTGGATCGTCAGCAGCCGGTAGGCGGCCAGCTCGCCGGCGCGGTAGAGGTGGCAGAGATAGGCGCGCGTGAAGGTCCGGCAGGTGTAGCAGGCGCAGCCGGGGTCCAGGGGTTCCTGGTCGTTGCGGAACGCTCCGTTCTTGATGTTGAGCCGGCCTCGGGAGCTCATGATCAGGCCGTTGCGGGCCACCCGGGTCGGCCAGACGCAGTCCATCATATCGACGCCCAGCGCCACGGCGTCCCAAAGGTCCTCGGGCGTCCCCATGCCCATGAGGTAGCGCGGCAGGCCCTCGGGCAGGGCGTCGAGAGCCTCGGCCAAGGCGGCCCAGGTCTGGGCCTTCTCCTCGCCCACCGAGAAGCCGCCGATGGCCACGCCGTGCGGGCCGGCCGAGACGATGTGCTCGGCCGCGCGACGGCGCAGGGGGCCGTACACCGAGCCCTGCAGTATGGGGAAGAACAGATGGCCGCCGCCGGTGCGCGCGTCCTCGCGCTTGAAGGCCTCCACCGAGCGGTCGGTCCAGCGCATCGTGCGCTCGAGCGCCTTGCGGGCCTGCTCCTCGGTGCAGGGGTAGGGCGGACACTCGTCTAGCGTCGTCCACATGTCCGAGCCCAGGCGCGCCTGCAGGGCGATCACGCTCTCGGGGGTCAGGAACTGCGGCGAGCCGTCCAAGTGGGACTTGAAGACCACGCCCTTGTCGTCGACCTCGCGCAGGTCGGCCAGGCTGAAGATCTGGAAGCCCCCGGAGTCGGTGAGGATGGCCCCGTCGTAGGCCATGAACTTGGCCAGGCCGCCGTGGGCCTCGATGACGTCGGGGCCGGGACGCAGGCCGAGGTGGTACGAGTTGGCGAGGATGGCGCGCATCCCGAGCGCCTTGATATCGTCGGCGCCGAGGGCTTTGATCGTGCCCTGGGTGGCCACCGGCATGAAGACCGGCGTCTGGACCGGGCCGTGCAGGGTCTTGAGCGTCCCTGCTCTGGTCTTTCCGTCGCGGGACTCTATTGTGAAGGTCATTGAATCTTAACGCACACTGTTATACGCGCACGCAGTTAGCCCGTTCCGCGCGGCGTCTGAACACATTGGGCATGATAGTTAAAGGGACTTGGAGAGCCGGATTATCCGAGGGCTCGTTTAAGTAACCGACTAAGTGCTTCCGACAGGCCTGATTCCAGTAGTTCCTCTAACTCGCCCGCCCTATGGTCTAATGCATCCGTGGACTCGGTATACACGAAGCGAAACGCGTCAGTCGTTGTGCGAATTCTTTCTCGAATGGATTCGCGCGAAGGCCCTTCGACTGCAATGTCTTCCATTTCGCCAAACGTTGTTACAGCCATTACCCCAGCATCTTTGCCGGCTCCATGGATTGAGACAACGAATCGAAGCTGTATCCCATCAAGCCGAAGACGCAGTTGAGTCCAGGCAGTAAAAAATGAGAAATCCGCGAAATGTCCAGCTTCATGCGCCGAGTCAATAATCTGCACTCGGAACCAGGAACTCATCGGGTCGGGCGGTTTTTTGCTGTCGACAAGGAAATTAGGCTTATGACCTCGCTCGGCAAGAATTCTTTTCAACTCACCTGCGCGGCGCTTGCACCATGCGTCAATCCTTCCATGAATCCCAATCGCCCGCGCTTCAAGTGCTTTCTGTCTCTTAGTGAGCTTTCTGTTCTTTAGCTCGGCCAATTGGTCGGCTAACGTATGAGCGATATCGAGGGAAAGAGCCTTGGACTCGACCTGAGGAGGACTCTCTAACTCACCCGTCAATCCGGCACTTTCAAGACGGATGAAGAGCTTTATCAACTTGTTTAAGTCACCATCATTGGCCGCATCAAGAGCCTTGATGTAATCCTCTCTATGAAATCGGTCGACAACGAGAGGCGCAAACTTATGCCGTTCAAGGACGAGCATGGTCAAAGCGCGGGCTACTCTGCCGTTCCCATCTGCAAAAGGGTGGATTCGAACGAAAGAGTGGTGCATCCAGGCGGCTTTGATGATTGGATGAATATTGTTGTTGGAGTCGAGAATCTCAAAACAATCCACCAAGTGATCCATCTCAGAGGCGACATGTTCAGGTGGCGTGTACTCAAGAAGTATGTCATCGCTTCTCAAAACATGGTTGGCCTGGGTTTTCCATGCGCCATGGTCTAGGGCAACATCTATGGGGATTCCGCGAGCATCGTGCGCCATGTACGTCGCCTGGGTTCGAGTCAGGGAAACGTGCAATTCTTTAATGAATGACGTTGAAAGTTGCCTCGAGTTGCGAACAAAGTCCAAAACCATTTCCAAGCTGTCACGCTGAGCTTTAAGCGTTTCAACTGTTCGCTCATCGATTTGTCCGCCGGTTCGCTCGATAACATCTTTTGAAAATCCCTCCGCCACAAGCGTAAGGGTTAGGCCCCACTCGATATTGTAAAGGCGTTCGATAATCCCAGTTTCAATTGCAAGACGACGCAGCGTTCGTTGACGAATTCTTACAATTTCTGGCTCGGGCAGGCCGGAGAGATAGGTTGCCCATGCTTGCCGCAATGCATCTAGTGCCGCGATGGAACCGTTTGTTTCAACCTTGCCTGGATCCAACGCTTGAATGCGTTGCCAAGGGATTGTCTTGCTAGGAGTATTCATCGTTGATTGAGCTCGCGATTTTACAAATTATGGCTGCTTCCCGCCCCCCAGTTCCTATCCAAAAGGTCTAACTGGGTCAATCGGCATGAACCGGAATATAATCCGCTCATGAACTAATTCAGAGGATGAGCATCGCATCCCCATAAGAAAAGAGACGATATCGTTTTGCGACGGCTTCCCAATAGGCGTCAAACAGCCGCTCCTTGCCCGCGAAGGCGCACGCCAATAGAAGCGGCGTCGAGGCCGGCTGGTGAAAGTTGGTCTGCAGGACGTCGACCGCCTTAAACATGTGGCCCGGCAGGATATAGAGGGAGGTCTCCCCTGATAACGGAGCGGCCGGTCCGACCCCGACCCCTTTGGCGAAAACAGTCTCAAGCGTCCGCGTGGCCGTCGTCCCGACCGCCACGACCCGGCCGCCGCGCGCCTTGGCGGCCTTGATAGTCTCCGCGGCCGCGGCGGGCACCTCGTAGCGCTCCGGGAGCATCTCATGGAGGCGGGCGTCCTCGGCGACGATGGGCCGGAATGTGCCGAGCCCCACGTGGAGCACGAGTTCGGCGGTAGCCACGCCGCGCGCCGCCAAGGCGGCCAGGACCTCCGCGCTATAGTGGAGGCCGGCCGTAGGCGCGGCCAGGGAGCCCGGCTCGCGGGCATAGACGGTCTGGTAGCGGGCCTTGTCCTCGGCGCCCGATGCCGGAGCGCCCGAGCGCCGCCGCCGCGAGCGGATGTAGGGCGGCAGGGGGGGCAGCCCGACGGCCTCCAGCAGGGCCCGGACCTCGGGCGTCGAGAAGCGGACGAGCCAGGTTCCTTCCGGAGTCCGGGACTCGACGTCGGCCGTCACGCCGAGGCCGAACTCGAGCCGGACGCCGGGCTTGAGGCCGTTGCACAGGGCGGTCCATAGCCCCGGGGCGGACTCGGCGATGACCAGCAGCTCGGCCGCGCCGCCGGTGGTCTTGCGCCCGACGAGGCGCGCGGGCACGACCTTCGAGCGGTTGAGGACGACGCAGTCGCCGGGCGAGAGCAGGGAGGGCAACTCGCGGAAAGTCCGGTGCTCGAGGCCTCCGGCGCGCCGGACCACGAGCAGACGCGAGGCGTCCCGGTCCGCGGCGGGGGCGGCGGCGACCAGCTCCTCGGGGAACTCGAACTCGTACTCCGAGCGGGGCAGGGGCTCCGTCACTCGCCGGCCTGCTCGAGGTCGGCGCCCGGGAAGTAGAGGGCGAGGATCTGCTCGTAATCGCGGCCGGCCTCGGCCTGGCCGCGCGCGCCCCACTGGCAGAGGCCGACGCCGTGGCCGTAGCCGCGCCCCTCGAAGTCGAAGCCTTTGCGCCGCTCGCGGATCGCCTCGAAGCGGACGCTCTTTAAGTCCTTGGTCCCCAGCCAGCGCCGGAACTGGTTCGCGCTGACGCGCGACCAGCCGGCCTCGGTCTTGAGGCGCAGCTCCTTGAGCCAGCCGGCCCTGCCGCGCCGGCCCTCCCGGACGTCCAGGAGCTGGGCCACGGTCAGCCCGTTGCGGTTGAGCGCGGCGACGATGTCCGTGCGGGGGAAGTAGGCCTCCCAGCGGTAGTGCGGCGAGGCCTTGCACCAGCGGTCCTTGACCCCGGCCAGGGGCGCGTCGGAGTCGCCGCCCCAGACCTCGGCCGGGTCGCTGGTATGCCCGCCGCAAGTCGAGTGAAAGTAGACTCTGAGCGGCTTGCCGCGCCAAGACAGGGTCTCGCCGGCGGTGGCGCGCACGGCCTGGCGGACCCGCTCGGACTCGGTGGTCAGGCCGGTGTAGACCTGGCTCAGCGTGTCGTCGGTCAGGTCGAAGCCGGCGGCCTCGTGCTTGCCGAGGCTGTTGAGCGCGAAGGTGCGCGAGACCACGGCCTGGGCCTTGAGCGCCTCGAGCGGCCAGTCCGGGCTCATCTCGTGGGGCAGGACGCCGAACAGGTACTCCTCGAGGCCTAGCTCATCGACCACGGTGAGCGTGCCGTCGGGATTGGGGCGGAAGACCAGGTTGCCGCGGTACTTGCGGGCCCCGATCGACACGAAGTCGTCGGGACCGCCCGGCAGGAGGCGGGCCGGCCCCTTCATGAGGTGCGGCCCGAAGACCAGCCCGGGCTTCGCCGCCACGCTCTCGGCCTCGACCGGGTAGTCGCGCCCCGAGACCAGGCTGACCAGCTCGCCGGTGGCCTGGTCGATGGCCTTGAAGGCGCCCGAGGGGCGGAAGGTCGCCGACGGCGCCGAGGCGAGTATGCCCACCGCGATGATGCGGTCGGCCCGGCGCGCCGCGGAGGATTCGGCGCCGGCCGGAGCTCCCGGCCCCGTTAGGGCCAGGAGCAGCGCCGGGACCAGCGCCCTCATGCGAAGAGTTCGCCGAGGCGCGCCGGGGGTTTGACGCCCAGGTGCTCGAAGGCCAGCTTGGTGGCCATGCGGCCGCGCGGGGTGTGCTGGAGAAAGCCCGCTTGGATCAAGAACGGCTCGACGACGTCGGTCAGGGTGTCGGTCTCCTCGCTGACCGCCACCGCCAGCGTGTCGGCGCCCACGGGCCCCCCCGAGAACTTCTCGGCCAGGGCGCGCAGGTAGCGGCGGTCGAGGGTGTCGAGGCCCGAGGCGTCGACCTCGAGCTTGTCGAGGGCGTCGGCGGCGGAGGGGCCGGTGATCGTCCCGTTGCCCTGGACCTCGGCGAAGTCGCGCACCCGGCGCAGCAGGCGGTTGGCGATCCGGGGGGTGGCGCGGCTGCGGCGGGCGACCTCGGCGCAGCCCCCGGCGTCGGCCTTGATCCCGAGCAGGCCCGCCGAGCGGCGGACGATGGCGGTCAGTTCGTCTAGGGAGTAGAAGCCGAGGTGGCCGACGATGCCGAAGCGGTCGCGCAGAGGCCCTGTCAGGAGGCCGGCCCGGGTCGTGGCGCCGACCAAGGTGAAGCGCGGCACCGCCAGCTTGACGGTGGAGGCCATCGGGCCCTTCCCGGTCTGGATGTAGAAGGTGAAGTCCTCCATGACCGGGTAGAGAGATTCCTCGACTAGGCGGTTGAGGCGGTGTATCTCGTCGATGAAGAGAACGTCGCCCTCGGAGAGGTCGGTGAGGAGGGCCGCCAGGTCGCCCACCCGCTCGAGGATGGGGCCCGAGGTCGTGCGCAGATTGACGCCCAGCTCGCGGGCGAGGATGGCCGCCAGGGTGGTCTTGCCGAGACCGGGGGGGGAGTAGAACAGGCAGTGGTCGAGCGGCTCCTTGCGCCGCCGCGCGGCCTCTATGAATACCCTCAGGTTGTCCTTGAGCTTGTCCTGGCCCACGAACTCGGAGAGCGACTTGGGGCGCAGGGCCCGGTCGTAAGGCTCTTCGTCGATAGCGGCCTTCTTGTCGAGGACGCCTTCGTCCGGGCTCATAGTCTCCTCAGGGACAGACGGACCAGTTCTTCGACGGCGGCCTCGCGCCCTTCGAGGTCGCGGGCCACCGAATCCAAAGCCAGGCGCGACTCAGCGGGTTTGTAGCCAAGGGCTGCCAGCGCCTCGAGGGCGCGGGCCTGCGGGCCGGAGGCGGGGGTCGGGGAATCGTAGCGGGGCGCCGGACCGGCGGAGGGCAGGCCGACCTTGTCCTTGAGTGCGGCGACCATCTTCTCGGCGGTCTTGCGCGAGAAGCCGAACACCTTGACTAGGCCGGGGACGTCGTTGGCCGCCAGCGCGCGCAGGAACTCGGGCTGGGAGCGGGAGGCCTTGTCGAGCGCCTCGAGGGCCTTCTTGGCGCCCGTGCCGGGGATCTCCCGAAGGAGCAGGAAGAGCGCCTTCTCGTCGCTCGAGAGAAAGCCGTAGAGGGTCGTGCCGCCGCCGTAGAGCGCGGTCGACTCGCAGACGTGCAGGAAGGCGGGGCTGCCGGGGGCGGGCAAGCGCGAGGCGGTGTGGGGCGTGACCGAGACCTCGTAGCCCACGCCGCCGGCCTCCACGATGACGCGCGCGCCGTCGCGCTCGACGACGGGGCCGCGCAGGGTGGCGATCACTTTCGGCCCCCGACCCGGTCGAGGACC
This sequence comes from Elusimicrobiota bacterium, assembly GCA_016196755.1. Taxonomy (GTDB): domain Bacteria; phylum Elusimicrobiota; class Elusimicrobia; order UBA1565; family UBA1565; genus SCTT01. The sequence continues at coordinate 62,759 of JACPXC010000010.1, forward strand.
CGCAGGCCCCGGATCCGGCCGGCGCGCATATGGCAGAGGGCGATGGCGGCCGCGTCGGCCGTGTCGTCGGGGCGCATAGGCTCGGCCAGCTTGAGCGCCACCTGGGTCATGCGCTGCATCTGGGCCTTCGCCGCGCTCCCGGAGCCCGTGATCGCCATCTTCACCTGGCGGGGATTGTACTCGCGGACCTCGAGGCCGGCCTGGGCCGCGGCCAAGAGGACTACGCCGCGGGCCTGCAGGGTGGCGCGCACGGTGTGGGCGATCTGGACGAAGAACATCTCCTCGACGGCCACCGAGGCCGGAGCGTGGTCCTTTAGGATGGCGCTCAAGGCCTGGTGGATGATGCGCAGACGTTCCGCCAGAGGCGTGCGGGGCGAGGTCTTGAGGCAGCCCGAGTCGACGAGGCGCGGTCCGCCGTCGCCGGGCTCCAGCACCGCCCAGCCGGTCTCGGAGACGCCCGGGTCGATCCCTAGGACGCGGCTCACTATTTCTCGAGGGCCGCTAGGACTTCGTCCGGGATGTCGAAATTCGCGTAGACGTTGGCCACGTCATCGTGCTCCTCGAGCGCCTCGATGACCTTGAGGTTCTTCTCGGCGCCGGCGCGGTCGACCGTGACGGAAGTCTTGGGCAGCATGGCCACCTCGGCGGACTCCGGGGTGAGCCCCTTGGCCTTGAGGCCGTCGCGCACAGCCTCGAAAGAGTGCTGCGTGGTGAGGACCTCGTAGCCGGACTCGTCGGTCTTCACGTCCTCGGCGCCCAGTTCCAGGGCCAACTCCAAGAACGCGTCCTCGGCCATCGCGGCGCGCGGCACGGCGATGACCCCGCGCTTCTCGAAGAGGAAGGCCACGCAGCCGGGCGTGCCCATGTTGCCGCCGTGGTTCTCGAAGATCCGCCGGATCTCGTTGGTCGTCCGGTTGCGGTTGTCGGTCGTGCCCTCGCAGTAGATGGCGATGCCGCCGGGGCCGTAGCCCTCCATCGTCAGCTCTTCATACACCACGCCTGGGATCTCGCCGGTGCCCTTCTGCACCGCGCGCTTCACGTTCTCAGCCGGCATGTTCACCGCGCGCGCGTCCTCGATGGCCTTGCGCAGGCGGGCGTTGGACTCCACCTTGCCGCCGCCGATCTTGGCGGCGATGGTGATCTCACGGGAGCACTTCGTCCAGACCTTGCCTTTCTTAGAGTCCTGTGCCGCCTTGCGATGCTTTATGTTGGCCCACTTGGAATGTCCACCCATGGTCGCTCCTTGGTTGCACCGTCGAGACGCAAATGATAACAAATCCGTCCATGACGGAAACATTCAAGCGTTCCCTCCAAGCGGCCCGTGAGGGAGCGGCCTACGCGCCCGCCGGCTCACCGGGATTGGTCTCGGTCCGCGGCGCCGGCCGCGCCGGCTTTCTGCACGGCCAGCTCTCGGCCGACGTGAAGTCCCTGGAGCAGGGCCGCGGCGTCCCGGCCTGCCTCTTGAACGTCCAAGGGAAGATCGTCAGCCCGCTGGGCCTCTTCGCGCTGGCCTCCGAGCATCTCATGACCGGCCCGCGCGAGTCGCTGCCCGCTGCCGCGGCCGCTTTGGCCAGGATGGCTCCGCTGGCCGACTGCGAGGTTGAGGATATGACGGGTCAACGTGCCGCTTGGCTCCTCATCGGCCCGCGCCGCGCGCTCGTGCTCGAGGCGCTGGCCGGCCGGCCCTGCGACCCCGGCGTCGACGGGGCGCGCACCATCCCGACCTCGGCCGGCGCGGCCCTGGTCCTGGCCGACTTCTTAGCCGGCCCCGAGGCCCATCTCGTGTTCGCGCCGCGCGGAGGCGAAGACCGTTTCGCCGGCATCCTGGCCGGCGCGGCCGAGACCGCCGGCGCCCTGGAACTGCCGCCCGCCGCGCTCGAGGTCCTGCGCGTGGAGGCCGGCGCGGCGGCCTGGGGCCGCGAGGCCGGACCGGACTGCTTTCCTCAAGAGATAGGCCTGGAGCGCGCGGTCCAATCCAATAAAGGCTGCTACCTCGGCCAGGAGGTCATGGCCCGCCTTCGCGACCGCGGCCATGTGAACCGCGTGCTGGTCAGCCTCCTGTTGGATGCTCCCGCGGCTCCTGGCGACGCGCTCGAGGACGAGGATGGGCTGACCTTGGGCAGGCTGACCAGCGTGGCTCCTTCCGCCGCCGGCACTTTGGCGCTCGGGTTCATCAAGCCCGAGCGGGCCGCCGCGGGACAGCGCCTGGCCGTCCGCGCCGGGGCCGCGCGCGTGCCCGCGGTGGTCCGGTGAACCGTCGCGTCCTCGTCACCGGCGCCACCTCGGGGCTGGGCAAGGAACTCGCCGTCCAGCTGGCGCGGCGCGGCTGGAAGGTGGCGCTGACGGGCCGCCGGCAGGCCCAGCTCGACGAAGCCGCCGCCGCCGTCAAGGCGGCGGGGGGGACCGCGCTGGCCCTGCTGGGAACGACCTCCGACGCCGCCGTCGTGAAGGACCACTACGCGCGCATCCGCAAGGAATGGGGCGGCCTCGACTGGGCCATACTCAACGCCGGCGTCGGGGGCCGCATGGACGCCAAGGCCTTCGAAGCCAAGAGCGTGGTCGACACCTTCGAGATCAACGTCTTCGGCGTGGCGTACTGGATGGAGGCCGTCCTCCCCGACATGGTGGCCGCCGGCTCCGGCACTGTCGCCGCGGTGTCGAGCCTGGCCGGATACCGCGGATTTCCCGCCACCGGCCCCTACTCGGCCAGCAAGGCCGCCGTCAGTACCTTGCTCGAGTCGGCCCGCGTGGACCTGCTCGGCACCGGCGTGCGCGTCGTCACGCTCTGCCCGGGCTTCGTCAAGAGCGAGCTCACCGACCGCAACGACGCCAAGCAGATGCCGTTCCTGCTCGAGACGGAGGACGGCGTCCGCCGCATCATCGAGGGGGTCGAAGCGGGGCGGCGGGTCGTCCATTTTCCCTGGCAGCTCTCGCTCTTCGTGATCTACGTCCTGCACAACCTCCCGGGCTGGTTCTACGACCGCATCTCCGCGCGCCTGCGCCGCAGCAAGCGGCCGCCCGCGCAACAGCCATGATATTGACCCCCGGGAGCCGCGCTCCTACAATGAACCCGCCAGTCGCAACGCGCCTGTAGCTCAACGGATAGAGCAGCGGTCTTCGGAACCGCTGATGGGGGTTCGATTCCCTCCAGGCGCACCCTATATCTGGTGTCTATCTGGTGTCAGTGTTTCGGATGTTTCGGAAGTTCAGCTTACTTGCTGAACTTCCGAAACATCCGAAACACTGACACCAGGGAGCTCCGATGAGATTAACAATCCCGCAATCAATTTTCCTCGCGGCCGGCCTATTCTTCCTATTGTGCCCGGCGCCAGATACCGCCTCGGCTGCGAGCCGTTCCGCGAAGGAAGTGGAACAGGCTCGCGCCGCGCTTGGGGCCAAAGCGTTGGGACTCCTGCACAGAGCCATGGTACACGAGGATTCCGAGGCGAGGGTCATGGCCGCTGAGCAGTGGGGGCCGGTCGGCAACCCAGCGGCCAGATCGCTGCTCCGGCGCGCGCTCAAGGACGCCAGCCCCTACGTGCGCATCGCCGCCGCCGGCAGCCTGCTCGAGTTGGGCGACTCCTCGGGCGTCAAGGTCGTGGAGGCCGCCGCGCTCGAAGGCCCCCGCGGGGCCAAGACGGACGGGCCCCTGGCCGCGATGGAGGAGCTGCGCGCCATCGCCCGCAACAAGATCCGGGCCACCGCCATCCGGGCCCTGGCCCACATGGCCGTCCCCGAGGCCTTGCCCACCCTGCGCAAGGCTTACGGCGAAGGCGACGCCGCCGTGCGCGACGCCGCCGCCGCCGGCCTGGCCCGGCTCGGCGACTCCACCGCCCTCGACCGGCTCTCGAAAGCCCTGGCCGACGAGGACCCCGGCGTGAGAACCAAGGCCGTGCAGGCCCTCACCGACGCCGCCACCCCGGCCGTCGTCGCTCTCGTTAAGCCCCTGGCCGAGGACCCGGTCTACCAGGTCCGCGCCGCGGTCATGGAGGCGCTCGGGGAGTCCGGCAGCCCGCTGGTCCTGCCCGAGCTCCTGGGCGGCCTGCGCGACCAAAACGAGATGGTGCGCTCGAAGGCCGTGGCGGCCCTTGGCCGTCTCGGGACCCCGGCGGCCGGCCAGTACCTCGAGGAGGCCAAGAAAGGGGCAGCCAACGTGTATATGGAGCTCCTCGCGGTGGCCGGCTTGGCCCGGCTCGGCGAACCGGTCGACCTGGCGCCGGCGCGGCGCGCCCTCTATCAGCCCGACGTGGACACGCGTCTTCTTGCCGTCGAGGTCCTCGAAGCCGCCGCGGGCCGCGCGCGGGCCAAGTCCTCCGAGGCCGACGAGACCGCCGCCCTCGAGGATCTGGAGACAGCCCTCGACGACGCCGAGATGAAGGTCCGGGTGCGCGCCGCCGCGGCCTTGGTCCGCCTCCTTCAGAAGGCCCCCGCCAAGCCCGGAGCGCCGCGGTGAGGGCCCTGGCCCTGCTGCTGGCCTTCGCCGCTCCGGCCGGCGCGGTCATGAGGGGCCCCCACGCCGATACCGACGCCCGCCGTTTCGGCCTTGACCAGCCCCAGACCGCGCCCGCCGTCGCCGCTCCCGCGCGACTCAACGGCGAAATCGACGCATTCAACCGCTCGCACCGCGGACGCTGGAACATGCGCTTCGGCCTGCAGGGCGTCGGCCCGCAGGGGACGACCGAGGCCCGCCTCACCGCCAAGGAGGCCGGCGAGCTCTTCCTGCGCGAGCGCGGCCTCTCCCTGGGCCTGCGGCCCGAGCAGTTGCGCCTCGCGATGGCCCGCACCCAAGGCGGCATGCACCACCTCCTTTTCGAGCAGATCGTCGACGGCGTCCCGGTGGAGCTATCCTCCGTCAAGGTGCACCTTGACGAGAGCGGCGCCGTCATCGGGCTCAACTCGTCGTTTAAGCGCAACGTGCGCGGTTCTCCGGTGCCCGTCCTGGGCGTCGCGCAGGCCGCGGCCAGCGTCGCCGCCGACCTGGGCGCCGCGCCCCCGGCCGAGGGCCGTCTGGTCTGGTTCCCGCCGCCCGCCGGCGGGAGCCCCGCGCTGGCCTGGAAGTTCCGGTCCGAGGCGGGGGGGAGCTGGGTCTATTATATCGACGCCCGCGACGGCCGTGTCCTCCTGCGCTACAACGACTTGCGCTTTCAAGCCTGCGTGACCTCGGGCACCATCCGCGCCATGGTCCACGACATCGACCCCAACCGCCAGACCGTCCAAGGCGTAGCCGAGTCGCGCCCGATCAAGAACCAGCGGGTGTTCATCGGAGACGCCAACAACTCCGTGCTGACCGACGCGAACGGCCAGTTCTGCTCGGCGGTCAACGGAAAGATCTTCACCCAGCTCCAGGGGCCCTTCGTCTCGATCTCCAATTGGAACGGCGCGGCCGCCCACTACGACAACGGCGGCGGCGTCTGGACGACGTTCTCCACGCCCCTGCAGTCCGACCACCCCTACGCCGCCAACGCCACGGTCATCTCGACGATCAACGCCCCGGCCGGCGCGGTGAAGGTCATGCCGGTCTTTGCCGCCATGGACGTCGGATCCTTCGACCTGGCCGACGGCGACCTGGTCATCACCGACAACGACCAACTGGCTATCCTGGACTCGGCGGGCAACTCGGTGGCCACCTATATCGGGAACCGGACCGGCCTGCGCGGGGCCGCGGTACCCGGCAACCAACTCCGCCTGCGCCTTAAGACCAACGCGACGGGGGCCCGCAACGGCTTCTCGATCTCGGTGTCGAGCTACCTGACCCTCACCAACAACCCCTTCCTCGCCAACAACCAGACCGCCACCTTCACCTGGAACACCACCCAGACCCTGGACGGCACGCTCGACGAGCCCAACCTCTTCTACCAGCTCAACCTCATGCACGACTACTTCCGCAACGGCCCCAACGCCGGCGGCGAGGCGCCGATCGACAAGGTCGTGCCGGTCATGGCCCGCGCCGGTCCCAACCTCGCCAACGCCTTCTACGACCCGCTCCACCAGAACCTGACGATCGGCGACGTCGCGTCCGGCTTCGCGCTCGACGCCACGGTCGTGCGCCACGAGTACACCCATTTCGTCGTCGACCAGATCTATCCGGTCATCAACTTCGGCCAGCACGGGGCGATCAGCGAGGCGCTGGCCGACTACTTCTCGGCCAGCTCGCTGAACCTGTCCACCATCGGGAGCTTCACGGGAGCGCAGTTCGGCCACGGCTCCCTGCGCGAGCTCGACTGTCCGACCAAGGCCGCCTGCACGCTCTTCCCGACCAATTGGACCGGCGTCATCCACGAGGACTCGCGGATGATCAGCCAGACGCTCTGGAGCATCCGCGGCGACCTTATGGCCCTGCCGGTGCCGGGGGCCGTCAACGGCAAGGCCTGCGCCGACGGCCTGGTCTTCGGGGCCATGTTCTTCTATCCCGACAGCTTCGCGGACTTCGAGCTGGCGATGAAGACCATGGCCGAGCGCGCGGCCGCCGCGGTGCCGGCCTGCGGCGGGGCGGTCGACGCGGGCCTCATCGAGAACCGCTTCTCCAACCACGGCATCAACATCGCGGCGGGAGACCAGGACGTCTACGAGCCCAACGACGGTATCGCCTCGGCCACCGACATCACGACCGCCGCGGTCGTCAACGGGCGGATATTCCCGAACGCCGACCAGGACTTCTACGCCCTCGGCGCCGCGGCCGGCCCGATGGCGATCACGCTTTCGCTGCCCGAGGTCGCCGGCCTCCCCGGCGTCTATACGGTCTACGCGATGACCCTGATAGACCGCACCTTCAACGTCGTGGCCACCAAGCAGCCGCCCATCGACATCAACCCGACCCTGAGCGGGAACTGCCCGGACTCCGACTGTCAGACCTCGGCCGGTCAGCTCGTCCTCAACTACGACAACCCGTCCGCCAACCAGTTCTACCTCCTGGTCTCCGCGGCGCCGGGGGACGAGGGCGCTATCACCAACACCAACTCGACCCGCTTCTACTCCCTCTCGGCCGTCTACCCGCGCGTGGGCCCCGCGGCCGCGGGGATCGTCAGCGCCCAGTTCGACCGCGACACCATCGACTTCTCGGTCTCGGTCTCGACCTTCGTCACCGGCCAGGCCTACCAGTTCACCCACGCGCGCCTGCGCGACCACACCCAGGCTCCCCTGAGCGGCACCGAGACCAATTCCGTGGCCCCCTTCCTGACCCTGATCTCCTCGACGAGCACGCAGGGCCGGATCACCGGCCGGGTACGGCTGGCCCCGGGGTTCACGGCCCGCTATCCGTCGGCCGGCACCGTCCACCTCGAGATCTTCGCGGTGACCCCTCTAGGCCACAGCCAGTCGATGGGCTTCTCGAACGCCATCGCCCTGACCGCCTCGGGGACCAGCCTCACGGCCTTCAACAACCTCTTCAATCCGGCGCGCGGGGAGAAGGCCACGATCAAATGGGAGACCCAAGCCTCCGGACGGATCCTCCTGCGCCTGTTCACCGTCGCCGGCCAGCACGTGCTGACCCTGCTCGACGAGGAGCGCCCGGCCGGCAAGGGCGCAATCGACTGGCCCGGGGTCAACAGCATCGGCCAGCGCGTGGCCAGCGGCGTCTACATCCTGCACATCGACGCCCCCGACCTCGACGAGACCAAGAAGATCGTGGTGGTCAAATAGATGCGCCGCGCGGCCCCCGTCCTGGCCTTCATCCTCCTCGCCGGCGTCCCGGCACGGGGGGAGAACGTCGGCACCACGGCGGCCCCGGTCCTGCAGATCCCGATGGGCGCGCGCGCCTCGGGCATGGGGACGGCCTTCACCGGCCTGGCTTCGGACATCAACGCCCTCTATTACAACCCGGCGGGACTCAGCGTCATGCCTTGGCGCGAGGCCGCGTTCATGTTCCTCAAGGGCATCGACGACCAGTCGATCCAGCACTTCGCGCTGGGCGGCCCGATCCCCTTCTCCGGCCTCATCGGCGAGGGCTACACCTCGATGGGCGGCAGCATCCTGATAGCCTCCCACGGCGACATCGAGATCAACCGCCTCAACCCCGACGGGACGCTGGGCTCGAGCGAGTCGCGCGAGGCGGGCTCGGACCTCGTGGCCACGCTGGGCTACTCCGAGCGCGTGGCGACCTTCGAGGTCCCTATCCGCCGGGACACGATCCGCCTCGAGCACACCATGGGTGTCAACGGGAAGTACATCCGTTCGACCCTGGCCGAGAGCTATCGCGCCACGGCCTTCGCGGGGGACCTCGGCTACCTCATCCGCGCGCCGGACCAGGGCTTCGGCATCGGGGCGGCCATCCTCAACATGGGCCCAAAGATGACTTTCATCGAGGAGGGCGACCCCCTGCCTCTTACCTACCGCGCCGGGGTCTCCTGGCGCCCGAGGCTGCCGGAGACGATGACCCTCCCGGCCCGCCAGGAGCTCACGCTGGTCGGCGACGCCGTCTACCTGGCGCGCGAGCGGGCCTGGCGTGGGATGGTCGGCGCGGAATGGGCGGCGCTGCGCCAGTTCGCGGTCCGCCTCGGCTACCGCCTCAACGACGAGGTGGCCGGCTTCACGGTCGGCTTCGGCGCGGGCATCTCGTCCTTGAGCGTCGATTACGCCTGGAACATGACCGACGCCCTCTCCAACACCCACCGCTTCGCGTTCACCTGGCGCTTCGGCCGGGTCCCCGACCGCGACCGCGAGAAGCGCCGCAAGCCCTTCATCGAGAGCATGCCGGAGCGCGAGGACCTCAAGGGCATCGAGGAGAAAAAGCCCGACCTCATCGACCAGCCCCAGCGGCCGCGCCGCGAGGTCCCCGAGAATCGGCGCGGCGCGCCGGGCTGGATCTACTAGCGCGTAAATAGCCCGGTCCGGTTGTTGTAGAATCGCCCGAATGAAGCCCCGCCGTTGGGCGTTGCCGGCCGCCGCGTGCTACGCGATGCTGGTCGCCCTGACCTGGACCTTCGAAGGCCACGCCGCCCAGAAGCTCCAGCCGCGCGGCATGGACGGGTTCGGCGAGCTGCGCCAGCCGGCACGGCGTCCCGGCCCACCCTCCTCCTCCGGCTCCAAGGTGCCCTTCTCGAGCATCAAGCGCCTCCCCGGCGGCTACGCCCTCAAATACGGGTTCAGGAACTTCAACGGCGACGCCGCGTCGATCCAGGCGGAGCTGAACTCCGAGACGGTGGCCCAGTCGATCAAGGAGTACGGCATCCGTTCCGAGGACTTCAAGGCGCTCGACGACTGGTACCGCAAGGCCCAGCAGGCGGCCATCGACGACGCCGAGTCCCGCTACTTCAAGGGCAAGGTCTCCGCGCCCACCCGCGAGGCCCTCGACGACAAGCTGCAGTGGATCGCCGAGCTCAACAAGAAGATCAAGGACGAGCTCGACCGGAAGCTGACAGTCCTCTCCAAGGACTACCGCCGCAAGCGCGTCGAGGTCTACACCAAGGCCGGCTTTCGGTTCCAGAAGGAGGGGGTCGTCGAGGCCGACATCCCCGCCATGGCCAAGCGCAACTGGAGGCGCGTCCGCTCCGTGGCCAAGGCCTTCTCAGAGCTCGGTGAGGAGAAGGATTACGACGCCGAGGACTTGGTGGGCGGCGTGACCGCCATGGTCCAGACCGCCCTGCGCTATGAGATCCCCGATTCGAAAGAAGGCTCCCGGATCATCGGCGGGGCGATGCCTCCCCCGCAGACCCTGGTGCTCGGCCAGGGCGACTGCGACACCAAGACCGCCCTCATCGCCTCGATCTTGCTCAACTGGCCCAACGTCAAGATGGTGGGCCTCGGCATCCCCGGGCACTACCTCATGGCCTATCACCGCATCCCTCGCCGCGGGGACGTCTTCATCGAGTACGAGGGCCTGACGTACGTCATGATCGAGTCCGCCGGCCCGGCCTGGCTGCCGCCGGGCAAGGTGGGGGACAATACCCAGGATTACCTGGATTCCGGCCAGGATTTCCGCATCCAGCCGATCACCCTGTGAGCGCCTAGGAGAACCATGTTCTGGACACGAATCTTCATAAGCCTCGCCGAATTCGCCCTGTCGCTGGCGCTATCGATCTTCGTGGTCTTCTGGAGCTACAAGAGCTTCATCCGCTTCAACACCGACTACGACGCCGCCGGCGAGATCATGAAGGGGAACACCGCGGTGGCGATCCTGCTGGCCTCCCTGACGTTCGCGGCGGCCATGGTCATGCGCGAGACCATCTACCCGGTCGTCAGCATCCTCACGGTGGGCATGACCGAGTCTGAGGGGGCGGGCCACGGCTTCCTGCCCCTCTTGGCCTACGCCGTCGGCCACCTCGTCTTCGGCTTCCTGCTCTCGGTCGGCACGGTCCAGATAGCACTCAAGACCTTCGCGCGCCTAAACCGCGAGCTCGATGAGCTCAAGGAGATCCAGCGCGGCAACACCGCCGTGGCCGTCATCATGGGGACGGTCGTCCTCATCGTGGCCATGTTCATGCAGCAGGGCGTGGGCTCGGTCAGCAAATCGCTGATCCCCCAGCCCAAGCTCGGCACGCTGCGCATGGTGGACTAGGCCCTTGGCCGGAGAGCCCCTCTCCGACGCCGAGGTCCTGGCGCTCAAGGAGTGCTACCGCGGCTACATGTACCGCGCCGCGGCGGTCATCGCCTTGGCCGGACTGTTCTCGGTGTTCCTCGTGGCGTCGATCCAAGCCACCCTCCTGCGCGGCCCGAGGCCGGTGTTCTTATGGGGCCCCGTGGCGATAGAGCTCCTGGCCCTCGTCCTTTGTCTCGGCCGCCGCCGGCTGGCCCTGGTCGTGGTCTGCGCGGCTTTCGCCATCGCGCAGTTCCGCATCATCCCCAAGGCCGGGGAACTGCACAAGAAGGCTCAAGAGACTCGGTCGGGTTGATGCACCCGACGCTCGTCCTCGGGAACGCGAAGATCGGCCTCTACGGGCTCTGTGTCGTCGTCGGCACGGCCATGGGCCTCTTGTGGCTGATGCGCTGGCGCGAACAGCTGAAGGTCACCGACGGCGGCTGGGGTGACTTCTGGAAGCTGCTCTACATCCTCATACTCAGCGGCGCGCTGGGGGGGAAGCTCGGCTTCGTCGTCGTCGAATGGAGCTTCATCCGCGAGCATCCGGGCGCGCTGGCCCACACGGGCTGGGTCTACTGGTTCGCGGTCGCCGGCACGATGCTGGCCGGGCGCATCTACCAGCTCTACATGAACAAGCGCCTCCCGCGTCCGCGCGCGTACATGCCGATAGCCGACTACTGCGTCACCGCGGGAGCGATCGGCCATTGGCTGGGCCGCGTAGGCTGCTTCCTCAACGCCTGCTGCCACGGCCGGCCCACCGACGTTCCTTGGGGAGTGGTCTTCACGAGCCCGGCGGCCGACATCGCCCCCGAGTTCCTCGGACGGCGGCTCCACCCCACCCAGCTCTACGAGGCGGCCGCGGAGCTGGCCTTGGCCCTGTTCCTCGTCCATGGCGCCCTGCCGCGCATCCGGGCCAAGCGCTGGCGCCAGGGCACGGCCTTCCTGCTCTACATCATCCTCTACTCCGTCATGCGCTTCTGCGTCGAGTTCCTGCGCGGGGACGACCGCGGCGTGTTCCTTGTCCCCGTCCTCTCTCCCTCGCAGTGGGCCTCGGCGGCGGGAGCGCTGGTCGCCGGCTTTTACCTTTGGAAGCGCGGCATCGCGGTGCGCGACCCCTCCCTAGAGACCCCCTACCTGGATGGAAAGCCTTAAGCCCGTTACAATAGCTCGATGAGCTTTCTACTCGAAAAGGCCGCCGGACGGTTCCGCTCGATCTACCCCCGACTGCCCTGGCAGATCCGCCTGTCCTACGGCGGGCAGAGCCGCTCGTTCGGCAACGGCCCGGAGCGCGTCAACGTGGAGTTCCGCAAGGCGGCGCCCCTGCTCAAGCTGGGCCTCGGCAACGTCTCGGGCTTCCTCGACGACTATGTGACCGGCGACGTGGAGTTCCACGGCGACATCTACGCCATCGTGGGTTTGCGCCGCCATGTGCCGGACCTCTCGTATTGGGGGGTCGGGCCGCTCCACCGGCTCAAGTACTCGTGGTCCCGCTTCTTCCCGTCCAGCGTGCGGCGCAAGCTCGTGGCGGTCTCCTCGCACTACGACCTCCCCAACGAGTTCATCCTCTCCTACCTCGACAAGAAGACCAAGGCCTACTCCTGCGCGATGTGGAAGGACTCGATGAACCAGGCCTTCCCTTCCGACGAGACGCTCGAGGACGCCCAGTACCGGAAGTTCCACGACGCCGCCGTCGAGCTCGACCTCCAGCCAGACGACAAGTTCCTCGACATCGGCTGCGGCTACGGCTACCAGGTGCACCACGCCGAGACCCACTTCGGGGTCAAGAAGGCCCTGGGCATCACGCTCTCTCAGAACCAGGTCGACGACGGCTACTCGAAGAACCTCGCGCTCAAGCACTACATGGAGGTCCCCGGCGACGGCTCCTGGGACAAGATCTACACCTGCGGCATGATCTCGCACCTCAACAAGGCCGAGATCGGCCAGTACTACCGGCACGTCTACAAGCTGCTAAAGCCGGGCGGAAGGGTCTGGTTCCACGCCATCACACCGATGGCCAACGCCCAGGGGCTCGACAACTACTCGACGGTCTCGGGCACCTTCAGCCAGAAGTACGTCTTCCCCGACCACTACCAGTTCCCGGAGCACGTCCACCTCAAGATCATCGAGGAGACGGGCTTCCTCGTGAGGAAGGTCTATTTCCGCTACGGCCACTACGCGAAGACCCTGCGCCACTGGTACAAGCGCTATCTTGAGAACCTTCCCCAGACCCGGCACATGATCACACCGACCATCGAGCGGGCCTGGCACCTCTACCTCACCTTCGGGTCCGAGATCGACGGCCACGTCTCGGTCCTCAAGCAGACCCTCTGCGAGAAGCCGGGCTAGGCTGCGCAAGACCGCATGAACCTCTGTCCAGCCATCCTCCTGATTTCGATCCTTGGCGCTTGGGCCGCTGCCGAGGTGACCGTGATAGTGCGCAAAGACGCGAAAGGGGCGGGGACCCGGATCTTCTTTCAAGACGGCGAGGAGATCGCCCGCTCCGCCGACGCGGCTTTTCGCGCCGCAGACCCAGAAGGCCGGCCGCTCGGGCGCCTCGAGGGGCACGTCCCTACGGGTGAGGTCCGGGAGTACCATCCGAACGGCCGGTTGAAGACCCTCTTTCGCGCGATCAACGAGGCGGACGGTACACTATCGACCTGCATCCTTGAGGAATACCGTCCGAACGGGAAGATGGCGTTCAAAGCCGAGCGCGATGGCTGCGCCAGCAGGCTCGTCATCGAGTTCCACCCGAGCGGGCTTCCGAAGATCATTGCCAACTGGGCCCACGGCACGCCGGAAGGCCCTAGCACCCACTATTATGACGACACGCGCGGGCGAAAGCGCGTCATGATGGAGACCTTCTATCGAGGCGGCCTGCGCGACGGCGTCGAACGGATGTATTACCGGGACGGCTCGCTGTGGTCGGAGGGGCGCTACAAGGAAGACAAGCGCGAAGGCAAAGAGGTCGCCTACAACGACGACGGCGACGGCGGCCGGACGGAGCGGGAATATCGCGCCGACGAGCAGGTCGGATTCGAACGAAGCTACGACAAACGCGGAAAGCTCTATAGTGAGATCCCGTATGCTGGCGGACAGCGCGACGGCACGTGGAAGGTCTTCTCGAGCGGCGGCGTTGCGCTGCTCTACGAGATCGTATTCAAGAAAGGCAAGCTTGACGGCGAAAGCCGCTCCTATGACGAGAACGGGAAAGGGCTGCTGCGGTGCATCCTGACTTATCGAGACGGAACCCTTGTGAAACGGCAGGCATTCGACGGCGCCGGCACTCCGTTGCCCGGCAAGGACCGCGCCTACTGTTCGAGCCTCGAGAGGTACCCTAAGTAGCCCGCACGGCTTCGATGACCTTGTAGGTCTCCTCGAAGTTGCGGTCCCAGGTGTTGCCTTGGCAGGCCTTTATTCCGGCGCCCGAGAGTTTGCAGCGGCGTTCGGGGCTTCCTAGCAGACCCGTCAGAGCCTTCGCGAGGGCCTCGGGCTCGGGAGCGTCAAGGATCTCCGCGCCCGCCTCGGGCCCGAAGAGCTCGGCGGCGCCGACCCGGCGGCTGGTGAGCACCGGGACTCCGCAGGCCATGGCCTCCTGTACGCTCTGGCCGAACTCCTCGAACAGGGCGGGATGGACGTAGACGTCGAGGGCGTGGTAGAAGCGTTCGACGGCGGGATCGGGGGTAAGGAACACGCAGCGCTCCCCGAAGCCGGCCTCGGCGGCCTGGCGCTTGTAGGGGCCCAGGCGAGACTCCTGGCCCACGACCATGACCCGGACCTTGGCCTTGAGGTCGGAAGGCAGCATGCCTAGCGCCTTCAGGAATTGGCTCACCCCCCGCTTGGCGAAATCCCCCGAGGTGATGAGGCCGATGAGCTGTTCCCCGGGCTTCACGCCGGCCTTCTCGCGCATCGCGGGGCCCAGGGCGGCGCGGTCGGCGCCCTTGAAGCGCTCGGCGTCGTGGCCGGGGTAGATGACCCTGACCAGCGCCTCGGGCACGCCGAAGCGGCGGAGCACCTCGTCCTTGGTCAGCCTGGAGTTGGCGATGAGGCGCTTAAAGAGCCTCTTGCGCAGCTGAAGGGAATGCAGGCGCGCCGTGCCCGACAGCGGCGAGGGCTCCTTGCCGTCGACGGCCAGCGATGCCGCGTGGACGCAGTTGTGCAGGCTTAGGATGTCCTGGCGCAGGCCGTCGCCGTGTCCGAAGACGACCGGATAGGACTCCGCCGCCAGCTCGCGGTCGACGCGCCAGGCGAAGACTCGGCGTTTGAGCCAGCTCCCCATCGGAAAGCGCTCGATGATGTGGACTTCGGCGCCGGCCGCGGCGAAGCGGCCCGCGTCGGCCTTCTCGGAATAGACGTGGACATCCCAGCCCCGGCTGCCGAGCCGTTTGGCGTGTTCGAGCAGGGTGGTCGTCGTCCCGGTGACGCCGCCGGCCCAGCGCGCGACCAGGGCGATCTTGGGTCTCATCGGGCAGGCCCCGCGATCCAGCGGTCATACCAGCGCGCCAGCGAGTAGAGCGCCCAGACACGGGGCGCGTGGTCCACGAGACCGCGGCGGTGCTGGGCCAGGAGCCTGCGCGCCACCGAGCCCTCCACCCAGCCGTCGGAGAACAGGCGCGAGCCCGTAAAGGAGTCCGCCACGGCCGGCGCCAGCGGGCCGCGCAGCCATTCCTTGAACGGGAACGAGAAGCCCATCTTGGGCCGGTCCACCACCTCGGCCGGCAGACGGCGGCGCGCCACTTCCTTCAGGAGGCTCTTGAGCCGCCGTCCGGGGATCTTCTGAGCCTCCGGGATGGAGAAGGCCAGTTCCACGAGCTCGTGGTCGAGGAAGGGGGCGCGCGCCTCGAGCGAATGGCGCATCGTTACGCGGTCGACGCGCTGGAGCAGGACTTCGGTCATCTTGGAGTTGAACTCGATATAGGACACCAAGCCTGCCAGGTCGGACGGCACGGCCGCGCCTTCGGCGTACTCGCGGTAGAGCCGGCCGACGAACGCCGCCGCGGCGTCCGGTGGGGCGGCCGCCTTGAGCCGAGGCCCGGCCACCTGGTCGCGCTGGGAGCGCGGGAAGCCCGACGAGCTGCCCTGATAGACCGGCTCGCCGGCGGCGGCCCGCCGCCAGAGGTCGTAGCGCGCATGCCCGCGCCCGGCCCGCCGGTAGACCGGCGCCAGCGCGGCGCTGCCGGCCTTGGCCAGGGCGCGCCAGCCGGGCTTCTGCCAGCGCTCGAGCTGGCGCAGGCCCTTGAGCATGACGTCGTAGCCGAAGAAGACCTCGTCGGAGCCCTCGCCGACCAGGGCGACCTTGAAGCCGTCGGCCCGCGCGCGGCGGCTCAACTCGTGGAGCGGCACCCAGACCCAATCCGAGACCGGGTCGTCGAGGACCAAGGAGTCGTCCTGGAGGACCGACAGCGCCTGGCGCGACGGCAGGGTCACCTCGGCGTAGGCCATGCCGACCCGCTCGGCGGCGAGCTTGGCGTAGGCGAATTCGTTATAGGCGGGCAGGTCCTCGTAGCCCACGCAGTAGGCCTTGAGCCCCTGCCCTGCCTGGCCCAGCGTGTCGGCCACCAGGCTCGAGTCCACGCCGCCCGAGAGGAACAGGCAGACCGGCACGTCGCTGACCAGCCGCCGCTCGGCCGCCGTGCACAACGCCGCGTCCACGAGGTCGACGAGCTCTCCGGCCGGGCGGGCGCGTCCCAGCGGGCTCCAATAGCGGCGCTGGACCGACGCTTTGCCGTCCCGCAGCTCGAGCCAGTGGGCGGGGGGGAGCTTCTTTACCCCCGAGCAGAGGGTCAGCGGCGACGGAGTGAACTTAAGACGCAGCCACGCCTCGAGCCCCTCGGGGTCGAGCGCGCGCGTGGACGGCTCGAGGCGCCATAGCGCGGCCAGCTCGGAGGCGAATACCAGGCCCCAGGGCCCCTCGGCGTAGTAGAGCGGCTTCTTGCCGGCCCGGTCCCGGGCCAGGCTCAGTCGCCGGTCGGTAAGGTCGTATAGCGCGAAGGCGAACATACCCGCCGCGCGGGAGAGGAAGCCCTCCACGCCCCAGGCGCGCACGCCCTCGATGACGACCTCGCTGTCGCCCTCGGTGTTGAAGCGCGCGCCGCGCTCGCGGAGCTCGGCGCGCAGGGCGCGGTAGTTGTAGACCTCGCCGTTGTAGCAGAGCAGGAAGCGCCCGTCATGGGAGAGCAGTGGCTGGTCGGAGCGCGTCTCGAGGTCGAGGATGGAGAGCCGGCGGTGCGCCAAGCCCAGACCGTGGTCATGGAGCCAGCGCACCCCCGCGGCGTCGGGGCCGCGGTGGGCCAGGGCGGCGGCGGCCGCCTCGAGGCGGGCCCGCGCCGCGCCGGGTTCCGGCTTGGCGTCGGCCCGGCTCAGGAAGCCCGCTATGCCGCACATGGTGTAGCGTGGGGCCTCAATACGGCTCTTCGGTGTCCCTCTTGTTGCGCTTGCGCATCGACTCGTTGAGGACCTTCTTGCGCATGCGGATCGACCTAGGCGTCACCTCGACGAGCTCGTCTGAGTCGATATACTCGATGGCCTGCTCGAGCGACATCGTGCGCGGCGGCGTCAGGGTCAGCGCCACGTCGGTCGACTTCGAGCGCATGTTGGAGAGCTGCTTCTCCTTGCAGGGGTTGACCACCAGGTCGTTGTCGCGGCTGTTCTCGCCGACGACCATCCCCGCGTAGACCTCGACGCCCGGTCCGAGGAACATCGTCGAGCGGTCCTGCAGGCTGTAGAGCGCGTAGCCCGTCGTCTCGCCGTTCTCCTTGGCCACCAAAACGCCGTTGGTACGGATGGCCGTATCCCCGGACTTCGGGGCGTAGGCGTGGAAGGCGTGGTACATGATCCCGGTGCCGCGGGTCAGGGTCAGCATCTCGTTCTTGAAGCCGATCAGAGAGCGCGCCGGGATGACGTACTCGAGGCGCAGGTGGCCCGAGCCCTCGTTGTGCATGTTCTTCATCTGGGCGCCGCGCCGGCCCAGGTTCTCGAAGACCGCGCCCTGATACTCGGACTCGATGTCGAGGTAGAGGTACTCGGTCGGCTCGTGGACCCTGCCGTCGATCTCCTTGAGCACGACCTCGGGCCGCGAGACCGCCACCTCGTAGCCCTCGCGGCGCATCGACTCGATGAGGACGGAGAGGTGCAGTTCGCCGCGCCCCGAGACCTTGAAATGGCCTTCGCCCGGGAGCTCGACGATCTTGAGGCCGACGTTGACCTCGGCTTCCTTGAGGAGCCGGGCCTTGATGTGGCGGCTGGTGACGAACTGGCCCTCGCGGCCCGCGAACGGGCTGTCGTTGACGAAGAACTCCATCGACAGCGTGGGCTCGTCGATGGCCAGCTTGGGGAGGGCGGTCGTGTCGTCGGGGGAGGTGATGGTGTCCCCGACCTCGACGCCCTCGAGGCCGGCCATGGCGACGATGTCTCCGGCCTCGGCGGCCGGGATCTCGCGGCGGCCGACTCCGGCGAAGTCCATGAGCTTGTTGACCTTGACCTTGGCCGGCGTCCCGTCGGGACGCACGATGCAGACCGTGTCGCCGACCTTGACGCTGCCCCGGTTGATCCGGCCGATGCCGATCTTGCCGACGTAGCTCGACTGATCGAGCATCGTCACCTGCATCTGAAACGCCGCGGCCGTGTCGCACTTGGGAGCCGGGACGCTCTTGAGGATGCCTTCCAGCAGGGGGACGAGGTCGCTGCCCGGGGCCTCGGAGGGATGCTTCACCGCCCAACCCGAGCGGGCCGAGGCGAAGAAGGACGGGAAATCGAGCTGGGAGTCGTCGGCGCCCAGGTCGATGAGCAGGCAGGAGACCTCGTCGATGACCTCGAGCGGCCGCGCGTTCGGACGGTCCATCTTGTTGACGACGACGATGGGTGCCAGGCCCTGGGCCAGCGCCTTGCGCAGGACGAACTTCGTCTGCGGCATCGGCCCCTCGACGGCGTCGACGACCAGCAGGACGCCGTCGACCATCTTGAGGACGCGCTCGACCTCGCCGCCGAAGTCGGCGTGGCCGGGGGTGTCGACGATGTTGATGACCGAGTCGGCGAAGCGGACCGAGGTGCACTTGGCGAGGATGGTGATCCCGCGCTCGCGTTCCTGGTCGTTGGAGTCCATCACCTGGCCTTCGGCGGCGCCGCCGCCCTTGAGGGTGACCCCGGTGATGCGGAACATGGCGTCGACGAGGCTGGTCTTGCCGTGGTCGACGTGGGCGATGATGGCGATGTTGCGTCGGTTGATCATAGGGGTGGGGCGGCCGGCTAGCGCCGGCGGTCCGCTTTGTATGCCTTGTGGATTCTGAGCGGCCCGGCGGCGACGGCCGAGTAGGGCACGTAGACCGAGGCGGGCTTGCCGTCGACGACGGAGTCGAGGACCACGTAGCGCAGGGTCATGTCGCTGACGGTGCCCTCGGCTTTGCCGATCATGACCTTGTCGCCGACCATGAAGGGGCGAGCCAAGAGCAGCCAGACCGCCTGGATGAGGTTCGAGAGGATGTCGGAGGCGGCCACGCTGACGGCCACGCCGAAGACGGTGGCGCCGCCCAGGAGGACGCTCCACGGCACGCCGGCCGTGCTCAGGGCCGCCAGAAGGCCGGCGGCGTAGAAGCCCAACGTGGTCCCGAAGCGTCCCACCGCGGCGCCAGTGAGGCTCCAGCCGCGACGGCGGGCCGCACCGTCGAGAAGCCGGTTCGCCAAGCGCTCCAAGAGCGCCGTCCCGGCCAGCAGCCCCGCCGCCAAGACGTAGGGCAGGGCGGCCGGGACGGAGAAGCCCAGCCAGACCGCGCCGGCGCTCAGGGCCGCGGCGCCGGCCCAGAACCAGAAGCCATGCGAGGCCGACTTCTTGAGCGCGTCGGCCAACCCGGGAGCCGCCGGGTCGGCTTTGCCGAGGACGGCGCGCTCGAGCAAGGTGAAGGCCTGGGCGGCCAGGCTCGAGTAGGTCACCAGGAGGAACTCGCCGTCCTTCTCCTGGAAGACCATGTAGCGGAAGCTCATGTCGACGACGCGCAGGACCTTGTCCTCGAGCTTGATGAGGTCGCCGATGCGCACCGGGCTGTCGACCATCATGACCAGGCCGCGGATGAAGTTGCCGAGGAACTCCTTGGTGGCCAGCGTGACGGCCAGGCCGCCGATGCCGAGGCTGGTGAAGACCGTGCTCCAGTCGAGGCCCACGGCGCGCAGGGCCAGGCTGCCGCCGGCGGCCCACAGCGACACCTCGCCGGCCAGGCGGGCCACGACCAGGCTGGCCGGGTCCCAGTTCCGCCAGCGTCCCACCGCTCCGATCAGCCGGTCGAGGGCCCGGATGCTCAGCCAGGTGCCGCCCAGGACGGCCGCGCCGGCGGCGTAAGGGACGGCCGGGGTGAAGAACTCCAGGCCGGCGGGCAGAGCGAACAGAGCCGGAGCCGCGCGCAGGAGCAAGGGACGCCGCGTCGGAGCCGATTCAGATGAAACGGGCTCCGAGTCTTCTCGGCGCGCGGTCGAACCGTCGAAGACCGCGGACCAGCGTGAGGGAGCCCCGGCCAGGGGGGGCAGGCGGCGGACCAGCTTCGCCGCGGGGACCGCCGCTTCCCGGGCTGCGGCGGGCGCGGAGGCGGCGCGGGCCGAGGGCGCGGCATGGGGCGCGTCCAGCGCGGCCGCGCCCTCCGCGGTCGGGACGACGGTCTCGGCGGGGAGCGCCTGCGTGGGCGACGCCGCGGAGGCCGCCGTCGCCGCTGCGCCTGCCGCCGAGGCCCGCGCGCCGACGCCGGCGGAGGCGCTCACCGAAGGCAAGACGGGGGCGGGGAGCGTGAGGGTCGGCGAGACCGTCCCCAAGACCGGCGCGGACGGAAGGGCGGCGTGGGAAGGCGGGGCGTAGACCACCGGCACCACGGGGGTGGAGCCGGCGCCCGACAGGATTCGGCCTAGGACCGGCCCGGCCTGCGCGGGAGCGGAAAAAACCAATAAGGCGGCGGCAAAAAACGCACCCGGGGCTCGCATGAGGGGATTGTAGCTTTCCCGGACGGCCGAGTTATGGGCCCTTCGACCCACGCAGGCGGCGTAAAAGGGGCTTCCCGGTCTTCGCGTCGAAGAAGACGCGTTCCTCGGGGCCGGTGACGATCCACAGGGACTTGCCTTTCATGCTCTTGGGGACCGGTTTCTCAGGGAGGTAGAGGCTCATGTGGCCGAGGCCGTCGCAGTCGTCATTCTTGGGGCGCAGCAGGACGACCCGGAAGACGCCGTCGTCGGGCTCGAGAGGGACCGCGCGGACCTCCTTGTCGAGGAGGGCCGTGTCGATGAAGGGCTCCCGGATGGGAAGGCAGTCCTCATAGTCGCTGGCGACCCACTCCACCTCCGACATGCGCTGGGCGATGAGCTTGCCGTCCTGGAACTGCTCGACGACCTGCCCGCCGGCCTTGATGCCGCTGCGTGCGGTCACCGTCCCGTCGTCGTAGACCACGTGGAAGACGCCGTCCTTGGTCTTGGGGTCGCCGTAGAACAGCTCCCAGCGCTCCGGCTGGTAGCGCGCGGGGTTGCCGGGAGCCATCCCGAGCGCCGAATACAGGCGCGCGCCTGGGGACCATTGCTTGGCCATGCGCTCGGCTCCGGCCAGCAGGCTCTTGATGCCGGTGAGGTGCCGCGCTTCGACGACCTTGCCGGAGTCAGAGCCGCGCGCCGGTACCGCGGCGAGCAGGAGTAGGAGAGCGGTGGTCATCACGGCTCAGCGGTCCATGATGTCGGGGAAGAGGACGATGTTGCGCCGCGCGGGCGCCGCACCGGCGGCCGTCCACGCCTTGTGGACGGGCTTGGCGGCCCGGAGCTGCCGGCGCTTGGCCGTGGTCCAGCTGCGGTACGGCGGGTCGGCCTCGTCGAAGTACTCCGAGATGTAATCGACGTGGTCGACCACGATCTTAAATCCCCGCGGACGGGAGGGGACGACGATGCGGTAGCGTCCCTGGTCGTCGGTATTGGCCTCGAAAGTCTCCTCCTCGCTCTGGGTCATGAAGAGGAGGACCGCACCCTTGACCGGCTTAAGCGACATCATGTCGTAGACTCGGCCCTCGAAGGTCCACTTGGCGGGAGGCGGAGGCGGCGCAGGGACGGCCGGAACCTCGGGAGCGGCCGGCTCGAGCGACGGGAGCGGCTCGGGCGGCGGGATCGCCGCGCGCGGGGCGGGCGCCGGCTCCGCGACGGCCGGCGGGGTCTCTACGGCGCGCGGCGGCGGCGCGGGGGGGGACATGAGGCCGAAGGCCATCAGCAGGTTGTCGAGCAGGCCGAGCTTGAAGGCCAGGAACGCCCCGCCCGCGATGGCGGCAAGCTTGAGCGCGCCGGCCGGTAAGGAGGGGGCGCCGGTGACGGGTTCCGGCTCGGGCTCCGGCGCCGCCGAACCCGGCATCGGGTCGACCATCGGATCGGCGACATGCAGGGTCTCGACCGCCTCGGGGTCGGGGATGGGCGGCGCGGCTGTGTCCTGAGGCGCGCCTTCAAGCGGCGAGCCCGCCGGCTTCTCGCCGGGCACCGGCATGACGAAGCTGCAGAAGGGGCACAGGACGGCCTCCGCTTGGACCTCGAACATGCAATTCGGGCACTTCATCCCCGCAGTGTAATAAAACTCCCGCCGGCGCGCCTACTGACGGCGGCGAAGGCCGAGGACGAAGGGCAGCTCGGAGAAGTTCCAGAGGTAGATCACCGAGCAGAGCCCGATGAGCTGGAGGAGGGGGCCGTAGGGCGAGCGGTCCTCGGGGGCCGGCTGTTCGGGGATGCGGCCGTCGTAGACGTGTCCGGCCGGGCGGATCATGTGCTGGGGGACGTCGTAGGGTTCCTGCGCGGAGGCCGACGCCGCGGTCCGGGCCACGCCGGCGGCCGACGCCGGCTCAAAGGCCGGCGCGCGCGGCCCGCGGCTCGCGGGGCTGGCGGCCTGGGCGAGCTCTTCCTTGCCGCCGGGATAGGGGTTGCGCGGCGCGAAGGGCCAGAGCTGGCCCAGGCTGGAGCTGCCGCCGCCTCCGGCGCCGGTCCCGAAGGTGGGCGTGGTGCGGGCCTCGCCGGCCTGGGGGAAGCTTGCCTTGACTATAGCAGCGCGGCGCTCGCCGCCGGCCCCGCGGTAAGGATCGAAGGCCCGCCCGAAGCCGGGCATATCGGCCGCCGCCACCTGATAGAGCCCGGGCATCGGCCTGGCGGTCACCGCCGCCAAGGCTCCCGACGCGCCGCCCGTCCCGTCGAAGGGGGCTCCGTTGCCGCCCGCTCCGTTGCCCGCTCCGCCGCCGCCGGCCGGGGACCCGCCGCCGCCGCCCCCGCCATCACCACCACCACCGCCGCCGCCCTCGCCGCCGCCACCACCGCCGCCACCGCCCCCACCGCCGGGAGGTGCGCCGCCGCCGCCGGGGGGCGCGCCGCCGCCCGCGGGGGGAGCGTCGGGAGCGGCGGGCGAGCCTTGCCCCGCGTCCACGGCGGCTTTCTTGGCCGGGCCGCCGGTGTTGGTCTTGCCGCCTCCCGGGGGGGGCGTCCGACCGCCGCCGGTGGAAGTGGTCGTGGGCGCCTCGGAGGGGGCGCGGCCCAGGTCGAGCGTTTTGTCGGCTTCGAAGGGGCGTTCGTCGGCGCGGACTTCGACCGGTCTTGGCCAGATGAGCGGACGCGGGGCGCGGCCCTTGCCGGCCTCTCTCTTTATCCGATTCTCGAGCTCTCTCTCGGAGATCTTATCCCGAAGCTCTTCCTGGAGGCGGTCGCGCTCCCGTTCGGCGCGCTCCTTCTCCTTCTGCAGGCGCTCGGCCTCCTTCGCCGCCTCTTCCCTCAAGCGCTCCGCCTCGGCGGCCTCCTTCGCCGCCTTCTCTCTGGCGGCCCGCTCCTGCTCGATGATTTCTTCGGGGGTCTTGCCTTCCTCCTTAGCCTTCTTCTCGATGCGCTGCCGCTCCAGCTCCAGCGCCTTCTCCCGCTCGAGGGCAGCCTCTTTCTCTTTGGCCGCGCGCTCGGCCTCGATCTCCGCGGGGGACTTCTCTTTGACCGGGGCTTCTTCTTTTGCGGTGCGTTCCTCGCCCTTGGTCTTCTCCGCCTTGCCCTTCTTCTTTCCTTTGCCGCCTCCTTTGTTGCCCTTGCCGTTCCCTTTTCCCTTTCCTTTCCCCTTGCCCTTCACCGGTTCGACGACCGCCGTCCTCGGCGCCTCGACGACCGTGGGCTTGGCGCCCCCGCGGGTCGTGGCCGTCTCGCGCGCCGGGCCTTCCACCGCCGGCTCGGCCGCGGGGCCTTCTCCGCCCTTCGTCTTTTCCTTCACCATGCCCGGGTCGTAGCCTTCCCAGACGGCGTTCAAGGCCCGCGACGCCAGGTCCTTCGCCCAGTCCAGGGTCGTCTGTTCGGGCCCGGCGGCCTCGGTCTTCTCAACGGCCTCGACCTTGGGTTTCTCGGGCTCGATAGTGACTTCCTCGCCGCGCGCGTTATCGCGCGCCTCGGCCGCCCGCTCCGCCAACTCCTGGAGCTTCTCGTGGGCGGCCTCGGCCTGCTCCCGCAGGCTCTCGGCGTTGCGCTTCGCTTCGAAGAGGTCCGTGATCCGCTGCTGGATCTCGAGCTCGGTCAACGCCTCTCTGCGGACGGCTTCCTCGGTGATGCCGCGGCGGCCGGCCTCTTCCTTGATCAACTCCTCGACCAACCCCTTGCCCTCGCCGCCCTTTTTGGCGTGGAGCCGCTCGCGGACCATGGCGTCGGCGATGGCCCGGACCTCGGGGGCGCCGGAAGGGCGCGTGGGCATGGCATGCTCGATGACCTCGATTCCGGGGAACCATGAGACCAAGGAGTACGCCATGGACAAGCCGCGCTCCAAGAGGGTCGGGCCCTCCGGAGCCGCCGGCTCGGCGCCGACGGCGGCCTCTTCGGCCCGGACCACATCTCCCTCGCTGCCGGAGCCTTTCTCACCCTTTCCCTCGACTTTACCTTCGACCTTAGCCGGCGCGCTGGTCTTCTCCGGAGCCGCGGTTCCTTCGCCCCCCGCGTTGCCCTTGCCTTCGATGGTCTTCGGCCCCGCCCCTTCGGCCGCCGCGCGCCCTTGGGGACCGGCTTCCACGGCGCCCTTCGGACCCGTCACTTCCACCGGCACCACGACCTTGGCCGGCGCGGCGACCCGCTCGGCCGGGGCCTCGAACGTGCTGGTGCGGCCGGCCTCGATCGCTTCCACGGCTAGCCTGGCCTCGGTGACCAGGGTGGCGCGCTCGAGGGCCATCGCCTCGGCGGCCTTGGTGCGCGCCCGGGCGCTTCGTCCCTCGGCGTACATCATCCCTAGGAAGAGGGCGTCGGTGGAGACGTCGGCGAACTTCTTGACGCCCTCGGCGTTGTCTCCCTTGTTGAAGGCGATCGCCATCTGGCCGGCGTTGTCGACGATGCCGACTCCCCAGGTCGAATAGAGCGTCACTTCCAGCGTCCTATGAAGGAGCTGGGCCCCCCGCAGGGTCCAGAGCATCCCGGCCGAGAGCTCGCCGACCTCGGCCAGCGCCGTCATGGCCTGCACGCCGCGCCCGACGCCCCACGTGGCCCAGATGACGGGGTTGAACGCCATCTCGCCGACGTTATCGAAGATCTTCAAGGCGTAGCCGCCGGTCGTCCAGCCGGCTCCCGACCAGCCGTTGGAGAGGCCGTACTCGATGAACCCGTCGGCGGTGCCCGACATCGTGAACCGGGACAGGCCGCCCGAGAGCTCATCGACGCTGTACTGGTAGCGGTTGCAGAAGTTGAACGTCCCCTCCTCCTTCCCGTACGTCTTCAAGTAATAGCTCTTGCAGTCGGCTCGGGTGGCGAACTTCCCGCGCCCGTCCCAACGGTCGACCATCTCGCGGTAGGCCTTGGCTTCGACCCGGTCGGGCGTGTAGCCGGCGTCATGGATGGCCTTGGTCCGGCGCTTCTCGGCCTCTTCGAGCAGGAAGAGCCAGGACTCCTGGTTGAGGCGGTCGAGGTGGCCCTCGGTGCCGCCGACGGCCCAGTTCATGGGCGCCACCTTGCTCCAGTTCGCCGCGGCCGACACGCCATAGCGGCCGTCGCCGCTGACGGCGTAGACGAGGGTCTGCGGGGCGGCCTGCAGAGAGCCCCAGATGGTGGAGGCCGTGCCCTCGCCGAACACGAGGACGTGGCCGACGATCGGGGCCTCGTGGATGGCGGTGCCGACGATGCCCAAGGTGGAGGTGCCGGCCGCCTCCTTGATGACCGTGCCCTTCTCCTCTTTGCCGGCGTCGTACCAATACCCATCGTTGGCCGTGCCTTTCCAGCCTTGGCGGTGCAGGGAGTGGTGCTCCAGCGCGGCGGCGTTATCCCACCAGCCGGCGTCCCGGAAGCCGAACATCGTATGCCAGCGCTGCTTGGTGCCGCGGAGGTACTCCTCGTAGCGCCGCGGGTCGACCTTGCCGCGCCCCTCGGCGTCGGTCAGGATCGGCATGTACACGATCAGGCCGCGCTCCTGCGAGCCTTGATAGGAGCTCGTGGTTCCGAAGCTGGCGCGCTCGACGCGCATGCGGCCGCCGCCCAACTGGTAGATGCGGGTGATGGTGCCGTCGGGAGCCACTTTGAGGGAGACCCCTTTGATCCGCTCGTCGGCATCGAAGGTGTCGAAGAGGAAGTTGGTCAGGGGCTTCGAGTGGACGCCGTTGGTGTCGTCCCAGCCCATCGCCTTCACGATCTCCTTGGCCACGGCGACCGAGCGCTTGCTGCGGTTCTCCTCGCGCTTCGGGCCGAAGAAGCCCGACATGTCGATATCGAAGCTCTGGACCTGACCGTCGCGCGAGACCTCGGCCACGTACTTGCCCTTGTAGCGGACGACGCTGCCGTCGCGCTGGGTGACGGCCTCCAAGACGAAGGTGCCGGTCTGGTCCACCGTGCCGGAGCGCTCCCTGACGGCGGAGTCGGCGTTGAGCGACGTGACCGTCGTCTTCCCGTCGGCCTGGACGACCGTCCGGGTCGGCTCCGGGCCATTGAGGTCCTCGATGACGCGCACCTTGGTCGTCTCGTTGATGGACTCGACGCGGACCTTGACGTCGCCCTCCCAGGTCTCGAGGGAGCGGGTCCTCGTCTTGCCGTCGAGGATCTGCACCGTCTTCACGTCCCTTTTGGGCCATTCGGTGATGGTGGTCAACTGACGGGCCCAGTCGACCAATTCCTCGCGGACCTTGGTGTTGGCCCGCATAGCACTCAGGCTGGTCCGGGTAAGCTTCCGGGCTCCGGCGCGGTCGAACTCCGTCACCGAGACCTGGCGCTGGTCGGTGGTCGGGTTCTCCATCATCGTGACGACGTTGTCGCCGCTGGACCCCTCGAAGCGCACGGTCCCGTCGGCGTACTCGCGCTGCAGGCCCCAAAACTCCTCCGATCGGCCCTCGGGAACGCCGGAGGCTTCGGTCTTGATGGCGCGCCTGGTGTAGGAGACCGCCGTCTCGTTGCCGCCCTGGAGAGATACTTCCCAGGGCTTGAGCTTGGTGTCCGGGGTCAGGGCGTGCTGGTAGATGGAGCGCACCACGTACTGCTGATAGAGGCCGCGCTGGGCCAGGTAGAGCGCCAGTTCGGGGTTCCTTCCCCGCAGCGCGGCCGCCTGGATCTCGCGCTCGCCCATGTCGGCCGGCGGCTTCGCGAAGCCCAGGTCTCGCATGATCGCGCCGTGAAGGACGTGCAGCTCGAGGGCCGTAGCGTCGATATCCCCGGGGGCTTTGGGGGCAGCATCCGCCTTGGCGAAGGCCTGCAGGGCGAGGCCGTGGAGCTCCTGGCGCATCGCCTCGCGGTCGGCGGCGAAGAACTCGACCTTGCCCTGCGTGGTGGGGTTGAGCGGCCTGACCCCGATCTTGAAGTACTTCTTAAGGTCGTCCCAGAGCGTGTCCTTCGGCTCGGCCGCGGGCTGGCCCTCTTCCCCGGGGGCCGCGACAGGCACCAGCAGGCCGTCGGGGCGTATGACCTGGGGGGCCGACATGGCCGGCATGGCGAAGGCGGCGTGGGTCTCTCCGACAGGGACGGGAGTGGTCCCGCCGCCGGAGCGCTCCAGCATGTTGTCATAGGCCCGGTTGAGGATGTCGCCGGCGACCGCGGGATTGGTGATGCGGCTGTAGGTATCGGTCAGCGCCTCGAAGGAGCCCTTCGGCGCGTTGCCGGCCCCCGCCCTCGCTAGATGGGCCAGCCTTTCGCGGGTTATCATCCCGGGATTGGCCAACTCGATCGCCTTCATCCGATCGATGATGGCCAGGAACCGGTCGATTCGCGTCGTCACGGCGGTCTTTTCGGCTTCCTTGAGCTCTATCGCCCTCTCCTTGAGCTCCACGAGCCGCGCCCGGAGCGTCTTGAGGATCTCGAGAGCCTCCATCTCTTTGAACATCGGGAGATCGAGGACATTGATCACGCCCTCGGTGAGAGGGGGAGGCAACAAAGGAGAGAGGGGAACGCCTTCCAGCTCTTTGCGCCGCAGAGCCAGTTGGTTCTCCAGATGGGCGAGCAGCATGTCCAACTCTCTGGAGACCCCGTATGTCTCTCTCGCCAAGATAGCGGCATCGGGAACGGCGCCGCGCGGGTCGGCCGGGCGCTTGACGGGGACGTGCAGGTCGGGATGGTCGATCGTGATCTTCGGCAGCCCTTCCGCCGCCGCGTCGGCGGGAGTCGCCAAATAGGGGATGAACGTCAGGAGGGCTACGATGAGGCGCTCGGCGCGCCTAGGACCTTTGGTCCGCCTCATGGGTCTAGTATGGGGCAAGAAGCCCTACCCTGCCACTACCCCCGGACCCAACGCTGTTGTGGGCCCTAGGGCCCAAACTCTGGAAGGCGCGCCTACTGTCGACGGCGCAGCCCGAGGACGAAGGGCAGTTCGGAGAAGTTCCAGAGGTAGATGACCGAGCACAAGCCGAGCAGTTGGAGGAGCGGGCCGTAGGGGGAGCTGTCCTCGCGGACCGGCTGCTCGGGCAGATGTCCGTCGTAAAGGTGGCCGGCCGGGCGGATCATGTGCTGGGGGACCTCGTAGGGCTCATCGGTCGAGGCCGTGACCGCGGTCCGAGCCGCGCTGGCGGCCGGCGCGGGTTCGTAGGCCGGGGCCCGCGGGCCGCGGGTCGAGGGGCTGGCCGCTTGGGCGACTTCTTGCTTGCCGCCCGGATAGGGGTTGCGCGGGGCGAAAGGCCAGAGCTGGCCCAGACTGGAGCTGCCGCCGCCGGCGCTGCCGGAACCGAGGGACGGCGCGGAACGGGCCGCCGCGGCCTGGGGGTAGCCGGACGAGGGCGCCCCGGCCTTGCGGGCGCCGGAGAAACCGCGGTAGGGATCGAATGGGCGGCCGAAGCCCGGCATGTCCATCGCGGCCATCTGGACGAGACCCGGCATCGGCCGAGGCGCCACCGCGTCGAGCGCCGCACGCTCACCCGACGGCCGTCCATCGAACGGGGCTCCGCTCGCGCTGCCGCCGCCGCCGGGCCCGCCACCGGCCGGGCCGCCACCGCCGCCGCCGCCGCCGCCACCACCGCCGCCGGCGCCACCGCCCTCACCACCGCCGCCGCCACCGCCTCCGCCGCCACCGCCGGGAGGAGCGCCGCCGCCGGGCGGCGCGCCGCCGCCGGGGGGAGCCTCGGGAGCCGCGGGTGCGCCGCCGTTTCCGGCGGTCTCAGCCGCCTTCTTGACCGGAGCGCCGCCGTTATTGTTGGT
The DNA here is from genome assembly GCA_016196755.1 of Elusimicrobiota bacterium. Lineage (GTDB taxonomy): Bacteria > Elusimicrobiota > Elusimicrobia > UBA1565 > UBA1565 > SCTT01. The sequence continues at coordinate 91,851 of JACPXC010000010.1, forward strand.
CTTGCCCCCGCCGGTGCGAGTGGGGGTGCCGCCACCCGAGGGCGCGGAGGTCTCTTCCACGGGGGAGCGGCCCATGTCCACCGAGCCTCTGGCCATCAAGGGGAGCGTGGCGGGGGAGTCGGCCTCGGCGACTTGGCGCCAGCGGCGGGGCCGGGACTCCGGTTTCCTGAGAGCCTCTTCCCGCAAGCGCCGGCGCAGCTCGTCTTCCGAGAGCCGGCGCCGGCCCTCTTCCTCGAGGCGGGCCCGCTCGCGCTCGAGGGCTTCCTTCGCCTCGCGCAGACGCTCGGCTTCCTTTCGGGCGCGTTCCGCTTCTTCCATCTTTTCGCGGACCGCCTCTTCCTCGGTCATCTTTTTCTTTTTCTTGGGCCGCCCCTTCTCATCCTTGGGCTTCTCCTTCTCAAGCCGCTCCCTCTCGACCCGTTCCCTCTCGACCCGCTCCCTCTCGATCCGCTCCCTCTCGATCCGCTCGGCGCGGGTCTTCTCGGGCTCGAAGCCGCGCGGCTTCACCCTCCCTTCGCCCGCTTTTTCCCTCGGCGCGCGGGCCTCCTCGACGAGGTTGCTCTTGCGTCCGGCGTAATCCGCCCAAAGGCTGTTCCAGCCCTCGACCAAGACTTTGCGGGCCTTCTCAATGAAGGGCTTCGCGGCTTCCGCCGCGGCGGCCGCTTCCGCCTGGAGTCGTTCGGCCTCGACCTTGGCCGCGGCCGCGGCCTCGGCTTCCACGCGGGCCTGCTCGGCGGCCTTCTCCTTGGCCAGGCGCTCGGCCTCGCGCGCTTCCCGGCGTTGGCGCTTCTCGACGTTGCGCCGGTGGCGGTCCTGCAGGCGCTTGGCCTTCGCCTCGGCTTCCAGTTCGAACGCCGCCTTCCTGCGGAGGCCTTCCTCGATGGCGCGCTCCCGGGCCTCGGCCTTCTCTTTGGCCCTGCCCTCGCGCTCCGCCTTGGCCTTCTTCTTGGCCGCGGCCTTCTCCGCCTTCACGACCGCCTCGGCCGCGGCCTGGCGCTCGAACTCGGCGACCCGCTCGGCCTCCACGCGCGCCCGCTCCGCCTCCGCGGCGACCCGCTCCGCCTCGAGCTTGGCCTTGAGCTCGGCGGAGGCTCTCTCGACCGCCCGGGCGGCCTCGGCCTCGGCGGCTTTGGCCTTGGCCTCGGCCCTGGCGTGGGCTTCGGCGGCCTCGGCGGCCGCGCCGGCCTTCTCGTAGACCTCCGCCATGACGCGCTGGGCGGCGCGCTCGGTCCGCACTTCCTCCCAGACCGCCTCCTCGGTGATCCCGCGGCGCTTGGCTTCCTTGCTGATCATCTCGGCGGCGCGGCCCTCTGTGGGGCGGCCCTCGGCCGCCTCGAGCCCGCGGGGGCCGCCTCCCTCGCGCGCCGCTACTTCGGAGATGGCCCGGATGTTCGGGTCGCCGGCCTTGCGGGCGAAATCGAGGATTCCCGCCGCGCTCTTATAGCCGGGCAGCCAGGAAGCAAGGTAGTTCGCGGCGCGGAGACCGCGCTCGATGACAGTCACTTTCGGAGCGACCGGGGCGGCGACGGGGGCGGCGGGCGCGACGACGGGCGCGGCGGGCGCTTCCCCACCGGCGCGGCCCTTCGGACCCTCGACCACCGCCTTGGGAGCGGTCACGGCCTCGACCGGCGCGGCGCCGCTCTCCCGAAGCCGGATGGCTTCCCGGGCTACGCGGCTCTCCTCTATAGCCACGCTGCGCTGCCGCGTCGCGGCCTCCGTCACGCCCTCGGCGCCCGCCCTGCCCTTGCCCCCGCGCGTGCGGAGCATGGCGGCGGCGAAAATGAGGTCCGTCGTGAAATTGGCCCCGTTCTTCCAGGCGTTCTCGGAGTCGCCGGCCCGGATGGCGTTGACGGTCCTGCCGAGGTTGTCGACGCCGCCCACCGTCCAAGTCGCGTAGAGCGTGGTCGAGAGCGCGGTGTGCGTGAGCCTCGCGGCGGGCAGGACGGCGGACATGTACTTAAAGCCCGTGCCTACCTTCGCCATCGCCGTCATCGCCTGCACGCCGCGCCCGACGCCGAAGGTGGCCCAGATGACGGGGTTGAAGGCCGTCTCGCCGATGTTGTCGAAGATCTTCAAGCTGTAGCCCGCCGTGTTCTGCGCGAACCAAGCGATGCCTTGCTTGTCGGACGCGTCCTCGATGATGCGGTCGGCCGTCCCCGCCATCGTATAGCCGCCCAGGCTGCCGGTGAGCTCCTGGAGGCTGTACTGATAGCGCAGGCAGTAGGTATAGCGGCCGCCGGCGTAGGAGCTGCCGTCGGCGTTCTTCCCGAAGGTGGCGTACTCCCGCTCGCAGTCGGCGCGAGTGGCGTACTTGCCGCGTCCGTCCCAGTGGTCGACCATGCCCTGATAGGCCTCGTGCTTGGTGACGCCGCGCTTGTAGCCGGCTTCGGTGATGGCCTTGAGCCGGTTCTTCTCGGCCTCCGCGAAGAGATAGTTCCAAGAGTCGTCGTTGAGGCGGGAGAGGTTCTCCTCGGTGGCGCGCTCGGCGTTGTCTTCCCCGATGCCGCCCAGCGCCCAGCGCATCGGGGCCACCTTCTGCCAATTAGCCGCCGCCGAGACGCCGTAGGCGCCGTCGCCGGTGATCCCGTAGACGATCGTCTGGGGGGCGGCCTGCAGGGCGCCCCAGATCGTGGAGGCCGTGCCTTCGCCGAACCTCAGCACATGCCCGACGCCAGGGCTCTCATGGATGGCCGTGCCGAGGATGCCGAAGGTGGAGGTTCCGGCGACCTCCTTGATCACGGTCTCCTTGTCCTCCTTGCCGTCCTGCTGCCAGTAGCCGTCGTCGGCCGTGCCGTTCCACCTCATGTTCAGCAGGGAGCGGTACTCCATCCCCGCGGCGTTCTCGAACCAGCCCGAGTCGCGCGTGCCGAACATGGAATGGTGGTGCCGCTTGCCGCCCGAAGCGAGGTACTCCTCGTAGCGGTTCGGGTTGACCGACCCGCGGCCTTCGGTGTCGGTCATAATCGGCATCCACACCACCAGGGCGCGTTCGGCCCGCCCGCCGTAGGAGGTCGAGGACTCGAAATTAGCCCGTTCTACGCGCATCGTCCCGTTGTGGAGGCGATAGAGGCGCTGGACGGTGCCGTCGGGAAGGACCGTCACCGTGACCGACTTGTAGTGGTCGCCGATGTCCTGGGTCTCCTGAAGGAAGTTGCGCAGCGGGACCGAGTACCGCCCTCCCGCGTCGTCCCATTTCATGGCCTTGATGACGTCGCCGGCGATGGCGTCCGACGCCGCGCGGCGCTCCTTGGTCCGGCCCGGGCCGACCAGCTTGGAGATGTCGATCTCGTAGCTCTGGACCCGGCCGTCCCGCGATACCTCGGCCACGTGCCGGCCGATGAACTTGAGGACGCTGCCGTCGCGTTGGACCATCGACTCCATGACGAAGGTGCCGGCCTGGTCGACCGTCCCCCGGCGCTCGGCTACCGGGTCGGCCTGGTCGAGAGAGGTGACCGTCGTCTTGCCGTCCGCCTCGACCACGGTCCGGGTCTTGGCCTGGAAGTCCTCGACGACGTGGCGCTTGGTCTTGACCTCCAGGCTCTCGTAGCGCGTCTTCTTGCCGTCCGGCTGAAAGGCCGTCACGGTCGCGAGGCCGTTGAGCTCGTCGCGGGTCGAGAGCGTCCTGACGACCGTGTCGTCGAGCGGGTCGAACTCCTTTATCGTCGTAAACCTCTTGACCATGTCGGTCAGCGCCTCGCTGACGCGCTTCTTGGTCTGGGTGTTGACGACGGTGGCGCGCTGGAGGGTTTCGACGCCCTGAGGGTTGCGCTCGGTGAGGGTGTCGGCCCGGAGGCCGTTGGCGGGGTTGTCGAGCACCGAGATGCTCTTTAGGCCATCCGCGGAATCCGCCTGGTAAAGGGAGCTGCCGTCCTGGAACACGCGCATGAGGCCCCAATACTCGACCTCGCCCTCCCGCCGCGCCTCGAAACCGACCGAGGCCTCGTCGCCTCCTTCCAGGGAGGCTTCCCAGGGCTTGAGCTTGGCGTCCGGGGCCAGGTTGCGCTCATAGCCGCCCACGATGACGTACTCCTGATAGAGCTGGCGCTGGGCGAGGTAGAGCACCATATCGGGATTCTTGGCCATGAGCTTGGCCGTCTGAGCGGCGCGCTCGTCGAGGTTGGCCGGCGGGTTCTCGAAGCCCAACTCCCGCATCGTCTGTCCGTGCAGGATGTGCGCCTCGGCCGCGGTCAGGTCGATGTCGCCGGGCGCCGTCGGGGCGGCTCCGGCGGTCTGGAAAGCCTTGAGAGCGAGCCCATGGAGCTCCTGGCGCAGCCGTTGGCGATTGCGCGCGAAAGCGGCGACGCGGCCCTGGGGGGTGAGCCCCTCGTAGGGCTCCAAGGCCGCCGAGAAGCTCGTGGAGAGGCGCTGGGTGATGGAGGGCCCTGTCTCTCCCGCTACCGGGCCGCTCTTCGGGCCCGCCTGGGGGACCGCCACGGCGTCGGGATTATAGACCTGGGGGGCGCTCATGTGCGGCATGGCGAACGCGGCGTGGGTCTCGCCGGACACCGCGACGGCGGCAGGACCGTCGCCGGGGCGCTCGACGGCGCTGTCGAAGACTCGGGCCAGCAGGACGTCTTCCCGTCCGGTCTGCCGGCTCTTCCGGAGGTCCTTCTTGAGCGCGGCGTAGAACTCTTCGGAGGACGGGGCCCGGGAGGCCTCCCGCAAGCGAGCCAGGATCTCGAGGGGGACCGTGCCCTTCTCGTCTTTCTCCGCCTTGGCTAGCCTGTCCAAGAAAGCCACGAGCCGCACGATCTTGGCCGTCACCACCTCGCGGACCGCGGCTTCCTTGAGCTCGATCGGAGCCCGCGCCTTAAGCGCGACTAGGCGGCCCCGGACTTCGCTTATGACCGCCAGGATCTCCATCGTCTTGTAATCGGGGAACTGCAGGGTCTCCTTCGTCGCCGGATGGACGGGAGCCGGAAGAGCGGGGGAGAGCGGGACTCCTTCGACTTCCTGCTGCTTTAGCGCCAGTTCGCGCTCAAGGTGGGCAAGAAGCGCGTCCAACTCGGCGGCTACCCCATAGATCGGCGCGTCAAGCTGCTCTGCGGTCATCGCGAGAGGGTCGAGAGAGTCGGCGGGGCGTTCGCGCACGATGACGTTGTCCGGATGCTCGATCGTGATCTCGGGCATCGCGCCGCTGGACGCGGGAGAGGGGGAGAAGAGAGTGGGAAATAGCAGCGCGCACGTCAGGATGAGGCGCTCCGCGCGCCTAGGACCTTTGGTCCGCCTCATGGGTCTAGTATGGGGCAGGAAGCCCCACCCCGCCACCCCCCCTGGGCCCAACGCTGTTGTGGGCCCTAGGGCCCAGACTTGGGAAGGCCCGCCGTCGAAGAAGTCCGCCGGCGCGCGCCCGGGGCGGCCCGCCAGACCGCGCAGAGGACCCAAAGCCAGGCGACCATCGCGCAGGCCGACACCGGCGTCAGGGTGCGCAGGAGGACCCAAAGGCCCAGCAGGGGATCGAGCAGGACGCGCGCGCCCGGCGCGGTCGCCACGCGCCGGCGCTCGGCCACCCGCACGCGCTCGCCGCCGCCGCGCAGCCGGCTCAGGACGGCGGCCTGCAGGTCCTCGGGGCTCCGCGTGGCATGCCCGGGCAGGCGCATCACGTTCCAGCAGAAGGAGGCCTGCCCCCAGCCGTGGTTGTCGGTGGCGCAGGCGGGGAACAGCCAGCGCCTCCGGGCCAGTTCGAGGACGGCGGGGCGGGCGGCGTCCTGGACCTCGAGCGCCTTCGGCGAGCCGTTGGATATCTCGATGCCGGCCGGCCCGGCCAGCATGGCCAGGCGGTCGAGCTCGCCGCGATGATGGACCCAATATTCGGGCAGGCTAAGGACCACCACCGCGCCGTGGGCGGGACCCGCCGCGGCGAGCAGGGACTCGAGGCCGGCCTGCCCCCGCTGATACCGCGCGGCGTCGATCGGCCCGCGCTGGCCCAAGACGACCACGTGGGCGCCGTGCAGGCTGAGCTCGGTGCCGGTCAGCGCGGCGTAGGGCCCATATGCGCGCGGGGGCCGCGCGCAATCTTCCTTATTATGGTCGGTCAGGAAGCCCGCCCGGAACCCCGCGCGCACATGCCAGGCCGCGTTGGCGTCGGGGGTGAAGTCCGGCCGTCCGTCGTGCGAGCAGGAGGAGTGGGAGTGGAAGTCCACGGCGGCCAGCTCAGGATCGGCGAAGGCGATGCGCGGGATCGGACGTGGGGTAAGCAGGGCCCAGGCGAGGAAGGCCAGCACGCCGGCAAGCCAGGCCGCCCAGCCGAGCCAGGCCCGGCGCGCGCTCGAGGCGGGCCGAAAGGCGCGCCAGAGCCAATAGCTCCCCGTCAGCCACAACAGCCAGGCCCCGGCCTGGCGCGCGCCCGAGAAGGTCAGGAGATCGGCTAAGGCGGAGAACGGCGCGGTCATGACCCAGCCGGCCGGGAACTCGAGCGCGGCCCCCCGGAAGGGGCCGCCCTCCACGGCGTCGGTCAGCGGCTCCAAGCGGGCCGTCTGGGCCAACAGGACGAGGACGGTGCCGAGCGCGGCCAGGACGGCGGGGAGGTGCTTGCGCTCCGCGGCCGCGCGGCGCACGTTATGAGGAGGCTAGGGAGGCCAAGCGTTCCTCGAGCCGGGCCCGGGGGTTGGACCCTTCGCCCTCGAGGAGATAGTACTTGCTGGCCTTGGGGGCCAGGATGACCAGGCAGTTGGCCGGCACGCCGGCGCGCTGATAGGCCGCCAGCTTATGGTGGCCGTCGAGGATGAAGCCGGCGAAGAAGGAGTGGAGGTTCTTGACGCGTCCCGACGACACCGTCTCGGGCACGGCGCGCTGGATGAGGCCGAGCAGGAGGACGCGCGGCCGGTCCCCGCCCTGGATCATCTGCTGATAGAGCCGGATGTTCTCGGCCTTGAGCTTGGAGTTGGGAACGAGCGGGACTACGAAGTCGAACTGCTTCTCGAGGGTCTCGCCGGAGCGGAAGACCCGGGGCGTGCGCCCCTCGTAGTGCTCCCAGCCGGAGAGCAGGTCCTCCGCCGCGGGATCCTCGATGTCCCATATCTCTTGGAACTCCGAGTTGTAAAAGTAAGAGTTCTCGTCGTTGCCGTGATAGGGGCCGACCAGGTTGAGCTGGGTGTTGAACACGTAGTGCTCGCCCTTGTCCATCAGGTCGACGACGGGCTGGATGTCCCGCAGGAGGTCCAGGCCCATCGGACGCGGCACCGAGAGCGACTTGGGGAGGTTGACCACCTTCTTCGGGGTCAGGGCCTTCGGCTCCTGAAGCATCTTGAACCAGAAGTGGCAGGTGTCGCAGTCGTTGCCGACCTCGAAGCGCCGCTTGCCGTTGACCTCGAGGAAGAGCGAGTTGGCCTGCGCGTGCTTCTTGCCGACGCCGATGCGGAAGAAGCCGCGCGGATGAGCGGACCGGACCTTCCATAGTCCCTCGCGGACCTCGACGGGGTCGGGCAAGGCTGCGGTGGATTCTGGCTTCATCGTACGACGACATTGTAGCCGTGTTTTCCCGCCGCCGCAAGGCCGGTTTCAGCGCGCCGGAACGACGACCGGCGCCTCCGAGGCGGCGCGCCCGACGGTCTCGGCGACGACCCCGAACAGCGGCTCCTGCGCCCGCCGCAGCCGCGCCGCGCGGGTCTGCAGGCCCATCCGGCCGAGGAAGAACAGGTCGGTCGAGAAGTCGGCCGCCTTCTTGACGGACTTCTCGCTGTCGCCCTCCGACACGGCGACCACCGTCTGCCCCAGCCTGTCCGTGCCTCTGACCATCCAGTTCGCGTAGAGCGTGGTCGACAACATCGTCTGCGCCAGGTGCCCGCCGCGCATCGTGAAGACCATCGGCGTCGAGAGTTGGCCCGCCTCGGCCATCGCCGCCCCGGCCTTCGTGCAGATGCCGAGGCCGCAGGAGGCCCAGACCACCGGGTTCATCAGCGTCTCACCGACGTTGTCGAAGAGCTTGAGCGCGTAGCCCGTCCCGGCCTGCGCGACGCTCTCGAAACCGGCCTTCTCCTGGGCTCCCTCGATGAGCTGGTCGGCCGCTCCGCCCATGGTGAAGCGGTCGAGCGAACCGCTCAGCTCGGCCTCGCTGTACATCCAGCGGTCGCAGTCGGCGCGCCGGTAGACCTTCTCGCAGTCGGCGCGCGTGGCGAACCGCCCACGGCCGTCCCAACGCTCCAGCAGCCGTCGCCGTCCCGCCTGGTCCGTGGCCTGCCGGGTGTAGCCGGCCTGGTCGAGCGCGGCGTCGCGCCGCTGCTCGGCCTCCAAGAGGAGGTAGATCCAGGCGTCGTCGTTGAGGCGGTCTCGGTGCCCTTCGGTCCCGATGGCCCAGTTCATCGGCGCGACCTTGCTCCAGTTCCCGGCCGCCGAGGCTCCGTAGCGGCCGTCGCCGGTGGCGGCGTAGACGAGGGTCTGGGGCGCGGCCTGGATCGAGCCCCAGACCGAAGAGGCCGCGCCCCAGCCGAAGGTGAGGACGTCGCCCACCACCGGCGAGTCGGAGATCCCCGTGCCGACGGCGCCGAAGGTCGAGGTCCCCGGGACCTCGGTGAGCGTGGTGTCCTTCTCCTCGGACCCGGTCTCCCGCCAATGTCCGTCCGAGGCCTTCCCGGCCCGGGTATGGCGCGAGAGCCTGCGCTTCTCGAAGCCCGTCGCGTTCGAGAACCACCCGGACGGCGTCGTGCCGAAGGTGGAGTCCCACTGGTTGAAGCCGCCCGAGGAGAGGTACTCCCGGAAGCGCCGAGGGTCGATGATGCCGCGACCGTCTTGGTCGGCGTGGATCGGCTTGGTCAGCACGAGCGCCCACTCGCTGCGGCCCCGATAAGGAGTCGAGGCCATAAACGAGGCCCGCTCGACGCGCGAGCGCCCGCCCTCGTAGCGGATGACCTTTTGGAACGAGCCGTCGGGCGCGGCTCTCAACTCGACGGCGGCGACCTCCGTGCCCACATCCGGCGAGTCGCAGATCCAGTCGCGCAGCGGGGTGACGCGGTCCTGGGCGATGTCCTCCCAACCCAGCTCCTTGATGAGCTCCCAGGCGATCGCGTACGACTCTTCGTCGCGCTCCTTGCCCTTGAGGCCGGAGGTCACCTTCCGGAGGTCGATCTCGAGGCTCTCCCTGGCATCGCCCGGCTCGAGGCGCGCCACGCGCGTGCCGGTCCGTTCCGGCAGAAGGCCGGCGAAGGGCGCCGCCGCCGCCGTGAAGGCCTGCTTGAGCTTCTCGAGCAGGTCGCCGAACCCCGGCTCATCGGAGCGCTCCGCCGGCGCGGGAGGGACTCTAAGATCGGGAGTGAGGAGCCGGGCCGCCGCGTTGATCGGGGAGCGGGCGGCGGCGCCGAAGTCCGGCAGCGCGCCCACGGCCGCCAAGACGACCTCCGGCTCCTCGCCCGAGAGCCGGCCGTTCTCGAAGGCCAGGGTCAGGACCGCGGCCGGGTCCTTGCCGACCTCGGCCTCCCTGACCAAGCCTTCGAGCGGCTCGAGGGAGCTCTTCGGGGCCGAGACCTTACCGGGCGCTCCGACGCGGGCCCGGGTCCGGCGCGTCACCGCGCCGGGCTGGCGCGCCGAGACCTCGGTGAGCCGGTCGACGATGGCCGCCAGGCGCTCCACCCGGTCGATGAGGGCCGGGCGCTCCGCTTGGGAGGCCTCTGCCGCTGCGCGGAGACGGAGCGAGACGAGACGCTCCTTGAGGAGACGCAGCGTCTCGGAGACCTCCTGCCGCGATGCGGCGGGACCTTGCTCCTGCAAGGCGGCGAGGAGGGTCTCCAGCTCCTGCGAGGCGGCCGCGATGGACGGCGGCTCTTGGCGTTGCTCGAGGGGCCCGGCCGCCGCGGCCAAGGCTGGAGAGAAGCCGAGCTGGAGAGCGAGGAAGAGGCGAGCGGCGCGGCTGGGTCTCTCGGGCATTCTCATGGCCAGAGTATTGGCCGATGAGTCCTAGGCCGCCATGACCTGTAGGCCTGCGTTCATCCCGGGCCCGAGGACCCACGGAATCGAAAGCGGGGACGCCGGGCATTGAAGGCCGCGCGCGTAATTTCAGGACTCCTGACCTGTCCTAGGGATTCCGTCGAAAGGGCTTGACATTCATGCCGCCTATTCGCAATAATCTATGTAACTTACAACGCCATGGCGACCCAGCCCCGCTTACCCTTCCACCCCGCAGAAGCAGTCG
>JACPXC010000030.1 GCA_016196755.1 Elusimicrobiota bacterium
CGAGGGCGACGTCTTCATCGCTGATGATCCGGCCTTGGATGCGACGCGGCTTCATGCGTCGTTAATCTACAACAGAGGACGTGAGTTAGTCCAGCAGAAAATCTATGCGCACGAACCGCGAAGGACCTGAGTAGTTACGATATTTTACCAAACCCCGCCGATAAGGCCCGCCGTTTTAATATCATCCCCTCCATGCGCATTCTCGTCACCGGCGGCGCCGGCTTCATCGGCAGCCACTGCACCCTGGACCTCCTCAAGGGCGGCCACGACGTCCTCTCGGTCGACAACCACTCCAACAGCTCCCCCGAGTCCCTGCGCCGCGTCGCCAAGCTGGCCGCCCGCGAGGCCGAGGCCGTCGAAGGCGACATCCGCGACCGCGCCCACCTCCTGAGCCTGTTCCGGCGCTTCACCCCCGACGCCGTCATCCACTTCGCCGGCCTCAAAGCGGTCGGCGAATCCGTGGAAAAGCCGCTCGAGTACTTCGACAACAACCTAGTCGGCACCAACATGCTGCTCTCGGTCATGCGCGAGACCGCCTGCCGGAACCTGGTGTTCTCCTCCTCGGCCACCGTCTACGGCACCCCCGAGAAAAACCCCATCCCCGAGGACCACCCGCGCGGGGCGCTCAACCCCTACGGGCGCACCAAGCTCGTCATCGAGGACATGTGCCGCGACCTGGCCGGCTCCGAGGCGGGGTGGCACATCGCCCTCTTGCGCTACTTCAACCCCGTCGGCGCCCACGAGTCCGGCGAGATCGGCGAGGACCCGCGCGGGACGCCCAACAACCTGATGCCCTACGTCATGCAGACCGCCGTGGGCCGGCGGCCGCACGTCAACGTCTTCGGGACCGACTACGCCACCCCCGACGGCACCGGGGTGCGCGACTACATCCACGTCGTCGACCTGGCCGCCGCCCACGTGGCGGCCCTAGAGCGGCTCGACTCTTTCGAAGGCGCGGAGGCGGTCAACCTCGGCACCGGGCGCGGCTACTCCGTGCTCGAGGTCCTGGCCGCGGCCTCCAAGGCCGCCGGCAAGGATATCCCCTTCAAGCTCCGCCCGCGCCGGGCGGGGGACGCGGCGGCGGCCGTGGCCGACCCCTCGCTGGCCAAGACCAGGCTCGGCTGGACCGCCAAGCGCGGCCTGGGCGACATCTGCGCCGACCATTGGCGCTGGCAGGAGCGCAACCCCGCGGGCTACGGCGCGTGAGGCGGCTCGGCCGCCCCCATGCCCTCGGAGGCGGCACTTCCTCGCGATATCGCTCGGTCGGCCCCATCGCCCTGGCGGCGCTGGCCGCCTGCGCAACGCCCCAGCCCGTCTATCAGGCCGACGACCCCTTGTCGGGGGCTCGACCCGCCCGACTCTTCTACGAGACCGGAACCTCCTCCGGGACGGCCGCGTTCACCGCCGTCCTGCCGCTCGACTACACCCCCTCCGACGGGATCCTGCTCGCGCCGGTGGTCGCCGTCCTGCGCCGCGATACCGCCTTCGGCGAGGCGGCGATCGTCGTGGAGCGCTATGGCGAGCAATGGGGCTCGGCGCTCGGCCGCGAGGAGTTCGCGGCCCACCTCGTCGAGGGGCGCGCCCCGGCGCCGACCCAGCACCAGGCCGGCGGCCGGGCCGTGACGGCCTACCATGACCTGCGCTTCACCCTCAGCGAGCGGCGCATCGACGCCGACGACCCCTGGGCCGGCGTCCTGGGGCGCCGGATCGAGCCGCCCAAGCTCAGCCCCATGGAGGGCCGGCGCTTCCCGGTGGGCGGCGAGGCCTACCGCCTGCACCGCTGCCGCCGCATGGGGGCGTGGGACGTGCTGGCCGACTACCGGCGCGCCCAGGCCGCGGGCCTGCTCGAGGCCTTCCGACAGACCCACCCGCCCGAGGAGCGGCGGCTGGTCTCGACCTGCTTTGGCAGCGCCGTGGCCCACGCGGTCAGCGAGGGACGGCCCGTGCCGCCCATCCCCAAGCCCTCGAGCGGCCGCCTGCGCGCGATGGCGCGCCAGGAATGGGAGCGCGGCGTCGTCACGCGCCAAGAGCGCGAGTGCGTCGTCCTCCTCGACGTGCCCGGCGGGTTCTGGGCCCTGCGCCTGCGCGCCCCCGAGGCGGGCTTCCCCGCCGAGCACGCGGGGTTTCTGGCCTTCGCGGCCGGCTTTAAACCTTCCTAGGACCTGGGGCCCGGAAAGCCCGCGGCCCGATGCCGCGGCCATCCTTCTCCTCCCGCCCCGCTTTCGCCAAGTCCCGGACGGCTTCGGTTGGGGGACGCCCGGCCTAGCCCGGCTCTTCGGCGGCCGAGGCTCCTCAAATGACGCGGCTAGAGGGGTAGCTTTCTTAGGGCCTGGTCGGGAGATAGGATCTCGATTCGTTCGTAGGATTTAAGCCGAAGCAAATGGGGATCTCCGGAGATAATCCACTCGGCCCCTGAAGACAAGGCGCATGCCAGGACTTTGTCGTCCGAAGGGTCCTCTTTGATGACCGGCGGAATCGGCAGGTCTGGATAGAAGTGGGCAAGCTCTTCGAAAATCTCCAACACCTGGTCCACGGATGTGTTCCGCTCCGCCAGCTTCCCCGCGAATTTCTTCCTCTTGAGCACGCCGCCCAATTCCTCGGCCAAGTGCTTGCTCGAGCATAACGTGAGATGGCCTTCCTCAATCGCCTTCAGGAGCCTATTGGGTTTGCCGCGCCAAAGCAGGCCGGAAATCAGGACATTGGTATCCAACACCACCTTCACGAGAGGCTTTTACGCTCCTGCCGGTAGCGTCGAATCTCATTGACGATGCCATGCATGGGCATCGCCCTGCCCTTGGTCCGATGGGAGAGTTCGGAGAGTTTGGCGTGGTGGAGCTTTTTGAGGACCACGGTGTCCTTGGACACAAAGACGAGCACCTCATCATTCGGCTTGAATCGGGAACGTATCGCCTTGGGAAGGATTAGGCTACCGTTGGGCCCGACTTGGATTATATGGGTCATGCCCCAAGATAACAGTTGTCCCCCTATTTTTCAATCGTTGCCCTTGTCCGAGTTCCCGGGGTTTGGGCCGAACTGTTGATCCCGCAATGCCGACAAACGGAGCAATTTACGCGCTTCGGGCGCGTGGATCGAAGGATTGCGATACGGCCGCAATCCTTCGATCTGGAGCAATGTACGGCAGACGGCGGTAGGATTGGGCGACCTGCGTGCACGCTTCGCGCACTGACTTACGCCTTTCAAAAACAAAATCGCAAGATGATGCCGAGAGAAATCCACCGAACTGTCCGCGCGGACAACTGTAGTGCGCTGAGCCGTGCGCGAAACGTGCACACAGCCTTGCCCTTTCTTCCCGCCGTTCTCTGTTCGAGATCGAAGAATCGCAGCCGTTAGCGATTCTTCGATCCACGCGCCCGAAGCGCGTAAATTCCGCCGCAGCTAAACCCCGGGAACTGGGAGTTCCCCTTGGCAACCAGCGCCGTACTAGTCCCGCCGCGTTCTCGACGGAACCCTTTTCCCAGCCGCGCGCCCCCGAGGCGGGCTTCCCCGCCGAGCACGCGGGGTTTCTGGCCTTCGCGGCCGGCTTTAAACCTTCCTAGGACCTGGGGCCCGGAAAGCCCGCGGCCCGATGCCGCGGCCGCGCCGGGACCGCGGACCGGGCTTCATCGCGGGCCCCGCGGCGCATAATCTCGGCATGAGAAAGCGCCTTGCCGCCGTCGTCGTCCTGCTGGCCGCCGCCCTCCTTCTCCTCCCGCCCCGCTTCCGCCAAGTCCAGGACGGCTTCGGTTGGGGGACGCCCGGCCTAGGCCGGCTCTTCGGCGGCCGGGGCTCCTCCCTCGACTTGGTCGGCGGCGGAGAACACGCTCGGGATACCGCCCATGTCGAGAAGCGTCGTCATCGGCGGGGGACCACGTCTGGCGAACTGCGCGACGCCTTGAGCGCCGCGCCGGGGTCCGCCGACGCCTCCTCGGCATTCTGGCAAAGCGGCCTGGACGCCGGGCTCAAGTCGGTCCGGCGCCGCGCCGACGGACGAACCGCCGTAGGCGTGCCGCCCGCGGCCTCCGTCTTCGGCGGCCGTGCTCCGGCCCGGACCGCCCCGCACCGCGCGGCAAGCCGTGCCGCGTCGCCGGCGCGGGGTCTTGCCCATCGGCAGGAGCGGCTAGCCCAGGGCGGAAGTCGGGAAAGAGGAGCGCGGGGGCCGGCATCAGCACCCGCCGGCCTGCCGCTCGAGCGCCGGCGCGAGGCTAGGGATTTCGACGGCCGCCCCGGGGCCGGTTCCTCGGGCCGCCTGACCCGCGAGACGTCCGTGGCCGTCTCGCCCTGGTCCCCCAAGGAGCGCGCCAAGCCCAAACCCGCCGCGCCGCCGCGCATCCCGCCCCAACTCGACCTGGCCGACTGGCTCGGCAAGGGAGCGCTCAAGGCGCCCAAGGGGAAGCTCTCGCCGCCCAGCTTCTCCGCGCTCAAGGAGCTCTTTCCGGAGCGCCTGCCCGACGGGCGAGCGTACCGGCGCGCCGCGCCCGCCCCCGGCGTCGTGGAGCACGTCCCGCCTCCCGAGGAGCGCGCGGACTACGAGGCCTGGCTCGAGAAAGACCGGCGCCGCGGACGCAAGAAGGAGGCGCACTGGCACCAGGACGGCAAGACCTGGGTCTTCCATGCCGGCAAGGCCTGGGCCGCGGCGGAGGGGGAGGACTGGTCGTGGTTCTTGGAGGGCGGCCGGCGCTGGTGGACCGTGGCCGACGGGGCCCAGCGCATGGTCCGCCATGAAGGGTCCTGGTGGTGGCTTACCAAGGACGGCTGGTTCCTTCTCAAGGGCGGCGAGCCCTGGGCCTGGCGGCATTTCCCGGAGTGGCTGGGCTCCGGGGTCATCCATCCTACCCGGGGGACGCAGGTGGTCTACAGCGCCGACGGCCTCCGGCTGGCCGTCCTGACTCCCGGCAAGGAGACGGTGGTGCTCGACGCCCGGACCGGGGAGCTCCTGGCCCTCTACCCCGCCGAGAAGCTCCCCTACGGGAAGTAGAGCTCGAGCTCGGCGGCGTCGACGCGGGCGCGCAGCTTGACGCGCGCGCCGTCGTAGAGCTTGTAGGTGGTCAGCCCGCCGCCCTCGAGGGCGCGGAAGGGGATGATGTAGCTCCGGAAATCCGGCTCGCCGCCGCCGCCGGTGTCCGTCACCAAGCATAGGGTCCGGCTGGCGGGATCGGCCCGCGCGGGCTCGCCCTTGAGGACGCCGTTGCCGAAGAACACCCGGTACTCGCGGCCGGCGATCGTCACCGCTGTGCCCAGCGGGTAGGTCGAGAGCAGGACGTCGCGGATCTTGCGGCGGTAGACCTCGCGGCCGTCGGAGCGGCGCTTGATGACGACCAGGTTGTTGGTACGGGCGCGGAAGATGCTGACGTCGAGCGAGAGGTCGTAGGTCTCGCCCCCGGCCTGCCAGGAGCCCTTCATCCCGGCCTCGTACCTGTAGTGCGTGGCCACCATGGCATGCGGGGCCATGACGGCGAGGTAGGTGTTGCCCTCGGCGTCGAACTGGGTCCCCAGCGCCACCGGGCCGCCCGGGGTATCGTGCGTCTCGGCCTTCCAGTTCTTGTTGAAGACCGCCCCGAGGTCGACGACGGCGTCGGGCTCGCCGGCCACGGCCGCGACGCGGTCGACTCCTACCGGGACAGCCAACTGGATGGACAACGCCGCCGCCGCTGCCGCCTTCATAGGGCAATTTTGGCCGAAAGCACCGGTCCGCGGATGGGACGAGGGGCCCAGATTCCTGCCGGCAAGCGGCCCAGGCCCCGCCTGGGACCAAATTTCTTAATATCTGGCTGTTACATTGGTGACCGAGTGCTCAAGACCCTAGCCCTTTGCCTGGCCGTCTCGCCGTGGGCCCATGCCGCCACCGGCGTGATCTCGGTGGATGAGCCCGCGGTGAAGAAGGCGCCCAGCGGCGGCTCCCAGCGCAAGACGCCGCGCCCGACGGCCACGCCCAGCGGCAGCCGCGTGCCGGGGATCTTCGCGGTCTACGAGTCGGGCGGGCGCTGGATGCTCGTCGACCGCTCGGGCAAGCGCCCGCTCGCTCGCGGCGCCTCGCTCATCGTCATCGGCTCCCAGGGCCTCGACGTTTTCAACCTCGAGAAAGCCACCAAGACCTACGAGGCCGGCTGCGAGGGGGGCAGGCCCGTCCCGCGCCGGGCGTGGTTTCTCGGCGGCAAGGACCCTAAGGCCTTCAAGCGCGTCGGCACGCCGGTCATCGCCATCCTGCTCAAGCCCGGGGCGCGCTTCGACTCCTCGAGCGCGCGCTTTGCCGCGCTCAAGAACGAGGTCAGCGAGGCGCTCTACCGGAAGCTCGAGGAACCCCTGCGCGCCGCCGCCGCCGCGGACCTGGCCGACGGCACGTTCCAGCTCGACCTGGGCGACGAGGAGGGCCACCGCACGGCCGCCGCGCCCGATCCCGAGAAGATCCGCCTCAAGATCGATTTCGCCTCCCGCCTCAAGCTCGCCGGCTTCAGCGACGCCCTGCTGGTCATCGAGGGAGCGGAGTACTCGCGCAGCTACCGGCGCTGTCTGCGCCTCTTCGACGGGGAAAAACCGGTGGGCGCCTGCGTGGAGATGCCCCACGAGCTCATGGCGGAGACGGCCCTCCTGCAGTTCGTGGCCTACGACCCGTCCCGGGCGGGGCGGCCGTTCATCCTGGCCTTCTCGCGCAAACAGCTCTGGGGGCACGAGCGCTGGGGCTTCCAGACCACGCCGAAGGGCTTTAAGTCCTTCCTGCGCGACGCCCTCGACCCGCGCTGCCGCGACGCCTTTTAACCGCCCAGCCTCTTGAGCAGTCCCAGGAAGTTCTCGGGGTGGCGCATGAGGTCCACGGCGACCAAGCCGAAGAGCACGGCGGCGGCGATGAGGAGCAAGCCGTCGATGAGGCGCTCGACGATGGGCGGCTGACCGTCGATCGCGCGCGAAAGCCGCCGGCGCGCCAGCCAGCCCAGGTCGGTGATCTCGATGCCGCCGCGGTAGCCCATGTGGAAGGCCTCCGCCCAGACCACCTTGGCGCCGCCCTTGACCGAGTCGCCGGGCATGTCGAGCTCGAACTTGAGGGCCTGCCCGGCCTTGATCTCGGCGTTGACCTGGACGCCGAACCCGCCCGAAGAGACGTTCCTGAGCTGGACGTCGGGAAGGGAGCGCCCGCTGAAGCTCAGACGGAGCGTGAGGTCGTCGCGGTCTCGGCGCTCGTGGCGGCGGCGTTCGCCGCCGGAGAGGGTGGCCATGGTCGCCTTCGATTATGCCGCCCTGGAGGGGCGTTGTCCAGGGTCTCAGATCTTGGAGACGACCCAGCCCAGGAAGCCCGCCACGATGAGGATCATGATGACCGGAAGGCGGGCCGGGTCGGAGAGCATCCAGTCGGCGGCCACGCCCACCGAGACGGTCAGCGCGCCGAACTGCAGGGCCATGGTGATGAGCCCGTCCGGGCCCAAGACGGTGGGGTCGATCCGGCGGCGGTCCCAGAAGCTCAGATTCTGGAGCTCCAGGCCGTAGGCCGTCATGACGCCCTCGGGCCGCGCCCAGCGGACCTTGGCCTTGGCGTCGACGGTCCCCTCGGGGGTCTTGAAAGTGACCCCGAAGGAGTCGCCGACGCGGAAGTCCTGGCTGGCGCTTATCCCCAGGCCCACGCCGCTCAGGTCCAGAAGATGGACGGCCCCGTGCGCGGGCCTACGGGCCGCGTCGAGCAGCTCGACTCGATAGTCGAGCGTCGCGCGGGCCGATCGGCGCCTCTCCGTTCCGGCTGCTTTGGAGGCCGAGGGGTCGGCTGACGGGACCGAGAACCTCTTGCGGGCGCTATCGAGGATCCGCATGAGGTTCATGTCACCAGGATACGGCGCCGAGCTCGTAAATAAGAGGGTCGTGATGCCCGAGCGCGGTTGGGTCCAAGGGCCTACTCAACAACCGGGGTCTCGAAGATGGCCAAGGTCAGGGAGTCGAGCAGGCGCTCGAGGACGCGGCGATGGCGCGCGAACTCGCCCACCGGCGCGTCGTAGCGGATGAGGAAGATGCCCTGCGCGTCGGGGAGCATGAACAGCTCGGTCCGGGCCACCGCCACCTTGACCCCGAGCAGGTACTCCGGGGAGTACTCGTGGGTGGTGAAGACGACGTGGGCGGCGGCGCGCGAGGAGAGCTCGACCTCGTCGACGATGTGGGAGTCCGCGGTCGAGCCCTGCTGGCGCATCCAGCGCCGGTACTCGCGCGGGTCCTTCCAGCCCGGCGCGCCCTCGAGGTGATAGGAGACCGTGATCGCCGCGGCGCCTCCGGGATGCTTGAAGCGCACCCCGCCCTCCACCTGGGTCGGTCCCTTCCAGCGGCGCTTGATCTCGAAGGAGAACTTGGGGTTCTCCATGAACGGCACGGCGGAGGGCCGGAAGACGTACTTGAAAGGGGGGACGCGGCGGTGCCAGCCCGAGCGGCAGCCCGCCAAGGCCAAGACGAGGACGACCGACGTCCATGCGCGCACGGCGTCGTATACCATATAATCCGGAATGCGCGTAGCGCTGGCCCAGCTCGACCCGGTCGTCGGGGACGTCCGCGGCAACCTCGAGCGCGTGCGCGCCGCCTACAAGGCAGCCGTCGCCCAGGGCGCCGAACTGGTGATGACCCCGGAGCTGGCCCTGGCCGGCTATCCGCCGCGCGACCTGCTCGAGCAGCCCGATTTCGTGCGCGCCAACCGCCAGGCCTTGGCGGCCCTCGCCAAGCAGACCCGCGCGGCGGGGCTTCTGGTGGGCTTTGTCGAGGCCAACCCCGCCCCGCGCGGGCGCGCGGTGTTCAACTCGGCGGCCCTCCTGCACCAGGGGAAGGTGACGGCGACCCGGCGCAAGACCCTCCTGCCCACCTACGACGTCTTCGACGAGGTCCGCCATTTCGAGCCCGCCCGGGAGAACGCCCCGGTGCGCTTCAAGGGCCGCCGCCTCGGCATCACGATCTGCGAGGACGCCTGGAACGACGAGGCGTTCTGGGGCAAGCGCCTCTACCAGGACGACCCCGTGGCGCGCCAGGTCAAGGCCGGGGCCGAGCTCCTGCTCAACGTCTCGGCCTCGCCGTTTGAGACCGGCAAGCTGGCCTTCCGGCGCGGGATCGTCGCCGGCCACGCCCGGCGCCACGGCCTGCCGTTCCTCTATTGCGCCCAGGTGGGGGGCAACGACGAGCTCGTCTTCGACGGCTACTCCTTCGCGGTGGACGCCCGCGGGCGCACCCTGGCCGCGGGCCGCGGCTTCGCGGAAGACCTCATCATGGTCGACACCGACGCCCCGGGACGGGCCTCGTTCCCGGAGCGGCCTCCCGTCGCCGACCTCCACGACGCCCTGGTACTCGGCATCCGCGACTACGCCGCCAAATGCTCCTTTAAGTCGGCGCTGATCGGCCTCTCGGGAGGCATCGACTCGGCCGTCACCTGCGCCCTGGCCGCCGCGGCCCTCGGCCCCGAGAAGGTGCTCGGCGTGTCGATGCCGTCGATGTACTCCTCGCCCGGCAGCGTCAGCGACGCCGAGGCCCTGGCCGTGAACCTGGGGGCCCGCCTCATCTCCCTGCCGATCAAGGGCCCCTACGACGCGCTGATGCGCGCCTTGGCCGGCCCGTTCAAGGGCACCGCCTCCGGACTGCCCGAGCAGAACCTCCAGGCCCGCATCCGCGGGAACCTGCTGATGGCCTTGTCCAACAAGTCCGGCAGCCTGCTCCTCAGCACGGGCAACAAGTCCGAGCTGGCGGTGGGCTACTGCACGCTCTACGGGGACATGTCCGGCGGCCTGGCCGCCATCGCCGACGTGTTCAAGACCGACGTCTACGCCTTGGCCCGATACATGAACCGCGAGCGTGCCGTCATCCCCCAGGACTCCATCGACAAGGCCCCGTCCGCCGAGCTCAAGCCCGACCAGAAGGATCAGGACGACCTGCCGCCCTACGACCAGCTCGACCGCATCCTCCGCCTCTATATAGAGGAAGGCAAGGACGCCGCCGCCATCGTCAAGACCGGCGAGCCCGCGGCGCTGGTCCGCGACCTCCTCGACCGCGTCGACCGCGCCGAGTATAAGCGCCGCCAGGCGCCGCCCGTCCTGCGGGTGTCCCCGAAGGCCTTCGGCGTCGGCCGCCGGATGCCGATCGCCCGCGGGCCCCACCGCTGATTGTTGCGTTCGGGGTCAGACCTTGATGTTGCGCTTCTAGAAGCGCAACATCAAGGTCTGACCCCGAACGCAACAAACCTAGAGGGGATAGGACCTACGGCCTAAGGCGGGCCGGAGGGGCCGTGATATCATGACAGCATGACGATTTTCCTGGCGTTTTTGCTGTCGGTCGCGCCGCTCCATGCTTCGTTCAAGTCGGTCCTGCCCGCCCCGGCCCTTCCAGCCGCCACGCTGAGCTCGCCCGTGCCGGTCTTCGCGCCGCGCCTGGCGGTACCGACCGCGGCGGCCGTCCTCCCCACCCTGACCCTGACGCCGGCGCTGGCCCCGGCGGCCCCCGTAGTCATCAAGGCCGCCGTCGCCGCCGCGGCCGTTCCTGCCGCCCAAGCCGCCCCCCTGCCCGCCACCGCCGAGGCCGCGCGGCCGGCCCTGAGCGGCAAGTCCTCCTGGGTCAACCTCTTCGACGGGCGCGCGCGCTCGGCCGTCAACGGCGTCGTCGCGGGCTCGGCCTTCGTCTCGGAGCGCGCCTCCTACGAGACCGCGCGGAGCATCCAAGGCTTCTATCACGAACTGGCGACGATCCACGCCCTCGAGCGCGGCGCGCTGGTCTCCGAAGCCCTCGAGACGCGCAAGCGCACGCTCTGGACCTCCCTGCGCGCCGTCGACGCGCGCCTGAGCGGACCGGCCGCCGAGCCATTCGCGGCCGTTTCCGCCCGGCTCAAAGCCCAGCGCGCGGCCCGCGCGGCCCTGCCCGCCGTCGCGCCTGAGGCCCTGGCGGCCGACCAAGCCCTCCTGGCCACCCAGGTCCGGGCCGCCCTGCTCATGCTGGAAGGCGGCTCGCGCCTGGCCTCGAAGGACGCCCGCCGCAACGCGGCCCTGTGGACTTTAAACGGCGCCTGGGGCACCGCGGCCTCGCTACGCGCCGAGACCCGCTGGCTGGAGAGCCGGCGTCAGATCCCCGCCGCCTTCTCCGCGGCGCCGGTGGCCATCCCGCAAACCCGCTGGCATAACGCGGCGACCGGGCTCGACGACGCCGGCCGCGACGCGCGCAACGGCCGGCCCGCCGAGGCCGCGGCCAAACTGGCCGGACTCGAGCGGCTCTTCACAGTCTCGCCGGAGGTGCTGGAGCCGGGATTTACCGCCCCCACCGGTCAGGTCAAAGCCGGCATCGTCCAGGCGCGCCAAGCGCTGGCCGGCGGCGACGCCGCCGCCTTGGCCGCGGCCCTGGACGCCGCCAAAGGCATGATCGCCTATCCCAAGATGTCCTCCGTCGAGGTCGTCGAGTATGCCGACACGGCCGCGGCCGGCCGCGCCCAGCGCCATAAGCTCGAGTCGATGGCCGCGGAGTCCGAGCGCGTGTCCCAGCGCGCGGCCGAGACCGACTACTGGGCCGAGCTGGCCGGAGCCGCGGGACTCAAGGGTCCCGAGCGCCGCCCGCTGGTCGGCCTCGAGGTGACGGCGTTCCGTTCCTTCCTCGCCGACGCCGCGGCCTGGGCCGGGCGCGGCTTCGTGCGCTCCCGCCAGGAAGCGGCCGAGCGCCTGGCCGCCGCCGCCGAGGCCGCGGAAGCCGGCCGGTTCGACCTGGCCGCGGCGCGCCTGCGCTCGGCCAAGTCGACCTTGGACAAGCGCGTCAAGGACTTAAGAGACATGCGCGCCGCCATCGAGCGCCGCGCCAAGTCCCTCAACGGCCGCCATGAGACCCTGCTCGAGGCCGCGGCGCGCTGGAAGCGCGCCTTGGCCAAGCCGCTAGACGAGACCCGCGCCCGCGACCTCGCCGGCGACGTCCGCAGCCACCGCGAGGCCTATCTCGCCGCCGTCGAGCCCGGACTGCCCGGCTACGCCCGCGCCGCCGAGGACCTCGCCCGGCTCGAGACCGCCCTGGCGGCGCTCAAGCGCGACGAAGCCAAAGCCCTCGTGGCCCGCTTCCAAGAGGACCTCATCCACCGCCGCTCGCTGCGCGTCTCGGTGGTCCTGCGCCCCCGCAAGAGCGGCGGCATCAAGCGCGCCTCGGACCGCTTCGTCCTGCCGGGAACGACCCTGGGGACCCTGCTCAAGCGCGTCGGCGGAAAGCCGGAGAAGCCCGAGGTGCGCCTCGACCGCGGGGAGTGGACCCCTTGGTCCGAGCTCGACCTACGCGGCAAGCTCGCCGACCGGACGCTAGTGGAGATCCTTCTTTAGGGCTCATGGCACTGAACTGTGGGCTAGCAGGGCCGAGCAAAGGGGTCTGAGAACCAATCTAAATTTACGCGCCTCGGGCGCGTGGATCGAAGAGTTGCGATACGGCCGCAACTCTTCGATCTCGTACGGATCAACGGAAAACGGAAGAGGGTTGGGCGAGTCGTGTGCACGCTTCGCGCACGGTCCAAATGATGGAAAACGCAATTCGACTATCCACGTGGATAGTTCGGTGGATATCTTTCCGAATCAGCCTGTGATAAGGATTGCAGCCGTATCGTGCCATGAGCCTTCTTTAGCGCGCGCAGTTCCGGCTCGCCGAGCGGCCGCCACGTCCCCGGGGCCAGCCCTTCCAGCCCCAACGCCCCGATCCGGACCCGGACCAAGCGCAGGGTAGGATGGCCGACGTGGGCCGTCATCCGCCGCACCTGCCTGTTCTTCCCTTCGGTCAACGTCAGCTCGAGCCAGGCCGTGGGCACGGACTTGCGGAAGCGGATCGGCGGCGTGCGGGGGGGGAACGCCGGCTCCGTGCCGAGCAGGGCCACGACGGCCGGCCGGGTCTTCCCGTCGCGCAGGACCACGCCGCGCCGGAGGCTTTCGAGCGCGGCGTCATCAGGCAGGCGCTCGACCTGGGCCTGATAGGTCCGCGGATGACGATAGCGCGGCTCGGTCAGCAGATTCTGGAGCGTGCCATCGCCGGTCAGGAGCAGGAGCCCCTCGCTGTCGTGGTCGAGGCGGCCCGCCGGATAGAGCCCGGGCGGGATGCCGTAGTCGGCCAGCGTGGGATGGCGGCCCAGCGGCGTGAACTGGCTGACCACGCCGTAGGGCTTGTTGAAGAGGACAGCCCGGACCGCCACCGCTACGCCTGGATCTGGCTGATGTCGGCGACCAGCGTGAAGAGGCGGGTCAGGCGGGCCAGGAGCGCCAGGCGGTTCTTCTTGACGTCCGCGTCCTCGACCATGACCATGACCTTCTCGAAGAACAGGTCCACGTCGGGCTTGAGGCCCACCAAGGCGCGCAGGGCCGTCTCGAAGTCGCCTTGGGCCGCCTTCTCGCGCAGGTCGCCTTCCAGTCGGGTCAGCGCGGCGTAGAGCCCGCGCTCGGCCGGCTCGCTCAGGCGCTCGGCGTCGACGGCCCCGTCCTCGCGCGCGTCCACGCCGGCCTGCTTGAGGATGTTGGCCGCGCGCTTAAACGCCGCCGCCACCGGGACGAAGTCGGGGTCGGGACGCAGAGCGTGCACGGCGGCCAGGCGGTGGAAGGTCCGGGCCAGGTTTTTCAGGCCGCCGACCTTCACCGCCTTGAGCTCGTCGGGCCGGTAGCCCTTCTCGCCGAACAGGCTCTCGACCCTCTGCCACAGGAACTCGAGCGTCTCGGCTCTCGCGAGCGCGGCGTCGAAGGGGTTCTCCGCGCCGCGCGCGGCGACGAGTTCCATGGCCTTCTCCACCGCCGCCTCGAGGTCGACGGGCAGTTGGCGCTCGAGGACGATGCGCACCGCGCCGTTGCCGAGGCGCCGGAGGGCGAAAGGGTCCTCGCTGCCGCTGGGCTTAAAACCCGCCGCCAGCATCGCGCAGACGGTGTCGAGCTTGCCGGCCAGGGAGACCAGCGCCCCCTCGAGGTGCGCCGGCAGGGGGCCGCGCGCCTGGGTGGGCTGGTAGAACTGCTCGAGCGTCAGGGCCACCTTCTCGTCGAGTCCCTCCGCGCGCGCGTAGACCCCGCCCATGACGCCCTGGAGCTCCGGGAACTCGCCCACCACGCCGGTGACGAGGTCGGCGTAGACCAGGCGCGAGGCCGTGGCCACCGCCGAGACGTCGACGGCGCGGTCCTGCAGGACGCCGTGCGCCAGCCACTCGGAGAGCTGGGCGACGCGCTCGGTCTTGTCGGCCAGCGTGCCCAGGCCCTTCTGAAAGGAGACCCGGGCCAGTTTCTGGGCGTGGTAGGCCAAGCGCGTCTCGCGGTCGCGGCCGAAGAAGAAGCGGGCGTCCGAGAGGCGCGCCGCGATGACGCGCTCAAAGCCCGCCTGGACCTCGCGCTGGCCCTCGGAGACCCCGTCGCGCACGCCGATGAAGTCGGCGGTCAGCGCGCCGTCCTTGCCGAGGATGGGGAAGAACATGAGCTGGGTCTTCATGACCATCGACAACAGCGCCGCGGGGAGCTGGAGGTTGGCCTCGTCGAAGCGTCCCAGCACGGCCACCGGATGCTCCACGAGGAAGAGCACGCGCTCGAGGAGACCCCCTTCCTCGTCGATGCGGCCGCGCGAGCGCTTCGCGGCGGTCTCCAGCGTCTTGCGCAGGGCCTTGCGGCGCTCCTCCACGTCGACGAGCACGCAGCGGTCGCGCAGCAGAGCGGCGTATTTCTCCGGCGAAGGGATCGTCACCGACTTGGCGCCGAGCGCGGCCAGGCCGCGGGTCTTGCCGGTGGATTTGACGCCGGCGACGGAGAACCGCACCGGCTTCTTGCCGTAGAGCGCGCACAGGGCGCGCAGGGGCCGGCCGAAGCGGAACTTGGACTCCTCCCAGACCAGGGTCTTGGGGAACTCGAGCGCGGCGATCAGCGCCGGAAAGAGCTCGCCGAGGACCTTGCCCGTCGCCTCGCCGGGGACGGTCTTGCGGACCGCGAGGACCTCGCCCTTGGGGCTGGTCACGGTCAGGAGCGCGACGGGCTCTATGCCATGCGAGCGGGCGAAGCCCTCGGCCTGCTTCGTGTAGGCTCCGGCTTGGTCCTTCCAGAGCCGCGCCGGGGGGCCGGTGAGCTCGAGCTCCTGGGCCTCGGAGCGCTCGGGGACACCCGACACGATGAGGGCCAGACGCATCGGCGTGCCCGAGGCCTTGATGGCCGTAAACGAGAGCCGGCGCTCCGTCAGGAGCTTGGCCGCCTTCTCCTCGAGCTGGGCCAGCGCCGACGGGATGAACCGGGCCGGCATGGTCTCGACGCCGATCTCGAGCAGGGCGCTCTTCATGACGCGGCCCCGGCGGCGGCCGGCGTGGGGGCCGGCTCCTTGAGCTTGAGATAGGTGGCGATGACCTTCTTGGCCAGGCCGCGGACGCGGCCGATGTACTGCTGGCGCTCGGTGACCGAGATGGCCCCGCGCGCGTCGAGCAGGTTGAAGAGGTGCGAGGCGCGCAGGACCGAGTCGTAGGCGGCCAGCGGCAGGCCCGCCTCGCAGAGCCGCCGGCACTCGGCCTCGTGGTCGACGAAGTGCCGCGTCAGCATCTCCGGGTCGGAGGCCTCGAAGTGGTAGCGCGAGAGCTGGTACTCCTGGTCCTTGAACACGTCGCCGTAGGTCAGCTGGTCGTTGTACTGGATGTCGTAGATGTTGTCCTTGCGCTGGGCGTACATGACCAGGCGCTCGACGCCGTAGGTGATCTCCACCGACACGGGGTCGAGCGTGACGCCGCCCATCTGCTGGAAATAGGTGAACTGCGTCACCTCCATCCCGTCGAGCCAGACCTCCCAGCCCACCCCGGCCGCACCCAGGGTGGGGGACTCCCAGTCGTCCTCGATCCAGCGCACGTCGTGCTTCTTGGGGTCGAGGCCGATGGCGGCCAAGGAGCGCAGGTAGAGCTGCTGGACGTCGGCCGGCGCGGGCTTGAGGATGACCTGGTACTGGAAATACTTGGCCAGGCGGTTGGGGTTGTCGCCGTAGCGGCCGTCGGCGGGGCGGCGGCAGGGCTCGACGTAGGCCGCGCGCGTGGGGACCTTGGTAAGGGCGCCGAAGAAGGTGGCGGGGTTGAAGGTCCCGGCGCCCTTCTCGACGTCGTAGGGCTGGGCGATGAGACAGCCCTCCCGGGCCCAGTAGCGCTCCAGCGCCATGATCGTGTCCTGTAGAGTCATCTTCATCAGCCTACCCGTGCCCCCGCGGAGGCCTCGCGCATCCGCTCGCGGACCTGCATGCTGCGCAGAGGCCGCTCGACCGCCGTCTCCACCGTCCGTCCTATGAGCACCTCGAGCCGGCCCAGGCGCCCCTCGTCGGCCGGGAGACCGGAGACCGTCTCCCAAGAAGCGCCGTGGAGCACGTCCCAGAGCGCGCGGTTCTCCTCCGACACCCGGCGCTTGGCCATCCCGTACCCGGCCGCCTCGAAAAGCCTCAAGCCGTAGGCCGCGTACACCCAGCCCAGGCTCTCCGTCCGTCCTTGCCCGGCGCGGCGCTCGAGCTCCGTCAGCGCCGCCAGCGTCAACTCGAACTTCTCCGCGCTGGCCTGCCACCACGGCGTCAGCCGGTCCAGGAGCTCGAGGACGCCCAGGCCGCGCATCAAAGGCCCCAGTCCGGCGCGCAGGGCCGGGAAGGCCGTCAGGATCGAGCCGCCCGCCGCCGTCGCGTACTCGGCGCCTTGCCGGACGTAGACGCGCAGGTCGCAGTGGACGAGCGGCTCGCACATGGCCCGCAGCTTGCCCGTCGGACGGTCCACACCCGGGAAGCGCACCGGGATCTTGCCGAACTCCGCGCTGAAGACGGCCGCGACCCGGTCGGCTTCGCGATGGGGACGCCGCCCGAGGACCAGCCCTCGCGCTCCCGCAAGGCGGCCGCGCACGGGCTTAGAGCGAGCGGCTTTCTTCGGCGGAGATCAGACCCGTCTCGATGCCCTTCACCACGGCTTCGGTGCGGTTGGAGACGTTGAGCTTCTGGAAGATGCTGTTGAGGTGGTTCTTCACCGTCTTCACCGAGCAGCCGAGCTGGGCGGCGATCTCTTTGTTAGAAAGGCCGCGACCCAGATACGAGAGGACCTTGATCTCGGTCTTGGTCAGCGCGGTCAGGTGGGCGTCGGGGCCGCCGGCTCCCTTCGAGCGCAGGCCCTGGAGGAGCTTGCCCATGACGCTCTGCGGGATCATCACGCCGTCGGTGGCGAAGGTCTTGAGCGCGCGCACGAGCTCGGAGGCCGGCAGCATCTTCGAGAGGTAGCCGTTGGCGCCGGCCTGGATGGCCTCGAGCACGTGGGCCTCGTCCTCGAAGGAGGAGAGGATCAGGATGTTGGTGGAGGGCATGTCCGTGCGAAGCTGGCGGGTCGCCGAGATGCCGTCGAGATGGGGGAGCTTGATGTCCATCAGGATGACGTCGGGCTTGAGCTTCTTGGCCATCCGGACGACGTCCTGCCCGTCGACGGCCTCGCCGATGACGGAGATCTCCTTCTCGGCCTCGAGCAGGTCCTTGATGCCCTCGCGGAACAGCGTCTGATCGTCGGCGAGCAGCACGGTGATCTTTTTCTTGGCGACTGCCATCACGGGCCTCCGGGTGGTTCGAGCCGTCGTCTTTGTCGTCATAGCTTCGTCATTCTAACCGATAAAAGGCGGCGTTTCCACGATTATCGCGGCAAGGGCAGGGAGACGGCGCCGCTGAGGGGCAGGGGAGGCGGCGGGGCCTCCGGGGGCGGCGGCCCGGCGCGCTCGAGCTGTATGGGGAAGAACTCGCGCGTCATCTTGTCGTGGTTCAGGCGGAACACCCCGGGGGAGAAGAGGGTCTCGAGGCGCGGGTCGCCGAGCAGGATGGGGTCGGCGCGCAGGGCGAGGTAATAGCGCCCCGGCGTCAGGTCGCGGAAGTGGAAGCGCCCTTCCGCGTCGGGCCAGGCGGCGGCCACCAGGCCGCTTTCGGCCGAGGGCGCGGTCGTCGTCGAGGTCAGCATGAAGAGGCCCACCTGCACGGCGGAGGCGGGGCGGCCGTTGTAGGTGAGCGAGCCGGTGACCTCGCCGCCGTGCTGGTCCTCGACGGGGTCGACGTTCACGTCGTCGTCGTAGAGCGGCCAGAGCTTGCGGATGCGCGCCAGCCAGAGGTTGGAGTTCTCGAGGTCGCCGAAGCGCGCGTAGGCGTCGGAGAGACCCTGGAAGAGGTTGCCGGCCTTCTTCACCGAGGCGATGCGGCCGTGGTCGCCGGCGCGCGCCATGTTCTCGAGGCGCTCGTAGTTCTCGGGCGTGGCGGGAGCCACGAGGATGCCCTTGAGGAAGGCCTCGTAGTCGGGGGGGAAGCGCGGGCCCAGGCGCACCAAGGCGGCGTCCATCGCGCGCTCGGGCTCCCAGAGCAGGGTCCAGCCGCGGCGCATATAGCCCAGCGACTCCTTGAGGAAGATCGTCCGATAGCCCTGGGTCTCGAGATAGCGGCGCACCGCCTCGAGGCCGGCGCGCGTCACCGCCAGGCCCTCCGCCGCCATGAACTCCTCGCGGCGCTGGACGCCGGGACCGGCGTCGCGTCCGGCGAGGACCAGCACCGTCAGGGTGTCGGCGGCCGCGGCGCCGCGCACGCCGGCCGCCTGGGCCAGGCCCGGCCGGCCGAAGTCCCAGGCCAGCCGCAAGGCCGTCTCCACGCAGCCCAGGGGGACGAGCCAGAGCAGCAGGGCCGCCGCCACGCCGCCGAGCCGCCAGCGCGGCTCCCAGGAGGAACCGCGCGCCGCCAGCCAGACCACGAGGATGCCGGTGACCAACAGGACAGGCACCGTGCCCCAGAGCAGCAGGCCCCCGGCGATCCGGAACCCGAGCCGGCCCAGGGCGTCGGCGACGAACAAGGCCCGGGAGGCCTCGAGCCCGGCCGCGCCCAGCACCGCCCCGGCGGCCGCTCCCCAGAAGACCAGCGAGACCGAGCGGCCGGGCTTGGCCTTGTTGCCCCAGCGCTCGAACGCGCCGGCCATCGCACCCACCGTCAGGAAGGCCGCGGCCCCGAACGCCGAGAGCATCAGCAGATGGCTTAAGGCCGCCCAGCCCGACACGCGCCTGGGCCAATAGACCACCCCGAACACCTTGGCCGGGAGGACGGGGTGGAGCGAGACCCGGATGAAGAGGCCGCAGAGCGCCCAAGAGAGCGCGCCCCAGACCCGTCCCGCCCAGGGCGCCAGGACCACGTCGGGCGTGAAGCGCGCGTTGAGCGCGTGGGCCATGAGGCCCGCCAGGAGCACGAGTGCGGCCCAGGCCGCGGCCTGGACGAGCCCCGGCACCTGGACCAGCTCGGAGAACGCCAGGACGCTCATCGCACGTCCAGGAGGCGGCCGTTGACCGCGTCCATGCGGAAGATGCTGCGCCCGACGGTCAGCTCCCAGAGCACGCGCACCTTCCAGAGCCCCGGGTCGTTGAACGGCGGCGTCTTATACTGCCGCAGGAGCAGGGTCCCGTTGCGCGTGAACTTGCGGCCCATGGTCTCGTGGAAGGCGTCGCCGTGGGTGACCAGGAGGTCGTCGACGGCCACGTCGGAGTCGATGTAGGGGCCGGCGATCGGCTCGTGGCGGGCCAGGTCCAGCGGGATGTTGCGGGTCGGGCCCGGGCCCACGAAGCCGTTGCAGGCGAAGAGCACCTCGAAGTCGCTGCGCCGGGGGCTGTAGAAGTAGAACGCCCAGCCGTCGCCCGGACCGGTGCAGGGCGAGCCGCCCCAGGCGTCGACGAAGCCCTCGATGGCCATGAGGTTCGCGTCGGCGAAATGCTTGCGCGCGTAGGCCAGGGCGTTCTCGAGGTCGGTCTTGGCGGTATAGACGTCGGTGCGCTTGGGGCGCTCGGCCAGGTTCACCGAGTTGGCCACCATGCTGGCCAGCGCCACCGAGTAGTCGTGGCCGTAGCGCGTGGGGTCGAACTTCTCGTTGTGGACGGCGTCGACCACCCAGTGCTCGCCGCCGCCGCTCACGCGCCAGACCATGGGGTGGGCCTTGAAACGGTCGTCCTCCAGCCGCGCCAGCATCAGCGAGAACGCCCGCTTGCCCGGGGTCTTGGCCTCGATGCCGGCCAGGTCGATCCCGGCCCGGGCCAGCGCCTTGAGCGCCTGGTCGGAATCGATGAACTTTCCGGAGACCGTCAGCTTCGAGAGCTCCTCCGCCTTGGCGCGCAGCTGGCGCAGCGGGCCGGCGGTCGCCCCGCCGCACTCCGCCATCATGATGAACTCGCCGGACCCGGGCGAGAAGAACGTGAAGCGCCAGCCGTTCTGGAACGGGAACTTCGGGCTGCAGCGCGCGCGGCCCTCCAACGACGAGGCGCCGGAGATCGAGATGAGCTTCGCGTCGGGGAACTTGGCCCGGGCCAGGGCCCAGACCTCGCGCAGCTTGGAGCCGGCCGTGCCCTGCAGCGGCACGGCCTCGAGCGCCCCCGCCGGCCGGGCCAGCGCGGCGGCCAGGCTCAGGACGCAAAGCCACGGGCGCATCCCCATGAGTTTAACCGGCAAAGGCCGTTTCCGCTACTCGTCCTGGACGGGCTGGAGCTTGGCCAGCGCCGCGAAGTCCTCGAGGGTCGTGGTGTCGCCCGAGGTCTTGACCCCCGCCGCCACGTCGCGCAGGAGGCGGCGCATGATCTTCCCGGAGCGGGTCTTGGGCAGGGCGTCGGCGAAGCGTATGACGTCCGGCCGGGCGATGGACCCGATGGCCTTGGCCACCGCGCCCTTGAGCGCGTCGACCATCTCCGGACCCGCGGCGACGCCGGTCTGCAGGGTGACGAAGGCCGTGATCCCCTGGCCCTTGAGCTCGTCGGGGTGGCCGACCACGGCGGCCTCCGCCACGCGCGGGTGGCCCACCAGCGCCGACTCGATCTCCATCGTCGAGAGCCGGTGCCCGGCCACGTTGATGACGTCGTCGACCCGGCCGAGGATCCAGAAGTAGCCGTCCTTGTCGACCCGAGCCCCGTCGCCGGTGAAATAGCAGCCGGGGATCTGGCTGAAGTACTGCGCACGGTAGCGCTCCGGGTCGCCGTAGACCGTGCGCAGCATGCCGGGCCACGGCCGGCGCACGACGAGCAGGCCTCCCGAGCCCTTCGGCACCGGCTTGCCGTCCTTGTCGACCACCGCCGCGTCGATGCCGGGCAGGGGCTTGGTGGCCGAGCCGGGCTTGGTCCCGGTGGCGCCGGGCAGGGGGGAGATCATGATGCCGCCGGTCTCGGTCTGCCACCAGGTGTCGACGATGGGACAGCGGTCCCCGCCGACCTCCTTGCGGTACCAGAGCCAAGCCTCGGGGTTGATCGGCTCGCCGACCGTGCCGAGCAGGCGGAGGCTTGAGAGGTCGTGCTTGCGCACGTGCTCGGCGCCCAGGCGCACGAAGGCGCGGATCGCGGTCGGGGCCGTGTAGAACACGGTGACGCGGTGGCGCTCGATCAAATCCCAGAACCGGTCGGGGGCGGGGGTCATCGGAGCGCCCTCGTACATGAGCACCGTGGCGCCGTTTGCCAGCGGGCCGTAGACCACGTAGCTGTGGCCGGTCACCCAGCCGATGTCGGCCGTGCACCAGAACACGTCGTTTTCTTTCAGATCGAAGACCAAACGAGCCGAGTACGCGGCGTGGGTCAGGTAACCGCCGGTCGTATGGAGGACGCCCTTGGGCTTGCCGGTCGAGCCCGAGGTATAGAGGATGAAGAGCGGGTGCTCCGCGTCGAGCGCGGCGGGGGGGCAGTCGGCGCCGACGCCGCGCAAGGCGTCCTGCCACCAATGGTCGCGGCCCTCTTTCATCGAAACGACCGAACCGCAACGGCGAAGTACCACAACGGTCTCGACCCCCGGGCACTGCGCCAGGGCGTCGTCGACGGCGGCCTTGAGCGGGACGATAGCCCCCTTGCGCCACCCGCCGTCGGCGGTGATGACGGCCTTGGCCTGGGCGTCCTGGATGCGGTCGCGCAGGGCCTCGGCCGAGAAGCCGCCGAACACGACGCTGTGAGTGGCCCCGATGCGCGCGCAAGCCAGCATCGCCACCGCCGCCTCGGGCACCATCGGCATGTAGATCGCCACGCGGTCGCCGGATCTGATCCCCAGCTTCTTGAGCGTGTTCGCGAAGACGCAGACCTCGCGGTGGAGCTGGCGATAGGTCAGCGTGCGCTGTTCGCCCGGCTCGCCCTCCCAGATGATGGCGGCCTTATTGGCGCGCGGGCCCTCGAGATGCCGGTCGAGGCAGTTCGCGCTGGCGTTGAGCTTGCCGCCGACGAACCATTTGGCGAACGGAAACTTCCAGTCGAGAGCCTTCTTCCAGGGCTTCTCCCAGCGCAGCTCCTTGGCGCGGGCCTCCCAGAACTTCACGGGGGACTTGGAGGCCTGGGCGCGCAGCTTCTCCCACGCGGCGGGACTGCCGACCTCGGTGCCCTTGGAGAAGGCGGCGGAGGGTTTGAAGACGCGCCCTTCCTTAAGAAGGGACTCGATATTGGTGTTTTCGCGGCCATTTCCTGCGCTATGCTCGGTCATGGACGTGACTTTAGCAAAATTGCCGTGGGCGGGCCACGCGGCGCGCGAAAGTGGCGACCGGATTCTTAAATTGCAATTATTTTAATTGCAATTTTTTACATTAACCTCCAGCGCTGGAGGAAAGAGAAAAATTGCACAGCAAACGCCAAGACTATTCGCTAGAGCCCTCGCCATCGCGAGTTCGATTTCGAAGCGCAACACATCGCACTTGCCAGATTGAAGGGAACTTTTTTCGACCTTTTGCGTATTAACGTCTATGGACCTGACCGGGTTGTCGGATCAAGCTCTGATGGGAAAGATCGAAGCGCTTGCCGAGACCGAGCGCTTCTCGATGGTCGACTTCTTGTTGCATCTCGGCGAGCTCGATGAACGCAAAGCCTGCGAGAGGACTGCCTATGGGACTCCGTTTGGGTTCCTTACGCGTAGGCTGGGCCTCTCGGAGTCGGAAGCCGTCAGGCGCGTCCGCGTCGCTCGCGCGGCAAAGAAGTATCCGTCCATCCTTCGTCTTCTCGCGGCCGGCGAGCTCAACCTGCTTGGCGTGGCGATCTTGGAACCGGTCCTGACCTCCGCCAACCACGAGATGCTGCTTCGCCGCGCGACGCGAAGGAGCACGCGGGAGATCGATAGGATGGCGGCAGAGCTGGGGCCCGCCGCGCCGCCGCCGCGCGAGTACATCCGCGCCTTGCCGGAGCCTCGGCGAGCTTCCGAGACGGCGGACGCGGCGGCACCCCCGCCGCCCGTGATGAGCTCCTCCGACGGAATCCTCGGAGACCTATTCTCGACGAGGACGCACAGTGAGACTGCGGGGCCGGCACCCTCAGGCGAGCCCGAGGAGCCGCACCGCGTCGTCTTCAATTTCACCGCGGACGAGCAGATGCGTGAGCGGTTCGAGGAAGCCCGCGACCTGCTCCGGCATCGCTTCCCGGCGGGGCGCATGGAAGAAGTGCTGGGCGAGGCGCTGAGGCGCCTGGTCGAGGTCGAGCGAGAGAAGCTCACATCCAAGCGCTCACCAAGGAAGACGGATTCTCCGCCGTCTCGCCGCGTGCCGAAGCGGGTCCGCGACGAAGTATGGCGACGGGATGGGGGGAGATGCTCGTACGCTGGAACGGATGGGATCATCTGCGGCGCCACCGGCTGGCTGGAGTTCGATCACGTGACGCCTTGGGCCAAGGGCGGCAAGTCGGACGATCCGGCCAACATCCGGCTCCTGTGCCGAATACATAACGCGGCGGAAGCCAGGCGGGAATTCGGCTCCGGTTCCATATAAAGGCGGCGCGGGACGCGAATCATGTATAATTCCTGACCATGCTACCTACATTCCGCCCCAACAAGCGCAGACGCGCGAAGAAGATCGGTTTCCGTGCCCGGATGGCCACGCCCGGCGGCCGCCAGACCCTGAAGCGCCGGCGCCAGAAAGGCCGCTACAAGCTCATCAACAAGTGAGGCCCTGACGGAAGGGCGTTCCGGCCGATTCGGGCGCGACGCGCGCCTCACGGGCTCCGAGATGGAGCCCGTGTTCGAACGGGGCGCCAAGCTCGCCCGCAAGGACGTGATCCTGTGGTCCCTGCGGCGGGCGGACGGGGGCGGCGCTCGCTTCGGGCTGTCGGTCTCGCGCAAGCTGGGACCGGCCCTGAGGCGCAACAGGCTCAAGCGCCTTCTCCGCGAGGCCTTCCGCCTCAACCGGACCGGACTCGACCCCCGCGCCGACATCGTCGCGTATCCGCGCCCGGGGTGCACGTGGGACGGGCTGGCGCAAGCCGAGGCCGCCTTGATGGCGGCGGCCAAGGCGGCCGGACTGCTGAAGGAGACATGAAGACGCGAGAGTTTGCGGCCCTGCTGATCCGGATCCTGCGTCCCGTCCGCGCCGCGCTTTTCCCCGCGGCCTGCCGCTTCGCCCCGTCCTGTTCCCGCTACGCCGAGGAGGCCGTCCTGCGCCTGGGGCTCCCGCGCGCCGTGCCCCTGGTCGCCGCGCGCCTCCTGCGCTGCCACCCGTTCCACGCCGGGGGCTACGACCCCGTGCCCCTTTCCAATGGATAAAAACCTGATCATCGCCGTCGTCCTCTCTGGCGTCGTCTACCTGGGCTGGTTCAAGCTCATCGAGCACTATTACGGGAAACCCGAAGTGCCGCTTGTCGCGGGCTCCGCCGTCCCCGGCGCGCCCGCCGGCGGCTCGCCTCCGACGGCCTCCGCCGCCGCGGGCGAGCCCGGGATGGTCGCCGCCGAGTTCAGGTCTCCCGAGCCGGAGAAGCCGGCGCGGAAAGGCGGCCTCGACGGCGCGATGGCCTTCAGCGCCAGCGGCGTCGACATCAAGATCCAGCCTCTCGGGGCGGGCCTGGTCAGCGTCGCCTACCCCGGCCCGCTGGGCCCGGTGGAGCTCGTGCCCGACCCTTACCCGGGGTTCCTCGCCGCCTGGCCCGACCTGCGCTTTTCCCGCGTGGGCAGCGACGCGAACTGGCCGGTCTTCGAGGCCAAGCTCCCCAACGGCGTGCTCATCCGCAAGGAGTACATCTTCGGGGACCGCGACGGGATGAAGACCCTGCGTCTCACGTTCACCAACCCGTCTGAAGCCCCCGCGGCCGTCGAACCGTGGTCGCTCGCCCTCGGCCCGGGCCTGGGCATCGTGGACAGCGAGAAGAAGGAGAATCCCAGCCTGTGGCACTCCGTGGTCCTCCTCGCCGACACGCCGCGCCCCAACGACTACCAGGCCCTCGACCTCGAGAAGGAGCCCGCCGCCGTCCCGGGGAAGGTCTCATGGGCCGGCGTCTCCAACCGCTACTTCCTCGCCGCGGCGTTCCCGCCGGCCGAGACGTTCAAGGGCGCGACCAGCGGCGCCAAGCCCGTCCCCTTCGAGACGACCGGCTGGCTGGGCGGCAAGAAGATGACCGAGGTGCTCGAGCCCTGGATCCGCTTCGACGCCGCCGCGCTGACCCTTCCCGCCGGAGGCTCGTCCACCGTCGAGGTCCCCTTCTACTTAGGCCCGAAGGGCTACACCCACCTCAAGTCGTTCGAGCGCGGCCTGGAGCGCTCGGTGGACTTCGGCTGGTTCGACAAGTACCTGCGCCTGGGCCGCTTCACGCTGAGGGTCCTCCACAAGTTCCACAGTTGGACCGGGAACTGGGGCTGGGCCATCATCATGCTGACGCTCTGCCTGCAGGCGTTCCTCCTCCCGCTGAGCTATAAGCAGATGAAGTCGATGGCCGGCATGAAGAAGGTCCAGCCCGAGGTCCAGAAGATCCAGCAGAAGTTCGCCAAGGACCCCAAGCGCCTCCAGCAGGAGATGATGGAGGTCTACAAGAAGCACGGGGTCAACCCGCTGGGCGGCTGCCTGCCCATCCTCCTGCAGATGCCGATCTTCATCACCCTGTTCAACACCCTGCGCGAGGCCTGGGAGCTGCACGGCGCCGGGTGGATGTTCTGGATCAAGGACCTGTCCGCCCACGACCCGTACTACGTCCTGCCTCTCATCATGGGCGGGATCATGTTCCTGCAGAACCAGATGAACCCGCAGCCGACCGCCGACCCGGCCCAGGCCCAGATGATGAAGATCATGCCCGTGATGTTCACCTTCATGTTCCTGAACTTCCCGTCCGGCCTCGTGCTGTACTGGCTGACCAACAGCGTCATCGGCTTCGTCTTTCAGATGGCGATGAAAAAGCGCCTGGAAGCCTGAGCTTCAACCGGAGAGAACCATGAAAGAGATCGAATGCGAAGGAAAGACCGTGACGATCGCCGTCGAGGCCGGCCTGCGCGACATCGGCCTGCGCCGCGACCAGGTCGAGGTGCAGGTGCTCGATGAGGGCTCCGCCGGCATCCTCGGCTTCGGCATGAAGCCCGCCCGCGTGCTGGTCCGCGAGAAGCGCTGGGGCGAGGCCTCGGCCGCTCCGTCCCCGTCGGCGCCGTCGGCCTCGGCCTCCAAGCCCTCGCCGCGCGCCCGCCTCTCCTCCGCCCGCCCCGCGCGCGCGCCGCGCCCCGCGGCCCGCGCGCCGCGCCCCGAGCCCAAGCCGGAGCAGCCCCGGCCCGAGCCCCAGCCCGCCGCCCCCAAGACCTCGGAGGCGGCACTTCCTCGCGATAACGCTCGGTCGCCTCGGCGCGAAGAACCGCGCCGAGAAGATCGCCGCCCGGCCCGCGCCGAGAGCGCCCCGCGGCCCCGACGCGACGTCGAGCGGCCGCCGCGCGGCCCCGAGGACGGCCCGAAGGCGGCTTCCGCCGCGCGCACCGTGCTCTCGGAGCTGCTCGGTCTCGCCGGCCTGCACGACGTCGTCGTCAGCGCCAACTGGGACGCCGAACAGGATCGTGTCCAAGCCGAGGTGAAGACAGCCGACGCCGCCTTCGTGCTCGGCAAGGACGGCCGGACCCTCGAGGCCCTGCAGTTCCTCACGACGATCATCGTAGGACGCCGCACCGGGGCCCCCTCCGCCGTCCAGGTCGAATGCCAGGGCTGGTGGAAGCAGATCGAGGAGAGGCTCGGACAGGAAGCCGACCGCGCCGCCGGCGAAGTCTCGCAAACCGGGAAGCCATTCCGCTTCGAGCCGATGGACCCCGCGATGCGCCGCCTGGTTCACCGACGCCTGGCCGCCCACCCCGACGTCGAGACGGCGTCGGAGGGAGAGGGCTCCTGGCGCAAGGTCGTCGTGCGCCTCAAGCGCCAGGACTGAGAGCCCCCTTGCGGGACACGATCGCCGCGCTGGCCACGCCCCCGGGCGCCGGAGCCGTGGCGCTGGTGCGGGTGAGCGGGCCCGCCGCCTGGGAGACCGCCGCGTCCTTCCTGGACCTGAAGAGCCCTCCCGAACCCCGCCGACAGACCCTGGCCTGGGCGCTGGACGGGGACGCACGCCTCGACCAAGTCCTCGTCACGCTGTTTTCGGAGGGGGCCTCCTATACCGGCGAGGAGACCGTCGAGCTGGCCTGCCACGGCTCGCCCTACGTGGTCGAGCGGCTCCTCGAGCTGGCCCGCGCCGCCGGCGCCCGCCAAGCGCGTCCCGGGGAGTTCACCCAGCGCGCCTACCTGGCGGGCCGCGTGGACCTCGCCCAAGCCGAGGCGGTCTGCGACCTCATCGCGGCCGCAAGCGCCGACGAGCACCGCGCGGCCCTGCTCCAATTGGACGGCGGGCTCTCGCGCCGTGTCGAGGCCCTGCGCGCCGGGCTGCTGGACCTGGCCGCCCTCGTCGAGGCCAACCTTGACCATCCCGATGAGGACCTGCCGCCGGTCGACCCCGCCGCGGCCGCGGCCCGCGCCGCCGCCCTGGCCGAGCAAGCCTCGGAGCTCTCCGTTGCCCGCCGCCGCGGCCGCCCCGGCCGCCGCGCCCCGCGCCTCGTCCTTCTCGGCGCCCCCAACGCGGGAAAATCAAGCCTGCTCAACGCCCTGCTCGGCGAAGACCGCGTCCTGGTCTCGCCCGAGCCCGGCACCACGCGCGACGCCGTCGAGGCTCCGGCCGTGCTGGCGGGGCTCTCCTGCGCCGTCGTCGACACCGCCGGCCTGCGCGAACGTCCCGCGGACGAGCTCGAACGCCTCGGCCAGGAGCGCTCCAGAGCCGAGGCGCGCTCCGCCGACCTGGCCCTCATCGTCGTCGACCGGACCGGACCTCCCGAGGAGGCCCGCCGGCTGGCCGCCGAGGCCGCGGCGCTGACGGGGGCGGACCGCCTCGCCGGCGTCCTGAGCAAGTGCGACCTCGCCGGCGCGGCCGTGCGCGCCGCGGACCTGGGGGGACTCGAGACCGTCGAGGTCTCGG
The DNA here is from genome assembly GCA_016196755.1 of Elusimicrobiota bacterium. Classification (GTDB taxonomy): domain Bacteria; phylum Elusimicrobiota; class Elusimicrobia; order UBA1565; family UBA1565; genus SCTT01. Next base: position 28,122 of record JACPXC010000030.1, read on the forward strand.
CGCTCACCGGAACCGGCTTGCTGGAACTGACCGCCTTGGCCCGGCGTCGCCTGGGCGCCTTCGGCGGGGAGGCCTTCTCGGTCTCCGAGCGGCATGCCGCGGCGCTCTCGTCGGCCGAGGCCGCCCTGCGGCGCGCGGCCGGCGAGCTCAAGGCCGCCCGCGAGGAGCTGGCCGCCCGCGAGCTGCGCGCCGCGCTCGCCGCGCTCGACTCGATCGTCGGCCGCGACACGCCCGAGGAGACCCTGGCGGCGGTCTTCTCGCGCTTCTGCGTGGGTAAATGAGACCTCGGACCGTCCTCGGCATCCTCTTCGCCATCAACCTGGTCAACTACGCCGACCGGCAGATCCTATTCGTCCTCCTGCCGCTCGTGAAGGCCGAGCTCGCCGTCAGCGACGCGAAGCTGGGCGCGTTGGCCTCGGCCTTCATGGTCGTCTACATGTGCGCGGCCCCCGTGGTCGGCTGGTTCGCCGACCGCGGCAGCCGGGTCAAGTGGATCGCCGGCGGGATCGGGCTCTGGAGCCTGGCCACCGCGTTCTCGGGCCTGGCCCGCGGCTACGGCCAGCTCTTCGCGGCGCGCGCCCTGGTCGGCGTCGGCGAGTCGGGCTACGGCGCGGTCTCGCCGTCCTTCGTCGCGGAGCACTTCCCCAAGGAGCGCCGCGGCGGCGTCCTGGCCCTGTTCTCGATGGCGATCCCCGTCGGCAGCGCGCTGGGCTACCTGGTGGGCGGCTGGATCGGCGGGCGCTGGGGCTGGCGGACGGCCTGCGTGGCGGCGGGCGCGCCCGGTCTCCTGCTGGCTCTGCTCGCCATGCGCCTGCGCGACCCGCGGACGGAGACGGGGGCCGTCCCGACCGCCCCCCCCTCGGCCAAGGACTACGCGGCGCTGACCCGCGTGAAGAGCTACGTGGCCACCACGGGGGCTATGTCGGCGATGACCTTCGCGCTGGGGGGACTGCTGGTCTGGATGCCCAGCTTCCTCAACCGGACCTGGGGCCTCTCGGTCAGCGAGGCCGGGACGGTCTTCGGCGGCATCACCATACTCTCCGGCCTCTTCGGCAGTCTGCTCGGCGGCTGGCTCGGCGACCGGCTCCTGCGCACGACCGGCAAGGCCTACTTCATCGTCTCGGGCGTCGGGCTCCTGCTGGCGATGCCGGCCGGGATCGCCGCGGTGCTCTGCCCTTCCTACGCGGGGACCTTGATCCTCCTCTTTATCGCCGAGACCCTGGCCTTCCTCAACATGGGGCCGCTCAACGGCGTCATCGTCTCGGTGACCGCCCCGTCGGTGCGCTCGATGGCGTTCGCCGCCAACATCTTCGTCATCCACGCCCTGGGCGACGCCTTGAGCCCGACCTTCATCGGCATGGCCTCGGACCGCTGGGGCCTGGCGCCGGCCTTGGTCGGCGCGATGACGTTCCTGGGGCTGGCCGGGGCCTTCTGCGCCTGGGGGACCCGCCACGTGGAGCGCGACGCCGCGGAGGTGGACCGTGTCCATGCCGTCTGAAGCCCTGCGCCTGGCCTGGGATTTCGCGTTTCGCCCGCGGCGCGGCGTCGGGCGCGTGCTCGACGCGCCGCGCAAGGCCCCGCGCCTGGCGGGCCTCATCCTGCTGGCCTACATGGCGGCCTCGGCGGTCTTCTATCGCCTCAAGCCCGAGGGCTTTCCGATGCCGATGGAGGGGTTCGTGCCGCTTGAGACCCCTCATTCCCTGTTCTTCTGGCTCAAGGTCCAGCTCTGGACGCCGGCGCTGGCCGCCGTCCTCGTGGCCGCCACGGCCTGGTTCTCGGGGCTCCTCAAAGACGGCAAGCTCCCTCTTCGCCTGGCCGCCGCGGTCTTGAGCGCGGCAGCCCCGGTCATCCTCCTCGTCCTGCACGCCAACGGGAAGGTCGGCACGCCGCTCTTCGCGGGACTCTGGGTCGTCCTGCTGGCCGCGATGGTGCCGGGCTGGCGCGCGCTCGACGCCCGGACCTGGTCGGCCTTGGGCGCTATCCTGCTGGCCGCCAACGCTCCGGCCCTGGCCCTCCTGCCGGCCTTCAGCGCGGCCGTCCTCCTGCGCTCCGAGCCGCTCTACCACGTGCTGGAGATGACGCTCCTGTTCTGGACCTTGGGCGTCTGCGCCTTCGGCGTCGGCCGCGCGCGCGAGATGCCGACCGCGCGCGCCTTCGCGGCGGTCTTCCTGGGCTTCATCGCCCAGATCTTCTTCGTCTTCTCGATGCACAACGCGGGACTCCTGCCCAAGGACGTCTTGAAGGCCCTGATGGCGGTATGAGTTACGACGTCATTGTCGTCGGGGCCGGCCATTCCGGCTGCGAGGCCGCGCTGGCCGCGGCGGGCATCGGCTGCCGGGTCCTGCTCCTCACCCAGAACCTCGACACCGTGGCCCACATGTCCTGCAACCCGGCGGTGGGGGGGGTGGGCAAGGGCCACATGGTGCGCGAGCTCGACGCCCTGGGCGGGATGATGGCCGTGGCCGCCGACCGCTCGGGCCTGCACTTCCAGGTCCTCAACTCCGGCAAGGGCCCGGCCGTGCGCGCCCCGCGCGTGCAGTGCGACAAGCTCGAGTACCGGCGCGAGATGCGCCTCATCGTCGAGGAGCGGGAGAACCTCGACCTGCGCCAGGGCGAGGCGGCCGCGCTGCTCATCGATGGGAGCCGATTGGCGGGTGTGCTGACCCGCACCGGGACGCGGTGGGAGGCCCCCTGCGTCGTCCTCACCACCGGCACTTTCCTGCGCGGCTTGGCGCACGTCGGCGAACGGAACTTCCCGGCCGGCCGCGCCGGCGAGCCTCCCGCCAAGGACTTGAGCGCCGCGCTCGAAAGCCTCGGCCTCGAGGTCCGGCGCTTTAAGACCGGCACCCCGCCGCGCCTCGACGCCCGCAGCCTCGACCTCTCGCGCTGCGAGCGCCAGGACCCGCATCCGGCCGCCCGCCCGCTCTCGCACCGGCATTCCCGCTTGCCGGACGACCAGCTGCCGTGCTGGATCACCTGGACCAACGCCGAGACCCACCGGCTCATCCGGGACAACCTCGGCCGCTCGCCGCTCTACTCGGGGGCCATCAAGTCGCTGGGCCCGCGCTATTGCCCGTCGATCGAGGACAAGGTCGTCAAGTTCCCGGAGAAGCCCCGCCACCAGCTCTTCCTCGAGCCCGAGGGCCGGCGCACCCGCGAGGTCTACGTCAACGGGCTCTCGACCAGCCTGCCCGAGGACGTCCAGCTCGCCCTCGTGCGCAGCGTGCCCGGCCTCGAGCGAGCCGAGCTCATGCGCCCCGGCTACGCCGTGGAGTACGACTATTGCCCGCCGCACCAGCTCGGGGCCACCCTCGAGACCAAGACGGTGCCCGGCCTCTTCCTCGCCGGACAGATCAACGGCACGACCGGCTACGAGGAGGCCGCCGCCCAGGGGTTTGTCGCCGGCGTCAACGCCGCCCACCGCGCCCTGGGCCGCGCGCCCTTCACGCTGGCGCGCGACGAGGCCTACATCGGCGTCATGGTCGACGACCTGGTGACGCGCGGCGTCGACGAGCCCTACCGGATGTTCACCGCCCGCGCCGAGCACCGCCTGAGCCTGCGGGCCGGCAACGCCGACCTGCGCCTCATGGAGCGCGGCCGCGCCCTCGGACTCGTGTCGGATGCGCTATGGGAGCCGTTTTTGCGCTATCGCGAGGCCGCGGCCGGGCGCGCCGGCCACGACGACGCGGCGCTAGCGCCGTGGAGCGCCGCCCAAGCCCGAGAAGAGGCCGAGGTCGAGCGCCTCTACGCGCCGTTTGTCGACATCGACCGCCGCGCCCTGGCCGAAGTGCGCGCCCTCGACGATTCTCCGCTCCCCGCGGATTTCCCGTACGCGGACATCCCCCTGTTGGCCGAAACCCGCCAAAAGCTGACGCGCATCCGGCCCACCAGCCTCGGCCAAGCGGCGCGCGTCCCCGGCGTGACCCCGGCCGACGTCCAGATGCTGGCGGTCTGGCTCAAAAGGACTCTAGCGGCATGAGCCCCGAGGCCGCCGTCGTGCGCGCTTGGCTCGGCGACGCCCTTCCCGAGCCCGTCTTCGAGCGCCTGGACGCCTACGCCGGCGAAGTGCTGCGCTGCGGCCGCCGCGTGAACCTGACCGCCGCCAAGGACCTAGGGGAGATCTGGCGGCGCCACCTGGCCGACGGCCTGGCCGCGCTGGCCCCGCTCAAGGCGCGCCTGGCGGGAGTCTCCGCGCCGCGCCTCGTCGACCTCGGCTGCGGCGCGGGCTTCGTCGGCATAGCACTCAAGGCCGCCTGGCCCGAGCTCGAGGTCTGGCTCGTCGAATCCTCCTACCGCAAGGCCAGCTTCCTGACCCTGGCCACCGTGCGCCTCGGCCTGCCGGGCATCCGGGCCTATCACGGCCGCGCAGACGGCACCGGCCTCCTCAAGCTCAAGCGCCAGGATGGGGGGGAGGCGGGGACCGCGGAGCCGGCCGCCGACGCCGTCCTCGCCCGGGCCCTGGCCCCGCGCGACGAGGCGCTGGCCCTGGCCCGTCCGCTGGCCAAGCTCGGCGGCTGGGCGGGCCTGTTCCAGAGCGAGAAGCCCGAGGGATTCGAGTCGGACGCCTATCGCCTTCCCGCCGAGACGTCGGACCGCTATCTCATGTTCGCACGGAGGACCGCATGAACCTTCTCAACCTCTACTTCACCCCGTTCGCGGCGGTGATGGTCGTCACCGCGATCTACTTCTCGGACCCCGACGCGCGGACCAAGTGGCTGTCCTTCGGGGTGCTCCTGGCCTCCCTGCTCGTCAACCACTGGTTCTCGAAGAACATCTACCGCTTCGTCGGCTGGGCCCAGCGCCTGAAGCTCCTGCAGGTCTGGCTGACCTTCCTCTGGTCGGCGGTGCTGGCCTACCTGCTCATGCCGTATTGGGCGCCGATGTGGCTGCTCCTGACCCTGCCGCCGGTGACCGCCGCGCTCTACCAGAGCCGCGGCCAGACCCTGCTCACGGCCGGGGTCTGCGCGGCTTCGGTCCTCGGGCTCTACTGGGCCTACCAGATGAAGGTCGGGATGCCGCTGGGCGAGGTCATGTGGGCTCAGGGCGTCATCCATGCCGCCTTCATCCCCGTCCTGGCGGCCTTCGTCCACGAGTTGGCCCAGACCGCCCTGCGCATGCGCGACGCCGGCCGGGGCTAGCGAACGCGGCGCTTCCCGGGTAGACTGAATATAGTCGTGGCTGCTTATTAAGGAAGGGCGTGGACATCCTAATACGCCTGAGGATGGTCCTTTGGGTCCTGGTGCTTTCGCTCTGGGGCCTGATGGTCTATCAGTTCCTGGGCGACGACTCGGCCCCCGAGCAGGGGCAGATGAAGTGGGTCAGCCGCCGGGTCGAGAACGTCCACCGCCGCGAGCTCGACGTCGAGGACGACCTGCCCGACATCGAGGCCGACGGCACCATCCCGGCCGACAAGCTCTTCGAGCAGAAGCCGCCCTCGGACCTCACCTCCCAGCCGGCGGCGACGGTGAAGGGCTCCGAAACGGGCGCGAAGCTGGCCCGCATCCCGGCCTCGGTGGGGGCCATGACGCCGATCAAGCCGCCGCCGGGCTACACCGGCCCGGTCCCCTTGGGCCGCAAGGAGCAGCCCCGGCCTCCGCCGGAGGCGCGCCCCATTCCGACGCGGCCCGTACGCCCCGCGCAGCCGCCCGAGGAGGACGCGACCCCGCCCAAGGGGTTCACGCGCACCCAGACCAAGCACTTCAACGTCTTCGCCGAGGGCAGGCCCCCGTCGCTCGAGTTCCTCGAGACGCTCGAGAACCTGCACGCGAACCTCATGCTGGACTTGGCGGCGTTCTCGCCGTGGGCGCGCGAGGAGCGCGCGTCGATATTCCTGTTCCGCGACCAGGAGAGCTACCGCCGCGTCACCGGCCGTCCCGCTTGGTCGGGGGGGGCCTCCTCGGTCAAGCGCCGCAAGATCTACCTCTACGAGTCCGAGGAGCTCGTCGGCATCCTCGCCCACGAGCTGACCCACATCTATTTCGACAGCTTCTTCCTCGGCGGGGTCACCGACCCGCTCTGGCTCTCCGAAGGGATGGCCACGCTGGTGCAGACCGAGCGCGGCCTGGCCGCGCCGAACTGGCTCAAGCAGAACCTCGACGTCATCAAGCGCGGCGGCGGCTACGCGCTCGACGAGCTCATCCGCGTCGAGAACACCTCGGGCGCGGCCGACGAGGAGATACGGCTCTGGTACTCGCAGTCCTACAGCGTCGTCAGGTTCCTCATCCGCTCGCAGTACAAGTCGTCGTTCTATAAGTTCTGCAGGTTCATCCGCGACGGGTCGACCGTCAAGGAGTCCTTGTACCGCGCCTACGGCATGCCCTTCACGACGGTGAAGGCGCTCGAGTATGCGTGGCGGTATGACGCGCAGTCCGGGCCCCGGCGCGCGCAGCAGTAATTAATCCTGATGAGTGCCGTGTCCGGGGTGTTGCCCCGTCGACGCGCATTCGAACGCTAACGTCCACGCGCCGACGGGGCAACACCCCGGACACGGCACAAATCAAGAATAGGCGCGATTGCGTTTCCGTTAATCGAACGATCCGCGCGGACAGTCGCTCCTCGGGGTTGATTGGCCGTGCGCGAAGCGTGCACGCGTAAACTCCGCCGTAGCCAAACCCGCCAAGCAGAACAAATAAGGGCTTGACAGGATTGGACTCAACCATTAGACTCTCCCTGTTGGTGGGGAGAAGTGGGGGAGGGTGGAGAGAAGTGGGGATTTCGGTTCTGATAGGAAAATATGACTACACGCTCGACGACAAGAACCGCCTTGTCGTCCCACCGAAATTCCGCAAGCTTCTCGAGCAGGAGAAGGGCTCCCACTTTTTCCTGGCCAAGAACGTCGACGGCTGCCTCTCGCTCTTTTTGCCGTCCCAGTGGGAAGGCCACCTCATGAAGTTCGACGAGGCCGCCAAGACCCAGAAAAACGCCACCGCCATCCGCGCGGCCAAGCGCGACCTGTTCAACACCGCCGAGGAAGCCCTGGTCGACGAGCAGGGCCGCATCCTCGTGCCGGAGAGCCTCAAGGAACAGGCCCACCTGCGCAAGGACGTCATCGTCGCCGGCGCCGGGGACAAGGCCGAGATCTGGGACGCCCAGCGCTACGAGCGGCACATGGCCAAGCAGGCCAAGCCCGCTTTCGAGAAAGTCGCCAAGGAGCTCGCGTTCTGATGCCCCTTTTGATGGAAGAGAGAAACGAGGAATACACCCACGAGCCGGTCCTCCTGAGCGAGGTCCTCGAGCTCCTGGTCACCGACCGCGCGGGCGTCTACCTCGACGCCACGCTGGGACTGGGGGGGCATGCCGAAGCCGTCCTCGAGGCCCTCGACCCCGAGGGGCGCCTGCTCGCGGTAGACGCCGACCCCGAGGCGCTGGCCCATGCCGGCCGCCGCCTGGCCGCCCAGGGACCGCGCCTGCGCGCGGTGCACTGCAACTTCCGCAACCTCTCCAAGGTCCTGGCGGGGGAGGCTCCGGCCTCGCTCTCGGGCGCCCTCTTCGACCTCGGCGTCTCCTCTTTGCAGATGGACAAGCCCTCGCGCGGCTTCGCGTTCCGCCACGACGGCCCGCTGGACATGCGCCTCGACCCCGGCAGCCCGCTGACCGCGGCCCGCATCGTCAACGAGTGGCCGGCCGAGCAGCTCGAGCTCCTGCTTCGCGAGTACGGCGAGGAGCGCGCCGCGCGCCGGATCGCGCGCTGGATAGTCGACGCCCGCGCCCACGAGGCCTTCGAGACCACCGGCCAGCTCAAGACCCTGCTCGAGCAGCGCCTGCCGCGCGTCGGCCGCATCCACCCGGCCACCAAGACCTTCATGGCCCTGCGCATAGCGGTCAACCAGGAGCTCGAGGCGCTGACCCGCGGCCTCGAGAGCGTCCTGCCGGCTCTTAAGCCCGGCGCGCGCCTGGCCGTCATCTCCTTTCATTCCCTCGAGGACCGCATCGTCAAGAACCTGTTCAAGTCCTTAGTCGAGGCCGGGACCTGCGCGTCCGTCACCGATTCGCCCGTCTGCGCCGCGCCCGCGGAAGTCGCCCGCAACCCGCGTTCGCGCAGCGCCAAACTCCGCGTGATAGAGAGGCGAAAATGAAATGCATGTCACTGACGTCCGCCGTGATGCATCTCCCCGCGGCGCGGCGCCAAGGGATCCTGCTCTCGCCCACGGGTTCCGCCCCGGGCAACGGCTACGTCTGGAAGCGGGTCTTCCTCAAGGGGGATAAAGTCCGCGTCCGTTAAACCGCACCGATCTGGCGGGCACCTACTCGGCGGGGTGCCTGCCGAATTTCCGACTGCGGCCCCTCCCCCTAGCGGGGGAGGGGCCCCGGTCCCAAAAGATGAGACAAAAGACCATCCTCTTGAGCCTGGCCGCGCTGGCCGCGCCCGCTTTCCTGTTCCTCTGGGAGCAGGTGCAGGCCACGCGCTTGGGTTATCAGGTCAGCGCGGCCCGGACCGAGGTCCGGCGCGCGCGCGAGCGCGTCGCCTATCTGCGCCTCGAGCTCGAGCGCTTGAACGCGCCCGAGAGCGTGGCCGAGGCGGCGCGCCGGCGCCTGCGCATGGGCCCGCCGCTGCCCGAGAGCGTGGTCGTCCTGGGCGCGCCGCGCCTGGCTCCCGTCCCGACGGCCGTCCCCAAGCGCCCGGCGCCGGCGCCCGCCCCGCTGTTGGCCTCCGCCATCGAAACGTCGGCTCCCGCGGAATAGCCCGGTGAGCACGCTCACCCGCCTGCGCCTGTGCGGGTGGCTCTGCCTGCTTCCCGTCCTCCCGCTGGCCGGCCGCCTGTTCTGGCTCCAGCTGGTGCGCCACGAGGCCTATGAGGCGAAGGTCGACCGCTCGGTCGAGCGCCAGGACCTCGAGATCATCCCGCGCGGCCGCATCCTCGACCGCGACGGCCGCGTCCTGGCCGAGTCGCTTCCGGCCTGGTCCGCCTTCCTCGACCTCAAGGCCCTGGCCGACATGGACCAGCCGCCCGAGCGCGTCCTGGCGCGCATCGGCGAAGCCCTCGGCCTCGAGGATGCCGAGCTCCGCAAGCTCGCGCGGGCCGAGCGCCGCACCGTCTGGCTCAAGCGCAAGATGGACTACGACGACGCCCGGCGCCTGCGCGCCCTGGACCTGCCCTGCGTGGGACTCGAGCCCGACGAGCTGCGCGGCTACCCCAACGGCGCGCTGGCGCGCCCGATGCTCGGCGAGGTCAACTCGGAGGGCCGCGGGGCGGCCGGCCTCGAGCTGGCCTACGACCGCTCGATCAGCGGCCGCGCGGTCCCGGTCCGCCTGCGCCGCGACGGGGCCGGGCGCTCGATCCGGCGCGACGACGAGGACCCCGCGCTGACGCCGCCGGATCTGACCCTGACCATAGACCGCGCCGCGCAGTTCTTCGCCGAACAGGCCCTCGACGAGGCCCTGGCGGCCCGCCGCGCCGCCGGCGGCGTCGTCATCGTCCAGGACCCGTCGACCGGCGAGGTCCTGGCCATGGCGGTGCGGCCCGCCGACGCGCGGCGCAACCACGCCGTGCAGGACGTCTACGAACCGGGCTCCACCTTCAAGCTGGTGACGGCGGCCGCCGCGCTCGAGAACCGCACCCTCAAGCCCGGCGAGCTGGTCGACTGCGAGGACGGCCGCTGGCAGGTCGCGCCCTCGGTGACGATCAAGGACCACGACAAGCAGGGGCGGCTCGACCTCGCCGACATCATCAAGCATTCCTCGAACATCGGCACGGGGAAGCTCGGCCTGCGGCTCGGCGCCAAGGAGTTCTTCCGCTTCTCGCGCCTGTTCGGGTTCGGCTACAAGACCGGGGTGCCCCTGCCCGGCGAGAGCGCGGGCCTCCTGCCCGACGGTCCCGCCGACGACGTCCGGCTCGCCAACGCCGCCTTCGGGCAGGGCGTGGCGGTCACCGCGCTCCAGCTCTCGGCCGCCTTCGCCGCGGTCGCCAACGGCGGGACCCTCTACGAGCCCAGCCTCGTGCGCGCCGTCGGCGCCCAGCCGCCGCGCGCCCCGGTGGCGGTGCGGCGCGTGGCCTCGCCCGAGACCGTGGCCGGCCTGCAGGAGATGTTCATCGGCGTCGTCGAGGAGGGGACCGGCGTCAGCGCCAAGATCCCCGGCTACTCGGCCGCCGGCAAGACCGGCACGGCCCAGAAGATCGACCCCGCCACCCGCAGGTACTCCGCCACCGACTACGTGGCCTCCTTCGCCGGCTGGGTGCCGGCGCGCCGGCCGCGCTACAGCATCCTCGTGGTCATCGACACGCCGCGGGTCGGCTACTACGCGGCCGAGGTGGCCGCGCCGGTCTTCTCCCAGGTGGCCCGGCGCCTCCTCGCGCTCAACGGCGTCCCGCCCGACCGGCCGCTGTCGGTCAAGGGCCGGGTCCACGTGGAGAATACTCCCGCGCCTAAACCCGTCGCGCCCGCGCCGAGCCCGAGCCCGCTCCCGCGCCACCCGTCCCTGCCGCGTCCGTCCTTCCTGCGCTCGGCCCCGCGCGCATGATGCGCCTGGGCGAGCTGGTCGCCGCCGTCGCCGGCGCCGAGCTGCGCGGCAGCGCGGAGGTCCAGGTGGAAGGCCTCGAGTTCGACTCCCGCCGGGTCCGCCCCGGCTGCGCCTTCGTCGCCCTGCGCGGCGAGAAGACCGACGGCAACCGCTTCATCCGCCAGGCCGCCGAGGCCGGCGCCGTGGCGGTCTTCAGCGAGTTGGCGCCGCCGCCGGCCCCGATGGAGCTTTCGGGACCGCGAGGGACCCTGGCCTGGGTCCGCGTGCCCGACGCCCTAGCCGCCATGTCGGAGGCCGCCGCGGCGTTCTACGGCGACCCCAGCGCCGCCATGACCGTGGTCGGCGTCACCGGCACCAACGGGAAGACCACCACGACCTGGCTGCTGGAGTCGATCGCCAGCCGGGCCGGCAAGACCCCGGGCGTCCTCGGGACGACCGGCCACCGCCTGCGCCACCGGGCCTTGGAGGAGGCCGCCAACACGACGCCGCCGGCCGCCGACCTCCTGCGCCTGCTGGGACGCATGCGCGACGGCGGGGCCGACTTCGTCGCCATGGAGGTCTCCTCGCACGCCCTGGCCCTCAAGCGCGCCGACGGCGTGCGCTTCGACGCCGCCGTCCTGACCAACCTGCACTCCGACCATCTGGATTTCCACGGCACCCGCGAAGCCTACCTCGAGGCCAAGGTCCGCCTCTTCGAACTGCTCGAGCGTCCCGACGGCGGCAAGCCGCGGCGCGCGGCCCTCCTCAACCGCGACGACCCGGCCTACGACCGCTTCCGCCGCCGCATCCAGGCCGTGCCCTGCGCCGGCTTCGGCCTCTCGCCCGAGGCCGACTACCGAGGGGAGGCCGTCGTCCTGTCCCAGACCGGGACGCTCTTCACGCTCAAGGCCAGGGGCCGGGCGCTGTCGGTCCGCCTGCGCCTGCTGGGCGAGCACAACGTGATGAACGCGCTGGCCGCGGCCTCCGCGGCGCTCGAGCTGGGCCTCCCCGACCAGGCCGTCGTCGAAGGCCTCGGTGCTCTGGAAAGCGTGCCGGGCCGGCTCGAGCCGGTCTCGGCCGGCCAGCCCTTCGCCGTGCTGGTCGACTTCGCCCACACGGCCCAGGCGCTGGACACCGTCCTCGCCGCCATATCCCGTCTGCCCCATCGCCGCGTCATCACCGTCTTCGGCTGCGGGGGGGACCGCGACCGCACCAAGCGCGCCCCGATGGGACGCGCCGCCGCCGAGGCCTCCGACCTCGTCATCGCCACCTCGGACAACCCGCGCGGCGAGGAGCCCGTCGACATCCTGCGCGAGGTCGAGGCCGGCCTGCGCTCCGTCGGAAGGGAAAATTATAGAATCGTGCCGGACCGCCGCGAGGCGATCCGGGAGGCGCTCTCCGTGGCCCAGGCCGGCGACGTGGTGCTCCTGGCCGGCAAGGGCCACGAGACGACCCAGACCCTGCGCGACCGCGTGGTCCCGTTCGACGACCGCCAGGTCGCCCGCGAGGCCTTGAAAGACCTGGGGCGCGCCTAGCGTATGTCAAAGGCCATGATGACCTGGGCCGAAGCCGCGGCCGCCGCCGGCGGCCGCCTGGCGGCCGGCGCCCCGGGCGCGCCGCTGGGTCCGCTGTCGACCGACAGCCGGACCGCGGGAGGCGGCGCCGTGTTCGTCGCCCTGCGCGGCCCCAAGTTCGACGCCCACGACTTCCTAGACGCCCGCCTCGCCGCCGAGTGCTCGGGCTGGATCGTCCGCCGCGGGGCGCGCCTGCCCGCGGCGCGCCCCGCCCAGCTCCTCGAGGTCGACGACACCCAAGCCGCCCTGAGCGCTTTGGCCGCGGCCTGGCGCGCGCGCTTCACGATCCCGGTCGTCGGCGTCACGGGCTCCAACGGCAAGACCACGGTCAAGGAGATGCTGCGCGCCGCGCTCTCGGCCCGAGGGGCCGTCTGCGCCACGGCCGGCAACTTCAACAACGAGATCGGCCTGCCCTTGTCGGTCTTGGGCCTGCGCCCGGAGCACGCCTTCGCGGTGTTCGAGCTGGGCGCCTCGCGCAAGGGCGACATCGCCCACCTGTGCGCCGTCGCCAAGCCCACCGCCGCGGTGCTGACCAACATCGCCCCGGCCCACCTCGAGTTCTTCGGCTCGCTCGAGAACGTCCTGCGAACCAAAAGCGAGCTGCTCGAGGCCCTGCCGCCCGGAGCGCCCGCGGCCATCGGCGGCGACGACCCCATGCTGGCGCCTCTGGTGCCCGGCCTAGGCGCGCGCGCGTTCACTTTCGGGACCGGCCCCGCCAACCGCTTCCGCGCGCTGTCCGGCCTGCCTCCCCGCCTCTCGCTCGACGGGACGGAGATCGCCCTGCCGCCCGCCTTCGCGGGCTCCGTCCATCGCCTCAACGCCGCCGCGGCCGCCGCGCTGGCCACCGCCCTGGGCCTCTCCCCCGAGGAGATCGCCCGCGGCCTGGCCGCCTACACGCCCGCCCCGCTGCGCTTCGCCGAGCGCCGGCACCCGTCGGGGGCGCGCCTGGTCATCGACGCCTACAACGCCAACCCGGCCTCGATGCGCGCCGGGCTCTCCACCTTCCTCGAGACCTCCCCGGAGCCCGCCCGCCTGGCCGTGCTGGGCGACATGCGCGAGCTGGGCCCGGAGTCGACCCGCCTGCACGCCGAGCTCGGCGCCTGGCTGGCGCGCCAGCCGCTCTCCGGCGCCTACCTCGCCGGGGTGGAGATGCGCGCCGCCGCCGAGGCCTCGCGCGCCGAGCGGGCCCCGTTCCCGGTCGAGCACGCCGACGAGCCGGGGGCGCTCGCGGCCGCCATCCGGCCGCGCCTGGCGGCCGGGACCGCGGCCTACTTCAAGGCCTCGCGCGCCCTGCGCCTCGAGGCGCTGGCGGAGTCGCTCTGATGTTCTACCTCCTCTACGACCTGCGCCACCTCTGGAGCCCGCTCAACGTCTTCCGCTACATCTCGGTGCGCGCCGGCGGGGCCGCGCTGACGGCGCTGGTCCTGTCCCTGCTCCTGGGGCCGCCCCTGATCGCCTGGCTGCGCTCCAAGAAGGTCGGCCAGTCCCAGCGCAAGGACGGCCCGGCCTCGCACCTCGCGAAGGAAGGCACGCCCACCATGGGCGGGGTCCTCATCGTCCTGGCGGTCGTCGCCTCGGCCCTCCTGTGGATGCGCCTCGACGTGCGCTTCACCTGGATCCTGCTGTTTGTCACCGCCGCGCTGACCGCGGTGGGCTTCTGGGACGACTGGCTCAAGCTCATCCGCAAGGACCCCAAGGGCGCGCCGTCGCGCGCCAAGTTCGCGGTCCAGATCGGCACCGCCCTCCTCGTCGTGGGCTACCTGGCCGTCGACCCGCCCAGCGCCGGACACTCCACCGCCCTGCTCGTCCCCTACGTGCCCAACCGCTACGTCGAGCTGGGGTCTCTCTACTACGTCCTCGCCGTGCTCATGCTCGTCGGCGCCTCCAACGCCGTCAACCTCACCGACGGGTTGGACGGCCTCGCCGCCGGCAGCACGATCTTCTGCGCCATCGCCTACGGCGTCTTCGCGTACATGTCGGGCAACGCGAAATATTCGGGCTATCTGCTTCTCCCCTTCGTGCCCGGGGCCGGCGAGATCACCATCTTCCTGGCCGGCCTGATCGGGGCCTGCCTGGGATTCCTATGGTTCAACTCGTACCCGGCGCAGATCTTCATGGGCGACACCTCCTCGCTCTTTATCGGCGGGGTCATCGCGGCCGTGGCGCTCTGCGTCAAGCAGGAGCTGCTCCTGCCGATCGTGGGCGGGGTGTTCCTGGTCGAGACCCTCTCGGTCATCATCCAGATGGCCTCCTACAAGCTGCGCGGCGGCAAGCGCGTCTTCCGGATGGCCCCGCTCCACCACCATTTCGAGCTGGGCGGCATCGCCGAGCCTAAAGTGACGGTCCGGTTCTGGATCGTCAGCATCGTGCTGATGCTGGCCGCGCTGGCCTCGCTCAAGATCCGCTGATGAAGAAGATGGCGAAGAAAGCCCCCAAGAAGGCCAAGACAGCCCGCCCCCGCAAGCCCAAGGCCCCGCCGCCCTCCGCCGCCCCCAAGGCCTCGGAAGCGGCACTTCCTCGCGATAGCGCTCGGTCGGACCGCTTCCTGCCCGCGGTCTGGAAGCGCGGTCCGGCCGCGGTGCTGGGCATGGGCCGCTCCGGGCTGGCCGCGGCCAAGCTCCTGGCCAAGAAGGGCTTCAAGGTCCTGCTCTCCGACGAGCGCCCGCGCAAGGCTCTGCGCGCCGCCGCGGCAAAGCTCCCGGCCGGCGTCTCCTGGGAGGGCGGCGGGCATTCGGACCGCCTGCTCAAGTGCCGCTTCGCCGTGAAGAGCCCGGGCCTGCCCTCGCACGCCCCGGTGCTCGAGCGGCTCAAGGCGGCCGGCATCCCGGTCTTCAGCGAGCTCGAGGTGGCCCTGGCCTTCCTGCCCGCCGTCGAGACCGTGGCCGTCACCGGCACCAACGGCAAGACCACGACGGCCACGCTGACCGCCGCGGTGTTCAAGGCCGCCCGGCGCCGCGTGCACCTCTTGGGCAACGTCGGCGTGCCGGTCTGCGCGGCGGTCGCCGGCGTCAAGAAGGGCGACCTGCTGGTCCTGGAGACCTCGAGCTACCAGCTCGAGGACAGCCGGCGCTTCCTGCCCGAGGCCGCGGCCATCCTCAACCTCACGCCCGACCACCTCGACCACCACGGCGGGATGGAGGCCTACGCGGCCGCCAAACGCAGGGTCTTCGCCTGGATGGACCGCCGGCACTCCTGCGTGTTCAACGCCGACGACGCCGGCGTGGTCGCCATGGCGCGCTCCTGCCGCGGGCGCAAGCTCTTCTTCGGGCGCTCCCCGTCGACCATGACGGCGGCCTGGCCGGAGGGAGGGAAGATCCTCCTGCGCCTGCAGGGCTGGAAGAAGCCGGTGAAGCTCTCCCCGCCCAAGCTCCCCGGCGAGCACAACCTCCAGAACGCGATGGCCGCCGCCCTGCTCGGCGCCGCCCGCGGGGTCAAGCCCGAGGCCATCCAGAAGGCGTTCAAGGCCTTCAAGGGCGTGTCGCACCGGCTCGAGGACTGCGGCGTCCGCAAAGGCCTGGCCTGCGTCAACGACTCGAAGGCCACCAACGTCGACTCGACCTTGGTCGCGCTGGCCACCATGCCCCAGACCAAGACCACTTTGCTCATCCTCGGCGGACGGCCCAAGGCCGGGGGCTTCGCGGGCCTGCGCTCCCAGGTCGAGCGCCGGGTCAAGGCGGTCCTGAGCGTCGGCGAGGCCGCCGCGCGCGTCGAGACCGACCTGCAGGGCGCGGCCCACGTCTTCCCCTGCCAGACCCTCGAGAAGGCGGTCGAGGTGGCGTTTCAGATCGGGCTCAAGGGCGAGACCCTCCTGCTCTCCCCGGCCTGCGCCTCCTTCGACCAGTTCACCGACTACGAGCACCGCGGCCGGACGTTCAAGGAGCTCCTGGCCGTCCACGGGGGCAAGCCCAAGTGAGCTCGCTGGCCCCGCGCCGCGCCCGCTCGGTCGACCCCCAGCTCCTCGGCTGGGCGGCGTTCATGCTCGTCGGCGGGATCCTGGCGCTCTATTCGGCCAGCGCCATCCTGGCCGACAAGGAGCACGGCGACGCTTTCTTCTACCTCAAGCGCCAGGGCCTGTTCGCCGCGGCCGGGACCCTGGTCATGGCGGCCCTGATGCGCGTCTCCTACCAGCGCCTGCGCGAGTGGATCTGGCTGCTCCTCCCGCTCACGGCCCTGGCCCTGGTCGCGGTGCTGTTTGCCCCCAAGATCGGCGGGGCCCGGCGCTGGCTCCATCTGGGCCCGTTCGGCCTCCAGCCCGCGGAGTTCGCCAAGCTGACCGTCCTCCTCTTCCTCGCCGACTACCTCGACCGCAAGCGCTCGCGCCTGCAGAACGCCGTGCAGGGCCTCGTCGTGCCGTGGGGGGTGGTGGGGCTTCTCCTCGGCCTCATCCTGCTCGAGCCCGACCTCGGCACCCCGGTCCTGATCTTCGCGGTGACCCTCGGGGTGCTCTTCGTCGGCGGAGCGCGGGTCCGCTACGTCGTCGGCGCCGTCCTGGCCGCCCTGCCGCTGGCGGCCTGGCAGCTTTGGGCCTATCCCTATCGCCGCGCGCGCCTGCTGAGCTTCCTCGACCCGTTCGCCGACGCCTCCGGCACCGGCTACCAGCTCTCCCAGTCCCTGCTCGCCGTCGGCTCGGGCGGCTGGTTCGGGAAAGGGCCGGGACTCTCGGACGTGAAGCTGCTCTACCTCCCGGCGCCGCACACCGACTTCATCTACCCGGTGCTCTGCGAGGAGCTGGGCGTGCTCGGAGGCCTGAGCGTCCTCGGGCTCTTCGCCTGGTTCCTCTCGCGCGGGCTCTCGATCGCCCGCCGCGCCCCCGACCTCTACGGCACGCTCCTCGCCGCCGGCGTGACCTTCCTCGTCTCCCTGCAGGCGTTCTTCAACATGGCGATGTCCTTGGGCCTCATACCGACCAAGGGCCTGCCGCTGCCGTTCATCTCCTACGGCGGGTCCTCCCTGCTCGTGACCATGGCGGCCACCGGGATCCTCCTCAACATCTCGCGCCACGCCGCCGAGCTGCCGCGGCGCTGATGCGCGTCCTCATCGCCTCCGGGGGCACCGGCGGCCACTTCTACCCGGGCTTGGCCCTGGCCCGCGAGCTGGGCCGGCGCGGGCACGAGTGCCTCTTCGTCCTGCGCCGCGGCGACCCCGGGGGCCCGAGGCTCGACGCCGAGGGCCTGCCCTGGACCGAGCTCGACCTGGCCGGGCTTTCGCGCCGTCCGTCGCTTAGCTGGCTGAGCGTCGGCCCGCGCACGCTCATGGCGCTCAAGACCGCCTATCAAGCGACGCGGGCCTGGCGCCCCTCGGTCCTCGTGGGGATGGGAGGCTACCTCACCCTGCCCGCGGCGCTGGCGGCGGCCGCGCGCCGCGTGCCGGTCGTCCTCCACGAGTCGAACGCCGTCCTGGGCCTGGCCAACCGGCTCTGCGCGCCGTTTGCGGCCGCGCTGGCGCTGGGCCTGCCGCGCGAGGACGGGGGGGAGGGGACCTTGGTCGGCACGCCGCTGCGCGCCGAGCTCCACGCCCGCGGCGACGCTCATGAGGCGCGCCGCGCGCTGGGCCTCGACCCCGCTCTGCCCACCGTGCTCGTCCTCGGCGGCTCGCAGGGAGCGCGGGCGCTCAACGCCGCCGTCCCCGCCGCCGTCGCCGCGCTGAAGGCCCCGGTACAGGTCCTGCACCTGGCCGGAAAGAACGGGGCCGAGGCCGCGCGCGCGGCTTACGCCGCCGGCCCGGCGCGCGCCGTCGTGGTCGAGTACTTGGAGCGCATGGACCGCGCCTACGCCGCCGCCGACCTGGCCGTCTGCCGCGCCGGGGCCGGCACGGCGGCCGAGCTGGCCGCGCAGAGCCTGCCGGCCGTGCTCGTCCCTTATCCGCACGCGGCCGGGGGGCATCAGGACGTGAACGCCCGCCTGCTCGAGCGGGTCGGGGCCGCGGTCCGCATACCCGAGGCCGACCTCTCCTCCGCGGCGCTCTCCAACCGCCTCAAGACCCTGCTCGGCGATTCCTCGGGACGGACGGCGATGGGAGAGGCCTACGCCAAGCTCGGCCTGCCGTCACCCAAGGACTGCGTCGGGCGCTTCGCGGGGCTCGTCGAGGCGGCCGGCCGATGATCCGGCTGGCAGTGAAGAGCGACGCGCGCGCCCTGGCCGCCATCTATCGGCCCATCGTCGAGAAGACCGCCGTCTCGTTCGCCGCGAAGCCTCCCACTCCAGCCGAGATGGCGAAGCAGGTCGCCGAACTGACGCCGCGTCTGCCCTGGCTGGTCTTCGAGGAGGACGGCGCCGTGCTCGGCTACGCCTACGCCGGGCCGCACCGGGCGCGCGAAGCCTACCGTTGGTGCGTGGAGACCTCGGTCTACGTGGCGCCGAAGGCCCAGGGCAAGGGCGTGGGCCGCGCGCTGTATCAGGCTCTGCTCAACACCCTCCGGGCCCAGGGCTACGTCAACGCGTACGCGGGGATCGTCCTCCCGAACAAAGCCAGCATCGCGCTCCACGAGGCCGTGGGCTTCCGCCGCTTCTGCGTCTACGAGGGCATCGGCTACAAGCTTGGCAAGTGGCACGACGTGGGCTGGTGGCGCCTCCGCCTACGGAAGACCCGCCGCCCGACGGAACCGGTCCCGCTCAAGAAGCTCCTGGCCCGATAGTAGCCGCCGGGGAAAAGTCGCTATAGTACATCGTGCCCAAATCCCCCCGCATCCTCCTGGTCAACGACGACGGCGTCCACGGCGAGGGCCTCGACCCCTTGCGCGCCGCGCTGGCCGCGCTCGGCGAGCTCAAGGTCCTCGTCCCGGAGCGCGAGCGCTCGGCGGCCAGCCACAGCCTGACCCTGCACAAGCCGCTGCGCATGCGCGAGGCGCGCCCCGGGGTCAACACCTTGAACGGCACGCCGGCCGACTGCGCGCGCTTCGGGATCCTGCATCTGCTGCGCGGGAGATGCGACCTGGTGGTCTCCGGCGTCAACCGCGGCCATAACCTCGGCCAGGACGTGGTCTATTCCGGCACCGTGGCGGCCGCGATGGAGGCCGCGCTGCTCGGCGTCTGCGCCATCGCCGTCAGCCAGGGCGTCTCGCGCAGCCGCGACTACACGGCCGCCGCGGCGTTCGCCGCGGAGCTCGGGCGGCGCGTGCTGGCCAAAGGCCTCCCTCCCGGCGTCGCGCTCAACGTCAACGTCCCGCCGGACGTCAAGCCGCGCGGCTGGAAGCCTTGCCGCCTCGGCGAGCGTCTCTACGACAAGACCGTGGCCGAGCGCCGCGACCCGCGGGGGGATTCCTATTTCTGGCTGGCCGGACGCCGGGTCTGGGGACGCAACCTGCCCGGCACCGACGTGGCCGCCGTCAACGCCGGCTACATCTCGGTGACGCCGCTGCGCCTCGACTCCACCGACCGGGCGCTCTTGGGGAAGCTGGGGTCGTGGCGGCTCTGAGCCTTCCGCTGGCGCTCCTTCTCGGCGCCGCCAACGCCGGGGAGGCCGTCCCTGATCCAGAGGTGACCGTCGTCGTCGTGGGCGATATCCGTCTCGACGGGCCCGTGGCGCGCCTGGTCGCCGAGGACGGCCCGGCGGCGCCGGTGGCCGCGGTGCGCGAGGCCCTGCGCGGCGACATCCTGCTCGGAAACCTCGAGGAGCCGCTGACCACCCGCGGAGAGCCGGCCAAGAAGAAGTTCATCTTCCGCGGCCGGCCCGCCGCCGCGAAGGTGCTCAAGGCCTGCGGCTTCGACGTGCTCGGCCTGGCCAACAACCATGTGATGGACTACGGCCCCGACGGCCTGACCGATACCCTCGCCGCGCTGGATAAGGCGGGCCTGGGGCGCCTCGGCGCGGGAAAAGACGCCGCCGAGGCGCGCAAGCCGCTCATCCTGGAGCGCAACGGCCTCAAGGTGGGCCTGCTCGCCCTGACCAGCACGTTCCCCGAGGAGAACTGGGCGCGCAAGGACCGTCCCGGCGTGGCCTTCTCGGCCCTCGAGCGCGTGTCGGGCTGGGTCCGGGACGCGAAGGCGCTCTGCGACGTGCTGGTCGTCTCGTTTCACGGCGGCACCGAGCTGGCCGCCGAGCCCAACGAGGTCCAGCGCGCGTTCGCCCGCGCCGCCGCCGCCGGCGGGGCCGACGCCGTCATCGGCCACCACCCGCACGTGGTCCAGGCGGCCGAGCTCATCGGCCGGACGCTCGTCATCCATAGCGTCGGCAACTTCATGTTCGAGTCGCCGACCGCGGGCACCGAGAAGAGCCTCATCGCCCGCCTCACCCTCTCGCGCTCCGGCGTCCGCGCCGAGCTCGTGCCGATCGACACCGAGGGCGGCCGGCCGAAGCCGGTCACCCCGTCCCAGCGCTCCGAGATCCGGGCCCTGCTCGACGCGCTCGGCGCGCTCAGCGCGGACCCCGAGCGCATCCGCCTCCAGGAGGCTCCGTGAACGACGAGCCCCTCGGCCCTTTGCCGGCCCGCGGGGGGCTCGTCGCCGCCGCCGCGGCGGCGGCCGGCCCCTGCTGGCTGGCGGCGGTCGGCGCCGACGCCGCCGCGGACCTGCGGCGCGAGCGAGGCGACGCGGTGGCCGAGCGCCTGGCCGCCCGCCTCGGCGACGCCCTGCGCTCGGCGGCCGCGCCCGGGGACGTGGTGGGGCGCCTGGCTCCCGACACCTTGGGCGTGCTGGTCACCGGACCGCGGGCGGCCGCCCCCGCCGCCCTGCTGGCCGCCTTCCACGGCGCCGCGTCGCGCGCCTCGCGCGTCCCGGTCAGCGCCGGGGCCGCCGCCGGCGACCCGCTCACCGTGTTCGACCGCGCCGAGGCCGCGCTGGCCGCGGCGCGGCGCGACGGGGGCGGCCGCGCCCTCCTGGAGGGCGGAGCGTCCAGCGCTCCCGCCCAAGGCGTAGCGCCCGACTCGCTGGCCGCGCGCTACCAGCGCCTGGTCCTCCTCAACCGCGTGGGCCTCACCCTGTTCTCGAAGCGGCCCTCCGACGGCGGCCTGGCCGCGGCCCTGCCCTACATCCTGGCGCTCTCGGCGGCGCGCTCGGTCCGCGCCTTCGGGCCCCACGGCGGCCTCGGAGGCCTGGGCGAGAAGACCCCCGAGGGGCCGGCCTTCCTCGAGGCCTACGCCGCGGCCCGCGAACGCAACGAACCGGCCTGGCGCGCGGGCGGCCCTAACGGCTGGTACGCCCTGCCGCTGGCGGTGGCCGGCACGGCGCCGGACGGGGCCCTCATGTTCGCCTTCCCGCCCGAACAGGAGCCGGGGGGAGACCTGGCGGCCGTCCTCGCCGACGTGGCCCGCTCCCTGCAGGCCGCCCTGCGCTCGGAGGAGATGGACCGGCTCAAGGATGAGTTCGTGGCCTTGGTCACCCACGACCTGCGCACCCCCCTGACCTCGATCCGCGGCTTCGCCGACACTTTGCTCAACTTCGAGGAGAAGCTCCCTCTGGAGGAGCGGCGGCGCTTCACCGCCGTCATCCTGCGCGAGGCCAAGCGCATGAGCCGGATGGTCGACGACTTCCTCGACCTCTCGCGTCTGGAGGCCGGGGCGGCGCCGCTGCGCAAGGAGGCGCTCGACCTGAGTGCCCTCTTCGAGCGCGTGGTCGAGACCCTGCGCGGCTACGGCTCCGGCGTGCGCTTCGCGTTAACGGCCGACGGCCTGCCGCCGCTCTCGGGCGACGTCGAACAGCTCGAGCGCGTGCTGGTCAACCTGGGCTCCAACGCGGTGAAGTACTCCCCGAAAGGCGGGGTCGTCAGCTTCACGGCCCGCGCCGCTGCCGGCGCGGTGCAGGTGACGGTGGCCGACCAGGGTCCCGGGGTGCCCGCCGAGGCCCGGCCCCACCTCTTCGAGAAGTTCTTCCGAGCCGCCGACGCGGTGGCCGCGCGCACCAAGGGCACCGGCCTCGGCTTGGCCGCCGCCAAGGCCATCGTCGTCGCCCACGGCGGCGCCATCCGCTGCGAGGACGGCCCCGGCGGCGGGGCGGCCTTCGTCTTCACGCTCCCCGTCGAATAAAATATAATCGGCCGATGCTCCTGACGCACCTCAAACGCTTCGGACTCATCGGCATGCTGCCCGCGCCGGCGCAGAAACGCCTCCTGGCGATCTCGCGCCAGGACAACTTCGGCCCCGGCGAGCGCATCTTCTCGCGCGCCGACGCCGCCGACCACATGTTCGTCGTCATCTCCGGGCGGGTCAAGATCTTCCTCGCCGGCGTCGGCCGGCGCAGCAAGACCTTCGCCTACCTCGACCCCGGCGAGTTCTTCGGCGAGATGGCGGTCATCACCGGGAAATCGCGCTCCGCCTCGGCCGAGGCCGTCGAGCAGACCAGCCTCCTGCTCATCCACAAAAACGACTTCCGCCGCCTGCTCGAGAGCGACCCCAAGCTCGCCCTCTACATGCTCAAGGCCGTCTCCGAGCGCCTGCGCCTGGCCGACGAGGAGATCGAGGACATCCTGTTCCGCAACGTCCTCGGCCGCGTGGCCAAGTCCCTGCGCGACCTGGCGCGTCCCGCGCGACGCGGCACCGAGCCCTGCCAACTGCCGCGCCGCTACACCCACCAGGAGCTGGCCGACATGATCGGCACCACGCGCGAGCCGCTCTCGCGCGCGCTGGCCGCCCTGCGCCGCGCCGGCCTCATCGACATGGTCGACGGCCGCGTCACCCTGCTCGACCCGGCCAAGCTCGACCAGGCGATCTCGGCCTCCGTCACGCAGGACTGAGCCCATGGCCGAGACCCAGCCCGTCCGGGGCTTCCGCGACCTCACGGCTCCCGAGTCCACCCGCACCGCGGCCCTCGAGGCCGCCGCGCGCGAGACCCTCTCGCTCTACGGCTTCTCGGAGATCCGCCTGCCCACCCTCGAGCTGGCCGAGCTCTTCGTCAAGTCCACCGGGGAGACCTCGGACATCGTCGAGAAGGAGATGTTCCGCTTCGAGGACCAGGGCGGCCGCGCGCTGGCGCTCCGGCCGGAGGGGACGCCCGGGGTCGTGCGGGCCTATCTCGACAAGAGCCTGCGCCAGCAGGGCGGCCCGGTCAAGCTCTACTACGTGGGCTCGATGTTCCGCGCCGAGCGCCCCCAGAAGGGCCGCTACCGCGAGTTCGAGCAGATCGGCGTGGAGACGCTGGGCAACCCGCACCCGGCCGCCGACGTGGAGGCCATCCTCGCCCTCAACGCGCTCTTCGCGGCGCTGGGCCTCGAGGGGCGCGTGCGCCTGCGCGTGAACAACCTCGGCTGCGACACGGAGGCCTCCTGCCGGCCTGCGTTCCGCGACGCCCTGCGCGCCTATCTGCACAAGCACCTCGACACGCTCTGCGACTCCTGCAAGCGCCGGGTCGACAGGAACCCCCTGCGCGTGCTCGACTGCAAGGGCGACGGGCCGCGCCTCTCCGCCGAGGCGCCGCGCTTCGCCTCCTGCGCCGCCTGCAAGGCCCACGTCGACCAGGTCTCCGCCCTCCTGACCGACAACGGCCTGACCCACGCCTACCCCGACCCGACCTTGGTCCGCGGACTCGACTACTATACCCGCACGGTCTTCGAGTTCGCCGGCACGGGCCTGGGCTCCCAGGACGCCGTGGCCGGCGGCGGACGCTACGACGGCTTGGTGAAGCTCATGGGCGGCCCGGACACGCCGGCCGTGGGCTGGGCGCTGGGCGTCGAGCGCCTGCTCCTCGCCGTCGAAGCTTCCGATCCCTCGTTCAAGAAGCTCGAGGCGCACCGCGGGACAGGACGCGACGTCTTCGTGGCCGTGCAGGGGACGGAAGCCCCGACCCTAGCCAAGGCCACGCGGCTCATGGAGACCATGCGGCGCTTCAGCATCCGCGCCGGGGGGGGGCTCTTCGCCTCCAGCCTCAAGGCCCAGATGAGGGAGGCCGGCCGCGAGGAGGCGCGCTGGTGCGTCATCATCGGCGACGCCGAGGCCGCCAAGCTCCCGCCCACCTGCCAGCTCAAGGACATGACCACCGGCGCCCAGAGCGAGGTCCTCATCGACGCCGTAAAAGACGCTATCGCCACCAGTTTGAGCAAGAAGGAACCCACCCATGGCCTCTGAGACCAACCCGTACCGCGACCGCCCCTGCGCCTCCCTGCGCTTGTCGGACGCCGGCAAGACCGTGCGCCTGGCGGGCTGGGTGCACGCGCGGCGCGACCACGGCGGCGTCTACTTCTTCGACCTGCGCGACCGCACCGGCCTGGTCCAGGTCGTGGCCAAGCCCCAGCACGCCGAGGCCTTCAAGGTCGCCGCCGGCCTGGGCTCCGAGTTCGTGGTCCGCGTCGACGGGACCGTGACCAAGCGCCCCGCGGGCAGCGAGAACCCCGAGCTGCCCACCGGCGCCGTCGAGGTCGACGCCGCCGACGTGACGGTGCTCAACGAGTCGAAGACGCCGCCGTTTGCGGTCGACGACGCCGCCACGGCCGGAGAGGACACCCGCCTCAAATACCGCTTCATCGACCTGCGCCGGCCGCGCATGCTCAAGAACCTGACCCTGCGCGCCAAGGCCTCTTCGGCGGCGCGGCGCTGCTTGGACGCCCAGGGCTTCCTCGACATCGAGACCCCCTGCCTGACCAAGTCGACGCCGGAAGGGGCGCGCGACTTCCTCGTCCCGGTGCGCCTGCACCCGGGGACGTTCTACGCCCTGCCCCAGTCGCCGCAGATCTTCAAGCAGATCCTCATGGTGTCGGGGGTGGAGCGCTACTACCAGTTCGCGCGCGCCTTCCGCGACGAGGACCTGCGCGCCGACCGCCAGTTCGAGCACACCCAGATCGACCTCGAGATGTCCTTCGTGCGCGAGGAGGACGTCCACTCGACGGTGGAGGGGATGCTCAAGGAAGTTTTCCAGGCCACCATCGGCTTGGACATCGCCCCGCCGTTCCCCAGCCTCGACTACGCCGAGGTGGTGGCGCGCTGGGGCTCGGACAAGCCGGACATCCGCTACGGGCTGGAGTTCTCCGACCTCTCCAGTCTCTTTGCCGCTTCCGGCTTCCGAGTCTTCGCCGACGCCGTCAAAGGGGGGGGAGTCGTGCGCGGCTTCCTGGCCCGCGGCGAGAAGACGCTGTCCCGGGCCGACCTCGACAAGCTCACCGACCTCGTCAAATCCTTAGGCGGCAAGGGCCTGGCCTGGATCCGCTGGAAGGGGACGGAGTTGGCCGTCGAGTCGCCGCTGGCCAAGTTCCTGAGCGCGGACGAGCTCGCCGAGCTCAAGAAGCGCTTCGACCCGCGCCCCGACGAGGTGCTCCTGCTGGCGGCGGGAGACTCCACCACGGCCTCCACCCACCTCGGCGCCGTGCGCAAGGAGCTCATCGTAAAGCTCGGCCTAAAGCCCTCCAAGCCCTGGGCGTTCCTCTGGGTCAAACACTTCCCTCTGCTCGAGAAGGACGCCGAGAGCGGCGGCTGGACCTTCACCCACAACCCCTTCACGGCGCCGCTCGAGAGCGAGCTCCACAAGCTCGACAGCGACCCCGGCAACATCAAGTCCCACCAGTACGACCTGGTCGTCAACGGCGTCGAGCTGGCCTCGGGCTCTATCCGCAACCACCAGGCGCCGATCCAGGAGAAGATCCTGGGCCTCATGGGCTACGACGCCGAGGAACGCCGCAAGCGCTTCGGCCTGCTGCTGAGCGCCTTGGAGCACGGCGCTCCGCCGCACGGCGGCCTGGCCATCGGCTTCGACCGGCTCTGCGCGCTGCTCTGCGGAGAAGATTCCATCCGCGAGGTCATCGCCTTCCCCAAGACCGCCAAGGGCACCGACCCGCTCTCCGAGGCCCCGACGGCGGTCTCCGAGCGCCAGCTCAAGGACTTGGGAATCAAGCTTCTTTGATATAATCCGTACACGGGCGTGTAGCTCAGCTGGGAGAGCGCTACCTTCGCAAGGTAGAGGCCGCAGGTTCGATCCCTGTCACGTCCACCAGATTTGTACTCGTCAAATAGACCGGGAGTCCACAGGGGCTCCTGGTTTTTTTGGTTTTTCGGTCGCAGTCCCCAGATGAAAGAATCTCAGGTCCTTGAGCGCCCGCTCCGCCGCGCCCGCCAAAGGGCGCGGCTCGCGCTTTTGCTCGCCTCGGCTCTGGCGGCCCCCGCCGAGGCCGGCGTCGTCGCGGTTTTAGAGGCCTCCGGCGACCGAACGGCCCCGGGCCGCCTCGAGCGTCTGCTTGAGACCTCGGCGGGAGAGGACTTCGACCCCGCCCGCTGGGACGACGACCTGGCCCGGCTCCGGCGCACCGAGCTCTTCTACGAGGTGCAAGGCGCGACGACGGCGGTTCCGGGCGGCGTCGCCGCGCGCGTCGCGGCCAAGAACAAGCACTCGACCTTGCCGGTCCTCAAGGTCAAGCAGGGAGGCGGCTCCTCGCTCTTGACGCTCGGGCTCTACGACGTAAACCTGGCTCGGCGCCTCCTCGAGGCCGGGGGCCAGTTCGAACGCTTCAACGGCCGCAACGGCTTCGCCTTCTGGTTCCGCCACCCCTACGGAGGCGGTCCCCGGGTGCGCCTGGGAGCCGACGTCGTCGCCCACACCATCGACCTGCCTCTCTTGGATGTCCATGGCCGGCCGGAGGCCCACTTCCTTAACGAGGAGAGCAGGGCGACCCTGCGCTCGAGCTTCGAGGCCGGACGCCGCATCCGCACGGACCTCAACGTCTCGGTCTACCGGAACGTCTTCAAGCAAGACGACTCGACCCCCCTGAAATCGGGCCGAAACGCCGCCTTCCGCGCCGCCCAGCCCCTGCGCTCCGGCCTGACGGCGTCGCTCCTCCCTAAAATCGCCTACGGCCGCCTCGAGCGCGCCCCGACTTTCTTGACCGGCTGGGAGGCCGCGGTGGGGGGAGAGCTCGCCGCGAAAGCCCTGGGCTCCGACTTCTCCTTCGCCCGCGGAGAGCTCGAGCTGACGGGGGGCCTTCTGCCGCACCCAGCCTGGAACATAGCGGCCCAGGCGCGCCTGGGTACCAAGACCGGCCGCGACTTCCAGCACAAGCACTACCTAGGCGGCCTCGACAGCGTGCGGGGCTTTCTCGACGGCCAGCTGCGCGGCGACCAGTTCTGGCATGTGAACCTCGAGGCGAGGCCGACGCTTCTTGAACGGCCGTCGGCGGTGCTCCAGGGGAACCTCTTCACGGACTGGGCCAAGACTTGGGATGCCCGAGCCTTCGGCGCCGAGGGGTTCCACGACCCGGTGACCAGCGTGGGGGTCGGCGCCCGGCTGATCCTTCCTCGCGTCTATCGGGCCGTCTTACGGACGGATTTCGCCTGGACCCTGCGCCCCATCCGGCGGTTCGGGTTCAGCCTGGGGCTGCAGCAGTTCTTCTAGAGGGAGGGAAGCGGCGGCTATTCAACACCCCCCGTTCGGATGCTAAAATCCTCCCATGGCGCGGGTGATGATCATCGAGGACGACAACGGGTTGCTGAGCATGCTCGGCGACCTGCTCTCCAAGGACCACGAAGTCTCGGCGTTCTTCGACCCTCGCTTAGCGAAGCTGGCCCTGGCCCAGGGCAAGCAGCTTCCCCAGGTCATCCTGCTCGACGTCATGCTTCCCGGCCTCGACGGGTATTCGTTCATGAGCGAGCTTCTGGCCGATGAGCGTACGAGCGGCATCCCGGTCATCATCATGACGGCCAAGGCCAACATGGCGGACGTCTTCCGAGGGATGCCCAACTTAGCCGGCTTCCTCGACAAGCCGTTCAGCGCCGCCGCGATGGCGCAACTCGTCGCCAAGGCCGCCTCCCAGGCCGGCTAGCCTCCCAAAGCTACTTCGGTTTCTTGAGCGCCTTGTTGCGGGCGATGGCGGCGTTGTGCTCGACCAAGGTGCGCGAGAAGCTGTGGCGGCCGGTCTCGCCGTCGGCGACGAAGTAGAGGAAGTCGACCTTCGCTGGAGAGAGAGAGGCCTTGATGGCGTCGGCTCCCGGGCTGCAGATCGGACCGGGGGGGAGGCCGAAGAAGCGGTAGGTGTTGTAGGGCGAGTCGATCTCGAGGTGCTTGAAGCGCATCCCCTTCATCCACTCGCCGGTGTCCTTGCCGTAGGCGTACTGCACGGTCGGGTCGGCCTCGAGGCGCATGCGCTTGACGAGGCGGTTGCGGTAGACCGCGGCGATGGTCGGCATCTCGTCGACCGCGCGCGCCTCGCGCTGGACGATGGCGGCCAGGGTCACGATCTGGTGGAGCGTGTAGCGCGACTCGCCCGACTCCTTAAACAGCGGCCCCGAGCGCGCCTTGAACTCCTCGTGCATGGTGTGGGCCACCGACTCCGCGGGCAGGCTCTTGGCGAAGAGGTAGGTGGTCGGGAACAGGAAGCCCTCGAGGTTGTTGGCCCTGACGTAGTCCATGAAGGCCTTCCCGTCGGTGATCCCGGCCGCCTCGAGCCGGTCGGCGATCTGCTTGGCCATGAAGCCTTCGGGGATGGGGACCCGGACCGACTCTATCTTGCCCTCGTAGAGCTTCCAGAGCGCGAAGGGCTCGCCCATGGGCTTCTTGAGCTCGTAGAGGCCGGGCTTGAGGCTGCGGTCCCACTTCGTGAGCTTGCCGACGAGCTTGAATACGAGGACGCTGCGGATGACGCCCTCTTTCTTGAGGAGGACCGCGGTCTCGCCGGCCGAGCGGCCCGCGGGGATCTCGACTTTCGCGGGCATGCCCGGGGGGAAGAGCCACCACAGAAGCAGGACGGCCACGGTGCCGAGCACGGCCAAGGCGGTCAGGGCGCGCTTCACGAGAGCTCCGTGTGGATGGGCCCGTTCGGGGTCAGGACGCTTGCGATGAGCCGTACCGGGCCGCAGGCGAAGGAGGCGCCGGCCCAGGCCTCGGGGGCGCGCCACCGCTCGGCGGCGGCGGCGAGCGCGGCTAGGCCGCGCTTCGAGCGCAGGCGGCCCAGCGTGGCGTGAGGGACAAACGGCCGGTCCTCCACCGGGAAGCCATGAGCGGCCAAACGGCGGATTATCGCGCGTCCGGCGGCCGTCAGGTCCCCGCCGCCCCGGCCCACGCCGGCCCACAACACCTTGGGCGCCTCCCAGGACGGGAAGGCGCCGAGGCCCTCCAGCGCGGCCTCGGCGGGGGGCGGCGCCTCGGCGGCCGCCTCGGCCGCGCAGGCGCGCAAGTCCGCCAGGCGGGAGGCGTCGGTCTCGCCGAGGAAGGCGGCCGTCACATGGAAGGGCGGGCCGTCCGCCCACTTGGCGTCGGCGCCCGAGGCGCGCAAGGCCCCCTGCGCGCGGAGCACGAGCTCCGCCGCGGGACCGGTCACCGTCCAGGCCAAGAACAGCCTCAGGCCTTTGCCCGGCGCAGGACCGCGCGCAGGCGCGCCAGCAGGTCGTCGGCCTGGAAGGGCTTGACGATGAAGTCGTCGACCCCGAAGTGCAGGGCCTCGAGCTCGTCGTCGGCGGTCTGCTTGACCGTCAGCATGATGACCGGCAAGTCCTTCTTGGCCGGATCGCGCCGCAGGTTCTGGACGAAGGTCTGGCCGTCCATGCGCGGCATCATCCAATCGACCAGGACGACCTCGAAGTCGTCGCCGGCCAGGGCCTTGAGCCCGGCCTCCCCGTCGCCGGCCACCGTGACCCGGCAGCCGGCGGTCTCGAGCACGTCCTTGATGATGATCCGATAGTCTTCCTCGTCGTCGACGACCAGCACCTTCGTCTGCATGCCGCCTCCAGAAAGCGTCGTCATGTCATCTTCACGCTGAATTGGAACTGCGTGCCCTTGCCGGGCTGAGACTTCACGCCCACCTTGCCGCCGTGCGCCTCGACGATCGATTTGACGATCACCAGGCCCAGCCCGGTGCCGCGCGGGCCCGAGATGCGGGCTTCCGCGTTCTTGCCCTGCGCGAACTTCTCGAAGAGCTTCTTTAGGTCGTCGGGCTCCATCCCGCGGCCGTTGTCGACCACGGAGACCTCGAGGAAGCGCGCCCCGGCCTCGCGGTACTGCTCGCCGGAGATCCAGACCGAGCCGCCCTGGGGCGTGAACTTGATCGAGTTGGAGACCAGGTTGACCAACACCTGGCGCAGGCGCTCGGGGTCGCCGCTGACCGGCGAGAGGTTCGCGTCCAGGCGGGTCAGCAGGGTGACGCCCTGCTCCTTGGCCTTCGCCTCGAAGAACTGCACGACCTCGGAGGCCACCTCCTGGATCCTCATCGGGCGCAGGCTGCACTCCATCTTGCCGCGCTCGATCTTGGCCACGTCGAGCAGGTCGTTGATGAACCCGGTCAGGCGCGTGACGTTGGCGCGGATGCGGTCGAAGTAGGTCTGGAACTGGACCGGGTCGGTCGGACGCCCGCCGACCATCTTGCCCTGCATGAGGGCGAGGAAAGACTCGATGGCCCCCAGAGGCGAGCGCAGCTCGTGGGTGACCGCCGACACGAAGTCCTTCTTCATCATGTCGAGCTCTTCGAGCCGCTGGGACATGCGGTTGAAGCCCTCGACCAAGGCCCCCACCTCGTCGTTGGACTTCCACTCCAGGCGCACGCCGAGCTTGCCCCGCCCGATCTCGCCGGCCACCTCGGAGAGCGCGGCCAGCGGCCGGGTCAGCTTGCGCGCGAACCAGTCCGAGAACAGCGCCGCCGCGATGAGGGCGATGCCGAACAGGCGGGCCAGGTCGCGCCCGATGCGCCCGATCTGCTTGTCGACCTCGTCATGGAAGTAGCCCTGGTCGATGCCGATGTCGAGCTGGACCTGGCGGTCCGGCGAGGTCGGGTCCTTGACCCGCAGGGTGTGCTCCATCACCGTCGACGGCGCGGCACCCGCGGAGGTCCCGATGCGGTGGGTCCGCGCGCGTCCGGCGTCCATCCACGACACCTCGACGTAGGACAGCGCCGGGAACTGCTTCTGCAGGAACTTGACGTACGACAGGAGCAGCAGGTCGTCGCGCTGGACCAGGGCGTCCCGCGCGGCGCGGTCGACGGTGCTTGCGATGATGCGGGCGTCCTCCTCCGCCTGCTTCTCCAGCTGGACCCGCTCCAGGCGCACGAAGACCAGCCCCAGCGTGCCCAGGGCGGCCGCGAAGAGCAGGGTCACCGACAGCGTCAGCTTCGAGCGTATCGTCACCTTATTGCTGCCCTCCCTGCAGGATCTCGGCCTGCACACGCCGCAGGGCGCGCTGGGCCGAGGCGTTCTTGGCGTCGATGCCGAGGATGCGCTGGAACATGTTCGCCGCCTCGCTGAGCCGCCCCTGGGCGTAGAGGTCCACTCCCGCCTCGTATAGGCGCTGGATCTCGACAGGGCTGCCCTTGCCGGTATCGGTCGGCTTGAGCGGCATGGTCTCGGGGCGCGGCTCCTCCTTCTCGCGCGCGCCGCGCTCGATGAGCGCTACCAGCGCGTCGACGTAGGCCTTGAGCC
This sequence comes from Elusimicrobiota bacterium, assembly GCA_016196755.1. Lineage (GTDB taxonomy): Bacteria > Elusimicrobiota > Elusimicrobia > UBA1565 > UBA1565 > SCTT01. Next base: position 59,380 of record JACPXC010000030.1, read on the forward strand.
GCTTGCGCTCGTCGCCGTCGCGTTCGAACTTGAGCGCCGAGCGCAGGGCGCGCAGCGCGTCCTCGTACTTCTTGACGGCATAGAGCGCCGTGGCCTTGCGCTTGAAGGCCAGCACGCTCTGCGGGTCGAGCTCGAGGACCTCGTCGGCGAGCTTGAGGACCTTCGGGTAGTCCGACTCGCGCAGCGCGACCTCCATGAGCGCCATCCCGGCGCCCACGGCCTTCTCGCGGCCCAGGGTCGGGGCGGTCGCCACCGTGTCGGGCAGCTCGCGCGTGATCCCGGCCTTGCGCTCGGCGGTCTGCAGGAACCGCTCGAAGCGCTCGTCTCCGGGCTGGAGGCTCGCCGCATAGGAGAGCTTGCGCACCGCCTCCTTGTCGCGGCCGGCCAGGAAGTCCATGACGCCCTCGTAGAGCGCCGCCTGGGCCGCGTCGGTCCTAAAGCCCGTGATCTCCGGGAACACCTCGGCCGTCAGGGCCACGCGCTCCAGGCTGGCCTGGATGCGCAGGTCCTTGGGGTTGAGGCTCAGGGCCTGGTTGAGCTTCTCGCGCGCCTCGGCGAAGCGCCCCTCGCCGGTGTCGGCGCGGGCCTGGCGCAGGAACTCCTGCTGGGCGGTGCGCTTGTAGAGTGCTAGCTCCTCGGACTGGGCCCGGAACTCGGGGCTGCCGACGTCGGCGAGCTCCCGCATGTTCTCGAGGATGGCCTCGGCCAGCTGCGGCTCGGCACCCCGCGGGCGGCCGAACCGGAAGCTCAGGCCCATGCGGTGCGTGCCGAAGGTGTCGGCGATGCCGCCGATCGGCAGGGTGAAGCCGTAGTCGAGCTGGAGCCGGTGGACCCGGTACGAGAGGCCGGCCGTGAGCTGCCGGAAGTCCCGGTCGCCCAGCCCCACCGAGGTGCGCACGCCGAAGGTGCCGTGCACGAGGGTCGGCAGCCACTTCTCGAACGCCAGCGTGCCCACCTTGTCGGTCTTGCCGTCGGGAGCCTTCAGGAAGTCGAGTTCCCCGGCGATCGAGGTCCAGGCCGTCTGCCAGGCCAGGCCCAGCTTGACGTTGCGGCCCAGCTTGTCGTCGTCGCCGGCGGCGAAGGCGATGTTGGGCTCCATCAGGTGCTGGACCATGAGGCCGGCCGAGAGCCGGGGCCGGATGCGGTACAGCAAGCCCAGGTCCAGGTCGATGTTGGTCTTCGAGGCGTCGACTAACACCGGGTCCGGCGAGCCGATGCGCGCGCCCGTGTTGTTGACGGCGTTGTCGGCCACGTCGGTGTTGCCGACCGAGCGGCGCAGCAGCTTCATCGAGGCCCCGGCGTAGAAGCCGTTGGGCAGTTGCTGGGCGAAGAGCCGCCGGCCGTAGGAGGCGTAGAGGCTGGTCTCGGAGTACAGCGAGTCCAGCGTGAAGTAGTTCCACGCCGCGCCCCAGGCTCCCTGGCGGCCGTGCTTGATCGGCCGCGCGTAGGCCACAAACGAGTTCTGCAGGGCCGAGTCGTCCGAGAGGCCCATGTGCAGGCGCGAGTAGGTCGTGCCCAGCATCGGCCGGTCGATCGTGCCGAGGCCGGCCGGGTTGTAGTAGACCGAGTAGACGTCGTCGGCGATGGCCGTGAAGGCCCCGCCGAGGCCGGTCACCCGGGCCCCGACTCCGACGTCGTCGTACGCGGCGCGCGCCATCCGGGCATTGTGGCACTCGGCGGCGAGGAGGGTCAAGAGAAGCAGCGTCTTTTTAAAGTTTTTCATGGCATTCACCTCGCCACCACCACGGTCCCCGTGACCGCGGTCTCCTCGGCCTCGATGCGGTAGACGTAGACCCCGCTCGTGACCACGCCGCCGCCGGCCACGCGGCCGTCCCAGGTCAGCGCCTGGGGCTTGAACTGCCCGCCGAAGAGGATGTCGCACATGCCGAGCGCCCCGCCGAGGGGGCCGACGGTCGTGTGGACCATGTCGGCCACGAAGTGGCCGCGCAGGTCGAAGATCTTGCCGCGCACCGCGAAGTCCTTCGGATTGTCGGCGCAGAGGATGGCGAGGTCGTTCTTCTGGTCGGCGTTAGGGGTGATGAAGCGGTTGATATAGCCGCGGAAGGTGAACTCGCCGCCGGCGGCATGGGCCCGGCCGGTCTCGAGCGACGAGCCCAGCAGGACGGCCAACGCCGCGGCCAAGAGCAGCAGCGCCCAGCGCGCCACGCTCTCGCTTGCGAATTTCTCGTGAATATCATTCATGTTTTTCATAACGCTCCTTCCTTTATAGACGCTCACCGCGCCACCACGCACGTACCGTTGAAGAGCTTCCCGTCGCCTTCCACCTGATAGACGTAGACGCCGCTGGTGACCGGCTTGCCGTTCATCATGCCGTCCCACTGCAGGCTGTCCGGATTCGGCCCGGGGGCCATCGAGGCCACCTTAGCGCCCCGCAAGTCGAAGATCGAACCCGAGACCGACGCGCCCTTCGGGTTGTCGAAGAGCATGATCATCAGATCGTTCTTGCCGTCGCCGTTGGGCGTGATGACCCGGGTCGTGATGTTGGAGAGGTCGAAGGTGGCCGCCGAGTCGCGGAACACGCGGCGGACCTGGAAGGCGCCGATGTTGGGCGTCTCGGCCGTGACGGTCTGGCCCAGCGGGTCGACTTGGCCGTAGATCTTCTTGTACTCCTTGTTGTCGTTCCAGTAGAGCCCGAGGTTCTTGGCCTCGTCGGCCGCGCCGGCGGAGAACGACTCCAGGCGCACGCCCTGGGCCGCGGCCGCGGCGTCGGCCGACACGGACTGGGCGGAGGCCGGCACCGGCTTGCCCGAGCCGTCGGTCTGGTAGCGGACCGCGATCCGGACCGGCTTCTTGAAGGCGAAGTTCTTGATGGGCTCGCCGCCGTCGGAGAGGGCCCGGAACTCCACGGTCTGGAGGACCTCGCCGCCGTTCTGCTCGAGGTGGAACTCCTTCTTGATGTAGATGTCCTTGCCGGTGCCGTTGACCGAGCCCAGGAGCTCCCGGCTCAGGAGCTCGGGGACGGTGACCCCCGAGGCGCAGTCGGGCAGGGAGTGGATCTGGTCGCCGAACGGGCTCAGGACCACGGCCGCGGTCGACACCTTGAAGTCGTTGACGGCCATGACCTTATAGAACGCGCTCTGGCCGATGTCCGCCTCGGTATGGCTGGCGACGCTTAGGCCGTAGGCCGCGAAGGGGGCGAAGGGCGAGCAGGCGCCGGTCGAGCGGTAGATCGAGTAGCCGCTGAGCTCGTCGGAGAACGGCGCCGCCGGGTCGTAGAACGGCTCGGTGCTCTCGAAGCGCGTGGTCGGCGCCCAGCTCAGCGTGATCGAGGACCCGTCGCGCGAGAAGCGCAGGCCGAAGGGCTCCTGCGGCGCCAGCGTGAAGGGCAGGGCGGACACCGAGGGCGACGGGGCGCTCTCCAGGCCCTCGGAGTCCCGCGCGCTCAGGCGGAAGTAGAAGGTGGTCTCGGCGCGCAGCGGGCGGTCGGTGTAAGCCACGCCCGCCTGCGTGGTGACGGTGACGAACTGCGCGTCGTCGGTCGAGCGCTGGACGCGGTAGTGCGTGAAGTCCAGGCCCTTGCCGCCCAGGCCCGCCGGCAGGTCGGTCCAGGACAGCCCCACCCGCTTGAGGCCGTTGAGGGTGGTCAGGCCCGCGGGCACGGCCGGCGGCAGGTTCAAGGGCTTCACGAAAGCCTGCGGGCGCGGGTCGCTGGCGTCGGCGCCGGTGTCCACGAAGGAGGTCTCGCCCAGGACGTCGACCGAGCGCACCGCGAAGTAGAAGGTCGAGGAGGGGAAGAGGCCGCCCACGCTCAACTGCTCCACGGCGCCGGGCGCCTGCGCCGGGGCCAGCGGGGCCGAGGTGGTCTGGAGGTTGAACCAGGCGGTGGCGTCGCCGGCCAGCGCGCTCACCGGGAAGGTGCCGAAGCGCACCTCGTAGCGGACGATGGGCATGAGGTTCTTGTTGCGCGGGGCGGTCCAGGAGAGCGCCACCGCGCCTTCCTGCGCGCCGGGCAGGGCGGTCAGGTCGGTGATCGGCTCGGGCAGGTTCGCAAAGAAGCTCGGCACGCCGAAGTTGCCGACGTTGCGCCCGAGCGTCACATCGCGCTGCCAGCGGCCGAGGTTGACGACCGGGGCCGAGGAGTCCTCGACCCGCAGGGCGAAGTAGTAGGTCGTAAACGGCGCGAGGCCGGTGACGCTGAAGAGCTCGCGCGAGGCCGCGGCGCCCACGGCGGGCAGCGGGCTGGAGGAGAACGCGCTCAGGGGCTTGGCGGCCGCGAAGTCGGCGTCGCTGGAGATCTGGCCCAGGGTCGACATCTTGACCGTGTAGCGCTCGGGGTTGACCGGGAAGACCCGGGCCGGCGCGGTCCAGGAGAGGTCGACGATCCCGGCCCCGGCGCCCGAGGCGGCGGCGAGGTCGGTCACCCCGGCCAGGCCGCGGGAGCGGCCGGAGGCCTGGGGCAGGGGGTTCGCGCCGTCGAGGCCGGCGTCGAGGAGGCCGGCCGTGCCGAGCTGGTCGAAGGCGCGCAGGCCGAAGAAGTACTCGACGCCCGCGTCCAGGCCGCTCAGGACCAGGCTCTCCGCCGAGCCCGGGACGTTGGCCGGATAGTAGACGTAGCTGAGGCCGGCGGCGTTGAACCAGGCCGTGGCGTCGCCGGCCAGCGCGGTGACCGGGAAGGTGGCCGCGCGGACGGTGTAGCTCGAGATCGCGACGAAGTTCTGGTTGCGCGGCGCGGTCCAGGCCAGCAGGACCTCGCCGTTGAGGGAGCCCGGCAGAGCGCTCAAGTCGCTGATCGGGTCGGGCTCGCGGGCCTGGAAGCTCGGGTTGGCGAAGTTGAAGACGTTGCGCTGGCCGTCGCGCAGCCAGGCCCCGAGGCGCTTGACCGGCGCCGAGGAGTCCTCCACCGCCAGGGCGAAGAAGTAGGTGGTGAAGGGGGAGAGGCCGGTCAGGGTCAGGTTCTGGACCGAGAACGCCGCACCCACCGCGGGGAGCGGGGTGGCAGAGAAGGCCGAGAGCGGGCGGGCCGCGGCGAAGGCGCCGTCCCCCTCGATGTTGCCCGCGGTCGACACGCGCATCACGTAGCGCTCCGGCAGGTTGGTCAAGGTCCGCAGAGGCGTGGTCCAGACCAGGTCGACCGAGCCCGAGTCCCCGTCCGGCAGGGCCGTGAGGTCGGTGATCGGACCGACGCCGTTGGGCCGCGCCGAGGCCTGGGGCCGCGCGTCGCCGGCGTCGGCGCCGAGGTCGACCGGCCCGACCACGCCGAGGTTGTCGACCGCGCGGACGGCGAAGAAGTAGAGCTCGCCGTCGCGCAGGCCGCTCACGCTCAAGGCCACGGCCGCGCCGGGCGGCGCCGAATCCGAGACCAGGGTCTGCGAGGCCGCCGTCGCCTCGTACCAGGCCGTGGCGTCGGCGGCCAGGTCCGAGACCGAGTAGGTGGTGAAGCGGACCTGGTAGCCCGTCACGGGCGAGAAGTTCTGGTTGCGCGGGGCGGTCCAGGACAGGTCCACCGCGCCGAAGCGGTCAGCCGAGCCGACGCCGGCCAGGTCGGTGACCGCGTCCGGCGCCGCGGCGATGAGCGGGGCGACCGCGAAGTTGTTGGAGTTGACGGCGCTCGACACGCTGCGGATCCAGTCGCCGAGCAAGGCCCCGCCGGAGTTCGAGTCCTCGACGCGGACGGCGAAGTAGTAGGTGGCCATCGGCACGAGGCCGGTGACCGGGAAGGCGGTCGGCAGGCCGCTCGACACCGCCGGGGCCTCGGACTGGGAGAAGGCCGAGAGCGGGCGCGCGGCGTCGAACTCCGCGTTGTTCTGGAGGTTGGCGGAGGTGGAGACCCGGACCAGGTAGCGCAGCGGGGCGACCAAGCCCGTGGTGTTGGGCGAGGTCCAGGCCAGGTCGATGCGCCCGGACTCGGCTGGGACCGGGGTCGCCGTGAGGTTCAGGATGGGCGCGGTGTTGCGCGGGCGGCTCTTGGCCTGGGTCGAGACGCCGGAGGCCGTCAGGTCGATGAAGGAGACCTCGCCCAGGACGTTGATCGTCTTCACCCCGAAGAAGAAGAACGTGCCGAGCTGCTGGTTGAGGCCGGAGACCGTCAAGGCCTCGCGCGAGCCGACGGGATTGACGGGGGCGACGACGAAGGTGGTCGACTCGGCCAGGTCGAACCAGGCCGTGGCGTCCCCGCCCAGGTCGGCGACGCTCCGGGTGCTCATCTTGAGCCGGTACTCCTGCAGAGCCACCAGGTTGGGCGTGTCGGGCGCCGTCCAGGCCACGTTGATCTCGCCGACCGCCGCGCCCGCCTCCGCGTAGAGGTCGGTGACCGGGGTGGGCCGGCCGGGGTTGAAGCGCGCCGCCGCGAAGTTCAACGGGTTGAGGTTCAGCGGCACGCTGCGGCGCCAGACGCCCTTGAAGGCCGGCAGGCCCGCGTCGCGCGCTCGCAGGGCGAAGTAGTACGTCGCGCTCGGCACCAGGCCCGTCAGCGTCACGCCCTCCGTCAATCCCGGCGAGGCCAGCCCCGGGAGGGGGGAGGGCGAGAAGGCGGTGAGCGGAAGGGCCGCCTCGAACTCCGCCGAATCGCTGATCTGACCGAGGCTCGACACCCGCACCTCGTAGGCGGAAGGATCGAGCTGGCCGATCCGGCGCGGGGTGGTCCACGTCAACGACACCGAGCCGTCCGTAGGCCCGGGCACCGCGGTCAGGTTCGTCACGCCGGCCACGCCCTTGACGGGCACCATGACCTGGGTCGCCACGCCCTGGCTCTGCACGTCCACCAGCGAGGTCAGGCCTGCCGCGTCCACGCTGCGCAGTCCGAACCAGTACGACGTCCCTCCTTGCAGGCTGGTGAGGATCGCCTGGTCGCTTCCCGGCGCCAAGGGCGCCGAGGCCGCCAACGGGTCCGCGGCGTCGAACCACGCCGTCGTATCCCCGCCGAGGTCGCTGGCCGGGAAAGAGGCCACGCGCACCAGGTACTGAGCCACCGCTTCCGGCTTGGGCTTGGGCAGGTCGTCGGAGGCCGGAGACGACCACTGCAGGACCGCCTGCCCTTCGCCGCCCGCCACGCCGATGAGGTCGGTCACGGCCTTGGGCGGGAACACGTCGCGCAGACCCAGCCGCACGCGCAGCTGGTCCGAATCGGCGTCCTGGGCGGCCGCAGAAGCCGGGCGAAGCGTGAGCGCCCCGAAGGCCGACAGGGCCCCCAGGACCAGCGCGGTCAGCGCCGTCCTCATCGCTTCGTAGCCCGGCCCGCGCCGCTTCACGCGGGGCCGCCCGTGTAAGACTTCATCCTCAACCCGTCTCCTCGCCCTTTTGGGCGTACTCCACCCGAGGCGCCTTCGCGAAGCCCATGCGAAGCTCCCTCGGTCTACCGCACTAGCTCGCCGCCCGCGCCGTCAGCGTCACCGTCAGCTGCTGCGCGTTCCCCGTCGACGTCGTCGCCGGCAGGCCGAAGTACAGCCACATGTGCCTCACGTCGCCCGCCGACATGTTGTCCATGTCCGTCGCCCCGCCGCCCAGCTGCTCGTAGGTCGTGTCGGTGTTGCCGGTCTCGTCTCCCGCCCGGGTCTCGGCCTCCGAAGCCACCCCGCCGCTGGCCAGGAACTCCGAGGCCTCCGGCGCCGCCGAGAGGGTGTTCGCCGAGAACAGCACGAACACCGACAGCTCGTCGACCGGCCCCAACCCGTCGGTCTGCGGCGTCGTGTCGATGAGCCACGCCG
>JACPXC010000027.1 GCA_016196755.1 Elusimicrobiota bacterium
CCACGCTGGGTGCTATCCTCGTGAGGAAACGTGAAGGACATCGTCGCAGAAAATATTTCGTGCGCGGGAGAAAGCTCTGGAAGTCGCTGGCTCATATCAGTGGCGGTCAGAAGCTCACGAAATTAACTTAGGAGCAATGGGCCTTAGACCACGGTAATCCAATGAAAACAAGGAGAAAGCCATGGAGAAGGCCGCATGCGTTTCATCCCTCCTTCAGGAGCGGGTCGGCTCGATGAGGTCGATTCGGTTGCCGTAGAGGTCCTTGAACACGGCGACCTTGCCGTAGACCTCGCGCCGCGGCCCCTCGACGAACTCGACGCCCTTGGCGGCTAGGCGCAGGCAATCGGCTGCCAGGTCGTCGGTATGGAGGAAGAGGAACACCCGCCCGCCCGCCTGATCGCCGACGCGGACGGCCTGCGTCTCATCGGAGGCTTTGGAAAGGACCAACTCGGGCCCTTCCCGCGCCGTGATAACGACCCAGCGCTTGCCTTTGGCTAGCGGCATATCCTCGACAGCCAAGAAGCCCAGCGTCTCGCAGTAGAAGCGTTTAGCCTCGTCGTAGTCGCGCACAAGCAGGGCGATCCGGGCCACCCGAGTTATCATGGATGGTAGTCCTTCGACCCCACGGCCAGGGCCAACGGCGTCCGGATGTCTTCTCCTGCCGCTAGGCGGGACATGAAATCGTGGCGCGGCCGCCAGCCCAGCTCTTTGCGCGCCAGCGCGTTGACGAAAGGCCGTGGTTTCGGTGAAACAAGCGGCAGAGCGGCAGCGGTCTTCGTCACGCCGTAGATGTTTTTGGCCAGCGGGTCGACGTTCTCGGTGATCCAGACCGCCGGGGCGTCTTTGGGCGGCGCGCTACCGGTGACCAGAATCCTCATTTCGGCGATTATACGCTATACTTTTCAGGTCGGCCGGCTGAGAGCGGGCGTAGTTCAATGGCAGAACAGGAGCTTCCCAAGCTTCTAACGTGGGTTCGATTCCCATCGCCCGCTCCCAGCCGGCCACTGCTTTTCGGTGCCTTTTCGGTGCCAGTTGTTGACTTGTTGACTTTCTCCGTTTGAAAGTCAACAAGTCAACAACTGGCACCGCTATGGCACCGCTATACGTCGACGGTGCGGAGACCCGTCACGACCCAGTCCACCGCCGGGTCCTTGAAGCCCTTGCCGCAGTGCTCGCAGACCGGCGCGGCGGGGGGAATCCCGGCGCCGCAGCCGGAGCAGTGGCCCGAGCGCAAGCCGGAGTTGGGGACCGTCTTCGCGCCGGCCTGGCGGGCCAGCGTGATGAAGGTTCGGCGGCGCCGCGGCGGGCCCGGGGGCGCCTCGTCGAATACCTGGCGCCCGTCCCAAACGACGGCGACGTTGACGGCCTCGAAGCCCTCGTCGAGCTCGACCGTGGTGAGGTCTACCGTGCCGACGCCGCAGTCGACGTAGCGCGCCCGTCCCAACCCGGAAGCCAGGACGGCCTCGATGCCGCTGTCGGCGCACCAGCCCTCCAGCGCGGCCTCGGAACGGTCGGCCAGACAGCGCTGCCAGCGCCAGAACAGCATCGATGCGCGGTCCTCGAGCGACTGCGGCGTGGCCTCGGGATCGTGCCCCAGGACGGCCAGCCGCTCGCGGTCGCGCGTCCTCGGGCCATAGACCCCGTCTTGAGTGATCTCGGCCAGCACCCAGTCAAACTCGCCCGAGTTCACCCAGCCTTTGCAGTTCGCGCAGACCGCCGAGCGGTTGACGCTCAGGGCCGAGCCGCAGTTCGGGCAGAGTCCCTCCACCGTCCCGGCTCCCTGGCGGCTGCGCGCCGCCACGCTGCGCACGAAGGACCAGTACTCGACGAACCGGCTGTCGCTCTCGGAGAGAAGAGAGCCGTCCTTGGCGGAGAAGTAGGCGTCGCGGCAGGAGGCCTCGATGCGTACGTCGAGGCAGTCGTAGCGGCCGCCGGGGTCCGCGCGGGCGAGACGGATGTCGCGCACCTCGAGCCCCTCGAGTCGATTGATCCGTCCTTCGCGGCGCTGGAGCTCGAGGAGCAGCTGGAAGCGCTCGAAGACGCCGTCGGAGAGCAGGTGGCAGACCGGCGTCATGTCGCCCTCGCTCCAGGCCTTCTGGACGAGCGCGAAGGCGGCCTGCGACCGCGCCAAGAATCTGTCCTTGTCGAAGGCCGGGTCTTCGGGCATCAGGACGGCGGCCGGAGAAGGCATCGGCGCGGAATAGACGGATGGGGAGGAGGACTCCCAGCCGCCTTCGACACTGTGCTTGATGTACATGAAGACGAGGAACAGGGCGATGACGACGACCATCTCCGTGTTCGACGTCTTGCCGCTGTATCTGTGGTGCGCGGAACTGTAGCTGCGGGAGCGGGAGGAGGAGCGGTAGCCGCCCAAGGAGCCCGAGCCGAAGGAGGAGCTGCCCGAACCGAACGATGAGCTCCGGGAACTTCCGGAGGAGAAGCTGTCGCCTCCACCGGCCCGGCTCTCAACGGCCGACGGAGCGGCCAAGACCAGCAGACAGAGAAGAGCCAGCGCCCTCACGCCCTCAGTGTGGCCCCAAGACTTAGTCAGTGCAAGTCCTCATAGGAATCTCCCGACAGAGGGCCTATAGTATTCCTACGCTCCCCACGACCCTTTGCCGTCTCCTCGCCCTGCTGGCCTGCCTGCAGGCGACCGCGTCCGCCGCGCCCGCGCGCCGGAAGAAGCCGCCTGTTCCGGCGCAGGGCCTCGTCATATCCTCGATCGTCATCGAGACCCACAACGTCTTCGACACCGACGACCCGCGCGATGACAAGCTGGTCTATCGGGCCGCCAACCGCTTCCATAGGACGACCCGCGACCAGGTCATCTCGCGCGAGCTGCTCTTCGCGGAGGGGGACCGCTACGACCAAGCCCTCGTCGAGGAGAGCGCGCGCAACCTGCGCGCCCTGCCCTTCATCCGCGACGCCGCGGCCGCCGCCACGGTCAACAAGAAAGGCACGGTGGACGTGGTGATGAGGACCTACGACTCTTGGACCCTGGAGGTGCTGGCAAGCTTCAAGCGCGCCGGCGGCTCCACGAACCTCAAAGCCGGCCTCTCCGAGCACAACGTCCTGGGCTCGGGCAAGGCGGGCTCCGCCTCCTATAACCGGGACGGGAAGGCGGGCACACAATCCCTCGGCTTCAAGGACCCGCAGTTTTTCAACCGCAAGCGCCTGCAGGTCTCTCTGACGGCCTTGACCGCTCCGGGCGCCCAGGACTTCGAGTTGGGGGTAGACCGCCCGTTCACATCGCTGTCTCCCTCCGCCTTCGGCGGAAAGCTCAGCCACCAAAAGGGCGACTTCTCGACAGCCGCCAACCCGACCCCCGCCGACATGCTCACCCGCAAGGTGTCCGAAGGCGGAATCAACTACGGCATCGCGTTGGCGACCTCCACGCAGCGCACGCGCCGCGTCAGAATGGGGCTGATGGCCCGGCGCGCCGACTTCCGGCCGATACCGGGCCAGACCGCCGGCCCGATCCCCTCCCGGGAACAGGCGACCTTCCTCCAGCTGGGGGCGGATTGGGAGGAGCTCGACTTCATCACGGTGCGGCGCATCCAGAAGTTCACGCGGACCGAAGACTACAATCTCGGGCTGGCCGTATTCCCGGAGCTGGCCTGGGCGCCGCCTTCGAGCGCGCTGGGGACGACCGAGACCCAGATCCTGCCCAAGGTCGTCGTGCGCAAGGGGTTCGTCCGGTCGAACCAGCTCATCCTCTTGAGCTCCGCCTACAGCTCGCGCTACGTCAACGGCGGCAACGGCCACCGGCTGGCGTCCTTCGAGGCCTCCTACTTCGTGCGCGGGCTGAAATACCAGACCCTGGCCTTCCATACCGGCTTGGACCTGGGCCGGCGGCTCGATTCTACCCAGCCTCTGGCCCTGGGCGAGGTCAACGGCCTGCGCGGCTACGGGCTGGACGCGTTCAAAGGGGACCGCCGCTTTCTGTTCAATATCGAGGACCGCATCTTCATCTACGACGAGATGCTGCGCCTCCTCGACGTCGGAGCGGTGGTATTCTACGACTCGGGGTACGTGTGGCCTTCGTCGCGCTCGGTCAAGCTCTCCGAGCTCCGCAACAGCGTGGGCCTAGGCCTGCGCCTGGCCCCGTCGCGCTCGGCCGGCAACGACCCCGTGCGCGTCGACCTGGCTTACGCGCTAAACGACAACCGCAGCCGCTCGCGCTGGTCGCTGTCTATCCTGGCGGGGCAGGCTTTCAAGTGAGGCCCGGCTAGCGCCGTCCGCTGCCGAAGAGCGCCTCGCCCTTCTCGCGCAGAACGGCGCCGCGCTCCTGGCGAGGCGCGGCCGGTTCCTCGACGGCGGCGGGCACGGCCGCCTCGACTTCAAGGGGGGGCGGGAAACCCACGACGGCGTCTCGCCCGGCCCGATGGCGGGCGAGAGCGAGACCTACGAGCAGGAGGAAGACGAGTACGATCGCCCAGCGCCTTGGGATCCGGTTCATCCTAGCGCAGTTCGCGGAGGAGGGCGTCGAGGTCGGCGCCCAAGACGAGGCCGGCGTCGGCGGCCTGGCGGGCCAGAGCCTTCGCCTCGGCAAAGAACGGACCGCCGTGGGCGGTCTCGAGGACGGTCAAGAGCGTAGAAGAGAACGGGCTCGAGCCCAGACGCAGGTTCCGCCAGCGTTCCATCGTGCCGGCGGGCAGATCGGCTTCCGTCAGCTGACGCGCCTCGACGGCGGCTACCGCCAACTGGAGCGCGTACTCCTTGAGCTCGGCGTCGGCCGCCCCCAAGGCCGCGGAGGCGGCACTTCCTCGCGATAGCGCTCGGTCGGCCGCGGCGTCGATCTTGGCCAAGAGGTCCAGGGCCGAGCGTCCTAGCGGCGACGGACCGGTCTTCTCCGCGACGACGACAGCGGCCTGCGGCGCCTCCGGCGCCTTCAGGTCCAGGGCGGCACGGACGGCGTATGGGACGCCGTAGAGCGTTCGGCCGTTCTTCTCGTCGTAGAGCCGGTAGACCAGCCCCTGCAGGAAGGCGTCCTCGAGCGCCGCGATGACGGCGGCGTAGGGCTGGATGCCCTGGGCGACGGCCTTCTCGCGCAGTTGAGCGTCGGAGACGCCGAACACACCGAGGTCGGACCGTTCGGCGTCTACAGGGACATCGAGATGGACGGCATGCGGGGTCATGGCCAACTGGAGGATGTCGCGTCCCGTGACGGCTTTCTCGCCGCTGACGCGCACAGGCTTGGCCGCGAACTCGGCCGCGCGCGCTCCACTGAAGGAGCCGCGACGGTAGTCGAGGGTCTCGCGCTTGGCGTGGGCCTGGACCAGGACCTCGGCCTTGCGCTCGCGGCGGACCTCGACGAGGGCCTCTTCCTCGGCGCGCTCCGCGCGCCGCGACGGGCCGTCGTAGATCGCGTTGATGACGCGGCCGGGGGCCGCCGCGGGCCGGCCCAGCGCGCGCACCGAAGCCTCGAGCGACGCGACCACGGTCTTTTCCTTTCGCGCGGAGGGGAGCTCCGCGGCGGCCTGCGCCGCGACGACGCGCGGGATAGCCACGACCGGAAGCGCCAGAGCGGGTAAGACGGGGGAGAGCGCGGGAACGGCGAGGCTGGGTGCTATCAACGACGACGCCGCCGACGGCGTCCACGACGGCCCCACCGCCCAGACCGGGGCGACGACGGGCAAGGTGCCGCGCAGCGTGGGGGCTTTGACCGTCTGGGCGCGCGCCGCCGGCGCCAGAAGCAGGAGAAGCGAGAGGGTCTTTAACATCCGTGGACAGTATGACCCCGTCAGCGCCGTCCGGCCTGAGGCCGAGGACCCCTGGCCCTCTGGGCCCTTGGACCACCGTCCCGGCCCTTTGATATAAGGAATACGCAACTACGTAACAAACCCGCCTTAGACCGGAAACACCGAGTGCCTACACTCTTCCTCATGACGCTCATGCGCGTCCTCACGCGCGTCGGAGGAGGCGCTCTTCTGCTCGCGGCCGGCATGACCGCCGAGGTCAAGCCCACCGCCCCGGCCCAGGCCCCCGCCGCCGCCGCCCAGAACGACGTGCTCCAGGGCCACCGCCTGGCCTTCGCCGGTAAGGGACCGGAGGCCATCAAGGCCTACCAGTCCGCCCTGCGCCGCAAACCCGACCTCCTCGAAGCCTGGATCAACGGCGCCGTGGTCTGGGACTCGATCGGCGAACCCGCCAAGGCCGCAGCCTGGTACCGCCGGACGCTCAAAGAATCTCCCGAGTCCCATGCAGTGCGCGCCGAGCTCGGCGAGCTCGAGCTCCGGCGCGGCCGGCTCGGCGAGGCCCGGGCCGAGCTCGACAAAGCCCTGGCCGCGCGGCCCGCCGATCCCTTGGCGCTGGTGGCACGCGGCCGCGTCGCGCTGGCCCTTAACCGTCCCGCCGCCGCCGAGACCTTCCTCCTGCGCGCCGTCGAGGTGGCGCCCAAGCTGCCGATCGCCTGGTTCTGGCTCGGCCACGTCCGCGAGGAAGCCGGCGAGCACGCCAAGGCCATCGCCGCCTTCGACCGCGCCGCCTCGGCCGACTCCTACTTCACGGCGGCGCGCTTCCGCCTGGCCCGGTCGCTCTCGCGCGTCAACCGCGTCCACGAGGCACTGGCCGAGCTCGACAAGCTGCTCTCCAACGACCCCCAGCACGAGGACTACCTGCGCCTGGCCGCGGCGCTGAGACCGCGCCTCAAGGACAGCCCGCGCGCCGCGCCGCGCCCGACCCCGGAACCCGTCTGGCGGCCGCCCGCCCATGCCGCCTCGCCCGCCCAGGTGGCCGCGCCGCTGCCGCCCAGCGCGCGCGTGCCGGTCATGCGGGTCGGGGTCGGCACCACGGGGATGGGGCGGCCGCTCGACTGGCGCGGGCTCTGGCTCGAGGCCCCGTTGGGCTTCGAGGCCTACGAGGGGCCTCGGCGGGTAGCGCGCGCCGCCCCCGGCCAGAGGCTCGAACTGCGCCTCGCGCCCGGTAAAAAGCCGACCATGGAGTTGGCCGACGCCGACGGCCTCATCGCCGGGCGCTCGCGCGGGGCGCTCATCATCAAGCCGCTGGGGCGCGAGCCCCTGTGGGTGCGCGAGAAGTGGCCCGGGGCGCCGGGACGCACCCGCGGCCTCGAGCGCCGCCTCCGGGGCGCGCTCGAGGTGTCCTTTTATAAGCAGGGCTTCAAGCTCGTCAACGTCGTCGACCTCGAGAGCTATACCCACGGCGTCCTGTCGGCCGAGATGCCGATCAACTCGCCGATGGAAGCCCTCAAGGCCCAGGCCGTGCTGGCCCGGACCCACGCGCTCTACATCCGCCAGGGAACCCCGCGCCACCGCGAGGACGCCTACGAGCTCTGCGACGGACAGCACTGCCAGGTATATTCCGGCGTGAAGGCCGAGACCGAGCGCTCGCGCGCGGTCGTGGAGGGGACCCGCGGCCGGATCGTGACCTGGAACGGCAGGCCGGTCAGCGTACTCTACTCCTCGAACTGCGGCGGGCACGCCCAGGCCTCCGGCGAGATCTCCGGGTGGGGGGCCACGCCCTACCTCCAGGGGCGGCCCGACGCTCCCGTAGAGGCCGGCTCCCCCTGGTCGCCGTGGGAGCTCCGGCAGTGGCTGCGCACCACCCCGCCTGCCTTCTGCGCGCCGTCGGCCTACATCCACCCCTCGCACTTCCGCTGGGCGCGGGTCATCACCGCATCCGAGCTCGAGACCCGGCTCGACCGCAGCCTGAAGACCGGGACGCTCAAGTGGATCCAGCCGCTGCGCCGCGCCAAGTCCGGGCATCTCAACGGCGTCGAGGTGCGCGGCTCCAAGGCCTCCAAGCGCGTGGAGTCGGAGATCCGCATACGCGGCCTCTTCGGCCCCGGCTCCCAGCGCAGTTCGCTCTTCATCATCGACGCGGAGTACGACGTCCGGGGTCGGCCGGCGCGCTACGTCTTCTACGGAGGGGGGTGGGGACACGCCGTGGGGCTCTGCCAGTCGGGCGCCATGGGCCGCGCCCTCAAGGGCCAATCCTTCGCGGAGATCCTGCGCTCCTATTACACCGGCGTCGAGATCGGCAGCTTGCGCTATTGAGGCGGAACGTTAAGCTATGATGACGACAATGCGTCGGATACTGCCTTTGATCCTCGCGGCTTCGGCGCTGAGCTGCCGCGGCACGGCGCCGGAGCTTTACGGCCCGGCCACGCTCGGCTACTCGGCCGTCCTGGTCCGCGGACGGGTCATAGTCCCCGACGGCGAGACTCGGGACGCCGCCCTGTGGATCAACCTCGAGTCCCCCAACGAGCGCTACCGGGTCCGGGTCCGGGCCAACGAGACGACCCTCTTGCGCATCGAGCCCGACGTCTACCGGCTCCATCCGACGCGCAACCCGCTGGGCTTCGTCCAGGCCAACCTCCACGTGAAGATCGCCGGGCGCAGCTACGCCGTGCCGTTCCCACGCGACATCCTGCGCAAGGACCCCCTCGAGGTCAAGCCCACCAAGGTCATCGCCCTCGGGGTGCTCGAGGCGCGCCTCCTGCCCATCAAGCGCGGACACGAGGCGCGCGTCGAGGTGAGGCTCGACGACTCCAACAAGGCCCGCCGCCACCTCATCGAGGACATGATCGACCGCATGATGGACGCCAAGGCCTCGCTCGAGGTTCGCGACGCGGCCGTGAGCTGGACGCGCGCCCTCGAGCAGGCCCTGGTCCTCGTCCAGGGCGAGGCCGAGCGTAAAGCCACCTACAAAACTCCGCGATGAGCCGAGCCGTAGGCGCCGACATCGGCGGCACCTGGGTCAGCGCCGTCCTCCTCGAGAATGACCGCCGTCCCCGCCGCGCCCGCGTCGCCCTGGCGGGACGGACCCCCGCCCGGACCCTCGAGGCCTTGCTGCGCGGCTGGGGCCTCGTCCGCGCCGACGCGCTGGTGGCCGGCGCCAAGGGCGCCGGCGGTCGCGTGGCCCCGCCCCACTGGCGCCGAGACTTCTCGCGCCTGACCCGGCGCCTGGTCGTCACCGGGGACCTCGAGCTGGCCCGCGACGCCGCCTTCGGCGGAGGCCCGGGAGTCCTGCTCATCGCCGGCACCGGCTCCGCGGCTTTGGCCGTGGGGCCTAGGGGCCGGACGGGCCGCGCGGGGGGACGGGGTCCCCTGCTGGGCGACGAGGGCTCCGGCTTCTGGCTCGGCCGACGCTGGCTCGACGGCCGCGGCGACCCCGAGGCGATGCGCTACGCGCGGCGCCCCGACGTCGTGGCGGCGGTCTCGTCTTTGGCGCCGGGCGTCTTGAGGCGGGCCCGCCGCGGCGCCCGCGCCGAGCGCGCCTTGGCGGAGGAGGCCGCGAGGCACCTGGCCGCGCTGGCCGAGCGCGCCGCGCGCGGCCTGTTCCCGGGCACGGTCCCGCTTTGCCTGCACGGCGGTCTGGCCGCCGACCGCTGGTTCAAGGCCCTGCTCCTGCGCCGGCTCGGGCGGCGCTTCCGCCTCGCTCCCCCGACCGAGACTCCCGAGGCCTACGCCGCTCGCCGCGCGGTCGAATTGCTATCATCACGGAAATGAAGATCTCGCTCGGCGCCGACCATGCCGGCTTCCCGCTCAAGGGCCCCGTCGCCCAACGCCTCAGGGCGCTCGGCCACGAGATCCTCGACGTAGGGACGGACTCCCTGGCCGCCTGCGACTATCCCGACTTCGCCCTCGAGGTGGCCCGCGCGGTCGCCGAGGGCCGCGCCGAGCGCGGCGTGATGGTCTGCGGCTCCGGCGTCGGGGCGGCGGTAGCCGTCAACAAGGTCCCCGGGGCGCGCGGCTCGGTCTGCCACGACACTTTCTCCGCCCGCCAGGGCGTCGAGGACGATGACCTCAACATCCTCTGCCTCGGGGCGCGCATCATCGGGGAGTCCCTGGCGATGGAGGTCCTCGAGGCCTGGCTCAAGGCCCGATTCTCCGACGCCCAGCGCCACACCCGCCGCCGCGACAAGGTCACCGCCATTGAGAAGCGCTACGGCTCGAAGCTCTAGCTCCGTCCTGCGCGGGCTCAAGCTCGTGCTGATGGACGTCGACGGCGTCCTGACCGACGGGAAGCTCTACCACCTCGTCGACAAGAAGGGGGAGCTCGTCGAGCTCAAGGGCGTCGACACCCAGGACGGCCTGGGCCTGGTCTGGCTGGCGACGCACGGGGTCAAGACCGGCGTCATCAGCGGCCGCAGCTCCGAGGGCCTGGCCGCGCGGGCCAAGATGCTGCGCATGTCCTACATCGTCCAAGGCCAGGTCGAAAAGGTCGCCTCCTGGGAGCGCATCCTGCGCGAGGCCGGCCTGCGCGAGGACCAGGCGGCCTTCATCGGCGACGACCTCCCCGACCTGCCGCTCATCAAGCGCGCGGGCTTCGGCGTGGCGGTGGCCAACGCCCGACCCGAACTCAAGAAGGCGGCGCGCTTCGTCACGAAAGCCCGGGGCGGTGACGGCGCGCTGCGCGAGGTCGCCGAGCTCATCTTGAAGGCCCAGGGAAGCTGGGGCGCGATAGCCCGAGGCTGCGGGGCATGAGGCGTCTGGCTCCAGCCGCGCTAGCCGCCCTACTCTGCGGCTGCCTCTCCCTGCAGGTCGGCGACGCCCCGCGCGCCTCCGTGCCGGTCCCTGAAGGCGCCGAGCTTGCCGCCAAGCCGGCCCCGCCCCCGACGGACAAAAAGGAACGCGCCTCGCTGGCCGACGCCCTCGAGCGCGTCGAGCGCGAGCGCTCCAGCTACAAGATCGGACCCGCGGACCTGCTCGAGATCACCGTCTACCAGGAGAAGGACCTCGACCGCAAGGTGCGCGTCAGCCCGGAGGGCACGGTCGGCATGCCGCTGGCCGGCACGATCTCCGTGGCCGGGCTGGGTGTGGCCGAGGCCGAGCGCGCGCTCACCGAGCGCCTGCGCCGCTTCATCATCTCGCCGCAGGTCTCGATCTTCATCACCGAGTACGGCAACAAGCAGGTCTACGTCCTGGGCGAGGTCGCCAAGCCCGGCTCCTACCCGCTGCCCACCGAGGCGCGCCTGAGCGTGCTCGAGGCCATCATCCTCGCCGGCGGCTTCACGCAGTACGCGGCGGTCGACAAGACCCGGGTCATCCGCAAGGGCCGCGGCACCCAGGCCATCCTCATCGACATCACCGCCATCACCAAGCGGGGCGATAAGTCCAAAGACGTCCTGCTCGAGCCCAACGACGTCATCTACGTCCCGGAGAGCATCTTCTGATGGCCGACCCCGCGCCCGCCGTCGACACAGGCCTCGACATCGACCTGGCACAGTACATCCAGGTCCTCTCGCGCCGGCGCTGGATCATCGCCGCCGTGTTCACGGCCGTGGTACTGGGTGCGGCCGTCTTCGTCTATACCGCGCGCCCCGTGTACCAGTCCACGGCGATGATCCTCATCGAGAAGGAGAAGCGCCCCCAGGCTTTCAACACCGAGGGGATGATGGTCGAGACCTCGGCCGACGACTACTACCAGACCCAGTACCGCCTGCTCACGAGCCGCTCGCTCATGAAGACCGTCTACGAGCGCCTCAAGCTCTCCGAGGAACCCGAGTTCCCGGGCGGCCCCGGCTCCCTGGCCGGCCTCATCACCATCACCCCGCTGCGCTCGAGCCGCCTGGTCAACATCTCCGCCGAGTCGTTCTCGCCCGAGCTGGCCGCCAAGATCGCCAACGGGCTGGCCGAGGCCTTCGTCGACCAGAATATCGAGTCGAAGCTCTACATCTCAAAGGACATCCTGCGCGCCCTCTTCCCCGACGGGGAGTCCGCCGCGCCCTCGGCCGCCAGACGGCCGGTGACCGGCTACGAGTCCCTGCCGCCGGTGGTCAACAACCCGCTCATCCAGAACCTCAAGGGGGCCTACGCCGACCTCGAGGCGCGCTACGGCGAGCTCTCCGGCCGCTACACCCCCGAGCACCCCGAGCTCATCCGCCTCAAGTCCCAGATGACCACGCTCAAGACCCGGCTCGACGCCGAGACCCTCAAGGTCATCGACGTCATGAAGGCCGACCTCTCCGGACGCCTGCTCGGCAACAACGTGCGCATCGTCGACCCCGCCGAGGTCCCGGGAGGTCCCTTCAAGCCGCGAAAATCGCGGACCCTGACCTTGGCGGCCCTCCTGGGCCTCTTCGGAGGATATCTGATCGCGCTGGGAATCGACGCCCTCGACCAGACCCTCCACACCCAAGAGGACATCGAGCGCCGCTTGGGGCTGGCCTTCCTGGGCTCGGTCCCCAAGGCGACGCTGACCGGGGACTCGGCCGCCATCTACTCCGAGCTGCTCTCCGGACCCAAGTCGTTTACGGGCGAGGCGCTCAAGAACATACGCACGATGATCGGCTTCTCGGCGGCCGGCCGCGAGCAGAAGGTCATGCTCGTCACCAGCACCGGCCAGGGGGAGGGGAAGACCTTCATGGCCGTCAGCCTCGCCATGGTCGTCGCCCAGCTCGGCGAGAAGGTCCTCCTCATCGAGGGCGACCTGCGCCGCCCCAACCTGCACCGGCGCTTCCAAGTCTCGCGCGAGCAGGGACTCAGCCATTTCCTGGCCCATTCGCAGGATGCGGAAGAGGCGTCGGCGCTGGTCCGGCCCTCGGGCACCCCGAACCTCGACGTGCTCATCTGCGGACATATCCCGCCCAACCCGTCGGAGCTGCTCAGCACGCCGCGGGCCGGGGCGCTCGTGCAGTGGGCGCGGACCCGCTACGACCGCATCCTCATCGACGGCACCCCGATCTTCCCCATCACCGACGCCCTGCTCTGGGGCCACCACGCCGATGCCGCGCTGTTTGTCGTCAAGTTCGGCGCGACCAACGCCACGCTGGCGACCAAGGCCGTGCAAAAGCTGCGCGAGAGCAAGCTGAGGCTGGCGGGGTCGGTGGTCAACCAGGTCACCTCGAAGGCGGGGTCGTACGGGGATTACTACTACTATTACTACTACTACCACTCGGACTACGCCGAAGAGGGCGGGAAGAAGGGGAAGAAGTCCGAGCCCTCCGCGGACGCCTGATCCCGTAACAATTTAGCCGTTGAAATAGCCGCACCCCCCTGTTACCCTCCCGAGGATGCCCGACAGCGTGTCCCCTGACGATCCCGAGCTGCTGCTCGAGAACATAGGCAGCCTCGACACCGCGCGGATGACCCTGCGCTGGGCGCTGGAGCGCATCCGCGGGCTCGAGCGCTCCCATGCCGAGGTGCAGGAGCTCCTGCAGAAGTCCTACGAGGTGCGTCAGAAGTCCGAGGGCGAGCTCGACAACTATAAGAAGACCATCGAGGACCGCCTCAAGAAGCTGGCCGAGAAGGAGCGCTTCGTCGGCGATATGCAGCGCATCCTCAACGACCTCTTCAAGGGCGAGGTCGACGTGGCCGAGTTCGTCAAGCGCCGCGCGGCACTCGACGAGGAGCGCGCCACGCTCGAGTCGCGCGTGCGCCGCCGCCTCGAGGAGGCCGAATCCGCCCAGAAGCGCGAGGTGGAGGAGAACTCCAAGCGGCTGACCGAGATGGAGTCGGTCTACTCCGCCTCGCTGGCCGAGGCCCAGAGGCGCTTTCACGCCGAGCTCGAGCGCATAGAGGTGTCGCACGCCGGCGGCCTCAAGGCCGAGCGCGAGCGCTACGACCAGTTCCGCTCCCAGACCCACCTCGAGGCGGCCAAGACCGCCGACGAGTACCAGCGGCGCCTGCTCATCCTCGAGCACGAGTACGCCGCCAAGCGCCGCGAGCTGACCGAGGACCTGGACCGTCTCAAGGCGCGCCTTGGCGAGGAGGCCAAGGCCGCCGACGCGGCGCGCATGGCCGAGGCCGTCCGGGCCGCCGGGCGCTGGGACCTGGAGCGCGCCGCGCTCGACGCCCGGCTCGTCGAGCGCGAGAGCACCCTGGCCGCCCTCGAGAACTCCCTCAAGCAGGCCGAAGCCTCCTACTTCGAGCGCGACGAGGAGCGCCGCATGGAGCACGCCCAGGAGCTCGAGGTGGTGCGCGGCCGCGCCGCCGCCTCGGCCTCCGCCGCCGAGGCCCTCCTGGCCGACGCCCGGGCCGAGGTCGGCCGCCGCGAGGCCGCTTTCCAGGCCGAGCGCGTGGCCTGGGTGGGCGAGCGCAACACGCTGCGCGCCCGGATCGCCGACGAATACGAGGCCGTGGTCGAGGCCCTGCGCCGCGACGGCGCCGAGCAGTTGGCCAAGGTCGCCGCCGAGCTGCAGGCCGTGCGCGACCACGCCGCCGCCGCGGTCCGCGAGTTCGAGGGCGAGCGCGCCAAGCTCATCGACGAGCAGACCCAGCTGCGGCGGGTCGACGCCGAGCGCTTTTCCGACGCCCTGCGTCAGCTCGAGAAGCGCTTCCACGAGCGCGAGCTCGAGGGCCGGCGCGAGGCCGAGTCCGACCTCGAGGCCCTGCGCCGCCACTTCGAAGAGGCGCTCCAGCGCTCACGCGGCGACGGACGCAAGGAGGTCGAAGCCCACGCCCAGGAGGTTCAGACCCTGCGCGTCCGCCTGCGACAGCAGCAGGAGGAGCTGGCCCAGGCCCTCGAGGCCCAGGAGAAGCGGCGCAACGACGACCTGCGCGCCAGCGAGGCCGCACTCAGCGCCCGCCACGCCGAGGACGTCCAGCGCCTTCACGCCGACCGCGACGCCGCCCTGGCCCGCCAGGCTCGCGAGCACGAAGAAGCCCTGACCGAGGCCGCCGCGCGACTCGCGGAGACCCTCGCCCGCGAGGCCGACGCGGCCCGCGGACGCGAGCTGGCCCACGCCCGCCAGACCGACGCGCTGGGCGAGGAAGCCCGGCGCCTGCGCGACGCATTCTCCAAGGAGCGCGAGGAGCTCCAGGCGCGCTTCGAGGCCGCCGTCGCCCGGCGCGGCGGGTCCCTCGAGGCCGAGCTGGCCGCGGTGCGCGCGAAGGCCATCGAGGAGGCGAAGGCGGCCGAGTCCGAGCGCGCGGCCCTGGTCCGCGCCCACGAGGCCGCCCTGGCGGCCCAGACCGCCGCCCATCTCGCCGCCCTGCGCAAGGCCGCCGAGGAGCGCGCGGCCGAGCGCGCCGAGGAGGCGCGCCGCCGCGAGGACCGCCTGAGCGAGCTCGAGCGGGCCTTCGCGGAGACCCGCGCCTCCGGCGCCAAGGACGCCGCCGAGCAGCTCGAGGAGCTGCGCCGCCACTACCGCCGCGCCCTGCACGCCCTGCGCTCCGAGCTCGACCCCGACATGCCGGTCGAGGAGCGCCGAAAGCCGAGCGCGCTCGTCCACAAGGTCCCGCGCCGGTGGCCCTGGCTGGCCGCGGCGGCCCTGGCCCTCACCCTCGGCTCGGCCGCGCTGGTCGTCCGCCGGACCGCAGTTGCTCCCGAGTCCTCGGCGCCCGGCCGCGACCATCTGCTGGGCTTCTCGCATCCGACCGGCATGTTCTGGCAGGGCGACTCGCTGTGGGTCAGCGACTGGCACGAGCAGGCCGTCTTCCGCCTCGAGGAGAAGGGGGGGGCCATGGCCATCGCCGAGCGCTTCCCGCTGGACGGGGTCCATCCGACCGGCCTGGCCGTCTCGGGCGATGACGTCTTCATCACCGACTCCTGGGCGCGCCAGATCCAGCGCTGGCACCGCCAGGGCGGCGAGCTGGTCTTGACCGGGACCTGGGCCAGCCCCGGGCCCCAGCCCTCGGCGCTCTTTCATGACGGCGCGGGCCTGTGGTCGGCCGACGCGGCCCAGCGCCGCGTCTACCGGCACTCGCTCGACGACCGTCTGAGCGTCGTCTCGTCCTACCAGATGGAGTTCCCGGTGGTCGGGCTGTGGGCCGACGCCGAGCGCTTCTGGTCCGCCGACACCGCCAACCGCCTCATCCACCGCCACCGCTACGACAAGTTCCTGAGCCTGATCGCCTCCTACGGCCTGCGCGAGCTCGATGAGGGCCGGACCCAGCTCTCCGCCTTCGCCATGCGCGGCGACCAGGTCTGGCTGGGGCGCGACGGCGACGCGCGCCTCATATCCCGCCCCCTGACGGGCTTCGAGCAGCGCGCCTGGTCCAAGGGGCTCTCGGCCACACGGCTGCCCGCGCCTTGACGCCTACCGGGGCAAGCGCTAGAATCCCGCCGTGGCCGCGTTCGACTTCCTAGGGCTGAAAAAGGGCCTTTCCAACGAGGAGCCCCCGGCCTCGCGTCCCGAGCCCAAGGTTTCCACCCACACCGACGTCTGGAAGAAGCTCGTCGCCGCCGACGTCCTGCTGGCGCTTGCCTGCGCCGGCATCCTCGGCTGGCGCGTCGTGTCGCATCTGACCGCGGACCCCGTGATCCCGCCTCCGACCCGCCACGAGGCCAAGAAGCCGCCGCCCAAGGCCGCCGAGCCCGCCAAGCCGGAACCGTCTAAGGAAGAGCCGAAGCCGGAGCCGGCCAAGGCCGCCCCCAAGACCTCGGAGGCGGCACTTCCTCGCGATAACGCTCGGTCGGCCGAGGTCAAGAAGCCCGAGGCCGCGGTGCCCCTCGGACGCCCGTCGGTGCTGGCTGCCCCGCCGCCGCAGCGGACCGCCGCCCCCAAACTCAGCGGCGCCACCAAGGCCTCGGAGGCCAAACGCCAGACCCGCCCCGTGCCCTTCACCCACGCCTTCCCGGCCGCCAAGGAGGTCTACCTCATAGGGCCCTTCCTCGTGCGCAGCGGCGGACGCAAGATGATGTTCAAGGATTCCAAGGGCGTCTGGGCCACGACGGTCTACCTGAACATAGGTCAGACCTACAAGTACCGTTTTGAAGTGGTCGAGGAGAAAGGCAAGCATCTGAGCGCCTCCCAGACCGTCGAAGTCCTGCCCGGCGATTGACCGTTATTGATTTTGTAACACCCCCCGGCTAAACTCGGGGAGCCACCGACGGACGGCGCATATGGGCGCGCCGCCTCCGGTCGGACTTATGTTGCGCACCCGAACTCGACTCGGCATCCTCGCGGCCACCCTCCTCCTTTACGGGGGGAAGGCCCACGCCCAGACGGCGCGCTACAACCACACTATGACGCTTTTGCCCGACGGCAACGTCCTGCTGGTGGGCGGGATGAACACGGCGGGGACCCCTCTGGCCACCGTCGAGGTGTATAGGACGACCAACCCCGCCTACATCGCCCTTACGAGCCTCCCCATCGCGCGCGCGTCCCATACGGCCACCCTCCTGCCCGACGGCCGCGTCCTGGTGTCCGGCGGCATCGCCCCCGCGATCAGCGCCGCCAACTGCGACGCCGGGGCCGTTATCTGCAGCGTCGGCGTCGTCTTCGACCCGCGCACCACCCAGTGGACGAACGTGGGGGCGATGCAGGTGCCGCGCTTCAACCACACCGCCACCCTCCTGCCCAACGGCAGGGTCCTCATCACGGGAGGCCAGACGACGACCGCCGGAGCCGTCACCACCGACTGCGACCTCTTCGACCCGCAGACCAACAGCTTCACGACCACCGCCTGCGGCTCGGCCGGCGTCATGTCGATGGAGCGCGCCGGCCACACGGCCAGCCTGCTCCACAACGGACGCGTGCTGGCCGTCGGCGGCTATCGCGCCGCCGGCGGGGGCTTCGCGGTGACGACCGAGGTCTACGACCCCGTGGCCAACGGCTGGTCGGCCGGCCCCGCCCTCATCCAGGCCCGCGCCTGGCACTCCGCCACCCAGATGGGCAACCAGAAGGTCCTCATCGCCGGCGGCGCCAACAACTTCAACGCCCTGGAGAACCAGGGCATCCTGTCCACCGTCGAGATCTTCGACGCCAACTCCAACACCATCTCGCCGGCCGCCCCGATGGCCGCGAGGAAGATGCACCACACGGCGAACCTGGTCGGCGAGGGGCGCGTCAACATCTACGGCGGGCTCGGGAACATCACGACCAGCTACTTCCTCGGGAGCCAGGTCTTCGAGAGCCCCTCGACGCTGAGGATGACCCCGAACCCGAACCACTGGACCGACGCCACGGTCAACGGCGCCTTGAGCAGCCTCAGAGTGATGCCCGAAACCACGCTCTCCGTCCTGGCGACCGGGCGCGTGGTCGACGGCGAACTGCGCTTCTCGAGCCCGACCGTGACGCTGACGGACCTCAAGGCGGAGTTCGACTATATCCTGCCCCCGGGCGGCGCCGGGCAGAACGCCAACGCGTCGATCGACGGGGCGACGATCCAGGGGGGCAAGCTCAGAAGCCAGACTTTCACGCTCGACTCGACCCTCAGCGGCATCGTGCGCTTCATCCCGCAGTCGGTCAGCGCCAGCCCCGACGCGGACCTGAACATCAACAGCCAGGTCGTCACCCTCGTCAATGTCCCGGCGGGAGCCACCATCAACATCGCCTCGGGTACCCTCGTGGCCACCGACATCGCCGGCGTCCGGGTCCGGGTCCCGTTCCCGGCCAGCGACTTCGGCGCCCAGATCGTCACCGGCGTCGCCATCATCACCAACGGCAACATCGCCCGGGCCTCGAGCGACCTCATCCAGGGCTTCGACATCAAGCTGACCTCGGGCATCGCCTCGATCGTCGGCAACCCCACGGTCGGCTTCGACTCGATCATCGGCTACTTCGCGGACCTGCCGCTGACTTTCAAGAACCTCTCGGGCACGGTCACCAACAGCACGAGCACGGTGATCAACAAGACCATCGACGTCTCCGGGATCAAGCTCACCTCGCTGACCCTCAAGCTGTTCTACGTCACCGACCGGGCCAGCGTGGCCGACGCCACCTTCGACGTCGACATCACGACGGTGGTGATCAAGCAGATGATCTTCACCGACCAGGAACGCTACGCCCCCAACGCCAACACCTGGAGCTTCGGCGTCCCCGGGATCCCGCCCGGACCCGAGGTCTTCAACCACTCGGAGATCCTGCTCCCCAACGGCGACGAGTTCATCTATGGAGGGCGCAACTGCGCGAGCATCGCCGACTGCAGGAACTTCACCTACACGGCCAGGGGCCCGGGCTTGGCCTACATCCTGACCCAGGAGTCGGCCACCCCGTGGACGGCCGTGGGACCGCTGAACTTCGCGCGCAGCAACCACACCCTCACGCTCCTGCCCGACGGGAAGGTCCTCGCGGCGGGAGGCTCCGACGCCTCGGGCGCCCTGGTCACCAGCGAGCTCTTCAACCCGGGTCCGCGGACCTGGTCGCAGGCAGCCGACATGAAGCAGCGCCGCAGCCACCACACCGCCTCCCTGCTGACCAACGGCACGGTCCTGGCGGTCGGAGGCTTCACGACGGTGACCAACTCCACCGGGGTCACCAACCACGCCGACATTTTCTACCCTGACTCCGCGGCCTGGGTCCCGACCGCGCCGATGGGCTCCTCGCGGGCCTATCACTCCTCGGTCCTCCTCCCCGACGGGAACCTCTTGGTCATGGGCGGCTTCGCCAACGGGCAGTACCTGTCCGGGACCGAGGTCTTCTTCTCCACCGGCCACAAATGGG
Organism: Elusimicrobiota bacterium; assembly: GCA_016196755.1. Taxonomy (GTDB): domain Bacteria; phylum Elusimicrobiota; class Elusimicrobia; order UBA1565; family UBA1565; genus SCTT01. The sequence continues at coordinate 19,292 of JACPXC010000027.1, forward strand.
TGGGGGCGCCTGCGATCGGGGCCGGGGCCGGCGGCCCCGAGGCGCGCGCCCAGTTCACGGCCACCCTGCTGCGCGACGGGCGCATCCTCGTGGTCGGCGGACTCAACGCGACCAGCGGGGTCCTGCAGACGAGCTGGCTCTTCAACCCGCAGACTTGGACCTGGGCGGCCGGCGGGGCCCTCAACACCCGGCGGCACTCCCACACCGCGACGCTCCTGCGCGACGGCCGCGTGATCGTCATCGGCGGCAACAACGGCACCGGCGAGATCGGCCAGGCCGAGATCTACAACCCGGCGACCAACACCTGGACGCGGACCACCGCCATCGGCAACGACCTGGGCATCCCGCGCCTCAACCACACGGCGACGCTCCTGCCCGACGGAAAGATCCTGATCGCCGGAGGCTTCACGGCGCTCGGCGGTCCGATCATCGACGACGAGGGCTTCGACGTCGACTTCTCGTCGTTCCAGATGCAGGGCAGACTCCCTCAGGCCCGCGGCGACAGCGGCACCGTCCTGCTCCGGGACGGCTTCCTGCTCCACGCCGGCGGCTTCGACGGCCTGAGCTACCAGGCCAGCGCCGAGATCCAATACTACGGCGCCTTCCCCGACGTGGTGACGCAGGCCGGCGGCGTCCCGCGGCGCCCGGCTATCCAGTTCACGACCCCGAACCGTTTCCTGCCCGGGACCCCGGTGACGGCGACCGGTTCGAACTTCAAGGGCGTCACCGAGGCCTCCGGCGGCGGGTCGGGCTCGGGCAACTCCTCCCACGCCCACCCGCGGGTCTACATGTCGCGCATCGACGGCGCCTCCTCGTCCTCCAACGACTCCGGCTGGATGATCGACCTGACCAGCGCCATGTTCCACAACGGGCTCAACTCATGGCAGAACATGGACTCCTCCTTGACGTTCCACATCCCGCTCTCGAGCTCCACCCTGCCGCTGGGCTGGTACGGCCTGCGCGTGGCGGCCAACTCCCAGTTCTCCCAGAGCGCCATGGTCCAGGTCGGTCCCCCGGCCCCCACCGGCGCCCCCGGCGTCCCCTCGGGCACGGCCGTCGGCGCCTCCTCCGTGGTCTGGACCTGGCCCGCGGCCTCGGGGACCTTCGACGGCTACTCGATCTACTCCGCCACCAGCGGCGTTTTCATCTCTACCTTGGCGCGCAGCGGCGGCGGGACGGAAAGCTTCCTGCAGGTGGGCCTGGGCCCCGACACCTCCTCCTTGATCAAGATCGCGGCCTACAACGTCGCCGGCGACGGGCAGGTGGTGTTCGCCACCGTGACCGTCCTGACCGCGGTCAGCGGCATCAACAACCTCCAGGGCATCGCCCAGAGCGAGCAGTCGATCTTCTGGTCGTGGGATCCCATCTCCCAGGCCCTCGGCTACGACGTCTTCTCGGCGACCAACGGCGTGTTCCTCTCCTCATCGGCCGGCGCCGCCTTCACGCAGACCCAGCTCTCGACGAACACCTCCGCCAGCATCCGCGTCCGCGCCATCATGCCCGGCGGCAACGGCCAACTCTCGGCCTCGGCCACGACATTCACCCGGGCGGCTACCCCCGCCGCCGGCCAACCGGGCGTCATCACCGTGACGACCGGCAGCTTCCGGGCCCAGTGGCTGGCCAACTCAAACCCGCCGGGAACCCTCTACCACCTGCAGATGTTCGTCAACGGGGCGCTCACCCCGGTCCAGATATCGAGCATCGCCGCGCTGACGGCGGACATCCCCGGGCTCCAGGCCAACACGCCCCACGTCCTGCAAGTCGCCGCGTTCAACGGCGACGGCAAGTACACCGGCTTCACGGCGCTCGGAAGCACGTTCACGCTCGCCAAGCCGCCCATCGACGCCCAGATCACCTCGGTGGAGCCGTCGGCCTTGGGCATCTCCTGGGGCATCAACGGCAACCCGCTGACGACCCAGTATCAGGTGCTCTACTCGAGCGACAACTTCGTCAACGACTTCTCCACCCATATCGCTTTCGCTGCCGGGTTCACCTCCGCGACGGCCCGGATCGGCAGCCTCATCACCGGCTCGAACTACACGATCCGCGTCACCGCCCGAAACCTCTTCGGCCAGGAGACCTCCGCGGCGTCGACCCAGGCGTTCACCGACAACGGCGGAGGACCGGCCGGGTCGCTCTCCGTGCTGGCCGGCACGACCGTCCAGACCATCCTCTCGGGCACGCTCGGCAACGGGCGCCGCCTCGAGATGCGGATATTTCCCGGCGCCTTCGAGAGCACCACCCGGATCTTCGTGAGCTCCCACGCGCTGGCCGACGTGCCGGCGGCCAACCGGTGCGGCGCCATCCCGGCGCGCATCAGCATCGTCACCCTTCCCGCCGGCGTCCAGCCCAGCGTCCCGGTGGAGATCGGGCTCCAATACATCCCCGCCGAGGTGGGCTCCCTGACCACCCTCGGCATCGCCCGCTTCGATGAGAACACGCGCTCCTGCGTACCTCTCGAGAGCACGGTCGACACGGTCAACAACATCGTCTACGCCCGCACCAACCACTTCACCGACTTCCAGCTCCAGCAGCTCTCCGCCAGCGGCTCGGTCGAGGAGGCGCGCGTCTTCCCGAACCCGCTCTACACCTCGAGCCAGGGCTACTTCACCTTCGACCACATACCCGCCAACTCCCGGGTCCGCGTGTTCACGCTCCACGGCGAAGAGGTCTTCGACCAGCAGGCGAACTTCTCGGGCCTCGTAACCTGGCGGGCGGAGAACAAGGTCGGCCGCCCTGTGGGCAGCGGCATCTATCTCGCCGTCATCGAGTCGGGCGGCACCAAGCGCATCCTCAAGCTGGCGGTGGTCCGGTGACCCGGCGAGTCCTAGCGGTCCTCCTGGCCGCCGCGCTCGCGGCGCCCTCGGCCCGCGCGGCGGGCGGCGATTTCTCGGACCACGCGACCGGCACGGCCGGGTCCGAGTTCCTCAACCTCGACGTGGACGCCCGCGGCATGGCCATGGGGGGAGCCTACTCCGCCCTCACCAACGACGCCTACGCCATGTACTGGAACCCGGCCGGCCTGGCCCTTGTCCCGCGCACCTCGATCGGGGCGATGCACAACGAGTACTTGGCAGACATCCGGTTCCAGTACCTGAGCTACGCCCAGCGCTACAACGAGAGCTCGGTGTTCGCCGGGGCGGTGCGCTACCTGGACGCCGGGGCGATCGACAACACCGACATCAACGGCAACAAGATAGGGACCTTCCGGCCGCGCAGCTACGTCTACGAGATCGGCTGGGGCCAGAGCATCAGCGACCTGACCGACGCGGAGCGCGACATCACCCTGGGCGTCAACTTCAAGTACCTGCACTCGGACCTGGTGGCCCACGCCGACGGCTGGGCCGCCGACATCGGCATGCAGGCCCACTACACCGACACCCTGATGCCCTTCAACTTCAGCGCCGTGGTCCAGAACATCGGTCAGGGGCAGAAGTTCGACAAGGTCCGCGACACCCTGCCGTTCCGAGGGAAGTTCGGCGCCTCGCTCCAGCCGCGCCCGTTCCTCACCCTGGCCATGGAAGGCTTCATGCCCGTCTCGGCGGCCCCCTACGGGGCCCTGGGGATCGAGCTGTCCGTCGATGGGGCGAGCAAGACCAAGGCCTTCCTGCGCGCCGGCTACAACTCGCGCTCCACCTTCAGCGGCCTCGACGGCATCCGCGGCGTGACCGCCGGGGCGGGCCTTAAGATCGGGGACTTCTCGGTAGACTACGCCTTCGCCCCGCTCGGCATCCTCGGCCATACCCATCGGCTCGGCCTGACCTGGACCCTGCCCGCCAAGCACGCGCGGAGGTTCCGTGAGCGCTGAGGACCGCCCCATCCCTCCCCAACCCGGCGCGTCCCGGCCTCCCGCGCCGCCGCCGGCCGCTCTCGTCAAGCGCGAGGAGAGCCCGCTCATGGAGTACATGCGCGCGCGCATGGAGATCATCGAGCGCGAGCTCATCAAGGAGCGCGAGCGCGCCGCCGCCTCCGAGAACATCATGAAGCAGCAGGAGGCCCTGCGCTCGGACGTGGAGGCCCATCTCAACCGCATCGGCGCCCAGCTCATCCAGGAGAAGTCGGTCCAGGAGCTCTCGGAGGACCGCTCCGAGCAGAAGGGCCGGGTCGAGTCGCTCGAGAAGCGCCTCGACGACATGCACGGGACCTGGGCCCAGCTGCTCAAGGACGCCTTCCAGCGCTCCGAGGACGGCCGCGCCCAGCTCACCCCCGAGATCCGCGCCTTCACCGAGGCGATGGGGGCCTTGCGCGAGGACGTCCGTTCGCTGGGCGCGGGCTTCAAGCGCCTCGAGGATGAGGCCGCCTCCCAGCGCGCCCTGGCCCGCGAGGTGGAGGGACTGCGCCAGGAGGTCCCGTTGGCCGCGCGCCGGCGCGAGGAGGAGGAGAAGGCCCTGCGCGACGAGCTGCGCGCCCACGCCGAGCGCCTGGGAGAGGCCCTTTTCGAACGCCTGACCGGGATGGACCGGCGCATAGCCGAGGAACTGCGTCATCAGGAAGATCGGCTCGAGGTGATGATCCGCGAGCGCGCCTCCCTCCAAGAGGCCCTCGACGAGGAGCGCGTCCGGGCCCGGCATGACGTCATCAAGGAGCGCGCCTCCCTGCAGGCGCTCTTCAACGAACAGATCTCCGGCCTCGAGCGCGAACTGGTCCGGGTGACGGACCGCCAAGGCCAGACGACCACGGCCCTGGAGAGCCTCCACGGCCTGGCCGAGAAGGTCCACGCCATCCTGAGCCAGCCCCAGAAGGCCAAGGACCTGATGCTCCAGGAGCTGGAGGCCGAGAAGAAAGACCTCATGAGCGCCCTCAAGACCCGCACCGAGCAGCTGCGCACCTACGCCCTCGAGCGCCGCGAGGTCGAGCGGTCGATGGGCGAGAGCCTGATGCAGGCGCACCGGGAGCTCGAGGGCACGGCCGCGCGCCTCGAGGCCGAACGCCACCGAGCCGCGTCGATCGAGGGCGAGCGCATAGCGCTGGGCGGCCAGCTCGAGCTCACGCGCGCCGAGGTCGAGGACCGCGAAGCCCGCTTGTCCCTGCTGGCCTCGGAACGCGACGCCCTGCTCGCGGCGCTGGCCGAGGAAGCCGCCAAGGTGCGCCGCCAGATCGACGAGCGCGCCGAGGGGGACCGGGCCTGGGAAGGCCGGGTCCTCGAGCTCCAGCGCCAGCTAAACGAACAGCGCGCGTCCCGCCTCGGCGCCGAGGCCCACGCCGCCGAGCTCGAGGACCGCCTCAAGACCCTTTCCGAGCACGTGGCGCGCTCCCTGCGCGAGAAGGAGCTCGTCGAGCGCCGTCATGCCGAGTGGGACAAGGACCGTCAGTCCATCGAGTCCCAGCTGCGCAAGAAAGACGAGATGGTGGCGATGCTCTCGTCGACCTTCCAGAACCTCCTCAAAAAGCCGCAGTCGTAGGCCCTCTCCCAAAAAAGAAACGGCGGAATTTACGCGCTTCGGGCGCGTGGATCGAAGAATCGCCAACGGCTGCGATTCTTCGATCTCGAACAGAAAACGGCAGAAAAGAGGGAGCAAGGCTGTGTGCACGCTTCGCGCACGGCGTCGTTATGCACAAGACTGTCCACGTGGACACTCCTGTGCATAAGCCCGAAGCGCGTAAATTGCTCCGTCCTAGCTATAATGCCACTAAGCCGCCCCAGGAGGCCCTCATGCGCCGTCTGCTCGTTTTGTCCGCCGTCCTCGCCGCCGTCTTCGCCGCCCGCTCGGTCCGCTCCGAGGGCGACGCCGTTCGCCAATTCTCGGTGGCCAACATCGAGTACAAGGGCTCCAAGCTGTGGATCCCCGGGACCCTGATCGTGAAGGCGGGGGAGACCGTCAAGATCAAGCTGGTCAACAGCACCCCTTCGGGCAAGCACGGCTACGCCATCGACGCCTTCGGGGTCAAGACCGAGGTGGCCAACGACGGCCAGCCGGCGAGCGTCGAATTCAAGGCCGCCAAGGCCGGGCTCTACCCGATCTACTGCCAGCTCCACCCCGCCCACATCGGAGGGCAGCTCCTCGTGCTGGAAAAATAGGACGTTTCAGACGTTGACTGGGGGCGGCCTAGTTGCTAGATTCCTGACCGCTCCAAGAGAGGCGCGCTTATGACGACAAAGGCCAAGAAGACCGCGAAAAAGACCGCGAAGGCGAAGGCCAAGGCGAAGCCGGCCCCCAAGGCCGCCGCGCCGGCCCCCGCTCCCGCCAAGCCTCTCCTGCGCAAATCCAAGCCGATGTCCAAATCGGACCTGGAGTCGATCCGCAAGCAGCTGCTCGATCAGCGCACCGACGTCATCGAGGCCATGCGCCGCAACAAGGCCGAGGAGATCGGCCCCGACACCGGCGACGAGGCCGACCAGGCCGCCGCGTCGATGGACCGCGACCTGCGCTTCGAGCTCTCCGACACCGAGCGCAACACCCTCGACCAGATCGAAGGGGCCCTGCGCAAGATGGACAAGGGCAACTACGGCATCTGCGAGCAGTGCCGCGAGCCCATCGAGGTCCTGCGCCTCAAGGCCGTGCCGTTCGCGCGCTACTGCATCGGCTGCCAGACCGGCTCCGAAAAGGCCGTCTCGGCCCTCCAGGCCTGAGCGGCCGCCGCCATGAGAGCGGCGGTCCTGCGGGCGTTCGGGGGCCCCGAGGCCGTGGAGTTCGGGGAGCTCCCGGACCCCGTCCCAGGGCCCGGCCAGGCCCTCGTCCGGGTCCGCGCCGCCGCGCTCAACCATCTCGACCTGCACGTCCGGCGCGGGAACCCCGCCTATAAGATCGCCCTGCCGCACGTGCTCTGCGGGGACATGGCCGGGGAACTCGTCGGCGGCGAGCTGGGAGGCCTCGAGGCCGGAGACCGCGTCCTGGTCGCGCCCGGGGTCTCCTGCTGGGAGTGCGCCGCCTGCATGAATGGACGAGACAACCTCTGCCGGACCTACAGCATCCTCGGGGCCGAGGGCGGCTGGGGCGGAGCCGCCGAGCTTTGCGCGGTGCCGGCCAAGAACCTCATCCCTATCCCGGCCGCCTTGAGCTTCGAGGCCGCCGCCGCGGTGCCGCTGACCTTCCTCACCGCCTGGCACATGCTGGGCGCTTTGGCCGGGACGCGGGAGGGGGAGACCGTCCTGGTCATGGGCGCCTCGAGCGGGGTGGGGGCCGCGGCCATCCAGCTCGCCGGCCTGCGCGGGGCCCGCGTCATCGCCGTGTCGAGCTCCGAGGAGAAGCTCGCCGCGGCCCGCGCGCTGGGAGCCGCCGAGACCCTGCTGCTGGGCGCCTCGGGCCTCAAGCCTCTGCGCAAGCTAGCCCCCGGCGGCGTCGACGTGGTCTTCGAGCACGTGGGGGGAGCCCTCTTCCCCGAGCTGGTGCGCGCGCTGGCCCCCGGCGGGCGCCTGGTCACCTGCGGCGCCACCGCGGGCCACGAGGCGGCGCTAGACCTGCGCTTCGTCTTCTTCAAGGAGCTGGCCGTCCTCGGCGCCAAGATGGGCCCTCAGCGCGAGCTGCGCGAGCTCATACCCCATTTCGCCTCCGGGCGCCTCAAGGCCGTGGTCGACAAGACCTTCCCGCTGGCCGAGGCCCGCGCCGCGCACGAGCGCCTGGAGTCGCGCCGGCAGTTCGGCAAGGTCGTCATCGTCCCTTGAAGCCGCTCAAGGCGCTCGCCCTCCTGCTCGTGCTCAGCGCCCCGTTCTGGGACCTGGGGCATCCGCTCTGGGAGGTCGACGACGCGCGCTATGCCGAGGTGCCGCGCGAGATGCATGAGAGCGGGGACTGGCTCATCCCCACGCTCAACCAGATGACCTACATCGAGAAGCCCCCGCTGATCTATTGGCTGGGTGCGGCCTCGTACCGGCTCTTCGGCGTCAGCGAGGCCGCCGCGCGCCTGCCGCTGGCGCTCGAGGCCGCGGCGACGCTGGCGGCGGTCTTCTGGCTGGCCTCCTGGCTCTACACGGCCCAGACCGGAGCGGCCGCCGTCCTCGTCCTCGGCAGCTCGCTCTTGTTCATGGGGCTCTCGCACCTCATCACGCCCGACATGGCGGTCTGCGCGGCGCTGAGCTGGGCCATCGCCCTCGCCCTGCGGGCCCTGCACCGGCCGGAGGACGCCGACTGGGCGGCTCCCGGAGCCTGGCTCGCCATGGGAGCGGCGTTTCTGGCCAAAGGCCTCATCGGCCTGGTCCTGCCGGCCGCCTGGCTGGCCTCCGTGTTCGTGCTCTTCCCCGCGCTCCGGAGGCCGGCCCTACGGCTCCTGCGCGACCGCACGGCATTCGTCGTGGCCGCCGCCCTAGGCGCTTGGCTCTGGCGCATGGAGGCCGCGGAGCCGGGCTTCCTGCGGGTATTCATCCTCGAGCAGCACTTCCAGCGCTTCCTCGACACCGGCAAGTACAACCGTCCCGGGGGCTGGTGGTTCTTTGCCGCCACCGACGCCTGGGGCTTCCTCCCATGGGCCCCGGCGGCTCTGGCCGGCCTCATCCTCCCGTTGGTCGGCTGGAAGAAGGCCGACCCGCGCGACCTTCAACTGGCGCTCTGGCCGGCCGTCGTGATCCTGTTCTTCAGCACCTCGAGCTCGAAGCTGGTCACCTATCTCTTGCCGGCCCTGCCGCTCCAGGCGCTCCTGACCGCGCGCGTCATAAAGGAAGGCCGCCTGCCCAGGCGGGCGGCCCAGGCGGCCCTGGGTCTGGGGGCCGTCCTCCTGCTGGCCGCCCCGGCCGTCTATCTGATCCTCCCCGAGAAACTGCCGGGCCTGAGCCAAGCCGCGGCATCCGCCGCGGCTTGGGGCCTGGCCGCCCTCGGCACGGCCACCGTCCTAGCCTCCTGCGGCGAGCGGGCCATGCCCTACGCCGCCCTGGCCGCGTTAGCGGCGCTGGGCTGCGGCTTGGCGGGGGCGCGCCGCGCCGAGGCCCTGGTCAGCGCGCGTCCGGTGTCGGCCGAGCTCAACGCGCGACTGGCGCTGCCATCGGCCGAGCCGGTCCGGCTCATGGCCTACGACCGCTATCTTCAAGGGGTGGCGTTCTACACGCGCCGGCCGGTCGATCTGGTGAACTGGGTCGGGGAACTCCACTACGCCAAGCGCTTCCCGAAGTTCTCAGCGCGCTTCGGCGACGACAACCAGACCCGGCTCTGGCCCAACGACGGCGAACGGGTCCTGGCCGTGCTGCCCAAGAGCCAGCTCGAGTGGGTGACCCGCACGCGCGGAGGGCCGGCGACGGTCAAGGACGCCGCGGCGGTGGGAAACTACGTCGTCTTGGAGTTCGTCAGGGACCGACCACTTCCACGACCGTCCGCCGGCGGTCCAGAGCGCGCGCCCTGATCGCGTAGCTGCCGCCGCCCGCCTCGAGGACGAATCCGTCCGGGTCGAAGAGCTCGGCCATCCCCTGCTTGAAGGCCGCCACGTCGCCGGAGGCGCGGGCCAGATCGACGAGCTTCGTCGTGTAGCGCCCGTGCTCGGCCTTGTGGGCCTCCTCCACCGCGGCGAGGATCTTGAGCCCCTCGTCGGCCTTGCGGATGGCCTCGAGGTCGGCCGGGGTGGGACGGGCGAAGACGTTCCAGACCGGGAAGCCCGCCAGAAATCCCACGATGATCAGCGAGAGCACGGCGGAGAGGGCGATGGCGCCCTGCCCGCGGGGCTTCACCTCGACCACCCGGCTCCCGGCCAGGAGGTCGTGCCAGGTCCGGGAGTCAGGGTGGACCAGGCTGTAGAGGAAGCCGAGGTTCAGCGGCATGCTCAGGAGGTAGCCGACTGCCCTCAGCACGGCCCTCGCCGGGACCAGACGCCGGCCATCGAGCGACTCGACGCGCAGACCCAAGAGGCGCTTGCCGAACGTGCCGCCCGAAAGGTTCCCCAGGGCCTGATAGAGCAGGTAGAAGGCCAGCCAGATGAACCCATGACGCTGCCAGACCGGCCAGGTGTTCGGCAGGCGATGGAGCTTGAAGAGCAGCAGGTACAAGGTGAGGTTGAAGCCGGCGACGAACGGCAGGAGGTCGAGGACGAAGGCCAGGAAGCGGTCCGTCAGCTTCGCGGGGGGGAGGGGCTCTTCGCTCTCCAGCATCCCCGATAGTATAACGGGAAATTACGACGGCTTCGACAGGTGGTCGAGGCGCCAGCGCAGGAAGAGGTAGACGGCGGCCAACGGCAGGAGCGCCGCGGCGATATAGACGAAGGGGGTGAGGCCGGTGAAGCTCTGGAAGAGCCACTTGAGGGCCAAGAGGCCGCTGGTGGTCACCGCCAGCGACGCCGAGCCGAAGAAGCCCATGGCGTCGGGCATGTTCTTGGCGGGGTCGGGGACCTGGGACTGGAAGTAGGAGCGCAGCTTGAGGACGGCCACCACCTGGGCCAGGCCGAAGGGGATGAGGGTCAGCGCCGGCAGGGTCAATGAGCCGAGCCAGCTCAGGGCGGCGGGCAACTGGAGAAACGTCCCGAGCATCGGCACCGGAAGCGCCATCGCGGCTATGCCCGCCAGTCCCACGGTGCCCCACAGCATCCATCGGAGCATGGACTTGCGCAGGACCTCGTTCTCCCAGGGCCGGGCCAGCTCCGCCCAAGCCTCGTCGCTGAGCTTCCCGCTCTTGGCCTCGTGCTCGGCGCGCCGCTCGGCTTTCGCGGCCGCGGTGCGCTTCTGCTCCCACATCATCATGAAGCCGCCGAGCAGGCCGCCCAGGCTGAAGAGGCCGGTCAGCCAGCCGATGACGCTGGTGGCGGCCTGGGCGTTCTCCGGCCCGAGCAGCGCGATGCCGTAGGCCGGGCCCAGCATCGTGTAGAGGAAAGGGTTGAGCATCATGAAGGCGGTGAAGCCGAGGAAGGAATAGCGCAGGACGGGGGTGCCCCAGACGAGCTGGGCGCCGTAGAACACCTTGCCCCAGAACCCCTTGGTGGTCGCGCTCTGGGCCGCGCCCTTCTCGAGGGCCTCCGGCTCGAGCTTGGGGAGCTTCAAGGTGGTCAGCACGATGGCCAGCGAGATGGCCATGGTCACGGGGAAGGCGATCAGCGCGGGCAGGAAGCCGAAGCTGGCCACGATGGCGCCCGTGGCGATGGGCCCCGCGATGCCGACGATCTCGAGGATGGTCTGCTCCCAAGCCCAGAACCGCTCGATGCGGGCCTGGTCCTTGCCGGCCACGGCGGCGGCGATGCTCTCCATCGCGGTCAGGGAGATGCCGCTCAGGAGGCCGTTGAGCGAATAGAAGGCCATCATCAACGGCAAGGTCATGTTGCCGGTGGCCAGCAGGGCCGCCAAAGTCGAGATCGAGACCAGGCGCAGGGCGCTGGCGCTCAGGTACGAGGTCTTGAGGCCGAAGCGGCGCACGACCATCGGCCCGAACTGGCGGCCGATGATCGAGGCCACGGAGGAGAAGATGGCGAGCTGGGCGACGGCGGTGAAGTCGCCGAAGGTCGTCTGGACCAAGGTCGGCATCGCCGAACCCAAGGCCTCCACGCCCACCTGGGCCACGACCAGGGCCGCGATGAACATCATCGCCACCTTGCCGAGGCCGAACCAGCCCGCCTGGGGGGCGACGGGAGCCGGAGCCGGGGCGGCCGACGGGGTCGGCGCGGCGGCGTCGGCCGGATCGGCCTCGGGGGCCGCTACCGCGTTCACCGGGCCGGCGGCGGCGATGCTGAGTTTGAGCCCGTCGCGCGAGGTCGAAAGCGTCAAGGGAGTCGGCGGGGCCAGCGGAGCCGGGGCCGAAGAGGAACGGCCGATGAAGCGCGCCAAGCCGCCGCGCGCGGCGCTCAGCGGACGCTGGAAGTAGGCCTTCACCACGCCGGAGAAATTCGATTGAGAGCCGACGCCGGGTCGCAGTTCGCCCCGGACCCCATTGACCGGCGAGAAGTCCGCGTCGGCGCGCATCCCGAAGGCCGCGCGTAGAGCGTTGAACTGCCGGCCCAGGCCGTTGCCCTTGCCGCGGAACGCGCCCACCGACTCGGGCAGTTCCGAGGGCAGGCCGTCGGCCTCGACCTTGCCGAGGTTCGAGTTCGCGGAACCGGCCGACGGCGAGCCGGCCAAAGCCGACGCGGCCTCGGCGCCGCCCGGAGCGGGAGGCTCGGGGTGGTTGCGGCCTTCGACGGCGATCGGGCCGGGCTGGGCGAAGCGGGCGAAGGGGTCGGCCGTGATGCGCGCCGCGCCCGGGATCGAGGAGGCGGGCAGGCCGCCGGGGACCGGGGCGCTCAGGCGCGGCTCGGGCGTCACGGTGGGGGCTAGGCCCGGCATGCCGATGACGGGCAGGCCCATGATCGGGGAGACTATGGAGGCGCCGGAGACGGGGCCGCGCACGCCCGCGCCCGCCGCGCCGATGCCGGCGCCGCCGCCCAGCGGCGCGTTGACGTGGATGGGGACGACCTGGGCCACGGCCTCCCAGGCGCCGATCCCCGGCGTGGCGACGAGCAGAGCCGCGGCGCAGACGGAGGCCGCGGCCCTCTTAAGGATAGACGAATAGTCCCGTACCATCCTCGATATTCTAGCTCCGGCCCGGGGGGGGCTCATGGTCCAACAGGACTGATTGTGCGCGTCATGGGGCCTACGGCTGTCTGGGCCCTTCGGCCGGGTTTATTCGGCGGGGGGAAGGGCGGCCGCGGCCGGCTTCTTGGTCCAGCCTGAGGCCCAGAGCGCGGCGTAGCGGCCGTTCCTGGCCAGGAGCTCTTGGTGGGTCCCGACCTCGATGATGCGTCCGCGGTCCATGACCACGATGCGGTCGGCGTTCATGGTGGTCGTGAGGTTGTGGGCCACGACCAGCGTGGTCGGCTTGGCGCCGGCGGCGCCGGAGGCCAGGTCATCGAGCGCGACCTGCACCTGGCGCTCGGTCTCCTTGTCCAAGGCCGCGGTGGCCTCGTCGAGGAGCAGGATGCGAGGCCGCTTGAGGATCGCCCGGACGATGGCCACGCGCTGGCGCTGGCCGCCGGAGAGGCGCTGTCCGCCCTCGCTGACCCGGGTGTCGAGGCCGTCGGGGAAGAGGGTCTTGTCGTAGACGAACTCGGCGCGCGCCAGCTTGATGGCGGCGTCGAGCTCGTCCGGGCTCACGTCGTGCGAGCCGAAGAGCATGTTGAACCGCATCGTCTCGTCGAACAACCGCGTGTCCTGCGGCACCAGGGCGATCTGCCGGTTGAGGCTGTCCTGGGTCACCGTCTTGACGTCGACCCCGTCCACCTTCACGCTGCCGGTCTGCGGGTCCCAGAGCCTCTGCAGGAGGCGCAGGACGGTGCTCTTTCCGGAGCCCGACTCGCCGACGAAGGCCACCGTCTCGCCGGCCTTGATCTCGAGCGAGACGCCGTCGAGGATGGGCTGCTGGCCCTCGGCCTTTCCGTACGCGAAGCCGACGCCCTCGAAGGAGATGTCGCCGCGCACCGGGGGGAGCTCCTTGGCGTCCGGCGCGTCGACGACGGCGGGCCGGAGCTTGTACCAGGCCCGGATCTCGTCGGTCGTACCGGCCGTGTGCTTATACTTCATCCAGCTGCTGGCGATCGAGTCGAACGAGGCCTTGATGAAGCCGGCGTAGAAGGTCATCGCCGTGATCTCGCCCAGCGTCATGCCCCAGCCCAGGGCGATGCCCCAGGCGCCGAGGATGTAAAGGGCGTCGCGCGTGAAGAAGCCGGTCAGCGAGCTCGAGAATACGTGGGAGTTCGCGCTGATGGCCGCGTCCTTTATGCCGACCTCGACGAGCGCCTCCGCGTTGGCGCCGTAGCGCTGCGTCTCCTGCTCCTCGCGGTCGAGGACCTTGATGGTCTGGGCCTGCTCGAAGATCTCGCCGGCGGACTGTCCGAGCTTGGCGCGGAGCGTGCTGAAGACCTTCATCAGCGCTTCCGACTTTGCCCCGAAGTAGCCGTTGATGGCCCCGACGAACGGAATCACCGCGAAGACCAGCAGGCTCATCGCCCAATGCGTCTGGACCATCATAAACGACGAGAGCGCGAACAGCAGGACGGCGTTCAAGAGCGGCAGCGGGACGTCGATGTTCTTCTCTACCAGGGACTCCGTGTCGTCGGATATGCGCGTCGCCAGGGCGCCCGACTCGTTGGCCAGGTGGAAGCCCATGTCCTGCTTGAGGACGCGCTCGTTCAAGTCCACGCGGACGTCGCGCAGGACGCGCGCCCGCGTCAGGCCGAGCAGGAGGAAATGGTAGCGGGCGACGACCATCGAGACGACGAAGACGGCCGCGGTGCCCAACGCCAACGGGAGCAGTCCCGCGGAGAGCAGGCCCGTCCCGGCCAGCGCGGCGGCGCGGGCCGCGTCGATGTAGAGCCCGAGGAGGTGGGCGCCGGCGTTCCAGAGGACGGCGTCGGCGACGAGCAGGCCGAGGACCGACGCCAAGGTCCAGCGGTGCTTTCTCAAAAAGGGTTTGAGCTCGGCGTCGCCCACCACGAGGTCCTTGAGCGTGGCGAAGAAGGACGCGAGGGTATGGCGATAGGCGAAGGCGAGCCCCGCCGCCACCGCCGCCGCGGCCACCGCGGAGGCGGCCAGCGGGTAGGCCTGCCCCCAGGCGGCCAGCGCGGCGGCCGCCCCGGCCAGGTCCCAGCCGGACAGCTTGCGGATGGGAGGTTCCTCGGCCGCCTCGGGTGCGGCGGCGTCGGCGCGCGAGTCGCTGCTCCAGAGTTCGAAATAGCGGCCGCGCGCGGCCAGCAGCTCGTCATGCGTCCCGCGCTCCACGATGCGGCCTTTTTCCATGACCAGGATCAGGTCGGCGTTCCTGATGGTGGAGAGCCGATGGGCCACGACGAAGGTCGTGGGCTTCGTCCCATGGACGCCGCCGGCCAGGTCATCGAGCGCGGCCTGGACGACGCGCTCCGAGGCGTTGTCGAGCGCCGCCGTGGCCTCGTCGAGGATCAGGATCTTGGGGTTGCGCAGGAATGCCCGGACGATGGCGACCCGCTGGCGTTCGCCGCCCGAGAGCCGGCCCCCGCCTTCGGCGACCGGCGTATCGAGGCCCTGGGGGAAGCGCTCCGTGTCGTAGACGAATTCGGCCTTGGCCATCTTGATGGCGCGCGCCAGTTCCTCGGGCGAGGCCGACTCGGAGCCGTAGCGCATGTTGTAGCCGATGGTGTTGTTGAAGAGCCGGGTCTCCTGCGGCACGACGGCGACCTCGCGCAGCAGGTCCTCCCGGCGCAGATCCTTGATGTCCTGGCCGTCGATGAGGACACGGCCGCCCTGCGCCTCGTAGAGGCGCAGGATGAGCCGGGCCGCCGTGCTCTTGCCCGAGCCCGAGCCGCCCACGAAGGCCACGGTCTGGCCGGGCTTGGCCTCGAAGGAGACACCATCGAGGACCTTGGGCCCGTCGCCGTAGGAGAAGCTAACGTCGTCGAAGCGCACCGCGCCGGTCAGCCCGGTCACCGGAGCGGCGTCCGGGTTGTCGACGATGCCGGGCTTGCGCGCCAGCATCTCGCGGATGATCCGCGAGGAGCCGTCGTAGCGCTTGAAGGTGATGAACGCCTCGGAAAGGCCGTGGAACCCGTAGCCGACCCACGCCGCGTAGAGGGTCATCTGGAGGATGGTCCCGTAGCTGACGCCCAGCCCCGCGGCCATGAGCGCGCCGAGGACGAGGTAGACCAGGTTCTTCGTGAAGAAATCGCTGACCTTGGAGAAGAACGTGTAATCCGCGTTGACCCGGGTCTCCTTCTCCTGGATGGCGAGCAGGGCGTCGGCCTGCTCGGCGTAGCGCTCGGCTTCCCGGCCGGTGGCGGCGAAGGACTTGACCGTGGCGATCTGGCTCAGCACCTCCTGGTTCCGGCGCTGGAGCTCGGTCTTCTCGTTGCCGTCCTCGAAATAGAGGTCGGTGGACCGCTGGCCGTAGCGCGCGTTGATGATGCCGAGCAGGGGCGCGGCCGCGAGGACGATGAGGGCCATCGGCCAGTGGGTGGCGAACATCATCCCCACGCCAAGCAGGGTGGGGATGATATAGGTCGTCAGCGAGAGGCGGACTCCGACTTCCTTGAATACGAGGTAGTTGGTGTCGTCCTTGAGGCGATTGGCCAAGGCCCCCGAGCCGTTCTCGAGATGGAACGCCATCTCCTGGCTCTGAAGGTGGGCCATGAGATGCTTGCGGGTGTCGCGGACGTACTTCAGGGTGGTCGCCCGGTTCCTGAACACGTGGGCGCGCTCGATGAGCATGTAGGCGATGAAAGCCGCGGACAAGAGGCCCGAATAGAGCGCCAGCGTCGGGACGTTCCCCGCCAGTCCCACCCGGCCGATCAGCTCCGCGGTGTCCAAGAGGGGGCCGACCAGAAATGACATGGCGATGCCGAAGGCCCCGTCGAGCATGAGGAGCCGGGCGACCGTGCTTATGTCGCCGCGGTGCGGCTCCTTGAGGAAATCCAGTTCCGGCTCTCCGTTGTACATCCTCGATATGAGGTGGCCGGTGTCGCGGACGTAGCCCCATGCCGCGGCGGGCGCCGACAGCACGCGGCTCAGGAGACCCGGGGTCTCCTCGACCGCCGGAGCGGCGGCCGGGTCGGACGCCGCGGAGGAGGCCGGCTCCTCGGTGACGCCGCTGCGCGCGGCGCGCGCAAGCGCCGCCGGGCGCGGGGCGCCGAACAGGCCCGCCTTGACGGGCGCGACCTCGGTGTCGATCCGGCGGGCGGAGGCGGGGAGAGTGAAGTCCGCGGCGTCCTTGAGCGCGGCCCCCGACAGGGCGGGCGCGCCGCCGGCCAGAGTCCGGCCGGTCTTCGCGGCCGCATCGAGGGAGCCCCGCGCGGCGGGAGCCTCGACCTTTCTGGGAGCCGCCGCAGGCACGGCCGCGGCCGCGACGCGCGGGGAGACCGGAACCTGCGCGGCCGGCGCGGTGTCCAAAGGAGAAGCGGCGGCCGTCGGCGCCGCAGCCGGCGCGACCGCAGCAGCGCGGACCGGGACGACTTGGGGCGAAACGGAGGGCAGGACCAGCGTCGGCGATACGATGGAACCGGCACGAGCCGCCGCCAGGGACGGCGCCTGGCCCGAGAACATCGTCAGCGGCGCCGCGCCGGCCGCGCCGGCCACCGGCACGACCCCGGCGCCGGGGGCGACGACGCCGGTGACGACGCCGGCGAAAGCCGAGGTGGCGGCGGGACCGGGGGCGCAGAGCGCCATGACGACGGCGAGGGGTATCCCGATGAAGCGGCGCGCGCGGGTCATCTAGGGAGATTATCGCGGGAAGGGCACTACCTTTAAAGGGCCGAAGGGTACCCCGGAGCAGCGGCAAAGGCCCAGGCCCCGCTAGGCCCTACGGATGGAGGGGGAGCCCCTGATTTTGGTAGATTCCAATGGGATTATGTGCAGACTGTTCGCTCAGTTAAGCGTCAAGCCGGAGTCCGCCGCGCGGGGACTGACCGAAGCGCCCCATGCCCTCCTGCCGCTGAGCCGCGCCGACGCGCGGCGCCGGCAGAAGGACGGCTGGGGCGTGGCCTGGTTCGTCGACGGACGGCCGCGGGTGCTCAAGAGCAGCCGGCCCCTTTATGAGGAAGCGGACCGCGCGCGGCGCGCGGGACGGCGGGCCGTCTCGCGCGCCGTCATCGGCCATGTCCGGGCGGCCTCCAACCCCAAGGGTCTGCCCATGGGCCGGATCCTGGGCACGGTCAACAGCCAGCCCTTCAGCGCCGGCGTCTGGGCCTTCGCGCACAACGGCACTCTGCAGATCCCCGACGAGGTGGCCGCCCGGCTAGGCGCGCAGCGCCGCCGCCTCAAGAGCCGCAGCGACAGCGAGGTCTTCTTCCGCCAGTTCCTCAAGTTCAACGCGGCGCTCGGCGACCCGGCCGAGGCCCTGGCCGCCTGCGTGCGCGAGACCGAGACGCTCTGGCGCGCCTGCCGGTCCCGGCACCGCGGGAAGAGGGCCCCGTACACCGGCCTCAACGCCGTGCTCAGCGACGGGCGCTCCCTGCACGCCTTGAGCCTCTACAACGGACCGCTCGGACGGACCCGCTCGCTGGGACGGGGCGTCCAGCGCTGGGGCGTCATGAGCCTGCGCGCCGAGCCGGGCCGCGTGGTCGTGGCCAGCGAGGATCTCGACGACGGAGCGTGGCGGCGCCTTCCGCCCGGAACGCTGGTCTCCGTCCTGCCGGAAGGGCGGCGGCTGCGGGTGCGGCTGCGCCGGCTGGGCAAGGGGGTTCGGAAACAATGAAATGGATATCGCTTTTCATCGGCCTGGCCATCCTCGGCTTCGGCGTGCAGAAATACTACCTCGAGCCGCAGGAGGCCGCCAAGGCCATGGCGGCGGCGCCGCCCCCGCCGCCCCCGCCGCCGCCCCTCGAGGAGCCGCCGCCGCCGGTCATCGACGAGGCGTCCATGGAGAAGATCCGCCTCTCGACTAAGGACACCAACCCCCTGGTGCGCTGGGAGGCGATCCAGCTCATGATCTCCGCGGGCACCCCCGAGGCCGACACCTACCTCTTCGACATGCTGCAGCGCGACACCGAGGCCGACCTGCGCCTGCGGGCCGTGGCGGTGCTCAAGAGCCGCCCCGGCCTCAAGGTCTCGCGCGCGCTGACCAACGCCCTCAAAGACTCCGAGCCCGACGTGCGACTGGCGGCACTCGACGCGGTCAGCCACCGCGAGGACATCAACGCCGCCCAGTTCGTCGGCACCCTGGTCTCGGACTCCGACGAGCGCGTCCGCCTGGCCGCGATCCGCGCGCTCAACATGCTCAACGAGAAGCGCGCCAGGAAGACCCGCGAGGCCGCGGACCGCAACGCCCAGGCCCAGAAGGACTACCAGCTCAAGATGCAGGAATACGAGGCGGCCCAGCTGAAGGCCGCCGAAGGCCGCCGATGAAGCGCTTCTTCCTGATCGCCGTCATCGCCGCCGGGGGCTTCTACTTCTACTCGAAGAGCAAGGCCGTCCCGCCGCCCGAGATCCCGCCGCCGCTGCCGCCCGAGCCGCCGGTCATCGAGACCGAGGCGCCCCAGGTGATGTCGGACAGGGAGCTCGAGCGCATCCGCCAGGCCACCAAGGACTCCGACCCCCAGGTGCGCATGGCCGCGATCCAGCTGCTCTACCAGCTCAAGGACCCGCGCGCCTATGAGATCCTCAAGCAGGCGATGGCCATCGACACCGAACCGTCGGTGCGGCGCAGCGCCCTCGACCTCATCCGCGACGCCAAGCGCCCCGAGAGCGCCCAGACCCTGGTCAAGGCGCTGCAGGACTCCGAGGTCGACCTGCGCATCGCCGCGCTGGCGGCCTTGGCGGAGGTCGGCGACCCCGTGACCGCGCCGGCCGTGGCCGGCTCCCTGCACGACGTCGAGCCGTCCGTGCGCACGGCGGCCCTGACCACGCTGGCCCGCATCCAGCAGAAGGTCACCGACCAGCACAAGATCTCGATGGACGAGCGCAAGCGCCAGTACGAATTGGCGCTGGCCAAGTACAACGAGGAGATCGAGGCGCGCAAGCGCAAGGGCCCCAAGCCCCGCGACCTTTACGACGTCTTCAAGCCGAAGTAAGGAGGCCCTCCGATGGCGGTCGAGATCCGGGAGATCAACGATAAGGTCCAGAAGGAGAGCGTCTTCGTCGCCGACCTGAAAAAAGAGCTGTCGTCGGTGATCGTGGGCCAGGAGGAGATGCTCGAGCGCCTGCTCGTGGCCCTGCTCGGCAAGGGCCACATCCTCCTCGAGGGAGTCCCCGGGCTGGCCAAGACCCTGACCATCAGCACCCTGGCCCAGACCATCGACGCCAAGTTCTCGCGCATCCAGTTCACCCCCGACCTCCTGCCCGCCGACCTGACCGGGACGATGATCTTCAACCCGAAGGACGGCACCTACTCGGCGCGCAAGGGGCCGGTGTTCGCGAACCTGATCCTGGCCGACGAGGTCAACCGCGCCCCGGCCAAGGTCCAAAGCGCCCTGCTCGAGGCCATGCAGGAGCGCCAGGTGACGATCGGCGACGAGACCCACCTCCTGCCCCAGCTCTTCATGGTGCTGGCCACACAAAACCCCATCGAGCAGGAGGGCACCTACCCGCTGCCCGAGGCCCAGCTCGACCGCTTCATGCTCAAGCTCGTGGTGACCTACCCCAAGAGGGAAGAGGAGCGCCTCATCCTCGAGCGCATGACCGAGCCGACCCCGCCCAAGCCGCGCACGGTAGCCGACCCCGAGCGGATCTTCAAAGCCCGCCAGGTGGTCAGCGAGGTCTACGTCGACGACAAGGTCAAGAACTACATCCTCGACCTGGTCTTCGCCACCCGCGAGCCCGCGGAGCACGGGTGCCCCAAGCTCAAGCCACTCATCCGCTACGGGGCGTCCCCGCGCGCGACCATCTTCCTGACCACCGCCGCCAAGGCCTACGCCTTCCTGCAGGGCCGCGGCTTCGTGACGCCCGAGGACGTGAAGTCGATCGGCCACGACGTGCTGCGCCACCGCGTCCTGGTCAGCTATGAGGCCGAGGCCGAGGACCTGACCTCCGAGGACGTCCTGCGCACGATCTTCGAGACCGTCGAGGTGCCGTAAGCGGCGCCCCATGATCCCCCGCGACGTCCTAGCCCAGGTCCGGCGCATCGAGATCAAGACCAGCCGGCTGGTCAACGAGACCTTTGCGGGGAAATACCTGTCGGCGTTCAAAGGCCGGGGGATGGAGTTCGCCCAGGTACGCGAGTACGTCCCCGGCGACGACATCCGGGTCATCGACTGGAACGTCACCGCCCGCGCGGGCAAGCCGTTCATCCGCGAGTACCAGGAAGAACGCGAGCTGACGCTCATCATCGCCTGCGACCTTTCCGGTTCGCAGTTCTTCGGGTCCGGACCGAAGCTCAAGCGCGAGATCGCCGCCGAGTTGGCGGCCGTCCTGGCTTTCTCGGCCCTGAAGAACAACGACAAGGTCGGCCTCTTCCTCTTCTCCGACCAAGCGGAACGCTTCACGCCGCCGCGCAAGGGGCGCCGGCACGCCCTGGCCATCATCCGCGACGTCCTGGCCTTCGAGCCCAAGGGCCGCGGCACGGCTCTGGGCGCCAGCCTCGACACCCTCAACCGTCTGCTCCACCGGCGCGCTATCGTCCTGCTCATCTCCGACTTCCAGGACGAGGGCTGGGAGAAGAGCCTGCGCCGCACCGCGCGCAAGCATGACGTCATCCCGATCCTCATCGAGGACCCCCGCGAGGAGGCTCTGCCGCGCCTGCCGGCCTGGCTCGACTTGGAGGACCCGGAGACCGGCGAGCGCGTCCTCGTCAACGCCGCCTCGGGGCCCCTGCGCGAGGAGCCGGCCCGGCGCCGCGCCGAGCGGCGCGCGGCCTTCGAGGAGGCCCTGCGCGCGGCGGGCCTCGACGCCATCCGCGTCTCGACCGACCGCCCCTTCATCGACCCGGTGGTGCGCTTCTTCCGGGAGCGCTCGCGGAGGGTCCATTGACCGCGGGGCTCCTGGCCTCCCTGCTCGCCCTGCCCGCGCTGGCCTGGACCTGGGCGCCCGCGCCGGAGAGCTCGGTCATCGGCTCGCCGATCCGGCTCGCCGCCCAGGTGGACGCCCTGCCCGGCTCGATGAGCTTGGCCGAAGGGCAGACGCACGCTCCCTTCGAACTGCTCGGCGCGGAGATCGGCGGCGACGGGACCGCCGTCATCACCGTCATGGCCTTCGGGCTCGGGCGCCAGTCTCTGCCGCCCCTGCGCTGGCTGGCCGGCGGCAAGGAGCTCCGGAGCCCGCCTCTCCAGTTCACCCTCATCCCGCCGCCGCCCGGACCCTCCGACACCGGCGACATCCGCGAGATCCGCGGCCCTTACGCGGCCCGCATGGGAGTCTGGTGGGGCCTGCTGGCGGCGTTGGCCGCCGGAGCCGCGTACCTGGCTTGGCGGCTGACCCGGAAGAAGCCCGAGCCGGCCGCCTCCGGACCCGCGGCGCCTCCCGACCTCCGCAGCCCGGAACAGCGCGCGCTCGACGCCCTCGAAGGGCTCGACGGCATAGGCCTGCCGGTCAAGGAGTTCTACGACCGGGTCTCCGACATCATCCGGCTCTACCTGCACGAGCGCCACGGCGTCGACGCCCTGCGCATGACGACCTACGACCTCCAGCGCGCGATGATCCGCGAGGGCTTCCCGCCCCCGGCCCGCCAGTCCGCCAAGGCGCTCTTCGACCGCTGCGACCTGGCCAAGTTCGCGCGGATGAAGCCCACCGACTCGGAGGGCCGCCGCGACCTGGAGTCGGCCAAGACCATCATCAAGCTGCTGGCGCCGGCCACCGGCGTCGAGGGCGACCTGGCCGGCCTCCCGGAGGCCGGCCGGTGAGCTGGCGCCTCGAGAACCCGCTCTGGCTGTGGCTGCTCGTCCCCGCGCTGGCGGCGGCGGCCGTCGCGGCTCTCGGGGCGCTGGGGGGCTTGCCCGCCTTCCGCTTCCCGGACGCCGCGGCGCTGGCCCGGCGCGCCCCGCGCGGCGCGGGCTGGCCCGTGCGCTGGCTGCCGCTCGCCCTCAAGGCCGCCGCCCTGGCCCTGGCCGTGGCGGCCCTGGCCCGCCCCCAGACGGTCTCGCGCGACCTGGCCGGCCTGGCCGAGGGGATCGACATCATCATGGCGCTGGACACTTCCGAGTCGATGAAGGCGCTCGACTTCGACCCGCTCGACCGGCTCACCGCCGCCAAGAACGCGGCGCGCGACTTCGTCCTCGGCCGCAGGTCGGACCGCATCGGCCTCGTGGTCTTCGCCGGCGAGCCCCTGCTGGCCTGCCCGCCGACCTTGGACTACGAGGCCCTGCTCTCCTTCCTCGCCGACGTGACGCCGGGCATCACCCAGTCGCGCGGCACCGCCGTCGGCGACGGCCTGGCCTCCGCGGTGGCGCATCTCAAGGATTCCACGGCCAAGAGCAAGGTGGCCATCCTCCTCACCGACGGCTCCAACAACGCCGGCCTGGTAGACCCGGTGACGGCCGCCCGCGCGGCCAAGAGCCTGGGCGTGCGCGTCTACACGATCGGGACGGCCAAGCGCGGCCCTGCCATGGTGCCCGTCGACCACCCGGTGCTGGGCCGCCAACTCGTCGCCATCCCCGACGAGCTCGACGAGGATACCCTCGCCAAGGTCGCCGCCGAGACCGGCGGGCGCTACTTCCGCGCCGAGAACGCCGCCCGCCTGAGCGAGATATATTCGGAGATCGACGCCATGGAGACGACCGCGATGGAGCGTCCGGAGACGGTGAGCTACGCCGACCTCCATCACCTCCTGCTCCTACCGGCCGCCCTCCTCCTCGCCCTGGAGCTGCTCCTGGGCCAGACCCTGCTCTTGAGGCTGCCGTGAACGATCTCTTCCGCGACCCCGCCCTGCTCGGCCTGGCCGCCTTCGCGGCGCTGGCCGCGGGGGCCTTGGCCGCCTGGGGCGAGGCACGGCGCGCGCGCCTCAGCGCGCTCTTCGCCTCTCCCCGGCTGGCAGAGCGCCTGGTCCCAGGCGCGGCGGGGGCGGCCCGGCGGCGGAACACCCTCCTGCGCGCCGCGGCCCTCGTCCTCATCCTGGTCGCCCTGGCCGGTCCGCAGTGGGGGGTGGAGCTGCGGGAAGCCAAGGTCAAGACCAGCCAGGCGGTCATCGCCGTCGACATCTCGCTGTCGATGCTGGCCGAGGACGTCAAGCCCAACCGCCTCGAGCGCGCCAAGCGCACCCTGTCCTTGGTCCTCGACGGCTTAAGCGGCACGCGCGTGGGCGTGGTGGCCTTCGCGGGCGACGCCTTCACCCAATGCCCGATGACGACCGACCTGGCCGCGGCGCGGAGCCTCATCCGCCGGCTCGAGGCGGGCAAGCTGCCGCGCCAGGGCAGTTCGCTGGCGCGCGCCGTCGAGCACGGCGCCGCGATGCTGGCCCGCTACCCGGGACGCAAGGCCGTCGTGCTCGTCACCGACGGCGAGGAGCGCGGCGGCGACTCGGCGGCCGCGGCCCGCGCCGCCGCCGAGGCCGGGGTCAGCCTGGTCGTACTCGGCGTCGGCACTCCGGAGGGCGCGCCGATCCCGCTCAAGGACCCCGAGGGGCGCACGAGCGGCTACAAGAAGGACCGCGCGGGCCAGACCGTGGTAAGCCGCCTGGGCGAGAGCGGCCTCGGCCAGTTGGCCGCCGCTACGCGCGGGGCGTACTGGCGGCTGTCCAACGACGAGGCCGAGGTCCAGGGAGTCCTGCGCGCCCTGCGCGAGACCGACGCCTCGGAGGCCGCCGTCGGCGGGGGGACCCGCTACAAGAACCGCTACCGCTTCCCGCTAGCCGCGGCCGTCCTCCTGCTCTTTGTCGAGCTGCTCCTCCCCGAGGTGCCGCGGCCGCGCCGGGCCGCCGGCAAGGCCGCCGTCGCCGCCGTCCTGCTCCTCGGGCTCCTCGCCGCGCCGGGCGCGGCCGAGCCGACGGAATGGAGCCTCTGGAAAGGAGGCCGGGCCTGGAAGCAGGGCGACCCCGGCACCGCGCTCAAGCACTACCAGAAGCGCGAGGAGGACTCGGCGCGCGCGCGCTTTAACGCCGGCGCGGCGCGCTACGCGCTCGGCGAGCACGAGGGCGCCGAGACCCAGTTCGGCGCCCTGACCGAGGACCTCGAAGGCGCCCGGACCGACGGGGTGCGCGCCAACGACGCCTACTACAATCTCGGCAACGCGCTCTTCCGGCGCGAGAAGCTCCCCGAGGCCGCGGAGGCCTACAAGCGCTGCCTGCTCCACAACCCCGACGACGCCGACTGCCGCCACAACCTCGTGCTCGCCCTGCGGCCGCAGAACCAGAAGCAGAAGGACAAGGAGAAGGAAAAGGACAAGCCCAAGGACGACAAGAAGGACCAGCCGCCGCCGCCCGACCAGCGCCCCCAGTCCGGGGGGATGTCGCGCGAGGACGCCGAGCGCATCCTGCAGGCCGTCTCGGAGCGCGAGAAGGAGAACCGCAAGCGCCAGCCGATCAAGGGCTCCGAGAAGGAAGGCGCCGGACAGGAGGACGACTGGTGAGCGCGGCGCTGGCGTTTCTCCTCGCCCTGGCGCCGCCCGCCTCGGCGGCGCTCTCGATCAACGCCTCGGTCAACAAGACCGCGGTCGGCCTCGACGACAACATCGTCCTGACCGTCAGCGTCTCGGCCGACGCCGCCAGCCTCCCCGAGCCCGAGCTGCCGTCGATGCCTCGCTTCAACGTCCACTCGGCCGGCCGCAGCCAGTCGATGGCGTTCTCCAACGGCCGCATCTCGAACTCCGCCGAGTACACCTTCGTGCTGGTGCCGCGCCTGATCGGCAACGCCGTCATTCCGCCGATCTCCGTCCGTTCAGGCTCCGAGACGCACCAGACCGAGCCCATCGCCGTCACGGTGACGCGGCCCAACGAGGCCCCGCCCCAGGGCGCGGCCCCCGCGGCCCCGGGACGACCCCGGCCGCCGCGCGCGCGGGCGCCGGGGAGCGGGGGGACCCCGCCGGTGTTCGTCACCGCAGAGGCCGACAACAAGACCCCTTACGTCAACGAGCAGGTCGTCTACAACGTGCGCTTCCACTACTCCGTCCCGCTCATGGGCAACGCCGAATGGTCGCCGCCCGACACCACCGGGATGCTCTCCGAGGACCTTCCGCCCTCCGGAAACCAATCGACGGTCATCGACGGACGGAACTACAACATCAGCGAGGTGAAGCTGGCGCTGTTCGCGCTGACCCCCGGCAAGAAGCTCATCGGCCGCGGCACGATCCGGTGCCAGGTGCAGAAAGGCGTCGACGTAGACCCCTTCGCCAGCGACTTCTTCCGGCAGTTCTTCGCCGCCGGCCTCACCATGGCCGAGCCCGTGGCCCTGCAGACCAAGCCCATCGAGTTGGCGGTGAGGCCTCTGCCGGAGGCCGGCAAGCCCGCCGGCTTCTCGGGGGCGGTGGGGAGCTTCAAGCTCCGCGCCGAGCTCGACCGGGCCGCGGTGAAGGCCGGCGACGCCGTCAACCTCACGGTGACCGTCGACGGGGCCGGGAACTTCAAGGCCTTGGGCGAGCTGGCCCTGCCGGAGATGCCGGAGTTCCGCGTCTACGAGACGGTCACTTCGCTCAACCAGGCCAAGGACGGCGGCGGGGTGCGCGGCTCGAAGGTCTACAAGACCGTCGTCGTGCCGAAGGTCTCCGGCGACCTGCGCGTCCCTGCGATCCCGTTCCATTATTTCGACCCGGCCCGCGGCAGGTACGTCTCGCTATCCTCGCCGCCCCTCGACCTGCAGGTGGCGCCGGGCGAGGCGGCGGCCGCCCCGGTAGGCTTCTCGGCGACCTCCGGCCCCGGGCCCTCGGCCATCACGACGCTGGCCGAGGACATCCGCCACGTCCATTCCCGGGCCGGCTCCGACGGCGCGGCCGCGTTGGCCGCGCGGATCGCCGGCGCGGGCTGGCTGCACGCCTTTCCGGCCCTCCTGCTCCTGGCCTCCGGGGGCTTTGCCTACCGGCGCGACGTCCTCGAGCAGGACCCGGCCGGGGTGCGAGCCCGCCGCGCCGCGCGCGCCGCCGCGGAGCGCCTGGCCCGGAGCCGGAAGGCCGCGGGCCTGAGCGAAGCCTCCGCCTTGGTGGGCGAGGCGCTGGTAGGCTATCTGGCCGACAAGCTGAGCGTCCCGCCGTCGGGTCTCACCCTGCGTCAAGCCGTCGAGCTCCTGCGCCGGCGCTGGCCGCGCCTGCCCGAGGGACATCTCGACCAGTTCAGGCGGCTGTGGGCGGAGATGGAGCGCCTGCGCTACGCCCCGAACACCCTGCGCGACGCCGAGGTGGAAGAGCTGCGCGACGCGGTGGCCGAGCTCCTCAAGATCGTCGAGGAGGACACGGCGTGAGCCTCGTCCTCCTGCTCCTGCTGGCCCTGCCTGCCGCCGGCGCCCCTCCCCCCGCGAAGCTCGAGGAGGCCAACAAGCTCTATGAGGCCTCGCGCTTCGCGGAGGCCGCCTCGGCCTATGAGCGGCTGCTTGCGCAGTCGCCGCACAGCGCCGTCCTGCACTACAACCTTGGCAACGCCCGCTTCCGCCAGGGCGCGCCCGGCTCGTTCGGCAAGGCCATCGCCTCCTACCTGCGCGCCTTCCGCCTGGACCCGCGCGACGCGGACGTGCGGACCAACCTTGATTTCTCGCTGCGCCGTGCCGGCGACGAGCTCGTGCCCGCGGGGATGCCGCCCGCTCTGTTCGCCGTCTACAACGTCCTGAGCGCCTCCGAGCTGGCCGCGTTCTTCTGGGCGGCTTTCTGGGCGGCCTGCCTCCTCGGCTCGGCCGTCCTGCTCGCTCCGCGCCTCAAGGCGCTCAAGGGACTGGCCCTGGGAGCGGCCGCCCTGGGCTTGGCCGCCGGAGGTTGGTGGGGCCTGCGGGCCTCCTCGGGCTTCAAGGCCCCGGCTGTCGTCATCCTTCAGGACGCCGAGGTGCGCAGCGGCCCCGGCGAGAACTTCCCGGTGAGCTTCAAGGTCCCCGAAGGCCGGCGCGTCGAGCGCCTCGACGCCAAAGGCGGCTGGCAGGAGATCGGAGTGCCCCGCGAGGGGCTCAAGGGCTGGATCCTCAAGCCCGCGCTGGAAGCCGTCGACTAAGGCAGGGCGGGATTGAGCGCCACGAGGGGCGCTACGGGGGGAGCCGGCTCCTTCTTGGGAGCCGCCGGCTTGAGCTCGGGCAAATCCAACTCGGGGAACTTAGGCTCGGCTTCGGTCGTCGGCTGGGCGGGGTCGCCAACCTTGGCCGAGGCCCCGCGCCGGCGCCTGAGACGAGCCGATTTCGCGGAAGCGGCCTTCCTCTTGGCGGCTCTCATGGACTTTGGGGACCTCTTGGTCTTGGGCTTGGCCAGTTCCTCGTCGGGACCGTTGTCGGCGGCGATGGAGCCGACGATGTTCCCGGCTCCCGAGCTGTCGCCGCCGCCATCCTGCTGCTCGCCGCCGTATTGGTCGCCGCCGCCCTGCTCACCGCCGCCATCCTGCTGCTGGCCGCCGGATTGGTCGTCTCCGCCCTGCTCGCCGCCGCCCTGCTCGCCGCCGCCCTGGTCGCCGCCGCCTTCTTCAGCCATGCCTTGGTCGCCGCCGCCGTCTTCTTGGGCATGCAGGTGGGAGGCCGGTACGACGGCCAGAAGGGCCGCGAGGAGGAATGTCAGCATGCCCCCACGATACCAGACCCCTGTTACGGAATCAATGCTCCTAATGGCGCCGTTGACTTTCACCGGAGACGGTTCCATACTTGAGTCATGGAAACCCAGGCCAAGACCGCCCCGCTCGACCGCCTCCTGGCCCAGGTCAACGGGGTCCTCGTCGGCAAGGACGAGGCGGTCCGGCGGACCATCATCGCCCTGCTCTCCCGCGGGCACCTGCTCATCGAGGACGTGCCGGGCATCGGCAAGACCCTGCTCGCTCTCGCCCTGGCGCGCTCGATCGACGCCAAATTCCGGCGCATCCAGTTCACCAACGACCTCCTGCCCTCCGACATCCTCGGCATCAATCTCTACGACCAGAAGGAGGGCCGCTTCGACTTCCGGGCCGGGCCGGTGTTCACGAACGTCCTCCTGGCCGACGAGATCAACCGCTCCACGCCCAAGACCCAGTCCGCCCTGCTCGAGGCCATGAACGAGCGCCAGGTCTCGCTGGAGGGGACCACCTTCCCTCTGCCCGAACCGTTCTTCGTCATCGCCACCGAGAACCCGGTCGAGCACGCCGGCACCTTTCCGCTCCCCGAGGCCCAGCTCGACCGCTTCATCATGCGGGTCCAGATCGGATATCCTTCGCCGGCCGACGAGCTCAAGGTCCTGCGCGGAGGGGAGTTGGCCGGACGCCTCGACGCCCTGACTCCGGTCATGACGCTCGAGGAGCTCCTCGAGCTCCAGCGCCGGGCGGCGAAGGTCCACGCCGACGACGCCGTGCTCGAGTACGCCGTGGCGCTGGCCCGGGCCACGCGAGAGGACCCGCGCATCCGCCTGGGGCTGAGCCCGCGCGGGACCCAGGCGCTGGCCGCGGCCGCGCGGGCCAGCGCCCTGCTCGAAGGGCGCGACTTCATGGTCCCCGACGACATCAAGCGCGTGGCCGGGCCGGTGGCCGCCCACCGCCTCATGCTCGACGGAGCCCCGTTCGGCCTCTCCCGGGTGGCGGAATCCGAGCGCCTCATCGAGAGCGTCTTGGCACGGGTGCCGGCGCCGGCGTGATCCGGCTCACCCGCGCCGGCGGCGGCGCTGCCGCCATGGGTGCCCTGACCCTCTTCGCGGCGCTGGCCTCGGGAAACAACCTCCTCTACCTGGTCTACGGCCTGCTCACGGCGGCCTTCCTAGTCTCTTGGCTCTGGCTCAGACTCTCGGGGCGAGCGCTCGCCCCGCGGGCCGAGTTTCCCGAGGCGCTGCGCATGGACGGCCGCTTCGCCCTTCGCCTGCGGGTCGCCAACGGAGGCCGTTGGACGGCCCGGGCGCTCGAGGCCAGGCGCGGGCCCGACGCCGCGCCGCTCGGCGAGCTGCCGCCGGGCGCCGAGGCCCGCGCGGCGCTCGACGCCCAGTTGCCCTGGCGCGGACTCAACGAGGTCGAGGGATTGTGCCTGCAGAGCGCGCAGCCGTTCGGCCTGCTGCGCTGGTCGCGGCCGGTGGCGGCGGAGGGCCTGGCTCTGCCCCGGCCCTTGGAGGGGACGGCGGAGGAGGAGATCTCGGCGCTCTGCGAGTCCTCCGGCCTCGAGCGTCCGCGGCGCGGCGCGGGCGACGAGCTCTACGGCGCCCGCCCGTACCAATCGGGCGACGAGGCTCGGCTCATCAACTGGAAGCTCACCCTGCGCGCGGGCAAGACGTTCGTCAACGAGTTCACCGAGGCGGCCGGCGCCAAGGTCACGGTCCGCGCCGACGCCGGAGCCGGAGAGCGCGCGATCTCGGCGGCCGCGGCGGCGCTGGAGCGCTGCGCCGTGCGCGGGGTCCAGTTCCGGCTGGCTGCCGGCCACGACAAGACCCCCTTCGGCACGGGCCGCGGCCACCTGACGCTCTGTCTCGACCGGCTGGCTCGGCTGGGAGCCGGCGGCAAGGCGCGCCCGGCGCCGGCTCCGGCGGGCGCCCGCGCCGAAGACCTCCCGGCCTCCGACCCGCGGCTGCCGGCCCTCACACTGGCCGGCGGGCTCCTGCTCTATGCCGGCCTCTTCATCGTCGACGACATCGAGACTCCGCTCCTCTTTGCCTGCGCGCCGGTCTTCGTCTGGGCCTGGCTCGTCGTCCGCGGCCGCGCCCCGCGCCTCCCGGACTGGTTCTGGACACTGGCCTCCACCGGCATCCTCCTCTATACCCTGCTCGTCGATTGGCGCCTGAGCGGCGTGATGATAGCCAACACGCACCTGCTGCTCTACATGCTGGCCAACCGCCTGCTGGCCAGCAGGACCCCGGCCGACCTCAGGCAAGCCTTCATCATCCACTTCCTGGCCTTCTTCCTGGTCTCAGGCCAGACCATCTCGCCCTGGTACTTCGGCTTCTTCTTCGCCTACGCCGCCTACGCCGCGGCCTGGTTGGGGCTGGCCCTCTCGCGCGGCCCCGGCTGGACGCCGCGCGCCGCACTCCGCCCCACCGCGGCCGTCCTGGGACTGAGCGTCGTCCTGTTCACGGCCACGCCGCGCATCGAGCCGCTGCGCCAGATAAACCCGTTCGTGCACCTCGGCCTCGACAAGCGCAAGCCGGCCGCCGAGTTCGCGGTGCGCTTCACGGAGAACGTCTCGCTGGGCTTCTTCGGCCAGCTCAAGCGCTCGAGCGCGCGGGTCATGCGGCTCAAGCCCCTGGGGGGCTGGGGCACGCGGCCCGGCGGCCCCCCGGCGCCGTTCTTGCTCGTGCGCGGCGCGGCGTTCGACCGTTTCGACGGCCGGAGTTGGTCCAAGAGCGCGCCGGCCTACGCGGTGCGGGCCGGGGCCCGTGCTTACCGCGCCCGGGACGGCCGCGTACCCGCCGCGCGACGCGGCAGGGCCCTCGAGTTCCCGGGGGCCGCGGCCGGCGTCGGCCCCGGCATCGAGGTCACGCTCTATCCCCTCAACACCTCCGTCGTCTTCACGGCGGCCGGCCTGACGCGCCTCGAGGGGGCCGATTCGGCCGCCGTGTTCGACCATACCGACACGGTCTATTTCGCAGCACCCTACTTCACCGGGACCTCCTACACGGCCTGGGGCTCGCGCAACCCGGCCGCCGGCTTCGGCCCCGCCATCCTAGACTACGACCGCCTCTTGGCCGGCCCGTATCTGGCCCTACCCGCGCTCGACGCCCGGATCGCCGCTCTGGCGGGCCGCGTCACCGCGGGCGCGGCCACCCCGCGCGAGAAGGCGCGCGCCGTGGCCGCGCACCTGCGCCGGGACTACCGCTACAGCCTCTATTCGACCGACGCCCGGCGCGACCTGGCGGACTTCCTGTTCGTCTCGCGCTCCGGCAACTGCGAGTATTTCGCCACCGCGGCGGCCGTCCTGCTGCGCGCGGCCGGCGTGCCGACGCGCCTCGTGGCGGGGTTCCTCGCCGACGAATGGAACGAGTACGGCGGCTTCTTCGACGTGCGCCAGGGGCAGGCCCACGCCTGGATCGAGGCCTACGTCGACGGGGGCTGGCACCCCGTCGACGCCACGCCGTCGGTCGGGCTGGTCCAGGACCGCGCCGAACGCGCGCTCGGGCGCCTGCGCCGCTGGGCCACGGCCGCCCAGCTGCGCTGGTACCGCAACGTCATCGGCTACGACTCCTTCGTCCAGCGCGACACCCTGCGCCGCGCCCGCCTCGCCGTGGCCCGCGACAGCCTCGGACGGGCCGCGGACGCCGCCTGGCCGCTGGTGCGGGGGGGGATCCTGGCGGCCCTGGCGGGGCTCGTCCTGCTCACGCTGAGGGACGCGAGAAGGCGCGGGTCCCAGCGCCGGTTCGCCGCGGTCGAGCGTCTCCTCAAGGAAGCCGGCTACCCGCGCCGCCTCGACCAGACCGCCCGCGAGTGCGCCGCCGTAGCGGCCGCCGCCCGCCCCGAACTGGCCCCTGCCGCCGCCCTGGTCGAGCTCCACTACCGCGAGCTCTATGACCCCCGCGGCCTCGACCCCGCCGCCGAACGCGAGGCCGACCGTCTCCTAAAGGAACTGCGCCTACGGTGCCAGACATTGAGAAGTTGAGAAGTCCGGAACGGACACGGACTTCTCAACTTCTCAATGTCTGGCACCGAGGGTGGCCGGAATACCTAGGTTCTTGGCCTGTCTTCTGGTATAATCACACCTCGTGCTGGGCCTGTTTCGCCGACCCATGTCGACGCCCCCACTTCGACCCTACCGCATCGGCTGGTACGGTGACGAAGGTCTGGGGGAGCATCTCATTGCCGCCGTCCTAAGCGGCCATAAGACGGCCACCGCCTCCCCGAGCTACGACCCCGAGGAAGGCAAGCCCGGAGAGCTCATGGTCTTAGTCGACAAGGCCGGCAAGCGCCACGGGACGGTGCGCATCACCCACGTCGAGCTGCGCCCCTTCGCCGAGTTCGACGACGCCCTGGCCGCCAGGCTCGGCGCCACCCTGGCCGACATCAAGGCCCGTTCCGCGTTCGCCAACAGCCGCCCGATCCGCCCCGACGAGGAGATGCGGATCACCTACTTCGAGCTGGTGAAGTGAAGCTCCTCGTCATCTCCTTCGGCTGTCAGATGTCGACGGCCGACGGCGCGGAGATGGCGCGGCCCCTCAGGGCGCGCGGCTTCGAGTCCGCCTCGGGCTTGGGCGACGCCGACGCCGTCATCCTCAACACCTGCACCGTCCGCCAGCACGCCGAGGACCGCGCGCTGTCCCAGATCGGGCGCCTCAAGCCCTGGAAGGAGGAGCGTCCGGGCCGCCTCCTCATCGTGGCGGGCTGCGCGGCCGAGCGCATCGGGGCCTGGATCGAGGAGCGCTTCCCCTACGTCGACTTGGTGGTCGGCGCCAAGTCGATCGAGGCCTACCCGGCCATCCTCGACCAGGCGCTCAAGCGCAGCTTCGACTGGGCCCGCGACGACGCGCCGGCCTGGCCGGCCGCCGCCCAGGAGCAGGCGGGCGCGGGTGCCTACGTCACGGTGATGCGCGGCTGTAACTACGCCTGCACGTACTGCATCGTCCCCGCGGTGCGCGGCCCCGAGCTCTACCGCCCCTTCGACACGGTCCTGGCCGAGGCCGGCGCGGCGCTCTCGGCCGGGGCGCGCGAGCTGACCCTCCTCGGCCAGACCGTCAACAGCTGGCGCGACGGCTCGGGCCGCGACTTCTCCGACCTGGTCCGCGCCGTCGACGCCCTGCCCGGTGTCGCGCGCCAGCGCTTCATGAGCCCGCACCCGTTCTTTCTCACGCCCAAGCTCATGCGCGCCATGGCGGACTGCGCGACGGTGGCGCCGCACCTGCATCTGCCCGCCCAGTCCGGCTCCGACCGCATGCTCAAGGCGATGAAGCGCAACTACACGTCGATGTCCTACCTGGCCAAGACCGAGACCCTGCGGACGATGGTCCCGGGGCTGGCCCTGTCGACCGACTTCATCGTGGGCTTTCCCGGCGAGACCGAGGAGGACTTCCGCGCCACCCTCGAGTTCGCCTCGGCGGGGGATTTCTGCACGGCCTACTGCTTCAAGTACTCGGCGCGCGAGGGCACCGCCGCGGCGTCGGCGCCCGACCCGGTCGATGAGACCGTCAAGGACGAGCGCCTGGCGCGGCTCCTCGAGCTCGTCGAGGCCAACATGCGCCGCCGCCTCGACGCCATGGTCGGGACCCGGGTCCGGGTCCTGCTCGAGGACGCCACCGATGGCCGCACCCAGTTTCATTTCCGCGCCCGCCTCGACGAGCCGGGCGTCCCGGGCACGCTGGTCGACGCCGTCGTCACCGGCCGGACCGACACGGCCCTCAAGGCGCGCGCGCTTTCGCTTGCGTCGCGCCCCGTCGCCGTGGTATCGTTGTCCTCGTGAAGCACGCCAATGGGAAGCACGCCACCGACCGCCGCCAGCACCGCCGCCTGTCCGTCGTCAGCGACCTAGTCGAGCCGATCGTCCTCAGCTACGCGCCCGACAACAAGGAAAAGAAGGCGGCCGCTGTGCCCAAGCATCTGCGCACCCAGCCCGCCGTGCTCACGAACCTGTCTGCCGGCGGCCTCTCGCTGATCACCTTCCTGGCCCCGCCGCACGCCAAGACCTTCCGGATGACGCTGACCATCCCCGGCCTCGACCATCTGCCGGTCACCGGGCGCGTGGTGCGCGTCTCGAAGAAGGGCGACACCTTCATGGTCGGCATCGCCTTCACCAAGATCGCCCAGAAGTTCCAGCGCATGATCACGCGCATGGCCGACGACGACGCGGACTGCAACACCCGCCTGTCCCTGGGCCTCCCCGAGGCCTGCGTGGAGAACTGCGTCTTCCATTCGCTCTGCACGAAGACGCAGAAGGCTCCCCACTGGCCCCGAAAGGCCTGAAGCCCCGGCCGCTCGTCGTCGCCGTGGTCGGCCCCACGGCTTCCGGCAAGACCGGATTAGCCCTCCAGTTGGCCCAAGACCTGGGCGGCGAAGCCGTCTCCGCGGATATGGGACAGCTCTACCGCCGTCTCGACGCCGGCACCGCGAAGCCCCCGGCCGGCACCACTCACCTCGTCGGCGTCCTCGAGCCGGCCGAGTCCAGCGACGCGGGCTCCTACGCCCGCCTGGCCCGCCCGGTGGTCGACGACATCCTAGCCCGCCACCGGCGACCCGTCGTGGTCGGCGGGACCGGCCTCTATCTACGCGCCCTGCTCGAAGGCTTAGCACCCCTGCCGCCGCGCGACCCCGCCCTGCGCCGGCGCCTCGAGGCGCTCGGGCTAGGCGAGCTTCAGGCCGAGCTGGCGCGCCGCGACCCCGAGGCCGCGGCGCGCGTCGACGCCAAGAACCTGCCCCGGGTGGTGCGCGCGCTCGAGGTCATGGAGTTGACCGGGCGCCCGCTCTCCGAGCTCTGGAGGGAGAATCCTGAGCCGCCCTATAGGACCCTCTACCTGGGGCTCGACCGCCCGCGCGAGGAGCTGCGCGCGCGCATCCGCGCGCGCGCCGAGGCGATGTTCCCGGCCATGGTAGCCGAGGTCCGGCGCTTAGTCCCCGCCGAACTCTCCGGCCTCGAGCCGGCCTTCCGCTGCCTGGGCTATCCCGAGGCGCTGGCCTGCGCGCGGGGGGAGCTCTCGGCGGACGAGGGCCTCAAGAAGACGATCGACGCCACCTCCGCCTACGCGCGGCGCCAGCTGACCTGGTTCCGCCGCCAGACTGACGTCCGCTGGCTGGCCCCCGCGGAGGCTCGGACCGAAGCCGCGCGCCTGGCTCGGGGGATGCGGTGAGGAAGTCCAAGACATCCCGACCCACCCGCCCCACCGGCCCCGGGCCGGAGCGCGTCGTCCTCATCGGCGTCTTCGGCAAGAGCCCGGACCTGCCGGCCGAGCAGGCCTCGCTCGAGGAGCTCGGCCGTCTCGTTGAGACCGCGGGGGGGATCCCGGTCGCTACGCTCAGCCAGCGCCTGCAGCGCTACCACCCGGGCAGCCTCATCGGGCCGGGCAAGGTCGACGAGGCCGCCGCGCTGGCCAAGAACCTAGGCGCGCGCACGGTGGTCGTCGACCATGACCTGTCCCCTGCCCAGCAGCTGACCCTCGAGGAGAAGATCGGGGCCAAGATCGTCGACCGCACGCGTCTGATCCTCGACATCTTCGCGCGCCGCGCGCGCACGCGCGAGGGCGAGCTCCAGATCGAACTGGCCCAACTCCAGTACATGCTGCCGCGCCTGACCGGCTCCTGGCGCTCCTTCTCCCAGCAGGTGGGCGGCATCGGCACCCGCGGCCCCGGCGAGCGCAAGCTCGAGTACGAGCGCCGCCATGCGCAGTCGCGCATCCTCCACATCAAGGAGTCGCTGGCCCACGCCGCCACCGCGCGCGGGGTCCAGCGCCGGCGCCGGGAGTCGGTGCCCGTCCCGTCGGTGGCCATCGTCGGCTACACCAACGCGGGCAAGTCGAGCCTGCTCAACCGCCTCGTCGGCGCCGGGGGAGCCGGCCGTCCCGCCGTCTACGCCGACGACAAGCTCTTCGCCACCCTCGACCCTACCACGCGCCGCGTCAGCCTGCCGGGCGGCGGCTGGGCGGTGTTCACCGACACCGTGGGCTTCATCTCGAAGCTCCCCACCCAGCTCATCGCCGCCTTCCGCGCCACGCTCGAGGAGACCGTGCACGCCGACTGCCACCTCATCCTCGAGGACGGCGCGGCGCCGCACGCCGAGTCCCAGCGCAAGACGGTCGACGAGGTGCTGGCCGACCTCGGGGTCGGCGCCGTGCCCCGCGTCAGGGCGGTCAACAAAGCCGACCTCCTAGCACCCGAGGCTCGCGCGCGCTTGGCCGCCGAGGACCCCGGCCGCCTGCTGGTCTCCGCCCGGGACGGCGACGGGGTCGCCGAGCTTCTGGCCCGGGTACAGGACGTCTTGAGCCATCGCTGGCTGCTCCGCGAGGTACGCCTGCCGCCTGAGCGCGCCAACCTCTTGGGTGAGATCCACCGCTCGGCGATGGTGGTCGGCCAGGGCGCCGAGGGCGACCGCATGGTCCTGCGCCTCCGGGTCACCCCGGAGAACTGGGACCGGCTCCGCTCCCGGCTAAACGCGCCGTAGGTTTAGTAGACTTTTCCTTCCTGGCGTGGTATTTTTCACGCAATTAGACCTTGAAAAAAATCGATTCTGCCTATAAAATCAGCATATTGGGGGCTGGCCTCTGGGGCGCGGCCCTCGCCGACCATCTCGCCCGCCGCGGGCGCCGGGTCCGGCTCTGGGAGTTCTTTAAAGACGCGGCCTGCCGCCTTCAAGAGACGCGGCGACACCCCCATATGCCCGGCTTCCGGCTGGCGCCGGGGGTCCGCGTCGGCTCGGACATGGCGGAGGCCGCGGCGGGGGCCCACCTCATCTTGATGGTGGTCCCCTCGGCCTTCGTGCGGCGGACGGCCCGAAGCTTGGCCCCGCTGCTCAAGGGCCGGACCCCGACCCTCGTCAACGCTTCCAAGGGCGTCGAGCCTCGGACCCTGCGCACCATGGGCCAGGTGATTCTCGAGGAGATTCCTGGGCTTTCCGCGAGACTCTACACTCTCTCGGGCCCGAGCTTCGCCAAGGAGGTCGCCGCGGGGGTCCCGACCAAGCTGGTCCTGGCGGGCCCTTCCGGCGCCCGCGCGCGCAAAGCGCTCGCAGCCTTGTCGGGCGGCGCGCTCGGCGTGGAGCACAGCCCCGACCGCGTCGGCGTGGAGCTGGGCGGCTCGCTTAAGAACGTGCTCGCCATCGGCTGCGGAGTCCTCGCGGGGCTGGGAGCGGGGGCGAACACGAAGGCGGCTTTCTTCGTACAGGGGATGCGCGAGCTGGAGGCGCTGGTCGTACGGTCTGGCGGGCGGCGCGAGACTATCTACGGTCTGGCGGGCCTGGGGGACACGATCCTGACCGGTTCTTCGGCGCAGTCCCGGAACTGGAGCCTGGGCGAGAAGCTCGGACGGGGCAAGAGTCTGGCGGTCGCTCTAAAGGAGGTCGTCACGGTGGCGGAAGGCGTCGAGTCGGCTTTGAGCGCGCGCACGCTGGCCCGCGCCGGCCGGCTGAAGTGCCCGCTCATCGAGGCGGTCTGGCGCGTGGTGCACCGCGGGGCGGCCCCGCGGACGGTCGTGACGGCCATGGGATTCTAAAATGGCGGAAAAAAAATCGAAAAAAAGCGGGGACTTGCCTAGCCCGGAGGACAAGGAGGTCCGGATATACTCGCTGGCCACCACGGCCAACGAGTGCATCGTGTTCCTCGAGGAGGTGGACGGCGACCGCCTCTTGCCCATCTGGATCGGGCTGGCCGAGGGCCAGGCCATCGCCATCCGCTTCTCCGGCATCGTCCTGCCCCGGCCGCTGACCCACGACCTCCTGCTCTCCTCGGTCAAAGCCCTGGGCTGGGACCTGGAGCGCGTCGTCGTCACCGACCTCAAGGAGAACACCTTCTACGCCGAGATGCACCTCAAGCGCGACGGCGAGACGAAGCTCGTGGACTCGCGTCCCTCCGACGCGATCGCCGTCGCCGTGCGGGCGGGCTGCCGGATGTTCGTCAAGGAGCGCGTCTTCCAGCGCTGCCAGGTGCTCTCGAAGCCGATCAGCGAAGACGAGGTCAAGAAGTTCAAGGACGAGCTCAAGAGCCTGCGCCCCGAGGACATCTTCAAGGACCTGAAGAAGGGCGGCAAGGAAAAACCCCCCGGTGGAAAGGGGGGAGCGGACAAAGAGGAAGGAGATGGGGATGAATAGACTCGACATCATCAAAGCGGTCGCGCAGACGCTGACCACGAAGGGGGAGGCCGCCAAAGCCGTGGAGACCACCTTCGAGGTCGTCCGTCAAGCCCTGCGATCCGGCGACAAGGTCGTGATCTCCAACTTCGGCACCTTCCGGGTGAAGGGACGGCAGGCCCGCGTGGGCCGCAATCCCAAGACCGGGGAGAGCGTCGAGGTCCCGCCCCGCAAGGGCGTGCGCTTCAAGGCCTCGAAGAACCTGCTGTCGTGACGTCGGGCGCAGGGGCGCCGCCCCCGCTCCCGCCGGGCAAGGACTATTTCACGATCGCGGAAGCCTGCCGCCTGCTCCAAGTCCCCGCCCATACCATGCGCTACTGGGAGGGCCTCTTCAGCGCGCTGCGCCCGACCCGCCTCCCCGGCGGCCACCGCCGCTACCGCCGCGCCGACCTCGAGCTCGCCTTCCGCATCAAGGGCCTCCTGCGCGACGAGCGCCTCACCGTCGCCGGGGCGCGCAAGGCCTTGGCCGCGATGCGCCGTCCCGCGCGGGCCGGCGCCGGCGCTGACGGCGCCGCCAACCCAGCCTCGCTCAAGCTCCTCAAGCGGGTCCGCGAGGACCTGCAGCGTCTGCTCGACGACCTCAGCCGTTAGCGGTGTCAGGTGTTGACTTGTTGACTTGTCGCTACGCGACAAGTCAACAAGTCAACACCTGACACCGATCGTTCTGCTATAATCGCCGTCGTTCGGGGAGTGGCTCAATGGCAGAGCGCTCGCTTGGGGTGCGAGAGACTCCGGGTTCGATTCCCGGCTCCCCGATACGCCTTTAGTCCTGGCGGGGTGTAGCTCAATTGGCAGAGCGCTTGCTTCGGGAGCAAGAGGTTCGCGGTTCAAGTCCGCGCACCCCGATGTCTTTAGAGAGGCCTTCCTCGAGCGGGGAAGGCCTCCTTCTTTCCTCCACCCCTTGACGCTTCAACAAGACCTTCACAACCGGGTGGCATTGTTGTACGCTTTTCAAGAGGGACCCCTTGACGGCGCGAGAGCACTTCGTGGTATGCGGACTCGTGCAGGGAGTGGGGTTCCGCTGGTTCGTGCGGGAGACGGCCGAGCGCCTGGCCCTGTCGGGCTGGGTGCGCAACGCCCCGGACGGGTCGGTGGAGGCGGAGGCCGAAGGGCAACCGCGGTCCCTCGCGGAGTTCGCGACGGCGCTGCGCCAGGGACCGGCGTCGGCGCGCGTGGACGCGGTGGACGTGCGCGGGATCCCGGCGAAGCGGGACCGCGCGGACTTCGAGATCACACGCTGATTAAGGAGAGCATCTTGAGAACCGACCTTAAGCCCACGACGGACGCCACCAGCCAATATTTCAAAGGCATCCAGAAGCTAGCGATGGTCGACCGCGAAGAGGTGCACAAGCTCTGGAAGAAGGCCAAGCGCGGGGACAAGGAGTCCAAGACCAAGATCATGGAGGCCAACCTCCGCCTCGTGGTCCCGATCGCCAAGAAGTACCACCGCCAGGGCACCGAGTTCCTCGACCTCATCGAGGAAGGCAACCTAGGCCTCATGCACGCCATCGACAAGTTCGAGCCGTCCAAGGGCTACCGCTTCTCCACCTACGCCTCCTACTGGATCGAGCAGTCGATCCGCCGCGCGGTCGAGGAGCAGTCCAAGACCATCCGCATCCCGCCCCATGCCTGGGAAGCCCTGCGCAAGTGGCTCAAGCAGTGGGAGGTCATGCACGGCCAGCTCGGGCGCGACCCGACATTGGCCGAGATGGCCAAGAAGATGCACTGGACCGCGCGCCAGGTGCGCGGCGTCCTCGACGCCGCCGAGGCCGCCAAGGGCATCGGCTCGCTCGAGAATCCCATCGACTCGGAAGACGACAACATCACGATGGAGGACATGATCTCGGAGTCGAGCACGCAGTCGCCCGAGAACCTCATCTCGGTGCTCAAGCTCCACGACGAGCTCCAGCAGGCCCTGCAGGAGATCGGCGACCGCGAGCGGGTCATACTCGAGCTGCGCCACGGGCTCACCGGGCAGTCACCGATGACCTTGGAAGAGGTCGGCAAGCGGCTCAAGCTCTCGCGCGAGCGCATCCGCCAGATCGAGGAGCGCGCGCTTTTGCGCCTGCGCCGGGTCGCCAACCGCATGGGGCTCATCGAGCTCTCCGAGCCGCGCCCCATGACCACGCCCAACCTCCAGCCGGGCTGGAACGCCCCCAAGCCGCGCATGGACATCCTCGGCAACATCATCCCCGAGGGCCGGCGCACGGCCGACTACGGGCTCTACCGGCGCGAGAACAAGCGCAAGGGGGGACGCCACAAATGACCGCCACGCTCGAGCTCAAGTCGCTGGTCCGGGAGATCCCCGACTTCCCCAAGAAGGGGATCGGGTTCAAGGACATCACGCCGCTGCTCAAGGACCCCAAGGCCTTCGGCGCGATGGTCGACGCCTTCGTCTCCCGCTGGCAGGGCCGCGGCATCACCCGCGTGGCCGTCATCGAATCGCGCGGCTTCCTGCTCGGCTCCGCCATCGCCCACCGCCTGGAGGCCGGCCTGATACCCATCCGCAAGAAAGGAAAACTCCCTTGGAAGACCCATCAGGCCTCCTATGAGCTCGAGTACGGCACCGACTCGATAGAGGTCCACCAGGACGCCGCCGGCGAGGGGGACTCGGTCCTCGTGGTCGACGACGTCATCGCCACGGGCGGCACGGCCCAGGCGGCCTGCGCGCTCGTCGAGACATTGGGCGCCAAGGTGGCCGGCACGGCCTTCCTCATCGAGCTGGCTTTCCTCAAGGGACGCGAGAAGCTGCCGGGGCGCGACGTCCAGGCGCTCATCGTCTATTAGTGAAGCGCTGGCTCATCAAATCCGAGCCTGAAACGTTCTCGCTCGACGACCTGGCCAACAAGCCCGGCCGCCGCTCGGGCTGGGATGGAGTGCGCAACTACGCGGCGCGCAACAACCTCAAGGCCATGAAGGCGGGCGACCTCGCCTTCTTCTACCACTCCAACGCCAAGCCCTCCGCGGTGGTGGGCTCGGCGCGCGTGACCCGCGAGGCCTATCCCGACGGGCCCGACCCGCGCTGGGTGCAGGTCGAGGTCGAGTACGCGGGACGGCTCAAGCGCCCCGTGCCGCTCGAGGACGTGAAGAAGGAGCCGCGTCTGGCCAAGATGGCCCTGGTGCGCTACGTCCGGCTCTCGGTCCAGCCGGTCACCGACGAGGAATGGCGCCTGGTCGTCAAGATGGGGGGAGGGCTCTCATGAGGTATTTCAGCGTCAAGGAAGCCGAAGCCCTCATCGGCGACTTGGAGGAGATCTTCGCCCGCGCCCGTGCCCTGCGCGACCAGGCCGAGAAGAAGGCCCAGAACGTACGCGCCCTCGAGGAAGCCGACACGGATCCGGCTAGCGCGGCGCTCGAGCGCGGCCAACTCATGTTCCTCGCCAACGGCATCAACGAGTGCCTGGGCCAGGTGGCGGCGCTCGGCGCCGTCCCCAAGGGCCTCGACCCCGCGCTGGTAGACTTCCCACACAGGCTCGACGGCCGCGAGGTCTACCTGTGCTGGAGCGCCGGCGAAAAGAATATCTCCCATTATCACGGGATCGAGGAAGGCTTCGGGGGGCGCACCCCGCTGCCAAAGAAGAAAGCCGCGTCGTGAGCCGGGCGCTCTTGGGGGCTGTCTCCACCCTCTAAGAAAGTCACCGCGCGGCAATAGGCCCGCCGAAATCCTTCGGCCTATACTGTAGATGCAGGCCTCCTGACAACCGCAAGGAGGACGATATGGCCTTCGTGATCACCTCGAAATGCCTGGACGAGCGCTATGCCGCCTGCGTCGACGTCTGCCCGGTGGACTGCATCCATCCCATCGAGCACGAGAACAAGCCCTACATGGTCATCGATCCCGACGTCTGCATCGACTGCGGCGTCTGCGTGCCGGAATGCCCCATAGGCGCCATCGTCGGCTCGCCCGGCGAAGCGCCGGCCGACGCCGAGGTCAACCGGAAGCTGGCCCCCCAGGCTATCGCGTACGAGAAGGAGCACGGGAAAGCCGCGGTCCGCCAGCCCAACGAGCCGCCGCGCCGGTCCGACAACAAGCTCGTCAAGGGCTAGGAGGCGGGCGGAGATCTATCTCGCCTAAGTAGGGACTGCCCCTGACGCTCATCCGCCCGAGAAAAAGGAGCGCACCACGGCGCTCAGGAGCGGGAGCGCCCGCGTATAGCCGTGATCGGCGTCAAGTTCGACGTAGCGCCCGCCCGCGCGGGCGTGAAAGCGGCGCGACGAGTCCGCCGGGATCTCCGCGTCGCGGCGGCCGTGCACGATGAGCAGGGTTTCCGCGGACATCCGCTCGGCCGGGGCCGACGGACTCCCGCTGCGGCGGGCGGCATCGAGGTCGGCGAACGCGCGCGCGAACGCCCTCTCGGCCGGGCCGAATACTTGGGGGAAATTCGCCAGGTAGTACGGCAGGAACTTCCGGACATCCTCTTCGTGCCGCAATTCCAGGAGCCCGGAGAGAAGGACGAGCCGTCCGGCGCCGTCGCCTAGCGCGCGATGCGCGTTGATGGCCACGAATGCGCCCCAACTATGTCCGGCCGCGTGGATCCGTCGATATCTTCTCGAGAGCTGGCGGCACAGCTCGATACCCGAGGCCAGGGCGCACTGAAAGCTGAAGCCTCCCGGCGTCTCGAGCCCCGGGTAGCCCGGCATATAGGCGTCCAAGGCCAATTCCCGGACGAGCGCCTTGGCGATTTCGACCCGCATTTTAGGAGGCCCCGACAGCGCTCCGGGCGGAAGCGGATGGCCGGGAAACCCGGGAAAAAGGACCAACGCCTCGGCCGCCGGCGCGCGCCCGCGCCCGACCCGCGTCACGCGCGCCCCGCGGAACATAAATGAGGTCTCGAGCAAAGGAAGCTCCTAGGCCAGCCTGGGCGCGGCCGCCGCTTTCTCGGCCGGCGTGCCTCCGTCCCAACGCCAGGAGCGTATCTCGGGGAGGTCCTCGCCGCGCTGCTCGATGTAGCGTCGGTGCTCGGAGAGCTTCCCGCGGAGCTCTTGGTGCAGCTCCGCGGCCTGCGCCGCGAGGCGGGGGACCCGCTCGATCGCGTCCAGGGCCAGGCGCCAGCGGTCGAGCTCGTTGCGCACCAGGGTGTCGAACGGCGTCGAGGTCGTGCCCTCCTCCTTGAATCCCCGCGCCAGGATGTTGCGCCCGTTCGGCCGCAGATGCGCGAGCCTGTGGATGAGGCCGGGATAGCCGTGGAAGGCGAAGACGACCGGCTTGTCCGGCGTGAACAGCTCCAAGAACGCCTCGTCGGTAAGGCCGTTGGGATACTCCTGCCAGGGGCGCAGCTTCATGAGGTCGACGACGTTTATCATGCGGATGCGGAGCTCTGGGACCCGCGCC
This sequence comes from Elusimicrobiota bacterium, assembly GCA_016196755.1. GTDB lineage: Bacteria > Elusimicrobiota > Elusimicrobia > UBA1565 > UBA1565 > SCTT01. Next base: position 62,628 of record JACPXC010000027.1, read on the forward strand.
CGCAGGAGAGAGACGGCCGCGAGCGTCTCCATGGTCGGCACGTCGCCGCAGGCGGCCATGACCACGTCCGGGGCGCGCCCGCCGTCGGTGCTGGCCCAATCCCAGGCGCCGAGCCCCGCGGCGCAGTGGCTCACCGCCTGTTCCATGCTCAGCCACTGCGGGGCGACCTGCTTTCCCGCGATGATGACGTTGACCCGGTTGGACGTCCTCAGGCACTCGTCGGTGACGCACAGCAGGGTATTGGCGTCCGGGGCCAGGTGCACCCGGACCGATTCCGGCTTCATGTTCATGAGGTGGTCGATGAAGCCGGGTGCTAAGTGGCTGAAGCCGTTATGGTCCTGGCGCCAGACGTGGGAGCTTAGCAGGTAGTTCAGCGACGCCAAGGGCTTGCGCCAGGGCACCCGATGGGCCACGTCCAGCCATTTGCAGTATTGGTGGCTCATCGAGGTGACGATCTCGATGAAGCCCTCGTAGCAGTTGAAGAAGCCGTGGCGGCCGGTCAGAAGGTAGCCCTCGAGCCAGCCCTGGCACAGATGCTCGCTGAGGACCTCCATGACGCGTCCCTCGGGAGAGACGTTGAGGTCCAAGGGCTTTATCTCGGCCATGAAGCAGTTCTGGTCGACCTCGTACACCGCGCCCCAGCCGTTCGAGACCGTCTCATCGGGACTGAATATCCGGAAGTTCTCGCCGTTGTCCCGCAGCAGGTCGCGGATGAATCGTCCTTGCACCTTGGTCGACTCCGCGTCGACGGCCCCGGGTCGCGGGATATCGAGCTTGTATTTCGTGAACTCGGGGATCGCCAGCTCGCGCAGGATGCCGCCGTTGGCGTGCGGGTTCGCGCTCATGCGCCGCGCGCCGCTAGGACACAAGGCGGACAGCTCCGGCCGCAGGCGCCCGATCTCGTCGAAGAGCTCTCGGGGCTGATAGGAGCGCAGCCAGGCCTCGAGGAGCTCCAAGCGGCCGGGCCTTTCCATGTCGTTCATCCGGAACGCGTGGGCGCGGCAGGTGTTCTCGACGGGCTGTCCGTCGATCTCCTTGGGTCCCGTCCAGCCCTTCGGGGTGCGCAGGACGATCATAGGCCAGGACGGCCGTTGGGCGGCCTTTCCGGCGCGCGCCGCGCCCTGGATCGCGGTGATCGAGTCCGCGCAGGCATCGAGAGCCGCGGCCATCGCCTGGTGCATGGCGGCCGGCTCCTCGCCGGAGACGAGGATCGGCTCGTAGCCGTATCCCGTCATCAGCGCGGTCAGTTCGGCGTCCGATATGCGCGAGAGCACGGTCGGGTTGGCGATCTTGTAGCCGTTTAGGTGCAGGACCGGCAGCACGGCGCCGTCGCGCGACGGGTTGAGGAACTTATTGGAATGCCAGGCGGCGGCCAGTGGGCCAGTCTCCGCCTCGCCGTCTCCGATCAGGCAGACGGCGAGGAGGTTCGGGGAATCGAGGACGGCTCCGTACGCGTGCGCAAGCGAGTAGCCGAGCTCCCCGCCCTCGTGGATCGACCCGGGGATCTCGGGCGCGGCATGGCTGCCCGTCCCTCCGGGCCAAGCGAAATGGGTAAAGAGTCTCTTGAGCCCGGCGGCGCCGGCGCCGACCTCGGGATACACCTCGCTGTAGGTGCCCTCGAGGTAGGCGTTGGCCAAAAGACCCGGACCGCCGTGACCTGGACCCACGACCAAGAGGACGTCCGCGCCGCGCGCCACGATCAGCCGGTTGAGGTGGGTATAAAGGAGGTTGAGGCCGGGGGTCGTCCCCCAGTGCCCGATCATGCGCGGCTTGACGTCCTCGCGGATCAGCGGCCGCTCGAGCAGGGGGTTGTCCCTCAGAAAGATCTCGCCGACGGAGAGATAGTTGGCGGCGCGCCAATAACGGTCCAGCAGCAGCAGTTGTTCCGGCGTCAGCGGGGCGGCGGTGATCGTTTTCATGTTCCCTCTGTGCAGCGCTGGGCCCAAGGTTAGGATTCTTCCGAGCGCGCGCATATCTTCCCCGGGTCAATCAATCGTAGCGACGGCGAGAACACACTCGTCTCCGCGCGACCGAGAAACGTTCACCTTGCCGCGATTTAAACCGCGTCCGCCCGCTGAGTAGACTCGCCGGAATGAAGCCGCTCTTCCAAGCCGCCGTCCTGACGCTGACCCTTTGTCTGCCGGCCGCCGCCCAGACCATCGTCAGCCTCAACTTCGACGATAATCTCGGAAACCAGCGCATCGCCCAACGGGTCCTCAACGAGCGCGGCCTGAAGGCCACCTTCTTCGTCAACACCGCCTACGTGGGCACCAGCGGCTATTACCTTTCGCGCGCCGATCTGAGCGCCTTGGCTTCCCAAGGCCACGAGATCGGCGGGCATACGCTGACGCATCCGAACCTGACGACGCTCTCTAGCGCCGAGGCGCGCCGCCAGGTCTGCGACGACCGGCGGGCGCTGGTCTCCTGGGGGTTCAACCCGGTGAACTTCGCCTACCCGGTAGGACCCTACAACTCCGCCGTCCAGGCCATCGTCCGCGAATGCGGCTACGCCAGCGCGCGCGGGGTCGGCGGCCTGGGCTGCGCCGGCTGCGTGAAGGCGGAGCGCCTGCCGCCGGCCGACCCCTACGGGATCCGCACGCCGACCCTGGTCCGCACCGAGACGACCCTGGCCGACCTCCAGAGGTTCGTCACCGAGGCCGAGGGCGCCGGCGGCGGGCTCGTCCCCTTCATCATCCATCACGTCTGCTCGGGCTGCAACGTCGACTCCATCACCGAGGCGAACCTCACGGCCTTCGTCGACTGGCTCAGGGCGCGGGAAGGGATGGGGACCGTCGTGCGCACGATGGCCCAGGCCCTGCAGGGCGGCTCCGCTCCGCCGCCGCCCGCGCCGCCGTCGATCTCAGGGCTGTCGCCGTCGAGCGCCATGGCCGGCGGCCCCGCGTTCACCTTGACGGTGAGCGGCGCGGGGTTTACCGCGGGCTCGACCGTCTTCTGGAACGGCTCGCAGATGCCCTCCTCTATTATCAGCCAGTCGCGCATCGACGCCTCGATCCCGGCCTCCGCCATCTCCTCTCCCGGGACGGCGTCCGTCACCGTCGCCAACGCCGCGGGGGTCTCCAACGCCGCGGCGTTGGCGATCGGCTCCGCCCCGCCCCCGAGCGGCGGATTTGCGATCACCAGCCTCAGCCCGGCCTCGCGGCCGGCGGGCGGCTCGGCCTTCAACCTGACCGTCGACGGGACGGGTTTCGCCGGCGGTTCGCTCGTGCGCTGGAACGGCTTGGACCGGCCCGGGGTGCTGCAAGGGACGACGCGGCTGATCGTATACATCGGGCCCGGAGACACCGCGGCGCCGGGGAGCGCCTCGGTCACGGTATTCAAGCCGGGAACCGGGACTTCCAACGCCCTGACGTTCACCGTGTCCGGGAGCGGCGGACCACCCCCGCCTCCCCCGCCCCCGCCGCCTCCGCCGCCCCCGCCGCCGGCCGGCGGCTTCGCGGTCTCCGCGATCAGCCCCAATACCCGTCCCGCCGGCGGCTCCGCGTTCAACCTCACCGTCGACGGGACGGGGTTCGCGTCGGGGGCCGTCGTGCGCTGGAACGGCAGCGTCCGCACCGGCGTCCTGCAGGGTTCCACCCGGCTGATCGTCTATATCTCCCCGTCCGACGTCGGGACGCCGGGCGGCGTCAGCGTCGCCGTGTCGCTTCCCGACGGCCGGATCTCGAACGCGCTGACGTTCACCGTCACGGGGACCTCGAGCGGCGGGGGCGGCCCTGTGTCGATCTCGGCGCTCTTCCCGGCCTCCAGGCCGGCGGGCGGCTCCGCCTTCAACCTGACCGTGGACGGCGCGAACTACGCGCCGGGCGCCGTGGTGCGCTGGAACGGCCGAGACCGGCCCGGCACCCTCCAAGGGACGAGCCGCCTCATCGTCTATATCCCGGCCAGCGACGTGGCGGCGCCGCAGACCGCCCAGGTCACGGTATTCAACCCGGGAGCCGGCGGCGGCGGCTCCAACGCCCTGCCGTTCACGGTCGGTTCGGGGGCCGGTCCGGCGTCCGCCGCCGTGCCCTCGGCCAATCCCGACTTCGCGTTCGGCGAGCTCTATGCCTTCCCGAACCCTTCGCGTCGAGGGCAGAAGGTCACGATCCGCCTGCGGGCCGGGCTCGCGGATACCGTCGACGTCGCCGTCTACGACATCAGCGGCCGGCGTCTGACCAGCGGCCGGGCCGGGCCGCCCGCCATCGTCGGCGGCGAATATGCGTCGGATTTCTCATGGGACGTCTCGGGGGTCGGCTCGGGCATCTACGTCTACAGCGTCACCGCGAAGAAGGCCGGGGGCTCGGACATCGTCAGGACCGGGCGGGTCGGGGTGCTCAAGTGAGGCGCCTGGCGCTCGGGAGCCTGCTATTGCTCGCGCCGGCTCCCGCAAGGTGCGCCGAGGAGGGGGGAGCCTTCCTGACCCTCGGCGCCGGCGCCCGCCCCGCCGCCATGGGGGGAGCCTACAGCGCCGTCGGCGCGGACGCCGACGCGGGGGCCTGGAACCCCGCCGGCTTGGCTCGCCTCGAGCACAGCGGGCTGCATATCAGCCACCGGGAGTCCGGGATCGGCAACCGCTACGAGGTCCTCTCCATCGCGCGCAAGACGGCCCGCGGGACCCTCTCGGCGACCGGAAGCTATCTCGGACACGACGCCCTCTCGGGCCGCGACGAGCTGGGGGCGCCGACGGGCTCGTTCGGCGCGTTCGACATATCCGCCGCGGCGCATTACGGCGTCATCCCGCCTTTTCTCGAGACCGTCGCGCTCGGCGCGGGCCTGCGCTACGTCCGAAGCCGGATCGCGGAAGCCTCGGCGCAGACCTTCGCCATGGACTTCGGCGCCCATTGGCGGGCGCGGGAGCCGCTCGGTCCGGGCACCCCGTCGCTCGGCGCCGCCCTCCGGAACGTCGGACCCGGCCTGCGCTTCCTCGACCAGAGCTCCGCGCTGCCGCTGACCGCGTCGGCCGGGCTCGGCTACAGCCTGCCCGGAGGCTCGCTCATCGACATCGACTTCATCCGCCGCGCGCACGCCTCCCTGAACGTCTTCGCGGCGGGCCTAGAGGTGCCGCTCGCCAAGGGCTTCCTGGCCCGGCTGGGCTACAACTCCACCGCCGCGCAGACGAGCGGAGGAGGGGTCTCCGAGGCCCTTAGCGGCCTGACGTCGGGGTTCGGGCTGGGGCTCGGGCCGCTGAGCGTCGACTACGCCATCGCGCCGATGGGCGAGCTCGGCTTAGCGCAGACCCTGACGCTGGGAACCCGATTCTGACGCGCGGCCGGAAGAGCATCACAGGAAGCTCACAACACCCTTACATCCCGGCGATTTAAATCGTCCACCCGTTCGTACTATCTTCACCCGATGACACCCACGACCGCCGCGCCCCTCGAGGGATCGGAACGCGCCCGGCCCGCCGTCCTTCCGGCCCACCGGCCGGCCGCCAAAGAGATCGCGACCTCCCTCGTCATCGGGCGCGGCTGGTCCCGGCGCGCGCGGCCCGCCGCGCTGCTCTCCCACGACGCGCACGAGGCGCGGGTCCGGTGCTCGGGCGCGCTCGAGCCGGGGACGCGGGTGCGCGTCCGTCTCAGCGTGCCCTCCAGCTTCGGCCCCGCCTATCAGAAATTGACCTGCGAGCTTCCGGCCGTCGCGACGAAGGTCCGCGCGCGCTCCAAGGGCTGCGAAGCGGCCCTGCGGTGGCTGCGCCCCCTTCCGGAACTCGTAGCGGACGCGGAGGCGCGGCGCCGCCGGCGCATCGGGCTGCTGCTCCTCGCCGTGCTGCTCCTCACGCTCGGACAGCGCTGGAGCGCATTGAGGTACTTCTGGTACGACCCGGTATTCGAGATCTATTCCGTGATCATCGGCCTATACTTCTTCTCGCGCTTCTATTTCGCCGCCGTCCATCGACCGCCGGAGGACAAAGGCTACGAGCCTACCGTCAGCGTCATCATCTCCGTGCGCAACGAGGAGGACGGCATCGCCGAGGCGATCTCCAGCTGCTTCTCGGCCGAGTATCCCGACGAGAAGCGCGAGGTGATCGTCGTCGACGACGGCTCCACCGATGGTACGCCGCGGGAGATCGCCAGGATGCTCGCCCTCTTCCCCGGGCTCAAGAGCTATCGCCTCCCTCCGCAAGGCAAGCGGTTCGCCATGGCCGAGGGCATCCGGGAAGCGACCGGCGAGATCGTCGTCATGGTCGATTCCGACACCCAGCTCGACCGCATGGCCCTGCGTCAGATCGTCCGAGGCTTCGAGGACCCCGGCCTCGGAGCAGCCTCCGGGTTCACCTCGGCCGCGAACGCCGACAAGAACATGCTGACCCGGATGCAGGACCTCCGCTATCTCGTCTCCTACGAGCTCATGAAGGCGCCCGAGAGCGTATTCGGCTGCGTGAGCTGCTGCCCGGGCTGCCTCTCGGCGTACCGGCGCGCCTACCTCCTGCCGATCCTGGACACCTGGCTCAACCAGACCTTCCTCGGCCGTCGCGCGACGTTCGGCGACGACCGGAGCCTGACGAACCACATCCTGCGCGACTACCGCGTCATCTACAACCCCCTGGCCCTTTCCACGACGCTGGTCCCGGAGAACTGGATGCATTACCTGCGCCAGCAATGCCGCTGGAAGAAGTCCTGGGTCCGCGAGTTCCCGATCGCGGGGCGCATCCTGCTGAGGCGTCATCCCGTGGCCGCCCTCTCGTTCTTCGCCTCGGCCGTGTGCAGCCTGGTATCGCCCATCATGGTCATCCGCTACGTCTGGTGGGGAAAGTCGGACCTCCTCCAGTATTACCTGCTGGGGATGGTCTTCTTCGGCCTCTTGACGGGCCTGTTCGCGCTTTGGCGGCGGCCGATCCGCTATTGGTATCTCTCATGGGTATGGATCCTCACGCAGACGGTGTTCATGGGCCCGCAGACCTATTACGCGATGCTGACCCTGCGCAGGAACCATTGGGGGACGAGATGACGGACCCTCACTGGCTCATCACGCTGGGCGCCGCCGTGCTCGCGGTCGGCCTCGTCGACGTTCTCACCGACCTGCGGGTCGGCCCCGAGCATCGCTGGCCCGTTTCGCCCCGCACCGAGGACGCCCTGTTTTGGAGGAGCAGACCGCCCGGGAGGCGTCGGCCGCCGCCGCCCGCGCGCAAGACTAGGCGTCCCGCGCCTGTGCCGACCCTGCGGTAAACGCTAGACTCTTCGTCCATGTCGCCTGCCTCGGCAGCATTGCGGATTCCCGCTTTGCCCGTGCCTCAGACCGCCCCTGCCAGGACTCCGCTCGGGAAGTGGTTTGCGCCCTGGTAATAGATAGAATCCGAATCGCATGTCGCCTCTTTTCATCCTCGCAGCCCTGCTCGGCCTGAACATCCTGTTCGTGCTGATGGAATACGCGCTGGTCCGCACCAGACCGGCGAGAATCGAGCTATTGGCCCGCAAAGGAGACTCGCGGGCTCTTCGCGTACAGGAGATACTCGCGCATCTCGACACCTATCTGGCGGCGATCCAGGTCGGGATCACGTTAGTCGCGCTGGCGCTGGGCGCTTTCGCCGAACCGCCGATCACCGAGATTCTCCAAAGTTGGACCGAACGCGCGCTCGGCGACCTGCCGGACTTGCCGTTGAGAGGCATCTCGCTGGCCGTCGCGCTGTCGTTGCTTGCCTACCTGCAGATCGTCCTCGGGGAGCTCGTGCCGCGCTCCGTCGCCCTCCAAAAGGCGGAAGCCATCGCCCTTTGGGGCTCGCTGCCGCTCAAGGGCTGGGCTCTGCTGTGCCGGCTCCCCGTGGCGGTCATGGCGTCCAGCTCGGCGAGGTTCCTGAAGGTCTTTCGGATCAAGCCGGTCTCGGAATTGGACGCCGCCGCGTCGGAGGACGAGATCCGGGTGCTCTTGAGCGAATCGCAGGAGAAAGGCGTCCTGCCCTTCGAGCGCCTGATCCTCCATGAGAACATCTTCGATCTCAGGACGGCCAAAGCCCGCGATGCCATGACGCCCCGGGACAAGATCGCCTTTCTCTCCTTGGCCAGATCCTGGCCTGAGAACCTGGAGACGATCCGCGCGCGCCGATTGTCCCGCTATCCTCTGTGCCGTGAAGACATCGGAACCGTCACCGGCTTGGTCCACGTCAAGGATATCGTCCTTCAGACCGGCGGCGCCTCTGTCGACCTCGCAGGGATCCGCAGAGACATCGCCTCGGTATCCGAGACGGAGACGGTCGAGCGGATGCTCAAGACGTTTCCCGACAAAGGCATCCACATGGCCCTGGTAAAAGACGACCGCGGCGGGGTCTCCGGGATCGTGACGCTCGAGGACCTCTTCGAGGAATTGGTGGGCGAGGTCCATGATGAATTCGACCTCCCGCAGGCCAGGTCGTTGGCCGACGTGGTGGTCCCGGCGGCCGTCGTCGTCGGACTGGAAGCGGCAAGCTCCGAGGATGCCATCCGCGCCTTATTGGACCGTCTATGCGCCGCCGAGCCCGCGATCCGAAGGGAGGAGGCCCTCCGCGCCGTGCTCGAGAGGGAACGCCTCCTTTCCAGCGCCGTGGGGCGCGGCGTGGCCGTCCCGCACGCCAGAATCGGGAGCATCAACCGGGCTTACGTAGCGCTTGGGCGTGTGACCAAGCCGGTATCGTTCGCCGCGGCTCCGGATTCCGTCCCGATACGGCTGATATTCTTGATACTGGCGCCGACCGGTTCCGCGGTCGTTCAGCTGCGGATCCTCGCCAGGATCGCCTCGCTTGCGTCCAATGAGAGCATCCGGAGGCGGATGCTTCGGGCCAAGACCACCGACGCCATGCTCGAGCTGATCCGGACGGCGGACACCATCCTGGCGAGTTGAAGTCTGTAGCTCAATGGATAGAGCCATGCGTGAATATACGCTTGGACGAAAAGCAATGAAACACGGCGCTTTTCGCGACTCTATCCATGGCCCTCGACACTGAGCTACGCTCGACCCCCGAAGGGGCCACTCGCTGGGACTGGTGGCCGCTGGCGCGGCTGCTGACGACCGGTGCCGTCCTGGGCCTCGCGGCGCACCACTACCTCGAGTGGACGCCGGACTTGCGGCACCTCGCCAGGCTGCCGCGCGAGGTCTTTGAGGTCCTGTCCTTCTTCTCAGTCATATCGTTCGCTCTGGCGCACCTCTACGTGATGCTCTTGATGTTCCCGCTCTATGCAGTCGTGACCCTAAACGACACATTCTACGACCTCAGCGCGTTCATTCTGCGGGCGGCGTTTCGGCTATCCGGTCCCGGCTTGGCCGTGGCGGGTCTTGCGGGGGAGATCCTACTTTTCGGAGCGGTTGGCGGGCTGCTCGGCCGGCTCGTGCGGATTCTCTAAATGATGCCCGCCGCCAGTCCCAGGGCGATGACGAACAACATCACCGCGACGGTCCACTGCACGGCGCGCATCGTGACCTTGTGGATCAAACGGCTGCCCGCCCAGGCGCCGAGGAACGCCGAGACCGACGCCGCCGTCAGGAGCGCGGCATTGGCCCGCAGTTCGGCGGCCGGAAACTTGGCGGCGTAGACGCCCAGCCGGGTGAAATCGACCAGGCAGGCGACCACGACGCCGGTGCCGATGAAGGCCTCCTTAGAGAGCCCGCATCGGATCAGGAACGCGCTGCGCAAAGCCCCTTGATGTCCCGAGACCCCTCCAAAGAACCCAGTCAGGACGCCTCCCAACGGAAGGCACTTCCGGTCGAAGGACAGCTTTTCCAGCACCGGCACGACCTCCATGAGCGCAAAGAGGATCATCAGCACGCCGACCGCGAGCTTCACCGGCGTGACGTATAGATCCCGCCCGAACGCCTGGTATTGGGCCAACGGTCCGACATCAGCAAGCCACACGAGCAGACTCGCCCCGAAAAAGGAAGCCAGGATGGCTGGAATGCCGAGCCGCATCACCACCTGCCTGTCAGCTTGGCGGCCGACCAAGCCCAGCTTGAACAGGTTGTTAAGGAAGTGAACGACGGCGGTGAGTCCGACCGCGACCTCCATGGCGAAGAAGAGCGCGAACACCGGCAAGAGCAGAGTCCCGAGCCCGAAGCCCGAAAAGAGAGTCAGCCCGGAGGTCAGAAAGGCGGCAGAGCAGATCAGCAGATACTTCATCAAGCCCCGTTGGCGTTGACTATCTTATTCTTCTTGGGGCAGGAAGGCGACAGCTACGAGGCGCTTCCGACGGTCTCGCGCTCCTTGGGCTTGCTCACGGCCGCCGCCGACGCCGCTTGCGCGGCATTCCGGCTCCTCGCCTTCCGGCGGGCCATCCAGGGGCGGTACCAGATGTAGACCCCGGAGAGCGAAAGCGCGATCAGCGCGACGGCCGTCAAGTCGACCAGCAGATAGAACCAGGTCCCGAAGAACTCGCCAGTATGCATGTCCATGACGAGCTTCTGCAGCTCGACGCGGTTCTGGATGCCGGGCAGGGCCAGGCCGAGCGGCCGGAGGCCGCCGCCTTCGATCACGAAGATGCCGTCTTTGGAGGCGACCATGACCTCGTCGCCCATCTCCCTGATCTCGCGCACTTCCGGGGTTCGGCCCGTGAAGGAGACGAGGGAGCGCCACTGGCCCGCCTCCCGCCTGAAGATCCCCGTCTGCGACGCCGCGACGAGTCCTTTCCCGCTGTCCAGGACGGTCCAGACCTCGCCATGCGTCCACTCCGGGGCCCACGTAGCCCCGCCGTCGCGACTCGCGTAGAGGCCGTCTCGTCCGAAGGCGAGGATCTCCGTGCCGACCGCCGCCAGGTGCTTCGTATTCGCCGGGAGAGCGACGCTCCAGCGGCCGTCAGCGCGGAGGAGGACGCCTTGTTTCGTCGCCGCCAGGACGCCGGCCCGGCTTTCAAGCAGGTCGAAGGCGTCGACCCCGACGTTCGCCTTGAAAGGCAGCCGAACGAGGACCTTGTGCAGTCCCAGGGTCTTGCCATGGATGAGGAGCAATCCGGTGACCGAGACGAGGAGGATCGTCAGGGTGGTCAGAAGTCCGAAGTACTTGTGGATCTTGAGCAGAAGCTTCATCAGAACTCCATGTTGAGGCCCAGGTAGAATGTCCGGCCGACCCGCTCTTCTTCTCGCCGGAGGCCGTCGTCCTTCACTTTCATCTCGTCGAGCAAGTTGAGGGCGCTCGCCTGCAGGCTGATGCCCAGACCTAAGCGCTGCTGGATGGAGGCGTCCCACTGGAGGAAGGGGGAAGTCACCTTTCGCGGAGACACCGTCTCGTCGACCGCTTCGCCGACGTAGTTCAAGCCAGCCGAGGCGGCGAAGCCGATCCTGCGGTTCTCCCACCGGGCGATCAAGTTCCCGAGATCCTCGGGATGATCCTTGAGCCGCCTGCGGGTACCGGTGGCGGCATCTTTCAGTTTGGCGGACTGGCGCGTGTAGTTGGCCAAGAGAGTCGCCTCCGGTAAGCCGAGCGCCCCCAATGGAACGCGCGCTTCGAGCTCGGCTCCCAGCACGTCGGCCGCGCCGGCGTTCTTCGGCCGCACCAGCGGGAGTCCGGTCCCGCCGTCTATGCCGATCGTCTGCTTCTCGATCACGTCGTTGATCCGCTGTAACTGCTCAGGTCGCCAGGTCCCCGGCATCCTGAACCGGACGCCCTGCGCCGTTGACGGAGCCGTTTACGCGCCTCGTGCGCGTGGCTTCGAGGATTGCCGACGGAGGCAATCCTCGAAGCTCCTCCGCTTGAACGAC
>JACPXC010000028.1 GCA_016196755.1 Elusimicrobiota bacterium
ATACCCTTGAATTCCAAGCAACCCTGTGAGACAATCTTCTTGCATCTGGTGCGGCCTCCTTGTCCTAAGCAACAAGAAGTTACCGCATCAGATGTTTCGTTTTACACGCTATTTCCTACCCACAGTATCCCGTCATGAGCCGAATTAGCTTGCTACTTCCGGCTGCGGGAGGTAACGGACGGACCCTGCATATTATGGCAACCCGGGCAGCACCTGGTTGACGATCTCCGGGAAACGCGCTCGGTCGGCAGCCGTAGTGGGCACTGGAGGCTGGTCCGGATCGCTATGTGGGATATTTATCTCGCTGGAGGAATCGAGGGCGAGCAGAGTCCCCTGTCCGGCTAGCCGCGCCGAGTAACGGACCAAAGAGCTGTCCCGCGGCTGGAAGTCCGAAGTCCGACGCACCTCGCGCCGGGCGAGGAACATGAGCTCTGCGTCGGCAGTTGGGCCAAGCCGGCGGACGCTGATGCGCTCGCGCCGGGTCCGGTTCCCGCCCTGATCCTCGGTGACGACGTGGACGACGAAGCGCGGCCAGGCCTCTGGGTCCAAGATGTTCTCGGAGCGCCCCTCTCGCGTGATCTTGTCGGCCAGCTCCTGAAGGGAGGGCGTGCCGAAAGTCCGGAGGAACAAGGGGATATCGGCCTGGAAGCGCGCCTGCTCCGCGGGCGCGGGGTTCGCGACCTCGGAATTCCGGCGCTCATAAACCCCGCGGCGAACCTCGAAGGGGACGCCATCGCGCCCAGCCGTGATGACGCGCGACTCCATACGGTAGCCGTCCGGGAAGAAGCGCCACAGGCGCTCGTGGGCCATGTAGAGGTCGGGGGATGTATCTGCCTCCCCGTGGGTGCCGATGATCGACAAAGCTAACTCAGTGCGGGTGCGGTCCCCATTGACGGCGCTAGGCCCGCGCAAAACGAACTCGGCGCGCTCGTCGTCGATGAGGCTCATCGAGGAAGGGCGCTCAACGATGCGGCGCACGACCTCCGCGAGCCTTCCCGAAGGGACATTCCGAGGAGCGAGGCGTTGAATGGAATCAACGGCGATCTGTCGGGCTTGCTCCACCGGCATCGCCGGGAAGAGTTGCGCCGCGCTGGGCTCCGCGTAAATTGCGGCCGCGATTCCCAATACACATATTGCCACAGACGATTTTTTCTTCGCGTTCATTTTCCTCCGCGTCCCAACTGGAACAGAGGAATGGTAGGCCAGGCAATGGAAGTTAAATAGGGTCTAGTGGAAGGAGTAGGCCGACCCTACAGCCCCGCGCTGAATGTAGGCCTGCGGGATGTAACGGATGTAACAGACTGACACCGCTTAGGAGCGGTGCTTTTCGGGGTGGAGGAAGAAGAAGTTCGTCTCGGTGGTGGCGTCGTCCATGCGGGCGAAGGGCTTGAGCTTGCCGGCTTCGGCCGTGAAGCATTTGTAGCCCAGGCCGCCCAGCAGGTCGATGATGTCGTTGGGGTGGTAGCCGAAGCGCTCCGACCATTTGCGCAGCATCTCGGTGAAGATGACGGGGCGATGCCTGCGCAGGGTCTCGAGGCCGCCCCTGAAGGCCAGGAGCTCGCCGCCCTCCACGTCGCATTTCACCACGTCCGGAGGCTGGCCCAATAGCGAGGCGACGTCGTCGAGACGCTTCAGCAGGCCACGCTGGCGCCCCATGACGCCCTGGCCCAGGTCCGCGGCCGAGGCGTTCGCGGAACCGTGCGCCGAGATCGTGAACTCGACCTCTCCGGACTTGTCCGAGAGGCCGAACGCGTGCGGTGCCACGGCCGTGGCGCGGTTGAGGGCCAGATGGCGCTCGAGCAGGGCGAAGGTGCTCGGCACGGGCTCGAAGGCGTGGACCCGCACCCCCTTCACACGGCGGGCCAAGGTCATCGCGTACACGCCCACGTTCGCGCCGATGTCGTAGACCACCCCTCCCTCGGGGACCAAGGAGCAGAGCATCGCCAGCTCCCCGGGCTCGTAATCGCCGAAGTTGAGCATCTCGTAAGGCGCCAAGCGCGCGTCGCCGCGCACGGCCAACAGCTTGAGGCCCAGGTCCCGCGTGACGACGAAGACTTCGCCGTCGGCGAGCTCGACTTTGGCGACGTTGGAGCCCTTGAGGAGCTCGGCGTAATCATGCAGGACGCCGTGACTCTCGGTCATCGCCTTGATATAGGAAGGCTTGTCGAGTTCCTTGGCCCGGAACCGGCGGTTCAGGTCGGCCGCGCTCATAGGTAGCTCTCCACGGTGCGGCGGAACCCCTCTTCGGGCCCGACCTTGGGCGACCAGCCGAGGGCCCGGAGCTTCGACACGTCGGGCAGGCAGCGGCGGACGGGGCTGGGCACGTAGCCCTCGGACGGCACGGCCCTGACGACGCCTTTCACTCTACCCGGGAAAAGGCGGGCCATCAAATCGGCCAACTCCCTGACGCTGAGCTCCGCGGTCTCGTTGGCGAGGTTATACGCCTCCCCCGGCGTCCCTTCGGTCAGCAGCGTCAGCAGGCCGTCGACGGCATCCGAGAGAAAGCAGAACGACCGGCGGTCGAGGCCGTCGCCCTTGATCGTCACCGCCCGCTTAGCCACCGCGTCGGCCACGAAGTCGGCGAACACGCGCCCGTCATCGAGCGCCATCCCGGGCCCGTAGGTATGGAAGAGCCGCGCGATGACGGCCGGCAAGCCGTGCTGCCGTTCGTACGCTGCGCACAGCGTCTCGCCCATGCGCTTGGACTCGGCGTAGCAAGAACGCGAGGCCAGAGGGTCGACCGCGCCCGCCTCGGTCTCCTTGATCGGTTGGCGCGCCTCGGGCACCGAGCCGTAGACCTCGGCGCTCGACAGGAAGAGGAAACCCTTGGCGCCCCGCTCCTTGGCCAGATCGAGCAGGGCGCGCGTGCCGAACACGTTGGGCGAGAGCACCCCGACCGGGTCCTTGGCGTAGCGCACCGGGCTGGCGGCGCTGGCCGCATGGACGAGGTAGTCGACCGGTCCGGCGTAAGCCCCGGGCTCCGAGGCGTCCGCGGCCACGAACCTGAAGTTCCTCCGCTCGCCCGCGCCGAAGCGCTCCCTGGCCTTCGCCGGGTCGCGCCCCAGAGCCACGACCGAGGCGCCCCGCCCCAGCAGTTCCTCCACGAGGCCCGCCGCCACGAACCCGTAGCCGCCGGCCACAAGGACCGTGGCGCCGGCCAGCGCGCTCACGGCAGGTTCACCGTGTCGGCCACGAAACCGCGCGGCACGCGCAGGGTCTGCACGAAGATCTTGCGGATGTACTCGCCGATGATCCCGATGGCGAAGAGCTGGGCGCCTGAAAAGAAAGCGATGAGGGTGGCCAGCATCGTGATGCCGCGCGGCGCCTGGCCGGGCAGGAGGAACTTGCTCGCCACCAGGACCGCCGTGAGCAGGAACCCCAGCGCGGCCAGCCAGAAGCCCGCCAGGGTCACCATGCGGATCGGGGCGGTGGACGTCGATAGCAGGCCGTTGGCGGCGTAGCGCAGGAGGTCAAAAGGCCCCTGGCTCGAGGTCCCGCCGGCGCGGGCCGCGCGCCGGTAGGGGATCGCCTTCTGCTTGAAGCCCACCGCCGCGGCCATCCCGCGCAGGTAGAGGTCGTCCTCGGCCGAGCTCAGCATGGCGTCGAGCGCCCGCCGCGAGGCCAACCGGAACTCCCCGGCATCGAGGTGGACCGGCGCGTCGGAGAGCCGGGCGATGAGCCGGTAATAGAGCCGGCGCAGGGCCTGGCCGAGGACGCCTTCCTCGCGCCGCTCGATGCGGCCGTAGACGACGTCCCAGCCTTCCTTCCAGCCGGCGATGAAGTCGGCGATGAGCTCGGGCGGGTCCTGGAGGTCGGCCTGGATGAGGACCACGGCGTCGCCCTTCGCGCGGCCCAGCCCCATCGCGATCGCGCGGTTAGCACCGATGTTGCGCGAGAACCGCAGCGCCTTCACGGCGGGGTCCTCGGCGCCCAGCCCGCGCAGGAGCTCGAAGGTGCGGTCCGAGGAGCAGTTGTCGGTGTAGATGTGCTCGAAGTCGAACTCGCCCTTGAACGGAGCCGCGGCCGCGCGCACGCGGCGCAGGTGCTCGGCGACGTTGGCCTCCTCGTTGAAGCAAGGCGTGACGATCGAGATCAGACGGCGTCCCATAGGCCCCTCAGGATACCAGACTCACGGCGACACCGTCAGCACCATGGCTTTCTCCACGTCGAGCACGCGCACGGAGGGATAGGGCAGGACGCGGCCGCTGATGCTCACGCCTTCCGGGACGAAGACGACGTCCGGCCGGAGCACGTCCGCCTCCCGGCTCCGGTCCCCGGTCCACACCCGCACCGCGCCGGTGGCGTCCCACGACGCCAGGAGCAGGGGCGCCCTCTGCCCGACGTAAAATCCCGGCCACCCGATGAGCAGCGTCGCGTCGGGCGGCGCCAGGCCGAGGTTCGACAGGAGCAGCGCGCGCGCGGACGCTTGGATGCGCGCGGACTCCGCCCAATAGCCGGCAAAGCCCACGTGCGCGGCCATAAACAGCGAGCAGGCCGCCGTGCCGGCCAGCGCCCAGCGCCGGCGCCGCGCGCCGGCCATCGCCAGAGCGGCGCCTGCCAGGGCCAGCCCGCCCACCGGGACCAGGTTGATGCGGTTCATGTGGGTCAGCGGGGTGGGCCGGTAGTCCGAAAGGGCAATCGGCAGGTAGCCGAGGACGAACAGCGCCGCGCCGAAGAGGGCGAGGCGCCGAGCCCGAGCGCCGGCGGCCTCGGGCCCTTCGGGCAGGAGCTTCCATGCCCCCCAAGGCAGGGCCGCAGCCGCTAGCGCGGTCAGCGGGGCTGCCGCGAGCCCGTCGCGCGCGCCCAAGAGCGCTCCCTTGACGATGCGCCAGCCAAACGAGGTCTCCAGGGCGCGCAAGCCGACGAGCAAGGCGTTGACGGGCGACAGGAGCAGCTGCTTGTTGTACTCGACGCCGAAGACCTGGCGCACGACGAAAAAGCGGTAAAAGAGCACGAGCGCCGCGGCCCCCGCCGCGGCCGCCAGGCCGGCGCGCGAACGGCGGCGCGCCTCCCCTTCCGCGGCCTCCGGCAGGACCGTCCAGGCGAGGAACTGGAACAGGCTTTGGTCGTAGAACGAGAGCGACAGCAGGAGCAGAAGGGCCGAAGCCCCCAACGACGCGCGCCGGCCGCGCTTCACCCAGTCCAGATGCGCCAGCGTGGCGAACAAAAACAGGGCCCACGACGTCGGGATGATCACCGTCATCGGCCAGAACAGCGCGGCGTCCTTGTTGGGATAGCTCAGCGCGAACACCGCGCCCAGCGCCGCCGCCCGCGGACCGGCGCCGTACTCGGCCAGCACCAGGGCCCCGGCCCAGGCCGCCGCGAGGTTGGCGGCCAGCGCCGCGGCCTGCCAGCCCAGCGGCGCCAAGCCGAAGGTCGTATAGAGGCCGGCCAAGAGCGGCGCGTCGAGCGGCCGGAAATGCAGGGACGGGGAGTCCTTCAGAAGCGCGGCCAGCCTGGCCGCGAAGCCGTCCGGCGCAAAGCGCATGACGCTCAAGAACCACCAGTCGTCGTGGTAGAAGCCCAGCTCGGCGATCAGCGGGCCGCCGTAGGCCAAAAACGCCGCGGCGGCCAAGAAAAGCGCCGTCCGCGGACCGACGCCGGTCACCGCGTCAGCTTCTTGTAGTGGATGCGGCGCGGCTGGGAATCCTCGCCCATGCGCTTCTTGCGGTCGGCCTCGTACTCGGTCCAGTTGCCCTCGAACCAGCGCACCTGGCTGTCGCCCTCGAAGGCCAGGATGTGGGTGGCCAGGCGGTCGAGGAACCAGCGGTCGTGGCTGATGATGAGGCAGCAGCCGGCGAAGTTGGCCAGGCCGAGCTCGAGGGCGCGCAGGGTGTGGACGTCGAGGTCGTTGGTCGGCTCGTCGAGCAGGAGGACGTTCCCGGGGTCGCGCAGCATGCGCGCCAGGTGCGCGCGGTTGCGCTCGCCGCCCGAGAGGGCGTCGACCGGCTTCTGCTGGTCGGACCCGGTGAAGTTGAAGTTCGCCACGTAGGCGCGCGAGTTGATCTCGCGCTTGCCGAGCATGATCCTATCGAGGCCGTCGGTGATGGCCTCCCAGAGGTTCTTGCCGGCGGGCAGGGCCGAGCGCTCCTGGTCGACGTAGGAGAACTTGACCGTCTCGCCGATGACCACGCTGCCGGCGTCGGGCTTCTCGCCGCCGGTCAGCAGGCGGAACAACGTCGTCTTGCCGGCGCCGTTGGGGCCGACGATGCCGACGATAGCGCCCTTGGGGACGCGGAAGCTCATGTTCTCGAAGAGCTGCTTGTCGCCGTAGGACTTGCCGACGGCCTCGAGCGTGAAGACCTGGTCGCCCAGGCGCGGGCCCGGCGGGATGTAGATCTCGAGCTCCTTCTCGGCGTCTTCCGGAGAGGCCTTGAGCATGTCCTCGTAGGCCGAGAGGCGGGCCTTGGACTTGGCCTGGCGGCCTTTGGCGCCGGCACGCACCCACTCGAGCTCGCGGTCAAGGGACTTCTTGAACTTGGAGGATTCCTTTTCCTCCATGGCCAGGCGTGCGGAGCGCTGCTCGAGCCAGGAGGCGTAGTTGCCCTTGAACGGATGGCCGACCCCGGCGCGCAGCTCCAGGATCCACTCGGTGACGTTATCGAGGAAGTAGCGGTCATGGGTGGCGATGATGACCGTGCCCTCGTAGCGGCGCAGGTGCTGCTCGAGCCACTCCACCGTCTCGGCGTCGAGGTGGTTGGTGGGCTCGTCGAGCAGAAGGATGTCGGGCTTGAGCAGCAGGAGGCGACACAGCGCCACGCGGCGCTTCTCGCCGCCGGAGAGCGTCCCGACCTTCTGCTCCGAGGGCGGGCAGCGCAGGGCGTCCATGGCCAGCTCGAGCTTGCTGTCGAGCTCCCAGGCGCCGACGGCCTCGATCTTCTCCTGGAGCTTGCCCTGCTTCTCGAGCAGCTTCTCCATGGCCTCGGGCTTCATCCCGTCGGTGAAGGAGGCCGACACCGCGTCGAACTCGGCCAGGAGGGCCTTGGTCTCGGCCACGCCCTCCTCGACGATCTCCTTGACGGTCTTCTCGCCGTCGAGCTTGGGCTCCTGCTCGAGGATGCCGACCTGGTAGCCCTTCGACCGGGTAAGCTGGCCGGTGTGGTCGGAGTCCATGCCGGCGATGATCTTGAGCAGGGTGGACTTTCCCGAGCCGTTGTCGCCGATGAGGCCGATCTTGGCGCCGAGGTAGAAGGAGAGGTGGATCTCTTTTAAGACCTGCCGCTTGGGCGGATAGATCTTGGAGACGTCGATGAGCGAGAAAATTATCTGTTTTGTGTCGACGGTGGTTGCCATATCGACATGATAGCAATTGAGGCGCGGACGGTCAGGGTGCGAGGCTGCGCGACACGTCGGCCTCCACTATGAACGGCCTCGGGAACTCTCCCGGGGCGCGTCCCAGAGCGACTGGCGGTCCATGAAGCTCGGGAGCAGGAGCTGCAACAGCATGCGCGGATAGTAGCGGGCCGGGGCGTCTTTGTCAGCCATGCGTTCGCGCCGCCACTCCAGCTCCGCGGCCAGGCGCTTGAAGCCGAGATATGAGGCCGCGTCGCGCAGGTCGAAGGCCCAGCCGCGCGGCATGTTGATGAGGGCCTGCAGCGAGGCCAGGGTCAGGAACGCCCCGGCGGCCCAGAGCCAGCCGATCGGCGAGTTGGCCGCGGCGGCCAAGCCGCCCTGTTCGAACAGGTATGAGGTCGCGGGCATAGCCCAGGTCCAGAGAGCCGTGCCGGCGGCCAGGAAGGCCAGCACCGAAACGGCCTCAGCCGCCGGACCGCCCAAGGAGATCGCCACGCGCTTCCAGGTCGACTCCGGCAGCGACTCGAATCTTGTCACCCCGCCGCCGCTGCTCCAGACCCTCAAGGCAACCGGCTTGCCGCCCAAAAGCCAGCCGGTCACCCAGTGGCCGAGCTCATGGAGGAATACCTGGACCCACAGGTACGCCCGCAGAGGGGCGGCAACGAGGTTCACGAGAAGCTGGAAGAGCGACCCGCCGCCCACGGCCTCGCGCCAGAGGTCCGGGAAGGCGTTGGCGATGAGGCCGGAGACCGCATGGTCGGTCTGGGTCCGCCCCAGAGCGGCGCGCTCGGCCACGCCCTGGAGGTTGGCGCGCATCCGCGCGGCCGCCGCCGACGAGCCCGGCAAGCCCTTGAGCACTCCCTTCGCCCAGTCGACGGAGTCGTAGAAGGCGTCGATCGCCCCGGCGCGCTCCTTGAGGGCGGTATAGAAGCGGCGGGGAGCCGACGGGTCCTCCGAGGTGATGAGCTTCGAGATGGCTTCTGGCTCGAGCGCGGCCACGAGCTCACCCACGGGCCCGAGCCCCCCCACTTCGGAGCCCTGCGCCAAGCCGAACTCAGCGGCCCGCCCGGCAGGCAAGACAAGGGCGAAGCTGTGCGCCGGCGTCCCTTCGACCAGCGGCACGCGGCGCCAGGAGGTCCCGGGCGGCGAGGCCGGGACGTCGGCGGCCACCGAGGCCACCTTGCCCGCGGCGTCGATGAAGACGTAATCGACCGCTATGAGCATGTTCTTCTGGATGTACTCGTGGCGGCCGTTGGTCTGCAGCACGAACAGAAGACCGTCTTGGGGCACCCGTTCCCGGCCGCTCATCCCGCGCGCCAACTCCTCTTGGCTGACCGCCAGCTCCACCGCAGCGGAGCGCCCTCCGGGAAGGATGAGGCTGGCCGTCCGCGGCCCCGCCGGGACCTGGAGCAGCGCAAGCCGGGTGCGGCGGTCGGACTCCGCGCCTTGGACCGCGACGTCACCCTGGGAGACCGAGCCGTGATATAGCTTGTCGAGCGCGCGCCCCGCGTCGGCGCCCTTTTTGGAAAGCTCGACCGCCGTGGAGCGCAGGGTCTCGCGGCCGGGGGCCTTGACGGCGGCCTCGGGGGTCGGGGCGGCTAGGGCGGAGGGCGCCGCGATGACGCCGCGCGACACCGCGCGGGATTGCATCGGCGACGCCGCGGCCGCCGGCGGCGCGGCGAGGGCTTGCGGCTGGGCGACTGCAGCATGGGCGGACGGCGACGCCAGCGGCGAAGCGGCTGCGGCGACGGCGTAGGCCGCGGCGCGGTTGGTAGGAATGGCCGCGGGGACCGGGCTCAGCGCCGAGACGCCCAGGGTCGGCACGGAGAGGACGACGGCGTTCGGCGCGGTCTGGCCCAGGGTCCCCGTGCGCGACCCGGCGCCGCCTACGCCCGAGACCGGGGCCTGTGCGCCGGAGCCCGTGCGCGTGACGACCTGGGCGGCGGCGGGCGGGACGCTCTGGAATACCAGGCCGAGGGCCAGGACCAGCGAGAGCGCGCGGGAGGCTAGGGTGCGCATGGCTTCCCTAAGTATGGCCTGGAGCGCTCTCCGGGTCCACGGCCCGAGGCTCACTTCAAAGGGGGTCTAATGGATGGGTCCTTCTGGGCCTTTGGGCCCGGGTGAGGAGACGGGCTCCGGCCGTCCCGGTCCGACTCCATGACCTGCCCACCGAAGCCCCTTGACTCCCCCCGGCCGCGACTCTAGACTACCGGCACTATGCGCGAGACGATCGCTTGGGCCGCCGCCGCCGTCCCCGCGGCCGCGGCCCTGGCCTATCCTTGGTTGCTCTACCATCCGTCGTCCTGGCCGGCGGCCTGGGCCGGCGCGCTCTGCCTGGCCGCCGCCGCGGCCCTCGGCCGTTCTGCGGGCGGCTTCTGGGACGGGCGCCGCCGTGCGCTGGGCGCGCTGGCCGCTATCCTCTGGGGCGCTTATCTGCTCTTGTGGAGCCGCGGCCTGACCCTCTGGCTGCTCGACCTGGCCTTCGCGGCGGCGGCGCTCCTGCTCTGGCTCGGACGCGGTCGCGCGGTCCCGCTGTTGGGCAGCCTGGGCGTCGTGACGGCCATCGGTGCCCGCCATCTCGGCCATCCGGCGGCGGTGCTCGCCGTCGACCTGCTCTATGCCGCCGCGGCCCTGCGCTACGGCGGCGACGTGGCTGAGCGGCTCGCCCGGCCCGCGCCGTCCGACCACGGGGCCTTGGCGCGCGCTCGGCGGCTGCGCGGCGCAGGCTGGGCGGCGGGCGCGGCGTTTTTGGCGTTCTTCGCGCTTCACGGCGCCCGACAGACGCTGATGATGGTGTCGCCCGCCCGGCGCCGGGCCCGGCTCGCGGCGCTGAGCCCTCGCTTTCCCATCCAGGACCCCGGCACGCTCTCGCCGTCGGCCGCCCGCCTCAGGGCGCACGTGCTCGAACTCGCGAAGGGCGAGCGCTCGGCCTACGAGCCGGCGGCGCAGCAGCGCGCGCGGCGCTACATCTCCGCGCAGCTGGCTTCGGCGGGCTACGCGGTGCGAGAGCTGCCCTATGCGCCGGAGCGCTCTTTGGGGTTCGTACGCACGGCTCCGTTCTGCAACCTGGAGGCCGTCGCCCCCGGGACGGGTCCGGCGTGGGTCGTCGGCGCGCACTACGACTCGGCGCCGGGTACGCCGGGGGCCGACGACAACGCCAGCGGGGTGGCGGTCCTGCTCGAAGCGGCTCGCCTACTGAAGGAAGGGGCACCGGGCCGCGAGGTCCGCTTCGTAGCGTTCGACGCGGAGGAACCGCCCGCCTTCGGCAGCCGCGACATGGGGAGCTACCGCTACGCGCGAGGGCTCAGGCGGAAAGGCGTGCCGGTACACGCGCTGGTCAACCTCGAGATGCTCGGCTACTTCAACCCGCGGCCCGGCTCGCAGCTCTACCCGCCCTTCCTGCACCTGCTCTACCCCGACCGGGGCGACTCGCTGGGCCTCGTGAGCAACGTGCGGAGCGTCCCGCTGATGCGGGAGTTCCTCGCCTCCTGGCGGCGGCACTCCCGGCTGACGATGCATGGGACCGTCCTGCCCTCGGTGGTCTCCGCGGTGGCGCTCTCCGACCAGCTCAACTTCTGGTCGGAAGGCTACCGCGCGGTGATGGTCTCGGACACCTCGTTCTTCCGCTATCCCGAGTATCACCAGGGCGGCGACACGGCGGAGAAGCTCGACTACGAGACGATGGCGGAGGCGGCCCGGACGCTCGCCGCAGTGCTGCGCGAGCGGCGATGAAGACCGCCGCTCCTCCTCCGGGCAGGTCCCCGCTCGTCGCCGTCTTGGCTTCGTTCTTCCTCTACTTCATGCCGGGGGCCGGTCAGATGTACGCGGGCCGCGGCCGGCGCGGCCTGGCCTTCCTGTTCGGGACATATGCGGGAGCTTTCGCGCTCCTCTACGCGCAGGTGACTTTCCTCCCGGGAGGAGCCCGTTGGCTCGTGGGCGCGCTGCTGGCGGCCTGGTGGTGCTTCATGGCCGTCGATGCCTACCGGTGCGCGCTTGAGTCCCCGCCCGCGATCGAGGACGCCGGAAGAGCGGCCTTCGCCGGGCCGTTCGAACCGGCCTCTCCGGCCCTGCGCTGGACCTGGGCCGCGACTCGGGCGCTCATGCTGTGCTGCGGAGCCTTTTTGCTTTTGGTCGTGCTCTTGGCCGGGCTGAGCGCGGCAGCGGCGGCGGTCAAGGCGGGGGCTCCTCTCTCGGCGGCAATCCCGCTCGCCGTCGCGGCTGCGGGCGCCGCATGCCTCAATTGGCTCGCAATCCGGGGACGTCTCGTCTACGCCGCCGCCGCCGGCTCGGCCCCCTTGCCCGCCGACCGCCTGCGGGGGGAGGTACGGCGGTTCGCCGCCGAGGCGTCCGTCGCGGGCGTCTTCCTGGCCTTCTGCGTCTTCGTCACTCAGGGCATTTGGCGCGACTTGTATCGAGTCTCCAAGGACGGGGCCACGCGCGGCCGGCTGACGGCGCTGCGGACCGCGGTCCAGCAAGCCCGCGACGCCGAGCTGGGATTGGCGCCCGGCGACCTCAGCGAGCTCTCTCCGAAGTTCATCGACTCCGTTCCCGCCGCGGAGCTCCGGGTATCCGCCTTCCGGAGGCTCCATGAGGACTCGGGCGCGGTGCGAGTCGGGTCCGCGGCCACCGACGAAGGCGGGTGGCTCTATGACGCCGAGGCGGGGGCCGTCTTCGTCAACTGCACGCATACCGACTCCAAGCTCAGCGTCTGGAGCGTCTATTGACCGGACAACCCTTCGACGCATACCGCCCGTCGCGCTGCCTGTTCTTCGCGATCGGGCCGAAGTAAGCCGCGAGCACTTTATCGGACCGGGTGATTTAGGAGGCAGCCATGGCGACGCCCAAGAAGATCGTGGTCGTGACGAGCGGGGGAGACGCCCCCGGGATGAACGCCGCCATCCGCGCCGTCGCCCGCGCGGGGCATGGCCTCGCCTGGGAGGTGTTCGGGGCCCTACGCGGCTTCGAGGGGCTGATCAGGGGAGACCTGCGGCCGCTCGGCCCTCGGGACGTTGGCGGCATCATGCAGAACGGCGGGACCATCCTGGGCAGCGCCCGCTCCGAGCGGTTCAAGGACGAGCAAGGCCAGCGCGAAGCCATCGCCCAGCTTGAGCGCCTGGGAGTCTCGGCCGCCGTCGTCATCGGAGGGAACGGCTCCCAGCAAGGTGCGTTCGCCCTGAGCCGGGCCGGTTTCCCGGCCGTCGGCGTCGCCTCCACCATCGACAACGACCTGGTGGGCTCCGATGTGACCATCGGCGTCGACACGGCCCTGAACGTCGCGCTGGAGGCCATCGAGCGGCTCAAGTCGACCGGCTCGTCTTTGCGCCGGGCCTTCCTGCTCGAGGTGATGGGCCGCGATTGCGGCTACCTGGCTTTGATGGCCGCGGTCGCCGGAGGGGCGGAGGCCGTCGTCATCCCCGAGGTGGAGACCGACCCGGACGGGCTGGCCGTCGAAATCAGGGCCGCCTACGACCGGGGCAAGCCCCACGGAATCGTGGTGGTGGCCGAAGGCGCCCGCTTCAACGCCGAAGCCCTCGCCCTTCACTTCAAGGAGCATCGCGAGGTGGGCTTCGACGTGCGCGTCACCATCCTCGGCCATGTCCAGCGGGGGGCGCGTCCTACCTACGCCGACCGGATGCTGGCCACCCGCCTGGGCGCGGCGGCGGTTGACCGTCTGGCCGAGGGGGGCCATGGAGTTCTATTAGGCATGCTCCGGGGAGAGGTCGGGGCGACGCCGCTGGCCGAGGTCGCCGGGAAGACCAAACCGCTGGACCTGGACATCTTGAAGCTGGCCGGCGTTATGGCGCTCTGACGCCGGCGCGCGCAGGAGCGCGGGCCCGGCCGGCGCCCGTCGTGCGCATGGGCCTCACGGGCGCCATAGCAGCTTGGAGGGTCCGACGCTTGACACATCCCCAGGCCGCCCCTAAACTGTGAACGCATGCGGTCCCCCTCTTGGGCGGTCCTGTCGCTCCTGCTCGCTCTGCCGGCGGGCGCGGCCAGGTCCAGCCGCCTCAAGCAGATGGTGGCCAAGCCCCGCGCCGCCCCCGAGAAGCCCGACCCCGCGCGGGCGCGCATGAAGGAGATCCGCGACGAGCTCGAGGCCATGGAGCTCAAGCTCAGCCCGCTCGTCGACGAGCTCAAGCAGTTGAGCGACACCTATTCCACGGCCGCCGACCCGCGCACGCTCATCGAGCGGCGGACAGCCCTCCATACCGGCCTCACCAAGGCGCTGGAGCAGCATATCCAGCTCGAGGACGAGTTCAGCTCGATGCGCTCCAACGCCGACGTGGGCAACATCGCCCTGCTCATCAAGTCCTTCGCCAGCGGCCAGGGCCTGCCGCCGGGGATGGAGGCGGGCTACTTCCAATATAACGACGCCCTGGAATTCTCCCGCAACACGCGCAGCTTCCGCGAGAACGCCAACAGGGTCCTCGCCTCCGACGAGATCCAATTCCAGGCCGCCATGCAGGCTTTCGAACAGCATCAGCGCTGGATGGTGGCGACCTGGGCGGCGGGCGGGCTCGTGGTCGTCGTGATCGGGGCCCTGCTTTTCTGGCGCCACCGGCAGGCCCGCGGCGCCTATGCCGTCACCGGTTCCACGGGCGAACAGGTCGTGCTGGGCGGCGACCCTTCCGCTCAGGGAGCCCTGCCGGCCCCCGGCCCCGACATGCCCCCACCCGCGGAGGCCGAGCCGGGGGCCGTGCTGGGCGGCAACTACCGCATCGAGCGCGTCCTAGGGCGCGGCGGGATGGGAGTGGTCTACGAAGCCACCGACCTGACCCTCCAGCGCAAGGTGGCCATCAAGCGCATGACCGACGAGCTCCTCCAGGCCGGCCACGACCTCGAGCTCTTCGTCAACGAAGCGCGCCTGGTCGCCCAGCTCAAGCACCCGCACATCGTCGAGATCCACTCCATCCTGCGCGAAGGCGGCCTCCTGCACCTCGTGTTCGAGTACGTCGAGGGCAAGCCGCTCAGCGCCTTCCTCGAGCGCGGCAGCCGCGTGACGCTCAAGTCCGCCAAGGGCGTGGTGCGTCAGGTAGGCTCGGCGCTCGACTACGCCCACTCCCGCAAGGTCGTGCACCGCGACCTCAAGCCCGCCAACATCATGGTGGGCCAGGGCGGCGCGATCAAGGTCATGGACTTCGGCATCGCCCACCAGGCCCGGCTGACCGTGGCGAAGATCACGCGCACCGGGGCCTGGGGGACGCCGCCCTACATGGCTCCCGAGCAGGAGCTCGGGCAGGTGAGCCGCGAGAGCGACTTGTTCGCGCTCGGCGTCTGCCTCTACGAGATGGTCACCGCCCAACTGCCCTTCTCGGGGCCGAACTTCCTGGCCCAGAAGCGCGAGCGCATCTACCGCCCCCCCACCAAGGTGGCCTCCGGGCTCCCGCCCGAGCTCGACGCCGTCATCCACCGCGCGCTCTCGCCCGACCCCAAGGACCGCTTCCACTCCGGCGCCGAGTTCATCGCCGCGGTGGAGGCCCTGACCGGCTAGGCCCCGCTAGAAAAGATAGTCGGTCGAGAGGAAGCGCGAGGAGCGCGCGGCCAGGATCCCGCGCACCAGTTTGTCGTCGGACTGCTTGGCGGCCACCACGGTGCGGATCGAGAATACCCGCAGGGCGTCCGACACCGACAGCGTCCCCTCGGCCGAGTCCTTGCGCCCGCCGAACGGGAAGGTGTCGGGTCCGCGCCGGCATTGGGTGTTCACGTTCACCCGGCAGACCTGGTTGACCAGCGCGTCGAGGAGCGGCCCGGCCGCGGCGGCGTCGGAGGTGAACAGGCTGGCCTGCTGGCCGTAATGCGACTCGGCCAGCCAGTCGAGCACCTCGGCCGGGTCGTCGAAGGGCGCCACCGGGACGACGGGGCCGAACTGCTCCTCGTCGAAGACGCGCATCCCCTTGGCCACCGGGTAGAGCACGGCCGGCTGGAAATAACTGCGGTCGGTCTCCCCCCCGCGCGGGTTGGCCACCTTGGCCCCCTTCGCCACCGCGTCGGCGACGTAAGCCGCCATCTTCTCCACCGCCCCGTGCTCGGGGAGCGGGGTGAGCTGGACGCCGTCCTCCGAGGGCATCCCGGCCTTGAGCTTGGCCAGCCCGGAGACCAGCTCGGCCGTGAAGCGCTCGGCGATCGTGCGGTGCACGAAGAGGATCTTGAGCGCCGTGCAGCGCTGGCCGTTGAAGCTCAGCGCGCCCGAGAGGCATTCCTTCGCCGCGGCCGCCGGGTCGGCGTCGGCGAGGACGACGGCGGCGTTCTTGGCCCCGAGGCCGAGGACGCTGCGCAGGCGGTTCGGGCGCGGATGCGCCTTCTTGATGAGGTTCGCCACCGACTTCGAGCCGATGAAGGCCAGCAGGTCGACCGAGCCCTCCGAGACGATCGGCATGACGACCTTGCTGCCCTCGCCGGGCACGATGTTGACCACACCCGGCGGGAACGAGGCCGCGAAGGCCTCGAGCAGGGGCATCCCGCAGAGCACCCCGAGGCGCGGGAGCTTGACGACCACCGTGTTGCCCATGATGAGGGCCGGCAGCAGAGTGGCGAAGGTCTCATTGAGCGGGTAGTTGTAGGGACCCATGCAGAGCGCCACGCCGAACGGCGAGCGGCGGACCTGGGCCAGGAACCCGCCGTCGACGGCAAAGCCCGCCGAGCGCCGCTCGAGCTCCTTGAGGGCCCCGACCGTGTCGCGCCCGTAGGCCACCGTGCGGTCCACCTCGGCCACCGCATCGGCCCAGGGCTTGGCCACCTCCCAGCACAGGAGCTTCGCGATCTCGAGCCGGCGCTCTTCCATGCGCTTGAGAAAGCCCTCGAAGGCGGCGATGCGCTCCGACGGCGCCGCCGTCGGCCAGGCCCCGCGTCCCTTCCCGTAGGCCTTGACCGCGGCGGCCAGCGCCGCGCGCGCGGCCTCCTCATCGAGCAGGGCGCAGTCTCCGAGCTTGCGGCGGACCAGGGCGCCGCCCTTCTCCTCGTAGACCGGCGAGAGCACCTCGAAGGAGGGTCCCTTCCAGTCCATGACCTTCCCGTCCACGAGATAACGCAGGCCGCCTGCGTAGAGTCCGGGGTCGCGGTCGGCGGGGCCGTTCTTCCAAGTGATGAGCGGAGCGGTCGTCATGGTCTATAACCTCTCACGAAATCTTCTTGGACGCGCGTCTCGACGGCGCGCGCGCCGCGCGCGCGGCGCACCTCAGCCACCGCTCCCGTGGCGGTGAGGCCGCGCGACTTGAGCAGGCAGGCGGCGGCAAGCCCCGAGCGGCCCAGGCCCCCGACGCAGTGGACGACCGCGCGCGCCCCGGCTCCCAGCGCCCCATCGAGCCAGGCGGACAGGCGGCGCATGTCCTCGCGGCTCGGCGCGCGCCCGTCGAGCATCGGCAGGTGGAAGACCTCGAGCCCGGCGGCCCGCACCTCGCCCAGGTAGCCGTCCACGCCGTATTGGTGGAACTCGGGCGGGCTCAGGAGGCAGGCCAGGTGGCTCACGCCCGCGGCCTTGAGCGCGGCGAGGTCGGCCTTGAGGTCGCGGCCGTAGTCGCGGCGCCCGGGAAGGATGGTGAGGCCGAGGCGGCCCGGCTTGAGCACCGGGGTGTCGAGCCAGTCGATGCGCAGAGGCCCGGTCCGGCCCAGGCGCTCCGCGACGCGCGCGCCCAGGCGTCCCATCGCGTAGAGCGCCCAGAGCTTCTGGCGGGCGTCGGACTCGTCGAAGGAGAGGGTGTGGGCGGCGTAGCGCAGGGCGCCGATCCAGCCCTGCAGGGGGTCGCGGTCAAAGCCAAGCAGGCTCGGGTAGTACGACCGCAGCATGCGCACGGTCCCCCAGGCCCGCACCAGCTCCTTGCGGCGCAGGCCGATGGCCGAGGCCGAGGGCAGGGGCTTGGCCAGGTCGGCCACCGCGAGCAGGGCGTCGGTGATCTTGGCGGCCTCGCGCAGCGCGGCGTCGGAGCCCAGCGGCGTGAAGATGTAGAGCAGGTCGTTCTCGAGCTTGATCAAGTCCTTGAGCACGTGGCCGCGGTGGGTGTGGAAGAAGTCGATGAGCCAGACGTTGTCGTGGCCGTCGATGACGATGTTGGCGCCGTTTAGGTCGCCGTGGATGAACGCCATCGTGGCCGAGCCCGAGGCGGCCAGGGGAAGTATCCGCGGCAGCTCGTCGGCGTAGAAGCCCACCGGGTCGGGCGTCTTGAGCCCGCCCGGCAGGCTAAGGACCGGCTTGTCGGCCTTGCCGCCCAGGACGCTCTCGATCCGGGGTTTCACCCGGGCCGCCACCGCCGGGTCGAACTGGTAATACTCGAGCAGGCTGCACTTCTCGCGCGCCGCCGCCTGGTAGAGCCGCCCGAGCTGGTCGCGAAAAACCTCATCGAGGAAGCGCTTGGTCTTGGCCGGGGAGAGGCCCGCGGCGTAGCGCTTCTGGAAGGTCGACGAGCCGCCGCCGCCCATCGCCGCGTAGCGGTACTTGAGCCCGCCGCGCTCGCCGAAGTCGGCGAAGTCGGCCAGGCGCGGCGCGCTGTTGCCGAGCACCGACTCGATGCGCTCGAATGCCGCCCGCTCGCGGCCGATGAGCTCTACCGGTCCGATCTTGACGACGCAGGGCGCCTGGGCGTGCCCGTGGGCGTCGACGCTCTCCGAGCCCATGACGACGTTCCCCGAGAAGCCCCCGTCGAGCCGGCGCAGGCGCGCCGACACCGAGTCGCGGAACAGGTAGCGCAGCAGCGTCACGTCGGCCGCGGCGAGCTTAGCGCCGGGCTCGAGATCCAAGGCCGGACGCGTGGCGTCGACTGCCGGCTCCGGGGCGGCCTCGCCGGTCAGGAAAGCCTGGAAGCCGCCGAGCGACGGGAACACCTTGACCCCCAGGAGTCTCTGGAGCTGGTCCAAGGCGATGAAGTGCTGGGCGCGCGAAGAGCTGGCGCAAAGCGCCGAGCAGACCGCCAGGTCGAGGTCCGGGTAGCGCGTGCGGAGCTCATAGGCCAGGAAGCTGATCTTGGCGTCGGTCCAGACGCCCAGGAGCCCCACCTTGGCGCGGCTGCCCTTGAACGGCTCGAGCGTGGCCGCCAGCGAGGTGCCCGTGAAGTCGTTGAGGGTCAAAGTGTCGACGAGGCGGATGTCCTTGCCTTGGGCGCCGGGCTCGGGGAAGGCGAAGGCCGCGCCGGGCGTGTCTTTGAGGCAGTGCCGGCCGAACTGGGCCAGGTGCGAGGCCTGCGCGGGGTCGGCGGCGTCGTGCCAGTCGCGGATGTGGACGATGCGCAGGCGCTCGTCGGGCAGGGCGTAGGCCCAGCGCATGACGCGGGCCAGAGGCCCGTCCTTAGGGTCCTCGCCGAGCAGGCGGCGGGACTCCTCGGCGCCCACGTGCAGGAGGTTCGGCAGCGGCTCGTAGCGCCCGACGCGCTGGACGAAGTCGTTTTGGAGGCACTGGGTGATGAGGAGGGAAGGCGTCATGCCGGTATCGCCACGTCGAGGGCCTTGAATTGGCGCTCCACTTCCTCGGCCCAGCCCTTGTTGGCCTTGGGGCTGGCCGGGCTCGGGTGCAGGATATTCCCGAACCCGCAGCCCGCCTCGGACAACGCCACGCGTGCCCGACGCTCGGCGAACTGCCCGACCCCGACGACGAGGCGGGGCTTGTAGTGGGCCGCGAAGCGCCGCAGGGCCTCGTCGCACGCCGCCTCGAGCGGCGCGCGCTCGGCGGCCGGCAGGCCGTCGGGCGTCAGGTTCTTCCCACCCTCCTCCATAAAGACCAGCGGGCAATAGTTGAGGACCAGGAACTTCTTGAAGAACTTCTCCGGCGTGACGAAGCGCGCCTTGGCCCAGCCCCACAGGCGCGCCCCGCTCACCTCGCTGCGCGCGCAATCGAACCCGGAGATGGGGCGCTTCGGATGCTCGCGCCCGGGCTTGCCGACCTTGCCCGTGACGCCCAGCCAGTCGCGCACCAGCGACACCTCGCCGAACGGCACCCCGGTCTGCGCCATCCCGAAAGGACCGGGGTTCATCCCCAACAACAGGACCTCGGGCCGTCCGGCTCCCCAGCGCTCGAGGTAGGAGCGGTGCGGGTCCCAGGCATAGTCGAGCGGGTTATAGACGTAGGCCACCGGGGCGGCGAAGCGCAGGGCGGACGCCGCGCGGCTGAGCGCGCGCGCGATGGAAACCGGCTCGCTCACGCGGGCTTGCTGGGAGACGGCGGCGGCTTGTAGGCCGGGGTGGGCGCCGGCGCGGGGACGGGGGCCGCGACAGGGGTCGCCGGGGCCGGGCCCGAAGCGGGAGCGGACATGGGCCGCATCGACAAGAGGGCCTTGAGGCTCTGCGGGTCACGGGCCTTGGCCATCGCGACCGGGATCTCGATCTCGCCTCTGCCCACCATCAAGGCCAGGCACTGGTCCATCGATATCATCCCGAACTGGCCGCCCGACTCGATGACGCCGGGGAGCTGGTGGATCTTGCCTTCGCGGATGTGGGTGGCCACCGCGGAGTTGAGGATCATGACCTCGCGGGCGCAGATCATCCCGCCGCCTTTACGCGGCAGCATGACCTGGCTGACCACGGCGGTCAAAAGGGTGGAGAGCTGGGCGCGCAGCTTGACCTGGGCGTCGAGCGGGAACTCGTCGATCATGCGGTCGACCGTCGAGGCCGCATCCTGGGTGTGCAGGGTCGAGAAGCAGAGGTGGCCGGTCTCGGCGGCGGCCAGCGCCAGCGCTATCGTCTCGCGGTCGCGCATCTCGCCGACCAGGATGATGTCGGGGTTCTGGCGCAGGGAGTGCTTGAGCGCGGACGTAAACGACCTGGTGTGCATCCCGACCTCGCGCTGGTCGATGATCGACTTCTTGTTCCGGTAGCAGTACTCGATCGGGTCCTCGATCGTGATGATGTGCTTGGACTTGCTGCCGTTGATCTGCTCGACCAGGCTGGCCAGGGTGGTGGACTTGCCGGAGCCCGTGGGGCCGGTGACGAGGACCAGACCGCGCGGCAGCTCGGTCAGGCGCACGACCGACGGCGGGATGCCCAGCTCCTCGGGCGTCGGGATCTTCTCGTTGACCACACGCATGACGGCGGCGATGCCATTCTCCTGGCGCAGGACGTTCACGCGGAAGCGGCCGACCTCGGGGAAAGTGTAGGAGCAGTCCAGTTCGAGCTTATCCTCGAACTCGCTGATCTGCTTGCGGTCGAGCATCGAATAGACGACTTCCTGGCACTGGGCGGAGTCGAGGGTGTGCTCCTTGGTGAAGCGCCGGAGCTCGCCGGAGATGCGCACGGTGGGAGGCTCTCCCGGCACCAGCAGGATATCGCTGGCCTTCATCTCCACGGCGGCCTTCACGATGTCGTAGATGTCGGCCATGACTCCCAATAGGTTAGCCCCAGGCCCTTATTACGTCAAGGCATGACACTTCTTATACTTCTTGCCCGAGCCGCAGTGGCAGGGGTCGTTGCGGCCCAGGTCGGGGCCGGTCTTGACCATGGTCGCGGGCTTGGGCGGCTGGCCGTCGACGAACCACCAGGCGCCGTTCTCCTTGCGGAACTGGGCGATCTCGCGGTGCTCGTAGTCGGTCTCGCCCTGGGAAAAGCGCGCGACGAAATTGACGACGCCCTGCTCGTCCTTCGCGCCGCCGCCCTTGACGGCCACGATTTCGAGGCCCTTCCAGGCCGACTCGGCGGCCCATTTCTTGGAGGCTTCGCGGTCGAAGTCCTTGCGGCTCTCGGGGGCCAGGGTCTTCTCGACGAAGTCGACCTTCCCGGTGGCGTAGGCCGAGTAGCGCGCGCGCATCAGGGCCTCGGCCGTGGGCGGGGAGGCCTTCCCGGAGTGATAGGGTCCGCAGCAGGAGGCCAGAGGGCGTCCGGTCCCGCAGGGGCAGGTGGTCTCGGTCATGGCGTCATGATAACTTCTTAGGCCCGGACTCGCCAACGCGCCAGCTCCTCGAGAAGCGCCGCGCGGCGCCGGACCAGGACGCCGGCCCGGCGCAGGCGGGCGAGGCGGCGGAGCCGGACGGCGTGGCGGCCCAGCCGCGCCAGTTCCCCCCAATAGGCGTGCGCGATGAGCCCGCTGACCGGCAGGGAGGCGCCATACCAGAGGCTGGCCGGCCAACCCCAGGCGGCGTGGACGGCGGCGATGAGGACGCCGTAGAACGAGACGAAGGAGAGGGTGCCGGCCAACAGCGCCCGCGTCGCGACGCGGGCCTCGAGCCGCTCCCGGTCCGAGAAGCGCTCCACCGCCCAGGCGGTCAGCTCCAGCGGCAGCCAGCGGTGGACGGCGCCCCAGACGGCGACCGGGCCCAAAACCACGGCCGCCGCCCCGCGCGCCGCCATCTCGCCAGTCCCCAGCCCTCCCCCCGCGTGCGCCCGCACCGCCGCGTCGTCGACCGCCAGGCGCGCCAGGTCCCGCTCGTAGCGCGCGAGGCCCCGCGCGAAAGCTTCGGCCTCGGCGGGACGGCGCGCGTAGGCGCCTTCCACGGCGTCGGCGGCGGCCTTGGCCGCGCCGCCCATCAGGCGCAGGACGCCGGCGGCGGTCCGCGCCCGGCCGGCGTCGGGCTGATGGACCACCAAGGACTTGAGGGCGGCCTCGAGCGCCGCGCTCAGGCGCGCGATGCAGTCCTTCTTGCGCTCGGGATAGCCTTCGAGGAAATCCGCGGCCTTGAGCGCCGCCCCGACCGCGACCGAGGCGTCGCCGCGATAGCGCGCGCGCGCCGGATAGGCGAGGCCCACCGGCAGGAGGCCGACGCCGAGGCGCCCGCCGTGCCGGTGCTCGAGCTCGAGGGCCATGCGCGCCGCGCCGCTCTTGAGCTCGTGGAGGGCGGGCTCGTCGTAGGTCACGCCCTCGGGGAATATCAGCACGGCTCCGCCCGACTCGAGGACCCCGTACACGGCCTCGAACGTGGCGGTCACCGAACGCATGGCGCGCGGGTCGTCGGAGGCGCGGTTGACCGCGATGACGCCGAGGCGGCGCAGCAGCCAGGCCACCGGCGCCAGGCGGAAGAGCGCCGCCGTGGCCACGACCGAGAACGGCCGCGGCAGAGCGGCCGCCAAGACCATGGCGTCGGCCAGCGAGTTGGGGTGGTTGGCGCAGACCAGCAGCGGCCCGGACGGCAGGCGTTCGGCGCCCGCGAGCTCGATGCGCCGGAAATAGAACCCCAGCGCGGCGCGCAGCAGAGCGCGGGCCGCCGTCCTGATCATGGCGGTATCTTAGCTACTTGGCGGCGAGGGCGGCGACGGCGGCGCGGGCCTCTCCCGCGTCCCGCGTGTCGATCGGCTCGCCGAAGGCGATCGAGAGTTGGCGGCGGGAGAACAGGCGCGAGAGCCAGGAGCGCTTGGGGCCGAAGGAGAGCATGCTGCCCCAGGGACCGCTCAGGCCGAACGGCACCACGGCCGCCCCGGTGCCGCGGATGATAAAGGTAAATCCGCGCATGAACTCGTCGATCTCGCCGTCGCGCGTGACGTGGCCCTCGGGGAAGAGCCCGACGACTTCGCCGCGCAGCAGAGCGTCGCGCGCGGCTTCCAGCGAGCGCTGGATCGCCTTCGGGCCATTGCCGGCCTCGAGCGGGGCCAGCGGGATCGCACCCATGCGCTTTAGGAAGCCGCTGATGAGCGGGTTGAGGAAGGCCAGCCAGCCCTTGAGCGGGCTCTCGTAGTAGGCCTTGTACATGAGGAAGCGCACCGGCCGGCCCGCGCTCATGCCTGCGATGACGGGATCGAGGTAAGAGGGATGGTTGCCGATAAGGAGGACCGGACCCTCGGCGGGGATGTTCTCGGCGCCGGTCACCTTGGTCGGATATACCGTCCGGACCAGCGGACCGAGGAAAGTCTTGACGAAGCGTACGTTGGAGCGGATACGCGGGTCGTCGCCGCGCCGCTCGGCCTTGCCGCCGTCGAATACGCCGTTCCAAGAGGCGGCCGACGGCCGGGCCAGGGGAGCGGCCAGGGACTTGGCGGTGGCCGCCGCCGCCACGGCGGCGGGAGCGAAACGCGGAGCAGCCTGAGCGACGGCGACCTGGGCGGCAACGGCGACCGGCGCGGCCGGAGCCTGCGCGGGGGACGCAACGGCCAGAGCAGCGGCGACGGCGGCCGCGGCGACCGCGCGCGGCGACACCAGCGACGCGGGAGAGACCAGGGAGACCGAGACGGCCGCCGGAGCGACGGACACCGCCCCGAGGCCCGGCGGCGCCGCGGGCAGGACCCGCACGACGGCGAAGGCCGGCTGGGACAGGAGAAGCAGGGCGAGGATCATCCGCATCCGGCGATTCTATTTCTCTCCTATCCTTAATGAGTAGGGACCTTCGACCCCTCGGGGAGCGCCAACGGGCCTACGGCCGGATAGTGCGCCAGGGCACGGCCGCGGAAGAGGGTCCGGCCCGCGTCGGCCATACGGCAGCGACGCGCGCACCCGGCCGCGCGGGTCGATGAGCTGGCTGGACCCGGAGGAGGCTCATCCAACGAACGATCGAGCGATCCATTCGGCCTCCGGGGGACGTCCCCGAACGCCAAGAATCAATTTTTATGCCGCCGGAGGGAGTTCGACCAAGAAACGCGCGCCGCGCGGGGCGTTCTCGGCCCAGGCCCCCCCGCCGTAGAGCTCGGCCAGGCGGCGGACGGTGGCCAGCCCAAGGCCCGTCCCGTCCGGACTCTCGGAGGCGAACGGCGTGAACAACCGCGGCAGGAGCTCGTCGGGGATGCCGGAGCCGGTGTCGGCCACGCAGAGCAGAGCCTTGCCCCCCGAGCGCGCCAGGGACACCGACACCGCCGGCCGTCCACCGGAGGCCGGGGCTCGCGCGGCCTCGCGCGCCGCGTTCTTGACCAAGTTTATGAGGATCTGCTGCAGATGGGTGGAGGACACCGCCAGCTCGAGCTCGTCGCCGGCGACCGACACCTCCACCTCGTCGGGCAGGTCCGGACGCATGAGCCGGATCGTGCGGTCGAACACCTCGCGCCAGCGGCAGCGCTCGTTGCGCGCGCGAGGCGAGGCGTACTCGAGGAGCCCGGTGAGGATCGAATCCAGGCGCAGGACCTCCTCCTTGAGGATGCGCAGAGAGTCCGCCTTCTGCTCCTCGGTGATCGGCAGGCCCAGCACCTCGACGGCGCCGAGCATAGCGGATAGGGGATTGCGGATCTCATGGGCGATCCCGGCGGCCATCGTCCCCATCTGGGCCAGGCGGTCGGCGTGCAGCATGGCCCGCGTCGTCTCGGCCTGGCGCAGGGCGCGGCCCAGCGCGGCCGCCATGCGCGAGAGCGCCCGCAGGGCGGCAAGGTCGTAGTAGCCCTCGCTCGGGGCTGAGACGAAGAGCCAGCCCGCGCGAGCGCCGTCGCGCTTGATCGGAACGCCGGCCTCGAAGCCGCGCGCCTCGAGGCGGCCGGTCAGCGCCGAGTCTCCCTCGCGCCGGAGCGCCGCCGCCGTGAAGGAATCCTCGCGGTCCCCCAAGACCGCGGCCAGTTCGTCAGGGAGCGAAGGCGCCTTCAGCCCCCCCAACTCGCGCGGCTCCCAATGGACCGCGGCGCGAGCGCCCCAGAGCGTCTCCACGACGGCGCGCGCGAGAGCCTCGGCGGCGGCCAGGTCCCCGCCGGCCTCGAGCTTGCGCTCGAGCTCGGTCAGCGCCCGGTCGAGGCGGGCCTGGCGGGCCGAGAGCAGCTTCCCCGCGGAGCCCACGAAGCGGTCCCAAAGCGGAGGCAGGACGGCCACGGCTAGCGCGCTGGTCAAAAACAGCGTGACAAACAGGTTCCCGCCTAGGCGCCGGGTCGACCACTCGAGCAGGGTCACGACCAGGCCCAGTACGGCCGACCCGGCCAGGAGCGCCCCGGCCTGGCGCGCCGCGTCGCCGAGGTCCAGAAGATGATGGCGCTCGATCGCCGCCAGGACCAGGAGCGACCAGGCCATCAACGCGACATTGGCCATGCCGAGGAACGGCACGCCGATGTTGGGCAGGAAGTCGGTGAAGCCGCCGATCACGGCCAGCCAGGCCGCCACGGCCAGGTAGCCCCGGCGGTTGCGCTCCGCGGCCTCCGCGGCGCGCCACCAGTGCAGCGTCAGGAGGCCTATCGCCGCCGCGAACACCGGCAAGCCGCCCACGATGAACGCCGCGCGGTACTGCTGCAGGGAGATCCGCCCCGCCCACATGAGCCCCAAGGCCAGAGTGCCGGCCAGGTAGAGCGGGACGGTCCGCCGCCGACGCGCGGCGGGGTCGAGGCCGGTGAAGCTCCAGGCAAACGACAGCGACGCGCCGGGCAGCCAGGCCAGCGGCGTGAACAGGAGCCTCACCCACAGCGGGTCGTCGAAGTCCGGCGCGGCCAGGCAGTAAGCCCCGCTCCAGAGCGCGAACGACAGGCTCATGAGGGCCAGCGAGCGGTACACCGGCCGCCGGCGGCCGCGCGCCCAGGCCAGGGAGCCGATGACGGCGTTGAGCGCGGTGGAGGCCAGCGCCGCGCCCACCGCCCAACTCACGGGCGCCCCATACGGATCGAATTTACGCGCCTCGGGCGCGTGGATCGAAGGATTGCAACCGGCCGCAATCCTTCGATCTCGAGCGGCAAACGGCAAGAACAATTGCGAGTCGTGTGCACGCTTCGCGCACGGCGCTGACGGGACTGTCCGCGCGGACAGTTCGGTGCATTTCCCCGAATCATCCAGTAGTTCCGCTCTTAAACGGCGTTAGTCCGTGCGCGAAGCGTGCACACGCCCCCCCCTTATCCTTTCGTCGTTTGCCGTTCATTGCTCCAGATCGAAGGATTGCGGCCGTATCGCAATCCTTCGATCCACGCGCCCGAAGCGCGTAAATTGATCTATTCACCGCCGGCCCCGGCCGCCCAGGCCGAGCTCGGCGCGGTACTGGGCCACGGAACGGCGCGACAGGACCACGCCGGACCGGACCAACTCGGCGCGCAGCTCTTCGTCCGAAAGGCCGGGATTCCGCTCAGCCAGCGCCGCCACCACGCCCTTGGCCAGCGACTTCGAGCTAGGCATCAGGGCTTTCAGCGGGGCCTCGGTCCCCCACGGCAGGGCCACCGCCTTGTTGGCCGCCAGACGGTTGACGACGCTGGGGTCGGCCCCGACGGCCGCCGCCACCGAGCGCTGGGTGAGCGCCGCCAGCTTGGCCGGATCGCCGCTCAGAAGATAGCCCTTCTGCGCCTCGAGCAGGGCCTCGAGGACGCGCAGCAAAGTGGTCTTGCGCTTGTCGGTGTGGATCAGCCGTTCGCTGAAGCGCCGCAGCGCCTCGGCCTCGGACGGCGAATCAGCGGCCAGCGCGCGCAGGCCGGCGGGATCCACCTTCCAGCGCCCTTTCCAGGCCTCGCGGTTGAAGAAGCGCAGGGCCGGGCGGCCGCCCTCGACGACGAATCCCGCCACCGTCGAGAAGCCTTTGGCCGGCGCCGCCGGGGCGGGCCCGGCCAGCTCCTCGCGGACCCAGAGCCGGGTCAGGAAGTCCTCGAGCCGTCCGGCCTCCGCGGGCGTGAGGCCCGAGCGCCGGGCCTTCTCGGCGCGCGAGAGGCCCGAGCCCTCGAGGAAGCAGTCCTTGAAGCGCGCCGCCCCGACGCGGCGCAGGAGCAGGGCCTCCGGCGAGGAAGCGTCGAGAAGCTCCGCGGCGCCCTCGGCGGGCGCGCCCAACCGCCAGCCGGGGAAGCGGCGCGCCGCGTAGGCCGCCTTCGAGAACGGGGCCAGCGAGACGACCCCGGCGGCCTTGAGCCGCGTAAAGCGCGGGTCGGCCTCGAGCTTGCCCATCTCATGGGCATAGGTCTCGTCGTCCATGGCCAGGAGACGAGCCAGGTAGAGCCGGCCGGCCATGACCCCGCGTTGCTGGGTACCGAGGGAAGCCTTCACAGACAATGTATACGCAGGCTTCCCTGCGCAGTCAAGGGGCTGGATGGTTGACAGGCTGGATGGTTGGCGGCTTTAGGGAGCGATCAGCCTAGGCCGAGGGCTCGAGCGATTCTTGCAATGAAGCCGAGGGATTCGCCCCCCTCCTTGCCGCCGGCCCGCATCGCGCAGGACTTGCCCTTACAGCCGCCGGCGGCTCCGGCGGCCATCTTGCATTTACCGCCCGAGCAGGGGCTACTGGCGCTGGCGCTGGCGCTCGAAGCGCCGGCCTGAAGCGGGCAGTTGCCGCCATTGCAGGGGCTCCCGCCCGAACCGGGACAGGTGCCCGAAGGACAGGGGACCGCGGGGGCGTCTTCGCGCGGCGCGCCCGGGATGGTGGAGCCGGTCTCGGCGTTGAAGCGTCCCGCGTAGCGGCGCGACGTGGGGCTGCCCCTACCGTCGCCCCTGGGCATCCGGCTCAACTCGCCGTACGCCGGGCTGGTGTCCAAGCCTGCCCCTAGGTCGTCGCGGGTGCATATGCCCGTCGTGGGGTCGCAGCCGGCCCACGTGGTGGGACTACCAAAGAGGAGGACCGTCGCCAGGAGGAGTATCCGCTTCATGCCTACAGAATACCCCAGCAAGCCCCTTCCCTCAACAGACCATGGTCCCAGCTGACAGCTAGGCCCTAGGGCCTAGACCGGGTTTCGGGATCCAGGGACTCCTCGAGGCGGTAGACCGGGTAGAGGTTGTAGCGCTCG
This sequence comes from Elusimicrobiota bacterium, assembly GCA_016196755.1. GTDB lineage: Bacteria > Elusimicrobiota > Elusimicrobia > UBA1565 > UBA1565 > SCTT01. The sequence continues at coordinate 27,781 of JACPXC010000028.1, forward strand.
TCCCAAGACGGATGGCGCCGATAGAAGTAGTCGAGGCGCCGCTCGGGGTCGGCGGCAAACGCGGGGTCCTCGCGAAGGCGCTTCTCGAAATCGGCCGCCGCGGCGGGGTCCTTTAGCATGTCCCGCGCGGCCGCCTCGGCGACGTAGGGTTCCATGTACTCCTTGAGCTCGAAGGCCGTGTTGAAGAACCCCCAACGCAGGAAGGAGTCCGGGGCGGCGGGCTCGAAGAGGTGGGTGAGCAGGCTCCGGCGCGCCTGGCGAGTAGGCACCAACAGCGAGCCGCGCGGGACCTCCCGCTCCTCGGGAGCCCAGACGCCTTCCACCGTCATGCCGAGGCGGCCTTCGTAGGACTCCTTGCCCGGAACGGCCTTCGCGGCCCGGAACACCGAGACTCGGACCGCGGGGCGGTCGGCGGCCAGCGCCTCGAAGGCGATGCCGTGCAGGCGCAGCTTCTCGGCCACCCAGCCGGCGTGGGCCGCGGGGACCAGGTAGCCCGCCTCCGGCGGCCGCGCCGACGCGGCGGGCTTGAGCTGGTCGAAGAACGGCAGGGTCCAGACCTGCGGGCGGCTCTCGTCATAGACGGTCATGAGCGCCCCGGAGACCGACGAGGTCGTCCGGCTGTAGGCGTAGCCGAGGAACTCGAGCGGCCGGCTCTTCCCCCCCGCCGCCCAGGCCAAGGTCACGTCGGGGACGTCGGGCCCGGAGTCGGCCGCGTCCTGGGCCGCGCAGGCGGCGGCCCACGCCGCCCCGTCCTTGGCGGCCGCGTCCAGCAGGGCCAGGATGAAGTCGGCGGCCGCCTTCACCCTCAGGTCATAGGTCTTCCAGGAATGGAGCTCGAGCAGGATGCCGAACCGGTTGCGCAGACCCCAATAGGAATGCGCCAGGCGCGGCGGAGCCATGCCGACCCGGAAACCAGAGGCCGGATCGTCCCTCCGGATGAACTCCGGATAGAAGGAGACGGGAAGGTGCCCGCCGGCCTTCAGCCGCTCGAGCAGGCGGTCGCGCAGACCGCGGCCCAGCGCGGCCAGGCGCGTCGGCCCGCCCAGCGACGGGACGAGGTTGACCGAGACGTCGTGCTGAAACTGCGCGCCGTCGGTCGTGTGGATGTCGGCGTAGACCACCGGGTCCCAAGCCGTCAGGAGCTCCAGCATGGCGGCCATCTCCGGCGCTTCGGCCTTCGCGTAGTCCCGATTGAGGTTGAGGTTCTGCCCGGTCGTCCGCCAGCCCATCTCGCGCGGCCCGCGCTGATTGGGCCGGTGGTTGGGCCCGAAACGCTCGTGGCTGTCGACGTTGAACACCGGCACGAAGACCAGAGTGAAGCGCGCAAGCGAAGCGCGCCCGGCCGGCGACTCGAGCAGCTCGCGCAGGACCCAAAAGCCGGCGTCCTTGCCCTCGATCTCGCCGGCGTGGATGCCGCCCTGGACCAGGAGCACGGGACGCTTCTTGGCGCGGGCGGCTTTCGGTTCGAGGACTCCGTCTCCGGAAACGGCCAGGGCCAGCATAGGGCGCCCCTCGGGCGTGCGGCCGAATTCGAAACAGCGGACGATTCCCGGGTAGACCTTCTGGAACTCGGCGCAGAGAGCGACGACCTCGTCGTAGCGGCCGGTCTCGGCCCAGCCGCTTCTCTCCGCTGCCGTGGTCAGGCCGGCGGCACGGACCGAAGGCGGCGCGGCCAGGACTAATATAAGGAAAAGCGGCTTGATGCCGGAGATATTAGCAGGTTCACCAAGCCCGTGACGCCGCGCCGAGGACTGTCTCGGCGCGCTCCAGCGTGGCGCGCGCCGCGGAGCGTGCCTCGCTCCGGAACGGGCCGCTCAGCTGGTGGAAGGCCCCGGCGCCGTCTAGCAGGTAGAGGCTCGTGCCCCGCTGCGTCCCCTGCGGCGAGACGATCGTCCACTCGATGCTCATGCGCATGCTGGCGATGGGGTCCTGGCTCGTGCCCACGCGCCGGACGTCGGTAGGGACCATGCGCATGGTGAAACGCCAGCCGGGGGCGGCGGTCACCGTCAGCGGCTCGACCGTGACGCGGTCAAGGTAGCTGCCCCGCCCAAGGTACTTGCCCGAGTGACGCCGGATGACCCGATAGGTGGCCGCGACGACCTGCTCTCCGGCCCGGTTGCGCGCGTAGAGCCCGTAGTTCACCGACACCGGCCGGCTCCAGCCCTCGAGCTGGTTGACGTGGGTGATGCCATGCGGGAAGGCGTTGGCAAAGGAGCTGTCGATCGTCACCGATGGTCGGTTCTCGGAGATGACGTCGAAACCGCGCGACGCCGTGTTGACGATGCGGTCCCGAGTGACGATCGGATAGATGCCGATCTCCCCTCCCAGCGGCGGCGTGAAGGCGGGCTCGGCAGCGTCGACCGCGGGCATCAGCTGGACGATCTCCACGTTCGTCGGCTCCACCGAGAACTGAGCCGACGCCGACAGGGGGCAGGACAAGACCAGGACCGCCGCAAAGGGAACAAGACGCATCACGCCTCCGCGCCCCGGGTCTCAGAGCCCCCAAGGCAGGCACCTAGACTATCACGCATCGGACCGCCGGGTAAGAGGCGGAGTGCCCACCGCCCTTTAGGATGGAGGCCCTGCCGACATCCTGGGACCGAGTTTGATAGGCTCAGGGCGTGACGCGGGGAAAGATCGCCCTCTTGGTCGTCCTCCTGCTCTGCGGGGCGGCCTTCTTGGTCTGGAAGCAGGGCAAGAAACTGGCCCTCGACCGCTACAAGGCCGCCCTAGCCGAGTGGGGGCAGCCCGTCCTCCGCGATCCCGGGGAAGAGGCCAAGGCCAACGCCGCCGAGATATTCGCGGCCGTCCAAGCCATGCCCAAGCTCGCCCCGGAGGAAGCCAAGGCGGCGCAGGCCGCCCTCCGCGCGCCGTGGACGGACGACGACGGCTCCTTGGCCGCCGTCATGACGCGCATGGCGCCGGCGATGGAGCTCATGCGCAAGGCCGCGGAGCTCGACCGCTTCGACGCCGCCCCCCCTCGGCTCGAGAAGGTCGGCGTCGCCACGCCGCTGCCGGTCATCACGGTGCCGATGCAGACGCTCGCCCTCCTCCTGCTCGAGGCCCGGCGCGCCCAAGCCGAGGGCCGTCTGGCCGACGCGGCGGCCGACGCCGCCGCCGTGCTATCCACGGCGGCCCTGCTCGAGCGCGAGGAGAACTTCCCCTTATGGGGAATCCTCGCCTCGGCCGTGGCGGTCCAGAACGCCTACCCGACAGTGGCCGCCCTGCTCTCCGATCCCCGCACGCCCCGGCCGTCGTACGAGCTCCTGCGCGCCCCCCTGGCGGCGCTGGCCGCCTCCGACTCCCTGCGCGACGCCCTGGCCCACCAACTGGTCGCCCCGCTGGAGACGACGGCGCTCATGATCGACCACCTGCTCTGGACGGTGCCGGGGGCCAAGCGCCAGGCCCTGATCGCCGACTACCGCCTGGCCTGGGCCAAAAAAACAGCGGCGGCTCTCGACGCGGCCGGGAAGCTCCACCCCTCCGACCTCGACGCCGTCTTCGCCGACGCCACGAGGAAATCCGAAGGCCATCCGGCCCTGCTCTCGTGCCCACAGCGCCCCGGAGAATTCGGCCCCTGCGTCGTGGCCCATCCGTTCGTGCCCTACATCGACTACACCAAGTATCTCGACATCTTCGTCCTCCGCCAGGCCCGCGCCGCGCTGCTCCTGGCCGGCGCGACGCTGAGACAGCGCGAGCTGGCCCGCGGCGGGCGGATGTCCGCGGAGGTCGAGTCCATCCCCGAGCCCGGCGCGGAGCGGCCGGCCGACCCCTATGCCGACGGCGAACTCCTGCGCTTCGCCGCCGAGCCGACCCTTTGGGCGTTCGCCAGCGTAGGCCCCGACCGCAAGGCCGACGGCGCCCTTTACCCTGCCGACGACGCCGGGGCGGGCGCCGACTGGCGCAAGCCCGCCGCCGGCGACCTGGTCCTGGCTTTGCCTAGGTTCCGCTTCGCGCCGCCCGCGCGCCCGAAGCCCGCCCCCCGGGCTCCCCGCCGCAAGCGCTGAGAGTAGTAGAATGGGCCCACGATGAGATCCACCATCCTGGCGCTGCTGCTGGCCGCCCCCGCTTCGGCGGAGTTCTCCGCCGAGCTCGTCTCGCGGCTCAAGTCCTCGGTCGTCAACATCGAGGTCTCGGTCCAGCACGGCCTCAACGCCGAGAGCACCGGCAAGCGCGGGGGCACGGGCTTCATCGTCGACGCCGAGCGCGGGATCATCGCCACCAACCGCCACGTCGTCGGGACGAGCCCCGCGCTCATCAAGATCGTGTTCGAGGACGGCTCCACCGCCGAGGCGCGCATCTGGTACTACGACGCCTGGCACGACTTCGCCTTCATCAAGCTCGAGCCCGACCCGGTCCGGCCCGCGCTCAAGGCGGTGGCGCTGGGCGACTCCTTCGCCCTCAAAGAGCAGGAGGACGTCCTCCTGGTCGGCAACAACGACGCCCAGGAGTACTCGGTCAAGTTCGGCAAGACCGCGAACCTCTGGCTCTGCCGCGACCGCCGCCATTCGGCGACCCTGCAGACCACCTTCGACCGCGCAGGCGGCTCCTCGGGCTCCCCGGTCTTCAACTCCTCCGGACAGGTGGTGGCGATCCACTTCTCGGGGACCGACACGACGAGCTTCGAGATGCGCGTCGAGTACCTCAAGGACGTCTTAGCGCAGCTCAACCGCGACGGCAAGGCCCAGCGCGGGGAGATCGGCGTCGACCTCGACACGATCCTCATCTCCGACGCCCGCAAGCACTTCAAGCTGCCCGAGGACCTGGCCAAGGAGCTCTCGGCTCTGCGCGCCGACAGCAAGCGCGTCGCCGTGGTCGAGTACGTCTCCCCGCGCTCCCCCGCCGCGGGGCAGCTCATGGCCGGGGACATCGTCCTCAAGGTGGAGGGGCGCTGGGTCGGCGACGACGTCTACCTCTTCGACAAGCTCGTCGACGAGAAGGTCGGCAAGAAGGCCGCGCTGTCGGTCCTGCGCAACGGCCGGCCTCTGGTGGTGCGCCTGCCGGTGGAGGACGCCGAGGCCTGGAAGGTGCGCCAGTTCGTCCTGTTCGCGGGCGGCGTCGTCCACGCGACGACCCCCGAGCATCGGCTGGCGCTCAACATCGAGAGCGACGGGGTCTTCCTGCCTCAGGCCGAGAAGGGCTCCTCGTTCTCGGACCTCGGCCGCGAGGGCTCCCCGACCAAGTACCTGCTGCTCATCGAGAGCGTCAACGGCGTGCCCACCCCCGACCTCGACCGCTTCGTCGAGGTGGTAAGGGGCTTGAAGGACGGCGACCACATCTACGTGAACGTCTCCGACAGGTGGCGCACTCAGTCCAACACGCAATCGCGGACGGTGCGCCTCGACCTGAAATACTTCCCGCTCCGGGTCTTCGACTGGAGCGAGAAGAAGCTCGAGTGGCAGCCGCGCGGCGGCTGACGGACTAGGCCTGCACGTCCTCGGGCAGGCCCTGCGGCCCCGCCTCGCGCTCCGCGCCGTGGCGGATGTCCTTGCCGAGCACCATGAAGATGGCGTCCTCGGCGATGTTCGTCGCGTGATCGGCGATGCGCTCGAGGTTGCGCGAGATCAGGATATGCTCGAGCGCGCGCTGGATCGTCGAGGCGTCCGACTGCATGAGCGCCAACAGCTCCGAGAAGGTGCTGCTTTTGAGCCGGTCCTCCTCGTCGTCGCGGTCGATGACCGAGCGGGCCAGCTCGACGTCGCCGCGCGCGAAGGAGTCGAGCGCGTCCTTGAGCATCCCGGCGGCGAGCTCGGCCATGCGCGGGATGTCCCCCAGGCGCATCGGCGGCAGGCGGCAGAGATGCAGGCTCGTCTCGGCGATGTTGACCGCCTGGTCGCCGACGCGCTCGAGGTCCGAGTTGACCTTGATCGCGGCCGCCACCAAGCGCAGGTCGATGGCGGCCGGCTGGTGCAGGGCCAACAGGCGCAGGCAGCGCTCGTCGACTTCGATATGGAGCCGGTTGACCTTCTCCTCGCGTTCCCGGATGCCGTCCATGAGCGCCGCGTCGTGGTCGAGGAGTAGCTTGACCGCGAGATGGATCATCTCCTCGCAGACCCCGCCCATGCCCATGAGCGTGTCGCGCAGGCTCTCGAGGTCGGGGTCGATCGTCCGCTTGTGCGTCATCCGAACCTCCCGGTGATGTAGTCCTCGGTGCGCTTGTCCTTCGGGCGCGTGAACAGGTCGCGAGTGGGCCCGGACTCGACCATCTCCCCCATCAGCATGAAGACGGTGCGGTCGGACACGCGCGCGGCCTGCTGCATGTTGTGCGTGACGATGACGATGGTCAAGCGGGAACGGAGCTCGAGGATGAGCTCCTCGATGCGCGCGGTGGCGATCGGGTCGAGCGCCGAGCAGGGCTCGTCGAGGAGGAGGACCCGGGGCTCGACGGCCAGGGCGCGCGCAATGCACAGGCGCTGCTGCTGGCCGCCGGAGAGGCCGGTGGCCGGGGCGCTTAGGCGGTCCTTCACCTCGTCCCAGAGCGCCGCCATGCGCAGGCTCTCCTCGACGCGGCGGCGGATGAGCTCCCGGTCGCTGACGCCGGCCAGGGTGAGGCCGGCGGCGACGTTCTCGCCGATCGACATCGTCGGGAAGGGGTTCGGGCGCTGGAAGACCATCCCGACGTGGCGGCGCAGGACCACGGGGTCCATCGCCAGGATGTCCGCGCCGTCGAGCAGGGCCGTGCCGCGGCACCAGGCGCCCGGGATGTTCTCGTGCATGCGGTTGAGGCAGCGGATGAGGGTCGACTTGCCGCAGCCCGAGGGGCCGATGATGGCCGTCACCGAGTTCTCGGACACCGTCATCGCCACGCCGCGGATCGTCTCGGGGGCGCCGTAGCCCGCGCGAAGATCGGCCACCGAGATGACCGTCTTCGTCTCCAGGGCGGCCGGGCGCTCTATGATCAGGGTCTGCATCAGTGTTGGGCTCCGGCGGCGGGCTTGAGCGCCAGCCGCGCGACGACGTTTACGGCCAGGACGAGCATCAGCAGGAGGAACGCCGCCGCCCACGCCTGGTCCTGCCAGTCCTTGTATGGGGAGATGGCGTAGGTGAAGATGCTGTGCGGCAGGGTGGCGATGGGATGAAGGAGCCCCTCGCCCCAGAAACGGTTGCCGAAGGCGGTGAAGATGAGCGGGGCGGTCTCGCCGGCCACCCGCGAGAGCGACAGCAGGGAGGCCGTCAAGAGACCGCGCGCCGCGGTTGGCAGGACGACGCGCAGGATCACCTTCCAGCGCGGCAGGCCCAGGGCCAGCGCCGCCTCGCGGACGCTGACCGGGACGAGCCGGATGAACTCCTCGGAGGTGCGCAGGACCATCGGGATGAGGATCGCGGCCAGGGCCACGCTGCCGGCCAGGGCGCTGAAATGCTTCATCGGGATGACGACCACGGTGTAGGCGAAGATGCCCATGACGATCGAGGGAACGCCGTTGAGCACGTCGGCGGCGTAGCGGACCCAGAAGCCGGCCCGGCCGTTGCCGTACTCGGCGAGAAAGACGGCCCCACCGACGCCGAGAGGGATGCCGATGAGCCCCGCCAGGCCGACGACCTTGACCGTGCCGATGATCGAGTTCGCGATCCCCCCGCCCACCTCGCCGACCGGCTTCGGCAGGTTGACCAGGAAGCCCCAGCTAAGCGCCCCGAAGCCCTTGGCCGCGATGTAGCCGAGGATGGCAAAAAGAAACGACAGAGAGATCAGCGCGCAGACGCCTGTCAGGCCGAACATGAGGGCGTTGACGGCGGCGCGCCGGCGCAGCGAGGCGGCGTCGGGCCTCATGCCGCCCCGCGGGACGGCGGGCGGATCAGCAGGCGCGCCAAGCCGTTGATGACGATCGTCACCGCGAAGAGCGCTAGGCCGATGGCGACCAGCGCGTGCAGGTAGAGGTCGGAGGAAGCCTCGGCGAACTCGTTGGCCAGGACGGCCGACATCGTGTAGGCCGGGGCGAACAGAGACCAGGAGGCCTTGGGGTCGTTTCCGATGACCATCGTCACGGCCATCGTCTCACCCAGCGCGCGGCCCAAGGCGAGGAACACGGCGCCGAGGATGCCCGAGCGCGCGAAAGGCAGGCTGACCTTGGACACGACCTCCCAACGGGTGGCTCCCAGCGCCAGCATGGCCTCCTTCAAAGGCCCCGGCACGCCGAGCAGGATGTCGCGGGTGATGCTCGTGATGTAGGGCAGGACCATGACCGAGAGGACCAGGGCCGCCGAGAGCATGCCGACCCCGTAGGCCGGGCCCTCGAAGAACGGCAGCCAGCCCAGCCAGCGTCCCAGGGCGGGCTCGACCGCGCGCACGGCGGGAACGAGGACGAAGATGCCCATGAGGCCGAGGACGACGCTGGGCACCGCGGCGAGGAGCTCGATGAGGAAGGTGGCGGCGTCGGCCAGACGCCGGGGCGCCAGCTCGGTCAGGAAGATCGCCGCCCCGACCCCCAGCGGCACGGAGATCGCCAAGGCTAGGAACGAGGAGTAGAGGGTCCCGAACAGGAACGGCCAGGCGCCGAACTCCTCGGCCACCGGGTCCCAGACGCTGGTCCAGAAAAACGGCAGCCCGTAGCGCGACCAGGCCTGTCGGGAGTTCCACGCCAGCTCGAGGGCTATCCCCGCCGCCAGCGCCAGCACGACGGCGGCGGCGCAGAACGCCGCGCGCCGAAAGGCGCGGTCGCCGGCGCTCTCGCGCGCGCGGACGGGCGCGGCCAGGGGGCGGGGCGGGACTTCGAGCGCGGCGCTCATGTCGGCGGAGTCATCGTAGCGGGAGGGTGTGACGCGGGGGTGACGCGGGGGTGACGACGGCCTAAAATCGGGGTGACAGGGCCCCGCCCCGGAGAGGAGGCGGGACCCCATCGAGCCCTACTTCACCTTCTGGACGGCGGCCTTCACGAGCTCGATGACCTTGCCGGGCAGGGGCGCGTAGCCCAACTCCGATGCCATCTTCTGTCCGTCCTTGAGCATCCAGACCAGGAAGTCCTTGATCGCCGCCCCCTTGCCGGCCGGGTTCTTCTCGTAGACCAGGAGCCAGGTGAAGGTGGAGATCGGATACGCGTTCTCGCCCTTGGCGTTGACGATCGAGACCCGGAAGTCGGCTGGCATCTTGGTCCCCGCCGCCGCGGCCGTCACGCTCTCCACCTCGGGCGCGACGAACTTGCCGGCCTTGTTCAAGATCGCCGCCGTGGCCAGGCTGTTGTGCTTGGCGTAGATGAGCTCGACGTAGCCGATCGAGTTCGGCGACTGCTGGACCAGGCCGGCCACGCCTTCGTTGCCCTTGCCGCCGAGGCCCACCGGCCATTTGACCGAGGTGGCCACGCCGACCGTCCGCTTCCACTCGGGGCTGACCGCCGAGAGATAGTCGACGAAGCAGTAGGTCGTCCCCGAGCCGTCGGCCCGGTGGACGACGGTGATGGGGGCGCTGGGAAGGGAGGCCGTCGGGTTTAAGTCCTTGATGCGCTTGTCGTCCCAAACGGCGACCTTGCCTAGGAAGATGTCTGCCAGCAGGGGACCGCTCAGCTTGAGCTCCCGGAGCTCCTTGCCGTCGGCGCCCTTCACGTTGAAGACGGCGACCACCGCACCCAGCACCGTGGGCACGTGCAGGATCTTCCCGGAGACCTTGCGGATCTGCTCCTCGGTCATCGGCCCGTCCGTGGCGCCGAAGTCGACGGTCTTCTTGGTGACCTGCTGGATGCCCCCGCCCGAGCCGATGGACTGGTAGTTGATGCGCACGTCCGCCCCGGTGCGGGCATATTCATCGAACCACTTCGAGTAGATCGGATACGGGAAGGTGGCCCCCGCCCCGGTCAGCGACGCCGCGGCGAAGGCGCCGGCCGCCGGCTGGAGCGCGGCGGCGGCCGCCAGGACGACGATCCTCAGGGTCTTCATTTTGATGTTCATCAGGGTCTCCTTGAAGGGTTTTCGCATTCTATCGCGCCTCGTGAAGGTGGGAGGTTGCGGTTTCATCGCGGTCATTTGACCAAGTCGCGACGCCGCCACCCATATCCGCGGCGTAAACTGGCCGTGACGACGGCGTGACCCGGGCGTTCAAACGGAGTTGACGCGGCGGTCATGCGGCCTCCATGGCCCCAAAGGGACTCCCTCCTTAGAATCTCCCCATGGGGGAATACATGAACCACAGCGGCCGCGAAGGGAATCCTTGGAGCATCGTGCTGTCGGGAGGCGAAGGGCGTCGCCTGGCGCCGTTTATCCGTGAGATGTTCGGCACGGAGCGCCCCAAGCAGTACTGCGCGTTCACCGGCCGCCGCACGATGCTCGAGCACACGCTCGACCGCGCCGCGCGCTTCTCCGGCCCCCAGCGCGTCGTCACCGTGATCGACAACGGCCACTGGGGCTGGATCGACGAGCCGCGCCGCCTCTTCATCCCGGGCCGGATCGTGGCCCAGCCCGACGCGCGCGAGACCGGTCCCGGGATCCTCTTCCCCCTCTCCTACGTCCTGGCCGAGGACCCCGACGCCACCGTGGCCATCCTCCCCTCCGACCACTTCATCAAGCCCGACGCCGCCTTCGACGCCGAGCTCAAGCGCGCGGCGACGATCGCCGCGGCCCTCCCCGACCGCATCTGCCTGGTCGCCGCCCGTCCGGACCGCCCCGAGGAGGACTACGGCTGGATCGAGCCCGGCGAGTGGGTGGTCGGCAGCGGGCTCTGCGCGCGCACCGTGCGGAAGTTCGTCGAGAAGCCGAGCGCCCGCGAGGCCTCGCGCATGAACCAGGCCGGCTGGCTCTGGAACACGATGATCATGGTCGGGCGCGCGAAGGCCTTCCGCGACCTGGCTCGCGCGGTCCAGCCCGAGCTGGCTTACCGGTTCGAGGCGCTGACCGAGGCCATCCGGCTCGGCCGGGATGCCGAGGTCCTGCCCGAGGTCTATCAGGACCTGCCCTCGGTCAACTTCTCCAAGGAGATGCTGGGCCGGGCGCCCGAGCGCCTGGTCGCCCTGCCGATGGCGGGCGCGCTCTACTGGTGCGACTGGGGGCGCGAGGAGCGGGTCCAGGCAACGCTCAAGTGGCTGAAGCTGGCGCCGACCTTCGAGCGAGAGGCCGCGATTTGAGGATCCTCATCGTCTCCGACTCCTGGCATCCCCAGGTAAACGCCGTGGTTAGGACGTTCGAGGCGCTCTCCAGTGAGTTGGCCTGGCTCGGCCACGACGTCTTGGTGGCCGGCCCCGAGATATCCCATTCCCTGCCCTGTCCAGGGGAGCCCAGCATCCGCCTGGCGGTCCGGCCGGGCCGAGCGCTGCGGATGCTGCTCAACTCCTTCAAACCCGACACCCTCCACATCGCCACCGAGGGCCCCTTGGGTTGGGCAGCCCGGAGGCTCTGTATAGAGGAAGGGCGCCCTTTCACGACCTCCTATCACACACGCTTTCCCGAGTATGTCTTGGCCCGGCTCGGCCTCCCGCTCATGGCTAGCCGAACCTTCCTCAAACGCTTCCACGCTCCCTCCGCGGCCGTGCTGGCCGCCACCCCGACGCTAAAGGCCGAGCTCGAAGCCGCGGGCTACGAGCGCGTCGTCCTCTGGGGCCGCGGCGTGGACGCCGGGCAGTTCTTCCCGAGGCGCCTGAGGCTCCCGGACGATCCCCGCCCGATATCCCTCTATGCCGGCCGCGTCACGGCCGAGAAAGGCGTCGAGGATTTCCTGCGTCTGGACCTGCCGGGCGCCAAGTGGGTGGCTGGCGACGGCCCGGACCTCCCGAGGCTGGAGGCGCGTCATCCCGATGTCCGCTTCTGGGCGACGCAGCGGCCCCAGGACCTGGCGCGCCTCTACTCCGCCGCCGACGTGTTCGTCTTCCCCAGCCGCACCGACACCTACGGCCTGGTCCTCCTCGAGGCGCTGGCCTGCGGCCTGCCGGTGGCGGCCTACCCGGTGCCGGGCCCTATCGATGTCGTAACCGATCCCAAGGTCGGCGTCCTCGACGAAGACCTCGGACGCGCGGCTCGCGCGGCCCTGGGGCTTTCCCGCGCCGCCTGCCGGAAGTTCGCGCTCAAGCACACCTGGCGCGCCAGCGCCGAGCGATTCCTCAAGATCATCCGTCAGTCCGAAGTGCCCACTCCAGCCTAGTACTGGGAGGGGGCTCTGTCACGCCGCCGTCATCCCCCCGTCGCGCCCCCGCTGTGTCATCGCCCCGTCACCACGGCGTAAAATTTAAGCAATGGAGACCAAGATCCTGGTGGTCGAAGACGAGAAGAGCCTCGTCCGCCTCCTAAAATACAACCTGGAGAAGGAAGGCCATAAGGTCCTCTCGGCCGAGGACGGCAAAGCCGGTCTGGCCCTGGCCCGCAAGGAGAAGCCGGCTCTGATCATCCTCGACGTCATGATGCCCAAGCTCGACGGCCACGAACTCTGCCGAACCCTGCGCGCCGAGTCCGCTGTGCCCATCCTGTTCTTGACCGCGAAGAAATCCGAGCTGGACCGCATCCTCGGCCTCAAACTGGGGGCCGACGACTACGTGACCAAGCCGTTCTCGGTCGGCGAGCTCGTCGCCCGCGTGGCGGCGCTCCTGCGCCGTGCCCAGGGCCAGGTCGCCGTCCGGCCGCCGACCGAGCACCGCTTCGGCGAGCTCAGCGTCGACGTCGAGCGCCACGAGGTCCGGGTCAAGGGCGCGCTCGTGACCCTGACCCACCGCGAGTTCGAGTTCCTCAAGCTCCTCATGGAGGCCGACGGCCGGGTCCTGAGCCGCGACATCATCCTGGAGCGGGTCTGGGGCTACGACCGCTCGATGGACATCGACACGCGCACCGTCGACCAGCACATCGCCCGCCTGCGCCGGAAGCTCGGGGCCGAGGGCGACCGCGTCGAGACCGTCCTCAACTCCGGCTACAAGCTGCGCCGCTGATGGGCCGCCTGGGCTTCCTGGCCCGCGTGGCCGCGGCCTCCGCGCTGACCGCCGCCGCGGCGGCGGGCGCCGTGGGCCTGGCCGCCTCGCGCGTCGGCGAGCAGGCACTCACCTCCCAACTGGCCTCCCGCCTGGAGGAGCAAGCCTCGCTCCTAGCCGATGGCCTCCCTGCCCAAGCGGTGGCCGCCCGCGACCGGGAGCAGGTCGAGCGCTGGGCCCTGCGGGCCGGCTTGCGCTTGGGGGAGCGCGTCACCGTCGTGGCCTCGGACGGCTCGGTCCTGGGCGACTCCGAGGTCGGCACCCAGGGGCTGGAGTCTCTCGAGAACCATGCCGAGCGCTCGGAGGTGCGGGCCGCCTTGTCCGGCCGGCCGGGCACCGACGTACGGCTCAGCCGCTCGACGGGCCGCGCCTATCTCTATGCCGCCGTACCCGTCGCCGGCGGGGTCCTGCGCTTGGCCATGCCGCTCGCCGACGTAAACGACCATGTGGCTGACCTACGGCAGGCGATGCTGGGGGCCGGGGCCGCCGCGGCTCTGGCTGCGCTGGCGCTCGGGGCTTTCGTCGCCTGGCGCCTTCAGCGCCCGCTCTCAGAACTGGCCGCCGCGGCCGACCGCCTCTCGGCCGGCGACTTCACGGCGCGCGCCGACCCCGGAGCCCCCGGCGAGCTCGGGCGCTTGGCCGTCCTGCTCAACGAGTTGGCCGCGCGGGTAGCGGGTACCGTGGCCGCCTTGTCGGCCGACAAGGCGCGCCTCGAGGCCACGTTGGCCCACATGGTCGAGGGCGTGGCGCTGGTCGGCGGCGATGGCCGCGTCGAGACTCTCAACCCGGCCATGGAGGCGCTCTTCGGCCTGCGTGCCGAGGACGCCCGCGGCCGCACACTCCCCGAGACCCTGCGGCACCCGCCCTTGGCGGAATTGGCCGGCGCCGCGCGCGCAGGCGGAGAGCCGAGCAGCGGGGAGATCACCCTGTTCACTCCCGCCGAGCGGGTATTCGCCGCCCATGCCGTCCCGGTCCGGCGCGACAGCGAGGTCTCGGGCGTGGTCCTCGTGCTCCACGAGATCACTCGCCTCAGACGCCTCGAGGAGCTGCGCAAGGAGTTCGTGGCCAACGTCTCGCACGAGCTGAGGACCCCGCTGGCCTCGATCAAGGGCTTCGCCGAAACCCTGCGCCGGGGCGCCCTCGAGGACCCCGAGGTGCGTCTGGAGTTCGTGACCACGATCGAGGAGTACGCCGACCAGCTGACCGCGCTGGTCGACGACCTCCTGGAGCTGGCGGCCGTCGAAGGCGGCCGGCTGCCGCTCAAGTCCGAGACCGTCGACCTCGAGGCCGCGGCGGCCGCGGTGCTGGCAGGGCTGGCCCCGATCGCCGAGCCCGCGGAGACCGCGCTCTCCTCAGAGATCCCGGCGGGGCTGAGCATCCAGGGAGACGGCGCGGCCCTGGGACGCGTCTTGAGGAATTTAGTCGAGAACGCGGTCAAGTACAACCGGCGCGGGGGGCGCGTGACGCTCAGCGCGGCCCGCGAGGGGACCATGGTCCGGGTCTCGGTGGCCGACAACGGCATCGGCATCCCCGCCGCCGACCTGCCCCGGCTCTTCGAGCGCTTCTACCGGGTCGACAAGGCGCGTTCGCGCGAGCGCGGCGGCACCGGCCTGGGGCTCTCGATCGTCAAGCACCTCGTCGAGGCCATGGGCGGCGCGGTGCGCGCCGAGAGCGTCGAGGGCGAAGGGTCGACTTTTTCCTTCACATTGCCGGCCGCCTAGGGGTCTCGTGCTGCGATCGAGGTGCCCGAGTGCGCGGAGGCGGTGCGCCCGAGCTCAGGCGAGCCGAGGGACCAAGGTCTCGAGGTAATGGCTCCAAGGCAGGATCTCGACTCCTTCGAGGCGGTAGCGCTGGTCCCCGGTCCCCACGACATAGAGCGGCGTCTCGGGGTGGTCCTGATGGAACGACCGCAGTCCCGTCAGGTCGGCGCCGCTGATGTGCCGCGAGGTCTTGATTTCGCAGGCGGCTAGGATTTCCCCCCCTCTCTCGATGAGCAGGTCCACCTCCGCGCCGGTATTGGTCCGCCAATAAAATAGGCGGGCCTCGCTCTGGCGGTAGGAAAGCTGGCGGTGGGTTTCCAAGACGACCCATTGCTCGAAGAGCCGGCCTCGGGTCATAGGGTCCGGAGGCTCCCCCAAACGCCGGTTGATGCTGTTGGTGACGCCGGTGTCGAACAAGTAGAACTTAGGGTGCCGGGTCAGGCGCCTGCGCACGCTCCGATGGTAGCCCTCCAGGCGCAGACCCACGAGGGTATCCTCCAGGATCTCGTAGTAGGACTGGACCGTCCTGGTGGGAATCTGGGCTTGCCGGCCGATGTCGCTGAAGTTGACCAATTCCCCGCATTGCGCCGCGGCCACGTCCAGGAACCGTGAGAATCCTCCCAGACTGCGCACCAGCCCCTCCGCCTGGATTTCCTCCCTGAGATAAGTCTCGGAATACGCCTTGAGCAGATCGATTTTCTCGGAATCCCGTTTAAGGTGTACCGAGGGCAAGGAGCCGAAGCGCAGGACTTCGTCGAGGAGAAAGTCTCCGGCCATCTCCGCGAGGGTTAGCGGGTAGAGGAAGCGCTGCAGCGCCCGTCCCGCGAGGAGATTGGCGCCTCCGCGCTTGAGCTTGCGGGCGCTCGACCCGGTCAGGATGAATTGGCAGGAAGGGTAGGTTTCGATGAGGGCATGGATTTCATCAAGCAGCGGCGGCACCCGCTGAATCTCATCGATGAAGATGGTCCGAACGCCCTCCTTCTCCACCTTGAGGGAAACCTCGCGGCGCAGGAGCTCGGGAGCCTTGAGGTACTTTCGAAACTGTTCGGTATGGAGAAGATTCAATTCCCAGACACCGGCCGGCACAAGGCCTCTGACCAAGGTGCTCTTCCCGGTCTGGCGGGGCCCGAAGAGGAAAAAGGACTTTTGCTCCGGAAGCTTAATCTGCCTTTTTATTATCATGCTAAAACGTATTACGATCTGGCATCTATATGATAGCCCTCGCCCCCTCCTGGCGCAAGGGGGGCGGAGCAGTGCAGGCTGAATGAAGTGAAGTGACGTAAAGCCGTGTTATAATCAATCCCATGATCCGATACGGTCTTTTGCCGGTCGACCTCGGCCTTTCCAACGCCGAACTCTCCGACTTCCTGCAGTACTTCTTCTTATTCCTGCGATAACCCCCTACACCGTCGTCCACCAAGAGGCCGGCCTGGTCGCCGTCGACAAGCCAGCCGGTCTCGCCGTCATCCCCGCCCGCGGAAGCGCGGCGTCCCCTCCGCTTTGCGAGCTCCTCGCCGCCTCGCTCGGACGCAAGGTCTGGGTCGTCCACCGCCTCGATGCCGCCACCAGCGGCCTGGTGGTCTTCGCGCTCGATGCCATCGAGCACAAGAGGCTGTCCAAAGCCTTCGAGGGCCGAGAGGTGCGGAAGGTCTACCAGGCCGCCGTCCTCGGCTCGGCCTCCGACGGCTCCTGCGCCCAGCCGCTCAAGGAGTTCGGCTCGGGGCGGATGGCCCCCGCGGAGGACGGCAAGCCGTCGAGCACGGTCTGGCGGCTTGCCCGGCGCCTCGAGGGGGCGACCCTGCTCGAGGTCGAGCCTCACACCGGCCGGCGCCACCAGATCCGCGTCCACCTCAACGCCGCCGGCCACCCGGTGCTGGGCGACCCGCTCTACGGCCCCGCGCCGCGCCCCGTCGGCGGCGCGCCGCGGCTCATGCTCCACGCCTGGCGCCTGGAGCTGCCCGACGGCAAGGGCGGGCTTTTGCGCCTCGAGGCCGAGCCGCCGGCCGACTTCATCGCCGCGCTCTCCGCCCTTGGCTGATGCGCGCGGCCCTCGACCCGTACCGCATCCCGCACCGCGGTCCGCTGTTCCACGTCTTCTGGCCGCTGACGCGCTACATCGTCACCTGCCTCTCGGTCCTGGTCTCGGTCTTCTTCTTCGAGGTCCTCAACCGCACCGTCGTCATCGGGCGCGACAACGTCGGCGAGGAGAAGAACACCCTGCTCCTGCCCAACCACCAGTCGATGATCGACGGGTTCCTGGTCGGCTATGCGGTCTGGTTCCCGCGCTGCCTGACCGATCCGATGCTCTTCCCGTGGCTTCCCGCCGCCTACGAGAATTTCTTCGCGCACCCGGTCATGCGCTGGCTCTCCGACAACTGGAAGTGCATCCCGGTAAAACCCGGCCGCCGCGACTTCGGGGTGATGCTGCGCATGGAGGCCTGCCTGCGCACCGGGGTCATGATCGTCTTCCCCGAGGGGACCCGCACGCGGGACGGCCGGCTCCTGCCGCCGCGCTCGGGAATCGGCTACGTGATGCTGCGGACGGGGGCGAAGGCCGTCCCGGTCTGCATGGACGGCATGGACGCCGTCCTTCCGGTGGGACAGGCCCTGCCGCGCCTGCGCCGCACGATCTTGATCTATTACGGGAAGCCTGTCGACCTGTCGGAATTCGCGGGACTGCCGGCCACCGAGGCGGCCCAGCCGGCCATCGACAAGGTCTTCGCCGAGGTCCGGCGCCTCAAGCTGGTCTTGGAGCGCTACCGGCGCTACCGCCGGTTCCTGCTCGCCGCCAAGCCGTTCTGGTACCGGTTTTACGCCGGCTAGGGCTGTTCCTTCCCCTTGCGCTCGTCGAGCGCGCCGCGCTGCTCCTTCCAGGCGTCCATCGACACGGCGACCAGCTCGGAGCGTTTGCGGTCCTGGTCGATCGAGTAGGACTTGATGTCCTCCATCAGGCGCCCGAAGAACTCGTCCATCTTCTCCTTCTGCGAGGCCTCGAAGGATTTGAGCATCGTGGACTGCATGCGCTCGAAATCGGCGACCGACTGGGCCTGATAGCTTGGCCCCACCGACGCCATCGTGTCGAAGAGGTTGAGCCGCTGGCGGGCGATCGAGGCCTCGAAGCGCTTGCGGTCCGCGTTGATCTCGGCGAAGAACTTCTCCCAGCGTTCGCCCATCTTGACTCCGAAGGCCTTCTGGTCGTGCCAGTTCCTCTGCACCACCGAGAGCCGCTCGCGCAGATGGTCCTCGACCAGCCCCTTGGCGTCGAGCTTCTTGGCCTTCTTGCGCGGGCGGGCGTCCTCCGCGGGCTCCTCCTCTTCGTCGGCCTCCTCGTCGGCGGCCGCCGGCTTTGCCGCGGGCCTTGCGGCGCGGCGGTAGCCCTGGGCCGCGGCCTCGGCCAGGGGCAAGAGCGCGAAAAAACCGGCTAGGGCAACGACGGTGGCTCTCATGGGACGCTCCTTAAGGGGTTCGCCTCCCGAATATAACGGGGAACGCCGCTTCACGCAAGGTCGGAAATGTTACGCGAAGCGCCGGAGGGTGGGTTCGTCCGGGAAAACGGCCAGGCCCCGCCGTGCGACAGCGGCGGCTTCCTCCATCTCATCGAGCTCGGCGTGCGCCAGGGCCAGACTGCGGTAGAGGCGGGCCTCGCCGGGCGCCTCCTCGAGCGCCGCGCGGCAATGCGCGATGCTCTCGGCGAGCCGGCCGGCGCGGCGCAGGACGCGGCCGAGTTGGCCGAGCGCCCAAGGCCGGCGCGCGGGCTCGGCGCGCAGTTTCCGGCAGAGCACCTCGGCCTCGCCGAGCATCCCGAAAGAGACCATGAGCTCCATGAGACAATCGTCCCGCTCGGGCGCTCCGTCGGGAGCCGACGCCAGCGCCGCGGCCAGGTTGCGGCAGGGGACCCAAGCCGCCTCGCCTCCGAGCTCGAGCGGGGACAGGCAGCGGAAATCGTGCATCGACAGGCCCGGCGCTCCCGGAAACACGGCCCGGCGGCCGTCCGGCCCGTACGACGGGTCGGCCTCGCCGAAACGGCACAGGGTCTCCTCGGGCATGCCCACCAGCGGCTCCTCAAAGAGATGGATGTCGGGAGCCTCGTTGGGGCAGAGGCCGTCGGCCAGCGCGAAGACGTCATGGCGCTCGAGGCGGGTCGATCCTTCCTTTATAGGGTCCAGACGCAGGCCGGCGAAGCAGGGGACCAGAAGGGCCGCCCGAAACAGCTCGACGGCCGGACCATTGACCGGCTGAAGGGCAGGGCCCGCCGGCCGCCGCGCCCCCGTCGCGAAGTCCTTGGCCAGGCCGAGGTCGCTGAAGACCGGGATCCAGAGCCCGCCCAGGACGGGGTCGCGGTCGGCCCACAGCTCGAGATATTCCGGGTCGTCGCCGTCGGCCCGGATCACGGCGACCTCGGCGCCGCGCAGCGCCTCATAGACGGCATTGCGCGGAGCCAAGGGGCTCGAGCGGGCGGCGGCGCAGAGTTCGGTCAGGCCGTTGGGCATTTCCGGCTCATTGAGACATTTCACGCCGTCCCCGTCAACGACTGCGGTGTCTCTTTAAAGCCTGACACCGACTAAAGGACCCGGACCCATGTTGTTCGTAGGGCCCACGAGAGCCTGGGCCATATGATTGGGCAATCTCTCCCCGTTGGGCTCAACAACCTCGGCTCTGATTTGGCGACACTCTGACCAATGATCAAGCGCGCTATCTCCTCGGTCCTGGCTTTGACGTTGGTCGCGTCGGCGCCGGGAACGGGCAGTTATCAGGCGTTCGCCCAGGTGGTCGGCCGCGGCTCGAACGCCGGTTCCTCGGCGCGCGTCGCCCCGGGCGGCATGGGCGCCGCGGCCCCGCTGGCTCCGGCCGGCACGCTCCCGCTCTCGCGCCCGTCGTTATCCTTGACCCTTCCCGCCCCGAGCGCGGCGACGCCCGTACCCGCGGCCGCCGACCGAGCGCTACCGCGAGGAAGTGCCGCCTCCGAGGTCATGGGAGCGGCGGCGCCGACAGCATCAGCCATGGCCCAGCCGACCGCCGACGTCACGCCGTCCGCCGTCGCCCCCGCCGCCGTCGCCGCGCCAAGGCCCACCGCCTCCGAGGTCATGGGAGCGGCGGCCCATACGCGCGCCGCCGTCGGCCAAGCCGTCGGCCGGATGTCGGTCGACGCCGCGCCTTTCGCCGCGGCGGCCCGTCAAGGCACGCCGACCCAGGCCCACTCGGCCGGCGCCGCCCTCGAGCGCATCCTTTCCGGCCGTTCCCGCGCCGCCTCCGACGACTCCCTCATCCCCACCGCCCGCGCCCTGCCGCCGACGCGCGGGACGCTGGTCGCTATCTCGGGGCTCTCGGCCCCCACGCGGACCCCTTCTCTCGTCGCCCCGTCCGCCCCCGTCGCCGGCAAGCCGAGTGTGCTCTCGCACGGCTTGAAGCGCTCGTACGACATCTCGCGCCGGACGCTGTCCCGCCTAGTCTTCGGCGTCGCTCTTTTCGCGTTCACCCTAGGCGCCCCGGCCGGCCTCGGCATGGGCCAGGACATGACGGCCTTCCGCGCGGCCCAGATCGTCCACCATGTCGTGCCGATACAGAAGGGCGAGGCCGCGGCCCCCGTGCCGGTCCAGGCGGCCGCCCAGCAGGCCCCCGTCGAGGTCACGGTAGCGGTCCCCGCCCAAGGCGAGACGACGATCGGCGGCGGCTTCGTCCTGCGCGTCACCGTCCGCAACGTCTCGGACGTTCCCGTCGAGGTGCCCTCAGTCCGGGCCGCGCTCGAGGAGGCCCTGCCGTTCACGCTCGAGCTCGCGGGACAGGATGACGGACGCGGGCTGACGCTGGCTCCCGGAGAGAGCCGGACCCTGGAATTCACGGTCTTGGTCTGGGACTCGGGAAAACTCGTCCTGGAGGGCGCCGTCCTGGCCTTCCCGACCGCCGACCCCGACAAGCCCCTCCTGGCCCAGATCCCCCCGGCTTCCTTCGACGTGGCCTCGGTCCTCACCCCGGACTGGAAGGAGAAGGGCTTCAAGGACCTGGCCGAACTGCGCCGCGGCCAGACGCCCTCGCTCTACTGGCTCCTGGCCCTGCCCGCCGCCTTGCTCGCGCTGCTAGGCGCGGAGAGGCTCCTTTCCGGCCGCCGCAACCGCCGCGAGCCCCAGGTCAACAACGCACCGGCGCTCGACGCCGCCCGCAAACGCCTCGAACGGCTCGAGAAGGGCCGGTCTCCCGACGACATGCCGCCCAGCCAGTTCTACGGCGAGACCGTCACCCTGCTCGACCGCCTGCTCGTCGACCTGCGCGGCCTGCCGCGCCGGGAGCGCTCGGCGGCCCAGCTGCTCAAGGACGCCGCGCCCCACTACACGAGCGGCCAGCTCTACGTGGCCCGGTCCGCGCTCAACGACGCGCAGGCCGCGCTCTACGGCAAAGACGGCGTCGACATCCAAAAGCGCCGCCGCCAGATCCTCATCAACCTCCGAACTCTCATCGACGACCTGGGGAAGGCTCCCGAGGCGCGCTCCGACGTCTCCGGGCTCGCCGGCTTCGCGGCGATGCTGGGCGGCGTGTCGGTCTCGCTGGCCAACCCGTGGGCGCTCATCCTCCTCGTCCCGATCGCCTGGTGGCTCTTCCACCAGTGGCGCACGGCCAAGACCGAGGGCTGGGCCACGACCGCCCCCCAGCCCGACCAGCCCGGCTGGCGCGTTCGCCTGCGCTGGCTGCCGTCCTGGCTGCGGGGCGCCGCCATCGCCCTGACCTTCCTTGCCCTGCTCGGGCCCGCGGTAGGCGTCAAGCGCGCCGAGAAGTACACCCCCTCGACCGATACGATGGTGGTCAGCGACGTCTCCGGCTCGATGAGCGGCGAGCGCCTCGACGGCCTCAAGCGCGCGGTCAAGGACTACCTCATCGAACAGCGCCGCGGCTTCCAGAACCGCGTAGGGCTGGTCACCTTCTCGGACGAGCCCTACCTGGCGGTCAGTCTGACCCAGGAATACGACGCCCTCATCTCGCGCGTCAAGGAAGTCCAGACCGAGGGGTCGACGGCCGTCGGCAAGGCCATGATGTCGGGAATAAGCCACTTCCTCGAGCTCAACATCATGCAGATGGACGCCCAGGACCCGCACGTGGCCGAGATGCGCAAGCACGTGCTCGCCGAGGATCTGGCCGGCGCCCTCCAGTACGCCAAGGGCCAGCCCGGCCTCCTCGACAAGGTGCTCCAGCCCGACCACGTCAAGATCCTCATCGTGTTCACCGACGGCGAGTCCAACACCGGTATCCCGCCCGTCGACGCCGCCAAGATCGCCAAGCAGCTCGGCATCCGGGTCTACACCGTCGGCATCCAGATCGGCTCGGGCGAAGCCGCCTTGAAGGAGGTGGCCAAGCTCACCGGCGGCCTCTACTTCCGCGCCGAGGACGCCGACGGGATGCGCAACGCCCTGCTCGACATCGCGCGCCTCGAGAAGTCTCCGGTCCTCGTGCGCTCCACGGTCGACGTCCAGGACTACACCCGGATCCTCGCCCTCCTGGCCCTGCTCTCGATCAGCCTCGAGTTCGGCCTCAAGGTCCGGCTGCGCAGTCTGCCGGCCTTCATCCTGGCCGGCATGATCGGCCTCCAGGGCGCCGAGCTCCCCGGTCCGACCCCCGCCGCGCCCGCCGTCGCGCAGCCGCAGGCGAGCTCCTCCCTCATCGAGCGGCTTCCGCTGTCCGGCGTCCCGCAGGAACTGGCCGAGGGCAACGCCCTCTACCTCTCGGGCCGCTACAGCGACGCGGTCAAGCGCTACGCCCTGGCCCTCGAGCGCCACCCCGACGTGGCCGAGATATACTTCAACCTCGGCAACGCCTACCTCCGCCTGGGCGACGTCGAGCGCGCGGCCCAGGCCTACGGGAAGTTCCTCGAGCTCAACACGGACCCCAAGGCGGCTTCCGAGGCGGTCTACAACCTCGGCAACGGCGCCTTGATGAAGCAGGACGCCGAGAAAGCCATCGAACTCTACCGCGAGGCCCTGCGCAAGGACCCCGCGAACTTCTCGGCCAAGTGGAACCTCGAGTCGCTGATGCGCCTCATGGAGGAGCAGCAGCAGCAGCAGCAGGGCCAGGACGGCAAGCCGCAGAAACAGAAGGGCAAGAAAGGCCAGAAGCAGAAGGGCCAGCAGCAGGGCCAGCAAGGCCAGCAGGGCCAGCAGGGCGACCAAGAAGGCGAAGAGGGCGACCAGGAAGGCGAGCCGGGCGACAAGCCGGGGCAGGGCAAGCCCGGCGATAAGCCTGGAAAGGGAAAGCCGGGAGACCCCAAGGACGGCAAGCCCTCCGCCGAAGAGCGCGAGAAAGGCGCCGAGGGCCTCATCGAGGAGCAGGGCGCCGCCGAGGAAGGCGCCAAGGAAGGCCAGCGCGGCGCGGTTCCGAAGAAGGGCTCGAGCGTCTGGGGCTTCGCCCCGCTGCTCGGCTTCATGGGCCTGGGCGGCGCCACCGCAGGCTTCGCGGCGCCGCTCTGGCTTGGCATCGCCCTGGTCGCCGTCCCTCTCGTGGCCGCCTTCGCGCTCTGGGCCGTCCGCAAAGGCATCGAGTCCGCCCAAGCCCTGGCGCCGCGCCAGGCGCCCAAGGACCTCAGGAGCTGGGAAGGCAGCCAGCGCTTCTGGACCAAGTTCACCCTCGCCGTCTCCGCCGTGCTCGGCCTGGCTCTGGCCGCCGGCGACCCGGTCTTCGGCACCCGCGACCTGCGCCTCAACTTCGGCGGCAAGGACGCCATCGTCGTCGCCGACGTGTCGCCCTCGACGCTCTACGCCGAGGACGCGCGCGCCGCCCGGATGGAGGGCGAGTTGGCCGAGTTCGCCGCGCGCATGGAGGGCACCGACCGCCTCGGCCTGGTAGTCTTCGCCGGCAAGCCGCGCACCGCCTCCCCGCTCTCCGCGGACTACGGAACCTTCGAGTTCAAGGTCAGCCGCCTCGAGCGCGAGGCCCGCGGCCTGCCGTCGGGCTCGGACCTGGCCAGCGGCATCGAGCAGGCCGCCAAGAACTTCAAGGACGCCAAGAAGGTCGGCGACAGACAGCGAATCCTGATCGTCATCTCCGACGGCGACATATTCGGCGCCGACCTGACCAAGGCCATCGAGGCGGCCCGCAAGGCGGGCGTGACGATCTACGCCATCGGGATCGGCGACCCCGCGGGTTCGAAGATCGGGGTCCCCAACGCCGACGGCACCAAGACCTACATCATCGACGAGAAGACCGGCCAGCCGGCCGTCACGCGGCTCTATGAGGCGCCCCTCATCGAGTTGGCGCAAGCCACAGGCGGGTCCTACTTCAAGGCCTCCGAGAAGGCCTCGCTGAACGCGATCATGAGCCAGGTCGCGGCGCTCTCCAAGGGCGGCGAGGCGGATACCATCAAGACCCCGCGCCCGGTCTCCTACCTCTTCCTCACCCCGGCGCTCATGTTCCTCCTGCTCGAAGCCTTCCTGCCGGGGATGTCCCTGCTGCGGTCCAGCCGCAGGTCCAAGCCCAAGCCCGAGGCCGGCGCGACCACGAAGCTCCACGGCGCCGTATGGCTCGGCCTGCTGGCGATCCCGCTCGGCGCCTGGCCGCAGATCCTTCCCTTCGCGGCGCTGACCGCGCTCATGGGCGGGCTCCTGCTCTACGACGCGGCGACGCGCGGCGGCCTGACCCGGAAGGCCATGGCCTGGATGTACCGCAACGCCCCCGCCTCCGGCCTCGAGAAGGACCTCTTCGCACTCTTCGACGCCCCGGGCGACGGCCGCGAGCGCTGGCGCCGGGGAGACCACGCGAAGGTGAGCGCCTTCGTCGACTCGTGGCGCGCCCTCGACGCCGACGCGCGCGTGAGGCTGGCGCGCGAAGCGGCGGAGGACGCCGTCCTGTGGCGCGAGAAGCTGGTCGCGGCCCTGCTCGCCGAGGCCGCCTGGCCGTCGAGCCGCGGCGGCGGCGACGTCGCCGAGGTCCTCCTGGCCGAGCTCGCCAAGGCCCGGCGCTCGAGCCTCCTGCCCCTCGAGCCCGTCGTGACGGCCGTGCTGTCGCGGCGCGCGGAACTGCCTTGGCTCGACCACCCGACGGTCTTGCGCCCGCTGACCCGCCTGGCCGCCGCCGCGCTCGACGCCGGCAAGCCCGCGTCGCGCGCCCTGCTCGAGTCGCTGGCGGGCGAGGCCGACGAGGCCGTCTCGTTCACCGCCCGCGAGGCCTTGCCCGCCGCCGCGCCGGACAAGCCCACCCCTCTCCGCCGCGCCTTCACCGCCGTCGCGGCCGTGTTCCTCGCCGCGATGCTGGCGCTGACCGGCGTGGCCGGCTGGAAGACCTCGGAGTACGGCCAGGCCCAGAAGGCCGCCGCGGCCTCGGCCCTGCAGATCTTCTACGCCGAGGACATGTTCGTGTTCACCGACTCGTACATGGACTCGCGCATCCCCGACGACGTCCTGCCCGTGCTCAAGGACTGGCACCGCAGCGGCCGGACCGCGGCCAGGGACCTGGCCCGGGCCGTCGAGGTCCTGCGCTCCTCGCCCGACCCCAAGGCCGACAACATCCTCGAGACCCTCTTCAAGCGTTTCGACTACCTCGCCTTCGACGACGCCTCCGAGTCGCTGCTCCTTCGCACCCTCATCGAGCGCGACAACGAGGCGGTCTGGCATTTCCTCGACGAGTACATGGCCGCCAACGCCCAGAACCCCCAGGCCGCCGCCCGCCTCATCAAGATGATCCGGATGGCCTCCGAGATCGGCTCCGAGGTCGTGTTCCAGAACGGCTTCCATTTCCTCAAGAGCCCCAACCCCCAGGTGCGCGGCGAGGCCGCCAACGCCATCCGGGCCTCCCTGACCTCGCCGGAGAAGATCGACCAGCTGGCCGCCCGCCTCGGCGCCGTCGCCAAAAAGCACGCAAACGACCCGGTCCTCAACATGTGGGTGGCGTTCTTCGCCTTGGACCGCCTCGGCGCCCCCGACGCCAACACGATCGACATCGGCACGATGGACAACCTGCTCAGCACGGCCCTGGCCAACGCCGTCAAGGGCGACGCCGCGCGCGCCGCCTTGATGGCCCAGGTCAAGCCCGGTGAGGAAGCCGAGAAGCTGCCGCCGCCCGCCCTGGCCCAGGCCCTCGGTCTCATGGAGCAGTCCTTGGACCGCGCCGCCGGCAACGGCGTCAACATGGCTCCGCTGAGCCTCGTCGTGCGCCGCCAGGCCGACCTGACGGCGATGGCCGTCGTCATGGAAGGAGTCGAGGCCTTCCCGGGCCTCAAGGAGCGCCTGCAGGCCGACGGTATCGTTCTCCAAGACCCGCCGGAACAGGACCACGACGACAACCACGACGACTATCATGACGGATACGACGGCGGCTACAACGACCCCAACGCCATCTATCGGCAGACCTACACCGTGGCCGAGCTCAAGACCCTCGCCGATGCCATCATCGAGACGCGCGACGCCGCGGGCCCCTCGATCACCCCGAAGCAGCGCGAGTTCGCCGACCGCGCCTTGCGGACCCTGGAGGCCGCGGCCTCCGCGGGCGCGAAGGCCGGGATGCCGGCCGCCGGCGTCCAGGGCGACCCTGTCGCGGTCGACGCCCTCCCGATCCTGACCGAAGGGACCCAGAAGCTCCCCGGCTCGGCTTTCCTCGCCGAACTGCGCGCGGCGGGGCTGGCCCCCGACGCCCGCGTCGGCAACGACAGGGACCGCGCCTACTACCAGACCTACGACGCGGAGTCGCTGCTCAAGGTCCGCGCCCTGATGCTCGAGCTGCTCAACCGCGGCTCGGTCACGGAGAACGGTAAGTCCTCGCCGCTGTCCTGGGACAACAAGGTCTTCCTGGCCGACGCCGTCAACCGCGTGGAGTCAGTCATCAAAAAGCACTTCCCCGAGGCCGGCGCGCAGTTCAAAGGCGAGGCCAGCGACGCGCCGCTGGCCGAGTTCGCCGCCGCCGCCAAGGCCAAGGACGCCGCCGCCGCGGCGCGCGCCCTGGCCGCCTTGGACCCGGTCTACGACTCGGCCGCGGTCAAGGACGTGGTGCTCGCCCGCTTCAAAGCCGTCGCGGCGGGCATCGTCGACGACGCCGTGCGGACCGAGGCCCTGTCCTTCTGGCTCGACCGCCTGGCCGCCGCCGACGGGGCGAAGCTCGACCGGCAGGGCATCCTGCAGGTGCTGGCCCTGCTGGCGCCGGATAAGATGGCGGCCGGCGCCGATCTGAAGGGCTACGACGTCCTGACCCAGGTACTCACGTCGGCCCGCGCCAACGGCCCCCTGGCCCCCGCCCTGGCCGAGTTCGCCCAGCGCCAGGTGACCTCGGGCGCCGCACGGCTCCTGAAGGCCGAGAAGGACGCGCTCTCCGCCATCGAGTACGCGGCGCTGCTGAAGCTGGCGCGCTCCGGGCACCTCCTCATCGAGGATGCCAAGCTCCGCGAGTTGGTCAAGCCGGCCCATCTGCGCGCCCTGCGCGACGCTATGGCCAAGTACCAGGCCTCGCCGGCCTGGACCCAAGCCACGGTGGAGCGGCTCATCGCCGCCGCTCAGGCAGCCGGCCTTTCCGACGGCGGCTCCACGGCGGAGCTCGCCGCCGACGACCTCAACGAGACGCTGCGCAAGGGCTATGCGCCTTTCGCGGGCTCGACCTGGTACGAGTTCCTGCGCCGCGAGGGCCTGGCCCCCGGCGGCGCCGGCACGAACTGGGAGCGCGCGATGGCCGGCAGCTACAGCGCCGAGGACCTGCGCCGGCTCCACGAGCTCATGACGAAGCTGCTCGCCTCCGGCAAGACCTGGGACAATAACTTCGCGCCCAAGGACATGAGCGCGGCCGAGGCGCGGTTCTTGACCGACGCCCTCGAAGCCGTCGACGCCGTGCTCCAGAAGCATTACCCGGGCCAGGTCTTTCTGCCGCCTCCGTTCGGCCGCCTGGTCGCCGAAGCCGCCGCCGGCGACGCCGCCGCGCGGGCCGCCGTCTCGGCGCGCGTGGCCGCCTCCGGCTCTTCGGCCGAGGTCCTGACCCTCCTCGACGTCGCCTCCGAGCGCGGCGCGGACTCGGTCTCGGCGCAGAAGCTCGTCATGACACTGCTCACCGAGGCCCTTGCCGGGAAGAACGGGCAGGAGATCTTCGACAACGACGAGGTCCTCAAGGTCATCGAGCGCGTGGCTGAGCGCCTCGGCTCCGAGGAGCCCCAGGCTTGGAAGGTCCTGGCCGACGCCTCGCGGACGGCCGCCACCCCGCTCATCGGCCGCCTGACCCTGGAGGCCGTCAACGAACGCGTCAACCGCATGGTCCACGCGCTCACCAAGGACAAGGGCACTCGAGACAATCTGGCGAAGGCCGGCTTGGTCATCAAGCGGACGAACTGGTCCTACGAGGTCCGCGACGAGTTCTCGCAGCGCCACCTCCGCGCCCTGCAGGCCGAACTAGCACAGCTGGCCGGGCGCACCGATCTCGACAAGGAGGCCGCCGCGGCGGCGGACCGGGGCTCCAAGGCCCTGCCGTCGCTCATCGAGGCCGGCTTCCAGACCGGGATGCCGGTCGGCGACTCGCCGGCCGAGCGCGCCGGCGAGAAGATCGCCGACATCGTGCAATCCGGCCACATGCTCTTTCCAGGCTCCCGGTTCGTCCAGGAGCTGCGCTCGGCCAAGCTGCTGCCTCCCTCCAAGACGAATGCGGTCAACATCAGTAAGGACGTGCCGCTGAGCTGGTCGAAGGAGAAGACCGTCGCGCTGCGCGACTTCCTTGCCGCGCTCTCCGCCTCCGGGCAGGGCTACGACTACTCCTCGGGACGGCGCCCGCTCACCCCCGAGGAGAAGAAGTTCCTCGATCAGGCCGTCAAAGATTTGGGCGAGGTCATCGCCGGCTACGAGCGCCCGGCCCAGACGATGAACGGCATGGCGCTCGGGATGCTGGCCGTGGGACCGGCCGGCCTCGGCCAGGCGCCCGTCATCGCCTCGCTTTCGGGCCTTGCCTTCCCGCTCCTGACCCTCTTGGCCGCGGCGGGGGTCGTGTACGCGCTCTGGCGCCTGTGGAGAGAGCGCGCCGCCGCGGCGGCCGAGGAGCCCGCCCCCGCGCGCGTGGGACCGTCGGACTCCGTCATGGCTCGCTACAAGAAGCTCGACATCGCCGCCAAGCGCCTGGCCTCGTCTTTGACCGAGGGGCGCTTCCGCTCCCGGCTCATCGGCCCGAGCGGCTTGAGCTTCTCCGAGTTGGCGGCCTACAACGGCGAGGACCGCAAGGCCGTCAACTGGAAGGCCTCGGCCAAGAACGACGGGCTGCTGGTCAACAAATACGAGGTCGACAAGGACATGCCGCTCATGCTCCTCGTCGACCTCAGCGCCTCCGGCGAGTTCGCCGCCGCCGGCGCCGAGAAGCGCCAGGTGATCGAGGACGCCGCCGCCCTGCTCGCCCTGACCGCGGCGCGCCGCGGCCTGCGCGTCGGCGCGCTGCTCTTCACCGACCGGGTCGAGACCTTCATCCCGCCGGGCGGCGGCCAGCGCCACGCCTGGGAGGTCGTGCGCCGGATCGTCGAGGCCGCCCCCGAGGGGACAGGCACCGACCTGAAGCTGGCCCTGGAGTTCGCCAACGGCCAGTTCAAATCCCGGGCGATGGTCGTCCTGCTCTCGGACCTGCTCGGCGAGGGCTGGGCCGACTCGATGGCCTCGGTCTCCAAGCGCCACGACTTCCGCGCCGTGCGGGTCGCAGACCCCGTCGAGACCAAGCCCCTGCCCGACGCCGGCCTCCTGCGCATGCGCGACCCCGAGACCGGCGCCGAGACCTGGGTGGACACCTCCAGCCGCGCCTACCGCGAGGCCGCCGCCCGGAGCGTCAAGGGCCGCGAGCGCCGCATCGCCGCCGCCCTCGAGGGCTCCCGCACCCGGCCCATCACCCTTTACACGGACACGGACGCCGTCGAGGAGCTGTCGCGCGAGTTCCTGGCCAAGAACGTCAAGGCCGGGCGCCGCAAGTAAAAGGAGCCGACATGAAAACCAAGAGCCTCAAGCGAACAGAGACCCTGCTCGCCCTCATCCTGGCCGGGGCCCTGAACGCCCCAGCCGCGGCACAGGTGGTGCGGTCGGCCGTGCGCACCGCCCCCGTCGGCTTCTCCGGAGCGTCCGCCGCCGGCGCCGCCCCGGTCTCGCGCGCCCCGACCCTGTCCGGCTCCCTGCCCGGCCTCGGCGCGGCGCTTCCCACCCCCAGCGTCCTGCCGACCGCGCCGGCGCTCCTGGCGCCGCAGGCCGTGCCGGCCGCCGCCGCGGTCCCGACGGTCCTCTCCGCGGCTCAGCCCGCGGCTCTGACGTCCCCCGCCGCCATTCCTTCGGCGCCCGTCCGCGCCGAAGCGGGGTCTCCGGCCGCAGCAGCCAAGTCCTTCGCCGCCGCCGCGGCGCCGGTCCGAAAGGCCCTGTCCTCGGTTCCGGACGCGGCCAAGGCCTCGGCGTCCTCGGCCTACGGCTCGGGCGCAGCCCTCGAAGCCGCGATCACCGGCCGGCGCGCCGCCTCCGTCTCCGGCACCTTGGTGCCGACCGGGCGCCGCGCTCCCACCCGCTCGCTCCTGGGACGTCCGGTCGGGGCCGTGTCCGCGGTGGCCCCCGCCGTCGAGCCCTCCGGCGCGGCCGACCAGCAGCTGGCCGCCGAGGTCTCCGAGGTCAGCGCGATGCTCCAGAAGCTGCGCGACGAGGTGGCCAACGTCATCGTCGGCCAGCGCGAGATGGTCGACTCGATCATCCTCGCCATGATCGCCAACGAGCACATCCTGCTCGAGGGCGTGCCGGGCGTGGCCAAGACCGCCACGGTCCAGGCCTTCGCCACGGCCACCGGAGCCGACTACCAGAAGATCCAGGGCACGCCGGACAAGATGCCGGCCGACATCCTGGGCGCCGAGATCCTGCAGACCGACCAGGCCACCGGCCGGCGCGAGACGAAGCTCGAGAAGGGGCCGATCTTCGCGCAGTTCGTCCTGGCCGACGAGATCAACCGCATGATGCCGAAGACCCAAGCCGCCCTGCTCGAGGCCATGCAGAACCGCGAGGTCTCGATCGGCCGCGAGACCCTGCCCCTGCCCAAGCCGTTCTTGCTCCTGGCCACGATGAACCCGCTCGAGCAGGAAGGCGTCAACGTGATGCCGGAGGCCCAGCTCGACCGCTTCATGTTCAAGGTCGTGGTGCCTCAGCCCAACCGCGACGAGCGCAAGCTCATCAACGAGCTCAACCGCAAGCGCCAGAAGCCCAAGGCGACCAAGTCGGTGACGCTGGAAGACCTCGAGCGCGCCACCGCGGTCTCCGAGCGCGTGGTCCTCGGCCCGCAGATGGCCGACTACATCCAGGACATCCTCGACGCGGCCCAGGACCCCCACAGCGTCGGCATCGGGACCAAGGGGCTCGTCGAGCAGGCCATGGTGACCCGCGCCTCGATCATGATGGAGAAGGCCTCGCGCATCCAGGCCCTGATGAACGGGCGCTCCGAGGTACGGCCCGAGGACGTGATGGCGGTGGCCCCGAAGATCCTCCGCCACCGCATCATCCTGAGCTACGCGGCCGGCGAGATGTCGACCGACGCCCTCATCGCCGAGATCCTCAACGTGGTGCCGATCCGCAAGTAAGGACGGCGGACTAAGGACCCGGGGCGGCCCGCAAGGGCCGCCCCGTCTTTTTCTCGTAGAACGCGAAGAGCTCGTCGACGCTGAAGGGCTTCTCGATCCAGCCCAGCACACCCTTGGGCCAGCCCTCGGCGGCGTCCTTGGGGTCGAGGTTGCCGGTCATCATGATGATATTGGCCGCGGGGTCGGCCTTGAGAAGGCCCTCGGCGACCTCCCAGCCGTACATGTCCTGCAGGCATTGGTCGACGAGGACCAGCGCGTAGGTGCCCGGGGAGTAGGCCGCCAGAGCGTCCGCGCCCGCCCCCGCCGACTCGACGAGGAAGCCGCGCGAGCCTAGGAGCTGGGTCAGCACGAGCCGCATGTCCGGCTCGTCGTCCACGATGAGGATCTTGGCGGACACGGCTCAGTATCTCGGAATCCCTACAACAAACCCAAGAATTCGTCGCGCGATAATCCGGCTTGGTCGAGGATCGCAAGAAGCGTCCCCCGAGGAATATCTTTCCCTTGCGGGACGATGACGAGGCGGACCTTGTCCGACGGATCCGTCTTGCAAAAGGCTCGGTGGCTGCCCTTGCCCCGGTCCGGGGCCTCTTTGAAACCGGCAGCGCGCAGCACGGCGATTATCTGGCGAGAGGAAACCGATGGGAGGCGCGTCACGCGCGGGCGATTTCTAGTGGTGCGGTGTAGCGTGCCGAGGAGGAGAGCGCGGGCTCAAAATCGGCCAAAGTCCCGAGTTTCTTAGCGTTCGAGAGATAAAGGTCGACGGCTTCCCCAAGCGCTTTCGTGGCCTTGTCCGGCGTCGAACCAAAGGACGCGACACCGAGCTCCGGGCACTTAGAGACGAACTGGGAACCCTCTTTCCAGATGACGGCCGTCAAATGGTATCGCTTCATGCCTTCAGTATAGCCGCCCAAGCATCTGGATTTCCAGGGGATCGACCTCCCAGTTCCAGGGGTTTTCATATTCGCCGGCGAATGTAAGGCGGCAGTTACGCGCTTCGGGCGCGTGGATCGAAGGATTGCGATACGGCCGCAATCCTTCGATCTCGAGCAATGACGGTGGAAGCGGAGCTGCGAGCTTGTATGCACGCTTCGCACACGGCGCGACAGGAAGATATCCCCCGGACTGTCCACGTGGACAGTTCCTTGCGAATGATCGCATCGGACCGTGCGCGAAGCGTGCACACGACTCGCCCTGGTTTTTCCGTTTGCCGCTCGAGATCCGCGAATCGCCGCCGTTGGCGATTCACGGATCCACGCGCCCGAAGCGCATAAATTCAATCCGACCTGGGATAGTGGGCTGCGTTGCGGAACCGCGGGAACTGGGAGGCTCGACCTCTTAGCCGAACCGCGGATGGGCGATATGGTGCAGGCTCTCCTCTTTGTGCCGGCGCTCGTCGAGCCCGATGCGGCGGAACAGCTCGGCCAGGCTGGGAAAATCGCCATAGTCGGCCTTGAACTCGCTCTCGAAGGGCTCCTTCTCGAGCTCGGGCCGCTCGCGGACGAACTCCATGTACTCGTGCTCGGCGTGGTCCTCGAAGTCGGCGTTGAGAGCGTAGCTCAGCGAGGGTCGGATCGCGTAGAGGATCCAGCTGGCGTGATAGTAGGCGAACGCCACCAACTGCGGCAGGGCCCTATAAAGGAAGAATGACGGCCGAAGGCCTTTCTTGAGCGCCAACTCCTCGAGGATGAGCAGATGCCACTGCTCGTTGTCCTGCTGGTCGCGCGACTCCTTTACGAACTCGAAGACCCGGCGCGCGAAGCCCGGCGACTCGTAGGTGTGGGTCATCGCCACGTAGGCCACCTGCTCCCAGGCCTGGTAGGGGACGCGAGCGATGAGCTCGAGGACGATGAACTTGAGGAGGGTCCGCTCGCGGCCGTAGACCAGATCCATGCCGCCGAAGAGAGCACGGGCCAGGAGGCTGTAGCGCCGACGCGGCGCGGCGAGGGTCTTCTTCTGCTCGGCCTTCAGGGAGACGCTCACGGGGACCTCCTCTCGTTTTTGTGCATCAGCGTACCGGTCTCAAGGCGCAGGAGCGTGACCGTCCCGCCGCGCACCATGAAGCGCGCCTCGAAATCGTGCAGGAAAAACCCTAGGTCGACCCCGTCGGCCCCCAGCGCCTTGTCGCGCGGGTTGCGGATGTCCTGTCCCAGGATGTCGGACAGGAGCCTCTTGAGGCCCCGGAGCTTGAGTCGCTTCCGCGCGGCCGCGATGTCGGCCAGCGCCCGGGGAGCGAAGGCCACCGTCAAGGTCGGGAACGGGGCGTCCGCCGTCCAGCCCGCCGAGGCCCCCGCGGCACGGTCGCACTCGGGGATATAGGGCTTCACGTCGAGGATCGGCGTGCCGTCGATCAAGTCGATGCCGGCCAAGTGCAGGGTGTCCCCCTCGACCTTTACCAGCCGCGCCAGCGACAGGCCCAGCGGGCTGGGGCGGTGCGGGGAGCGCGAGGCGAAGAGGCCGACCGCGGCGCCCTTGAGGCGCGGCGGGTGGACCTTGGGCAGGAACTTCTTGTTGGTGTTGAGGTGGAAGTAGGAGATCAACCAGACGTGGCTGAAGCCCTCGAGACCCGCCAGAGACAGGGCCGGGCGATGCTCCGGAGCTACCGTCAGCGCGGCCGTGGCCCCGGGGACAAGATGCGGCTGGCGGGGCGTGCCGAACTTCTCCTTGAAGCAGGAGCGGAGGATGCCGACGGCGCCGAGCTGAAAGGCGATCACGTTTCCAGTATACAATTGGTCCTTCCGCAAGAGGAATGGGTCTTGACAAAGCAAGGTTCGAGGGTTAGATTACTAGTGGGAGACCCCCGTGGCTCCCACAAAGCCTCCGGGCGCCACGTGCCCCGGATGAGGAAAGCCCCGAGAGGGGCTTTCCTCGTTTTAGGGATGAGCGGAAGGCCCGCGAGGTCCTAGGCCTTTAGCCCCTACCCCGCCCCGCTCTTCCCGGCTATCTAGGGAGGGATGCCTCGACCCCACATCGACTTAGCCGGGATCAAGACCCCGCTCATCTATCTTTCGACCGACTTCCTGCGCGCCAAGGAGTACCTGGAGGCCATCCTCTCCTCCTCCTCCGACGCCATCATGACGACCGACGTCCGCGGGCGGATCGTCTATTGGTCGCCGGGCGCCGAGCGGATTCTCGGACTGCCGGCCGCCTCCGTGGTGGGCCGGCCGGCGCGCGACTTCTACGCCGGGGGGCGCAAGGAAGCCGAACGCGTCCAGCGCCGCCTCCTCTTGGAGAAGTCCTTCTCCGACCTCGAGACCGTCCTCTTAGGCTCCAAGGACCGCGCCGTGCCGGTCAGCATCTCAGCCTCGCTG
Organism: Elusimicrobiota bacterium; assembly: GCA_016196755.1. Lineage (GTDB taxonomy): Bacteria > Elusimicrobiota > Elusimicrobia > UBA1565 > UBA1565 > SCTT01. Next base: position 62,231 of record JACPXC010000028.1, read on the forward strand.
ATCCACGACCGGCGCGGGGCGGTCATCGGGACCCTCGGCATCGCCAAGGACGTCAGCCGCCGCATCGAGCTCGAGCGGCGCCTGCGCGAGCTCTCGATCACCGACGAGCTGACCGGGCTCTTCAACGCCCGCCACCTCCACGAGCGCCTGGCCTCCGAGACGGCCCGCGCCCGGCGCATGGACCAGGACCTCTCCCTCATCGTCGTCGACCTCGACCGCTTCAAGGAGGCCAACGACCGCTTCGGCCACGTCTACGGCAACCGCATCCTGCGCGCCACGGCCGACCTCCTGCGCGCGGCCATCCGCAAGGACGTCGACATGGCCTACCGCTACGGCGGCGACGAGTTCGTCCTGCTCCTGCCCAGCGCCACGAGCAAGGCCGCGGGCCGCATCGCCGACCGCCTGCGCTTAGCCGTCCCGCACCAGCCTTATACCCGCCTCGTCACCCTCAGCGTGGGGATGGCCACCCTGCGCCCGCGCGAGAAGGCCGAATCCCTGCTCAAGCGCGCCGACGCGCGCATGTATCAGGACAAGCGCCGTCGAAATGCCTCGGCGCGCTGACACCTCCTGACGCCTTCAGCCTCCCTTGACATAAGCCCGGCCGCTACCCTTGGAGTATGGAAGACTTCAAGGTCGCGCAATTCACCAAAGAGCTGGTCGCCATCAGGCTCCAGCGGCTCGAGGACCCCTCCTTAGCCGCCGCGGAGCTCATCCGGAAGACCCTTCACACCGCCCTCAAGGCCCTCCCCCCGGGGCCCGAGCGCGGAAAAGTCATCGAGGACGCCGTCCGCGGCGGCATGCAGGGACTCATACTGGCCGACCAGGACGTCCCGCGCGGCGGGGTCGCCGTCGTCGAGGCCTTGGCCGAGTTGGCCCAGGACCTCGGGCTCGACCCCTCCGAGACCCTCATGAGCGGCCTGCGCGGGCTGGCCGGCCTGCGGCGCTTGGTGCGCCCGGACCAGCTCGACAAGCTGCGCCACGAGATCGACTCACGCTACGACGGCGCCGGGGAGGCGTTCTGCGCCTTCCTCCACGCGCAGCCCGACCCGGGGCGGCAAAGGTCTCCTGCGAACTAAAGGGCCAAAATCCCTATTGACTATTTCCATCTGCAGGGTTACATAGGGTGAATGCGCCGAGGCATACCCCTATGGGTACTGCTTTTTTTCCTGTTAGCCTCTAAAGCAGCGGCGCAGTCATCTCCCACAGCCCCGAGCGGTTTCGCCGGAACCGCCCAGAGTGTAAACACCATCCTCTGGTCCTGGACCGACAACGCCATAAACGAGGACGGATATCGGGTCATGTCGGGGACGATCAACATCTCGGGCGACCTCTCGGCCAACGCTACGACATGGCTGCAGGGCGGGCTTTCCACTAACACGGCTTCCGGCCCTTTCACGGCCCAGGCGTTCAATTCGACCGGGACGGCCGACTCGGGCGCCGCCAGCCGGAACACACTGGCTGTCGCTCCCGCCGGCCTGGCCGTCACCGCCGTCTCGTCCCAGGCGGTGTCTTTGAGCTGGTCCGCCAACAGCAACCCCGGCGGAACCCCTTTCGAGCTCGAGCGCTCCACCGACGGCGCAAGCTACGCCTTCCTCGACTCCACCACCCTGACCGGCTACACCGATTTCGGGATACTGCCCGCGGCCACCTACTTCTACCAGGTCCGCGCCAGGAACGGCGACGCGGTGGCCACGGGCTACAGCGGTCCGGTCTCGACGCGCACCGACGCCGGAAACGGCCCCTCGGGCTTCGCGGGCGAGGCTCAGAGCGCCAACGCCATCCTCTGGTCCTGGAGCGACAACGCCTTAGACGAGGACGGCTATAGGGTCATGTCGGGCACGATCAACATCTCGGGCGACCTGTCGGCCGACGCCACGACCTGGCTGCAGGGCGGCCTTTCCACTAATACGGCCTATGGCCCCTACACGGCCCAGGCCTTCAACGCCGGCGGGACGGCCAACTCGGGCGCGGCCAGCCGCTTTACCCTGGCTGTAGACCCTGCCGCCATCGCCGTCACTGGCCTCTCTTCGACCTCTGTGGCCTTGAGCTGGTCGGCCAACAGCAACCCCGGCGGCACGCAGTTCGAGCTCGAGCGCTCCACTGACGGCGCAGACTATGTCTTCCTCACCTCCACCACCCTGACTGCCTACACCGATCTCGGCCTCTTCCCCGCGGCCACCTACTTCTACCAGGTCCGCACCAAGAACGGCGACGCGGTGGCCACGGCCTACGACGGACCGGTCTCGACGCGCACCGACGCCGCGAACGGCCCGGCCGCCCCTTCGGGCTTCGCGGGCGCGACTCAGAGCGACAACGCCATCATCTGGTCCTGGACCGACAACGCCTTTAACGAGGACGGCTATCGGGTCATGTCGGGCACTGTCAACATCTCGGGCGACCTGGCGGCCAACACTACGACCTGGCTGCAGGGCGGCCTTTCCACCAATACGGCCTATGGCCCTTACACGGCCCAGGCCTTCAACTCCGGCGGGACGGCTAACTCGGGCTCGGCCAGCACCTCTACCCTGGCTGTCAACCCTGCGAGCATCTTCGCGGGGACGGCCCAGAGCGTCAACGCCGTCCTCTGGTCCTGGACAGACAACGCCGGCACCGAGTCGGGCTACCGCGTCATGTCGGGCACGATCAACATCTCGGGCGACCTGGCGGCCAACACGACGACTTGGCTGCAGAGCAGCCTCTCAACTAATACGGCCTATGGCCCTTACACGGCCCAGACCTTCAACGCCGGCGGGACGGCCAACTCGGGCTCGGCCAGCCGCTTTACCCTGGCTGTCGACCCTGCTGGCATCGCCGTCACCGGCCTCTCTTCGACCTCTGTGTCCTTGAGTTGGTCCGCCAATAGCAACCCCGGCGGCACGTCCTTCGAGCTCGAGCGCTCCAGTGGCTCTGGCTACGTCTTCCTCGCCTCCACCACCCTGACCGGCTACACCGATTTCGGCCTCTTGCCCGCGACCACCTACTTCTACCAGGTCCGCGCCAAGAACGGCGATGCGGTGGACACAGCCTACGACGGACCGGTCTCGACCCGCACCAACGCCCAGGATCCCCCCGCCGCGCCCTCGGGCTTTGCCGGAACGGCGCTAAGTCCCGCCTTCATCCTCTGGTCCTGGACCGACAACGCCGGCACCGAGTCGGGCTACCGCGTGATGTCGGGTACGATCAGCATCTCGGGCGATCTGGCGGCCAACACGACGACTTGGCTGCAGGGCGGGCTTTCCACTAATACGGCCTACGGGTCCTATACGGCCCAGGCGTTCAATGACGGCGGGACAGCCAACTCGGGCGCGGCCAGCCGGAACACCCTGGCTGTCGCTCCCGCCGGCCTGGCCGCCACCGCCGTCTCGTCGACCTCGGTCTCGCTATCGTGGCTGGCCAACAGCAACCCCGGCGGCACGCCCTTCGAGCTCGAGCGCTCCACCAACGGCTTGGGCTATGTCTTTCTCGCCTCTACCACCCTGACCGCCTATGCCGACTTCGCGGTCCTGCCCAACACGACCTACTTCTACCAGGTCCGCGCCAAGAACGGCGAGGCGGTGGTCACGGCCTATGACGGGCCGGTGTCGACGCGCACCAACATTCAGAATGGTCCCGGCGCGCCCGCGGGCTTAACGGGGATGGCTCAAGGTCCTACTTCCATCTTCTTGTCCTGGAATGACAACGCTGCAAATGAAGACGGGTACCGCGTCTTCTTGGGCACTGTCAACCTTTCGGGCGACCTGGCGGCCAATACCACCACCTGGCTGCATAGCGGCCTCTCAACAAACACGCTCTACGGCCCATACACCGTCCAGGCCTTCAACACGAGCGGGACAGCGAACTCGGGATCGGTCAACAAGTATACCGCCGCCGCCATCCCCACTTTCTTCGGATACGGCAGCGACTCTTCCATCACCATGTTCTTGAGCTGGTCCGCCAACACCAACCCCGCGGGCACTGTCTTCGACCTCGAGCGTGCCGTCAGCAGCGGATCATTCTTCCAGATCAGCACCGCAACTTCAGGACTCCTGACCTGTCCTAGGGATTCCGTCGAAAGGGCTTGACATTCATGCCGCCTATTCGCAATAATCTATGTAACTTACAACGCCATGGCGACCCAGCCCCGCTTACCCTTCCACCCCGCAGAAGCAGTCG
>JACPXC010000029.1 GCA_016196755.1 Elusimicrobiota bacterium
AAGCAGGCGCTGGCCCACGAGGTCGAGGACGCGCTCGTCGACGCCGAGCTCGACAAGAAGATCCGCAACGGGGACAAGGTCACGGTCGACTGGGACGAGGCGGCGGGCGCGCTGACGGCGAAGCCCGAGCCCAAGATCACGAACATGGGCGGCTTCGGCCTGTTCGGCATGGGCTTGGCGGGCGTCACCCTCGGCGGCACCCAGCTCGGGCTGGCCTTGGCCGGCGCGGTCCTCATCGGGATCGGCGTCGGCTACGTGGTCGCCAGCGTCGCCTACCGCTACGCGATGAAGAAACTGCGCAAGAAGTACCGCCTGCCGGAGCCGCCCAAGAAGTTCTCGGGCTTCAACGCCGGGGTGATCGGCGGGCTGTTCGGGGCCGCGCTGGGACCCTGGCTCTGGGGCATGGCGCCGATCCACACCGCCGTCCCGTCGGTCACGCTGGGGGCCCTCGGCCTCATCTCCTTGCTGGCGGTCTACTACACGGCCAAGGGAGCGCTGGCCATGGCGCGCTGGCTGGCCCGCGTCGTCATGCGCCGCGGCCCGCCGCCGCCCAAGGCCGCGCGCCGCTTCTCGCGCTGGGCCAAGGCCGGGCTCGTCGCGGCCGGCCTGGCGCTGGGCGTCACGATGGGCGGCGTGCCGTACGTCGCCTCCCAGCCGCTGCAGGCCCGCCTCGGCGCCGTCGTCTCCCCGGAGCTCAAGATCCATGCCATGCCCCAAGCCTTCACCGACGAGGTCCGGCTCCTCATGGAGGCCAACCCCGTGGGCCGGGATGTCCTCGAGGGCTTGCGCGACCGCGGCGGGGTGGTGCGCATCCCGGCCATGCTGATGATGGTCGAGGATGAGGGTGTCGGCGCCCACTACCAGGCGATGCTCGACCATGTCTCCATCCCCTTCGATAGCGTCAAGGACCACGGCTGGACGATGGAAGAGTTCATGGCCAGCCCCGACAAGCAGCGCCAGCTGGCCCGCGAGTATCGGGCGACCCTGTCCCATGAGCTGCGCCATGCGATGCAGTATCGGCGCTCCATCCTCTCGCCGGGCGTCATCCTCGGCAGGGCCATCGAGTTCGAGTGGGAGGCCTACCTCACCGACCACGACTTCGTCCACGCGGAGCTCTTGGCCGACCCGCAGGCCGACATCGGGTCCGAGGTCTGGGGGTACGAGGCCTTCCTCGACAGTTTCGACGGCCGCCTCAAGGACATCGAGAACAGCGGCATCTACAAGCACGACAGCCGGATCGACGCCCCGTTCTTCAACGACATGATCGCTAGGCGCCGCGCCGACTGGCCGCGCCACGCGGCCGAGGGCTATCTTCTGTTGGCCCAGCGCTCCCCGGCCCGCGCGACATACTACCTCGGCAAGGCCGCGGCCGCCGAAGCCGGGATCCAGAATTAGGCCGAACGACCCAGGCGCTCCCGCTCTCGAAGGGCTACGCTGAGTCCGTGACGTCCTGGCTCCTCGGCCTTCTCCTGCTCGCCGCCCCCGCGCGGGCCCAATTCCTCGCCCCCGTCCTGCCGCCCGGCCGCGTCCTGGCCGCGGTCCCGCCCTGGATCGCGATGGAGAAGCCCGGCCTCGAGGAAGCCCGCGACAAGCTGCTGCGCGCCCTCGAGCTCCTGCGCCGCTCGCCGTCGGGCCGGGCCCTGCTGGGCGAGCTCGGCGTCGGCCGCGTCCTCATCGAGGAGAACGGCTCGCTCTACGTCACCGACGGCACGAAGACGGTCTTCGCGGGCGCTAACTTCGTCGACGAGTACCCGGAGGACGTCCTGGCCGTGCAGATGGCCCACGAGCTCGAGCACGTTCGCCAGATCCGGCTCGGCGTCACCGGCTCGGGCAACCTCGCCCTGCGCGAGCTGGCCGCCGTCCTCGTGCAGACCCGGGTATGGGTCGAGCTGGGCGGGACGATCCACGACGAGCACTGGAAGGGGAACCGCGGCAACTCCTGGGACATGACCGCCGCGCTCGACCATCCCTACACCGCCCTGGCCGCCATCGCGGCGCGCGCCGGGCACCAGCTGGCGTTCAACACGAAGGCCGGGCGCCGCTACTGGGAGGACGTCCTGGCCTCCGACGCGCGCTGGCGCGGCCAGTGGCGCGAGCGCTTCCCGCGCGGGCGCGACTCCCGCGAGGCGGCGATGCTGGCCCTGCGTCAGGCCGCCAGCTTCATGGACCCGCGTCCCGAGGGAGAGATCACCGGCGCCCTGCCCGCGGCGATCGAAGCCGCGGCGGCCGGCCGGCCCCTGCCCAAGGGGACCGAGCTGTCCCCGCTCGAACGCGAGATCCTCTCTCGCCTCGTCGCCCGATAAATTGGGCTCTTGGCGCTGAACTGTGGGCTCCCAGGGCTGAGAGGCAGAGCAAATTTACGCGCCTCGGGCGCGTGGATCGAAGAATCGCAAACGGCGCGATTCTTCGATCTCGAACAGAGGACGGCAGGAGGAAAGGGCGAAGCGTGCACGCAGCCTCGCCCGATCCCACTGCCGTTTGCCGTACATTGCTCCAGATCGAAGGATTGCGGCCGTATCGCAATCCTTCGATCCACGCGCCCGAAGCGCGTAAACTAATTTCGTAGAGGCGTTTCAGGACACTATCCATACCTGCCATGAGCCATAAATTGAATAGAATCGTATCAGGCCGACCATCGGCGGCCCCGGTCAATTTATTGGAGGAACGATGAAAAACACGATGCGTGTCTTATTAACGGCGGTGCTGTCCCTGGCGGCGGGCCCTCTCTTCGCGGCCACCTACGAGATCGACGCGGTGCACTCCGAGGTGGGCTTTAAGGTCCGGCACTTGATGGCCGGCAAGACCTCCGGCCGCTTCACCAAGTTCTCCGGCACCATCGAGTACGACGCCAAGGAGCCCGCGAAGTGGGCTACCAAGGCCGTCATCGACGCCAACTCGATCGACACCTCCAACGAGAAGCGCGACGGGCACTTGAAGAGCCCCGACTTCTTCGATACGGCCAAGTTTCCGACCCTCGAGTTCGTCTCCACCGGGGTCAAGGACTGGAAGGCCGGCAAGGGCAAGCTGCTCGGCAAGCTGACCATGCACGGCGTCACCAAGGACGTCGCCATGGACCTCGAGACCGAGTCCGATGCGGCCGGCGACCATGTGGGCTTCACGGCTCGGACCAAGATCGACCGTCGCGAGTTCGGCGTGGTCTGGAACAAGGTCCTCGACAAGGGCGGCGTGGCGGTCGGCAACGACGTCGAGGTCACCCTCGAGATCGAAGCGGGGATAAAGAAGAAGTAGTCCCTTAGGTCCTAAGGGCCCGCCGGACCTTCTCCTTTGGTCCCCGGCGCTTTGGCGGCCCGCGGCCCATACTACCCCTAGACGTTTGGAGGTGGTATGGGCCGCACCTTTTCCGTCATCTTAGCCGCAGCGCTGGTCCTCGGGACGCCCGGCAGCCATGCCGCGGCACAGACCGTGGCGCGCTCGGTCCCCGGCACGGTCGTCGTGCCGGCGGCCCCCATGGCCGCGGCTTACGGCGCGGCCGCCGCCCCGCTGTCCTCTCCGCTGGGCGCTTCCGCCCTTCCCGGCTCCTCGGTCCTTCCCTCGGCCGCCACGTTTTCCCCGCGCGCGGCGGCGGCCGCCCCTGCCGCCGTAGCCGCGCCGGTTGCCGTTTCCCAGCCGGCGATTGCCGTCCAAACGGCCATCTTGTCCGCCGTCGCCGCCGAACGGACGCTGGCGGCCGCCCCTAGCGCCGCGGCGCCGCTGGCCGCCGCGATGAAGAAGGGGGGCGCTCCCTCCGCTATCTCCTTCTCGGGCCTGCGCCGCATGTTCGACGGGGGCGGGGCGCGGCAGGACTCGGAGGGCGCGGGCGGCGTCTCCACGACACCTCGCGGGCCGGCCCGGCCCGCCCTGGGGGCCGCTCGCTCCGGGGCGCGCAACGGCATCTTCGACTCGATGCCGGCGCCGCTGTCGCGGATTTCGAAAAGGCTCTCCGAGACTCCATGGTGGAAGAAGCTGATAGGCGGCACAGCGTTAGGGCTGGCCTTGTTCGTCGGGATGCCCGCGGCCTATCGCACCATGGACGACTACGGCAGCGCCGCGCCGTACGCCGGACTTCCCGACGATTTCCTGGTACGCGAGCGCCCCTTCGCGTGGACCGATTCCTTCTATATCAAGGCGGGAGATTTAAACTTCGGTCGCATCGACCAGGAGGTCTTCGCCTGGGGGAAATCCTTCCGCTTGACGGATTCGGACGGCAAGCATGTGGCCGAGGCCAAGGCCAAGGTGTTCACTTGGGCCTCCACCGTCGAGGTCTTCGACGCCCAGGGCCGAAAGATCGGCGAGATCAAGGAGGACATCCTCAAGTCTCTCTTCAAGGTCTACACGACCTACCACATCTACGACGCGCAGGGGAGGCTGGTAGCGGACTCGGAGAAGGCCGAGTGGTTCAACACCGACATCACACTGCGGGCTCTGGACGGCCGCGTCGTCGCCACGCTCCATCGGCCGCGCCTTACCTGGCGGCCCACCGACCGGTGGCAGGTCGCCGTTAAGGACCCGGGCGCGGTCGACAAGCGTCTGCTCTCGATGATAGCGGCTTATAAGACCTCGGTGGACAATGACCGCGAGAGCGCCGAGCGCAGGCAGGCGGACGACGATTCGAACGATTAAACGGCGCTTACCAGTTCGTCGAACTTGGGGCCCAGGAAAACCTGGGCCCCTTTTTTGGTGTGCCCAACCGAAGGCCCCATGCAATGGAAGGCGCGCCGCGCCTACAATGATCTCCGTCGTCCGGAGGATCATGAGCAACTTCCCGCTGAGCCGTCTCGTCGCCGCCGTCTTAGCTTGGGCGCTGGTCGTCACCGCCCCCGGCCTCGGCTCCTACGCCGCCGCCCAAGTCGTGGTGCGTTCCGGCCCCGGCACCGCCGTCGTCCCGACCGCCCCCGCCGGCGCCGCGCGCGGCGCCGCCGCCGTCCCGCTCTCGCCCTCCCTTGGAACCGCCGCCCTGCCCGGGGCCGCAAGCCTGCTCGCCCCCGCCGCGCTGACGCCCCGCGCGGCCTCGCTGACGCCCGCCGCCGCGCAGGCCGCTCCTGTCGCCGCCGCAGCCTCGCCCGTCGCCGCGCCGATTGCCGCCCCGACCCGCCTCTCTCCCGCGGCCCAGACGGTCTCCGTCGCCGACCGAGCGTTATCGCGAGGAAGCGCCGCCTCCGAGGTCTTGGTGGCGGCCGCCCAAGCCGCCGCGAAGGTCGCCCCCAACGCCACCGCTCCGCTGGCCGCCGCCTCCAAACTGGCCGGGGCGCCCTCCGCGTCCTCTTTCTCCGGCTTCCGCCTCGTCTTCGACGGCGGCGTGGTCTCGGGCGCGCAGTCCGGCTCCGTGCTCGCGGGCCAGCTCCCCGGTCGGGTCGTCAGCGGTCTCAACGCCGTAGCGCCCGAGCTGCCTGACGCGGAGGCAAACTCCGCGGTTCCGGCTCCGAATTCCGAAGTGAAGTCCGTCGAGCGTGCCGCGGCCCCCTACGAGGTGGTAGCACTCCTGGCGGCCGTGGGCGGCGCGGCGGCATATTTCTTGATACCGGTTCTGTTGCCCATGCTCCCGACCCTGCCGGTCTGGCTGGCGGCCAACCCCCTGCTCCTCAAGGGAGGCCTGATCGCCGCCGGCGTCGGCGTCGGGGCCGCCCTCTCGGAGTACCGCCTGCTGCTCGACTGGCCGTCCCAGCTCGCCCAGGGCGCGCTGTCGACCGGGAAGACGGCTTTCCGGTTCTGGGCCCGCTTCGGCCGCGTGTTCGCCTCGGTCCTGACCGCCTCCTCGATGGACGAAGCGATGAAGGCCGAGCTGCCGGCGGGCTTCTGGCGCTACCCCGTCCTGGCCTGGCCGGCCGTCTTGGTCGGCTACGCCTTCGCCCCGGTTCTTTTCGTCCTGGGCGGCGTCTATAAGGCGGTCGAGGTGCCGGTCCTGGCCGCCTTCCGCGGCCTGCGCCGCGTCGTCGTCGAGCTCCTGCCTTGGCTGGGCGACCTCTTGGACTTGGCGATCCGGTTCATCCGGAATTTCTTCCCCGCGCTCTGGCGCTTGATCACGCGCGGCGTCGCCATGGCGTTCTACACCGCCGCCGGCGGCGCCGTCGTCCTGGCCGCTCCGGTGTGGAACGGCGCCGTCTACGCCCGCTACGCGGTCGACGGCACCGGGAACCCGATGAAGCTATCCCAGGTCCCGGCCGTGGCCGGAATGCTCGTCGGCCGGCTGCTGGGGCTCGTCGCGGCGGGCGTCCTCGGCGTCGTCGGGGCCGCGGTCGGCCTCGTCGCCGGCCTGCCGCTGACCGTCACCGACGCCTTGCTCGGGATGCTGGCCCGCGTGTCGCCGGGCGGACGCCTCGACCGCGCCGACAAGCGCTGGACCGCGGCCCTCAAGGCCGCCGCCGACATGGCGGCGTTCACCTTGGTCATGCCAGGGCCGGCCTCCGGCGACGCGGCCAGCCTGCCGCGCGTCCTGGCCCGCGTGGGCGCCGCCGTCCCGGGCGCGCTCTACGCCCTGCCTCACGGCGTCTTCAGCGCCCTCGTCCTTTGGGTCGCCGGCTTGGCCGCGGCCCTCGGCTACGCCCGCGAAGCGGCGAAGGCCGAGCCGTGGGCGGCCGAGCCCCGCTCCAGCCGCGAGGACAAACCGGCCGAGGAGATCACCGGCTCGCCGTGGGCGCCGATGGCGCTCGGCCTCGGCGGCCTGGCGGCGGGCTGGTATCTTGCCCCGCTCTCCCTGCCGCTGCTCGCGACCGCCGCTATCGCCCTCATCGGCGGCCTGGCGGGCCTCTCGCTGAGCCAGCCCGGCGTCTGGCTGGCGGCGCCCGCGGCGCTGGCCTCCGGGGCGCGGGCCGGCGGCGACGTATTCCGCCTCGGCGCGCGCTTGGGCTTGGCCGCGGATTCGACCCTGCGCGGCCGCCGGGTCGACCAGGCGCTGTTCAAAGCGGCGCCTGTCTCCTTGACGCAGTACCCCGTGCTGGCTTGGCCCGGCCTGCTTCTGGGCGCCGTGCTCGCCCCGCTGGGAGCCGTCGTCGGCGCCGCTGCCGCGGCGCTGGGCGTCCCGGCTGCGGCGGCTTGGCGCGCCGCGGTGGTCGTCCTCACCGCCGGAGTCATCCGGCGGATCCTGACCGGGCTAAAAAACGTCGCGGTCCACGGCCTCCCGTTCACGCTCGGGTTGGTCCTCGGTACGCTGTGGGGCGCCATCAAGGGCGCGGCCTTGAGCGCCTGGACCCTGGCCGTGACGGTCTGGCGCGCGGTGATCGCCCTCGCCGACGAGAATCCGTACCGGTATACGGGCCTCACCGGCTTGGCGACCAAGCGCCTGGTCCAGGCGCTCGGCGGCGTGGTCGGACTGGCGGCCGGCGTCGTCGGCGCGGCCGTGGGCCTGGTCTCATTCGCTCCCTCTGCTCTGACCGAGGGCCTGGCGCTCGGCCTCGAGTGGGCGGGAGCGAAGGGCGGCGTCCCGGCCTGGCTGCGGCGCTGGCGGCAGAACTTCCAGCGCGACCTGAACGACGGGGCGGGTCTGCGCCTGCTGACGCTGGCCTATCCTTACGCGCAGAACGAATCCGGCCTCTGGCAGGGCGTTCTGCGGACCGTCAACACCGGGCTATACGCCCTCCTGTCGCCGCTCTGGTTCCCGGTCGCGGCGACGGCGATGTACGTCCGGGCGGCCTATCGCGCCTCGACCTCGCTGCAGCCCGCCGCCAAGGAGTGGAAGAAGATCAGGCTCGACTCGGCCCCGCGGTACCGCCCCGACAGCTGGCTCATGGCGATCAATATGGAGGCCATGGACGCTTTCTATGGAACGGCCGGCTTCTGGTCGGCGGCCGGAGCGGCGCTCTCCTGGGCCGTGCTCCGTCGCGACGATACGATGCTGGGCTGGCCCCATGAGGCGCTGGCCTGGGCCGCCGGCATCGCGGCGGGGGCGTCCGGTGCCTTGGCCGGGGCCTTCGAATACCCGGCGCGCGGCGTCCTGGCCTTCATCAAGAAGTGGGCCCTCAAGCTCGTGCCGTACCTCGAGAGTCTCTTGAACGTCCTCAAGCGCATCGCCCTGCGCATCTTCCCGTTCATGGGAGGCCTCATCGGGGGCGCCGCGCTGGGTGTGGTCGGCTCGGCGGCCTTCGGCGCCGTCCTGCTGGCCCGCCCTTGGTTCAAGTACGTCGTCGCCGAGAACTACGAGACCTCGAGCCTCGGCCGCTTCCTCGGCACGGCCGCCCTGCGCGCGGTCGCCGCCCTGGCGGGCGTGGGCTTCGGCGCGCTCGGCCTCGCCTTCGGGCTCCTGGCCGCGCTGCCGTACTCGGTGACCTTCATGGTGGCCACCGCCTTCGACTGGGGCGGCATCGGCGGAACCAGCGAGCGCTTCTTCCTGCACTGGAAGCGCGGCTCGCTGCCCGCCGAGATGAAGCGTTTGAGCAAGCTAACCGACTCCTTCGAGTTCTCGGAGAAGCGGGTCAACGGCGAACTCGACCCGATGGCGGGCTGGATCCGGCTCGGGATGGTGTTCGCGGCGACCTTCGCCGCGGCCCTGGCCGCGACGATCGCCGGACTGGTGGCCTACGGGCGCTCGATCCTGGCCGCGGCGACGGCGACCCGGACCGGCGCCGAACCTCCGGCATGGAGCGGCCCGAGCGCGTCGGTCATCAGCGGCTCGGTCCGCGACGGCGCCAAGTATGGGGGCGGCATCGGCGGCTGGGTCGGCGGCCTGGCGGGAATCGTGCTGGTCGCGATGATCGCGTTCAGCGCCGTGCCCTCGTTCCTGCTGGCGGCCGCGCCGCTGGGCGTCATCGGGCCGCTGCTTCTCGGCGCCCCGCTCGGCTGGCTGGCGGGGGTCGTCGTCGGGACGGCGCTCGGCGCCTTGACCGGGATGCTGCTTTGGCTGGACCGGCTGGTCAGGGCTTCTTGAACTCGAGCGAGTTCATGATCCGCTCGTAGACCGCGGCCTCGCGCTTGGCGTCCGGGTCGAGCCCGTTGGGCGCGCGGCCCAGCGAGAGGATGCTCAGGGCCTCGAGGCGCCGCCCCGCGGCGTCGTCGCACTGGGTCTTGTAGAACGGCGTGTAGCAGGTTCCCTGCCCGTTGAACGGGGCGCGGTCCGGGCAAGGGTCGCCGGCCGACGAGATGATAAGCGCGCCGAGACAGCGCCCGTTGACCACGTCGAACTCCTTGGGGCCGACGAGCAGGAGCCCGCCCTTCTCCAAGTCCGGACGCAACTCGGATTGGATGGCATCGCGCAGGATCATGCCCTTGTTCTTTCCGTCGAGTTGGATGGCCAGCCCGCCGTGCACGGTGCCGGGGACCGTGGGCGGAGGGATGATGGCCAGCGACGGATGGGCCGGGTCCTGGCGGCCGTCGACGGCGCCCACCACCTGGCTGCCCGTAGGATACGAGGCCTTGATCCAGTCGTCCTCGTAGGTCTGCCAGCCGGCGGCGCCCGTCGGCGCGGCGGGCGGCGCGGATTCTATCTTGCAGGCCGCCAGCAGGAGAGCCGCGACGGCGAGACAGGAGGGGGCGCGCTTCATCGCTGGAGTATACAAATCGCGCCGCTCAGGGCAGTTTGCCGCGGCCGGTGGAGTTGATGAAGGTGGCGAAGCGCGCTTTCTCCGTGGACTGGGGATTCTTAGCCAGGATGTTCACGATCCCCATGTACGAGCCGTCCTTGCCGGCGTAGACGTGGACGTTCTTGTCGTAAGGGGCGGCGGGCAGGTCGAGGAGCCTGCGCTGAATCGCTATGTCGTTGTCGGAGGGGTTCTGGGGGCGGTCGATGGCGTCGCTCGGGGCCAACTCCTTATGGGTTCTCGCTCCCGCGAGCCAGCCGCCCACCACGGACTTGAGCCAGGCGACCGTCGAGTCGTCGCGGTTGAGGTTGGCCTGGGTCAGCCCGTTGGCGAAATGGGCGGCCATCCGCGCGTCGGAGCCCATGGCGTCCGGACGCACGAAGACCGTGTAGGTGCCCGCCTCACGGTCGATCGCCAGGCGCACGGCCCCCGCCTGGTCGGCGGCGGCGGGACGGAAGTGGATGCCTTGGCGGGCCAGGTCCTCCAGCGAGCGCGCCTGGCGCAGGGCGCCGTCGAGGGTCTCGCTCCGGCCGCGCAGGCCGAAGGCGCGCTCGAGCTTGCGGCCCAACTCGGGCGGCACGCCGGCCGGCAGGACGCCCGGCCGGACCGGCTCGGCCGCCGCGGCGGGAGACGGCGGCGGGCCCGCGGACGGCTCGCGGGAGAGGCGGATCGCCGTGTCGACCAGGCCGCGCTGCGGGTGCCCGGCCGGGAGCCGCGCGAGGATGGCCCGCGCCTCGGCGGTCTGGCCGAGCCCGGCGAGGACGCGGGCCTTCACGCCCAGCGCGTCGGGGTTGGAATAGTCGCGGAGCAGGGCCGCCTCGGCCAGCGAGAGGGCGCGCGAGGAATCGCCCAGGCTCATATAGGCCTCGCTGAGGGCCGCCGACTTCGCCGGGTCGTCGTCGAAGGAGTCCTGCCGGGAGGCCAAGAGGCGCAGGGCCTCCTCTTTCCGGTCGGCGGGCAGGCCGGAGAGGAAGGCGCTCAGGCTGCCGCGCGAGGCGCGCTGGGCCAGGTCGGGGGGGAGGGAGGAGGCGACCGTGCTGCGGATGGACGACTCGGCTTGGGAACGGGCGTCGGCGGCGCGGGCCGCGGACGGGCAGAGGAAGACGGCGGCTATCAGGAACGACCGCATGAACTCAGGGTAGACCCGCGGGCGGGGATTTTCAAGGGGCCGGAGACTGGCCTGTCCGCGCGGACGGCTGCCCGCGGTCCTAGAGCTTTCCGAGCTTGAAGGTCATCGCCAGCGTCGCCGTGGCCGCGTGCACTTCCCGCGAATCCGAGTTCGAACGCGCCGCGAACAGGTAATCCGCCCAAGCCGCCAGGCCCAGGTCCGGCGTCAGCGAGTAGTCCACGCCGAGCCCCGTCCGCACCGCGAACGACGTCTGCGAATCCGTATCCCGCGGCCGCGCCTGGTGGACGATGACCGGTCCGGCGCCGAAGCGAACCGCGGGGGTCCAATACCCGGCGCCCCGCCAGGAGCGCGTCGCCGAGAGCAGGAACGGCTCGAGCCGCAGCCGGCGGGTCTTGAACATGTTCAGCGAGTCGTAGGAGAACGCGGCGTCCCAGCTCTCGCTCAGGGCCAGGCTGACGGCCCCGCCGCAGCCGGGGCCGAGCTTCGCGTTGCGGCGCACGGTGGCGCCGCCGAGCGGGGCCGCGGCGCCGGCGCTCAGCGAGAGCGAGACGAGGCCGGCTCGGTCGTCGGCGCGGACCGGGGCGGCGGCCAGCAGCGCGGCCAGGACGATGAGTTTTACCATGGCCGGGAGGTTACGACATTTGCCGTGCGCCCAACAACACGGGTCTGATAGAATCCCGCGATGAGGAGTTTGGCCCAACCCCGCGTGCGCCGCCTCGGCGGGCTCGAGGTCGTGGAGTTCCCGGCTTCGCCCGAGGCCCCGACGATCGTCTGCATGCACGGCTACGGGGCCGACATGCGCGACCTGGCGGGGTTCGCGTTGGGCCTCGAGCTCAAGGCGCCGGCGCGCTGGCTCTTCCCGAACGGCCCCCTGGAATTGTCCTGGGGCGGACGAGCCTGGTTCCCGATCGATGAGCAGCGGCTCAACGCCTACGGGCGCGGCGAAGGCGCCTTCGATCTCTCGGGACTGAGGCCGCCGGGCATCGACGCGGCCCGCGACGCCGTGCTCGAGCTCGTCGCCGCGGCGGAACTGCCGTGGGACCGCGTCATCCTCGGAGGCTTCTCGCAGGGCGCCATGCTCGCGGTGGAACTGGCGCTGGCCTCGCCCGAGGCGCCGGCCGGGGCGTTCCTGCTCTCGGGGAACCTCGTCGACGCCGCCGGCTTGGCCGCGCGCGCCCCGGCGCGCAAGGGACTGCGCTTCTTCCAGAGCCACGGCACGCTCGACACGGTGCTCGGCTTCTCGGGCGGCAAGCGCCTGCACGAGGCGCTGACCGCGGCGGGCTGGCAGGGGACCTTCCTCGACTTCGAAGGCGAGCATGGGATCCCGCGCGAGGCTCTGGACGGCCTGGGGACCTTCCTTGATTCGCTCCTATAGAGACGGCGTTCTGGGCCCTAAGGCCTATGCTTCGATGGGTCTTCGGAACGTGTTTTTTCCAGGCTTCGGGTGCTATCCTGGCGCTATGACGGGCTTGCTCCTCCTGGTTCTCTTAGGCGCGCCGGCTCCCGCCGGCGCGCAGGAAGGGACGACCATCGAGGCCATGGCCAGCGGCCTCAAGGACGCCGAACAGCTGCTCAAGAAGAAGGAAGGCGCCCTCAAGCGCGCCGGCATCCTCTCGCCGAGCGGCTCGGTGGCCGGCGAGATGGCCCGCGTCATCGAGCTGGCCGAGGCGGCCCGCGAGAAACGCCCGCCCAACGCCCCGCCGGCCGACTCCCGGCTGGGTTTCGGCGGCGCCGGCGCGGCGGCGATGGGACAGCTGACCGGCTCGCCGGGTGCAAAGTCGGCCAAGCCAGGCGAGCTCGAGGGCGCGGCCCTCAACTCCCGCGGCCAGCCCACCCCCGATGAGATCATGGCCGAGCGCATCGACCTCATCACCGACGCGAAGGTCTCGGCCTCCGTCGCGCGCGAGGCCTTCAAGCGCCTGCTTTGGGTCGCCTACAAGGCCCCCGAGGGCGCGGGCGCCACGCCCGAGGTGCAGGGCCTGCTGAGCTTCCTCAAGGGCCAGCTCGACGCGGAGGTGATGGGCAAGAACCTCTGGCCGGTGCAGTGGGAAGGCGACATGCCGCCGAACATCCTCGCCACCTACAGCGGGCTCATCAAGGTCGGCCCCAGCTTCTCGCGGATGGGCCTGGTCGGCAAGATGACGACGATGTTCCACGAGATGCTGCACGGCCACGACGACGGCGGCGACGAGTCCCCGATCGAGCACAACCGCATGCGCGGCGCCTACGCCTACCGGCCCGACCACCCGACGCCGGCCATGCACAACGCCGCCGAGATGCTCGCCTACACCGACATGGCCCAATGGGTCGCGGCACTCTGAGCCGGGCCCGGTGAGCGGGCTCGAGTCCTTCTCCTCATTACAGCTGGCCGCCTTAGCCCTCCTGGTCTTCATCGCCGGCGTGCTCGACTCGCTGGCGGGCGGAGGCGGCCTCATCACCCTGCCCGCGTATCTCGCCGTCGGCCTGCCGCCGG
This sequence comes from Elusimicrobiota bacterium, assembly GCA_016196755.1. Lineage (GTDB taxonomy): Bacteria > Elusimicrobiota > Elusimicrobia > UBA1565 > UBA1565 > SCTT01. The sequence continues at coordinate 13,109 of JACPXC010000029.1, forward strand.
GCCTCGTGCTGGGGACCAACAAATGCGCCTCGTCGATCGGGACCACGGCGTCGGTGGTGCGCTACTTCCGGACCCTCGAGCTCGACTGGCGGCCGGTGGCGCCGATGATCGCGGCGGCCCTCATCGGCTCGGCCGCCGGGGCCGAGCTGGCCCTGCTGCTCGACCCGTCATGGATCCGCCCGCTCATGCTGGCGATCCTGCCCTTCGTAGCCTGGTCGGTGCTCTCGAAGCACCACGTCGGGCTGGGCGATCGCTCCTCCGAGCTGAGCCCGGAGTCGCTCTCGCGGCGCGCCGTGGGCGTGGCCCTGCCGGTCGGCGCCTACGACGGCTTCTTCGGGCCCGGGGCGGGGACTTTCCTGGCCTTGGGCCTGGCGCGCTTCTGCCGCTACGACCTCCTGCGCGCCACCGGCTACGCGAAGGCGCTCAACCTGGCCTCCAACCTCGCGGCCCTGGTCTCCTTCATGATCGCCAAGCGCGTCAACCTGCCGCTGGGCGCGGCGATGGGGGCGGTGAGCCTGCTCGGCAACCTGGTCGGCGCCCACCTCGGGCTCAAGCGCGGCGCGGCGGCCATCCGTCCCGCCATCGCCCTGATCTGCGCGGGCCTGTTCCTCAAGATAGCCTTCGACTTAAGCTCCGGTTAAGACCCGCCCACCCTCGTCGGAATTAGCCCGCGTCCAGCGGGATTTTTTCTCTTAAGCGGGATTTCACTCGGCATCCCGCATGAGCGGCCCCATCCTGATTTCACGGGGGGAGGGAGGCGGTCATGAGAATCCGCAAGGGACTCGAAGGGATGCTGGTCGCGGCGCTCTTGGCGCTGTCGGGTGCGGCCTGCGCGGCGCAGAACGAGATCTCGAAGATCGTGCTGTTCGCGCCGGGGACGCCGCCCGAGGTGCGGGCGGCGAAGATCGAGGCGGCCGGCGGGCGGGTCAAGCGCCAGCTCGACCTGGTCGACGGCGTCGAGGCGGTCTTTCCGGCCTCGGAGTCCGCCGTCCTCGCCATGGAGAAGGGGACGCCGCTGCCCGCCGAGCAGGGAGCCGGCGGCCTTTCCGAAGGCCGCGACGGCGTCTCCGGCATCGAAAGCAACGAGAGGGAGAACGTGCTCGAGCAGCGCGCGCCCTCCTTCGGTTCCTTCCCCTCGGTGCGCGACTTCCTCAATAGGGGAGGCGCGGAGGCGCCGGCGGTCGGCGGCGTCCTGCTCGGCGCCGAGGACGCCGAGCCGGTCATCCCCTGGGGCGTTACGGCCGTGAAGGCGCCCGACCTCTGGGCACGGAGCAAGGGCCGCGGGGTGCGGATCGGGATCATCGACACCGGCATCGACGGCGAGCACGCGGCCCTCAAGGAGAACTATAGAGGAGGCTACAACGCGGTCACGGAGGACGGCGCTCCGACCGACGACCACGGCCACGGCACCCACGTGGCGGGGACGGTGGCCGCCAACAGCCGCGAGGTCATCGGCGTGGCGCCGGAGGCCTCGCTCTACTCGATCAAGTCGATCGACTCGCGGGGCCAGGCCGCCACGGCCGACATCATCAAGGGCCTGGAGTGGGCGGTCAAGAACAAGCTGCAGGTGGTCAACATGAGCCTCCGCAAGCCCCATACCGAGGCGCTGGAGCTGGCCGTGGCCAGGACCCTGGCGGCGGGCGTCATCATCGTGGCCGCGGCCGGCAACGGCAGCGGCGCGGCGGTCGAGGCGCCGGCACGCTACGCCGGGGTCATCGCCGTCAGCGCCAGCAACGCCGACGGCGGCCTGGCGGACTTCTCGAACAAGGGGCCCGAGGTCGCCTTCATCGCCCCGGGCGCGGAGGTCGTCTCGACGGCCATGGGCGGCGGCGTCACCACCAAGTCGGGCACCTCGATGGCGGCGCCGCACGTCGCCGGTCTCGTGGCCCTGGCGATCGGCCTCGGCCATGCCGACGGCGCGTCGGTCCGCCGCGCGCTCGACGGGGCCGCGGCGCCCCTGCCCGGAGTCACCGAGGAGGGTGGGCAGGGCGGCGGCATGATCGACGCCGGCCGCATCGCCGCGCCGCGGGGCGGAGCCCGCGCCCGCTAGCGCGGAAACATGACAATATGGGCCCAATGCCCCAGGCACAGCTGGGTCCATTGAGCCTTTCGAGAAGGGCCCTTCGGGGGTAATAGTACCCCCGAAGGACCCAGATGTCTTATAGGTCCTTCGGTCCGCGGGGGGAAGGAGGCGGGCATGAGGATTCGAAAAGGGCTCTTCGGGGTGTTGGCCGCGGCGGTCTTAGCGACGGCGGTGGCGGCGCAGGCCGCCAGCAATGCCTCGGAGGCGGCACTTCCTCGCGATAGCGCTCGGTCGGCTGCCGCGAAGGAAGTCTCCAAGATCGTCATGTTCGAGGCCGGCGTCTCGAAAGAGGCGCGCGCCGAGGCCATCCGCCAGGCCGGGGGCCGCGTGGTCCGCGATCTGGCCCTGGTGGGCGGCGTCGAGGCCGTGTTCCCGCCGGTCCGGACCCGCTTGGCGTCCTTCTCCGCGTCGACCGTCGAGGGCGGCGCCGAGGCTCTGGCCAAGGGCCGGCGCGGCGTGGCCGAGATCGAGCTCAACGAGGAGCAGTACTGGCTGGTCCAGCTCTCCCCGGCCTTCGGCGCCTTCCCCGCGGTCGGCGAGTTCCTGCGCAAGGGCGCGGTCGGGGCTCCGGCCATCGGCCAGGAGGAGGCCAAGTCCGAGGAGGCCGGCGTGCCCTGGGGCGTGACGCGCGTCAACGCCCAGGCCGCCTGGGGCCGCTCGCGCGGCGGGCGCGGCGTCCGGGTCGGCGTGATCGACACCGGGATCGACTGCTCGCACGAGGCTCTCAAGGCCAACTGCAAAAGCGGCTTCAACACCGCCGAAGAAGGGGGCTCTCCGGCCGACGACCACGGCCATGGCACCCACGTGGCCGGCACGATAGCCGCGGCCAGCCCCGAGGTCGTCGGCGTGGCCCCGGAGTCCTCGGTCTTCCCGATCAAGGTGCTCAACGCCCAGGGCCGCGGCACCACGGCCAACATCATCAAGGGCCTTGAATGGGCGGTGGAGAACCGCATGCAGATCGTCAACATGAGCCTGGGCGGCGGCGCCAGCGAGGCCCTGGAACTGGCCATCCGCAAGACCCTCGAGGCCGGCATCGTCATCGTGGCGGCCTCGGGCAACAACCCCAACGCCGGGGTCTCGGCTCCGGGCCGCTACCCGGGCGTAATCGCCGTCAGCGCCAGCGCCTCCGACGACTCCCTGGCGGGCTTCTCCAGCGTGGGGCCCGAGGTGGCCTTCATCGCCCCCGGCCAGGACGTGGTGTCGACCCTCAAGGGCGGCGGGACCGGGCCCAAGTCTGGCACCTCGATGGCTACCCCGCACGTGGCCGGCCTGGCCGCGTTGGCCATCGCCATGGGCAAGCAGGGCCCGGCCGCCGTCCGCCAGGCCCTGACCCGGGCGGCCAAGCCGCTCGAGGGTCTGGAGGGCCCCCAGCAGGGCGCCGGCATGATCGACGCCTCCCGCCTGTAGACTGGTACAATCTACGTGTGGAAAAGGCTTCCGCCGAGACGGGGACCTCCCGCGAGGACATGCTGCGCGCGGCCGAGGTCCTCGAGGCCCTGGTGCGCGACCGGCGTATCGTCACCTGCCTCAGCGACGAGGAGCGCATCCGCCTGACCCGGGCGGCCGGCCTGTTCTCGCGGCCCTCGCGCAACGAGCTCATCGCCGTGTCGCGCGCCGTGCGCAGCAGCCGCAACGCGAAGCGCCAGGCCGCGGACCGCGAGACGCGGGCCGCCACCGGCATCCGCCAGGCCCGTCAAGAGAAGGTCTTCGCCGAGCCCGGCTTCATCCCGCCCGGCGACCCGCGCCGGACCACGGCGGGCAAGGTCTCCAAGCCGCGGCACTGCTACTGCTGCAAGGAGCTCTTCGACGCCCTGCACTTTTTTTACGACGCGCTCTGTCCGTCCTGTGCCGAGCTCAACTACGGCAAGCGCTTCCAATCGGCCGACCTCGAGGGCCGGGTCGCCCTGGTCACCGGGGCGCGGGTCAAGATCGGCTACAACATCGCCCTCAAGCTCCTGCGCGCCGGCGCCAAGGTCGTCGCCACCACGCGCTTCCCGCACGACGCCGCCCAGCGCTACTCGCTCGAGCCCGACTTCTCGGACTGGAAGGACCGCCTTATCGTCCACGGTCTGGATCTCCGCCACGCGCCCTCGGTCGAGCTCCTGGCCCGCCACCTCGATGCGACCCTGGACCGGCTCGACCACATCGTCAACAACGCCGCCCAGACCGTGCGCCGGCCGCCGGGCTGGTACTCGCATCTCCAGGCCCTAGAGGCCGCGCCGGCCTCGAGCCTGGCCCCGGAGCAGCAGGCCCTGCTCTTTGACCGCGAGGCCCTGCTCTCCGGCCTCGGAGGCCGCCTGGGATTTGAGGCCCCGAAAGCCGCCGACGGGGCCGTGCAGGTCTGGTCGGGAAATCGCACGGCGGTGGGCCTGCGCGCCAGCGCGGCGCTGGCCCTGGTGCCCTACACCCACGACCAGGAGGAGGCGCTGGCCGCCGAGGCGTTCCCGGCCGGCAAGCTCGACGCCGACCTCCAGCAGGTCGATCTGCGCCGGCGCAACACCTGGCGGCTCTCCCTGGCCGAGGTGGCCACGGCCGAGATGCTCGAGGTGCACCTCGTCAACGCGGTGGCTCCTTTCATCCTCTGCGCGCGGCTCAAGGCCCTCATGCTGCGCGACGGCGCGCGCGACAAGCACATCGTCAACGTCTCGGCCATGGAGGGGATATTCTCCCGCGGCACCAAGACCGATAAGCACCCCCATACGAACATGGCCAAGGCTTCGCTCAACATGCTGACCTTGACCGCCTCGCGCGATTACGTCAACGACGGCATCCACATGAACGCGGTCGACACCGGCTGGGTCACCGACGAGGACCCCCAGCACCTCTCGCTCTTGAAGCAGGCCGTGCACGATTTTCAGCCGCCGCTCGACATCGTCGACGGCGCGGCCCGGGTCTTGGACCCGATTTTCTCGGGCTCGAACACCGGCGAGCACCTTTGGGGCAAGTTCCTCAAGGACTACAAGCCGGCCGCCTGGTAGGGGAGACCATGAGATTTCTCGTCGCCGCGCTGGCCGCCGTCAGCCTGACCGGCTGCCTCTATACCGACGTGCGGATGCCGCGCGCCTATCGTTCGGCTACCCCGGCCGACGTCAAAGCGGCGCCCGCCGACGCCGCCGTCACCGGCCGGTCCTGCATGCGTTCCCTGCTCTTCCTCTTCGCCTGGGGCGACGCCGGCTACGCGGCCGCGGCGCGCGACGCGCTCAAGGAGAGCCCGGACGCCGTCCTCTACGACGTGAAGTCGGACGTGAAGCTCAACTCCTACCTGCTCGGCCTCTACTCCCAGTCCTGCACCATCGTCACCGGCCGGGCCGGACGGCCTTGAACCTCCCGGTCTTAGCGCTGGCGGCGGCGCTCGTCGCCGCTCCCGCGGCTGCGCAGAACGAGGAGGGCGAGGCCGCCCGCCCCAGCCTGGTCCGCCCCGGAGGGTTCCTGCTCTTCTACGATTCGCAGGGACCGCTGTCCTTCGTAGCCCCCACTCGGCGCGAACTGCCCCCAGACGCCGTGGACATCGGCGAGGTCCGCGCCTCGGCCTGCCAGCACGGCTTGTCGATCCCGCTCTCGCTCTCGCTGCGCGCCTCCAGCATCTCGGCCGCGGCGGGGCGCGGCGGCTTCGAGAGGACCATGGAAAAGCTCAAGACCACCCACCCCGACCTGCGCGGCGTCTACGACGTGAAGGTCGACGAGCGGATCACCTCGATCCTCGGCGTCTGGCGCCGTGTTTGCGCGGAAGTCACGGCGCGCGGCTTCCGCTGACACCCTAATTTGTTTCAATCCGGGCAAGGAGGAAGTCCCCCCATGCCCAAGAAGCCTTCTCCCGCCGCGAAATCCGCCGTCGCCCTCTTGGTCGCCACGCGCAAAGGCGCATTCATCGTCCGCTCCGACGCCGCTCGGCGTTCCTGGAAGCTCTCGGCCCCGCTTTTCCTCGGCCACATGATCCACCACGTCGTCCAGGACCCGCGCGACCCGCGCGTCCTGCTGGCCGCCGCGCGCACCGGGCACCTCGGCCCGACGGTGTATCGCTCCAAGGACTTCGGCCGCACCTGGAAAGAGGCGGTCCGCCCGCCGGCTTTCAAGAAGGCCGCCGACGGGAAGGGCCGGGTCGTCGACCATGTCTTCTGGCTGACTCCCGGCCATCCCTCCGAGCCCGGGGTCTGGCTGGCGGGCACCTCGCCGCACGGCCTGTTTCGGACCGCCGACGGCGGCGCGACGTGGGACGGGCTGGACACGTTCAACGAGAGCCCGCGCTACTCCGAGTGGTGCGGCGGCGACGCCACGCCCGACGGCCCCAAGATGCACTCGGTGACCATCGACCCGCGCGATCCCGCCCATCTCTACATCGGCATGTCCTCGGGCGGCATCATGGAGTCCCCCGACGGCGGCCGGACCTGGACCTCGCTCAACAAGGGCCTCGACGTCGTGGCGGGCTTTGACGCCTCCGATCAGCTCGTCCACGACCCGCACTGCCTGCGCCAGCATCCCGCGAACCCCGACCGGCTCTACCAGCAGAATCACTGCGGCATCTATCGGCTCGACCGCCCGGGCGACACCTGGGTCCGGATCGGCCGCAACATGCCCAAGCAGATCGGCGACGTGGGCTTCCCGATGACGCTCCATCCGCGCAACCCCGACGCCTGCTGGGTCTTCCCGATGGACGGCACCGACGTCTGGCCGCGCACCAGCCCCGGCGGCAAGCCCGCCGTCTACGGCACGCGCGACGCCGGCAAGACCTGGAAGCGGCTCGACAAGGGCCTCCCCAAGAAGGACGCCTGGCTGACCGTCAAGCGCCAGGCCATGTGCGCCGACGCCCACGACCCGGTGGGCCTCTACTTCGGCGCCACGCAAGGGAGCGTCTGGGGCAGCCGCGACGAGGGCCGGAGCTGGGCCAAGCTGGCCGAGCATCTGCCGCACATCTACGCCGTCGAAGCGGCCGCGGTCCCGCGCTAGCCATGCGCGTCATCATCCCGTCGGCGCTGCACTCCTACACGGGGGGCAAGCGTCAGGCGGAGGCTGTTGGCAAGACGGTGGCCGAGCTCATCAAGGACCTCGACCGCCAGTTTCCCGGCTTCGGCTTCCGCATCGTCGACGAGCAGGGGGCCTTGCGTCCCCACATCCGGGTCAGCGTCAATCTGGAGGTCGTGGCCTCGCTCGACTCCGTCGTGAAGCCGACCGACGAGGTCGCCCTCATCCAAGCCTTCAGCGGCGGCTGACATCGGTGCGACTCATTGAGAACCTTGAGAAGTCTCAAGCTTCTCAAGGTTCTCAATGAGTGGCACCGTAGAGGCACCCCTTGAAATGAGGGAATTCGGGGTCAATACTGAGGCGATGGCCCCTCGCCTCCTTAGATTGGCGTTGGCGTTGGCGCTGGCCGTCCCGGCCATGGGGGCGACGCCCCAGGGCGACCAGCGCGAGCCGACGGCGGCCCCCGAGGGGCGCGAGCTGCCGCCCTGTCCGAAGCCGGCCGAGGCCGTCCCCGGCCAGCCGCCCCAGCAGCCCGAGCAGCCTTGCACGCCCGCGGTGGAGCCGGACGCCCCAGGCGGCCTCTCGGAGGCCGGGCGGTCCGGCGTCGCCAAGCCTAGAGGCCCGGAGCGCGCCGGGCGCGAGGCCGCGGCGATGGGGACGGCCACGGACGGGGCCCGCGCCTTGCTCGGCGCCTTGCGCCAAGGCGCGGGGACGGGCCGCCCGGGTGGCGTGACCGGCGCGCCGCCCAGCGGCCAGACTCCTGACATCGCCGCCCTCAACCGCACGCCGGGCGCGCAGAGCGCCTACGCGAGCACCCTGCAGACGTCCGACGTGCCGGGCCCGGCCGCGCACGGCCCCGGTCCCGACCTGCATGCGATGGGGGACAGCCTCCTGGCCCCGGCGCCCACCCTCTTGGGCCGCGCGGCGTCTTTGGCCTATCGTAGCGGCCCGGTGGTGGCGCAGGACCTGGCGGCCATGCGCGCCGGGCTGGAGGACTTCTCGCTGCCCGCCAGCCAGGCCGAGGGACTGGCCTCGAGCCAGGCCCCGCTCGGCGAGTTCGTCAGTTGGGCCAAGACCGTCAAGGACGGCGCCCTGCCGAGCATCTCCTACGGCATCCTTTCCGAGGGCGAGGTGGGCCGCTACAGCCCCGGCCTGCTCGGGCCCGGCTCGATCACGCTAAACCACTACATCCGCGACCTGCCGGCCGCCGAGCGCTCGGCGGTGCTGTTCCACGAGCTCTACCACTATTGGGACAATAAGGTGGCGCGCCTGCACTACGCCAACGTCAGCTACGGCTTCATCGACCCCGCGCACATGGCCGAGCACGAGTACGACGCCTACTACATGACGGCGCAGTATTGGCGGCAGACCAAGCCCGAGGGGGCCTCGAGCCGCCTGGCCCAGTTCCTCGACAAGCTGCCGGCCGACCCGACCGCCGTGCGGGCGATGGTCGACGGGGCCGTACGCAGGCCCAAGTGAGGCGGCTCCTGCTGGCTGTCCTGGTCGCCATGGGCTGCTCCAAGCCCGCCGAGTACGTCCGGCGCGAGGACGGCTCCAATACATTCTCGGCCGAGCTGCCGTCGAGCTGGCAGGCCGACGGAGACAAGGACCTCGCCCGTCTTCCGATCGCCGTGGTGTCCTACGTCGGCGCGGTGGACTCGCGCGACGAGTCGATCCCCCTCGGAGCCGTCATCAACGTCACCCGGGTCACGCGGGTGGCCGCCGAGCAGCCTCCCGAGTCTAAGGGCCGCAAGGCTTTCCTGGCGGCCTGGATATTGCCCTCCGAGGTCGTCTTCGGCGCCTCGCCCGAGGGCCTGCGGGCCGAGCTGCGCAAACACCTGCCGGCGCGCGTCGAAGACGCCACCCTGGGCGGAAAGCCCGCCCGGACCTATTCGCGCGACTATGTCCACGAGAACCCGCTCCACATGCGCGGCCCGGTCAGGATGCGGCTGACCGACTACGTCGTGCGCACCGACGCGGCCTTCTACATCGTCGAGTACCGCGCCACCGCGAAGCGCTACGACGAGTTCAAGCCGGTCTTCGAGCGCTTCCTAAAGAGCTTCACTTTCGGCCCGCGGGCCTAGTCGGCGCCAATCGAGGTCCAGTCTGAGCCTGGCCCGGCAGAGCGCGTTGGCCATGTCGTGAGCCCAGCGGCTGGTCATGATGTGGGAGGGCTCGATGTCTATTCTGGCTGTCAATCCTAGCGGCATGTCCGTTTCCTCCTGTCCATACTGTTAGTACGCTGAAGGGGTCGATTTTGTTCCCTCAACAACCTAGGACCGGGCCCTCGGAATAGGACCCTTGACGGTATAGGGGAAGAGGAGTAAAACTACCTTAGATGAGCTTCCGCCGACTGGCAGGCATGGCCTTATTGACCGCCCTGGCGCTCCCCGCCTGGGCCGGACGGGTTCCCACCATCCAGGACCAGTACCAGGAGGAGATGCGCGAGCCCGAGATCCGGGACCCCAACCGCCGTCATCTGCCCGCCCTGACGAACTTCCTCTACTCCCACATCACCGACCAGGGCCAGCAGGAAGTCCCCAGCATCGACTATTACATCAAGGGCCTCGATGAGGTCCTCTACAAGGGCAGCGACCGGCCGCGCTACGAGATCCTCAAGAACGCCGAGAAAGCGCGCAACGAGCTGCGCGACGGCTACGACGACCTGCGCAAGGTCATCGAGCCGCTGCGCGAGGCGCACCGGCTCATCAACGAGATCGGCGAGATCCTCGTCCCGGCCGTGCTGGGCGAGGTTGACGACTCCGGCCGCATCCGCGAGGCGGCGACCTCGATCAAGACCGCCGCCGACCCGATCGAGACAGACCCGCCCAAGGCCGACGGCCCCGACCCCGATGCCCAGGGAGTGGCCTCGATCGAGCCGCGCAAGGACGACCTCGAGCCCATCGAGGAGAAGCTCGCCGAGGCGGCCAAGCGGGTCAAGGAAGCCAAGCCCTGGGCCGAGAAGGCCAAGGCGCGCGCCAAGACCGTCGAACTGCTCGGCAAGAAGGCCAAGGAGATGGAGGAGATAGTCGCCGACCAGCTCGGCCAGGGCCGCACTCGGGGATTTAAGCGCGACATCAATCTGCCCTTCAACTCGGCCAAGGTCATCGAGAACACCAACAAGTGGCTGATCATGGCCTCGAAGCTGGCCCTGAAGGCCATCGAGGAGCTCGAGAAGCAGACCACGCCCGACAAAGGCCTCGGCAAGGTCAACAAGCTGGCCAAGGCCTCCGACGGCAAGAACATGTTCGGCAAGAGCGCCGACGAGCGCTCGGCCCAGAAGGTGACGGCCGCGATCAAGGCGGTGGGCGGGCAGATCAAGCAGGAGTGGGAGCAGGCCGACCAGATGGAAGAGCCCCAGCGCACCGAGAAGAAGCGCGAGGCGGTCGATAAGGCCACCCAGCAGAAGACCGGCGCCGACGACGCCGCCAAGCGCGCCGAGGACGCCGCCGAAAAGGCCGAGGAGGGGGCGCGGGCCGCCAACGACGAGTTGGAAAAGGCCGTCCCTGGCCTCAAGAAGCTCAAGGACATGCTGGGCCCGGAGCCGCCCGAGGACCAGCTCACCGACATCATGGACGTCCTGCTGCGCTCCCCCGAGCCGCGGCCGGGACCGCGGGCGCCCACTCAGGGCGGCGGGCCCAAGCAGGCCAAGTCCAAGGGCCTCAAGTATCCTAAGGTTCTGGACGTCGAGGGCTCCAAGGTCCTCGACGAGTACGGCGAAGGGGAGTACGGCTCCCTGCGCGGGCAGTAAGGCTTAGTCCTTAAGCCCCACCGCGCGCCTGAGGGCGCGCTCCAGACCCGGCGTCAGCGGTCCGGGGTAGGTTCCCGACCCCAAGATGCGCACGCTCCCGTCGGGCAGCAGCCACATCGAGAAGCCGCGCATGTCGGAGGCGTCGGCCCCCTGCGGCAGGAGGTCGTGGTGGCCGCGGGCGATCCCCTCCGCCAGCGGGGCGACGACCACCACCTCCTCGCGCGACACCGAGCTCAGGAAGAGGACGGGGTGGTTCTCATCGGCCAGGGAGTCGAGCAGGTACTTGGCGCCCCAAGCCGACCGCTCGACGCGGCTGCGTCCCACGCGCTGGTACTTCTCGTCGTAGGTCTGCGGCGCGGCGCCGAGGGCCGCCTCCAGGTAGCGCATGACGGCCAGGGTCTCTTCGTCGCGGGAGAGGCGCCCGGCGTCGAGTCGCGTCGAGACGCGGTCGAAGACCAGGAGCGGCTCGCTGAGGAAGGTGTCTTTGGGGATGCCGATCATCTTGGGCAGGCGTCCCTCGTCGAAGTCGATCGAGATCGCCGTGGGGTTGCGGGCCAGGCCGGTGATGAAGGCCTGCCTCAGGAACCCCGAGTCCAGGCGGAACGGGATCAGGACGTCGCCCATCCGCGAGCTGATGAGGTTCGGGTGGCGCTCGCTCAATAGGTCGTAGAGGTTATGCTCGGAGGAGCGGAACATGTAGACCTTGTAGGCTCGGTCGGCGTTCATGTCGTACTGGATGGCGATGTTGCCCATCGTGGCCTTGATGCCGCCGCCTTCCAGGTACTGGTCGGGCCGCCCTCCGTGCAGGTTGTAGTGGAAGCCGATCTCCTCGGTCTTGTGGAGCTTCTTGACCGCGGTCACGACTTGTTCCCCGACGCCGCGCAGATAGGCCGCGCGCTCGGCCTTCGGCATGGCGCGGAGCTTGGCCAGCTCGGGGCCGACGGCGCCTTTGACCGCGTCCCAGGCCGGGTCGGGCTTGAGCGGCGGGAAGAAGAACTCCCAGGCGGCCCGCCACCACGGCGTGGGGGCGGCGACGTCGGGCGCGGGGACGGCGGCCTCGGAGACGCCGTTGGCGGCCTTGGGAGTGGGCGCCAGCCGCAGGGCGCGGCGCAGCGGGGCGTAGGTGGCGTCGTCGGCCGCTTCGCCGAGCGAAGCGGTCAACTCCTCTCTGCCGGAATCCCTGGCCAAGTCCAGGGCCTCCCCGAGCAAGGCGTTCTTGATCGCCGCCTCGGAGCGATAGATGCGGGTGACGTCATGGGCGGTCGTCTTGGCGTCGACGTGGCGCTCGAAGAGCGCGCTGAGCTCGCCGAAAGTGCCGATGAAGACCGTGGGGATCTCGGCTGGGGCCTTGGCGCCGCCGAAGAACTGGCGGATCGAGGGGTCGACGACCAGGAGCTCTCCGCCGAGCCGGCGCAGGAGGTAGACGTGGGTCTCGGCCTCCACGACGTCGACCGGCACCTCGGCGCGGCGCAGGAGCGCCCCGAAGATCGGCGCGGCCACCCCGCAGCAGGGGTCGTCCAGCGTCATGGGCCGGCCCGCCAGCGTGCGCGCGCTCACGGCCTTGGCCGCAACGGGCCGGGCGGCCGCCACGGCGGCGCGCAACTCGGCGCGCGCGGCCTCGAGGCCGGCGCCTGGCGGGGGCGCCATGAGAAGCCTGAAGAGGCCGTTGAGCTTCAGGCCGTCCTGGGAGAGGTCCAGCGGCAGGCCGGCCTTGCCGTCGAAGAGCGCGTCGAGCGCGGCGGGCGCCGCGCGGCCGCCGGCCTGCCGCCCTCGACCCTGACCGACCGCCGTCTGGAGAGCCGCCTGCACGTCCGTGCCGGTCAGGATCGCGGCTGGTTGGGCCTCGAGCGCCGGTCGCGGTGCCGCATGGTTTGCCGCCTCAGGGCGCGCCAAGGACCGGCCGTCGGGGCCGAGCAGGCCGGAGGCCTGGACTCCGTTGGCCGCCGCCGGGGCGGCAAGGGCCGCGGCGGGAGCGGCCTGGGCCGAGGCAGCGGCGCCGCGAGGCGTCGGCAGGGCCGGGCTGGGCAGAGAGCCGGTGAGGGAGAGGCTGGGTGCCGCTCCGACCAGGGGGGCCGAGAACGCCGGCGCCGCGGTGGGAGCGAGCGGCGTCCCGCGCCCGGCGCTCTCAGCGACGGGGCCGGTCCGGACGACCGGGTTGGCCGCCGCGGGGACCGACAGCGCCAGCAGGACGGCCAGGGCGGCTCGCGACCTCATCCTATGAGGATAGGGGGGCCTTGCCCCCCCGGGGAGGGTCTACTGGGTCTTCTCGTCTTAGGCCCGGCGGCCCCCCTGTCAGCGCGTGAGCTTAAGCTCGTCGTTGAGGGTGGGCAGCCGGCTCTCCGAGCCGGGCTTGAGCAGGCCGCGCGCCCAGAGGTAGGCCTCGGGGAACAGCGGGACGTGCTTGAAGATCCAGAACGCCCAGGCCCACTTCCCGTAGTCCATCATCGAGTCGAGCAGGCGGAAGGCCTCGGTGGTGCAGGAGTGGAGGAAGATGTTGTACGGCGTCTGCATCGCGTCCTCGTGGCTGTCGAGGATGGCGGCCGCGAAGAGCGCCTGCTTCCTGTCCTCGGGCAGAGCCAGCTCCCACTGGTGGATGACGCGGCCGTCGTCGACGATGCGCTCGGCGACGTCCTGGGCCAGCGACTTAAAGCGCCGCACGGCGACGAACTCGCCGGTGCTCCCGCCCTTGAGGCCGAACACGGCCTGCTTGGGGCCCACGGCCTCCACCGAGGAGATGAGGTCGGCGATGCGGTGGACAGGCTCGGCGCCCGCCCCGGCCTCCTGGGAGTAGAGCTCGATGGCCGTGCCGGGCTTGAGCGTGAAGCGGATCTCGGTGTGGGCCAGGTGGAAGAGCTCGAAGTCGAGCAGGGTCCGGCCGAAGAGCTTCCAGGTGATGCGCTTCTCGCCGAAATCCCACTTCTGGAAGATGACCCTATCGATGGCGTCCTTCGGGAACTTGGCCACCCAGAACTTCCGGTCGTGGGAGAAGTTGGCCGCCACGACCTCGCCCTCGCGCGGGGCGTAGCGCGCGGCCGCGGCGGCGTCGAGTATGGTCAGCGAGCGCCGCGCGTCGGTCAGGATCGGCTGGCCCTCGAGCGGCCCGGAGGGCATCAGCGGCTTGGGGTCGTAGAGGTCGACGGGGGCCGGTGCTGGGGCGGCCGTCGTCATGGACGCCGCTTTCTGGAGGAGGCTGGGACGATCCGTGCCCGCGGGCAGGCCCACTGGCTCCGGCGTCTCGGCGGCCACGGCGTTGCCGGCCCAAAAGCCCGAGAGCAGCGGCATGAGCGTTCCGAGCGACCGCGGGCCCTGAGTCCGGGCGATGCCCGCGCCGAGGTTCCCTAGGGCGCCGCGCGAGGACGCTGCGGGTGCTTTCGGCTCGGGGGCCATCCGAGGCTGGTGGGCCGCCGCGGGAATGGCCGGAGGCAAGGCTGCCGCCATGACGGGAGCGGCGGCGGCCTGCGCGGCGGCCGGCAGGACCGCGGCGACTAGGCGCGGCGCCGACAGCGTCGGCGTCAGGGAGGGGGCGGCGAGCGACGGCGCGGCGACGAGCGTCGGGGTCGCGGTCACGCTCAGCGCGCCCAGCGGCGCGGTAACCGGGACGCCGGCGACGGAGGCGCGGGCGGCGGCGACTACGCCGGGGGCGGCCCAGACGTCGGCGGGCAGGAGGAGAAGGGCGGCTAAGAGCCTTGCCATGACGGATATGGTAGCCCAAGCGCGCCGGATTTCTTTGGGCCAAAGGACCCTATTGGGATTTTTCTGGATTTTGCTAGCATCGCCGCCTTCGTGACAAAGACCCCCGGGCGCTTCCTCCGGGTCTTTGTGGTTCTAATAGCCGCAACCGCCGAGGCTCCACGGGCCCAGATGCCTCCCGACGCTCAGTCCCTCTCTCAAAGAGGGGCCGGGCGTCCGGTCCTGTTCGCCCAGTTGCGGACGGCGGTCTCCGGCGCCATGGGCTGGTCGCAGTGCCAATCCTTTTTCGACGCGGCGGCGGCGCGCCGGCCCGATCTGCCGACGCCGTCGGTGATCGGCGCCGGGCGGGCCGTCCGACCGGCCTTAGGGCGCGCCGCCGTCCTCCCCGCTCCGGCTAAGCGGCTGGCGCGCGAGGTGCCGCCGGTCCGCCGTATCGTGCGCTACGACGGCATCGTCGCGAAGTACGCGGCGCGCTACGGCCTCGACCCCCGGCTCATCAAGTCCGTCATCGCCGCCGAGTCGAGCTTCCGCCGCAACGCGGTGTCCAAGGCCGGCGCCCTGGGCCTCATGCAGCTCATGCCCGCCACGGCCGAGGAGATGGGCGTGCCGCGCGCCCTGCTCGTCGATCCCGAGCACAATATCCGCGCCGGCGCGGCTTACCTCGCCCACCTGTTCAAGCGTCTCTTCAAGCGTTTGGGGCTGGCGGGGCGCGACTACCGGCGCGCGCCGCGCTGGATGGTCGCCAAGGTGCTGGCCGCCTATAACGCCGGGCCGCGGTTCTTGACCCGGACGACGGTCTATAAGGTCACCCGCGCCTACATCGCGAAAGTCATCGCCTACTACTCCAGCCTGTATTGATATCATCGGGGCCGTGCTCAACCCGGCCCTCTTCGCCGTCCTGGCGCTGTTTTGGGGCGGCTCCTTCGTCGCCATCAAGTACGTCGTGGCCGAACTGCCGCCGTTCACGGGCGCGGCGATGCGCGTCATCGTCGGCCTGGCCACGCTGTTCACGGTCCTGCGCGTCATGGGCCGCTCGAGCGCCCTCCCCTGGAGGCGCCGCAAGGGCCTGTGGCTGGTCGGCCTGTTCTCCCAGGGCTTCCCGTTCGCCCTGCTGTTCTGGGGCGAGCGTCACATCTCGGCCGGGCTGGCCGGGCTCATCAACGGCACGGTGCCGCTGTGGACCTTCCTGCTCGGCGTGGCGCTGGGCCTGGAGCCCGCCGCGCGCTCGCGCCGAGCCTGGACCGGCATGAGCCTGGGGCTGGCCGGGACCCTGCTCATCTTCGCCTCGGTCCTGACCTTCGCCGGCGGCCGCGAGGAGACCCTGGGCGCGGCGGCCTGCCTGGGGATGGCGCTCTGCTACGCGGTGGGCTCGCTGCTCGCGCGCCGTCAGCTCGTCGGCGAAGGCGCCGTCGACGTCAACGTCGGGGCGCTCCACCAGCAGATGGCCGCCACGGCGTTCTTGGCCGTCCTGGCTTTGGGCGTGGAGGGCTCGCCGGCCGCCTTGGCGCCCTCCTGGGCGGCCTTGGGGGCGACGCTCTACCTCGGCGTGCTCTCTACCGGGGTGGCCTTCCTCATCTTCTTTCGCCTCATCCGCGACTGGGGGGCGCTCAAGACCAGCGCGGTCACCTACGTGATGCCGGTCGTCACCTTGGTGCTCGACCGGGTATTCTTCGGCCGCTGGCCGCGCCCCATCGAGGCCGCCGGGGCCGCGGTGGTGTTGGCCGGCGTCCTCGTGCTGCACTCAGGCAAGCTCGAGAGGACGGCGGCGTGAACCGGCGCCTCATCGCCCCTGAGAAGGCGCAGCTCGCCGCCGTCGTCTTGCTCGCGGCGGTCTTCGTCGGAGGAGCCCTGCCGACCCAGCTGGCCCTCGATCCCGCACAGGCGTTCACGCTGGCCTTGACGCCCTTCTGCGTCATCGCCTGCGGGCTGCTGGGCGCGTGGCGGGGGAAGCGCTTCGGGATCAAGGGCGAGGGCGCCCAACTGGCACTGCCCGGCCCGAGTGAGGCCGGGGTGCCGTTGCGGCCCAGACTACTGCCCCGTCTGACATCGCCGTGGCTGTGGCTGACGATAGCGACGGCTCTTCTCTATGCCGCGGCGGCCACCGCGGGGATCTTGCCGGACCCGAACGTCGCTAGAGGAATCTACGACAAAGACGGCGCGCTGACGGTCTTCAAGGTGCAGCCGGAGGTGTTGGGAGTTCTGGCGGGCAAGTTCTGGATTTTGCTGGCCGCCTCCGCCGTGACGGGCCTCCTGGCATTCTGCGCTTGGCTCGACGACGCCGCCGAGGACTGACTAGTCGAATTTGGGGCGCGCCAGGGTGGGCCCCAACGCTGCCGGCAGGGAGTTGTGTTCGACGGCGCGCGCCGCGGCGGCGGCTTCGTCGGCCGTCAGGGTCCGGCGCACCAGCCGCCAGGCGTCGGAGAAGCTGCCCATCGAGCCGCCCTTGAGCGCGGCCCACAGGCGGGGGAATCCCAGCGCGATCCCGTCGCCGCCGTCGGGGTGCGAGTCGTAGAGGTCCCAGAACGCCGCGGCCACGCGCCATTCGTTGTTCTCGCCCTTGCAGACGTCCTCGGGGACGTTCTCGAGCCGGATGGGGGCGCGGCGCGGGACGAGGTACTCGAACTTGGCGTCGGCGTCGTCGGGCGAGAGCCGCACCACGCCGGCAAAGAAGGTGGCCCAGCCCTCGGAGAGCGCCAGCCCGCCCGTGTAGCATTCGTCGATCTTGTGCGCGCCGCCGCCGCCGCGCGCGTTCATCGCCTTGGCCATGACGGCATGGCCGAGCTCGTGGAGGTTCACGTCCCAGGCCCGGGCGTCGCTGAGGTGGAGGGCCCAGCCGGAATAGTAGTCCGAGGAGGCGGGGTAGTTCACGGTCAGCGGCCGGTCCCACCAGGCCAGGTCGAGGCCCAAGCGGCCGAAGGTGCCCAGGGCCTCGAGGTAGAGGAGGTGGATCAGCGGGATGCGTCCGTTCTCGCTGGCCGGGTCGGGGCGGAGCTCGCCCAAGTCCACGCCGCCCGTAGACAGGTCGACGTCGCCGGCCTTCCACTCGTGGGGCTTGCCGGAGTCCTCGTCGACCAGCGACCAGCGCGCGTTCTCGAGCCGCAGGACGGCCGTGTACCTGCCGGCCTTCGGGGCGGTGAGCTTGAAGGAGCCGTCCGAGCCGGTGACGACGCGGGCGGCTTCCTTCTTCCCCTGCAGGAGGACGGCCACGGCCTCGCGGCCCGGCGCGGAGTCGCCCTTGGGGTCGGTCAGCAGGAAGCGGCCCGACACGGTCAGGGCGGTCCCCTCCGGCTTGGGCGCCGCGGCGGCCTTGAGCGCGAAACGGCGCGGGGCCACGGTCTCGGAACTCAGGGCGGTCTTCGAGACCTTGCCGCCGCCCGAGATGTCGGAGTCGTCGACGGCGGCGCGGACCGGAAGGGCGACCAGCAGGCTCAGCAGGGCGGCTCTCATCGCGCCTCCTTGAACGTCGGCGTCCCGTGCGTCTTGGGGACCAGGATCACGCGGAACGGGCGCGCGTCGCCGGCCTCCTCGCTCTTGGGCTCGGCCACCTTCCAGCGCACCTCGAAGCGCCCGCGGTCGGGCTTTCCGACGGTGAGCGCGATCTTGCTGCCCGCGGGACGCGTCCCCGCGAAGACGGCCACGCCGAGATAGCGCGCCCAGTCGACCACTGGCATGTCGTGGCCGCCGGTCTCGCGCCAGAGCGCATCCCACTCCTTCTTGGTGCGGATGAGCCGTGTGCCGGCCCGCGCGGGGCCCGTGTCGCCGTCGTAGGACAGGGGCGGCTCGGGGCGCGAGTTCGCCATCGGGCCCCTCACTGCCACGCCGGAGTAGTCCTGGGAGCGCTTGACCATCTCGAGACTGTCGACCGGGCCGGCCTCTTCTTCCTTCTTGGGGCCGCCGGGCAGAGGATCAGGTCTGGCCAACGCCACCTCGGCCTTCAGCGTGGGCTCGGCGGCGGGGGTCTGCCGGGCTTGATAGGCCTTGATGGCCAGGAAAGCGCCGCCGACGAGGACGGCGCCTACGACTAGCGTTCCGAATCCGGAGGATTCGGGCTTAGGGCCCCGAGCGCTCGGGTTGGGAACCTCCACGCCCCGACTATAACTAAATCAGCTCGCGCTACGGGAGCCCGAGAGCCAGCGCAGGAAGGCTTCCTCGGAGGGCTCGCGGCCGAGAAAGTCCCTCAGGGACTCGTCCTCGCCGCGGCTCGACCCGCGCTCGAGGACGGCCTCGCGCCAGCGCCGCCCGACCTCGGCCGAGAGCCCGCCGGCGGCCTCGAACACCGAGAAGACGTCCTGGGCGAACACGCGCGACCACAGATACCCATAGTAGCCGGCCGCGTAGCCGCCCATGATGTGGCCGAAGCGGGCCGGGAAGTTGGTGCCCGGAGCGGGGGGCTTCCCCGTGAACGCCTTCATGATGCGGGCGTAGATGGCCTTGGCGTCGGCTTGGCCGGTGGAATGGACCGCCATGTCGAAGGCGGCCATGGCGGCCTGGCCCAGGGCGGAGGAGGCCGGGCCGAAGGCCTCGGAGGCGATGATGCGCTCGGCGGTCTCGCGCGGGAGCTTGCGCGACGGGTCGGACCAGTGTCCGGAGAGGCGAACCAGCGTCTCGGGCCGCCAGACGAAGTTCTCCATCATCTGCGAGGGCGCCTCGACGAAATCGCGGGCCGTGGCCGAGCCGGACTGGCTCCAGTTGGGGGCGGTGGTGAGCAGCTGATGCATGATGTGGCCCAACTCATGGAACAGGGTCTTGACCTCGCCGGGCTTCAGGACCGACGGGCGCCCCCCGGAGGGTCGGGTGAAGTTTCCGACCAAGGCCGATACCGGCTCGCGATAGGAGCCGTCGGGGAGCCGGCGGCCTTTCACTATGGTGAAGGCCGCCATGTGGCCGTACTTGCCCTCGCGGGGGAACATGTCCATGTAGAAGCGGCCCAGGCGCGCCCCGGTGGCCGCGTCGTGGACCGACACGAGCTTTACGTCTGGGTGCCAGGGTTCCCCGGGACCCTCGGTGAACCGCACGCCCAGCAGGTGCTCGTACATCGAGAAGGTCTCGGCGACGACCTTGTCCATCGGGAAGTACTCTCGGGCCTCCTCGGGGTCGTAGGCGAAGCGCTCGCGCTTGAGCTTGGCCTCCCACCAGGCGGCGTCCCAGGGGCGTAGGCGCTCGGGGCCGCCGTTGGCCTTCACGTAGGCCTTGAGCTCGGCTCGCTCGGCGTCGCGGCCGGGCCTCAGCGAGCGCCGGAGCTTGAGGAGGAAAGACCAGACCTTGCCCGGGGCGCCCGCCATACGGCTCTTGAGCGCCATGGTCGCGTAGTTCCGGTAGCCGAGCCGGTTGGCGCTCTCGTGTCGGAGCTTGAGGGCCTCATTTAAGATCGGCATGTTCTCGAGCGCGGCGGCGTTGATGCGCTTGTAGTAGGCCGCGCGGCGCAGCTTGCGGTCCTCGGCGCGCTCCATGATGAGGCCGTAGGTGGGGGCGTCGAGGCGGACCTTGCGGCGGCCGTCGGGGAGGAGCTCGAAGCCCTCGATGGCCGCGCGCGGCAGGCCGGCCAGCCGGGCCTCGGCGGCCGGCAGGGAGAGGTCGGCGTCGTTGAGGTTCTTGCTGAAGGCCTGCGCCAGCTCGGCCAGGCGCCGGTCGGCCGCGGCCAGGCGGGCGCGCTCCTCGTCGCCGAGCCCCAGGCCGGAGTGCTCGAAGCTGCGCTGGGGAACCGGCGTGCGGGCGATGGCGTCGAGGGCTGTGGTCAGAGACGCCCGGGTCTCGCCGGCCATGGCGGCAAGGCGCTCTGGCGTATATGAGAAGCCCAGGCCGCCGAGCGGCACCCTGGGCCCGGCCGGCGTCGGCCGCGAGAGCGAGACGACCTGGGCCGAGTTCGGGGCGGCCAGGAGAAGGGCGAGAAAGAGGCTGCGCATCGCCGTGACTGTACTACGAGGGGGGAAGTCGGGAGCGGGGCTTTGGTCCCAGGGCAGCGGCGATATTCGGCCTAGATGCCGAAGAGACCCTTGAAGCCGCGCACGGCGCCCTCCAGCTTGAAGGTCTTCACCGTGCCGTCGACGGGGTTCGACTTCTTGGGATTGGGCAAGGACCCCGCCCAGGCCGCGGCCGAAGTCTCAACGGCGATCGACTTGTCGATGGCCTTGCCCAGGCCGGGCTGGTTTTCGGGCTTCTTGGCCTGGCCGGCCAAGGCCAGCGCGCCCGTTATGAGCCGCTCGGCGCCCAGCCTGGCCCCGCTGGCCGCGAAGGCGGCGGCCAATGTAGCCTTGGGGCCCAGGTCCGAGCCCAGGTTGAAGGTGGCGGCGGCGGTCTTGGTCCAGGCGTTGGGCAGGAGCTCCTTGAAACCGTTGACGGCGTTGCCCCAATCGGTTTTGCCGGTGTCGTCGGTGGTGGCCTCAAGCGCCTTCTCCCAGTTCTTGAGCAGGGCTTCCTTGTCGGGTTCCTTGAGCTTGTCGGCCAAGGAGGGGGAGTCCAGCGCGGCGCGCAGGGTCTTGATGGCCGCGGAGAGGGCGTCGCTTTTGGGGCCCGGCCGGGCGATGACCGGGTCGGGCAGTCTGGGCTTCTTGACGGCCGTCTTGAGTGCCGGCTTCTCGGTCTTTTCCGCGGCCGCCGGCTTGGCCTTCGCGGCCTTCTTCGGCTTGGCGACGAGCAGAAGGGGATCCTTTGGCGCGTCTTTGGCGATGCCGCAGGCCGGCCCGAAGACGGTGAACAGGTTGCGGCGAACCGCGGGCGGGACGTCCTCGAGCCGGGTACTCCAGTCCTTGGCGTCCAGCGGGGCCCCGTCGGGGCCGCGCAGGCGCTCGGTCTCGGGCTCGAGGTTGACGCCGTCCTCGAGCAGCTTGGCCCGCAGGGGCTCGTAGCGCGCGGCCAGGGCGTCGTCGCCGGGCGACTCCACGTCGAGGGCTTGGGCCAGGGTGCGCAGGCCCTCCTCGAGCGACTCGGCGTCGGCGTAGGTCAGGGCGCCGCGGAACTCGGCCAGACCCTCGGCGGCCTTCCTGGCCCCGTCCCAAGCGGGGTCGGAGGGCCACTGGGCCTCGGCGGCCTCCCAGCGCGCCATGTCGATGGGCTTGAGGAGGTCGGCGGCGATGAGCCGGCGTTTGACCTCGCCGCGCAGGAGGACGCCGGGGGTGCTGGCGGCCCCGGCGGGGGCGGCGAGGAGAACGGCTAGGACGGCGGAAAGCATCGGCATAGTGTTGCAGGGGGGGCGGAAACGGCGCAAGGCCTCTGGGCCCTTGACAAAAGCATGCTTTGAGCTATACTATACATGAAGTTGTATTAATAAATACAAAAATTGTATGGATAAATACAGAATCGATAAGCAAGGTCTTTGGGACATACTTGAAGCCTGGGGTCCATTTTTTCCGAAAAAAGTTCGCGTCGTCGCCTGCGGTGGGACGGCACTCACCATCCAAGATTTGAAGGAGTCTACCAAGGACGTGGACTTTCTCGTTCCGGACGTGGAGGACTATAAAGCGCTGCTCGGTACGATTGAGCGACTGCATTATCGACAGGTCACGGGAAGTGGTTGGGCGCGAGACGACGGGTTTATCTTCGACCTCTTCAAGGGCAAGGTAATCTTCCAGACGGAGTTGCTCGATTCTCCGCTCGATGAGGGAAACCATATCCCAATCAAGACTTTCAAGAAGCTCGAGGTAAGCGCCTTAAACGACTTGGATCTGATCATCTCGAAGATGTTCCGAGGTGACGAGGTAGACGTGGAAGATTGTCTCAGGCTGATCGCGGGGCGCGGAAAGGCATTCGATCTGGACAAGCTCAAGGAGCGTTACAAGGAAACGGCTTCCTACACATTGAGACCGGAATCGATGATGAAAAACCTCGATTTGCTCTTGGCCGAATTGAAGGACGAATAGGGAGCGGCTATGCTGCAGGGAACCGACGCCGTTCTCTTGTCCTCCTTAGCCCAGTACGGCTATTCGCTGCTGAACCCCGAGAGGATGAGCGATCCCAATGAGCTCCTCGCCAGACTGGCGAAGAGCCGGGATTCTCGTTTGCTCGAAGGCTTCCCGGTGGTTCTTGCGAACGCGCTCGAGAAGCATCGGGAAAAAGTGGATATGTCCGCGGCCGAGGGCTTGCTCGACGCAAGCGAGCTCAGACGTTTCCGAAAACTGACGGCTTTGTCGACCTACTTGTTCGGGAGTTTCGGTTTGGACGCCCTCAAGGCCGCGGCGCGCGAAGCGGGAGCCGATCATCCGGACTTGCTGGCGGAACTGAGAAGCAGCGTCGAAAACGACCGCTCCCTCGAATTGGGACCCGGCACCCTGAACCTGGCGCGGGTCAAGAAGACCTTCCTAAATTACTATGTCCACGGCCGTGAGCTGGAGACGGCGGAGAACAAGGCGCGGCTGCGGGAAGACTTCCGGCGCGAGTACAACCTCTCGCTCTTTTTCGCCCCGCGGCAACGGGACTTGTTGGGCAAGAAGCTGAGAGGGGAGGCTATGACAAAAACGGAGCGCGAGTATTTTTCGCGGGTGGTTAAGAAGAAGCTGCTCGCGTTGGCCGATCCGGATCTGCACCGGCTGGCGCAGAAGGCTTTGCAGGAGACTTGACTGACGCTGAGGCCGGGTCGTTGAAGGCCGTCTTAGGCCAGGTCGGGGAAAAGGACGGCCGCCATCTCCGCCGATATGTCGAGGCGCAGGGCGCCGTAGGCCGTCTGGCTGCGCGTCGTCTTGGACTCGAGGAGCTCCTTGACGATCTGCGTGGCGCGGCGCGGCTTGACGCCGCAGATGCGCTGGACCTCCCCGCGGGGGACCTCGCCGTGGAACAAGAGGCGCTCGAGGACCTTGGCGCCGGCCTTGGACAGCTCGCCCTCCGCGACTAAGCCGGACACGAAGCGGCGGTAGCGCCGCTCGAGGTCGGCCAGCCTCAGCATCTCGGTCATGAACCGGATCTGATCGGCGCAGCAGGCGAGGAAGAACTCGCAGAATCCGATGAGGTCCTCCTCCGAGAGCGGGCCGCGGCCGTCGAGGTCGTTCCGGCGCGTCCGGTCGGCGCGGGAGAGGTGCTCGTCGTATTCCGCCCGGCGGCGGGCGAAGGCGCGCGAGACGGTCCACAGCATCCCTTCGCCGAGTCCGATCCGGATGCCGTAGGCGGTGGTCATGAGGCGGGCGACCCGCCCGTTGCCCTCTGGGAAGGGGTGGATCCAGAGGAACCGGTGGTGGGAGGAGGCGAAGCCGAGGAGCTTCCGAGTGCCGGCGAGGCGCTCCGGACTCAAGAGCTCCTCGAATCTGCCAAGGTGCGCGCGGATCTCGCCGCTCGTCTCGGGCGCGTGATGGAGGCCGACCGTGACCCCCCGGTCGCGTAGGTGTCCGGGCTCGACCGGCACGGCCTCGCCGCCGACGGTCTTCGCCAGTCGCAATTCATCAGGGAGGTTGAGAAAGAACCTTTCGTGCAGCCAGCGGAGGAACTCTTCGGAGCAGACGCTCAGTCCAGGTTCCTCGCGCAGGCGCTCGCGCATGTCCCGTTGGACCTGAATGTGGGCGAGGTGCTCGAGTTGGAAGTTCCGCGCGGCGTTGTCTTTAGAGAACTCCTTGTTCAGGGCGGCGTCGATGTCCTTTAGCTTGGAAGGATTGCCCTCCATGGCGTTGGTGTAGTAGCTGTCGACTCTGAGCATGAGCCGGGCGATTTCGTCAAGGATCAGCGGGTGCAGGCCCTTCCCCATCGCCGCCGAGGAGGCAAGAATGGTGACGGCAAGCTCCTCCAGTTTGGGCGTGGAGTGCGAGGGTAGGGCCGGGGGCATGCTTTAGTATTGGCGATAAAGTGCTACTTGTCAATGCTGCTTTGTTTTATAAAAATATATATTAGATATAAAGTTTTATTTTAATTATATACGTAATAGTATTATAAAAAATGCTAGATTGTTGTGCGCGATTATGAAAGCCACCCTAGGCGATATTACCCAGTCCGACGCCGACGCCATCGTCAACGCGGCGAACTCCTCGCTGTTGGGCGGCGGCGGCGTGGACGGGGCCATCCACGACGCGGCGGGGCCGGAGCTTTTGGAGGAGTGCCGGAAGCTCAAGGGCTGTCCAACGGGGGAAGCCAAGGCCACGAAGGGCTACCGCCTGGCCGCGCACTGGGTGATCCATACCGTGGGGCCGGTCTGGAAGGGCGGCTCAGCGGGCGAGGAGTCCTTGCTCGCTTCCTGCTATCGGAACTCACTGACGTTGGCCAAGGAGCTGGGGGCCAAGAGCGTGGCGTTCCCGGCGATCTCGACGGGGGTCTATCGCTTCCCGCCGCTGCGCGCCGCGGAGATCGCGGTCCGGGAGACCGCGGCGTTTCTTTTGAAGTACCCTGGATTGGACGTGCGCTTCGTCTGCTTCGACCGCGCCACCTACGCGCTCTACCAGGGCCTGCTCTAGCTACTTCGCCAGCACGCCGGTGACGACCAGGGCCTTGATGAGGATCCCCATCAAGCTCTCCCCGGCGATGAGCCCCGACGACGCCGGGAAATTGAGCTCGTCGCCGCGCTTGCCGAGCTTGCGCCGCAGGACCTCGGCGATGGCCGCCCCGACGAACATCGAGATGGAGTTCGACGCGGGGATGACCATGGCGATCCCAAGCCCCGACGGCGCCGGTATATACGCCTTGAGCCGCGGCGGCGCGAACTTCTCCGCCGCAGCCAAGACGCCTCCCAACAGAAACCCGATCAGCGCCGCCCACCGCGCCGTAGGATGCAGCCCTCCGATGCCGTCGGCCAGCATCTTCGACACCCCGGCCCAGACCTGTACGCCCGGCGCCGGAAAGGCCTCCGACCCGAGGATGTCCGCCGTAGGCACCAGCAGGTTGAACGCCGGCACAACGATGGCCGCCCCGGCCAGGACGCCGAAGAGCTGGCCGTAGAGCTGCTGGCGCGGGTTAGCGCCCAGCAGGTAGCCGGACTTGAGGTCGGTGAGAAGGTCCGCGGCGTGCAGGCCGACGCCGCCGGTGACGTTGGCGCTCATGAGGTTCCCCACGAGTTGATTGGGCAAAAGCCCCCCGTAGATGAGCTGGGTGACCGGCCCCAGGGCCTTGGTGGGGGTGACGTCGGTCTCGCCGGTGACGCGCGAGGCGATGACCCCCATGACCAGGGCCAGCGGGATGGCGATCATGCCGGCCCAGACGGGGATCTTGAACAGGTACCACATGAGGAAGACCAGGGGCGGGGAGAGGGCGATGAAGCCCAGCGGGAACCAGTACGGGGGGCATTCCACCGCGGCGAGAGGGTCGGCCGCGGCGGCGGGGTCCTTTCTCTTTAGGAGCAGGGAGAGCTCCTTAAAAGAGCGCGCGACCATCCGCCACTCGAAGGCGAAGGAGAGCAGTCCGCTCGAGACCAGGATGGCGGCGCCGCACCACAGGGTCCACTGGACGATGGGCTTGTAGCCCGCCTCGGCGATGACGCCGCGCGCCACCATCTCAGGGGCCAAGAAGCCGTAAGTGAAGATGGCCCCCAGCAATAGCGACCAGCCGATGCGAAAGGACATGAGCGCACCCGCGCCGACGAGGAGCAGGCCGCCGTCCAAGGCCAGGGTCCACTTGGCGGCGGGCAGGCCGCCCACCGAGAACGGCAGGCCGTAGGCCGAAGGCAGATTGCCGGGCATCCAGGAAGCCTTGGCGTCGCGCGCCCAGGCGATGACGGCGCCGAGGACGGAGCTCAGGCCCAACAGCTTGGCTTTCTTGGCCCCTTCTTCCCCGTGGGCGTGCAGGGCCCGCAGGGTCTCGGCGGTGGCGATGCCGGTGGGGAAGGGGATGCGCTCGACGTTGATGAGCTGGCGCTTGATGGGGATGGCGGCGAAGACCCCCAGCGCGGCGATGAGCAGGAACCACAGGAACATGGACAAGGCGTCGGGGCGCATGCCGGTCAGCATGAGAAGCGCCGGCACGGCGGCCATGTTCCCCCCGCCCGTCATGTAGCCGGCCGCCGAGGCTACCGAGCTCATGGCGTTGTTCTCCAAGGGCCCGAAGGCGGGGCTGTCTATCTTTGCCAGCCCCAACAGCTTGCGCCACAAGCCGAAGCCGGCGAAGGCCAGGATGCAGGCGGTGATGGTGACGCCGAGGCTCCAGCCGGTCTTGAGGACGACGTAGAGGTTGGAGAGGCACATGAGCATGCCGATGAGCATGCCGGAGAAGACGGCGCGGGCGGTCAGCTGGGGGGCGTGGGGCCGGTAGACGTCGCGGAGCCACTCGAGCTCGGGATTTTTCTCCACGGCGAGAGACTAGTTTAAAGGTCCGGGGCGGTCAAGACGCGGGCTTTCCTCGCACACAGCTCGGGTATTCGTTGAAGCGCAGCCAGAAGGACTTAAGCGCGGAGGCCAGCTCCTTAAGTTCCATGGCGCTGGAGGGCTTGACCAGGTAGGCGTTGACGCCGTGCTCGTAGCAGCGATCGATGTCGCCGGGGTGCAGCGAGGAGGTGAGCATGAGGACGGGCAGGCAGCGCCAGCGCGGCGAGGCGCGGATCCACTTGAGGGTCTCGAGGCCGTCCTTGTAGGGCATCTTGATGTCGAGCAGGGCGATGCCGGGGACGGGAACGCCGGGCTCAGTTCCGGCGCGGCCTAGGTACTCGATGGCCTTGGCGCCGTCGTCGACCATGACGTAGCGGTCGGCGATGCCGGCGTCCTTGCTGGCGGCCTTGAGCAGGAACTGGTCGTCTCGGCTGTCGTCGGCGTATAGGATCATCTTGTCTCCTGGGAGCATCAGTCCGCCGCGGGCAGCTCGAGCCAGAACCGGCTGCCGTTCCCTTCCCTCGACTCGACGCCGACGGTCCCGCCCATGCGCTCGACGGCCTTCTTGACGATGGCCAGGCCGATCCCGGTGCCCTCGTAGCCGGTATGGAGGCGCTGGAAAGGCGTAAAGAGCTTGGGAAGCTGCTCCTTCGGGATGCCGATGCCGTGATCCTCCACGACGAGGCGGACCCGGTCGCCGGAGCGCTCGGCGCGGAGTTCGATATGCGGAGTCTGCTCTGGGGGGACGAACTTGGCGGCGTTGACGAGCAGGTTCGAGAGGGCCTGGGTGAGGAGGGAGTCCTGTCCGATGACGCGCCCCAGGGGCTTGTTAAGGTCGACCTGGGCGGCGGCCAAGGCGGGGTACTGTTCCAGGACGTGGTCGACGATGGGCTGAAGGGCGACGGGGTACATCTTGTAGTCCTCGCGCGAGAGGCGGCCGAACGCCAGGAGGTCCTGGATGAGCCGGTCCATCCGGGTGGCGGAGTCGGCGATGCGTCCTAGGAGCCTGGCGCTTTCCATGCCGAGCCCTTTCTCGGTCTCGGCGAGGAAGTGCGCGTAGCCTTGGATGGCCCGGAGGGGAGCCCGCAGGTCGTGGGAGACCGTGTAAGAGAAGGCTTCGAGCTCGGCGACGGTCTCTTCGAGCTTGGCCGTGCGCTCGCCGACTATCCGCTCGAGCTCGTTCTCGACGCTCTTGCGGTCGGTGATGTCGGTGACGAAGACGAAGAACCCGGTGACGTTCCCGACGGCGTCCATGTGAGGGGCGTAATGGCCGTGGACCCAGCGCCTGCCGGAGGAGGGGGAGTCGAGCTCCTCCTCGTAGCTGACGACCTTCCCGGACAGCGCCTCGACGATGCGCGGCTTGAGCTTTTCGTAGGCGGAGGCGCCGATCACCTCCTTTACATGCTTCCCTTTGATGGCCTCGGGCGCGACGCCGAACCAGGCCTCGTAGGTGCGGTTGTTGAAGACGTAGCGGAGGTCCCTGTCGATGTAGGCGACCAGCGCGGGCTGGGCGTCGATGATGGCCCGGAGGTAGCGTTCCCGGGCGGCCTCGTCGGCGCGTCTCCTTTCCGTCAAGTCCCGCACGATCTTGGAATAGCCGACGACAAAGCCCATCTCATCCCTTATGGCGGTGATGACGACGCTGGCCCAGAAGCGGGTGCCGTCCTTGCGCAGCCGCCAGCCCTCGTCCTCGACGCTCCCTTTCTCGGCGGCCAAAGCGAGGAGCTTCTGGGGCTTGCCTAAGGCGCGCTCCTCGGGCGGGTAGAAGAGATCGAAGTGCTTCCCGAGGATCTCTTTGGCGGAGTACCGCTTGATCCTCGCGGCTCCGAGGTTCCAGGTGGCTATGGCGCCTTCGGCGTCGAGCATGAAGACGGCGTAGTCGCGCACGCCCTCCACGATGGACCGGAAGCGCTGCTCGTTGCTGCGCAGGAGGCGGACGGACCTGTGGAGGTTGTGGGAGACGTAGCTGATCGCGACGCCGACGGCCATGAAGACGGCGGCGGGGACGTTGAGGCCGGGGTCGTTGATCGGGACGTGGGAGGTGGCGACGGCCAGGCAGGCGATAGAGGAGAGGCCGGTGGCCACGAGACCGGGGCCGAAGCCGCCGTAGATCCCGGAGATGACGACGGCGAAGGTGTAGACCAGGAACGGGGAACGGGCCACGGCGTCGGCGACGAAGAGGTGGGTCAGGGTGGTGACGGCGGTGACGGCCAGGGCGACTATGTAGCGCGACGACCACGGCATGGAGCTGACGGCGCTGGGGGCGGGGGCTGGATGGAAATGGATGTCGCGCAGGAGGGTGGGGTAGCGGCGTTGGAGGTTGAGGGCGGGCACGGTGAGAGTGTAGATGCCGGAGCGGGGGGAAATCCGTAGAGGATCGGCAAAATAATCTTGACGGCGGGAGTCTTCGTAGCGTTACGCGACGGCTATGTTTGGAAGGGGCGTGGAGGCCTACTATTGAACGATGAGATACCTAGCGGTGGTCCTGTTGCTGGCGGGCTGCATGGGGCCGGGGAGCCGGATCAAGAAGAACCCGGCGGTCTTCAACGCGCTGCCGGCCGAGGCGCGGGAGAAGATCAAGGCGGCCAAGATCGACCTGGGGTTTACGACGGAGATGGTGAGGCTGGCGTTCGGGGAGCCGGGGCGGCGGTTTAGAAAGGTGTCGGCTGGGGGGGAGGAGGAGGTCTGGGTTTATAGGAATCTGGAGCCGGGGGGCGGGACGTATATCCGGCCGCACCGGTATGGGGGGGTTTCGCAGGTGGTGCATTATTACGACGCGGTGAGAGTGACGTTCAAGGATGGGAAGGTGGCGGGGTTCGAGGAGGTGGAGAGGTAGGCATCTCTATTCTCTATAATGCGGCGATGATCGCCCTCTTCAAGAAGGTATCCGCCGCCCTCTCAAGGGTCGTTGTAATCCTTCTCGTGACCCCGCCGCTCTATTCCCAGTCGACCCAAGCCGTCCAAGGCCGCCCCATCACCCTCCAAGAGGCCTTCCACTTCACCAAGCAGAACAGCGAGACGATCGCCGCCTCACAGGCCGGCATCGAAGAAGCCAAACACCGCGTCAAAGAGCTCTGGGGCACCGCCCTCCCCCAGATAAACCTTCAAGCCACCGAGTTCATCCAAGACTCCGCCACCGCCGGCGGCGGCGTCCAAAGCACCTTCAACAGACGTGAGCGCCCCGAAGCCAAAATCACCTTCAACCAACAGATCTTCTCCGGATTCAGAGAATTCCTAGGCATCAAAGCCCTTCGCTTTAGAAAGGAAGGCCTGGAGCTCGACCTGGCGCGCGCCACCTCCCTCCTTTATATGGACGTGGCCCGCGCCTACCTGGACCTCCTTGGCGCCCAACGCGAGCTAGCCACCCGCCAAACCACCGTCGAACTGACCAAGGAGCGCGTCAAAGACCTCGAATCCAGGGCCAAGCTAGGCCGTTCCAGGAACTCCGAGGTCCTGGCCGCCAAGGTCCAGCTCTCGAGACTCGAAGCCCAGCTCCCCGAGGTGGCAGGCAGGGAAGCCGCCTCCCAGGCCGTCCTCGGGTACATGACCGGCATCGAGCAGCGCCTGGCCCCGCAGGAGCCCAAGCCCCCGACCCAGACCGATCTGACGCACTCCCTCAATCTAGCCCGCATACGAAGCGACGTCGAGTCCCTCCGCAGGCAGTTCTACGCCGCCGAGTTCATCGAGAAGGCCCAGCGCCGGGAGCGCTGGCCCACCCTCAGCGTCGGAGGCGCCTGGTACTTGAAGCGCGTCGGTTTCCAGGAAGACATCAACTGGGATATGACCTTCGCCGCCAATCTGCCGTTGTTCACCGGGAACCAGATCACCAGCCGCATCTCCCAGGCCGAGCTTAGAAGGAAAGCCGCCGAGTTCAATCTCAGGGGAACGGAACGCCTGGCCCAGAGCGAGGTCAAGGCCGCCTGGACCCAGCTGGCTTCGTCCATAGAGAGAATCGGGTCCCTCATGGCCGCCGTGGACTTAGCCGAACGCAACGCCAGGGCCCAGAGCGAGGACTATCGTCTCGGCGTCGTCACCAACCTCGATGTATTAGCCGCCCTCACCCAGCTTCAAGACGCCCGACTCGACCTCGAGAACGCCAAGCTCTCCGCCGCCTTGTGGGCCGTCCAGCTCGAGACCGCCGCGGGGGGCCCCAAGTGAATATTTCCGAGCTCTCGATACGAAACCCCGTCTTCGCCTGGATGCTCATGGCCGCCATGATGCTGTTCGGGTGGATCGGGTTCTCCCGGATGGGGGTGTCTCTTAACCCCGACGTCGACTTTCCTGTCGTCACCGTGTCTCTAGCCTGGGACGGCGCCGCGCCCGAGATCATGGAGACCGAGATCGTCGACATCATCGAGGACGCCATCACCACCGTCGAAGGCGTCAAGGAGATCACCTCGAGCTCCCGCCAGGGCGCCGCCTCCGTCACCGTCGAGATGGGGCTCGACCGCAACGTCGATGTCGCCGTCCAGGAGATCCAGTCAAAGCTCTTGCAGGCCCAGAGAAGACTCCCCCAGGAGATGGACCCGCCCATCGTCACCAAGAGCAACCCCGAGGACCAGCCCATCATGTGGCTGGGGTTGTATGGGGATCGCCCCGTCCGGGACCTCATGATCGAGGCCCGCGACCACGTCAAGCAGGCCTTCCAGACCATCCCCGGGGTGGGGGAAGTCTTCCTAGGCGGCTTCCAGGACCGCGCCCTGCGCGTCTGGCTCGACAGCGACAAGCTGGCCGCCAAGGAGCTCACCGTCCAGGACGTCATAGCCGCCATCGGCCGCCAGCACCATGAGGTGCCCGCCGGCCAGCTCGAGACCGCCACCAAGGAGTTCAACGTCCGGACCTACGGCGAGATCGTCTCCCCCGAGGCCTTCGGCGACCTCCTGATAACCCACCGCGGCGGGGCCCCTATCCACGTCCCCATCCCCCTGAAGATGGTGGCCCGCATCGAGGACGGCCTGGCGGACTTCCGGCGCATCACCCGCGTGAACGGACAGCGCGCCGTGGGCTTGGGGTTGAGAAAGCAGCGCGGCGCCAACGCCGTGGCTGTCGCCAAGGCCGCCCGCGAGCGCATGGTCGAGGTCGAGAAGCGCCTCCCTCAGGGGATGCACCTGGGCGTCAATTTCGACTCCACCCGCTACATCGAGGAGTCCGTCAAGGAACTCAACCACCACATGGTGCTGGCGGCCGTCCTGACCGGCATCGTCTGCTGGCTGTTCCTCGGGTCGTGGTCGTCGACCCTGAACGTGCTCATCGCGATCCCCACGTCCGTCCTAGGCACATTCATAGTCGCCTACTTCCTGGGATTCACCCTCAACACGTTCACGATGCTCGGCCTCACCCTCTCGATCGGCATCGTCGTCGACGACGCCATCATGGTCTTGGAGAATATCGTCCGTCACGGCGAAGCAGGGGCCGGCAAAGAGGAGGCCGCCAGGTCCGGCACCTTGGAGATCCAGAGCGCCGCCGTGGCCTCCACCATCGCCATCCTCGCCATCTTCATCCCCGTCGTGTTCATGCAGGGCATCATCGGCAAGTTCTTCTTCCAATACGGCATCACCATATCGACCGCCGTCGCCTTGTCGCTCTTGGAAGCCCTTACGCTTACCCCCTCCCGCTGCGCCCAGTTCCTGGCGGTGCGGCACGACAAGGGGAAGCTTCTCCAGACGGTCGACGCCGGCTTCGACGCCCTGTCCGACGCCTACAAGCGCTCCCTGCATTGGTGCCTGGACCGGCGCTGGACCACGATCGGGCTGGCCTTCGCCGTGTTCGGTCTATCTTTGTTCCTCGCCCGCGACCTCAAGCGCGAGATGTCGCCCCACCAGGACCAGTCCATCTTCATGCTTCGCTTCGAGACCCCCGTCGGCACCTCGCTCGACGCCACCGACGGGATGGTCAAGCCCCTCGAGGCCTGGCTCAAGGAGAACCCCGCCGTCAGGCGCTACCTCTCGGCCATCGGCGGCTTCGGGGGAGGCGAGGTCAACACCGGCCTGTTCTTCGTCACGATGAAGGACCGCAAGGACCGGCCCAAGGACAAGGATGGTAACACCCTCACCCAGCTGGCCTTCATGAACGAGGTGCGCGAGAAGGTCAAGGCCAGCCCGCCGGTGCGCGGATTTGTCATGGACATGTCCCAGCAGGGCTTCTCCTCCGGCCGCGGCTTTCCCATCGAGTTCACCGTGCGCGGCCCCGATTGGGAGAAGCTCGTCGAGCTCTCGAGCACGCTTCGCAAGCGCCTCGAGGACGCCCCCCTGCTCCAGGACGTCAACACCGACTACAAGACCGGCATGCCCGAGCTCCGGATCCTGCCCGACCGCTCCAAGGCCTACCGGCGCGGCGTGGCCGTCGACGTCATCGGCCAGACCATCAACGCCATGGTGGGCGGCGTGCGCGCCGGCTGGTTCACCGAGGGCGGGCACCGCTATGAGGTGCGCGCCCGCGGCGAGGAGAAGTTCCGCCTCACCCCCGAGGACATCGGCCGCTACTACGTGCGCAACACCCACGGCGAACTGACCCGCCTCTCCGACGTCACCCGGATGGAAGAGCGCACCACCCTCCTCACCATCACGCGCAAGGACCGCGAGCGCGCGATAGGCCTCATGGCCAACGTGGCCACCGGGGCGTCTCAGGCCGACGCACTGTCCGAGGTCGAGCGCATCGCCAAGGAGGTCCTGCCCGAGGGCTACCGGATGGTCTGGTCCGGGTCGTCGCAGTCCTTCAAGGAGTCCTTCCGGAGCCTCATGTTCGCCATGGTGCTCGGCATCATCGTCGCCTATATGGTGCTCGGCGCCCAGTTCAACAGCTT
Source organism: Elusimicrobiota bacterium (assembly GCA_016196755.1). Lineage (GTDB taxonomy): Bacteria > Elusimicrobiota > Elusimicrobia > UBA1565 > UBA1565 > SCTT01. Next base: position 46,597 of record JACPXC010000029.1, read on the forward strand.
CATCCACCCCGTCACCGTGCTCTTGGCCCTGCCGTTCTCCATATCCGGCGCTCTGCTGGCTCTCCGGATCGGCGGCATGAGCATCAACGTCTACTCGATGATAGGACTCATCCTCCTGATGGGCATCGTCAAGAAGAACTCCATCCTGCTGGTGGACTTCGCCAACCAGCGCCGGGAAGGCGGGCTCTCGCCCGAGGCCGCCATGCTGGAGGCCGGACCGGTGCGCCTGCGCCCCATCATCATGACCTCGGTGGCCACGGTGGCCGCGGCCATCCCGTCGGCGCTGGCCTGGGGGGCGGGCTCCGAGACCAGCCGGCCCATGGCGGCCTCGGTCATCGGCGGAGTCCTGCTGTCGACCGTGCTGACCCTGCTGGTCGTGCCCTGCGCCTACTCGCTCTTCGCGAAGCTCGAGTCCAAGACTAAATAGACAGGAGCCGTTTCTCCAGCGTCGCCGCGTCGGCCAAGCGGCGCTCGGGGGCGGGCTGGAGCAGGTCGTCTAAGAGTATGTCCACGGCGGGGGGGACCCCCGGGACCGTCCGCGCCACCATCTTGCGGATCGGATCGGTGGAGGGCGACCAGCCGTCGGAGCCGAAGGGCAGATCCCCCGTCAGCGTCTCATAGAGGCAGACCCCGGCCGAGAACAGGTCCCCTCGGGGGGTGATGAGCCCCGACAGCGCCTCCGGCGGGATGTAGGCCGGCGTGCCGACCAAGGTGCTCGTGCGCGCCTCTTGTATCCGCCGCGGGTCGTCCTTGCGGGCCGGGCCCACCGTAGGCGCATGGGGGTCGGGGTCCAGCGAGCGCGCCACGCCGAAATCCATCACCTTCACCATCCCGTCGTCGCCGATCATGATGTTGGCGGGCTTGAGGTCGCGATGCACCACGTTGCCGGCATGGGCGGCCGTGAGGGCGCGCGCCACCGCCACGAAGATGGCCCGCGAGGCCTCCCAATCCAGGCGCTTCTGCTGGACCAGGATCTGCTGGATGGTCTTGCCCGAGACGTAGGCGAAGACCAACGCCAGCGCGTCGCCGTCGGGGACCGCCTCGAAGAACTCCACCACGTTGGGGTGTTTGAGTCCCGAGAGCGCGCGGGCCTCGGCCAGGTAGATGTCGCGCAGGACCTTGCGGGTCTCGACGTCGGCCACCTCCACCGTCTTGACCGCGATGCGCCGCCCGGTCTTGCGGTCCACCCCTTCCCAGACCCGGCCCATCCCGCCGCGGCCGATGACCCGGCTCATGGCCCAGCGGCCGGCCAGCACCTGGGCGGCGTCTTCTTTCTGGGGTTGGGCGCGCTTTCCCTCGCTGAGCCCCGTCACGCGGCGGCCGGCATGGACCACGGAGGAGCGGCGCCTTTGGAGGAAGGGTTTCACGCGCGGCCAAGCCCAGGCCGCCGCCGCCACGAGCAGCGAGGCGTTGAGCATGGCCAGCCCGATCGTCCCGGAGGTCAAGGTGGCACCCCCCTGATTTTAGACGCCGAGTCGGGGGGCATCAAGGGTCCGGCCTGAACGCCGCTCACGGCGCGCCGCTCTGGTCGAGGCTCTCGGCCAGGAGTACCTGCAGGAGTGCGTCGTGGGCGTCCGTGGCGCGCTCCGACTCGCGGTTGACCGCCGAGGCCAACAGCGAGAGGAGGAACGGCGCCCGTCCCGCGGCGGCCGGGAGGCCCTCCATGACCGGGCGCGCGGCCGGGTGCTTCACGTCGATGGCCCAGCGCGTGCCGTTGCGGAACATGAGCCGGCGGCCGTCGCCCTCGAAGAGTTCGAGCTCGCCGGCGGCCGGCAGGATTGCGGGGTCTAGTCCCCGCCGGCCGCGCAGCTTGGCCAAGAGGCCCTCCAGCGCGTCGAGGAGCGGGTCGCCCGTGGACGCGGGGGCCGGGGCGGCCTGCTCCTCATGGGCCACCAACGGGATGTTGAGCGCCGCCGAGGCCAAGCGCGGCAGGCGGACGACGGGCAAGCCGGCGTCGGCCGGCTCGAAGGCCGCGCCGGGGGCCTTTGCGTAGCGCACGCAACCGTCGGTTTGGGCGCGGCCGCGCAGGTCGGCCAGGGAGACCGCGCCTCCGCCCAAGGTGGGGAACAACGGGGCGGCCTCCAGGCGCTGGCGCAGGGGTTCCCAGGCCTCCTGAGCCTCGCGGCGGGGCGCGGCGAAGAGCAGGAAGTAGGCGCGCAGGCCGTCGGCCGCCGGCCCCTCGGCCAGGCGCGGCCAGTCGTCGACCAGGTCGCAGAGGAAGCGCTGGTAGAGGGCCACGGCAGCCTTGGCCAGGGCCGGGTGGATGGCGCCGTCCTTCTCGACCGGGCCCTGCCAGGCCGAGACCTCGAGGAGGATGCGGCCGGCCCCGGCCAGCCCCGGGGTGGGCAGGGGGAACTCGAAGAGCTTGCGGCCGCCGACGACCGTGACGCTGACCCCCGGCAGGGGCTCGGGCGGCAAGCCGATCCAGGCACGCAGGGTCCCCCCCTCCAGCTCGCGGTTGACCAGCATCGGCTCCTCGAAGCCCGAGGCGGCCGCGGCCGGCGCCGGCGCGGCGTCGGCCGCGCGCCGGGTGGCCGAGGCGCGCGACTTGCGCGGCGAGGCCGCCGGAGCGGGCGCCAGCGTGCGCTGGGCCGCGGGCCAGAGGGCGTTTAAAAGCTTGACCTCCCGCTCGTCGAGCACGGCGTCGGCGGCGCCGCCCTCGGCGGCGTAGGTGAACGGCCGGCCCGTGCTGAGCCGGGCGTCGAGCTGGAGCGGGTTCCAGCCCCCGCCGCGGTGGCGGCGCACGAGCGGCATCGCGCAGAGGTGCTCGCGCACGCGGTGCCAGCGCGCCAAAGAGCGCGGGGCGCCGATCCAGGGAGTGAAGAGCTTGGCGACCGCGGAGAGGACGAAGACCCGCTCGGGGTCCTGGGGGGCGTCGAAGAGGGTGCCGCGCCGGCGCAGGAGGTCCTCGAGCTTGGCCAGGACGTCGCCCTCGGCCAGCGGCGCCTCGGGGACCTTCTCGGGCCTGCGCCAGGCCGCGCGCAGGTCGGGGCGGCCGGGGACGCCGGACGCCTCGGCTCCAGGCAGCAGGCGCTTGAGGAACTCCAAGGTGAAGGACTCGTGGCGGAAGCTCAGCGCGGGAGTGGGGAAGCGCGCGCGGCGGCGCAGAAAGAACAGGGTCTCGCCCCAGGAGAAGCGCGTGAGCAGGCCCTGATAGTCGAGCAGGCCCGCCTCGCAGGGGAAGAGCGGCACGGTGCGCAGCCAGGTCGGGAGCTTCTCGGGAGCGCCCTTGGCGGCCCACCAGGCCAGGGCGTCGAGCAGATGCGCGCGCAGGGCCGAGGCTCCCGACGAGTCCTCCTCGGGCGAGAACTCCGCGGCGGCGGCGGCGTAGAGCGAGGGGATGGCATCGAGCACCGCCGATTGGGCGACGGCGACGCGCTGGGGGCTCAGCGGCATGTCGGCGTCGAGGACGGCGATGAAGCGCAAGTCGGCGGGGGCCGGGGCGCTCTGGTCGGGCGCGCCGTTGATGAACATGTGCAGGCGCGCGGCGTCGGGGCGGTGCAGGGGCAGGCCGACCTCGCCGCGCCAGGGTTCGGAGAGGGGGCGGCGCACCAGCACCTGGTCGACGCCAAGGCGCTCGAGCGCCACCGCCGAGCCGGTCTCGAGGCCGGCCAGGCGGCGCGCGCGGTCAAGGGCGGCGTCGGCGTCCTCGGCGGAGACGCCCGGAAAGAGCCGGGTCAGCGACTCGCGCTCGGCGCGGCCGGAGAGCAGGATGACCGGAAACGCGCCGGGGGCCGAGGGCTCGCCCGAGCGCGCCACGGGAACGTAGCCCAGGGCTCCCGCGGTGCGGAGCAGTTCCTCGTGGCTGCGCAGCGACAGGTCGGGGGAGACGTAGACCGGGGCCGACAGCGCCGCGCGGGCGGGGTCGTCGGCGGCGCCGCGCGCGGCGCGCGACGCCGCCTCGCGCAGCCAGCAGACGCGCTTGGCATCGGCCAAGAGGACCTTGGCCAGCTCGCGGTCGGCGCGCGGCGGGTCGGCCAGGAAGCGGCTGAGCGCTCCCAGGAGGCCCGAGGCCGGCGGCTCGAGCCAGCCGCGCACCGCGTCGGCCCAGAACTTGTAGAGGACGCCGTCGGCCAGCAAGCGCGCCAGCGCCGGGGCGCGCTCGGCCTGCAGGCGCGCGCATTTGACGGTCATCTTGCGCACCGCGGCCTCGACGGCGGCCAGCGCGCGCTTGTAGCGCTCGTCGCGCACCACGGCGGTCTGCGAGGCGTTGAGCCGGAAAGCCGGGTCGTCGACCCGGCCGAAGACCCCGGCCCCGGCAAGCTGGAGCGTCACCTCACCGACGCGCACCCCCAGCCGGTAGAACTGCAGGCGGCTCAGGGGCTCGATGCGCGTCGGCATGACGACGATGCCGCGCAGGCCCGAGCCGGCCAGCGGCACGCCCTCCTCCACGAGCTCCTCGGGCAGGGCCGAGGCGAGCCGGTCGTCGTCGAGGAATATCGGCATCGTCGCCATCCCGCAGTTCTCGCGCAGGGCCTCGGCGAAGCCCTTCCCCCAGAGCCCGCGGCGGGTGTCGGGGCCGGGGAGGAGCTTGACCGCGGTGTCGAGACCGACGTCCTCGGGGCGAGCCTCGACCTTCTCGTGCTCGGAGGCGCTGACCGTGAGCTGGGCGCGCGCGGCGCCGGTTCCCGAGCGCACCAGGATGCGCGAGGGCTTCAGGCGCAGGAGGGTCAGGAGGGCCACCGAGAGCTCGCGCGCGCGGCGGGTCTTGGGCGAGGCCCTCTGGAACAGCGCGTCATAGGGCGAGGCCAGCTCCTCGGCCGAGAGCGGCAGCCCGTCGAAGTAGACGCTGAGCCCGCCGTCGCGCTCGCGGCGGATGCGGACGCGCGAGGCCTCCGAGGCGGCCGCGCAGCGGACCAGGAGGAGGACGGCGTGCGAGGGGTCGGGCAGGGCGAAGCGCATGAGCTTCTCGAGCGCCCGCTCGCGGTCGACCTTAAAGACGCCCGAGCCGACCAGCACCTCCCGTTCACCCGCCATAGCGCTCCAGGGTCAGGGCGGCCAAGGCCTCGATGAAGAGCGCGTCTTGAGTGTCGGTGACTCCCGAGAGCGCGCGGTTGAGCCCGCTGTGGGCCAGCGAGGCCAGATAGGGCACGGAGTCGGCCGGGGAAAGGTCGACTAAGGGCAGCGCCACGGGATGGGCGGCGTCGAGCTCCCAGCCGCTCTCCGGCATGAAGCGCAGGAACGCCCCCGCCCCGTGCGCCGTCACCTTGAGCGATTGCAGGGCGGCGTCGGGGAGCTGGCAGCCCCCGCGGCGCTTGAGCACCGACAGCCAGGAGCGCAGCTCGCCGCCGGGGTCGACCACCAGCTCCTCGGGCGGCTGATAGGCGGGCTCCAGGCGGGCGGTCTTGGGCGGATGCAGGGCCTCGTCGGGCGCGGGCGGGAGCTCGACGCGCTTGGTCTTGGGCAGGGCCAGCCCCACATCGGGCTTGGGGGTTGGGGGGACCTCCCCGGCCAGCTCGACGAACTCGGAGTCGCCGAAGAGCAGGCGCACGTGGTCGGGATAGCCGTCGACGAGCGGCGCCAAGCGCTCGGGATGGATCGACGCGCGCAAGAGAGTCTTCTTGCCCACGGCGGCACGCGCGCGGAGGTCTTCGAGCGAGAGCCGGCGCCCCTGCCTGTCGAGCAGGAGCGGCAGGCCGGCCAGCCACGGCACGCCCACGGTGTCGAGGCGCTTGTGATCGCAGCTCAGACGCATGAGGTCCATGAGGTGCTCGCGGATGACGGCCATGCGCGGGGTATCTTGGTCGGGGACATACTCGCGGGCCAGGAGCTGGTAGAGGGCCGGCGCCGCTCCCAGGAGCGCGGCCAAGGCCGAGCGGGCGTGGTCCGAGGGGGCGCCCTCGCGGGGCGCCGCGACGAGCTGGGGATGAAACAACGCGGCCTCGATGCGCAGGCCGCGCATCTCCCAGGCCGAGGCCCCAAGAGGGCCCGGAGAGCCGATCCAGCGCAGGCGTGAGCGGCGGGTATGCGGGGAGATCGACAGCCCGGCCTCGCCGCTGACCGGGCCGGACATGAAGGGCAGGCGGACCAGGAGGCTCGAGTCGTCGAGCACCGGCCGGGCGGCCGAGTCGAGCGGGGCCATGTCGCGCGCGCGCAGGGTCCGGACCCGATCGGGGAAGAAGGCTTCGAGGAAGCGCCGGTCGGCCTCGCGCACCACCCAGGCCGAGGTCAGGGGGCCCGGGGGGCTGGCGTGCCGGTTGTCCACCGTCGGCACGTGTCCCAGCCAGCGCGCCTGCGCCAACAGCGGCCGTAGGGCCAGCGGGCGGCCCAGGGCGTCGTAGAGGATCGGCGCCTCGGAGAGCAGCGCCGGCAGGCCGTCGCCGGCCTTCTCGGCCTCGATGTCGGCCTTGCGGTGCAGGCAGGCTTGGCGCAGGGTGGAGACCAGGACCGACTGCTCGCGCAGGGCGGCGGCCTTCTCGGAAGCCTCGCCCGGCCTCGGGGCGATCAGCGCCCCCAGCCGCTCGGAGAGGTTGGCGGTCTCCCAGGGCATCCACGAAAGCCTCAGGCCCTCGTCGGCCAGCGCCTCGGCGCAGGCCCGCGAGAGCTCCCAGGCCCGGGCCGCGGCGCGCTTGAGGAGAGCCTGGGAGTGCTCGACTAAGACGCCGGAGGCCTGGTGATAGAAGTTGTCCTTGACGACGCCCATCTGGGACAGGGTCTTGCGGAAGCCGTCGTTGCGGACCCAGCCCTCGACCTGGGCTCCCGGCAGGCGCAGCCATTCCTCGGCCACGATGACGCCGTGGGTGACGAGCTCGACGCGGCTCTGCTCGGGGGCGTAGTCGGGCAGGCGCAGGACGCCCGAGACGCCGTCCTTGTGGAAGCTCTCGGCCAGGACCGCCGGCGGCTCGGGGCCGAGCTCGAGGCGCGAGCGCTGTATGGTGATCGGGATCGGACAGCGCTTGGCCAAGCGCACGAGGAAGTCGCGCTCCTTGGCGAAGCTGGTCTTGACCGACACGAACAGCGTCATCGCCGGCGCCTTGGAGTCGTAGCTGGCGGCCGGCTCGATATGCTCCTTGGTGATGTCGCTCATGTGGAGGACGTACTGAGCGTCCTCGTGGGTGAAGGTGGCGGTGACGTGCTCGGGCGGCACGCGCAGGGCGGTCAGGATGCCGATGGCCAGCTCGCGCTGGCGGGTCTTCGAGCCGTCGACGTCCTCGTCGAAGAGCGGCTTGTAGGGGTCGGCCAGGTCCTCCAGGCTCCAGGGCAGGCCGTCGAAGGAGAACTCGAGGCCGGCGGGCTGGGGGACGACGCGTATCCACCCGGCCCGGCTGGCCACCGCGGCCTGGACCCAGGGCAGAGGGTACATGCGCGCGTCCGGGAGCTGGAAGCGCATGAGCTTCTCGAGCGCGCGGCTGCGGTCGACCCGGAAGCTGCCCGAGCCTACCAACTTGCCGCGCGGCTCCATCAAGCGCCTTTGGCGGCCTCGACGTCGAGGCGGACCGCGCCCTCGAGCAGCCTAGCCTCGGTCTTCTCGGCCAGGTTCGAGAACTCGCTCTCGCGCTCGGACGGCACCGTGCCGTCGTGCAGGTGGAGCATCTTGAGGCAGAGAAAGGCGGCCAGGCCCGGACGCTTGGCGTGCAGGCGGGCCAGGGTGCGGAAGGTGGCGTGGCCGGCGTGAAGCAGGGCCCAGCGCTTGGCGCGGCCGAAGGAGAGCAGGGAGGACACCGGGGCCTCGTCGACGGCCGAGAGCGCGCCGGGGTCCTTCTGGGTGACGAAGAACTTCTCGCGCACGCAGGAGCCCTCGTAGGCCAGGTCGGCGGCGCCGATGCCGCGGTACTTGGCCCCCGAGCGGGCGTCGAGCGCGCGCAGGGTCTCGAGGAAGGCCCGCGCGTCGGCCGGCAGGGCGGCGTCGGAGATCGGGGCGGGGCGCATCAAGCTCGCCGAGGCCTTGACCGCCGGGGCCTTGATCCAGGCCGCCAGGCAGTCGGTCCAGACCCCGGCCGGCAGGACCAGGATGCCGCGCTTCTCTAGCTCCTCGGTGACGGCGTTGGGGGCGTCGTCGTAGTAGATGCGGTCGTCGGCCTCGTCGGCCGAGTCCTCGAGCTCGTCGAGGCTGGCCGGCTTGCCGGAGAGGGTGGGGAACACCGGCCAGTCGGAGTGCTTCCAGCGCGCCAGCATCCCCCCGTAGACGACGCGCAGGAAGGCGGCGCGCTCGCCCCAGCCGGCGGCCCAGCGGTCGCGCTGGGCGGCCTCCTCGGGGGTGCGCGCGGGACGGGCCGAGGCCGCGGAGAGCTCGGCGGCCAGCTTGGTCAGCTCTTCGAGCAGCCGCTTGGGCAGCTCGGTCTCGACTAAGCGTCCGACGATCTTCATGAGCTTCGTGTAGTTCTCATCCATCATCACGTTGTCGCGCGTGAGGGTGTGCTCCAGATAGCGCGACTTGGCCTTGAAGGCCACGCCGGGGAAGAGCGACTCCTGGCCTTCCTTGAGCGTCAGCCCGCGGTTGTAGAAGCCGAAGAACGGCTTCTCCTCGGCGCTGAAGGCCAGCTCGATGACGGTGCCCTCCTCCGTGTAGTTGAGCGAGGAGCCCTCGAGCCGGAACGGCTCGCTCAGGAGCTCGAACTCGGGGGCGGCAAAAGAGCGGAAGTAGATGCGGCAGTCGGCGTGGCGGCACCAGTGGCGGATGGTGTCGCGCGCCTCCTTGGCCAGCTTCTCGGCGTCGGGCTTGGATGCCTTCTTTAGGAGCTCGACGAGGGTCCCCTCGCGCATCTTGGAGAGCTTGTACTTCTCGTAGCGCCGGTAGTCGGGGAAGTCCAGGCGCCAGGACTCGCCGTTCTTGGCCGAAAAGACGCGCACCAGGTCCGGGCGCAAGGCGAACACCGAGACGAACCCGATGCCGAACTTGCCGATCTTCGTGAAGTCCTCTTCCTTCGTCGAGCGGAAGAGGACCAGCAGGAAGTTGTCGATGATGTACTCATCCATGCCCTCGCCGTCGTCCTCGATGTGGATGACGGCCTTCTCGCCGTCGTAGTCCACGGAGACGTCGATGCGGTTGGAGCCGGCGTCGATCGAGTTCTGGATCAGCTCGCGGAAGAAGTCCAGCGGCCGGTCGAACTGGTCGACTAAGTCCTTGACGATGGAGGGGACGGCGGAGGCCGACTTCGGGGTCTGGCGGGCCATGGCGGGGTGCCCACTAAATTTAGCCTTGGAGCGCCCGGGGCGCAAGGGGGTAAAGCTGATAAAAAGCTGAACTAAATCGGAGTCAGAATCTGCCGGCGGCGATGTCTCGGACCCGCTGCTCCAAGGCCGCCTTCCGCGCGGGGAGGCTCTCGGCTTGCTTCACGTAGTCCGCGCCGCCCAAGCCGATGGCCGACGTGATCCGCGCCATCCCGACGTAGACGTGCCGGGTGAATCCGACTCCATCGGTGACCGCTTCGGCATAGCGCAGCGGCGTCGAGATGTACGCCTGCGCCTGGGTCTCGATCCTGCGCGTCTCGACGAGCAGGGCATCGGCCCCGCCGCCGCCCGCCTTTATCGCGGCGGCGACGCGCGCGGATAGGTCGTGGAGCCGCGTGGACAGCGCGGCGCCCTGTTGGAGGTAGGCGACGCGCAGGTCGTCGTCGGCAAGGGCGCTGGAGACCGCGGCGATGACGATCCGGCCGTCGGCGTGGTCCGGGTCGAAGGCGACGCGGACGCGGCCGAGCCGCCACGCGGCCTCGCCGAGCCCGCGCGCCTCGCGGGCCTGGCTCCAGTCCTGCATGCCGATCGAGGCCTGGACGAAGGAGTGGTCGATCCCGCGGACGGCTTGGGCGTTTTGGGCGTCGGCTGAGCCGGCCACGAGCAAGGCGAGAGCGAGGGCGTTCATGGTGTCTCCATCCTGCCCCGATAGGATGGCGGTGCAGGGCGGCGCGGTATAGGGCCTAAGGGCCTAGGCCCGGACGGGACTTTGGCTTACTATCGGTTGAAGCGGACCTTGTCGCTGGCGTCGCTGGGCTTGTCGCCCTTGCCGAGCGTGCTGATCTGCTGGTCGCGCTGGGAGCCCTCGCCGATCTTGAGCTCGCCGTCGGGCAGGGCCGGGATGTCGGTGCCGGCGATCTTCTCGCCCTTGTGGGTCTCCGAGGGTTTCTTCGACACGTTGACGGAGGTCGGCCCGCCGCCCGGCGGGGGTGCTACGCCGTTGGCGCCGATGTTGAGGTCCTTGGCGAGGCCTTTGAGCGCGGCCATATCCTGCGGGGCGTCCTTGATGATCTGCGGGAGCACCTGCGGCAGGACCTTGGTCGCCAGCGCGGGGGCGATCTCCTTGGAGAGGTCGGCGGCGAACCCGCGGACCTCCTTGTCCTCGGTAAAGAAGCGCTTCATCTCATCGTAGAGCGGCTTGGGCGGCTTCTGGCGTAGGCCCTCGGTCACCATCTTGAGCGTCACCTTCCAGATTTTGGGGTCCATGGCGTACTTGACGATGGTCTTGCGGACCTCGGGCAGCTTGATGGCGTCGTGGGCGAAGGCGTAGGCGTCGTGGTCCTCGAGGTATTTCTTGCGCACCGCCATGTAGCGCGGCAGCTTACCGAAGGCCAGGTCGACCTCCTTGACCTTGGGTTCCGATTTGCGGTAGCGGCCGGTGATCTTGGTGAGCCGCACGAGCTCCTTCTGGACCATGGTGTCGACTTCCGATGTCTCCTTCTTGGCCAGCACCTGCTTGCCCTTGGGCTCGTCCTTCTCCTTGTCGGGGTCGACGTGCATGTAGCGCGCGCTGCCCTCTGGGATGAGCGCGTTCGGGATCTCGCCCTGGCGGTCCAGGAGCTCTTGCTCGGCCGCGGAGATGTAATTCTCGTGGGGCTTCTCCGAGCCCTGCGGGACCTCGGCGAAGTCGAGGCTGCCCAGCGAGTCCGACCGGTTCAGGCTCTTGAAGCCGAACCAGAGCACGAACAGGGAGATCGCCGCAACGGCGGCTAGGTGGCGTCCTTTGGGCGCGGCGGGGCCGTCCATGTCTCAAAAGTGTAGACCCGTCCCCGTCGGGCGTCAAGGGCAGGGGAACTAAATCGAGATTCTACGGCGCGTCTAAATCAGCAGATGAGCAGGAATAGGAAGCGGTTCCCTTCAGACTTTGCGTTCGACTTGACGAAGCGGGAGTGCGCGAACTTGATGTTGCAATCTGCAACATCAAGTTCGGGATACGGAGGACGCCGGAAGTTGCCCTTCGTGTTCACCGATCGCTCTTCGACGCCATCCGGCAGATTATGGAACCACCGATTGAGCCGAAGCCGCGCATAGGGTTTGATCCGGACAAAAAATAGGCGTCCGACTGCAGTGAAGTGGGGTGCGGGCCGCGGGGTCCGACAGAGGCGGGTGACTCCCGAAATCTGCGCCATCCCATTTTCCTTTCGGGCCCCTCGTCGGGAAGGGAACTAAATCGGGGGGTAAAGCGTACTAGCGGGGGAGGCTAGTCCTCGGGAGGTTTCACCCATGGCAAACCTGAACAAGGTCGCGCTGATCGGCCGGCTGACCCGCGACCCGGAGCTCAAAGCGTTCGACAACGGCGGCAAGGTGGCTCAACTCGGCTTCGCGGTCAACAACCGGAGAAAGGACCCGCAGAGCGGGAAGTGGGTCGACGTGCCGGTCTGGCTCGATGTAAAGGCCTTCAACCGGGAGAACGGCCGCAAGCTGGCCGACCTGGCCGGCGAGCACCTGCGCAAGGGACAGCAGGTGTACATCGAGGGACACCTCGTCCGGGAGGAGTGGACCGGCAAGGCCGACGGCAAGAAGCAGGCCAAGCTGGTGGTCTACCTCGACGAGATGCAGTTTCTCGAGAAGAAGGTGAAGGAAGGCACGCTGGTCGAGGATATCCCATTCTGATGGAAAGTCCGCTTGCCGAGAATGCGTCTGTCGGTTATCCTGGGGGACATGCTGCCCTGGGTCCTGGCCCTCCTACTCGTCCCCGCGGCCCGCGCGGTCGACATCCCCGAGGACTGGCGCTGTTCCAAGGGGGAGGTGGGGCTCCATTGGAAAGGGATGCGGCAGATCCCTCAGACGACGGGCCCCAACTGGGGCGAGCCGCTCAACGAGAACGCGCCTACGCCCTACGTCTGGTTGGCAATCTATAAAGAACGCGACCGCGACATCGCCGAGCGCCGGGCGCCCATTTTCCAGCGCTGGAGCGAGTTCACCCCCGCCGAGCGCTGCGCCTACCTCAAGCACTTCGCCAAGGAGGCCCAGGCCAGGAAGCGCGAATACGACGCGTTGACGGGCTGGCGCGCGGACGGCGGGCTCGGCAAGAAGCTCGCCAAGCCCAAAGGCGACGAGGTGATCGCCGTGCAGGACAAGGAGCCGCTGGCCGGGATGCGAGCGCGCTTCGACGCCATGCGCGCCTGGCTGAGCGACAACGGGATGCGCGAGGACGTGCCCGATTCCGAACGCGCGGTGGGTGTGCTCATCAAGCTCGGCCTGCTCGAGGTCGCGGCGCTCGAGTTCCTCATCGAGTCGGGACACTTCCAGGCCAAGGTCCGGATCCGCTTCCAAGCCGCGCTCAAGGACAAGGAGGCGCTCGAGCTCGAGCCGGAGCTGGCCAAGCTCTTAGACGACCCCGCGGTCCAGAGCCGCGTCATCGACGACATCTCCCTGCAGCTCGCCAAGGACTGGCGCAACGAGACCATACTGGGCGGCGACTTCGAGCGCCGCCTGCGCGAGGCCCTGGAGGCCGCGCGCCGCCAGCGCGTAGTCGAGGCGGCCAGCGCCCGCGCCGGCCAGGTCCAGCGCTCGGCTTCGGAGCGCAAGGCCCTGCGCAAGCGCACCGAGGCGCAGGTGGAGAAGCTCGAGGGTGAGCTCAAGGACGAGAAGCTCCTGTTCCCGGCCGCGGCCGACCCCCAACTGCTCGTCTCGCTCGAGGAGTACCGCCAGGGCAAGAGGGCGCTCTACGAGCTCATCGAGTCGAAGGCCGACATCAGCCTCGAGGAACTGCGCGCCGCCGAGCTCAAGCTCTTGAAAGAAGTCTGCCTGACCCACTACCGCAGCATCCGCTACAAGGCCGAGGTCATCAAGACCCTGTGCGGAGAATGAAGCGATTTCTCGCCGCGGCCCTGCTGTTCTCGGCCTGCGCGCTGTCTCCAGCGGGAAAGGATCCGCTGGTCGACGTGCGGACCGTCGTGCCCGACGCCGTCCTCGACGTGCGCTACGCCACGGCTGACAACTTCCTTAAGAAGCCGGTCTACCCGTACGCCGCGGTCTACCTGCGGCGCAGCGCGGCGCGGCGGCTCAAGGCCGCCGCCGACGTCCTGCGGCCCCAGGGCTACCGCCTCAAGCTCTTCGACGGCTACCGGCCGCTGTCGGTGCAGAGGCAGATGTGGGCCCTGGTCCCCGACCCGCGCTTCGTGGCCGACCCCGCCAAGGGCTCGATGCACAATCGCGGGGTGGCCGTCGACCTCACCCTGGTCGACCGCGACGGAAAGGAGCTCGAGATGCCCTCGGCCTACGACGACTTCACGCCGCGGGCCTTCCACGACCGCGCCGACGCCGCGCCGGCCGCGGCCGCCAACGCCAAGCTCCTGCGCGCCGCGATGGAGGCGGCCGGGCTCAAGGCGCTGGCCACCGAGTGGTGGCACTACCAGGACATGAAGGCCCGGGAGTACCCGGTCCTCGACGTCCCGTTCGAGACCCTGGCCGATCCCGGCCGGCGTCGGCGCCTCTAGCTCAGGCCGGGGGCGCGGCGGGCGTCCCAAAGGCGCCCAGCGCGGCCCGCTGGGCGGAAAGGTGGAGGTGGATTTCCTCAACGCGGCGCTTGAAGCGCTCCTGGTCGGCGGCGGTCTGGGAGTCCTTCTCGAAGCGCACGTGCTCCTCGATGAGGGTCTTGAAGCGCGCGGCCGGCACCTTGCGCGAGAGTTCGCCGATCATCTTGCGCTTCTCCTCGAAGGAGAGCGCGAAGTACTCCTCGGGTTCGTCGAAGTCCTCGATCTCGGTGAGGACCCGTCCGGAGATGGCGTCGGCCGAGCGCCCCGAGAGCCCGGTCGACACGCAGAGCGCGCCGACCTCCAGCCATTCGGCGTCCGTGAGCGGCAGCCAGGGGCCGCGGCCGCGGAGCTTGATGTCGCGCATGAGCCTCACGAAGTGCTCGGGGGTGGTCGGCCCCAGGACCTTGAGCGGGGTCTGGTTCAAGCGGCTCGTCATCGCCTCGTCCATGTTCATGTTGTTGGCGTCGCAGATGAGGAACCAGCGCCCGTTCTTGGGGCCGATCGTGCCGTCGAGGATGCCGAAGAGCGTGGCGAGGTTGGCCTTCTCCTCGTTGCGGATGTCGGCGTCGCCGCGCGCGGCGAAGGCGGTGTCGATGTCGGGCCAGTAGACCCCGGCCACCCCGGGGGCCTCGAAGACCTCGGTCTTGAATATCTCGAGCAGGCGCGAGGCCGAGGCGTTCTGGTAGGAGGAGGCCCAGTCGGTGCGCCGGATGACCCGGGCCTGCGCCGGCAGGCCGGCCTTGGCGCAGATCCCCAGGAAGTCGTTGAGCAGGGCATGGGCGGTGACGGTCTTGCCGCAGCCCGGCGTGCCCAGCGCGAACATGATCTGGTTGCGGACCTTCTTGGGGTTCTCGCCGCGGGCCAGGTCGAAGCCCGCCACGTCGCGGACCAGGCGCTTGCCCAGCCGCAGCATCTCCTCGTTGCCCACCACGTCCTCGGTGGAGACCTGGAGCAGGCCGGTCGGCTCGTCGGAGGCGGCCGGCTGGGCGCGGTAGCCGTGGAGCTTGAGGTCCGGGGTGAGGACGGCGGTGTCCTCCTTCTCCGAGCCCAGGCGGCGCATGGCGTTGGCCAGCAGGCGGAAGTAGGAGCGCAGGCAGAGCACGGCCTCGGCGTCGCGCGCCGGGCGCTTCTCGGAGAGCGGATGGGCCTTGTAGAAGCGCAGGAAGGCCGCGGCGTCGCGCAGGACGGCTTCGGCGCAGTCCTCGGGGCGGCGTTTGTCGGTCAGGTCGCGGTAATCCCCCGAGGGCAGGGAGCCCGAGGGCTCGGCGGCCTTCTGGATCTGCTGGAGCTTGGCCAGGCGGAGGGCGCCGTGCTCGGCCAGGAGGTAGCCCGCGAAGACCCCGCCGGCCGCCGCCACGCGCGGCAGGCGGCCTGCCGCCAGGGACGTGGCCACGGCGAAGGAGACCTCGCCCAAGGCCTCGAGGTTGAGCGGGGTGGTCCCGAACGCCCCGCAGTCGACCTCGGCCAGCGCCTCCGGGATTCCCGAGCGGGCGAGGAGGCGCCGGGCCTGGACCAGTTCCTTCTCCACCTCTTGGGGCGAGATCTTGTCGCTCATGCGGTGTACACCACGTTGACGGTCTTGGCCTGGGCCAGCCGCGTCCGCAGAAGCGGCGCGGCCTGGGGCGTGGTGGCGAACTTGCGCTCCTTGTGCACGCGGTAGCCCAGGCGCTCGGCCACCTCTTCGACGAGCGGGCGGCTGTCGGCGGAGAGGTAGTCCTTGTACAGGGTCGAGAACGGGTCCATGTCCTGGTCGGCCTCCATGCCCAGCGAAGCGCGGTCGAGCGGGCAGTGCAGGACGTAGCAGTCGCGCGCGTCGTCGGGGAACCAGCCGTCGGGCGCCGGGCAGATCGGGCTCCAGAAAGGGCCGAGCCGGCCGCGCACGACCTCCTCGACCTTGAGCCCGGGGTGCTTGCCGAGGAGGAGGAAGGTGATCTCGGAGTCGTCCTGGGCGTACTTCTCCATGAGGGCGCGGAAGGCCGCGGTCTGTTCGGTGTAGTCGCCGGAGCGCGAGAGCAGAGAGCCTCCGCCCCAGGACGCGTCGCTCTGCTCGAGGAGCAGGGTGTAGCGCACCCAGAGGTCCTCGGCGGCGTCGAAGCGGTCGAAGACCACCTCGAAGGAGGCCGCCTTGCGGTCGGGGAACACCCGGCGCAGCTTGATGTCGAGGCGGTGCAGAGGCGGCAGCTCGACGCGCGTCAGCTCGCGGTAGTAGGCCAGCTTCGCCGCGAAGCGCGGCGTGGCGGCGCGGCCGGCCCGGCCCGCGGCCTCGCGCAGGAAGTCGGGGGCGTTTGCGCGGTCGGCGTGGACGGCGACGACGTCTTTGAGGCGGGGGAGGCCGCTGGCGCGGTCGAGCACCAGGCCGTCGTAGATCCCGCCCCGCAAAGACGGCGCCATCAGGCGCAGGGTGTCGGCCACGCCGAACGGGTCGGGGAAGAACTTGTTGAGGCGCGCGGCCAGGACGAGGCGCGAGGCGGCGGCGCACCAGCGCTCGAGCGGGTCGCCCGAGGCCAGCATCCAGCGCTCGCGCGTCTGGGACATCAGGCCGGCGACGAGCCGCCGTACTCCTTCTTGGCCAGCTCGATGGTCTCGTTGATGCGCTGTTCCTTGATCTCGCGCTCGGCGGCGAGGTTGGAGGCCACCATATCCTCGGTGGCCTTGTCGTAGACCTTCATCTCGCTGGTCAGCTTGTCGATGTTCTGGGTGAGGTAGAGCGAGGTCTCGGAAGCCAGGACGGCCAGCTTGTTGACGCTCTTCTTGAGCGACTCCATCGACTTGTGCATCTCCACCGAGAGCTCGCCGGCCTTCGAGATCGAGGACAGGCCCGCCAGGTTTCCGTGCAGCTCGTTGAGCACCTCGTTGCCGGCCTCGTAGAGGGTCTGCATGTTGGAGTGGAGGTTGGTCATGATCTCCAGGAAGTTGTTGTTCATGTTGACGATGGCGACCAGGCGCTCCTCGGCGTTCGAGTAGAGCCTGAGCTTGGCGCCATGCTCCCAGATCAGACGCTTGACCTCGCTGACCTTGGCCAAGAGCTCGCGGGCCTCGAGGCTCTTGGGGTCGGCGAGGGCGGCCATCTTCTTCTCGAGCTCGCCGCGGTAGGCCTCGAGCTCGAGCACGTAGCGCGCGGCCTTCTCCTCGTTCTGGGCCGCCGCCACCATCTTCTTGTTGAGGCGGACGATGTCCTCCTGCAGGTTCTTGATGTCGGTCTGCAGGGTGTCGACGTAGTCGCCGACCTCCTGGACGCGGCGCTGGGCCACCTCGATCTTCTCGCCGAGCAACTCTTTTAGGTCCCGGCTGGGGGTCAGATCGCGCAGGAGGGGGACCTTATAAAGGAGGCCCTTGAGGTTGGTGCCGATCTCGTTGAAGGTCAGGACGTTCCCGAGGTACTCCATGACCGATTTCTGCTCGGCGATGTCGACGGTCATCTCGGTGGAGAGCCGTTCATAGGCCCCGGAGAGTTCCTCGAACTTCTTGAGGTTGAGCGAGTGCTTGGCCTGGTAGTCCCCGAGCATCCCCTCGATGGACTGGCGGGTATAGCCGTCGCCATCGTAGACGACCTGCTTCGTCATGACGTCCGCGTTGACCTTGGGTTGGTCGGCCATGGGAGGCTCCTGGGGGTCCTATGAGAATCTGTCGGAAGTATAAGGCTTGTCCTATACCCGCGCAAGGCTGTTTCGGGAGCGCGGTGGGAGTGCGCCTCACTCTATTGACACGTACGGACTTTCGCCGTACACTTTGTACATGCGGAAGCCGTACGGCGAGGGGAGCCATGGCGACAAAAACGGACCGCCTCGACATGAGGCTTACGACGGAGCAGAAGGATCTCCTCGAGCGCGCCGCCGCTATCTCCGGCCAGCCCCTTACGGGCTTCGCTCTATCCCACCTCCTTGAGGCCGCTCAAGACCTCATCGAGAGCCACCAGCGGACCGTCCTCAGTCTCCAGGACGGCCGGCGCTTCCTGGAGATCCTGGAAGCCGACGAGGTTCCGGCCCCCGCGCTGACGGCCGCTTTGCGCCGCCGGCGGGCGCGGCGTGCCTGACGCCCAGCGGTGGGTTCTCGAGCCGATAAGCCGCGAGCATGAGAGGGATCGTTTCGACTGCGGCAATGGGGATCTTAACGCCTTCCTGAGCCGGTACGCGCGGCAGAGCGAGGATCTGGGCCTGGCGCGAACGTTCGTAGCCGTTAGCCCCAAGGAACTCATCGTCCAAGGCTACTACTCGATGCGAAGCGGCCAGGTCGAGGTCGTTACCCTTCCTCCAGGCGACACGAAGAGGTTTCCCCGTTATCCGGTGCCCGTCGTGCATCTGGCGCGATTGGCGGTGGACCGGAACGCGCGGGGGCAGGGCTTGGGTGAGTTCCTGTTGCTGGACGCGCTAGACAGGGCGCTGGCCGCGTCTCGAAAGATCGCCGCGTTCGCCGTCGAGGTCGTCGCCGTCGATGCGGCCGCGAGAGGCTTCTACCTGAAGTACGGCTTCAAGGAGCTAGTCGACGACCAGCTTCACATGTATCTCCCGATGCGGACCGTGGAGAGGCTGTTTAGACGGTAATAGTGACCGGGGCAGGCAGCGGAAAGACTTCGCAGTCCTGTCGCGACCCGTCCTCGTGGACGAAGCAAGCCATGTCGGCGCGGGTGCCCAAGGCGATCATGGGGTGGTGCCAGATCCCGGGCCGATAGCTGATTCCCCGCGGCCCTTCCATAATAAAGGCGGCTAGCGTCGACAGGTCGGGTTTCCTGCCGCCCTTCGCCACGATCACCAAGGCTCGCCGCGAACTCGACAGCGGCAGGAAGACCTGGGTGGAATGCGCGTGGCGCTCGAGCAGCTTGGCCGTGAAGCGTTTCCCTTTGAACGGGGCGCAGCGGAAGACGCAGAGGTTGGCCTTGGCTTTGCCGGGACGCTTGTTCACGAGCTCGGCCAGGAAGTCCCAGCGCCGGGCCGTGCCCATGTTGGCTGGGATGGGCTTGCCGCCCGCGGCCGCGATGACCGTGCCGTAGGGCCGGTAGGCGGCCGGGCTGAGCGGCTTGGCGCGCATCAGCTTCCTCTATAGGTGGAGTAGCCGAACGGGCTCAGGAGCAGGGGGACGTGGTAGTGCTCGCCGGCCTTGCGGACTTCGAACGTGACGGCAACCGAAGGATAGAAGCCGGCGGTCTTGGACGCCGCGAAGTAGGTCCCGGTATCGAAGGTGAGCCGGTAGACGCCGGCCGCCAGGGGCGCGTCGGGCAATAGGGTCTTGATGCGCCCGTCGGCGTCGGTGACGCCGCGGCCGAGCTCCTTCCAATCCGCGCCGGCCTGGGCTTCCAGGACGGCCGGCACGCCGGCGGCGGGGCGGCCGAGGCTGACGTCGAGGACGTGGGTGGTTATCGGGCTCATGAGAGGAGTTTCTCCAGGCGCAAGGCCGTGATCTTGGCCTGCTCCGCGGCGGCTTCGGCCAGTTCGGCATCGGGCTCGTTCTTGAGACGGCGCTCGAGGATCGCGAGAAGTTCGGGCGCGGCCTTCCCGGTGGCGCAGACCAGATAGATGTGGCCGAAGCGGCGCTCGTACTCGCGGTTGCCGTCGGCGATGGCCTGCAGCGTTTCTTGGGCGGCGCCGCTGACGCCGGCCTGCTCGCCCTTGGCCCAGCCGGCGGCGGCCGAGGCGCCGATGCGCGGGTGATGGGCGAAAGCCTCGAGGATGTCCTCGCGGCCCAGGGCGCGCCACTGCTCCTCGGCCGACCGATGGAGGGCGGCCTTGTCGGCGTAGGGGCGGCTTTTGACCATCCCCTCGACCCAGCGCGCGGCGCCGCAGCAGCGCGTCAGCTCGGCGCGCGCCGCGTCGGCCGGCAGGGCGTTGAGGGCCGCGAGGTCCATCAGGCAGGGTCCGCGAAGACGCGCAGGCGGCTGACGCCGCCGTCGGGGAAGATGTTGAGGCGCAGGTGGCTGTAGGCCTTCGCCGCGTTCCGGAGCTGGCGGTCGAAGCGATGCCTGGTATGGGCCTTGAGCCGCGTGCGCGGCAGGACTTCCGTCCAGGCGAGGCCCGGTCCCTTCGCGCGCTGGACGTCGCAGCCCAGGTCGAATGCGTCGGCGGCGGCGGGCCCGGGCAGGCGGACGCCGTCGATCGAGCAGCTCTCGGGGAAGTTGCCCTTGTAGTGGTCGGTGTCGACCTCGACGCGCCGGAGCTTGCCGGCGCGGCCCAGCGCCACGACGATCCAGTCGTGGCCGGGGACGCGCTTGCGGCGGGTCTCCCAGCCTCCGCCCATGTTCCTGGCTCGGCCTGGGTAGAGCAGGTTGTCCTTGAGGCCGAAGTAGGAGTCGCTGGCGGCGCACACCGTACCGCCGTTGGCCGCGGCGGCCAGGTCGAGCGGCGCCTTCGAGCGCAGCAGGGCCTTCCAGTCCGGCAGGACGACGCCGTGGGCGCGCAGGCGGGCCACGCCTCCGTCTGGGAAGATGTTGAGGCGCAGGTGGGTGATGCGTCCGGCGTAACCGGAGGGGAAGAGGTTCCGGGTACCTCCCTTGAGGCGGGCCTTGGCCACGAGCTCATGCCAGGGGCCGGTCCCCTCCCGTCCCTCCACCGAGGCGAACTCCGGGTAGTTGCCGGTGAAGTAGTTGGTGTCGATGTCTAAGCCGGCCACCGAACCCGGCAGGCCGAGCTTCACCACGCACCAGTCGTGGCCGGGGACGCGTTTGCGGCGCGATTCCCAGCCGTCCATCCACTTGCCGCGCGGCGTAAACTTCTCGGGCAGGAAGACCCCGCGCCCGGGCCTGAGGAGGTTCTCCTTGCCGGCGAAGAACTCGTCGGAGGCCTGCAGGGCCTTGCCGCCGACCTCTTCGGCGGCGAGGTCGATGAGCTCGGTGAACGCCACGCGGATCCCGCCGGTCTCGCCTGCGATCATAGAGCCGCCCCCTCGCGCGCCAGAGCGCGCCCTTCCGGCTTGCCGATGAACGAGCCCTTCTCGTAGACCAGCCGGCCGCGCAGATAGGTGGCTGTGACGATGCCGCGCAACACGCGGCCCCGGTAAGGCGTCACTTTATGCCGGTGGTGGATGGTCGCCGCTGCCGGAGAGAACTCGGCGTCCGGGTCGAAGACCATGAAATCGGCGTCGTGCCCGGGGACCAGGGCGCCCTTGCGGGCGCCGAGTCCGGCCAAACGCGCCGTGGCGGCCGACATCCATTCGCCGAGGCGCTCGAGGCCGAGGCCGCGCTCGCGCATGCCGGTCCAGACCGCGGGGAGGCCGAACTGCACCCCGGAGATGCCGCCCCAGGCTCTATGGAAATCGCCGCTCTCCATGACCTTGAGCGCCGGCTCGCAGGGGCTGTGGTCGGAGACGACGCAGGAGAGCGTGCCGTCGGCCAGGCCCGCCCACAAGCGCTCGCGGTTCTCGGCCTCGCGGATCGGCGGGGCGCACTTGAAGTGGGTGGCGCCGTCGGCGATCTCCTCGGCGACGAAGCTCAGGTAGTGCGGGCAGGTCTCGGCAGTGAACGGCAGGCCCTCGGCGCGCGCGGCGGCTATCGTCGCCAGGGCGTCGGCGCTGGAGAGGTGGACGATGTGCACCGCGCAGCCGGTCTCGCGGCAGAGGCGGACCATCAGCGCGATGGCCTCGTTCTCCCAGGTCCGCGGGCGCGAGGCCAGGTAGCCGGCGTATCCCCGGTTGTCCTTGGGAGCCGGGGCGGGAACGCAGCTGAGTTCGGCATGGACGAGCAAGGGCACGCCGCGCCGAGCCAGGATCGGCATCGCCTCGCGGAGGTCGGCCTCGGCGGCCATCGGGAACTCGGGCACTCCGGAGTCGATCAGGAAGCATTTAAATCCCGCGGCTCCCGCGTCGATCATGGGCTCGAGCTCCGCGGCGTTGCCGGGCACGACCCCGCCCCAGAAACCGTAGTCGACCCAGCAGGCGCCCTCGGCCGCGGCAGCCTTGGCCTTGAGCCCGGCCAAGGTGGTCGTGGGGGGGATCGAGTTGAGCGGCATGTCGACGATGGCCGTCACGCCGCCCGCGGCCGCCGCGCGCGTCGCGGTGGCAAATCCCTCCCAAGAGGTGCGGCCCGGCTCGTTGACGTGGACGTGGGTCTCGACGATCCCAGGCAGCACGATGCGGTCTCCGGTCTCGATGAGCGGGATGCCGTACGGTTCCTCTCCAGGTCCGGCCAACGCGGCGATACGGCCGCCCGACACGAGCAGGGTCCCGCGGCGCAGGCCGTCGGGGGTCAGCAGGCGGCCGCGGACGGCGAGGTCGACCTTCACAGCACGTCTCGGATGAGCTTGGCCGCGCCCCAGCCCAACAGGGTGACGCCGGCCAGCACGGCCCAACCGTACTCGGTGCCGAAGGTCGTCGCGGGGTAGTGGTTCGAGATCATCGTGAAGATCAGAGGCACCGACATGTAGGTGTTGTGCTTGGAGCAGCGGCCGGCAAGCGCCGCCAGGCGCTGGTCGGGCGTGCCGCCGGCCTTGGTGATGGCGATCATGCGCGCCTGGTTGGGCAGGATGATCATCCAGACGTTTGTGACCATGATGGTGCCGAACATCGCCCCGATGTGGAGATAGACCGCGCGGTCGCTCAAGTAGCGGCCTAGGCCCCAGGCCAGCGCCGTCACGAGCACCAGGGAGACGGCGGCGCCCAGCGGCTCGACCTGGGCCAACGGCGAGCGCCACAGGAGGTGGTAGACGGCAAGGCCGAGGACGAGGACGCCCAGCGAGACGGCCACGCCCTGCGCGCGCGAGAGCTCCGAGCCATACTCGAGCAGCGGCGCCCCGTTCCAGTACACGAGGGCCAGAAGGGCCATCCCGCTGAGCCAGGTCGTCATCGCCTCCCAGCGGAACCAGTGCAGGACCTTGGGCATGATCTCGGGCCACTTCTGCTTCTCGACCAGATAGAACCCGCCGCCGTGGACCATCCAGAGCTCGCCGGAGATGTTCTCCTTGCCCTGGCCGGTGGGCGGGGTCAGGGTGCGCTCCATCCAGTTGAAGAGGTAGGTGGTGCCGATCCACATGATGCCGGCGATGACATGGACCCAGCGCACCAGGAGGCTCAGCCAATCGCTTAAGACCGGGTCCATGTCACCACTCCTCGCGCGGCTGGTCCGCGCCCAGCGACAGCAGGTAGGCCGCCACGGCCGAGATCTCGTCGTCGGCGAGCTTCTCGCCCCAGGCCGGCATCCGCACCAGCGGCGCCGAGACGGCGGGGTCTTTCGCGGCCGGGACTGAGCCGCGGCGGATCTTCGCGGCCAGCTCGGCCGGCGAGAAGGTCTCGGCGACCTTGGCGAGGGCGGGAATGGCGTCGCCGGGGACGTTGTTGTTGGGGTGGCCGCCCGCGCCCTTGGCGCCGTGGCAGGCCACGCAGCCGGCGCGTAGATAGACCGCGCGTCCGCGGGTCACCGGGTCGCCGGCCGGGGTCGGGTGATAGTCGGGGCCATCGAGAGATGCCAGGTAGTCGACCAAAGCCGCGCGGGCCGCGGGCTTCAGGGCGAACTCCGGCATCATGGTGTCGTTCTTCCAGGTCCGGGGGACGGCGAGCCAGAGGTCTAGCCACTCCCGATTGCGGCGGAAGCCCACCAGGCTCAGGTCGGGTCCGGAGTTCCCGCCGACGCCGCCCACCCGGTGGCAGGCCGCGCAGCCCGCGGCGTCGAAGAGCTCCTTACCTGGTAAAGTTGCCTCAGCGGGCTGGACGGCGGCGAGGAAGACGGCGACCCAGAGCGCGCGCATAGCGGAGACGCATTTTACCTAATAAGGAAAAGGCCCGACCTTATCTTAATCTTTGAATTTCAAAACTCCGGCACACAAGCTGGGCCTTAAGACCTATATTGCTCTTGGGCCATTTGAACCAGAATGGTTGCCGTGAGAGGTAACCATGACACGAATACGTTTCGTTCACGCGTTCGTCGTATGCGTCGCCTTCCGGTCCGCAGCGCTGGCCCAGACCCCACCGGCGGCACCCGCTAGCAAGAAGGTCCTCATGGCCGCCATGGGGGACTCGATCTCCGCGGCCCTGTTCGCGGGCACCTCGCTGGACGACTCTACCGCCACGGTCACCGTCGACGAGGTGACGGCCAGCTGGCGCGGCTGGAGCTTCTTCGAGCGCAAGGACACCCTGTCCTGGTCCTCCGGCAAGGACATCAACTCGCACTACATGCGCCTGCGCGACTACCTCAAGTCCACCGAGGGGCTCGAGCTCGAGGTCATCAACACCGCGGCCACCGGCAACCGCGCCGAGGACCTGCTCGGCCAGGCCCGCCAGGTCGCCGACGCCATGCGCTCCGGCGAGTACCGCGCCCTCAAGTACGTCACCCTCATGGTGGGAGCCAACGACGTCTGCTCCGGGGAGACCGCCGAAGGCACGCCCAGCGGGGTCATGCGCGGCTCGATCAAGGCCGCCCTGGCCGTGCTGGCCGCGGTGCCCCAGCAGGAGCCGGTGCGCGTCCTCGTGTCGGGCATCCCGAACGTGCCCACCGTGTCGAGCTTCCGAAACGAGGGCATCATGCTCGGCCTGACCTGCGGCGGGCTCTGGGTCCGGGCCGGCATCTGCGACGGCATGCTGGGCTGGAGCAACGAGAGCGAACTCCACCAGCGGGTCGACATCGTGCGCGGCCGCAACGACGTCATCAAGCAGGCGGTGGCGGAGGCGGCGCTCGAGAACCCCAACCTCAAGCTGCACTACACCGAGCGCATCTTCAACCAGACCTACGTGACGACCGACATGGCGGTGGACTGCTTCCACCCCAACGAGCGCTCCCAGCGCCGCATCGCCGAGGAGCTCTGGAAGGAGCAGGTGTGGTTCCCGCCGACGGAGGAGGTCCAGACCGTGAACGGACAGCGGCTGCAGGCGGCCGGCGAGCGCGTCGGCGGGATGCTGGGCTCCCTGCCGTCCTTCTAATCGTTACTTAGGGCCTGTTCCTAAGTAATCAGCCCACCCCGACTCGCAGGGCCTCCTGCACGGAGATGATCCCCTGCTTGGCCAGGTCCATGGCGTTCTCTCTCAGGGACCGCATGCCTTCCTCGCGGGCCAGGGCCTCCACCGCGGCGGCCGAGGGATCGAGCATGAGCTGCTTCATGCGCGCGCTCTGGACCGGCAGGACCTCCATGATCGGCCGCCGGCCGCGGCTGCCGCCGCCGTGGCATTCCTCGCAGCCGCGGCCTTTGAAGGTGATGCCGATCTTCTCGGCCTCCTCGGCCTTGATGCCCAGCGCCATGAGTTCCTCGGGCTTGACCTCCACGCGGCAGGAGGGGCACATGACGCGGGCCAGGCGCTGGGCGATGATCATGCGCAGGGACGACGCCAAGAGGAAGGGCGCCACGCCCATGTGGCGCAGGCGCAGGACGGTGGAGGGGGCGTCGTTGGTGTGCAGGGTGGAGAGCACGATGTGCCCGGTCATGGCCGCCTTGGCGGCGATCTCGGCGGTCTCGAGGTCGCGGATCTCGCCGACCAGGATGACGTCGGGGTCCTGGCGCAGGAAGGCGCGCAGGGCCTTCTCGAAGGTGAAGCCGGCGGCCGGGCAGACCGGCACCTGGGTCAGGCCGGGGAGGTTGTACTCGATGGGGTCCTCGGCGGTGAGGACGTTGCGGTCGGGGGTGTTGAGCTCCTTGAGCATCGTGTAGAGGGTCGTGGTCTTGCCGCTGCCGGTGGGCCCCGTCACGAGGACCAGGCCGCAGGAACTGCGGATGGCCTCCTGGACGGCGGCCAGGTCGCGCTCGGTGAACCCCAGGGATGCGGCGTCGCCCTTGAGCTTGCCGCCGCCCAGGACGCGCATGACGATCTTCTCTCCGTGGGCCGAGGGCAGGCTCGAGACCCGGAACTCGACGACGGCGCCGGCGCCGATGGTGACCTTGAAGCGCCCGTCGAGCGGCAGGCGGCGCTCGGTGATGTCCATGTTGGCCATGATCTTGAGCCGCGAGCTGATCCCCGACGAGACGATCCGCGGCAGGCGCATGAGGGCGTGCATGTCGCCGTCGATGCGGACCCGGACCCGGAGTTCGCGCTCCTGGGGCTCGATGTGGATGTCGCTGGCGCGCACGTTGAGCGCCTTGAGGAGGATGCCGTTGACGAGCTTGACCACCGGCGCCGAGTTGGCCTCGATGTTGATCCCGTAGGCGCTCGTCTTGGCCGTGTCCTCGACGACGGCGACCTCGCCGACCGCCTCGCTCATGGCGCCTTTGAGGTCGCCGAGCTCCGGTACCGCCGACTCGCCTCCCGGTTCTTCCTCCGACTCCTCGTCCTCGACCGCCGGCGCCCCGGCGAAGTCCATGCTCTCGAGGCCCGCGCTCTCCTCCGCGGCTTCCGCGGCCGGGGCCTCGGCGGGCGCCTCCACCAGCGCCACCGCCGCATCGCCCTGCGCCTCGGCCTCCGCCCCCCCGTAGAGCAGCGGGTAGGCCGTGTCGAGCAGGAGCGGGTCGGTCAGGAATGCCTCGATCTGGCGGCCGGTGTGGCCGGCCAGGCGCTCGAGCTCGAGGTCGTCGACCTCGTTGGCGAAGGCCACGCTGAGGACGGTGCCGTTGTCGAACACCGGCAGGCACTTGAGCTGGAAGGCCAGTTCCCCGGGCAGGAGTTGGGCCAGGTCGCGGTCGAGTCCCTCGGGCACGAAGTCCTCGATCGTGTCGGGCAAGGACAACAGCTCGAGGAGCTGGCGGCCGGTGGCGAATCCTGAGTTGATCGCCACCGGCCCGAGAGCCCCGCCCGCCGCGCGGCAGTTCTCGACCTGCTCCGCGCTCAAGAGCCCCTGAGAGACCAGGACCTCGGCTAGACGCGGCACGCAGCCGCCGTCGCCGCGCTCGCCAACGCCGGCTTCTTGGGCGCCGGGGCCAGCGCCCCTATCAGGCTGCCGATCGTGGACACCAGCGCCCCGGCCTGCACCGGCTTGGCCAGGAAGGTCACGCCCTGCAGGCTCATGTAGTCCTTGAAGCAGGGGTCGAACTTCCTCGAGGAGAGCATGATGACCGGTACCCGGCAGAGCGCCGGGTCGGTGCGGAACTCGGCCACCGCCTCGTAGCCCTTCATCTGAGGCATCGTGTGGTCGATGAGGATGAGGTTCGGCGTGCGTTTGCGCGCCGCGACCAGACCCTCTTCCGCGCCCGCGGCCTCGGCCAGTTCGCAGTCGTACTGGCGCAGGAGCAGGCGCACGAGCTTGCGCTCGTCTTTCATATCGTCGATGACGAGGATCAGCGGCTTCATGCGAGCACCTCCACCGAGCCGGCGCAGAGCGGCAGGGCGAAGGCGAAGGTCGAACCCGCGCCGACGTGAGAGTCGACCCATAAGTCTCCGCCGTGCTCCTCTAGTATCTCCTTGACGATGGCCAGCCCAAGGCCGGTGCCGGGCGCCTGGGGGCCCTCGCCGCGCCCCTGCGGGGCGCGCGCGAAGCGCTGGCAGAGGCCGTCTAGCGCCTCGGCGGGGATGCCGCAGCCGGTGTCGGCTACGAAGACCGAAGCCCGCCCGGCCCGGGCGGCCAGCGACACGCTGACCGTCCCGCCGGCCGGGGTGTACTTGAGGGCGTTGGAGACCAGGTTGGTCAGGACCCGGCGCATCCGGGCCTGGTCCATGAGGACCCGCGCCACGGGGGTCTCGATGCGGCCTGTCAGGGTCACCCCCCGGCGGCTGGCCATCAGCCGGAACATCTCCATCACGTCCTGCACCACGGGCACGACGTCTTCCTCCACCATATCGGCCTCCCGAGTCCCGCTGCGGGCCTCTTCCAACCCTTCGTCGATGAAGGCCTGCAGGCGGCGCAGGCCCTCGAGGGCGGTGCCGACCACGTCGCGCTGCTCGCCGTTGAGGTCGCCGCACTCTCCGTCGAGCAGGCAGGCCAGGTAGCCCTCGGCCACGGCCAGCGGCGAGCGCAGGTCGTGGGAGAGGTCGTCGATCCGGTCGTCTAGGGTGGTCGATTGCATGTCCACAGGATAAGGGGAACGTCTGACGGGACGCTGAACGGGGGATGAACTTCTTTTGAACTCAAATTTCCTATCATCGGGCCGACCATGCCCCAGCGCCTGCTCGTGGTAGACGACGTCCCCGAGATGGCCGCGGCCATCAAGACCTATCTCTCCTCGCACGGCTTCACGGTCGTCACGGCTCATGGCGGTACGGAAGGACGGCTGCTCGCGGTGGACGGCAAGCCCGACCTCCTGCTCACCGACGCCGACATGCCGGACCTAGACGGCCACGCCCTATGCCGAGCCCTCAAGCAGGACCCGCGCACCAAGTCCATGCCCATCATCATCATGTCGGGGACGATGATGGACGAGGCCTCCGTGGTGGCCGGCCTCGAGGGCGGGGCCGACGACTACATCCTCAAGCCCTTCCCCATGAAGGTGCTCCTGGCGCGCATCCACGCCGTCCTGCGCCGCTTCACGCGGGCGCCCGACGCGGTCAAGACGCTCAAACGCCAGGGCCTTGAGCTCGACCCGGCCGCGCGCGAGGTGCGGGTCAAGGGCAAGGCCGTGGCCCTGACCCGCAAGGAGTTCGACGTCCTGGCCTTGCTCCTCGAGAAGGAGGGCCGCGTGCTGACCCCGGGCTACCTGCTCGAGGCGGTCTGGGGCTACGACCTGGCCGACTATAACGACCCTCAGACCGTCACCACCCACATCCATCGCCTGCGCAAGAAGATCGGCGCCGACTACGTCATCAACGTCCCCGGGCATGGCTACAAATTCGCCTCTTGACGGCTCGGGCCCCGCGGGGCTGCTCCAGCTCGCGGCTCACATCGACGAGGCGCTCTGGCTCTACGACCCGAAGGCCGGGCGCATGCTCTACGCCAGCCCGGCGGTGGCCCGCGTCTGGGGCGTGAGCCCCGAGCGGCTGGCCTTCGAGCCGCGCGCCTGGCTAGAGAACGTCCACCCCGACGACCGCGAGCGCGCGGCCGAGGGCCTGCGCGGCAAGGAGTACCGCGACGACGAGTTCCGGGTGCTCCGTCCCGACGGCTCGACGCGCTGGGTCCGGGCGCGCAGCTTCCCGATGCGCGGCCCCGACGGCCGAGTCGCGCGCATCGCGGGCCTGGCCGAGGACATCACCGGCAAGCGTCAGATGCTGGCCGCCCTCCAACAGCGGGAAGCCGAGCTCCAGCAGGCCCAGAAGATGGAGGCCATCGGCCGCCTGGCCGGCAGCGTGGCCCACGACTTCAACAACATGCTGACCGTCATCCTGGGCTACGCCCAGCACCTGCTCGAGCAGATGCCGGAGGGCGACGAGCGCCGGCCGGAGCTCGAGCAGATCAGCCGCGCCTCGAAGAAGGCGGGGGCCCTGACCCACCAGCTGCTGACCTTCAGCCGCCGCCAGGTGATCCAGCCTGTGCTCCTCGACTTAAACGGCGTCGTGGCCGAGATGCAGAAGATGCTGCGGCGGCTCATCGGCGACGACATCGAGGTGGCGGTAGCACCCTCGCCCGAGCCGGCCCTGGTGGTGGCCGATTCGGTCCAGGTCAGCCAGGTCATCATGAACCTGGCCGTCAACGCCCGCGACGCCATGCCCAAGGGGGGGCGACTGTCGATCTCCACGACCGCGGTCCGCCACGAGCGCCCGCTCAGCCACCGCCACGGCGTGGTGCCGGCCGGCGAGTGGGTCGTGCTGGCGGTCTCGGATTCCGGCACCGGCATGGACGAGCGCGTGCTGACCCATCTCTTCGAGCCGTTCTTCACGACCAAGGAGGCCGGCAAGGGCACCGGCCTCGGCCTGGCCATCCTCTACGGCATCGTCTCTCAGGGCGGCGGCCACATCGTCTGCGAGAGCACGCTGGGCCGCGGCACCACCTTCCGCATCCACCTGCCCAAGGCCCGGCCCGGCGACGGTCCGGCCCAGCGCGTCGAGGCCCCGGCCGCCGGCGGCCTGCGCGGCACGGAGACGATCCTGCTCGTCGAGGACGAGGAGGCGGTGCGCCAGGTCATCCGCATGACCCTGTCGGAGGCCGGCTACTCGGTGCTGGAGGCCTCTGGCTCGGCGGAGGCGATGTGGATCTGCGGCAAGCACCACGGCCCGATCCAGCTCATGGTCACCGACATCGTCATGCTGCAGATGGACGGCTTCGAGCTGGCCGACAAGCTGACCGCGCTGGCGCCCCAGCTGAAGGTCATGTTCATGTCGGGCTATACCGAGATGCCGGTCCCCGAGCGCCATCAGACGACGCCCTTCCTGCCGAAGCCCTTCACGCCGCAGGTCCTGCTCGAGCGGATCCGCGCGGCCATCGACGCCAAAGCCGTCTAGTAATTGACGATGAGAGCCAGGGCGGTGAAAGTGTCGTCCTTGACGAATCCGAGCGGCGGCGCGTTGACGCGCTTCCACTTATAGGACGCCTTGAGCGAGAGGTGCGTCGACATGGCCGAGATGAAGGCCGTCTCCGTGTTGAGCCGGTAGTTCCGGCCGTCCGAGAAGTCCCGCAGGTACTCGGCGTCCTGGGAGAAGTTGACCGCCTCGTTGAAGACGTGCGCGTACTTGGCATAGGCGCGGCCGGAGGCGAAAGATTTAGACGGCGAGCCGATGCGCTCCTCGCTGACGTAGCCGGCGCCGAGCTCCGCGGCCAGCGTGTCCTTTGGGGTCTTGATGGCCAGGGCGCCGAGGCCGGCCGAGGGCTCGTAGCGGTTGCGGATGCCGGCGAAGCGGTTCTTGTCCCAGCCGAAGCGCTCGAAGACGTAGTAACGCTCCGAGAGCGCCCAGGAGACCTTCTCGCCCGCGTTGTATTGCTCGGCGGTGGTGGTGCCCTGCGTCTTGGAGCCCAGGGCCCCGCCTTTGACCTCGGCCGAGGCCTTGCCGCGCGTGGCGGTGAACAGGTCGCTGGCCCCATAGGTCGTGACGCGGCTGTTGCCGGTCGTGTTGAGGACGGTGAGCTCGGCCGCGTTCTTCCAGTTCTTGGCTTGGGCGGCGGGGTCCTGCGCGAGCGCGGGGGAGGACGCGCCGAAGAGGCCGACGGCGAGGATGAGGATTCTCATGGGGAGACTATAATCGTACGGCGGGCGGCGCGGTATTGCGGCGGCGCAATATTCCGCGCTCGGGATGTGAAGGCGGACTAGGCGAGCAGCTTCTTGAGGGTCTTGCCGAGCAGGGCGGTGTCGACCGGCTTGGCCATGAAGTCCGCGACGTTCGACTCCTTGCGGATCATGTCCATCGTGGCGGGGTCGTTGTAGCGGCCGGTGATGACGATGACGGGCAGGGAGGCCAGCCCGTCCTCCTGGAGCTTGCGCAGAAGCTCGAAGCCGCCGTAGCGCGGCAGCATCAGGTCCATGATGACGAGGTCGGGGGGGGCCTTCTGGATGGCCTCAAGGCCCTGCTGGCCGTCCCAGGCGGTCTCGGCCGCGAAGCCCTCGCGGGAGACGATCAGCGCGAGCAGGTCGCGGATGTCGTCGTCATCGTCGATGACCAGGACGCGCTTTTGGGCCATGTCGAGACGGTACCAAAATCGGCGCGGGTCAGCGCAGGGAGCGCCCGACGGACTCCAACAGCCGGCCGGCGTCCTCCTCGCGTTCCTTCTTGGCGAGCTCCGCGTAGAGCGCGCGGACGGCCTGGAGGAGGTCGTCCTTGGTGATCCGGACCCGCTGAAGGCGGTCGACGGCGGTCTCGGCCGGGTCGCTGGTCTCGAAGCCGGCCTTGTCGACGAGGATGGCGCCGGTCGCCGGTGATCCCCCGAACAGGAGGCCGCGCTGGGCCAGCGCCGCCTTGCCGACCGGGCCGATGGCGATGACCGGGGCCAGGGTGAAAGAGGCATCCGCGCCGCTCTGGCGCGGGCCAGATTCCTTGGCGTACAGCCGGCAGTTCAGGTATATGCTGACGTCGCCGTTCTCGATGACGGACATCGACTCGACCCTCAGGTCCCCGGCCGCCATGCGGCGGCCGTGGTCCTTCAAGTCGGACGCGGGGATGAGACCCCTTAGGGCCGCGGTGACCCGGTGCTGCCTGGCGTGGGAGGTCTCATCGGCGGCCCGGGCGGGGGCTAGGACTCCGGCGGCGAGGAGGAAGGCTAGGACGGCGCTGCGGCGACGTGGGCTGTTCATACCCGATATTGTCGCTCAGCCGGCTCGTCAAAAGCATGGGCCTAAGGTCTACGACGGTGTCCGGAGCTAGGTCGCCTCGACGAAGTAGAGCTCGACGATGAACTTGATGTCGGGGTAGTCGGCCTCGTCGATCGGGACGACGCGCTCCTCGAGGATGCGCTTGCCGAGCCCCGCCAGGAACTCGCGGCGGGCCTTGAGCTTCTCCTCGGCGCGCTCGCGCGTCCCCGCGGCCATGCTGACGTAGCCGGCCTCGGGACCGATGTAGACCAGCATCCACGGCTTCGGGACCTGGAGGACCTCGAGGCCGCCGCGGCGGTAGACGTCGGCGTCGAGGTCGTCGCCTCTGTTGAGCACCCGGAGCTGGGTCTCCTTCTCCTCGGTCGCCGCGGGGCGGGTCAGGTAGAAGAGGGTGTAGGTCGGAAGGAGGAAGTCCACGTTGACGACGCGCGCGGCCAGCGGGGTCAGGCCGGCGCGCTCCATGGCGGCGCGGGTCGACTCCATGTTGGCGCGCAGGCCGGCCGGGTCCTTGGGTGGGAACTGCTGGGGCTCGGCGAAGAAGCGCCGGATGACCCGCCCGTCGGCGGTCTTATAAGGGAGGGTGAACGAGACGCCCGAGAACTCGAGCGTGCCGACTTCGACGCCCGCCGCGGTCAGGACCTCGGTCCAATAGCGCGCGGCGACCTCGGCCTCGGCCGCGTTGTCGGCGAAGCCGAACAGGACGGTCCGGCCGGCCCGGATGAGGAGGCGATGGTCGGTGATGACGTCGGCGGCCGGGGCCGGCGGCGGGGTCTCGAGGGGCGCGGGGGCGGAGGTGGCGCGGATGGCCGAGAGCGGCGTGAAGCCGAACGGCGGCAGGGCCTGGGCGGCGACAAGCGTGGGGACCAAGAGGGCGCAGAGCGCGGCGGCGTTTCGCATGGCGGTTCTCCTGTGCGGCGACCGACCGCCATTGTAGCTGATTTGGAGGCCTTTCGGCCTACATAAGAGCCGGGCCCTTCGGCCCGGCGGCGAGCGGCCCGCTCACAGGCCGCCCGTCCGCCGGTAGCCGCCGTTGTGGGCCTCGTAGGTGATCCCGGCGGCGGTGACGTAGTTGCTGCCCCCAGTATGGATCAGGGCCAGCGTGTGGCTCTCGCCGCGGGAGTCGCGGAAGTTATGGTTGACGAAGGGCTGGCCGGAGTAGGTCAGCGTGATCGGGCGGCCGTCCATGCCGTAGATCGCCCAGCGCGTGCTGGTGGGGCTTCCCATGAAGATGACGTCCTGCCCGCCGACGCTGATCACGTAGCCCACCGGCTGGCCGTTGCGCTGCAGTATCCGGCGCGAGCCCCACTGGTTGGGCTGATCCTGAGTGACCAGGGCGTACTGGCCGGCCGTCGGCGCGGCGCCTGCCGCCGGCAGGCTCAGCCGCTCCGGCGGGGCGGCGGCGGCGGTCGGACGGATCTCCTGGGTGGCGCGATGGCTGACGCAGGTCTGGCGGCCGAAGCGGCCGCAGGCCGTGTAGACCGGCTCGTAGCGCGTCGAGGCCGCGTAAGTGTTGCCCGCCAGGTCCTGGAAGCCGCTGCCGGTGGGGAGCAGGACCACCTGGCTGCGGCCGCCGGTCACGTCGGTGACGGTCTGGGTCTGGATGCGCGAGTAGTCGACCCCGGGCGGCAGGGCCGACGCCTGGCCCGCAGGGAGGGCGCCGTTGGCGCCCAGGGCGAATACGTGCCCATAGTCCTGCGGGTTGCCGTTGGGTCCGGTGTAGTTAAGGTAGTTGAAGCCGCCCTGGCTCCAGACCCGGCCCACCTCGACGGGGGCCCCGTCGATCTGCTGGGTCAGCACCCTCTGGGTGCGGCCGCCGTCGACGGCGACGCTCTGCCAGGAGTAGCCCGAGCCGGCGGCGCCCAGCCGCGCGAAATCCAGGACCGGGCCGCCCTCGGGGGAGGTCGTGAGGATGGGCGGCGGCGGCGGGAGGCGGACCGGCGAGAACGGGTTCCCGCCGGCGGTGGCGCTTCCCACCGTGCGGCCCGAGGCGAAGGGCGCCAGCAGGCTGAAAGGCGACGGCCCGTCGTTGCGCTGGTCGACCCGCACGATCCAGGATGCGGTCCCCGGCGCGCGCTCCCCGGTGTAATGGAGGTCGCGCGCCAACTCCGTGAGGAAGCCGACATGGGCCATGGGCGGGTAGTCCCGCCACGCCGTCGCGCTTCCGGGTACCCGGATGTCGAGCAGGTCGAGGTAGTGGTTGTAGGACTCCGTCAGCCTGGCGAGAAAGGCGGCCCGCTCGGCGTCGGTGCGCACCGGGATGGTGTTGAGCGGCGGGACGGCGGCGCCGGCCGGCCGGCCGAGCCCGTAGAGGATGGTGGTGAGGACGTACTGTTCTCGGATGCTGGGATGGTCGTTGTAGTTGGGGCCGGAGACGGCGTTGAGGCGGGCCAGCAGTTGGCCGACGAGGTAGGTCCGCCGGTTCCCTGTCAGCGCCGGGGCAAGCTGGCCGGCAAGGTGGTCGGCCAGGGCGGCCATCTGCGGGGTGCCGCTGGAGTAGAAGTTGTTGTAGAACCCGTTCTGGTCGGCGGTGTTGCTGCCGAAGAAAGTCTCGAAGGCCTCTTGGGCCGGCGTCATCGCTACCGCGGGTTCCGTGGCCCCCGCCGTTGCGGTCGCCGCCGCAAGCAGCGCCGCCGCCATGATTCCCCTCACCATCCCCTTCAGTCCGCGGTTTTCCATATCCCCCTCCAGTGCTGTCTTGAGCGTAGCCGGGGGGCCGGCCAAGGGCGAATGAAATCGCGATTAATCGGGAAGCGTCGGGAATATCAGCATCATTTTCGATGCTCCGGGACCCGGGTTCATCGGGCCTTCAGAGCCAGCCTACTCGATGACGATGGACTTGGGGTCCTTGGGACCCGGCGGATAGGAGAGCTTGAGGCGCTGGAGCGTCTTGCGCACGATCCGAGCCACGGCGTAGTCGCGGTACCACTTGTTGTCGGCCGGGATCATGTACCACGGGGCCCACGGCGTCGAGGTGCGCGCCATGATGCGCCCGTAGGCGTCCTGGAACTTCTCCCATTTCTTGCGCATCTCGAGGTCCGCCGGCGAGAACTTCCAGTTCTTGTCGGGGTTGTCGAGGCGGTCCTGCAGGCGGCGCTTCTGCTCGTCCTTGGAGATGTGCAGGAAAAACTTGAGGATGACGACGCCGCGGTCGGTCAGCTCCTTCTCCCAGCGGTTGAGCTCCTCGTAGCGCAGCTCGATCTCCTCGGGGGGCAGGGTCTCGAAGACGGTGGGGACCAGGATGTCCTCGTACTGCGAGCGGTTGAAGACGCCCACGCCGCCCTTCTGGGGCAGGGCGGCCTCGAGGCGCTTGAGGTAATGCTGCTTGGCTTCCTCGGCGGTGGGCTTCTTGAAGCTGGTCACGCGCACACCTTGCGGGTTCATCGCGCCGACCACGGTCTTGATCACCCCGTCCTTGCCTCCGGTGTCCATTCCCTGGAAGACCAAAAGGACGGCGCGCTCGCCGCGCGCGAAGAGCATCTCCTGGTACTTCACGACCCGTTCGAGGTCCTCCGACATCCGCGCCTTGGCTTTCTTGAGTCCTTTGACGCGCGGCGTGGCGGCGGTCGGGACGTTCGAGAGGTCTACGGCGCCCACGGCGGGCGGCGCTTCGAGGGAGGCGGCCAGCTTGCCGGCCTGGCGGCGGCCGGAGCCGTCAAAAAGGGTGTCGAGTTTCGCGGCCGCCTGGGCGGTGTCGCCGAAGGGAGCGCCGGGCTTGGGCGCGGCTTCTTTGACCGCCGAGAATGCCCCGACGGGGGACGCGAAAGCCTTGGCGGTCCCCATGGCGGCGGCGGGGGTGGCGGCGACGGTTGGAAGGCCGGACGGCATCGCCAAGGCGGGCAGAGTGGAAGGCAGCGCCGGTGACGCGGCCGGAGGCAGAGCCAGCGCGGGGGAAAGGCTGGGAGTCAGCGTCGGCGCGGCCAGGATCGGCGCCGAGAGTGTCGGGGTCAAAACCGGCGCCCGCACCGGGGCCGCGCGGAACTGGGCCTGGACCGGCAGGGCGATGAGGAGCGCCAGACAGGACTTCACCGTGTTAAGGTAGCGCTTGCGCGGCTCGGTCGCCTGGGCCGCCCGGTCCCGCGCCGGCCGTCTTTGGTCCTATTTGGCCAGGACCCAGGCCGCCAGACGCCTCAGCGTGGGCGTCTGGCCTTGGGCGAGGATGCCGATCCGGAATATCTTTCCCGCCATCCAGACGCAGACGATGGTGAAGGCGGCCGTCAGCAGGACGGACAGGCCCACCTCCCAAGGCTCGGGGCCGGGCGGCAGGGCCAGGCGCAGGAGCATCAGCATCGGGGTGGCGGGGGGGAACAGCGACAGCCAGCGCGCGAAGGAGCTGTCGGGCGAGCGCAGGATGGCCACCCAGCCGAACATCGGGGCGATGAGCAGGAACATGGCCGGGGTCATGAGGCTCTGCGCGTCGCGCAGCTCGGAGCAGGCCGCGCCGATGGCCGAGAACATCGAGCCGTAGATGAGGAGGGCCAGGAGCTGGAACACGAGGAACCAGGCGATGAGCTGGGGCGGCACCTGCTCGCCCACGCCGCACTTCTCGGCCAGGGCCACGGCGCCGCCCAGGTAGAAGAACGACACCGACAGCGAGACCAGGGTGTTGCCGAGGAGCTTTCCCATGAGGAGTTGGAACGGGCTCACCGAGGCCACGAGGACCTCCCAGACCCGCAGCTGCTTCTCCTCGATGACCGAATGGAGCAGCATCGGCACGCTCATGAAGACCAGCAGGAAGAGCAGGAACATCGCCGCCGCGGGCACGATGAAGTCCCCGGCCAGGCTGGCCGGCGGCGCGGCCAGCGGCGCGCCGGCGGCGTCGAGCTCGACCATGCCCAGCCGCCGCAGCGGCACGGCCTTGACCACGCGCGCGAAGGCCGCCGCGTTCACTTTCTCGCGGCCCACGCGGGCCTCCTTGACGGCGTCGTCGAGGGCCCCCTTGAGCCAGAGCGGCAGGTCGAGGTAGGTCTGGGTCTGGGCGTGGTAGGCGATCCCCGCGCCCTGGCGGCCCTCGAGGACGCCGGCGTCTATCATCACGAAGGCGAAGAGCTCGCCCTTCTTGACCCGGCGCGAGAGCTCGGCGGCCACGCGCGAGGGCTCGCCGTCGGGCGCGCGCTCGGGGACGAAGCGCGGGGCGCGGCGGCCGGCGCCCGTGCCGTCGCGCGCCGCCGCCGCCTTCGACACCGCGTCGAAGAGCCGTCCGGTGGGGTCGAAGACCGCGAAGCGCCGGTCCTCGGTCTCGACGCGCTCCTTGATGATGAGCTGGACGGCGGCCGAGGCGGCGATGAAGACCGGGGTCAGCATGAGGGCCAGGAGGAAGCCGCGCGAGCGCACGGTGTTGACGAACTCGGTCACCGCGATGGCCGCCACTTTCCTCACGGCGCACCCGCCCGAGCGCTATCGCGAGGAAGTGCCGCCTCCGAGGTCATGGGGGCGGCCGCGTGGGCCAGGAAGATCTCCTTGAGGGTGGGGCGCACCGTCTCGAAGCGCGTCACCGCGCCGCGGGCCAGGAGGGCCTTGAGGAGCTCCTGCGGGTCGCCGTCGACCCGGACCTCCTGGAGGCGCCCGAGGTCGCGGACCGAGGCCACGCCGGGCAGGCCCGCCAGCGCCGCGGCGCCGCCGGCGGTCTCCACGCGCACCGTGCCGTCGCCGCGGGTCCGGCGCAGCTCGTCGAGCGTGCCGTCGAGGACCTTGCCGCCGCGGTTCATCATGCAGACGAAGTCGCACATCTCCTCGGCCGCCGTCATGTCGTGGGTTGAGAGGATGACGGTCGTGCCGCGGCGCTTGAGCTCGAGGATGGCGTCGCGCAGGACCTCCTGGTTGACCGGGTCTAAGCCCGAGAACGGCTCGTCGAGCACCACGAGCTCGGGCTGGCAGGCCACCGCGGCGATGAACTGGACCTTCTGGCACATGCCCTTCGAGAGGGTCTCGACCTTCTCGTCGGCCCACTCGGCCAGGCCGAAGCGCTCGAGCCAGGCCGTGATCATCGGGCGCGAGCGCGCCGGCGGGACGCCCTTGAGCGCGCTCAGATACTCGAGCTGGCGGCGGACCTCCATCTTCTTGTAGAGGCCGCGCTCCTCGGGCAGGTAGCCGATGCGGTCGTTGGCCGCGCGGGTCCCGGAGGCGCCGAGCACCGAGACGGTCCCGGAGTCGGGCAGCAGGATGTGGAGGATCAGGCGCAGGGTGGTGGTCTTGCCGGAGCCGTTGGGCCCCAGGAAGCCGTAGACCGTCGCGCGCGGGACCTCGAGCGAGAGCGCCTTCACCGCGGGATGGGTCCCGAAGGATTTGGAGACGTCGCTTAATCGGACCGCGGGGGTATCGCTCACCTCCCTACAGGATACGGGAGTCGCAGGTCCTAGGCAAGAGGGGGGCCTAAAAGGTAAATTCCTCGAGCATGCCGAGGAAGCTCATCCTCGCCGCGCTGCTCGCGGCGCCCGCGGCCGCCCAGGTGATGCCGGCCGCCTTCTTCGACGGGGCCGCTACGATCCGTCAGCGCGTCGTCTCCCTGCCTCACCCGTCGGCCTTCCTGCCCGCGCCCCGGCGCGGCGCTCCGCTGGCCAGCCTGGCCGTCGGCGCGCCCAACCGCGGCCGCTTGGTCAACGGCGCCGAGCTGCCGGTCGAGGGGCCCCACTGGCGAGCCATCCGCCCCGAGGTCGGCCGCCTCTACGGCACCTCCGAGCTCGTCGACGGCCTGCGCTGGACGGCCGAGCGCCTGCGGGTGGCCGACCCCGCCACGCCCCCGCTCGCCGTGGGCGACCTCTCGGGCGCCGAGGGCGGGCGCGCGCCGCGCCACCGCTCGCATCAGAACGGCCGCGACGCCGACGTCAACTTCTTCTGGCTGGACGCCAAGGGCGCGCCGTTGTTCTCCGAGCGCATGACGAGCTTCGACGCGAAGGGCCGCGGGGTCTACGCCGGCAAGCCGCTGCGCTTCGACGCGGCGCGCAACTGGCGCCTCGTCACGGCGCTGCTCACGAACCCGCACTTCGGACGCCAGGTGCGCTGGATCTTCGTGTCGCGCGGGCTGAGGGCGCTGCTATTGAAGGAAGGGGCGAAGCAGGGGGCCGCGCCCGGTCTCTTGGAGCGCGCCGGAAAGACCCTGGCCCAGCCGCCGGGGAATTCGCACCGGAATCATTTCCACGTCAGGCTCGCCTGCTCGGGCGAGGACCTGAAGCTGGGCTGCAAGAACCTTTAGCGTTCTACCGGAAGTCCGGCTTCGTTCCAAGCCAGCATGCCGCCGGTCAGGACCCAGATCTCGTCCTTTCCCGCCGCTCTCAGCGCCTGAGCCGCGCGCAGGGCGCGCTTTCCGGAGCGGCAGATCGACACGATGGGGAGCTCTCCGGGCACCTCGGCGACCCGTCCCGGCAGCTCTCCGAGCGGGATGAGCTGCGCCCCCGCCACGTGTCCCAGCTCGTCGGTGAACTCCGACACTTCCCGGCAGTCGAGCAGGGTGAGCTTCCGCTTCTCGGCCAGCATCCGAGCTAAGTCCGTCGAAGCCAAGTGGGGGAACTCGGCGTCGCCGTGCCCCGGCGTCGGCGCCGGCGCGCAGGCGCAGGCCGCGGCGCCCTTCGGGATCGCTATGCCGGCCGCGTCGAGGCTGCCCTTGAGGTTGGCGTCGACGACGGCCTTCATCCAATCGGCCGGGCCCTGTTTCCGTTGGTCCCACCAGGCGCGGTAGGCGTCCAGGCCCCGCGGGGTCAGCACGGGGTTCTCGCGCCGCTCGGCCGCCAGCGTCGAGCGCTCGCGCTTCTGGTAGTCGTGTCCGGGCAGGACCTCGAGGGCGCCGTCGAGGTGGGCGAGCTTGGCCAGGCTGTCGAAATGGCGCCCGGCGTCTGAGCCGGGGAGGTCGAGGCGGCCCGCGCCCAGCGCGCCGAGGAAGAGGAAGTCGCCGGTCATGAGGGCGCCCGCGCCGCGCAGGGTGAGGCTGTCGGTGGTGTGGCCGGGCGTGTGCAGGACCTCGAGCGTCAGCTCGCCGAAGGACAGCACCTCGCCGTCGGCCAGGCGCCGGGTGACGGCCGCCGCGCGGGAGGCCTCGTGCATCGCCACCGGCGCGCCCGCCGTGTCGCGCAGCCAGCGCGCCGCGGAGAGGTGGTCGGCGTGGGTGTGGGTGTCGACGACCAGGGCCAGGCGCAGGCCCTCGCGGCGCAGGAGCTCGAGGTGGGCGGCGGCCTGCTCGAGCAGGGGGTCGACTAAGACCGCCTCGCGGGTCTTGGCCGAGACGGCCAGCCAGGTCTTGCAGTCTCCGCCGCTCAGTTCGCGCATAGGCATGCCCGGATTATAGCCCAAGTAAGAAGCGGGTAAGAGCCGGTTGACGCCTATTGGAGGCCCTGTTATCCTGGGCGGAAGGGGGAGGTTCCCCATGGCGGACTGGAACACCAGCAGCTCTCCGAGCTCCCCCTTCAAGGGCCTCTTCAGCGACCCAAAGAAGGTGATGTTCGGCGCCGTCGGTCTCGGCGCGGTCCTCATGACCGGCTTCGCGCTGACCTTCGGCGATAAGCCCGAGAAAGCGGTTGACGCCAACGCCGTGACTTTCACCATCCCCGACGCCGGCCAGCGCCTGCCCCAGCCGGTCGACGGCGGCGCCCTCCATACGCTCCCGCTCAAGAAATCCGGC
Source organism: Elusimicrobiota bacterium (assembly GCA_016196755.1). GTDB lineage: Bacteria > Elusimicrobiota > Elusimicrobia > UBA1565 > UBA1565 > SCTT01. The sequence goes on from JACPXC010000029.1 coordinate 86,799, forward strand.
GACCCCGAGGCCGACGCGATGAACGCGCTGCACGCCGCGGCCGTCAAGGATGCCGCCGGCGGCGCCAAGGCGGGCGATACGGAGTCGGAGACTCCCTACGACGCGGAGGACGAGACCGGGGCCCCGGGCGGGCCGATCGGCGGCGAAGAAGCCGCGGGCTCGATGGGAAGCTTCGGCGGCTTCGGCAACGGCGGCTCGGCCTCGGGCGGCATCCCCGCCTACGGGCCCGGCGCGGCCGCCTCGCCGGCCGCTCCGGGAGAAGCGGGCGTGCCCGGAGCGGCGCCGGCTTTGGCCGCGGCGACGCTGGGACGCATGGCCGGATCCACGGACGGAGGGCGGCGTCAGGGCGCGGCGGGCCGGGGGGGCGTCCGCGCGATAGGCGCCGACCTCGTCGCCCAGCGCCGTCCCGGTCCGGGCGGGGCCGCCGCCAATACCTACGGGGCGGCCGGCGGCGGCGCGGCGGCGCCGGTCACGGCCGGAGGGGCCGGGGCGCTCGGCGCCGGCGCGGGCTTCGCGGGGACCAGCGGGCGCGGGGACGTCGCCACCGGCGGCGCCGGCCCGCAGATCGGCGGCGGCGGAGGCGGCGCGGGCGCCGCGGACGCCGGCGGCGGCGGGAGCGCCGACCCCGGCCCGCTCAGGAAGCGGGCCGACGTGAAGAAGGACGCGGCCGCGGTGCTCAAGACCGCCAAGACCTACAAAACCACCGTGGTCCAGAAGATCATGGCCGAGGAGAAGGCGGACCTGCAGGCCGTCAGCGTCCGCTCGCGGAACGCCCATGTCTCGCTCAAGGCCGACGACGCCCTGCTCAAGCGTTCCATCCCGTCCTACGCCGCCCTCCCCGCCGTGGCCCAGCACCTCAGCGAGGCCCAAGAGGTGATGGCCCAGCAGTTCCCGAAGTTCAAGGAGGGCGCCGACACTCTCAAGCAGTCCCTCAAAACGCTGACCAAGGTGCCTGGGCAGTGCTCGGGCAAGAAGACGGTCGTCGCCTACGACGCCGCCGGCGTGGCGGCCGATCCCGCGGGCGTCCTAAATGCCCATCGCGAGGCGATGCAGGCCCTGCGCCGGGTGGCCGTGGCGCGCGTGACGGTCAGCGAGATATCGCAGATATTCAAGGAGCAGTCAGCGGTCGACGCGCCATTGGTCGAGGCGGTCGACCCCCGGCTCGCCGTGAAGTACCGCGCCATGGTGGCCAAGATCCGGGCCGACCTCGACGTCGTGGCCAAGCAGCTTCCGCCGAACCTGTATCCGACCAAGGGGACCCCGGCCGCGGCGAAGGCCTCGATGGAGAAGAAGCTCACCCCGATCCGCAAATCGGCCGAGAAGGGCCTTGTCGAGATCACCCAGCGCCAGAGCGAGATCGTGAACTCGAACTATGGGACGACCAAGGACGCGGCCGTCACCATGCAGGCGATCAATGAGGCGCGGGACGCCGCTTTCCGCGTCGTGATGTCCGAGGCGGCAGGCCAGGACACCCTGTTCGGGCAGGCCGAGACATTCCTGCCGCCGCTGGTCAAGGCGGGGGAGTACGCGGCGGAATCCTACCTGTCGCTCTGCGACACGTACGCGGGGCTCACCGCGCTGACGAAATCCGCGCCGAAGAACTAGCGCTAGATGACGACGCGCCGCGGATCGCGGCGCTTCTTCCAGGCCGCGAAGCCCATGATGGCGCCCGCCGCGCCGAGCAGCGCGCCGCCCACTAGCGCGGGCTTGGGGACGCCTCCGGCGGGAGCGTCCGCGTAAGCGGGGTCGGCTAGGTCGGGGATAGGGAAGCCGTGCCAGCCCTTGGCGCTGCGTCGGCGGTCGAAGAGGACGCGTCCTTTCCGGGCCAACTCCAAGTAGGGCAGGAAGCGCGAGTCTAGGCGGGCCGCCCGGGTCACGGCCTGCATCATTTCCTCTTTGCGCCCGAGGCCCTCGAAGGCGAAGGCTCGAAGCAGCTGGGTCTCGGCGTCGCTGGGATCGAGTTCGGCGGCGGCCTCGGCGGCCTTGAGCGCCTCGTCGTTCCTTCCTTGGTGGAGCAGGGAGACGGCCAAGGCCTTGTGGGCGCGCGGATCGGAGGGGTTCAGGGCGATGGCTTTCTTCGCAGCGGCCTCGGCGGCGGCCCAATCGCCCTCGGCGTTCTTGAGCTCGGCGTCGGCGGCCTCGGTCTCGTAGGGGTTTTGGCCGCTCTTTCGGAGCCTGGCGACGGCCTCGTTCGCCTCGGCGTAGGCGCGACGCTGCATCATCAGGCGCAGGTCGGCGTGCATCTTCTCGCCGGTCGTGCCGAAATATCGCGGGTCGAGCGTGACGCCGCCCCGGCCCCCCCCGCCGCCTACCGAGATTCCGCCGGATTCGTAAGCCGAGGCGCGGGAAGCGGCGAACCTCGATAGGTCGTCGGCCTCGTGGCCGGTGCCGAGCGCACCGTCGCGGGCAGCCGCGGCGCCCGCCGCGTCGGCCTGGAACTCGGGGGCGGGGACGGGCCCGCCCGGAGAGCCGCCGCCCGTGGTCAGCGGATTGTCCGTGCCGGGGGGGATGCAGGGGACGCCGAAGCGGTCCAGGCAGGGGCCGTCCGTGGCGTTCTCACTCCCGGGGTCATCGCCGGGGCCGCTCCTGGAGGGGGGGCTCGCCAAGAAGGACCGGGCGCTGGCGAGCAGGGCGGCGTCCATATGGCGGCCGCCGTTGGCGGCGGCATAGGTGTTCTCCTGGTCGATATAGTCCTGTGCCTCTTTGCGGGCCTTGGCCAGCGCCGCGTCCTCCGCCTTCTCTTTGGAGGCGAGGATCCTCTCCTCCTTCTTGATGCAGGAGTCGATCCGGCAGTCGTCGCCGCCTACCGAGTCCTTGGTCGCTCCGCCGGCTTTGGCGTCGCGCAGGTCGTCGAGCTTCGCCCCGGCCTTGTCGGCCGCCTTCTGCTTCTTCTGGAAGTCCTTGAGGGCGCGGTCGTAGTCGGAGCGTTCGTTCTTGGTCTGGCGCTCGAGCTGACCCTTCGAGGCGGCCCCGGCCGGGGACGGCCAGGCCAGGAGCAGGGCGGCGGCGAGCAGGCTCACCTCCCGAGTATGGGGCCGGTGGGCGAACTATTCAAGGCCTACCGGCGTCAGCCTTTGCCTTGAAGGTGCTTCTGGAAGAAGCGCAGGATGTAGCCCAACTGGTAGACCTTGTTCTCGCGCTTCTGGGCGCCGTGGCCCTCGTCGGCGAAGACCAGGATATCCGAGTCCACGCCGCGGGACTTGAGGGCGTCGTGGAACTGGACGGCCTCGCCGACGGGCACGCGCGGGTCGCTGGCTCCCTGGATGATGAGCAGCGGCCCCTTGAGGCGGTCCAGGTAAGTGGACGGCGAGAGCTTGGTCAGCGCGTCGAGGTCGTGGGCCAGACTGCCGTACTCGCTCTCGCGCAGGATGCGCCGGTAGGGCGCGGTGTTCTTGAGGAAGGTGACCAGGCTCGACATCCCGACGACCTCGGCTCCCGCGTCGTAGGCGCCGGCGAAGTAGGTCATCGCCATGAGGGTCGAGTAGCCGCCGTAGCTGCCGCCCATGACCCCGACCTTGGGCGGCCCGCCCTCGGCGGCAAAGCGCTTGCGCGCCCAGGCCGCGGCGTCCTCGATGTCGGTGATGACGTCGAGGCGCTTGGGGCCGTCGTCGGCGTGGATCCAGGCCTTCCCGTAGCCGTCGCTGCCGCGCACGTTCGGCTCGGCGATGACGAAGCCGGCGTCGAGAAAAAGCTGGTCGACCGGCGAGAAGCCGGGCTTGGACTGGCTCTCCGGGCCGCCGTGGAAGCGCACGAGGACCGGGCAGGGCTTGGCGCAGGTCTTGGGCTCGCGCACGAGGACCGGGATCGCCGTGCCGTCCCGCGCCGGGTAGGTCTCGAGCGTCGCCGGCACGAAGCGGGCGAGGTCCGCCTCCGGCGCGCTCCCGGTGTGCCAGCGCGTCAGCGTCCCGGTCTTCCAGTCGAGCGCGTAGCTCGACAGCGGCGCCGCGCCGGAGTCGACGCCGAGGGTGGTGAAACGGCCGTCCGGCGTGGTCGAGCCCCAATAGGCGTGGACCGCGTCCCTGGGCAGGCCGGGGACGGTCAAATCGCGGCGGGTCCGGGGGTCGAGCGCCCGAGCCCGCGTGAAGCCGCCCTCGTTGACGGTGTAGAGCACGCGCCGGCGCGGCCGGTCGACGCCGAAGTCCTCCACGTCGTAGCCGAGCTCGGGCGTCAGCGCGGTGAAGGTCCCCGCCCGCCAGGAGTAGAGTCGGCGGAAGTCGCCGAAGCGCGGCGTCTTGACCAGGACCTCGCCGTCGCCGGGGCCGTAGAGCGCGCTGTAGTCCTCGCGCTCGCCTTGGCCGAAGAGGGTCGTCAGCGCGCGCGAGGCCTCGTCGAGCTCGTAGTACTCCTCCATGTTGGAGCCCACCGCCTTGCTCAGGAGCAGGCGCCCGGGCTTTCGGTCGGCGATCGACCATATCCCGTCCTGCGAGAGGAGCTCTTCGGCGCGGCCGGAGGTCCGGTCGTAGCGGTAGAGGGCGTAGGAGTCCGGCTTCTTGTCGTTGGAGCTGTAGTAGACCCAGCGGCCCTCGTCGCTGACGAGCTGGAGGCGGGTCCGGATGCCGGCCTTGTGCTGGATGAGTGAGAGCTGCCCGCCGGCGGGATCCTGCAGGTAGAGCCCGGGGTTCTCCTCGCCTTTGCGGTCCCGCGAGACCACCAGGGCCTTGCCGTCGGGCGTCACGGCCGCCAGCCACGTGGGGTCCTGACCCGCGGTGAGCTGGACCGGGAAGCGCATTGGACCGTCCAGGCGCCAGAGTTGGGAGACGCCGGTGACGCGCCAGCTGAAATAGAGCGCTTTGCCGTCCGGCGAGAGCGCTCCCATCCCGGGAGCGTGCACGTCGAGCATGGCCTGGATGGTCCTGGAGAGCTCTTCGGGCAGGGGTTTCGGGGCGAAGGCCTCGAGGACCTCCTTGGAGACGCTGGAGGCGCCGTGGCCTGAGTATGCGACAGCGGACGCCGGGGCCGCCGCAGGGGACTTGTCGAACGTCTTCTCGGTGCTGGTCTGTGTGCCGTCCTTGAGCGTCACGACGACGCGCCGGCGGAAGCGGTTGCCCTCGACGTCGGCGAAGGACTCCGTCACGTCGGTGATCCGCTTGCCGGCCGGAAAAAAGGCTCCGTACTTCGCGGCCGAGTCCTCGGCGCGCTTGAGCCAGCCGGCGGCTTCCTTGCGCCGCTTCCTGTGATCCTTGCCCCCGCGCTCTCCATCCAGGCACGCGACGTATTCCTTCTGCCCTTTGGCGTCCAAGAAAGACTCGAAGTAATTCTTGAAGTAGAGGTCGGACTTCTCCGCCTCGGTCATAGCCGGCGACTCGAGCCTCATGGCGTGCATGGCGCGTCCCAGACAGGGCATCTTGAATGGCTTGATGCTCAGCATATCCAGCTCCGACTTCGGCTTGGGCGAGGCGCAGGCGGCCAGTGAAAGCAGGGCGATAAGGCGGAGCCGGTAGGGGTTTCGCATGCCAGATTATGGTGGTCTGCGATGGAGGAGGCAAGAGGCATGCGCTTGACGCTTTTCGGCCCCCCGGTTATCCTCGCAGCGTGCGGCTGTTCGCCAAACTCTTCCTCCTATTGGCCGTCTGCGCCGCCCTGCCGCTGGCCCTTCTGGGAGGCGCCGCGCTGTGGCGCTCGCGGAGCCTGAGCGCCGAGCTGTTGGACTCAAGCGCGCGCACAGGCGAGTCGAGCGCCGACGCCGGCCGCGAGGCGCTGTTTCGCGAATCGAGCCGGTTCCACTTGGAGGTCGTCGAGCGCCGCGCGGCCGAGCTCGAGGAGTTTTTCGAGCAGGGCCGCAAGCTCGTGGGCCTGCAGACCATGCTGGCGACCCGTGCCCTGGCGACCCCGCTCGACCCCGGCGGCCCGCCATCCTGGTCCGACGCGCGCATGGCCGAGCAGCTGCGCGACCCGGCCTTCGCCTCGTCGACGCTCCGCGTCGCCCCTTATACGGTCTACAAGCTGGCCCCGGGCGTGACGGAGGAATCCGTGCGCGCGCCGCTCGAGCGCCTGGCGCGCCTGGGCGACTACTACGCCTACTCCCACCGGGAGACTCCCTGGCTCAAGAGCCTCTACCTTGGCATGGCCGACGGCTTCCTGGTCGGCTACCCTGGAGCCAAGCCCTTCCCGGCGGACTACGACCCGCGCGGCCGGGACTGGTACCAGAAGGCGGTCGAGAGGGGCCGGGTCACTTGGAGCAACATCTATATCGACAAGGACGGCAAGCCCGTCATCACCTGCGCCGAGCCGTTGTTTGACGGGGGCAGGTTGATCGGGGTCTCCGCGGCGGACATCGGCCTGGAGAGCCTGCTCGACCGGCTGTTCACGCTGGGAGAGCTGCCCGCCGCCGACGCCCTGCTCGTCAACTACACGGGCCAGGTGCGCATCGCGGCCGCCGTCGAGGGGCCCGGCAAGTTCAAGTGGCGCTCCTGGGGCCCCGAGGACGCGCCGTCGGTGAAGGGCTTCCTGGACGGACGGCTCGCGGCGGCGTTCGATGCGGCGGTGAAGTCCCCCTCGGGCTCGTTTGCGGTCGACGCCTCCGGGCGCCGGGTCGCCGACCTCGGGCAGGCCATGGACGGCGACCTCCTGGCCTACTCGGGGGTTTTCATCAAGACCCGGGCCGGCGGGAAGCACTGGTACTACCTCGTACGCACGCCGATCGCGCGCATCGTGGGTCCGGCCCAAGCGGTGCGCGCCACCCTGCACCGCCTGCAGGACCAGCTCGGGCGCGCGATCGCCGGTTCGACGCGGGCCCTGGCCGGGGAGCTGGCTCTGGTGCTGGCCGCGGGGCTGGTCCTCGCCCTGGCGGCGGCCGGCCTCGGGGCCGGGGCCGTGGCGCGTCCGCTCAAGGAGCTGGCGGCCGCGGTCCGCCGCGTGGGAAAGGGCGACCTCGAGGTCCGGGTCGAGCCGCGCGGCGACGACGAGGTGGCCGAGGTCGGCCGCGCGGTCAACGAGATGGTACGCGGTCTCAAGGAAGGCCTCTTCGTCAAGAATACCTTCAAGCGCTACCTCGCCGCCTCGGTGGTCGACCAGATCATCAAGGATCCCTCGGTCCTCAAGCTCGGGGGCGAGGAGCGCGAGCTGACGGTGTTCTTCTCGGATATGTCGGGATTTACCACGCTCTCCGAGCAGATGGAGCCTCGCAAGCTCGTCGAGCTCCTCAACGAGTACCTGGGCGCTATGACGGACTCGATCTTCCTGCAGGAGGGGACGCTCGACAAGTACGAGGGCGACGCCGTGATGGCGTTCTGGGGCGCCCCGGTCCACCAGGACGACCACGCGCGGCGCGCCTGCTGGGCCGCGCTCGACAACCGCTCGCGCCTCAAGGAGCTCTGCAAATCCTGGGAGTCGCGCGGCCTGCCGGTCTTCGACATCCGCATCGGCATCAACACCGGGAAGATGATCGTCGGCAACGTGGGCTCGACGGCGCATATGGGCTATACCGTGCTCGGCGACTCGGTCAATACCGGCTCCCGGCTTGAGCAGGCCAACAAGCTCTACGGCACGCACATCCTGATAAGCGAAGCCACGCGGCGCGCCGCCGGCGGAGCGGTCGAGGTCCGCGAGATCGATCTGCTCGAGCTGCGCGGCAAGAAAAAGTCGATCCGCGTCTATGAACTGCTGGGTCTGGCCGGCCAGGTACCCGAGGCGCGCCGGAGCGGCTACGCCCTTTATGAGGAAGGCCTGACCCATTATCGCAAGCGGCGCTTCGAGGCCGCCGAGACCGCCTTCCGCGGAGCCGTCGCGGCCCTAGGCGAGGACAAGGCGTCGAGCGTCCTGCTCCAGCGTACCCTTATCTTCCGTCACCACCCCCCGCCCGCCGACTGGGACGGCGTGTTCCGCGTAGGCGTGCCCACCACCGCTTGACGGGGCGGGCCGGTTCGAGCCATCCTGTACTCATGCGTCCCGACGCCGCCGCCGACTTAGACGCATCCCTGCCGCGCCCCTCGGTGCTCTGCACGCTGGTGAAGGTGACCGGCTCGGCCCCGCAGGGTCCGGGGGCGCGGCTGTGCGTCTCGGCCGACGGCATGCTGGGGACGTTGGGCGGCGGGGAACTCGAGCGCTTGGTCATCGAGGCCGCCCGCGCGATGCTGGCCGACCCGAAGGCCCAGCCGGCCTTGCGCGAGATCGTGCTCTGCAAGGAGACCGGGCAGTGCTGCGGCGGTCGGGTCGAGGTCTTCCTTCAGCCGCTGCGCAGGCGGCGCACCGTGCACCTCTTCGGGGGCGGCCACGTCGGGCGCGCGGCGGCCGAGGTGCTTTCGGGCACGCCGATCGACGTCGTCGTCATCGACCCGCGGCCGGAGTGGACCGCGGGCCTGCCGGCCGGCGTGCGCGCGGCGGGGCTCGACCCGCTGGAGTACGCCAAGGGCCGGGCCTGGGGTCCCGACGACGCGGCCTGCGTGTGGACCTTCAGCCACGAACTCGATCTGGCCTTGATCCGGCATCTCCTGCCCCTGCCGCTGGGCTGGCTGGGGCTCATCGGCTCCGAGCACAAGGCCAAGGTGTTCCTCGCGCGGCTCGAGGAGGGCGGCGGGGCGCCGCCCGGCGGCTGGGAGGCGCTCTGGGACGCGAAGCTGCGCTGCCCGATCGGCCTGCCGCTGCGCTCGAAGAATCCCAAGGTCATCGCCGTGGCCGCCGCGGCCGAACTGCTCCAGGAATGGGGGCTGGCCGGGGAGGAGGCGTGAACTCCTCGCTCGTCTACCTGCTCGCCGCCGGGCATGGGCGGCGGGCGGGGGGTCCCAAGGCCTGGCTCGAATCGGAGGGCCGCCCGCTCCTGGCGCGCCAGCTCGAGTTCCTGCTGCGCCGTTTCCCGCCGGCCTCGGTGGCGGTCTCGGTGCAGGAGGCCTGGCTGGAGCGCTGCCGGGCGCTGCAGCCCGCGGTGCGTTGGGTGTCCGTCGACCCCGAGGCCAGTCCGCTCGCTTCCCTGCAGGCGCTCATGAGGGCCCTGCCGCTGACGTCGTGGGCGTTCCTTTACCACGTCGACATGCCGGTGTGGAACGACGAGCTCTTCACGCTGTTGGGGACCTTCCCCCCGAAGGACAGGGACCGGCCTTACGAGGCCGTCGTGCCGACCCATGGGGGCGGCGGGGGGCATCCGGTTTTGCTCTCGCCGTTCCTGCGCGAGCCCCTGGCCGTTTTGCCGCCGGAAAGCGGCCGGCTCGACCACTTCCTGCGCGGGCGGCGCACCTTCCGGGTCGAGGTGCCCTACCCCTGCGTCGTCGAGAACTGGAACTCCGGCCCGGCTAGTTGAGGTTCGGGGAGGGGTCCTTCTCCCCGGGGGCCGGGTCGGTCTCGGGGTCGAGCAGCCAGGTCTCCGTGCTCTCGTCCTCGATCCCGAGGTCGAGACCTTCGGATTTTGCGTCGCGCGCGGCCTTCTTGAGCTTGCGCATCGAGCCGTGGGTGAGCTTGGGCCCGTCCTTCTGGAGCGAGCCCAGCAGGTCGGCCATCTCCGCCGAGACGCCGCCCTGCTGCTTGTTGAGATAGCCGATGATCTCCTGGGCCATCTCGGGGGTGACGCCGAGCTGGCCGTTGCCGGACTGCGTCCAGAGCTGGTCGCCCAAGGTGTCGTACTCGGCGCGGTCGGCCTGAGGGAGGCGCTGCGCGTTGTTCTGGACGGCTTCCATGGAACGGCGCTTCTGTCCCGCGACCTCGGGGGTCAGCCCTTTCTGGTCCCAAGAGGGCCTAGCTGGGGCCTTCGCGGTCTCGGGCGAGTCCGTCGTCGCCCGTTCGGGATGCCTGGCCAGGTAGTCGCGGACCTCGGCGCGCTGGAACTCCCCGAAGGCCTCGGCGGCGGCGTCATCGGCGGCCCTATAGCGGCCCCGGCTCTTCTCCTGGCAGCCGAGCAGGCCTTGGAGGGTTCGCGGCTCATCGACGCCCTGCTTCGTGCGGCGCACGCAGGGAGGGAGATCGGCCGCCGAAGCGGGGACGAGGAAAATCGCCAGTAGCAGTCCGGCGGCCATGTTCCCAGGATAGCCCCCGCTTCATCGGAGCGCAAGGTGGGGCCTTCTCACTCCAAGTTCCCGGGGTTTGGCTACGGCAGAATTTACGCGCTTCGGGCGCGTGGCTTGAAGATTGCTAACGGCCGCAATCCTTCAAGCTCGAACAGATCAACGGCGACGGAACGGTATTGGGCCAGCTACGTGCACGCTTC
>JACPXC010000008.1 GCA_016196755.1 Elusimicrobiota bacterium
ATTGGAAGCGTTCAGCTCGGTGAGCTGGCACGAGTTCCGCCGCGGCGAGGAGTTGGTCCCATTCCCAATCGAGCTCACGGCGCTACAGAAGCTGCTGCTCAGGTTGTTGGAGGTTCCCCGAGAGCCATACTCCTAGGACGGTCACGCGGACGAGGCGGGATAATTCAGAAAACGTCTACCCGCGAGTTGCGGAATGTAGGTGGCATCTACGCTAGGGAATGGAATAGGGACAATGGACGGGTCGGCCACGTGTTCGAAGGTCGCTATTGGGTGAAAACCATCCGCAATGAGACTTCTCTCTTGAGGGCCTCGCGCTACGTCCACCGGAATCCCGTTGAAGCGGGACTCGTGTCTAAGGCGGAAGATTGGCGTTGGAGCAGTATGGGGATCTATGCCGGGCGCCGGGCTGGGGAATTCCTGGACAAGGAACCGATACTGCGCGCAATCGGTTCCGGCGGCACAAAGGCATACTGTGATTTCGTCGAGGCGGCTCGGGAACCCGAGCCAAGCGACGACTGGTACTCCGACGATACGTGGCTTTTCACCGGCTCCGTACAGAAAAGAGCCTCGCCTGACTGGCGCTTGCGCGCGGGAGCGATAATGGATTCAATCGCCGTCGAGTTCGGTTTGCCTCAGGATCTGTGGCGCGGTGACTTGCGGTCCAAGGGACTGAGTGATATCCGCAAAGCGGCGGCAATGAGGCTTCGCGCAGAGCTTTATCTCACTGTCCGCGAGATTGGGGAAGTGATCGGCGTCTCGGCGGGAACGATCTCGCGCATTCTGGCGGCCTGAGTTATGCAACTAAACGTGCCTGGCACCAACCCATGAACGTCGTGCTTCTTGAACCGGAGATTCATTGGAATACCGGAAATATCGGCAGGACTTGCTTGGGGCTGGGGGCTACGCTGCATCTTGTAGAGCCGCTTGGGTTTTCCTTGGATGCCAAAGAAGTGAAACGGGCGGGGCTCGACTATTGGGACAGGGTGGACCTGCGGGTGCATAAAGGCTGGGGGGCGCTGGTTATGGCTATCCCAGCCGGGGCGCCGATGATCTTCTTCTCGGCCGAGGCGCGGCAGGACTTCTGGGAGGCGCCCTACGAGCCCGGGTGCGTCCTGGTGTTCGGGAAGGAGTCGACCGGACTGCCCGCGGACATGCGCAAGCGGCATGCCGACAGCTTGTACCGCATCCCCCACTCGAGCGGGATACGCTCTCTTAACCTATCGACGGCGGCGGGGATCGTGATGTACGAGGCGGCCCGTCAGATGCGGGTCACTCCGCGCCGGGCGACAGCGGGTCTTTAGGCGTCTCCATCGACGGGGCCTTGGGCTTGTCGCCCATGAGCTCGGGCATGTCCCAGATGAGGTCCTTCCTGGTCGAGCCCGGGAACTGGATGTACTGGGAGTCCATCCGGATGGCGTCCTCGGGGCAGGCCTCCACGCAGTAGCCGCAGAAGACGCACAAGCCCAGGTCGATCGAAAAGCTCTTGGCGCGCTTCTCGATCATGACGTCGGGGCTCTCCTCGGCCTTGATGTAGATGCACTTGGCCGGGCAGACCGTCTCGCAGAGCATGCAGGCTACGCAGCGCGGCGTACCGTCCTCGCGCTTGAGCAGGCGGTGGCGCGTGCGCGAGCGGTGCTTGGTCACCTGCCCGTCCTCGGGATACTGGGTCGTCACCGCGCCCGCCAGGCCAGCCCGGCCGAGCGCCTTCTGGACGTGGCGGTAGAGGTTGACGAAGAAGTGCCGCGAGGTGATGGCGAGGCCCTTCCAGACCTCGACGAGGTAGATCTGCTCCTTGAACCCCATCTCGGGCCGGCGGACGGCGGCTACGCGGTGCTTGTCGAGGACGGGTTTCATGAGAGGAGGGTCACGGCCCAGGCCGTGACCAGCAGGTTCGCCAGGGCCAGCGGCAGGACGTTCTTCCAGCCGAGGTCCAGGAGTTGGTCGAAGCGGAAGCGCGGCAGGGTCCAACGGATCTGCATGAGCAGCCACAGGACGGCCAGGAGCTTGGTCGTGAAGGCGGCCACGCCGACCAAGGCGAAGACCGCCTGGGGGAGTCCCAAGTGGCTCAGGCCCGGCACATGCCAGCCGCCCAGAAACAGCGCCGTGGCCATCCCGGCCAGGACGATCGACTCGAGGAAGTCGGTGGTCAGGAACATCCCGAACTTCATCCCCGAGTACTCGACGAAGTAGCCGACGATCTCGGCCTCGCCCTCGGGAAGGTCGAACGGGGCGCGCTTGGTCTCGGCCGCGCCCGCGGTCATAAAGAGGATGAAGGCCAAGGGCTGAAGGAAGATGCCCCAGGCCGGCAGGACGCCGCCGATCATGTGGGCCTGCCAGCGCGAGGCCTGGGCAAGGTCCAGCGTGCCGTAGAGGAACAGCGGGCCGGCGAGGATGGCCAGCATGGCCACCTCGTAGGAGATCATCTGGGCGGCGCCGCGCAGGCCGCCCAGCAGGGCGTAGTTGGAGCCCGAGGACCAGCCCGCCATGACGACGCCGTGCACGCCGATCGAGAGCAGGGCCAGCACGTAGAGGACGCTGTAGTCGAGCTGGATGGGGACCAGGCTCCAGGTCCGGCCGGCGAACTCGATGACGTCGCCGAAGGGCAGAGCGGCCAGGCAAAGCGCGGCGCAGGCCATGCTGACGATGGGGGCGAGAGCGTGCCAGGGCCGTATGCCGGCCGGGGGCTCGAAGTCCTCCTTGGTCAGCATCTTGATGGCGTCCGAGAGGATGTGGAAGAGCCCCAGGAAGCGGAAGCCCAGGATGTCGGCCCGGTTGGCGCCGATCCGGTCCTGGATCACCGCGCTCTGCTTGCGCTCGACCCAGCTCATGAGCGCGGCTACGTTCATGCCGAAGCCCAGGGCCAGGAGTATCTTGAACCCCGACCAGACGCTGTCGGTCCAGAAGCGAGGGGACAGCTCGCAGCAGATCATGCGGCGGCTCCGGCGGGCTGGGAAGCGGCCAAGAGGACGCCCTCGTCGGGGAGCTCGAAGGCCAGCCCGCGGAAGGCCGGCTCCTCGGCGGTCAGCGCGGCGAAGATAGAGGCGGCGTCCTGATGGGGGAACTCGCCGCCCAGCGCGCGCAGGACCGAGCCGAACCAAGCCCAGTCGGGCTGGGAGTCGCCCAGGGGCGGGACGGCCTGGCGGAGCCTCTGAAGGCGGCCCTGGAAGTTGGCGGCCGTGGCGTCCTCCTCGAAGCAATGCGCGGCGGCCAGCACCCAGCGCGCCGCGCCGGTGAAGCGCACGGCGTTGGGGCCCTGCCAGACGGTGAAAGGAAGCTTGTCCCAGCCCGCGGGGACGGCGCGGTCGACCGCCCAGACTCCCCAGAACCGGTCGGGAGAGAGCTCCGTCAGCGGGCGGGCCGTGTCGAAGCCCAGCGCCCTAGCGCCTTCGAGGTTGGGCACCTTCTCCGCGCGGCGCAGGAGGTCGTCGGCCTCGCCGAGCTGTTCGGGTCCCGGGGCGAGCGCCACGTTGGCCGCCGGCACTCCGAGCTTGGCGATGAGAGCCTTCGCGGCGAAGAGGTCCTCGTTGGAGAGCGTGCCGCTCAGGACGAAGGCCAGACCCTGCGCGCCGCGCTCGGCGACAAGGCGGGTCAGCTCGGCGGCGATCCCCTTGGCGGCGTCGGCGGGCGAAGTCTCCACCGGCGCCCCGTCCTGGCCCAGCCGCGAGGAGGCCTTGAGCCGTGTGTCGGAGTCGGCCGACTTGTAGGAGTAGCGTCCCTCGTCGCACATCCACCAGCCGTTCACCTCGGGGTTGAAGCGCGGCTTGAGGCGCGCCACGCGCCGGCCCTCGGTGTGCCAGGGGCGCTCGGTGTTGGTGTGGACCTCTATCGCGCAGCCGCGCGCGCAGCCGGTGCAGACCGAGGGCGCGCGGTCCAGGTACCAGACCCGCACCGAGAAGCGGAAGTCCTTGTCGGTCAAAGCGCCGACCGGGCAGATGTCGACGATGTTCCCCGAGTAGGCGTTGTCGACCTCCATGCCGGGATAGACGTCGACGACGGAGCGGTCGCCGCGGCCGAAGATGCCCATCTCGGAGGTCTTGGTGACGTTGTCGAGGAAGCGCGTGCAGCGCGTGCACTGGATGCAGCGCTCCTGGTCGAGCACCACGGTCGGGCCGATCGACTTGCGCTTCTCCTTGTGGCGCTTGTCCTCGCGCACCGTGGACTTGTAGAGGCCGTAGCCCTGGTAGTAGTCCTGGAGCTCGCACTCGCCGGCCCGGTCGCAGACCGGGCAGTCCAGAGGGTGGTTGGCCAGGTGGAACTCGAGCGAGGCGGCTTGGGCGCGCTTGGCCGCCGGCGAGTTCGTCGAAACGACCAATCCCTCTTTGACGGTCGTGCGGCAGGACATCTGCGGCTTGGGGGCCCCGGCGACTTCGCAGACGCAGAGCCGGCAGACGCCCGGGTTGCCGAGCCCGGGATGGTAGCAGTACCGGGGGATCTCGACGCCTTCTTTGTCCGCGGCGTCTATGACGAGCTGGCCTTCGGGGGCCTCCACGTCCTTGCCGTCGAGCTTGAACTTGACGAGCTTAGCCACGGGGCTTCTCCAGCCGGCGGTCGAAGTCGGCGCGGAACTTCTTGATCATCGCGGCGGCCACCATGCCGACGGTGTCGCCCAAGGCGCAGATGACCTTGCCCATGATGTTCTCGCTCAAGCGCACGAGGTTGTCGGCGTCGCCGGCGTCGCCCTTGCCGGCCTTCATGCGGGCCAGGACCCGGGTCGCCCAGCCCGAGCCCTCGCGGCAGGGCGTGCACTGGCCGCAGGACTCGACCCAGAGGAAGCGCTCGATGATGTGCAGGACGTCGACCATGTCGACGGAGTCGTCGAGGAAGATGACCCCGCCGGCGCCGAGGAAGGAGCCCTTGGCGCGCAGGCTGTCGAAGTCCATCTTCAGGCCCCGGGTCTCCTCGGGCGTGAGCACCGGGGTCGAGGTCCCTCCGGGGATGACCGCCTTGAGCGGCCGTCCGCCCTTCATGCCGCCGGCGGCGGCCAGGAGGTCCTCGATCGGCGTCCCCAGCGGGAATTCATAGACGCCGGGTTTCTCGACGTGGCCGCTGACTGAGAAGCACCTCGTGCCGCCGCTCTTGGCCACGCCCGCAGCCGCGAACGCTTCGCCCCCCTGGGCGATGACCCGGGTCAGCATCATCAAGGTCTCGACGTTGTTGACCACGGTGGGCCAGTTGAGGAGGCCGGCGTTGGTCGGGAACGGCGGAGGCTGGCGCGGCCAGGCCTTCTTGCCCTCCATCGTCTCCAAGAGGGCGGTGTCGCAGCCCGAGATATAGGCGTTAGCGCCCTGCATGACCAGGACGTCCTTGTCGAGCAGGCCCGCGGTCTTGGCCTCGGCGACGGCGGCCTCGAGGAGACGCTTCTGGAGGGCGTACTCGCCGCGGATGAAGATGTAGACGTGGTCGGCGTCGACCGCGCGCGCGGCGATCTGCAGGCCTTCGATCAGGGCGTGCGGGTTACGCTCCATGAGCACGCGGTCCTTGAAGCAGCCGGGCTCCGACTCATCGGCGTTGGCCACCAGGATGTGGGGGACCTGGCGGGCGGACTTGGGCGGCACCGTCTCCCACTTCATGGCCACCGGGAAGCCCGCGCCGCCCAGGCCGCGGAGGTTGGAATTCTTGACCTCCGCCGTGATGTCGGCCGGGGCCATCGTGCGGGCCTTCTCCCAGGCGTTGTAGCCGCCGAAGCGCCGGTAGACCTCGAGGGTGTGAAGCTTGGGGTCGGCGAAGTCTTTGGTCAGAGCGGCCTTGTCGGAGACCGGGGCGGCGGCCTTGGCCGTGGAGACGGCCTTCGGCGCCTTGCCGGCCCGGCAGGCGCTCAAGGCGGCGTCGATGGCGGTCGGCGTGGCCGCGCCGAGCAGTTCGTCGTCGATAGCGAAGGCGGGGGCCAGGTCGCAGGCGCCCAGGCACTCGGAGGCCTCCCAGGAGAACATGCCGTCGGCCGTAGCCGGGCCCTCGGCGACTCCCAGGGCCTTCTCGAGGTGGTGCAGGGCCTTCTCGCCGCCGGCCAGGTGACAGGAGAGGTTCCGGCACAGCGACACGCGGTGCTTGCCGGCCTTCTCGTGCGGGAAGAAGGGATAGAAGGTGACGACCTCGCGCACGCGCGCGCGGGTGACGCCGAAGAGGGCGGCCAGGTGGGCCTCGGCGGCCAGCGAGACTTCGCCCTTCCAGATCTGCACCTCGCGCAGGGCCTCGATGAGGCCCATCGGGGCCTGCGGATAGCGCTTGGTCCAGGCCACCAGCTTGGCCTGCTCCTCGGGGGTGAAGAGCGTCCCCGCCGCGGCGGTCTTCGTCGTCGTCGCGCTCACCGGTCCAGTTCCCCCGCGATCATGTTGATCGAGCCGAACGTGGCCACCACGTCGGCCACCGCGCCCCCTTCGAGCATCTTATGGAGGCCGGCCATGTTGAAGAAGCAGGGCGGGCGCACGCGCACGCGCCAGGCTCGGTCCTTCCCGTCTGAGACGACGTGGAAGCCCAGTTCGCCGTTGCCGCCCTCGACGGCCACGTAGGCCTCGCCGGCCGGCGGCGTGATCCCGCGGCCCCACATGATGATTTCGAAGTGGCGCATCAGGCCCTCGATCGAGCCGTAGGTCTCCTCTTTCGGGGGGAGGGTCGAGGCCGGGGCGTCCGCCATGACCGAGTCGCGGCCGCAGCGGGCGCCGCCCTCGAGGACGGGGTCGACGGCGGCGGCGGTGTCGAGCAGCTCGGCGGTCTTGCCGTGTTTGCCCAGGTCCGCCATCTTGGAGCCCGGCATGGCGTCGTCGGGGGCCTGGATGGGGCCGGCCGGCAGCTGGGCGAAGCACTGCTCCACGATGCGCATCGACTGGTCGATCTCGGCCAGGCGCACGAGGTAGCGGTCGAAGTTGTCGCCGGCCATGCCCACGGGCACCTCGAAGTCGAGGCGGTCGTAGACTAAGTAGGGCTCGGCCCGGCGCACGTCGTAGGGGACGCCGGTCGAGCGCAGCATGGGGCCCGTGATCCCATAGGCCAGCGCGGTCTCTTTGGAGAGGATGCCGACGCCGCGCGTGCGGTCGACGAAGATGCGGTTCTTGGTGAGCAGGCCGTCGGCGTCCTTGACCGCCGAGCGCACCTTCTCGAAGGCCGCGCGGACCATCGCCGGCCAATCGGCCGGCATGTCGCCCTTGACGCCGCCGACGCGCGTGTAGCTCGTCGTGACGCGCGCGCCGCAGAGCGCGTCGATGCAGCGGTAGAGCTCCTCGCGGGCCTGGATGAGGTACAGGAAGGCCGTGAAGGAGCCCAGCTCCATGGCGTTGGCGCCCACGCAGGTCAGGTGGTCGGTGATGCGCGAGATCTCCGAGGAGGCCACGCGCAGGTACTGGGCGCGCTCGGGGACGGCGATCTTGGCCAGCTTCTCCACCGCCATGCAGTAGCCGGCGTTGTTGATGAGCGGGGAGACGTAGTTGAGCCGGTCGGTCCACGGGATGACGTTGTTCCAGGGGTCGTTCTCGGCGTGCTTCTCGAAGGCGCGGTGCAGGTAGCCGATCTCGGCCTCCGACTGCAGGACGCGCTCGCCCTCGAGCTTGAGGACGAGGCGCACGACGCCGTGCATGGCGGGGTGGGCGGGCCCCATGTTGAGCATGTACGAGCGGGATTCCCTGCGGTCCTGGCTCATTCGACGATCCTCGGGCGCAGGTCGGCCGGGCTCAGGCGCTCGCGGGCCGAGGCGTCGGCTGGGCCGATGAGCGGCTGGCGCTTCTTGATGGGGTAGTCCTTGCGCAGGGGGTGGCCCGTGAACTCCGGGTACATCAGGATGCGCTTGACGTCGGGCCGGTCGGCGAAGCGGACGCCGAACATGTCCCAGACCTCGCGCTCCAGCCAGTCGGCGGCCGGGAAGAGGTCCTTGATCGTGGCCGGGACGCTTTCGCCGTCCACCCAGGAGTCGAGCGCGAGGCGGGCTTTGATCAGCCCGGTGCCGGCGTCGAGCGCCATCAGCCGGTAGACCAGCTTGAAGCGCCGGCCCTCGGGAGCGGGGCTGACGTTCTGCGTCCCCTTGCCGAAGCCCTGGTAGTCGACGCAGGTTAGGTCGACGAGGACGTTGAAGCCGTGCTTGGCCTTAAGGAACTCGACGGCGGCGCGGGCCTTCGCGGGCGGGACCGTCAGCACCGTGTCGGAGCCCGCGCCGCGCGCAGAGAGCGGGGCGCCGCAGAGCGCCTCGATGTCGGAGAGGATGGGGGCTAGGTCCATGCTACGCCCTGCGTCCCTGGGCCTGGATCTTCTTCTGCAGGAGCATGAGTCCCTCGAGCACGGTCTCCGGCCGCGGCGGGCAGCCCGGGATGTAGAGGTCGACCGGCAGGATCGTGTCGATGCCCTGGACCGTGGCGTAGTTGTCGTAGAAGCCGCCGGTGCAGGTGCAGACCCCGAAGGCTACCACCCACTTGGGCGCCGCCATCTGGTCGTAGATGCGGCGCAGGACCGGGGCGATCTTGTGGCTGATCGTGCCCACCACCATCAGCACGTCGGCTTGGCGGGGGGAGAAGCGCGGGAAGCCCGCGCCGAAGCGGTCGATGTCGTAGTGCGAGCAGGCCACCGACATGAACTCCATGCCGCAGCAGGCGGTGACGAAGGGATACTGGAAGATCGAGTATTTGCGCGCCCAGCCGATCGCTTGGTCGAGCTGGCTGGTCAGGATGCCGGGGGCGCTGAGGTCTTGTTCCATTTTATCTCGGGGTACTCTTAGCGACTAATGGACTTCATTCGTAGGCATTCTTTTGCTCTCAATTCGGGAAGGTTCTAGCGGCGGGTCAACCGCAAGTTATGCGCCTCTGCGTAGATGTAGGAGGGACCTCAGGACTGGTCGAGGAACCGTAATCTCCGCGAACCGCGGCGCGGGGTAGAGATAATCCTCTCCACTTTCATCAATGACGCGCAGATCTCCGTCCTTGGCGGCTTCTTTATCCGGCAAGACGCGATATATCTTGTGCAGTTCCAGTGAGGCGGGATAGCCGGTGTTGTTCACGCACACGACGAACTGCTGGGCATGGTTTTTTTGTTTTTTCATAATCCTAGTCCAAATAGCGTTTCCGTTTGATTTCTTTCTTTCCGATTCCATGGGCTTCGTACCAATGGAGCTCCGCCAGCCGCAGGCTGCCGTCCTCAAGACGGATTCGCGCAACGCCCTTCATTTTTCGCCAGCGACCTTTACCATAGAACTTCCGCAGGCGGCCGATCTCTCGGATTCGTGCTCCAACGCAAATCGTCTCAATGGCCGCGATGTCACCGACTACCTCGAAACTCATTGTTGCATTCTACCCTTTCCGCAATCTTTGTGATTCTGTGTGCATAACGCCGGGCTGAGCCGCGGCGCTATTAGGCTCCTTCCGTATCGTTTACGCCGTCGGCTCTAGCCGATGTTAGACGCCTCTTCTTCGCAGTTAGGCAGTCGTAGCCTTGTGTGCGGCTCCTCGCTGCATCATCCCTCATTCCTTCTTGCCAGGCTTGCCAGCTGCCTTTTCGCATGGGAATGCGTGGGTTAGCGCCAACGCGGTAAGAATCCTCGCACTCTGGTGGAGGATCTCTGGGCGTCCCTTTAGATACTTCACGACTATTCTTGCGACCTGTCCGGTTTCGAGCCCATCGACCGGAAGGCAATACAGGGGTTTCTGGGGCTTTGCGATGCTATCTACGGAATGTGAGTCGGTAAATCCGTTGAGGTAGCCGATGCAATGAACTGCGTCGAGCCCTTCTTGCGTTTTAAGGACCTCTTTGTCGAGCTCTCTTACCGCGGAAGTGCAATTGCGCAACAGGGCGTTGCCGTCACTCTTTTCCTCCGCATGTGCCGCCGGAATGATCGCGGCCATGGCGATCAGCAGAAAAGCTGTCATTCCAATCCTCCAAGTACGTCTAACGCTTTCGTTGTGCCGCGCGCCATTAGACCGTTCCGCGCGCGGCGGCTCGTGCGCAAGTTAGCCGCCGGAATTCAAACTCCCGGGAGAAGAACGCCGCAATCAAGATTCTTTATCTCCACACCCGCAGCTGGAACATATTCGACCGAAAGCACCTTCTTGAGTATCGCTGAATTCTTGACCATTCCTCCGCTGAATCCAGTCAAAAAGATTGCCAATCCGCCTTCCTTTTCTGGAAGCCGATAGGTGAACCTTAGTGTTAACATAGCTGCCTCCCATATCATTCCCCGACTCGGTGACAATCAGAGCGTTTCCTTCACGCCGGACAGTTATCTCGCCATCCAAAGTTGTAGAACGCTGAACTTTGGGAAAAAAACCCTTCTTCCCCGATGGTTGTTCGATGCACTGGTTGAGGGAAATAGACGTGAGAGAACAATTGCCTCCACCACATCTCAACTCAAGTATGTGGACGCCGTCATCAATCTTCTCTCCTTCCTTCGTTCGGACTGCTACCTCAAGACTTACGTCCGGGATGGCGGCCGATGCTGCATCCGTCAAGACAAGGCTCGCGATAAAAAGTAGTGCGATCGAGTTAGCTCGACTCATTCGGACCTCCCTCCCACATCCAGGCTTTTACCACAGTTTGCCCTCTTTCCGGAGACGACACTCTTCTTTGCTGTGCTTCAACTCGCAAATCCTGCACCTTACCTTCCCACAATTCTCGCAGAAAGGACTTAAACCAGGTTCAAGGAGAGAGCCCTCGCATTCGTCACATTTCTTGCTTCCCTCCGTCATTTTCACTCCTCCCGTACCTCTACGTGCGGCTAACCATAATTAGGCCACCTCACTCGCAATCAAACGTCCTTGCAACCGTACTAATGGCAGTAATGCCGTTTTCAACGGATGAAGAGAGAAGCACCTTGCGCTTCAAGTCCAACGCATATGAATGGAGCTTATTACCCGTCGGATTCAAATAAACCATCATCAATACCGATCCATCGGAGGAGACAACGCCGGCCTCGAATTCTTCTGAAAAGGATTTCCCAGCCTCATCCTTTCCCCAGAAACTCTTGATTCCAACTTTTCGTCCCTTATCCCTGACGGTGAGGGCATACTCTCGATAGGAAGTGTCATCAAAGTTTGCAGAAGAGAATCGAACGGCCTCAAATGGCGAAGCCTGATTGCATGGCCGTTCCCCGCACCACTGCTTCGTTTCAACAAGCGTATGTTGATAATGCCGCCCACCCCACGCATTCATTTTACAGCGATAGGCGGAGTCGGCCCGCGCGTTGACGGCGCCGAGGATTACGAGGACTATTCCGGTCAAAATTCGTGTCGTCATTATGTCTCCATTGGGTTAGCCTAACATCGAGTTAGCCGCCCAATCTCTGACCCAGCCTTCCGTCTCGCTCACTGAAGTATGCTTTCTGACACACGCGAATCAACCCATTGATCTGATGCGTCAATCTAGAAGTGGTCCGATGAAGACGGCGGCTACTAAATTTTATCCGGTTCAGACGAGAAAGCAGGTACTCATCCGCAATAAGCCACCGAGCATCAACATCTTTCCCTTCTCCATCGACAATGCAGAGGGGGAATCGGCGAGGAATGCTTCGGAGCTGCGAGCGCCACTTATCGCCGTCCCGTTCGTCGTAGTGGAAAGTAATGTTCCGACATTTTTCCATCAGGTCGCCGGCAGTAAGGCCCCGAACGATTGCTCTCCCGCGTGTCCTACAGACTTCCTCAAAGGCGCGTCTGACTTCTGGGGCGGCTTTGACTGCCTCCACTATGGGATGCCGAACCGGACGGTTGAACATGAGCCATGCCTCGTGCGAATGAGAAAGCCATAGACGCCAGAAATAGAAGAGGTGGCTGAATCGGTATTGGCGGGAGAATTTCTTCTTAAGGTTTGGGGATACCATGAACGGGGTTACCATCTTCAAACTCAATCCAATGTCGTGGGCGGCGGCCAAGAGGCTCAACATCCAGCGTGATGCCACATCATCCGGGAAGAATTTCTTGGGATCCCGGCGGAAGAGCCCTAGACCATGCCTAGGCTCAAAGAGAGACGGAATGGGATACCGCTCCCGCACGACGTCGCGCTTCTGTTCGAATGTCGCCATAGATTCTCAGTGCGGCTAACGTAAGAATACATCGGTCAGTGTATTGCGGCCAGAAAAAGGAACGATTTAAGAAAACATCCCTATTCGCAGTGGAATCCTCTTCCTTCCCATCCCATCTTCCCGTGATACACCGTGCCGCCCGTCAACGTATTCAAACCGCTTCCCGCCCAGCATAAGGGGAGTCTCTCCCCTTCAAGCCCCGCCTCCAAGCTTGTCAGCCGGGCTCGGAGCTCGAATACAGCAAGCCTAGCTTGCGGCATTCTTCAGTCGCAATTCAGCGCTCCTTGGCGCCAGACTACGGCCAACGTCAGCGCCACGAGCGTCACGAAACCAGTCAGCGTCAGTAGTTCCGCCCGGCTGACCTCGGGCCGCAGCAGGATGAACGGGACCAGGAACGCCAGGTCCACGTCAAAGACCACGAAGAGCACCGCGTAGCGGTGGTAGGTAGCCGTCATCTTGCCGAAGGCCGGCTCGAAGGGGGCCATGCCGGTCTCGAAGGGCATGGCCTTGTTGGCGCCCATCGGCTTCTTGGGGCCGAGCAGGTTCGAGGCGAAGGCCATGGCCAGCGCCAGCGCCCCGCAGACCAGGACGTTGAGGACCAGGGCGGTGATCATCGCAGCAGCCCCTCGATCCCGTCGCGCAGGCCGGGCATGACGCCCGAGAGCAGGACCCCGGCCGCGCAGGCCAGGACGGCCGCGCGCAGGCCCCAGCGCGGGCAGGAGCCCGGGCCGCGGGGCGTCTCCGGGGCGGGGTCGAGCGCCAGCGCCTTCACCAGGCCGACGTAATAGCCCAGGCCGATGAGGCTGTTGAGGGCCACCGCGGCGGCCAGCCCCGGCGCGCCGGCGCGCCACAGGTCCCAGAGCACGAAGAACTTGGCGAGGAAGCCTCCGGTGGGCGGGACGCCGCCCAGCGCGAGGAGCAGGACGACGAGGGTCGTCGCGGCCAGCGGGGCGCGCTGGCCGAGGCCGGCCAGGTCGTCGCGCCGGCGCACGCCGGCGGCCTTGAGGGCGAGGAAGGCGCCGCCGCTCGAGGCCAGATAGAGCGCCAGGTAGAGATAGACCGTGGCCGCGGCGGCGGGCGTCCCGCCCAAGCGCCGCCAGGCCCAGATCGCGGCGACCAGGTAGCCGGCGTGGGCCACCGACGACCAGGCCAAGAGGCGCTGGAGGTCGCGCTGGCGCAGAGCCAGGAGATTGCCGAAGGTCATCGTCAGCACGGCCAGAGCCGGGATGGCCAGCGATTCGACGCGGCCGGCGCCCAGCGAGAGCACGCGCATGAGCAGGAGCGCTCCGGCGGCCTTGACGGCGGTGGCCATGAAGGCGGCCAGTTCGGCCTCGGCCGCCTCGTAGGCGTCGGGCAGCCAGAACATGAACGGGAACGCGCCGAGCTTGAACAGCGCCGCGGCCGCCATCAAGGCCACGCCCAGCGCCGCGGCCGGGGAAGCCTCGGGGGCCGGGCCCAGCGCGAAGCTGCCGGTGCCGGTGTAATAGGCCGCCATCCCGAAGAGGAAGAGGCCGGCGGCCAGCGCGCCCGCGAAGAAGTACTTGAGCGCGCCCTCCAGCGAGCGGTGGTCCGGACGCAGGCCGTGGAGCAGGAGATAGACCGGCAGGCTCATGAGCTCCAGGCCCAAGAACAGCGCGAAGAGGTTGTCGGCCGAGGCCAACAGCGACATCCCGCAAAGCGAGCCCGCCAGGAGCGCGGCCGAGCGCGCCGTCAGCGGGCCGCGGGCGGCGAGGAAAAGCAGTCCCGCCAGCGCGAACAGGCCCGACCAGAGCCGCGCCGTGCCGTCCAGCGCGAACAGGGCTCCGGCAGCGTCCGGCGAGAAGGCCGCGCACTGGAGGGCGAGCAGGCAGCCCAGGGCGGCCAGGACGCGCGGGGCCTGCCCGGGGCCGCGCGGCCCGGCCAGCGCGGCCAAGGACAGGGCGACCAGCGCCGCGGCATGGGCCACGGCGGGTCGGGCGGCGGCGAAGTCGGCGCAGAGCGTCATCAGCGCCTCGCCAGCGCCGCCACGGCCGGCGCCATCAGCGCCAAGAGCGGCTTCGGGAAGAGTCCCAGGCCGAGGATGGGGGCCGCCAGGCTCCAGAGGATGGCCTGCTCGCGCAGGGTCATGTCAGAGACCTCGCCCGAGCGCGAGGACGGGCCGGGCGGGGCCCAGAACACGCGCTGAAACGACGGCAGGCCGTACGCCGCCGCCAGCACGGCCCCCAGCGAGGCCGCCAGCGCCAGGGGCCAGCAGGCCTGGAGGAGACCGTAGAGCGTCAGGGCCTCGCCGACGAAGCCGTTGAGCCCGGGCAGGCCGATCGAGGAGAGCATCACGAAGGCGAAGAAGAACGTGAACCAGGGCGCCGTGGCGGCCAGGCCGCCGAAGTCGTCGAGGCCGCGGGTGTGGGCGCGCTCGTATAGGAATCCGACGAGCAGGAAGAGGCCCCCGGTGGAGAGGCCGTGGTTGAGCATCTGGAGCGCCGCGCCGGAGAGGCCTTCGGGGGTCAGCGAGAAGATGCCGACCACGCAGAAGCCCATGTGGCTGACGCTGGTGAAGGCGATCAGGCGCTTTAAGTCCGACTGCGCCATCGCGCAGAGCGCGCCGTAGAGGATGCTGGCCACGCCGAGGCCGGCCGCCCAAGGCAGGGCTTCCGCCGATAGCGCTGGGAAGGCCGGCACCAGCACGCGCAGGAAGCCGTAGACACCCATCTTGAGCATGGCGCCGGCCAGCATCACCGAGCCGGCCGCGGGGGCCTCGGTATGGGCGTCGGGCAGCCAGTTGTGGAGCGGAAAGACCGGCACCTTCACCGCGAAGCCCGCGGCGATGGCGAGGAAGACGTACTTGGCCCAGGGGCCGCCGGCCGTGCCGCGGGTCAGCTCGGCGATCTCCCAGGTCCAGGTCCCGGTGGCCTGGTGATGCAGGGCGACGAGGCCGGTCAGGCCGACCAGGAGCGCGAGGCCGCCCACGAAAGTGTAGAGGATGAACTTGAACGCGGCCTTGCGGCGGTTCGCGGAGCCCCACAGGCCGATGATGAAGAACATCGGGATGAGAGACGCATCCCAGAAGAAGTAGAACCAGAACAGGTTCTGCATCGTGAAGACGCCCATGATGGCGGCCTCGAGCGCCAGGAAGGCCGCCCAGAAGCCTTTCCCATGCCCGCCCGCCCATGAGGCTCCCAGGGACAGGACCGTGAGGAAGGCGGTCAGCCAGCACAGCGCCAGCGACACGCCGTCGACGGCCACCGAGTAGCGGATGCCGTAGGCGCCGGGGGCCCCCAGCTCGACCAAACGCAGGACGCCGTCTTGGGCGCGGAAAGGGACGATCAAGGTCAGGGAGTAGGCCAGGACCGCCGCCGCGGTGAGCAAGGCCAGGGCGCGCGCGGCGCGCGCCGACGGGGCGGCCAGCGTCAGCGCGGCGGCGCCGGCGGGGATGATCCAGAGCAGGCTCACAGACATGTCGTCACCATGAGCGCCAGCGCGGCCGCGCCGGCCGTCATCCACCAGGCGTAATCGTTGAGGAGGCCCCGGGCGCGGCGGCCGAGCAGCTCCCCGGCCGCGGGGATGGAGCGGGCCAGGTCCTCCGTGCCTGGGTCCCAGAGCGCGCCCTCGACCACGCCGCCGAGGAACGCCGCGCCGTGCCCGACGCCGCGCGCTAGGGAGTGGCAGAACGGCTGCCAGCCCCAGTCCGACTCCACGGCCTCCGCGAAGGCGGGGAAGCGCGCGCGCCAGGTGGGCTCCCAGGCCGGGGCGCCGTCGGCGCAGACCCAAGCCAGGACAGCGCCGGCGGCCATGGCCGTCAACGAGAGCGCGGTGACGAGGTGGGACGGGTGCCCGTGCGCGGCGCCCAACAGATGCGCCAGCGGGGCGGCGAACAGTCCGGCGACCGCGCCGCCCGCGGCCAAGAGCATGACGGGGACCCACATGGCCGGCGAGACCTCGTGGGCGTGGGCGTCCTTGCCGCGCTGCCAGGAGCGCTCTCCGAGGAAGGTGAGGAACAAGAGGCGGCCGATGTAGAGGCTCGAGCCCATGGCGGTCAGCATGCCCAGGACGGCCAGTCCCGGGAACGCGAAGGCGCCCGAGAGCACGAGCTCCTTCGACCAGAAGCCCCCGAGCGGGGGGACCCCGGCCAGCGAGAGCGCGGCCAAAGTGAACGCGGCGAAGGTCAGAGGCATGTCGCGGCCGAGGCCCCCGGCGTCCTCCACCGTGGCGGACGGGGCGCCGCCCAGCGAGTCGTGGAGGCCGTGGATGACGTTGCCGGCGCAGAGGAAGAGCGCGGCCTTGAAGAAGCCGTGCACGATCAGGTGGAACACCGCGGGGAAGACCCCGCCGGCGCCCAGCCCCAAGGTCATGAGGCCAAGATGGCTGACCGTCGAGTAAGCGAGGACGCGCTTTAGGTCCTTGCGGAAGATCGCGCCGACCGCTCCCCAGACCGCGGTGATCCCGCCGATGAGGGCGATGAAGGCCAGAAGGCCCGGGCTGCGCTCGAGCAAGGGGTAGGAGCGCGCGAGGAGGAACACGCCCGCGGTGACCATCGTGGCGGCGTGCATCAGCGCCGAGACCGGCGTCGGGCCTTCCATCGCGTCGGGCAGCCAGACGTAGAGCGGGAACTGCGCGGATTTGGCGCAGGCGGCCCAGAACAGCAGGGCGCCGACGATGAAGGCCCGGTCGGGGCTGATCAGGCCCGGCGCGGCGAAGACGTCGGCGAAGCGCGTCGTCCCCGCCCAGCGGAACATGAGCAGGATGGCCAGCAGGAAGCCCACGTCGCCGACCCGGTTGGTCAGGAAGGCCTTCCAGGCCGCGGCGCGCGCGGTGGCCTTGTGGCTCCAGAAGCCGATGAGGAGGAACGAGGCCAGGCCGACCCCTTCCCAGAACAGGTAGAGCTGGAGGTAGTTGTCGGAGGTCAAGAGGCCGATCATCATGAAGAAGAACATGTGGAAGTACAGGAAGAACGGCGAGAAGCCGCGGTCGTGGGCCATGTAGGCCGAGGCGTACACGTGGATGAGCAGGCCGACGACGCTGACCATGGCCAGCACCGAGACGGTGAGGGGGTCGTAGAGCAGGCCGAAGTCGACGCGCATGGAGCCGACGGCGATCCACGTGAAGAGCCGTCCCGACCAGGAGGCCCCGCCCAGCGCCCCGCCGAGCAGGGCCAGCGCGGCCGCGGCGACGGCGGAGCAGGAGAGCAGGATCGGGAGGTGGGTGGCCGAGGGGCGCACCCGGTGGGTGAGGAAGAAGCCGACCGTCAGAGCGGCCACGGGGGCCGCCAGCGGGACGAAGGCCCAGACGGGCAGCTCGCTCATCCCGCCATGCCTCGAAGGGTCTGCGTCTCCGGGACCTCGTCTTCCCCTCGCCGCATGGACATGATGAGGGAAAGGCCGACCACGACTTCGGCCGCGGCGGCGGCCAAGGTCAGCAGCGCCACGGCCAAGCCGGCCGGGTCTCCGCGGCGGGCGGCGGTGAAGACGATGAGGATGTTGGCGGCGTTGACCATGAGCTCCACGCCGATGATCATGGCCACGAGCTGGCGGCGCAGGACGATGAAGCCCGCGCCCACGGCGAACAGCGCCGAGGCGGTGGTCCAGACGACGCACTCGGCGTTCACGCGTCCTCCTTGAGGACCGACAGCGAGGCGATGAGGACGAGGACGCCCACGGCCTCGGTGGCCAGGGCCCAGGGGCCGAACAGGAGCCGCGCCATGGCCCGCTCCAGCGCCGGACCGGCCTGGGGCAGGGCGTGGACGCCGCCGAGGCTCTGTCCCGCGGCCATGAGGCCCGCGAAGGCGGCCAGCGGCGCCAGCCAGGCCACGGGCCGAGGCACGTTGAGCTCGGCCCAGCGTCCGGACAGCTTCGGCGGGGAGGCCAGGATGGCGATGACGACGAGGACCATGACGGCTCCGGCGTAGACAAGGACTTGCAGAAAGCCCAAGAGAGGCGAACCCAGGAGGATGAACAGGACGGCGGTCTCGAGCAGGACGCCTAGCAGGCACATCGCCGCGCCGTAGAGCGTCTTCTGGAACAGGGCGGCCGCCGCGAAGAGGACCGCTAAGCCGCCGCAGACCGCGAACGTCTCGGTCATGCCGCGACGCCGCGCGAACAAGCCATGCACCAGCCGGCGGTCCGGGCGTTGAGGCTGCGGCGCGAGAGCTTCACGACGGCCTTGCAGCCGGGGCAATAGACCGCAAGGGCCTCGAGGTCGACCTTGGGGAAATCCCGCTCGAAGGCCTCGCGGGCCGGGTGACGGGGGGAGAGCCAGCGTCCATCGCGCACGCTCAAGCCGCCGCGGCGCCGCGGTCCTTGAGGAGCTTCTCGAGCTCGTAGGGCAGCGAGAAGTGGACGTCCTCCTCGACGGTCACGTCCTCGACGACCTTGGTGACGCCGAGGCGCGAGCGGCAGAAGTCGATGACCTCCTGGACCAGGACCTCGGGGGCCGAGGCGGAGGCGGTGAGGCCCAGGGTCTTCACGCCCCTGAGCCATTCGGGCTGGATGTCGGTGGCGCGCTCGATGAGGTAGGCCTTGCGGCCGCGCGCCTCGGCGACCTCGCAGAGGCGCACCGAGTTCGAGCTGTTGGGGGCGCCGAGGACCAAGATCACATCGACCTTGGGTGCCAGGACCTTGACCGCGTTCTGGCGGTTCTGGGTGGCGTAGCAGATGTCGTCCTTGGGCGGGCACTTGAGCTTCGGGAAGCGCCGCTTGAGCACCGCCACGACCTCGGCGGCGTCGTCGAGCGAGAGGGTGGTCTGGGTCAGGTAGGCCACTTTCTCGGGGTCGGGGACGGTCACGGCCTCGGCCTCGAGCGTGGTGCCGACCACCTGTATGTGCGCGGGGGCCTCGCCCATCGTGCCGATGGTCTCGACGTGGTCGTCGTGGCCGATCAGGATGATGGAGTAGCCCTCCTTCGCGTACTTGATGGCCTCGAGGTGGACCTTGGTCACCAGCGGGCAGGTGGCGTCGATCATCTTGAGCTTGCGGCGCTTGGCGTCCTCGATGACGGCCGGGGCCACGCCGTGGGCCGAGAAGATGAGCCAGGCGCCCTCGGGGACGTCGGAGAGGTTCTCGACGGTGACGGCGCCCTTGGCGGCCAGGTCGCTGACCACGTACTTGTTGTGGATGATCTCGTGGTTGACGTAGACGGGCTTGCCGCAGACGTCGAGCGCCTTCTCGACGACGTCGATGGCGCGCACGACGCCGGCGCAGAAGCCGCGCAGCTTGGCCATGACCAGGGTGTCGACGTGGGTGTCGGCGAAGGGGGCCGCATTCATGCCTGCACCGCCGGAAGGGTCTTGGCGCCGAGCCACTCGGCCGTGCGCCGGGCGATGCCGGCGGCGTCCAAGGCCAGCTGGGCGTAGAGCTGGTCCATCGTGCCGTGGGAGACGAACTGGTCGGGGATCCCCAGGCGCAGGACCTGGGCCGGCCGGTGCGCGTCGGCCAGGGCCTCGAGCACGGCCGAGCCGAAGCCGCCCTGGACGGCGTTGTCCTCCACGGTCACCAGGCGCTCGCTCTTCTCGAGCGCCTGGAGGAGCAGGTCGCGGTCCAAGGGCTTCACGAAGCGCATGTTGAGCACGCCGACCGAGAGCCCGGCGCGCTCGAGGAGCTTCGCGGCCTCGAGGGCGGGAGCGACCCGGTTGCCGATGGCGGCGATGGTGCCGTCGTGGCCGTCGCGCAGGCGCACCCCCTTGCCGACCGGGATGGTCTCGAGAGCGGCGTCGAGCTTGGCGCCGGTGCCCTCGCCGCGCGGGTAGCGCAGCGAGACGGGGGCGTTCATCGCCAGCGCGGTCTTGAGCATGTGCTGGAGCTCGTTCTCGTCGGCCGGCGCCATGACCGTCATGTTGGGGATCATGCGCAGGTAGGAATAGTCGAAGACCCCGTGATGGGTTGGGCCGTCGGCGCCGACCAGGCCGCCGCGGTCGAGCGCGAGGACGACCGGCAGCTTCTGGAGGCAGACGTCGTGCTCGATCTGGTCGTAGGCGCGCTGCAGGAAGGTCGAGTAGATGGCCACCACCGGCCGATAGCCCTCGCAGGCCAGGCCGGCCGCGAAGGTGACGGCGTGGGGCTCGGCCAGCCCGACGTCGAAGTAGCGCTTGGGGAAGCGGTCCCGGAACATGTCGGTGCCGGTGCCCTCCGGCATGGCGCCGGTGATGGCGACGACGCGGGGGTCTTCCTCGGCCAGGCGGAGCAGGGTCTTGCCGAACACCGAAGTGTAGGTCGGCGCGGCGGGCTTCTCGCCTTTGATCATCTTGGCCTGGGCCACGTCGAACTTGCCGGGGCCATGCCAGGTATAGGGATCCTTCTCGGCGGCGTCGTAGCCCTTGCCCTTCTTGGTGACGCAGTGGATGAGGACGGGGCCCTTGAGGCTCTTGATGTGCCGGAGGACCTCGACGAGGTTGTGGATGTCATGGCCGTCGACGGGCCCGAAGTACTGGAAGCCCATCTCCTCGAAGAGCATGCCGGGGAAGAGCAGGACGCGGGTGCGCTTGACGACCCGGGTGATGACCGCGCCCCAGAACTTGAAGCGGGCCAGGAACTTCTTGACCTCGACGCCGGCGTCGCGCACGGCGCCCAGGGTCAGGAGCCGGGTCAGGAAGGTGCTCATCGCCCCGACCTTGTTGGAGATGAACATCTGGTTGTCGTTTAGGATGACGATGATGTCGGTCTGCAGGGCCCCGGCGTTGGTGAGTCCTTCGTAGGACTCGCCGCCGGTGATGCAGCCGTCGGAGACGACGGCGACGACCTTGAAATTCTCGTTCTTTAGGTCCCGGGCCGCGGCCATGCCGGTGGCCGCGGAGATGGCGGTGGAGGCGTGGCCGGCGCCGAATGCGTCGTACTCGGACTCGTCGCGCTTGAGGAAGCCCGAGATGCCGTCGGCCTGGCGGATGCGCTTGAGGGCCTCGCGGCGGCCGGTGAGGATCTTATGCCCGTAGGTCTGGTGCCCGGTGTCCCAGACGATCTTGTCTTTGGGGGTGTCGAAGACGTAATGGAGGGCCGTGGTGATCTCGGCCGAGCCCAGGGAGGAGCCCAGGTGGCCGCCGAGCTTCGAGACGCACTCGAGGATCCATTCGCGGAGCTCTTTGGCGACCGTGGGAAGGGCCGAGTTGGGGAGCTGGCGGAGGTCTTTGGGGGACTCGATCTTGGGCAGATATTGCATCTGGGGCACGCTCTCAAGGCCGGGAATACATCCCGGCTAAATCAGGGACACATTCTAACAAATATAAGAGGAAGCTAGGCCGAAACGGCTATGCCCTGAGGACCTAGGGAGTGTGGGGGAGGACTTTAGCGCGCTGCCAGCTTTTCGAGTCGTGGGTGGCGTGCCAAAGGTCGTGGGTCCTTTGGAGGTTAAGCCAGAGTTCAGGGGTAGTCCGGAAGGTCCGGGCCAGGCGGAGAGCCATGTTTGGGGTCACGGCTCCGCGTTCGTTGAGGATATTCGAGACGGTCTTGCGGGAGACGCCGAGGGCCACTGCGGCTTGGGAAACGGCCAAAGACAGGCGCTTGAGATAGTGCCTTTTCAAAATCCCGCCAGGGTGGGTTGGTGACCTCCTTCGTGAATTCATGTCCGCCCTTACTTCATTGATAATCCAAGTAATCGGCTGCGTAAGAGTCGTCGGCCGCAGTTTTCGGAGATCCCGAAAATCTGATTAACGCGCGGGAGGAATCTTATTGGCCGGAATTTTGACCACTCGGCCATTCTTCCAAACCACGATAGGGTCGCCGCTCAGTCGGTGCTCCTCAATGGTCCTCGCGACGGCGATTCGGAGCGCCTTTCCGGCCCTTTGCATGATGGTCGAAGTCCGCCTCCCGGACTTTCGCTTGTTGCTCATCGCAATCCTCCTTTAATCTTAATGAATAGCGGAGCGTCCGCCACGATAACCTTTCCATTATCCGCTTCCGCGATGGGAAGGGGATTGTTGCCTGAATTGTCAAAAAGACCCCAAGTGTCCACCACCGCATGATACTCCGTCAGCAGGTTGCCGACTCCGCGGGCGAACCTCCTTCTTATGTCCGGTTCCGGGACCGAATGTCCGCCTCGATGGACACGATCCTTCACTCTCTGAATTGCGAGTTCGACGCGGGGCAACCATAGGAACACGACATGGATTCGATATCCCTCGCGCTTGAGCCTTCTAAAGAGCGCCAAGTACCCTCTACCAGAAAGGGTAGTCTCGAAGGCAAAGGTGCGCCGCTGTGCGGCCAATTCGTTGATCTTTCCGAGCATGATGCGACCAGCCTCCATCGCCGCTGTTGATGGAGCAAATGGCGAAAGCCCGGTGGCGATCAGGTCGGCGTTCACGAATTCCTGACACTTCGCGTGCCGGGGCAGGAATTCCCGGGCGAAAGTCGTCTTGCCAGCCCCATTCGGACCGGCGATGACGAATAGCTCGGGCGTCGTTTTCATATGACGTGCACAGCGGCAGGTCTCAGTTACGATGCGTTCCCACCGGGATAGAAGGTCGCCGGGGTTACGCCGAATCGTTTGCTGAGGCGCTCGATATGCTCTCGCGTAAGACGCCGTTTCCCACGGAGTACCTCTGATACAACGGGTTGTCCACCAAGCTCCTTGGCGACGTCGTATTGGCTCAGGTCATTCTGGACCAGAAGGAACTGAAAAACCTCTTCAGGAGTCGAGGAGGCTACTGCGAATTCCTTCTTTTCGTACTGCGCGATGAATGGGAGAACAGCGCTAAGGTACTGTGTAATTGCGGCTTTGGATCCGGCATCAAGAGTTGAGTTGGACTCCATGAGGATTCTGACGCCGGCGCTGTAATCGCGATGCATCTTACGGTTCTTCATCGGCTGAGGGGGGAGATGGAGATAGAGCCAGCGAAGGATTCCATTGGGCACCGGGACTTCCAAGGGCTTGAGCTTCCTCTCAAGCATCGCGATAGTCATCTTGGTTTCCTCCAGCGGCCTTTGTCGTACTCGGGGCGGGTCATGACGTAACTGTCAAGGATTGGAGCGCGTAGTTGATTGTCGCCATGAGGCGGTATTTTGTTCCTGCGATATTGAAAACGGTGTAAGGCGACCCTCGGGCGGCGGATCCAAACGTCTGCTTAAGGCTTACGAAGTGCTTAAAGTGGTTCTGCTCGACGGTTTGGGTCCACGCGCTCAGGGGGGCTCGGGAATCCGGGTGCTTCCGCTGGAACTCTAGAATCAGGTCCCGGCCTATGAGCAGCACTTAGCTAATGATAGCAGGATGCTATCATTTGTCAAGGGCGCGATCGTTGCGAGGATAAGTTGCTGGGGGAGCGGGTCAACTTCTCAGCTTCTCTATGTATGACGCCGTCATTCAAAGCGTAAGTCGATGCGACGGGTCCAAACGCTCTCGGATCCACATCTTGATAATCGCCTGCCGCGAGACGTTGAGTTTGACAGCCTCACGATCGAGCATGTCGACCATCCATGAAGGGAAATCGACGTTAACTCTTTGAACGACCGTGGCATTCTTTAGGTCTAGATACTTAAGGATGCTTTCGCCCTTTTCGAATCTCTCATCGAATGCCGAAGCTGTGATACGCTTGCCGGTTTTTTTAGTTCTGGATGCTGCTTTCATAGATTCTCTCCAAACGGCTATCTGCCCTGTGGCAACTGATCAGTCTGATCGTCTCGCCTCGGCGGGTAAAAACGGCGGCATAACATTTGTCGAAAACCTTCGCCAGGATCAAGAATCGACTCTCGCCAACGACGTCTTTGGCGGGAACGATGACATGCGTGACGTCCCATAAGCGTTGTGCCCATTCGAGATCGACCCCGTGGCGCTTGTCGTTAAGCGCGCTCTTTTGAGGATCGAACTCGAAACGCTCCATTGCTGATAGTATAACAGTTATACCATTATATCGCCAGGCGTATTGGAAAGCGGCGGCTTGACGCTTGGAGGCCGGCAGAGAGGGCTTTAAATCTGCCGGATTGTCATAAAGTCAAAGTCCGGCACTGGCTCTTTCCACCTGCCCTATCAGCAAGCGGTCTGATTCGAAGACCCGCGACTTCCACGCGGGGTCCGCCGAGTCTAGGAGGTGGCATAGATGCATCCCTAAGGCGTAGAAGTACTTGGAGCCCGGCTTGCCCAGGCCGGGAAGCTGGGCGGGGCCTTTTCCGAGACTTTGCTCGAAATGCCGATATGTAGGCTCGTTGTTCAATGAGCCCAAGGTCACCGGTTGGGGGGAGATCAGAAATTTGGACTCGACGTAGCGGGCGGAGCCTTCCAAAAAAGTCTCGAATCCATCCATGAACCACGCGTCCCTGCCCGGAAACGCCGCCTCCAGCGCCGGTCCGAACGCCCGTTCCCTGGCCCGATAGAGCCTCAGCCAATCGGCGAGAACGCGCCGGGCTTCAATGGGAGGCAGTTGTGGACCGCCGGTGGCCGCCTCAAGCAGGGCGAATTCGGCGTGTAAAGCCGCGCGAAAACCCTCGTTGAGAGTGTAAAAGGACGCCAGGTCGTCACCAGTGACGGGACGATTCGGCTCATCCCATCGCGTAATCACCGCCCGGACCTGTGGATGCCACATCTGACGCGCGTGGAAGGCCTCGTGCACGAACACCCCGAGCCATTCCTCTATCGGCGCGTCCTGGAACCCGGGGTGATTCTTGTGGAGCGCGTCCCACTCCTGGATGATGAGGACCGGGTTCGGCGCGCCTCCCTTCTCGTCCTTATGCGTGCCTACCGTCCCCACCATGGACAGCTTGATGTTTTCGTAGGGGAGGTGCTTTTCGCTCAACGTCAGAGCGGGCTCGTTCCAGAGTATCGCGTGAGCGTCCCAGACCTCGCCCGTCGCTTCGAAGCCGGATTTGCCCGCCATCTCGGAGCAGCCGAGAAGCCATTCCTCCTTTTCTTCGTAGAGCAGGAGGCAATCCCTGCCGTAAGTCTCGAGGTCCCATTCCGCCAGCGCGGGCCGGAGGTTGGCGTAGGCGGCTTGGACCCGGTTCGTGCGCGTCGGGCCCAGCCGCGACGGCCGGGAGCGGTGCGGCGGGACTGCGCAGCCAGCGAGGAACGTCGCGGCGCAGAACGCTACAGTGCGCCAGACGACTATCGGATCGCCAGTCAAACGATGATCCTCGATCGTCCTTTCAACTGCGATGAGAGCCAGCGCAAAACATCGTCGCGGATGCTTTTGTGGGCCGAGGGGAAAGCCTCCAGTCTGATTAGTCGGCCGTGGAACCCATAGTGGACATCGCCTGAATTATCCTCGTCCCAAAGCCCATTTGAGACGATGCGCGGTTTCCATTTCTTGGGGATCCACTTCGCCGCGAAGGGCGCCGCGTCATCGCCGCTAAGGCCGAAGGTCTTAGCGACGACGCTGGGATTCACTGGAACCGGTCAGCGGTCGCGAGACACGACATAGTCGGCCAGGTCGTGGAGGACGGCCGCCCGCTTGCCGAAGGGAGCCAGGGCGGCGTGGGCGCGGCGCACCCAGGTTTTGGCCATCGCCTGGGAGGCCTCGACGCCGTAGAGGCGGGGGTAGGTCAGCTTCGAGTTGGCCAAATCCGACCCGCTCTTGCCCAGTTTGGCCTTGTCGCCGACCCGGTCGAGGACGTCGTCGGCGATCTGGAACGCCAGACCGACGGCTCTACCGTAGTTTCGGAGGGCGATGCGCTTCTTCTTGGACGCTTGGGCCAAGATTGCCCCGGCTTCCAGGCTGGCCGTTATTAAAGCCGCAGTCTTGTGCGTGTGGATGAAATCCAGCCGCTTCTTGGCCCAAGCGCGGCGGCCGTTTGTCAAAGAGTGGTCCTTGGTGTTCTCGGACTCAAGGTCGGCCATCTGTCCGCCCACCATCCCGCGCCAGCCGGAGCCGGCGGCGATGACGCGCACGAGCTCGGAGGCCCCCTTGCCGGAGAGCTTCAAAGAGGCCGCGTTGTCGGCCGCGGCCTCGAAAGCCAGGGTCAGCAGGGCGTCGCCGGCGAGTATGGCCGTGGCCTCGCCGAAGACCTTGTGGTTGGTGGGCTTGCCGCGCCGCAGGTCGTCGTCGTCCATCGCAGGCAGGTCGTCGTGGATGAGCGAGTAGGTGTGGATCATCTCCAGCGCGCCGGCCGTGGCCAGCGCCTTCCGGGGGGAGAGGCCGCAGCAGGCCGCGGCTTCAAAGACCAGCGCCGGCCTCAGGCGTTTGCCGCCGGCCATGAGCGAGTAGAGCATCGACTTGCGCAGGACTCCGGGCGCCGTGCCCAAGAAGGTGATCGGGGCCCGGCCGACGCTGCGGATGCGCGCCTTGAGCTCGGCCTCGACGAGACGGCCGGCGTTCTTCAGGGAGCGTTCAAGCCTCGGGTGCATGCTCATGGTCTTCTCCGAGGTATATTGCCAAGAATCGCCCTAGGGCGTCCATCGCGGCGCGCGTGCGCAAGCCGGTCATGGCGAGGTGGGGCAGCTCCCGCCAATGGGCGGCCGCGTAGCGCAACAGGTCCGGAAATGTGTTCCCGTCCGGCGCGGAGGACGGGGCCGTGTCCTCCAGGGAGTCGAGCACCGCCCGCGCCGCGACGAAGACCGAGCCGCGTCCTTCGGCCCAGGCCCTTACGGCCGTGCTCTCCATGTCGACGGCGGCGGCGCGCTCCTTGACGCCCAGCGCGCGTTTCTCCTCGGGCCGCAGGACATGGTCGGCGTGGGCGATGGCGCCGATGTGCAGCGCCACCCCGGCGCGCTCGGCGGCGGGCTTGGCGGCCAGGGCCAGCTCCACCGGCGCGCCGTGGACGTCGAGGACCAGGTCGCCGGGCTTGAGGCCGGGCTGGAGCGCGCCGCACAGGCCCGTCGACACTGCCAGGCCCGGGGTATGCCCGTTGGCCGAGCCGAAGACGCGCTCCATCGCGGAGGCGGCGGCCGCGGCGCCGATGCCGGTCTCGACTAAGATGGAGCGCCGGGAGCCTACGGTGCCGCGCCATAGGCCGGGACCGTCGGTCACAAGGCCGAGGGCCCGGGCCAACGGGCGGGCCTCCCACGGCGTGGCGGCCGTCAGGACCAGGGCGTTCTCGTCAGGCACGGGCGGCCGGCCTCGGGGCGTAGCCGTGCTCCCGGAACCAGGCCACGGCGTCGGCGACGGCCTGCCTCGCGCTGCGCTGAGGGAGCCCCAGCTCGCGCACGGCCTTCGCGGCCGAGAAGAACATCTTGTAGCGGGCCATGCGCACCGCGTCGAGCGGGGCCACCGGGGTGCCGCCGATGAGGTTCAGGCGCAGGGTGTCTAGCGCCCCGAAGGCGTAGGCCACCGCGTACGGGGTCTGGAAGCGCGGGGCGGGAAGGCCGGACTCCTCGGCCAGGAGGTCGAGCATCGCCTTGAGCGTGAGGTTCTCGCCGCCCAGGATGTAGCGCTCGCCGACCTTGCCGCGCTGGGCCGCCAGCCAATGGCCCTCGGCCACGTCGCCGACGTGGATGAGGTTGAGCCCGGTGTCGACGTAGGAGGGGAGCTTCCGGTTGAGGAAGTCGACCAGGATCTTTCCCGTCGGGGTGGGCTTCCCGTCCCACGGGCCTATCGGGGCCGCGGGATTGACCACCACTACTGGAAGGCCTTCGGAGGCCAGCTCCAGCGCGGCCCTCTCCGAGAGCCACTTCGAGCGCTTGTAGACGCCGATGATCTCGTCGGGGCCCGAGTAGTGGGAGTCCTCGTCGGCCGAGCCGCCGGTCTTGTCGAGCCGCACCGCGGCCACGCTCGAGC
Source organism: Elusimicrobiota bacterium (assembly GCA_016196755.1). Classification (GTDB taxonomy): domain Bacteria; phylum Elusimicrobiota; class Elusimicrobia; order UBA1565; family UBA1565; genus SCTT01. The sequence continues at coordinate 27,582 of JACPXC010000008.1, forward strand.
AGTGCACGATGCGCTCGGCCTTGGCCTTGCCCGCCGCGCGCAGGACGTTGACCGTTCCGTCGACGTTGGCGCGCAGCATCGCCTTCGGGTCGGGGACCCAGATGCGGTAGTCGGCGGCCACGTTGAAGACCCAGCGCGCGCCCTGGCAAGCCTTCTCGAGGGAGGCTTTGTCGAGCAGGTCGCCCTCGACCACTTCGACGTCGAGGCCCTTGAGGCCGCGCCGGTCGGAATTGGGGCGGGCCAGCGCGCGCACGCGCAGGCCCTTGGCGAGCAGGAGCCGCGCGAGGTTGGCGCCGACGAAACCCGTGGCGCCGGTGACGAAAGCTAGGTCCGCCAAGAGGCCTTACTGTCGGACGGCGGACGACCGAGCGCTATCGCGAGGAAGTGCCGCCTCCGAGTCCTTGGAGGCGGCCTCGGGCAGCGGCCGCGAGACCGGGAACCCCGACGGGATGGCGGAGTTCTTGAGCTTGCCGGCGCGGCGCTTCTTGACCGACCCGGCCACCTCGGCCACGTCGAAGACCATGCGCAGGAACTTGGCGGGGCCCGAGAAGGCGTCGTTGACCGACGAGGGCTCGTAGCCCGAGTGCACCATGCAGTTGGCGCATTTCGGATTGCCCGAGGCGTGGCCGTAAGTCTCCCACTCCGTGGAGTCGAGCAGCTCCTTGTAGGAGGCCGCGTAGCCGCCCTCCGACATCAGGTAGCAGGGACGCTGCCAGCCGAAGACGTTCCGGAGCGGGATGCCCCAGGGCGTGCACTCGTAGTCGCGCTTGCCCTCGAGGAAGTCGAGGTAGAAGGTGCTGTGGTTGAAGTCCCAGCCCATCTTGCGCCAGTCCTTGAGGGTCTCCTTGAACCACTTCTTGGTCTGGTCGCGCAGCAGGAAGAGGTCCTGCTGGGGAGCCTTCTCGTAGGCGTAGCCGGGGGAGATCATCATCCCGTCCACACCCATGGCCATGCACTCGTCGAAGAAGTGCCGGAACTCGGCGGAGTCCTCGCCCTGGAAGATGGTCGAGTTGGTCATCACGTTGAAGCCCAGGGCCTTGGCCTTCTTGATGGCCGAGGTGGCGGCCTTCCAGACGCCCTCCTGGCAGACCATGCGGTCGTGGGTCTTCTCGACGCCGTCTAGGTGGATCGAGAAGATGAGCTGGCTGGTGGGCTTGAAGCGGTGGAGGTTCTTCTCGAGCAGGATGGCGTTGGTGCAGAGGTAGACGAACTTGCCGCGCGCCACGAGCCCGTCGACGATCTTGTCGATCTCGGGGTGGGCCAGGGGCTCGCCGCCCGCGACGGTGACGATAGGAGCGCCGCACTCGTCGGCGGCCTTCCAGCATTCCTCGGGGGTCAGGCGCTTGCGCAGGACGTCCGGCGGGTACTGGATCTTGCCGCAGCCGGCGCACTCGAGGTTGCAGGCGAAGAGCGGCTCGAGCATCATGACCAGCGGGTAGCGCTCGGCGCCGGAGAGCTTCTTGCCGAGGATATACTTGAACATCGTCATCTGCATGCGGAACGGTACGGGCATCACATCCTCCGGGGGCTCACGCGGCGACCGACTCCGCGCGGCTGCGCAGCTCGGCCTGGTAGCGGCCCAGGGCCAGGAGCGGGAACGAGTCGCGGTAAAGGGTGTACTCGAGGTAGAAGACCTTGGGGAAGCCGGTGCCCGTGAACTCGGTCTCGTCCCAATCGCCGCTGGGGCGCTGGGTGTCGAGCAGGTGCGCCACGCCGCGCTCCACGGCGGGGTCGTCGACCCGGCCGGCCGAGATGAGGCCGAGGATGGCCCAAGCGGTCTGAGAAGGCGTCGACGGTCCTTTTCCCTTGAGCGAGGGGTCGTTGTAGGTGGCGCAGGTCTCGCCCCAGCCGCCGTCCTCGTGCTGGACCGAGGCCAGCCAGTTGGCCGCCTTTTGGATCCAAGGCTCGGACATGTCGTAGCCGATGGCCTTGAGTCCCATCAGGACCTGCCAGGTCCCGTAGATGTAGTTGACGCCCCAGCGGCCGTACCAGGAGCCGTCGGCCTCCTGCTCGCGGCGTACGAAGTCGACCGAGGCCGAGACGCAGCCGTAGGAGGCGTCGTAGCCTATGTAGCCCAACAGCTCGAGCACCCGGCCGGCGATGTCGGCCCAGGGCGGGTCGATCATCGCGTTGTGGTCGGCGAAGGGGATCTTGGTCAGGATGACCTTGGTGTTGTCCTTGTCGAAGGCCGCCCAGCCGCCGGTCTTCGACTGCATCGAGAGCAGCCAATGCAGGCCCCGGAGGCAGGCCTTCTCGCGCTGCTGGGCCAGGCGGTCGTCTAAGTCGACGTGGCGCAGGGCCAGCATGACCATCGCGGTGTCGTCGATGTCGGGGTAGAAGTCGTTTTTGAACTCGAAGGCCCACCCGCCGACCGGTCCCACGGTATTGGTGTAGCGCCAGTCGCCGGGGCGGCGGATCTCCTTGGAGAGCAGCCACTCGGCCGAGCGCACCAGCGCGGGATGGCGGCGGTCGAGGCCCGACTCGGCCAGGCCTATGACGGCGATCGCGGTGTCCCAGACCGGGGAGTGGCAGGGCTCCATCTCGAGCCGCGGGCCGCGGTCGAGCTCGAGCTGCTCGAACTCGCGGACCTGGGCGCGCAGGCGCGGGTCGTTGTCGGAGTAGCCGAGGCTCTTCATCGCGAAGATGGTGTTGGCGATGCCGGGATAGATCGCCCCGAGGCCGTCGGAGTCCTCGAGGTGCTCGAGGATCCACTCCTCGCAGAGCTTGAGCGCCCAGACCCGGATCCAGTGCGGCCCCTTGCCCTCGGCCCCCTTGAGGACCTTGTCGCAGACCAGGAAGAAGTTGGTCCAGGAGAAGAAGCCGTGAGCCGGCATGTTCTCTCGGAGACTGACGAAGCGGCGCGCGTCGGGGAAGAGCTCGTCGAGGCGCGCGTGCGCGGGGCAGCTCAGCGGCGGCCGTTCGGACCAGATGACGGCCAGCGGGATGACGATGGCGCGGGTCCAAGACGACATCTCGTAGATGTTGAAATAGAACCAGTTGGGGAACAGCATGATCTCGGGCGGGATCGACGGCACGCCGTCCCAGTCGTAGAGGCCCCACATGGCCATGTAGAACTTGGAGTAGGTGTTGACCTTGTGGATCCCGCCGAGGGCCGCGATGCGCTCGCGCGCCTTGGCCAGGGCCGGGTGGTCGGCTTTGTACCCGGCGAATTTTAGCGCCCAGTAGCCCTTGACCGTGGCCGAGATCTCGGCCGGGCCGTTGCGGTAGATGTTCCAGCCGCCGTCCGGGAGCTGCTCCTCGAGGATGGTCTGGGCCAGGCGCTGGATCTTGGGGTCGTCGCCGCGGCCCAGGAAGTTCCAGAGCATGATGGCGTCCGACTCGAGGGTGGTGTCGGCGCCCAACTCCGCGCACCAGTAGCCCTGGCGGCCGTTCTGCTTGCCGAGCAGGGCCTCCTGGGCCCGGGCGACGCCCTCGCGCAGGGCCTCGGGAAGGGGGGTGGAGGCCTCGCCGTCGGCCGTGGGCCTGAGGCGCTCCGCCCATTGATCGGGCTTGCGGAACCGGGGTTGACCGAACGGGGCTAACCACTCGGTCACGAAGCGCTTCACCATGAGCGGGGATATTATACCGCAGAACGGATACACTACTGCGCATGACCGAGCATAGCGGAGGAAATGGTCGCTTCGGAGGCCGCTAGAAGGCGACCATGCCAAGGGTCCTAGGGTTCGGCCTGCTCGCGGCCTGCGTCTGGTGGCGCCCGCTGTTCGCCGGGACGGCCTTGTTCGGAGACCTGCTCTACAAGCTGTTCTTCCCGAACCAGGCGTTCCTGAGCCGGACCGTCCTGTCCGGGGAACTTCCGCTCTGGAACCCTCACGCCTATGGCGGCGTCCCGTTCGCCGCCAACCTGCAGTCGGCGGTCTTCTATCCCTTCACCTACCTCGCGCTCCCGCTCGACTTCCCGCGCGCCTTGGCCTGGAGCCTGTGGGCCCATACGGCGATGGCCGGACTCTTCATGGCGGCCTTGGCCCAGGCCCTGGGTCTGTCCCGCCGGGGGGCGCTGGCCGCCGGGGTCATGTTCGCGCTAAACGGCAACTTCCTGCTGCGCTTCGCCGCGCCCAGCCACTTCCACAGCTACGTCTGGCTGCCCTTGATCCTCCTGGCCGGCTTCAAGAAGGACCTGCCGCCTTGGCTCGCCAGCCTTCTCATGGCGGCGGCGGCCTGCCTTCAGCTCTTCGCCGGCCACCCTCAGTTCCTGCTCTATTCCGGGGCGGCCTGCTTGATCTGCGCGGCGGCCTCGCCGGACCGGAGACGCTGGCTGCGCGTCCTGGCCGGGGCGGCGCCGGCGTTCCTGGCGCTGGGCGCCGTCCAGCTCCAACTGACCGGCGCCTTCCTCGGGGAGAGCGTGCGCGCGGCGGGCTTCGGCTACGACTGGTCGACGATGTACTCGCTGACGCCGCGAGAGCTCCTCGCCATGCTGGCCCTGCCTCAGTGGAACGCCTACTTCACGCCGTCGAGCGGAGACCCGAGGATCGTCGGCCTTTATTTCGGGCCTTTCGCGGCGGCCGCCGCCGTCTGGGGCCTGCGCGGCCGGCAAGGTCCCTGGCGGCCGTTCGCCGCCCTCATCGTCTTGGGCTTGCTCCTGTCCCTCGGCCGGCACCTTCCGGTCTATCCGTGGCTCTACGACCACGTCGGCTTTCTGCGGATGATCCGCTTCCCGCCTCAGGCCGCCTATCTGGCCTGCCTGGGCGTCTCGGTCCTGGCGGGTCTAGGCGTCGAGCGCCTGCCCGAGCGCCGAGCGCGCTGGCTTACGGCTTTTATCGCGGCCGACCTCCTGCTCTTCGCCTGGAGGGGCGCCGAGACGATCGAGCCCGGCGTCTATGCCGACCCGCCCGCCTCGGCCGCCGCGCTCGAGCGGCTGGGCGCCGGACGGATCATGCTGACGCCGCGGACGCGTTATGACCTCAAGATGTCCGGTGAGACGCGCGCCGAAGCCTGGCGCCGGTTCAAGGAGGTCCTCTTCCCGAACTTCCCGACGGCCTACGGCATCGACGCGGCCGACGGTCAGGAGGAGCTGCGCTACGCGCGCTACGAGAAGGTCCTCGACTTGGTCGACCACGACCCGTTCTCCCCGTGGATCGACGTGCTGGCCGTCACCCATGTCCTCACGCGCTGGGACATGCCGCCGAAGTTCCGGCCGGTCGCGACGGGGACGCCGAACGTCTACCACAACCCCGCGGCCCTGCCGCGGGCCTATGTGGTCCATGAGACGGCGCATGTGCCCGACGAAGAGGTCCTGGCCTACGTCCAGCGCGCGGGCTCGGCGGCGCTGCGCCTGCGCGCCGTCTCGCCGCGGCCGTTGGAGGGCGGGGGGGCCTGCGTCGGCGGAGAGGCCCGCGTGGTCGAGCCCGGTTCCCAGCGCGTCCGGGTGGAGACGGAGTCTCCCTGTCCGGGCTGGCTGGTCCTGGCCGACGCCTGGGACGCGGGCTGGCGGGCCGAGGTAGGCGGAGTCCCCGAGGAGGTCCTGCGCGTCAACCTGGTCCAGCGCGCCGTGCGCGTCCCGGCCGGACGTTCGACGGTGGAGTTCCGCTACCGGCCGCGCGGGTTCGCGACGGCGGCCTGGGTCTCCGGGCTGGCTTGGCTGACGGTGCTGATCCTCTTCGCGCTACCAATAGCGTCTGGCGCCAAGAAATCGTTTCTTCCAATATCGCTGTTCTAACCGGTCTTCCGAAACGTCCCTCCCCGCCTTCGGGGAATGGATGAAGAGCCCCTCTCCTATATACACCCCTACGTGTGAGGGCCCTCTTCGCTCCGTAGTGAAAAAGACCAGATCCCCGGCGCGGAGAGCCGAGCGGCCCACTTGACGACCGGCTCGGAATTGGGTCTCGGAGGTCGGCGGAATGTCGATCCCGGCCTGATGATGGGTCCACCAGGCAAGGCCGGAACAATCGAAACCGGAGGCGGGAGCCCTCCCTCCATGCCGGTAGGGCCGGCCTAATTCGCGCCGGGCCCACTCCGCCACGGCGATGCCCCGGCCCTCGCCTCGCACGCGAGGTCCCGCGCAGGCCGAGAGAAAGGCAAGGGACAGTGCCGCCAGGAGTGCGGACTTGAGCCGCACGCTCAGGGGTCCGGCAGCTTCTCGAGCGCCGCGGCGAAATCGGCCGCGCTCCGGAAGCGGTGCTGGGGCTCCGGGGAGAGCGCCTTGGCCACCAGGTTGTCGAGGTCCTTGGAGAGCCCGGCCGCGGCGCTGGGCGCCTTAAACGAGCGCTCGCGCTTCTGCGCGAGGTAGTTGGGCCCCTCGAACGGTTGGACCCCCATGGCCATCTCGTAGAGGATGACGCCCAGCGAGAAGACGTCGGACTCCTTGAACACGGCGCCGAGTTCCTGCTCGGGGGCCAGGTAGGCGGGGTTGCCGATCGGGTCCGACCAGGAGAGCTTGGCGGCGATCTTACGGGCCTCGATGCCGATCCCGAAGTCGGCGACCTTGGTCAGGCCGTCGCGCGTGACCATCAGGCACTGCGGGGTCAGGTCGCCGTGGAGGATCTTGGACTGGTGGGCGTAGTCGACCGCGCGCGCGGCCTGGCCGAGCACGCGCTTGACCGAGGTGAGGTTGATGCGCCTGCCCGGCTCGATGAACTCGGAGACCGGCTTGCCGTCGACGCGCTCCGAGACGATGTGGACCCGGTCTTCCTCGACGAAGACGGCGTAGACCTCGCAGAGGTTGAGGTGCTTGAGGGCGGCGACCTGGCGGGCCCGCTCGAGCAGGCGGTCGAGGTCCTTCTCGTTGCGGTGCAGTTCCTCGCGCACGCGGCGGATGACGACCGGGCGGCGCACCTGGACCTCCTCGCCGTCGAAGTGCGAGCCCAGCGCGGTCATCGAGGGGGGCGACATGACGCGCCAGGTCCCGCCGAGGATCGCACCCAGGGCGGGCTCCGCGCGGCGGGCGATCGGGGCGGTGGCAGGGCCGCCCAAGGCGCGCACCGGAGCGGTCCGGCCCAGCGCCGGGGTGGGGGGGCCGCCGGCCAGCACCGGTTCGGGCACCACCCGCACCGGCATGGCGGTCACCGTCTCGCGCCGGCGCCCCTTGGCGCGGCGCAGCAGCCAGCCCACGAAGACGATGAAGACGACGCCGGCCCCCGTCAGCGACCAGGCCAGCCGCTTGCGGTGCACGGCCGACTCCCGCGCGGCGCGCGCTTGGTCGAAGGCCGAGAGGTCGGCGCGCAGGGCCTCGTCGAGCTGGTCGCGGAAACGGGCCACCTCCTTGGGATAGTTGTCGTAGTCCATGACCCGGCGCAGGCTGTCCTGGACGTCGGCGCTGCCTCCTCCGGCGATCGCCGAGATGATCGCGGCGCCCTGGCGGAACTGGAACTCCTTGCGCAGGGTCTTGAAGTCGTCGGTCTCGTCGCGCAAGGTCTCGCGCTTGGCCTCGAGCTCGCGCAGGAGCGGCTCGCGCTCGCGGCCCAGGGCCGCGAGGTCCCCGTCGGCGTAGCTGTCCTTGAAATCGGCCAGGCGCGCCATCAAAGGCTTGATCTCGGCGACCAGGCCCTTGATGCGCTTCATCGAGACGTGGATGCGCTTGTCCTCCGGGGGCTGGGCGGCGGCCGGCTCCGGCTCGGGCGCGCGCGCGGCGCGCCGGGGGGCGGCCGACCGAGCCCTATCGCGAGGAAGTGCCGCCTCCGGGGGCTTGGGTGCGGCCGAAGCCCCGGAGACAAACAGCAACGCTAGGAGCGCGGCGAGCCGCGTCCGTCTCATGTCCTTAATATATCAGGTCGGCGCGGCCGCGGCCAGGGGGAGGGTGAAGGCGAACGTCGAGCCCTTGCCGAGCTCGGAGGAGACTCCGATCGTCCCCTCGTGGGCTTTGACGATCTCCTGCGAGATCTTGAGGCCGAGGCCGAAGCCGGCGCGCCGCATGACCTGCGCGTTCTCGGCCTGGAAGAAGCGCTCGAAGATCCGCGGCAGGTCCTCCTTCGAGATCCCGATCCCGGTGTCGCGCACGCTGATGGTGACCTTGTCGGCCGAGAGCGCCACGGCGAGGAACACCGCGCCGCCCTCGGGCGTGTACTGGATCGCGTTCGTGCACAGGTTCTGGATGACCTGGCCCACGCGCAGGGGGTCGCCCTTCAGGATGGGGAGCTTGGGCGGCAAGGCTAAGCTCAAGGTGATGCGCCGCCGCTCGGCGGCGACGTGCACCCGCGACTGCACCTCGGTGACGACCCGCGCCAGGTCCATCTCCTCGAGGCTGACGCGGAGCTTGCCCGACTCGATGGCCGCGAAGTCGACTAAGTCCGAGATGAGGCCGTTTAAGGTCTTGGCCGCCGACTCGATGGCGGCGATGGGCCGGTTCAGCGTCGCGTCTTTGGACTTGAGGGCCATCAGCTGAGCGTAGCCGAGGATGGCGCCGAGCGGGTTCTTGACGTCGTGGGCCACCATGGCGAAGAAGTTCTTCTGGAAGCCGGTCAGGCTCTCGAGCTCGTGGTTGGTGCGCTGGAGCTCGACGAGCAGGCGCGCGTTCTCGCGCTGGAGGAAGCGGCGCTCCAGGGCCTTGCGGACCGAGAAGGCCAGGCGGTCGGGGTCCACGGGGGCCAGCAGGCAGTCGTCGAGGCCGACCTCGACGACGGCGGCCAGGCCCTGGAGGGCGCTCTGCAAACTGCCGCGGCGGACGGTCAAGACGAGGCGCAGTTCGGGGTCGATCAGGCGGAGCTTGGCGGCCGCGCGGGCGGCCGCCTCCGGGGACTCGGCGCTGCCGGCGACGACGGCGACGTGGCAGCGGTCCTCGACGGTACGCCGCGCCGCGTCCTCCGCGGTGCGGCAGGCGGCGACCTCGAAGCCCTCATCGAGCAGGGCCTCGGAAAGGCGGGCCAGTTGGACGCGGTCCGGTTCAAACAGCAGGATGCGCCCCAGCGAGAGCGGGTCGGCGGCCTCACGCCCCATGAGCAGGTCCGGCACGGCCGCGAGCAGGCGCCGCGGCACGAGGGCCGGGCGCCGCCGCCGCAGGGCCGACTCGGCGGCGTGCAGGGGAGCCCGCGACTCGGCGACCAGGAGCCGGATGTCGGGCCGCGCCTGGCGTGCCAGCTCGAGGATGGCCTCGGCCTCGAGCGGGTCGGGCGTAAGAGCGGCCAGCGCCGCTCCGGGCTCGAGGAAGCGCGCGGCGAAGCTGATGGCCTCCTGCGGCGAGGCCGCCTCGAAGGGCTTGAAGCCCGCGCGCTCGAGCTTGGCCGGCAGGATCCCGGCCTCGGCCAGCGACGGCTCGACGAGCACGAGCAGGGAGGTCTGGCCGGACTCCCGGAGCTCCTCGAGGAATCCCTCGTCCGGGGGCCACAGCAGGCGGACCGGCGCGCCGCGCGCGGCCACCGTCGAGGTCTCCGGGAGCTCGAGCAGGATCAGCGGCGGGGCGCCGGTCTGGACGTGCAGCTCGAGGAGCCTCCGGCGCTCGCGGTCGCGCATGGCCAGATGGTCGGCGACGACCCCGGCCGCCCGCGCCTCCCCGTCGCCCCAGGCGGCGGGGAACTGGCTCACCGAGGCCATGATGTCGACGCGCGCGCCGGCCGCGGCGCAGGCCTTCCCGAATGCCTCGCTCAGGACCTTGTCGGACGAGACCAGGATGAGACGCGGTTCCATCGCGTGAAATGATACTTCTTAAGGCGCCCGCCGGAATTGTAGACTTCGACGCCCATGCACGTCCTGTCCTTAGTCCTCGCGCTGTCGCTTCCGGCCGCGGCCGAGTCCACTGCTCCCGTGCGCGGCGTGCATCTGACCGCCTGGGTGGCGGGCTCCGGCAAGGACCGCCGCGCCTTCCTCGACAAGGCCTCGGGCACGCTGGTCAACGCCGTCGTCGTGCCGGTCAAGGAGTACGACGGCCGGGTCTACATCCCCGGCGTGGCGTCCGCGCAGTCGATGGGCACCGCCCGGCACGCCATCCCCGACCCCAAGGGCCTGGTGGCCGACATCAAGGCGCGCGGCCTGCGTCCCGTGGCCCGCGTCGTCGTGTTCAAAGACGACACCCTGGCGCGCAAGCGTCCCGAATGGGCGGTGCAGGACTCCTCGGGCGGGATCTGGACCAACATGAACGGCGTAGCATGGGTCGACCCCTACCGCAAGGAGGTCTGGGACTACAACATCGAGGTGGCCGTGGCGGCGGCGCGGGCGGGGTTCGAGGAGATCCAGTTCGACTACATCCGCTTCCCGTCCGACGGCGCCATAAGCCGCTGCCGCTACTCGGTCGCGCATACCACCTCCGGCGCCGGCGCGGCCCTCTCGGCGTTCTTCGAACGGGCGCGCCAGCACCTGGACCGCGAGGGCGTGGCGATGTCGGCCGCCGTCTTCGGCCTGACGACGACGGCCCGCGACGACATGGGGATCGGGCAGAAGCTGGCCAAGATGACGGCCCTCCTCGACGCGGTCAGCCCCATGATGTATCCGTCGCACTACGCCAAGGGCGAGTACGGCCTGGCGGACCCCAACGCGGAGCCCTACAAGATCATCTCCTGGGGACTGCGGGACGCCAAGCGCAAGCTCGGCGGCGTCGAGAAGCTGCGCCCCTACCTCCAGGACTTCTCGCTCGGCCGGCGCTACGGCGTCTTCGAGGTGCGCGCCCAGCTGCGCGCCGCGCGCCGCCAAGGCGTGGAGAGTTGGATCCTCTGGAACCCCCTCAACCGCTACACCTGGGAGGCGCTCAAGCCCTTCACCGAGGCGGAGCTCGTCCCGGTCCCCGGCGAGGACGAGCCGCCCGCCAAGCGCGCGCCGCGCGGGCGCTCCATGCCGGCCAAGCTCTCGGACCAGCCCGCCGTCTCATCGGGGACCGTGTCGATCCCGGCGGCGGCCCCGCCTTTGCCGACAGACTCGGAGCTCAAGGCGCTGCAGGAACCAGAGGAATTGTGAGGACCTGGCAAACGGAGCCATTTACGCGCCCGAGGCGCGTAAATTCCGACTTTCTCCGAACCGGAATAGGGCGGCACATAAATTGATGTCCGGAGATAGATGAGCGTCTCCACCCGTTCGCCGGGCTTCAAGAGCCTGATCCTGACCCAGGCGCTGTCGGTCTTCGCCGACAACGCCTTCAAGACCTACGTGGCGCTCTGGGCGGTCGGCCGCTACGGCCCGAGCGAGGCCGGGCGCCTGATCGCGGCGGCCGGCGCGCTCTTCATCCTGCCCTTCATCGTCCTCTCGCCCCTAGGCGGGGCCTGGGCCGACCGCTATCCCAAACGCGGCCTCATCCTCAAGCTCAAGGCCGCCGAGCTGGCGCTGTTTCTGGCCGCGGTCCCGGCGCTGGCCGCCGGCAGCATCCCGGCCCTGCTCCTCATCCTCGGCCTCCTCGGCGCGCAGGGGGCGCTCTTCGCCCCGCTCAAGCTGGCCGCCCTGCCGGATCTCGTGCCCGACGAGGACCTCTCCTACGCCAACGGCCTGATGCAGAGCACCTCCTTCATGGGCATCGTGCTGGGGACGCTGTCGGCCGGCCTCCTGGCCCAGGGCGCCCCGGAGCTGGGCGCGGCGGCTTTCTTCACGGCCGCCTCGGCCGTGGGCCTGGTCTCGGCGTTTTGGCTGCCGGAGCTGCCGGCGGCCGGCGGGACGCCGGCGGCGGGCGGCCTGCTGGCCCAGGCGCGCTCCGACTTCGCCTTCCTGCGCTCCGAGCGCGGAGTGTTCGAGGCCACCGTCGGCGCGGCCTATTTCTGGTTCCTCGCCGCCGTCCTGCAGATGAACCTGCTGGTCTACGGGCGCGCCTCGCTCGGACTCGGCGAGGCGGCGCTCAGCGGCCTGCAGGCCGCCATGGCCGTGGGGATCGGGTTGGGCAGCACGCTGGCCGGGATCCTCTCGCGCGAGCGCGTCGAGCTGGGACTGGTGCCGGTGGGCGCGGCGGGGCTGGTGGTCTCCGCCGCGGCGCTGGCCTTCACGTCGGGCTCGACGGGCGTCACGGCGGGGGGCCTGCTCGTCCTGGGCATGAGCGCGGGCCTGTTCGTCGTCCCGCTGCAGGCCTTCATCCAGCAGCATGCGGCACCCCAGCGGCGCGGCCGCCTGATCGCGGCGGGCAACACCCTGGCCTTCAGCGGCGTCCTCGCCTCTTCCGTGTTCCTCTGGGCGATGGAGGGGGTGTTCCGCCTCGACGCCGCGCAGGTGTTCCTCGTCGCCGCCTGCATGACCGCCGTGGTCTGTCTCTTCATCTCCTGGCGCCTGCCCGATTTCCTGCTCCGCCTGGCCCTCTACCCCGCGGCGAACCTCATCTACCGCATCGAGGTGCAGGGGGGGCGCAACGTCCCGCTGCACGGCGGGGCCCTGCTGGTGGCCAACCACGTCTCTTTCCTCGACGCGGTGTTCATCGCGGCGGCCTGCCGGCGCATGGTGCGCTTCGTCATGTTCCGCGGCTACTACGAGCACTGGGCGCTCCATCCTTTCGTGCGCGCGATGGGCTGTATCCCGGTCTCCGAGAACGACGGCCCGCGCGAGATCCTCGCCTCGCTGGGCCGCGCCCGCGCCGCCGTCGAGTCGGGCGAGGTGGTGTGCATCTTCGCCGAGGGCGAGATCACCCGCCACGGCCAGATGCTCCCCTTCAAGAAAGGCTTCGAGCGCATCGCCAAGGGCGTCACGGCCCCGGTCGTCCCGGTCCACCTGGACCGCGTCTGGGGGAGCGTGTTCAGCTTCGCCGGCGGGAAGTTCTTCTTCAAGCTCCCGCGCACCCTGCCGTATCCCGTCACGGTCAGCTTCGGAGCTCCGATCCCGGCCTCGACCCCGGCGGCCGGCGTGCGCCAGGCCGTCTCCGAGGTCGGCGCGGAGGCTTTCGGCCTGCGCCTGCGCGAGGCCCCGCCGCTGGGCCTGGCTTTCGTCCGCGCGGCCAAGCGCCGCCCGCTCCGGCCCGCCCTGGCCGACTCGACCGGCGCGGCGCTGAGCTTCGCGGGGGCATTGACGGGCGCCTTGGCTTTGGGCGAGGCGCTCCGGACCCGCCTGCCCGGCGACGCCCCGGTGGCCCTGCTCCTGCCGCCGGCGGTGGGGGGGGCGCTGGCCAACCTCGCCGTCGTCCTCGAGGGCCGCGTCACGGTCAACCTCAACTACACCTCGCCGCGGGCCACCGCTCTCGAGTGCGCGGCGCGGGCCAGGTGCGCGGGCATCGTCACCTCGAAGCGCTTCCTCGACAAGCTGGGCTGGAAAACTTCGCCGGAGATGGTCTTCATCGAGGACCTGCGCGACGCCGCGCCGCGGCTCTCGCCGGTCCTGCGCGCGGCGGCCGCCATCCTGGCGCCGTGCTGGCTCGGCGAGCGCCTGGCGCTCTCCCGAGCCCGGGTCCCGACCGACCGGCCGGCCACGATCATCTTCACGAGCGGCTCGACCGGGGTCCCCAAGGGCGTCGTGCTCACCCACTACAACATCCAGGCCAACATCGAGGGGCTCGGCCAGGTCTTCTCCGCCGCGGCCCACGACTGCCTGCTGGGAGTGCTGCCGTTCTTCCACTCCTTCGGCCACACCGGGGCGCTCTGGTTCCCGATGACGGCGGGTTTCAAGGCGGTCTATCACTTCAACCCGCTCGACTCGAAAACCGTCGGTTCCCTCGCCGCCGAGCACCGCGCCACTTTCCTGCTCGGCACGCCGACCTTCCTGCTGGCCTACATGCGCCGCGTGGAGCCAGAGCAGTTCAAGACCCTGCGCTACGTCATCGTCGGCGCGGAGAAGCTGCGCGAGGAGGCCGCGCGCGCCTTCGCCGAGAAGTACGGCATCGTCCCGCTCGAGGGCTACGGCTCGACCGAGCTCTCCCCGGTGGCCTCGGTCAACATCCCCGACGCCGCGCACGGGCCGGTCCGCCAGACCGGCACGAAGCTGGGCAGCATCGGCCATCCTCTGCCGGGCGTGCTCATGAAAGTCGTCGACCCCGATACCGGCGCCCCGCGCCCGTTCGGCCAACCCGGGCTCCTCCTCGTGAAGGGGCCCAACGTGATGCAGGGCTACCTCGACGACCCCGAGAAGACGGCGGCCGCCGTCCGCGACGGCTATTACGTGACCGGAGACATCGCCGCGGTGGACGCCGACGGGTTCTTCGTCATCACCGACCGCCTGAGCCGCTTCTCGAAGATCGCCGGCGAGATGGTCCCGCACATCAAGGTCGAGGAGGCCCTCCACCAGGCGGCCGGCCTCCTTGAGCAGACCTTCGTCGTGACGGCGGTGCCCGACGAGAAGCGCGGCGAGCGGCTGGTCGTCCTGGCCAAGGGCTACGCGGACGTCGAGAGTCTCCTGGCCAAGGTCAAGACCTCGGGCCTGGCCAACCTCTGGCTGCCGGCGCGCGAGTGCTTCCACGCGGTGGAGGCCTTCCCTCTCCTGGGCTCGGGCAAGCTCGATATGAGCGCTCTCAAGGCCGAGGCCCGCCGCCTCGAGGGGGTGGCGTGAGCGGACTCATCGACGTCCACTGCCACCTGGCCGCCCTGCCGACCGCGGCCAACGGCTGCAAGATCTCGGCCAAGATGCTCAAGAGCCCGGCGGCCCGGATGGTGGCGTACATGGAGGGGCTGCCGCTCGACCGGCCGGAGGAGGCCAACGCGAAGTACCTGGCCCGCCTCTCCGCCGAACTGGGCGCCTCGACGCGGGTATCGCAGGCCGTGGCGCTGGCGATGGACGGGGTCTATGACGACTCCGGACGCCTCGACGAGGCGCACACGGAGTTCCTGATCTCCAACGACTTCGTCTTCGACGCCTGCCGCAAGTCGCCGAAGCTCCTGGCCGGGGCATCGGTCAATCCGCGGCGGCGCGACGCGCTCGACGAATTGAGCCGGTGCGCCGGGCTGGGGGCGGCGCTCGTGAAATCCCTGCCCAACGCCCAGGTCTACGACCCGGCCGACCCGGCCTACGCGCCGTACTGGAAGCGCATGGCGGAACTGGGCCTGCCGCTCTTGAGCCACATCGGCTTCGAGTTCACGCTGATCGGACACGACCAGAGCGTCGGCTACCCGGAACGCCTGATCGGCGCCCTCGAGGCAGGGGTCAAGGTCATCGCCGCCCACGGCTGCAGCAACGGGGTGTTCTTCAAGGAGCCGCACCTAAAGACGATGGAAGACATGATGCGGCGCTTCCCGAACTTCTACGTCGACCTCTCGGCCTTGAGCCTCCCCAACCGCGTGGGGGCGCTGCTGCGCCTCTCGCGACGCCCGGACTTGAGCGCGCGCTTCCTGTTCGGCACCGACTACCCGCTGCCGTGCTTCTCGTACCCGGCGCTGGCGGGGGGGTTGGGCGCCTTCTGGGGCGCCTTCGGGAAGGGCAACCGTTTCGACCGGCACGCGGCCGTCCTCGACGCGCTGGGCGTGGCCGCGGGCGCCGACCCGCGCGCCGTCCTCAGGCTGCCGGCTTGACTCGCGCAGAGGGGCGCGACGCCGTCCTGGTCGCGCTGCTTAGCCTGGCGGCGTCGCATGCGGCCCACTTCCTCCTCTTCTCGGGCGGCGCCACCTACGAGTTCTGCCAGTACGGCGAGATCGCCCGCAACTTGCTCGAGGGCAAGGGCCTGACCACGCAGGTGTTTTGGCCCGGGGAACTGGCGGTGCTGGCCGCGGCCGGCAAGGGCTCTCCGGAGTACGCTTTGCCGATGAGCCGCTACCCGCTCTCGGCGCTCTGGACCGCGCTGTGGCTCCCGCTGGGCGGCGGCGGCGATTACGGCCGGGCGCTGTCGGGCATGGTCGGCGCCGCGCTCTGGGCCGCGGCCGTCCGCGTCTTCCTCGGCCGGCTCTGGGGCGCGCGCGCCGGCCTGTGGGCGGCGGCGTTCTGGGCGCTGAACCCGGTCGTCACGGCGGGCTATGCGCTCGAAGGCTACGTGGAGCCGCTCTATGGCGCCGCAGTCCTGTGGATCCTTTGGCGCCTAGTCACCGGCGGACGGCCGATGGAGGCTTTCCTGCTCGGCGCCGCGGCTCAAGGCCTGCACGGCTCGTTTATCGTCGTCGCTCCCGCCTTCGCGGCGGCCGCCGCAGCGATGGACCGCGCGCGTTGGCGCTCCGCGGCGGCCCTGCTCGGAGGGGCTTTCGTCATGGGCGCGGCCTGGAGCGCCGTCCTGTCGCTCGGCGCAAGCGCGGCGCCTCCGCTCCTGCTCTGGAACCTCATGGACGGCGCGCTGACCGGGCGCTTGCCGGCCATGAGCTACGCGGTCCCCTCGTGGTCGGCCTTCGCTTCCCTCCCGGCTGCGGCAGCTCTCCTATTCAAGGCCTGGCGCCAGCTCAACGGGACGCTCGCCGACCTGCCGGCGCTCTGGGGCATCGAGCTGCTGGTCCCCGCGGCGGTGCTCGGCTTCGTCCAAGCCCAAGGCGCGGCGCGGCGCGCCGCGTTCGTCGCCGGGGCGGCGCTCGCCTGGGCGTTGACGGTATTCTCCTTTCTGACGCATGAGCGCCTGGTATTCCTCGGTTACCGCTACTTCGTCTGGTCCTCGCCGCTCGTCGCCGCGGCCGCCGCCGCGGCCCTGCTCGAGCGCTGGGATCGCGGCCGCGGTTGGCGCCTGGCCGGGGCGGCCTGCCTGGCGCTCCAGCTCCAGCAGTCGGTCTGGCTCTACGCGTCCCGGCGGCTGGAGGGGGACGCCTCGCGCGCGGCTCCGGTAGAGAGCCTCCCCGAACTCGACGCCGTCCGCCGGCTCGTACCGGCCGGCGCCACCGTGCTGACCAACATGCCGGCGCAGGTCGCCTGGTACGCCCGGCGCCGGGCGGTGGCGCTCCCGCATGAGGCGGCCGGCGCGTTCCCGCTCCGGGAGCTGCATCGCGCCTCGTTTCTCCTCCTCAGCATGGACGGCGCGGGGGAGCCGAGGAACCACGCCGCCTGGCTGAGCCTGCTGCGCCCGGAGCGCGAGGCGCTGCTGCTCCGGCTCGGCTACGCGCCGCTCTGGCGCTCCGGGACCGCGCTGTTGGCCGGCCCCCGCCTTTAGTAGAATCTCCCGCTATGGCCAACGAGACTCTAGACGCGCTAGACGACGTCGAGACCCGCGAGTGGCTCGAGTCGATCAAGGACATCTTGGAGCGCAAGGGGCATGACACCGTCATCGACCTCTTGAAGCGCCTGGAGACCTACGTCCACGGCCAAGGCGTGCGCATCCCGTTCTCGGCACGCACCCCCTACATCAACACCGTGCCTGTCGATTCGGAGCCCACCTACCCGGGCGAGCTGGCCATCGAGGACCGCATCAAGAGCCTGATCCGCTGGAACGCGATGGCGATGGTGGTGCGCGCCAACCGCAACGCCGACGGCATCGGCGGCCATATCTCCACCTACGCCTCGGCGGCCACGCTCTACGAGGTGGGCTTCAACCACTTCTTCCGCGCCCGCGGGGCCGGCAACGAGGGCGACCTGATCTACATCCAGGGCCACTGCTCGCCCGGAATCTATGCGCGCGCCTTCCTGGAGGGCCGCCTGAGCCAGGAGCAACTCGAGAACTTCCGGCGCGAGCTCAAGCCGGGCGGCGGGCTGTCCTCGTACCCGCACCCCTGGCTGATGCCCGACTTCTGGCAGTTCCCGACCGTCTCGATGGGACTCAGCCCCTTGATGGCCATCTATCAGGCGCGCTTCAACCGCTACCTCGAGGACCGCGGCGTCAAGGAGCCCGGGAACTCCAAGGTCTGGGCCTTCCTGGGCGACGGCGAGACCGACGAACCCGAGTCCTTGGGCTCCCTCTCGCTGGCCGGGCGCGAGCGCCTCGACAACCTCATCTTCGTCGTCAACTGCAACCTCCAGCGGCTCGACGGTCCGGTGCGCGGCAACGGCCAGATCATCCAGGAGCTCGAGGCCCTGTTCCGCGGCGCGGGCTGGAACGTCATCAAGGTCATCTGGGGCTCGGACTGGGACGCCCTGCTCAAGGCCGACACCGACGCCGCGCTCATCCGGCGCATGAACGAGATCATCGACGGCGAACTGCAGAAGTACATCGTCGAGTCGGGCGCCTACATCCGCGAGCACTTCTTCGGCAAGGACCCCCGCCTTCTCAAGCTCGTCGAGCACCTTTCCGACGAGGAGATCCGCAAGCTGACCCGCGGGGGCCACGACGTCCAGAAGGTCTACTCGGCTTACAAGGCCGCCGTCGAGCACAAGGGCCAGCCCACCGTCATCCTGATCAACACCATCAAGGGCTACGGCCTCGGCGAGGCCGGCGAGGGCCGCAACATCACCCACCAGCAGAAGAAGCTCAACGAGGAGGAATTGAGGGAGTTCCGCGCCCGGTTCGGCATCCCGATCTCCGACGAGCAGGTGGCCAGCGCTCCGTTCTACCGCCCCAAGGACGACAGCCCCGAGGTGCGCTATCTGGCCGAGCGGCGCAAGGCGCTGGGCGGCCCGCTGCCCGCCCGCCGTCCCTCGGCGCCGCCGCTGAAGACCCCGCCCGTCGAGCTCTTCTCGGAGTTCGACAAGGGCACCGAGGGCCGCCAGGTCTCGACTACGATGGTGTTCGTGCGCCTCTTGACCAAGCTGCTCAAAGACCCGGAGGTCGGCAAGCTGATCGTCCCGGTCGTCCCCGATGAAGCGCGCACCTTCGGCATGGAGGCGCTGTTCCGCCAGTGCGGGATCTACTCGCACGTGGGCCAGCTCTACGAGCCGGTCGACTCGGACCAGCTGATCTTCTACAAAGAGGCGCAGGACGGGCAGATCCTCGAGGAAGGCATAACCGAGGCCGGCTCGATGAGCTCGTTTATCGCCGCCGGCACCGCCTACGCCACGCACGGGATCAACACCATCCCGTTCTTCATCTACTACTCGATGTTCGGCCTGCAGCGCGTCGGCGACCTGGTCTGGGCCGCCGGCGACATGCGCTGCAAGGGCTTCCTGCTCGGCGGCACGGCCGGGCGCACCACCCTGGCCGGGGAAGGCCTCCAGCACCAGGACGGACACAGCCACATCCTCGCCCTGCCGGTGCCGAACCTGCTCGCCTACGACCCAGCCTTCGCCTTCGAGATCGCGCTCATCGTGCGCGACGGCATCCGCCGGATGTACGAGGAGCAGGAGGACGTCTTCTACTACATCACGCTCGGCAACGAGAATTACGCCCAGCCGGCGATGCCGGAAGGCTGCGCGGAGGGCGTGCTCAAGGGGCTCTACGCCTTCAAGAAGGCCCCGGAGGCGAAG
This sequence comes from Elusimicrobiota bacterium, assembly GCA_016196755.1. Taxonomy (GTDB): domain Bacteria; phylum Elusimicrobiota; class Elusimicrobia; order UBA1565; family UBA1565; genus SCTT01. Next base: position 46,587 of record JACPXC010000008.1, read on the forward strand.
CCGCTCAAGGTCCAGCTCATCGCCTCGGGCGCCATCGTCAACGAGGCCCTGCGCGCGCAGGAGCTCTTGGCCATGCGCGGGGTGGCCGCCGACGTCTGGAGCGCCACGAGCTGGAAGAACCTCTACCGCGAATGCGAGGAGATCGAGCGCTGGAACCGCCAGCATCCCGGCAAGCCCGCCAAGAAGGCTTGGCTGCAGACCCAGCTCGGCGCGGCCCAAGGCCCGTTCATCGTGGCCACCGACTACATCAAGGCCCTGCCGGGCATCGTGGCGGAATATTTCCCGCGCCCGCCCGTCCTGCTCGGCTGTGACGGCTTCGGGCGCAGCGAGACCCGCGAGTCGCTGCGCGACTTCTTCGAGGTCGACGCCAAGAACATCGCCTACGCCGCGCTCTGGGGGCTCCACAAGGACGGCAAGCTCGACGCCGCGGCTCTGACCGCGGCCCAGAGGGAGCTGGGCCTCGACCCCGAGCGGGCCGACCCGGCGGGACGGTAGAATGAGCCTCGACTTCAAGCTGCCCGAGCTGGGCGAGAACATCAAGCAGGGCGACGTGGTGAAGGTGTTCGTCAAGGCCGGCGACGCCGTCAAGAAGGACCAGCCGCTCATCGAGGTCGAGACCGACAAGGCCTCGGTGGAGGTGCCGTCGACCGCCGCGGGCACGGTCGCCTCGGTGATGGTCAAGGTCGGCGACAAGGTGAAGCCCGGCCAGGTCCTCATGAAGCTCGAGGCCGGCGCGGCGGCCGCGACTCCCAACGGCGCCGCGAAGCCGGCCGCCGCGGCGCCCGCTCCGGCCCCCAAGGCCGCGGCGCCCGCTGCCGCTCCCGCTCCCGCTCCTGCCCCCGCGCCGGCGCCCCCGGCGCCGGTGGCCAGCGGCGCCCCGTCGGGCCCCGCCGCACCCAGCGTCCGCAAGTTCGCCCGCGAGATCGGCGTCGACATCGCCCAGGTGCCCGGCTCGGGCTCCGAGGGCCGCATCTCGGTCGAGGACGTGAAGGCCTACGCCCGCGCCCGCGCGGCGGCTCCCGCGGGAGCCGGTCCCGCGCCGGCGCCCCTTCCCGACCTCGCGCGCTGGGGGACGGTCGAGTCGAAGCCCATGTCGGCGGTGCGCCGCGCCACGGCCCGCCACATGTCCAACGCCTGGACGCGCATCCCGCACGTCACCCAGCACGACAAGGCCGACGTCACCGCCTTCGAGCAGTTCCGCAAGGGGCCGGCCAAGAAGGCCGGGCTCGACATCACCGTCACCGCGATGGTGGTCAAGGTCTGCGCGGCCGCCCTGCGGCGGTTCCCGCAGTTCAACGTCTCCCTCGACGAGGCGCGCGACGCCATAATCCACAAGTCCTACTGCCACATCGGCGTGGCCGTCGACACCGAGCGCGGCCTGCTCGTCCCGGTCCTGCGCGACGCCGACAAGAAGGGCCTCAAGGCGGTGGCCGCGGAGATCACGGCCCTGGCCGGCAAGGCGCGCGAGAAGAGGCTGAGCGCCGACGACATGCAGGGGGGCTGCTTCACGATCACCAACCTCGGCGGCATCGGCGGCTCCGGCTTCACGCCGATCGTCAACTGGCCCGAGGTCGCCATCCTCGGGCTGTCGCGCTCCTCCTGGGAGCCGGTCTGGCAGGAGGGGGAGTTCACCCCGCGGCTCATCATGCCGCTCTCTTTGTCCTACGACCACCGGGTCATCGACGGGGCCGACGCCGCGCGCTTCCTGCGCTGGGTCGCCGAGGCGCTGGCCCAGCCGCTGGTGCTGGCGCTGGAGGAAGGCAATGGATAAGGCGCGCATCGTCGTCGTCGGCGGCGGCCCCGGCGGCTACACCGCGGCCTTCTACGCGGCGGACCTCGGGATGGATACCGTCCTCATCGACACCGAGCCGGCCCCCGGCGGGGTCTGCGTCTGGCGCGGCTGCATCCCTTCGAAGGCCCTGCTCCACGCCGCCCACACCGTGGCGCTGGCCCGCGAGGCCGAGGCCTACGGAGTCAAGTTCGCCGAGCCGACCATCGACCTGGCCGCTCTGCGCGCCTGGAAGGACCGGGTCGTCGGCAAGCTCACCGGCGGCACCGCCCAATTGGCCAAGCTGCGCAAGATCCGCTCGGTGCAGGGCCGCGCGACCCTGCTCGGCCCCAACAAGCTCGAGGTCAAGAAGGTCGACGGAACGACCGACACCCTGGAGTTCGAGCACTGCGTCCTGGCCACGGGCTCGCGTCCGGTGCGCCTGCCCTTCCTTCCGGATTCGCCTAAGGTCTGGGACTCGAGCGCGGCCCTGGAGCTGCGCGAGATCCCCAAGCGCCTCGTGGTGCTCGGCGGCGGCTACATCGGCATGGAGATGGCGACGGTCTACGGCACTCTGGGCTCCGAGGTCACGGTCGTCGAGATGACGCCGGGCCTCCTGCCGGGCTGCGACCGCGACCTCGTGGTGCCCTTGGCCAAGCGCGCCGAGAAGCTCTGCCGGGGCGGGGTCCTGCTCGACACCAAGATCACCGCCGTCAAAGACGAGGGCGGCATCCTCAAGGTGACGATGGAGAACAAGGACGGGGCGCAGACGCGCGAGTTCGACGCCCTGCTCTACTCCGTCGGCCGCAAGCCCAACTCGGACTCCATCGGCTTGGATAAGACCAAGGTCCAGACCAACAAGAACGGCTTCATCCAGGTCGATCTCGCGCGGCGCACCGCCGAGCCCTCGATCTTCGCCATCGGCGACGTGGCCGGCCAGCCGATGCTGGCCCACAAGGCCTCCCACGAGGGCCGCACCGCGGTCGACGCCGCCAGCGGCAAGAAGGCCGCCTTCGAGCCGCAGGCCATCCCGGCCGTCGTCTTCACCGACCCCGAGATCGCCACCTGCGGGTTAAGCGAGACCCAGGCCGCTGTCGAGGGGAAGGTCGTCGAGGTGGCCCGCTTCTCCTGGGGCGCCTCCGGCCGCTCGCAGACCCTGGGCCGCACCGACGGGATGACCAAGCTCGTCATCGACCCCGCCACCGAGCGCGTGCTCGGCGTCGGCATCGTCGGGCCGGGGGCCGGCGAGCTCATCGCCGAGGGGACCCTGGCCGTCGAGATGGGCGCGCGGGCCTCCGACCTCGCCCTGACGATCCACGCCCACCCGACCCTCTCCGAGACGGTCATGGAAGCCGCCGAGATGTTCTTCGGCCACTGCACCCACGCCTACCGGCCCAAGAAGCCGGCGGCGCCGGCGCCCGCCAAGCCCTGACGGCAGGTAAATTGATTCGGCTGGGCGTGAGCCTGTCGCTGGCGCTTTGCCTGCTGCTGTCGCTCTCCGCCGTCGCCGAGGCCTCGCCATCGGCGCATGAGACGGTCATCCTGCTCCACGGCATGGGGCGCACCCGGCTGTCGATGCTCGTCCTGGCTTGGCGCCTGCGCCGGGCGGGCTTCCGGACGATTTCCTTCCCCTATAACCACGCGATAGACACGCTGCCTGAGATCTCGGGGCAGCTCAAGGGGCTCATCGCCAAGGAGGCGAGGGGCGGCCGCTACCATCTTGTCGGCCATTCGCTAGGAAACATCATCATCCGCGAGGGTTTCCGGGACGGGTATTCAGAGGGCCTTGGCCGGATCGTGATGCTGGCGCCTCCGAACGGGCCGGCCCGCATGGCGGCCAAGCTCAAGGAAAACCTGCTTTACAGCTGGATCACCGGCGACAGCGGGCAGAAACTGTCGAGCGTCGAGTTCTACGCCGGGCTGCCGGTACCGGACGTCGAATTCGCCGTCATCGCGGGAGAGCGGGGGACGAGTCTCCTTTCGAAAAACCCCAACGACGGCATCATTCTCGCGGAGACGACGAAGCTCGACGGGATGAAGAGCTTCGCCCTGCTGCGCAAGACGCATACCTTCATCATGAACTCGGCGGAGACGGCACGCTTGACGGCTCTTTTCCTGCGCGAAGGGCGGTTTCTCGCTCCTGACTAAGCTCTAACCTGCAAATTTCCGAAAAATTGTCGAGGCAGCATATGCCGAATTTACCGTCGCTGGCGACGGTAAATTCGGCTTATTTTCGCTGGGGAATTTTTCCGAATTTTTGCAGGGTAGGGAACCAAATCGGGGGGGTGAGCGTACTAGTATGTATGCACGAACCTCTTGCGGCATGGACGGATGAAGAGCTTGCCGCCTCTCTCGAGACCCTAGCGGCCTCGGAGCGGCTGGAGTTGGTCCGCATCCTCAGGCATCTCGCTGAGTTCAACCGCAGGAGGCTGGCCATCACGAAGGGCTACCCGTCCTTGTTCGCCTACTGCGTCAAGCGGCTCGGGTTCTCGGAAGGGGAGGCGATGCGGAGGATCCTCTCGTTTCGCGCCGCGACCCGGTTTCCGGTGATCTATCGTCTATTGGAGCGCGGACAGTTGACCGCAACGACCGTCTCGATGCTTGAACCGCATCTGACGCGTCCCAATTACCACGAACTCATCAAGCGCTCGGCCGGCAAGAGCAAACGTGAGGTTGAGCGTTTGATCGCGGAATTGGCGCCCGAGACTCCTCCGCCGGACAGAATCAGGGTGATCGTGGCTGAAATGCAGAACCCCGAAGGGTGTCCGGTGCCGCTCAAAGGTGGAACTGGCTCCTGCGCCACTGAGGACTTGTTCGCGCCGAACATCGCGCCGGCGCTGGAAGGGGCGCCTAAGCCGGCGCCCGAAGGCCATCCGCCTCTGCCGCGGCGGGCGGTTTTCACTTTCAGCGCGGAAGAGTCCCTGTTGCGGAGCCTCGAGCGCGCACGAGACCTTCTTAGGCATAAACATCCCGCCGGGCGCCTTGAGGAGATCTTCACGGAGGCGTTGGATGCCTTGCTCGAAAACATCGATCCACGACGGCGGCTGGTTCGGAAGACAGCGAGAATGATGAGGGCACGCGAGGCGACGGGGCGCAAGACGATCCCGCGCAAGATCAAGGACGAGGTCTGGAAGCGCGACGGCGGGGTCTGCTCGTTCGTAGGCGCGGACCGGGTCCGCTGCGCCGCCACCGCCTTTCTCGAGTACGACCATATCCTACCGCGAGCCCATGGCGGCCGTTCGAACGACTCAGCCAACATCCGGCTGTTGTGCCGGAACCACAATCAGTCGAAGGCGCGGCGCGTTTTGGGCGATTCGCTCATGGACGCCGCTACCGCGCGGAGGATCGGGGGCACGTCATGATAGGACGATGGAACTAGAGGATTAGAGCGACGACAGCCCGAGCCGGAACCGCTTCGGGTTCCAGACGCCCTTCTCGGGCGCGGTCTTGAGAGCGGCGTCGAGGGCGCGCTTGCGGTCGGCCAGCTTTGGGTGGCGCTTGCCGAAGGCGGCCAGCGGCTTGTCCTCGTGGTCGTCGCCGTAGAGCTTCTCGAGCGCGTCGGGGAGGCCCTTGGCGGCGTAGCCGGCCGCGCCGGCCAGCGCCATGCCGCGCGCGTCGGCGTCGGACTCGTCGGCGCGCGAGAAGCCCTTGTCGGTCAGCTTGATGAGGAGGCCGGCCGCGGCGCTCAGGCGCGAGCCCTTGGCGCCGGCGGCCTTCGCGGCCTTGCCGCCGGCCTCGAGCAGCTTGCCGGCCTTGAGGGCCTTCATGGAGTGGCGGCGCTCGACGTGGGCGATCTCGTGGGCGAGGACGCCCGCCAACTCGGCCTCGTTGTGGACGCGCTTGAGGAGTCCGCGCGTGACGAAGACCCAGCCGCCGGGCGCGGCGTAGGCGTTGACCGCGGCGGTGTCGAGGATGCCGAAGCGCCAGCCGTCGGCGCCGCGCTCGCTCTTGCGGGCCACGGAGAGGCCGACGAGATTGAGGTAGCGGGTGGCCTTTTCGTCTTGGAGGAGGCCGAAGCGCGCGGCCAGGTTGGCCGAGAGCTCGCGGCCCAGGGCCTTCTCCTTGGCGGGGGAATCGCTCATGGCCTCGGCCGCGTCCGCGGCGGCTGAGCCGGCCTGCTCCCAGTCGACCTTGCCGTTGGAGACGTCCATGCCTTTGCAGGCGGACAGGGCCAGAACGGCGGCCAGGAGGAGTCTAGGGCGCAAGCTTCCCCGTCTTGACGAACTTATCGAGTTCGGCGTCCGAGATTTCGACGTCATCGAGCCAGTCGAGGGCCTTGAAGTTGCGGGCCGCGGCGTCGCCGCCGCCCTCGTCCTCATCGAGCCCGCGCACGCCGGCCGTGTTCTGGGCGCTCTGCTTGATCTTCGTGGAGCGCCGCTGCTCGAGCTTCTGCATCCCTTTCTTGAGGATGGAGCCGAAGTCCGCGGCGTAGGAGGGCCAGAGACCGACGACCGCGGCCAGGGCCGCCAGGAGGGCGCGTGCGAGCACGGCCTAATTATACACGTCCCCTGGCGCTTTGGTATACTCGCACGCGTTGCCGAGGTAGCTCAACGGTAGAGCAATCGCTTCGTAAGCGATAGGTTGTGGGTTCGAGTCCCATCCTCGGCTAGATCTTCCGACGGATATCCCGAGCCGCCGGTTCCCGTCAGGGGCTGGCGGCTCGCGCATTCGAACATGATCGAGCTGACCAAGCGCCTCTATAGGATCGCCGCCGAGCACCGATACGGATTCACGTTCTTCGCCTACATGCTGGCGGCGATCGTGACCGGGATCGTCTGCGTCGGCTTTATGAAGGCCTTCGAGGCCGTCCTGGCCAACCGCCTCGACTTCCGTAGCGTGGGCGCCTGGTGCCTCCTCACCACGCCGGCCTTGTTTCTGGCGGCCGTCGAGCTCGTGCGCCGGGTGGCGCCGTGCGCGGATGGAACGGGCATCCCGCAGGTGATATTCGCCATCCGGAACTCCAAACCCGCGACGGAGCCGGTCTTGGCGCCGCTCACCTCGCTGACGACGATGCTAGTCAAGATCGCCGCCCTCCTCATCGGCCTGGCTGGCGGCGCGGCCACGGGGCGCGAAGGGCCGACGGTGCACGTGGCGACCTGCGTCTTCGTGAGCCTGCTCCTAGTCATACGCCGGATCTCGGGCATCAAGTTCGACATGCGCTCGGCCTTGGTCGCGGGCGGGGCGGCCGGCCTAGCGGCGGCCTTCAACACGCCTCTGGCCGGGGTGACCTTCGCGGTGGAGGAGCTGACGACGGACGCTTTCGCGGGAATCAAGGACGTCGTCATCATGGCCATCGTCGTCGCGGCGATCGCGGCGCAGTACGTGCAGGGTGAGTACAGCTACTTTGGCCGGCTGCGAATGCCGGACGCCGTGCCGGTGGCGGCCCCGATAGTCATCGGCTTGCTCTGCGGGGTGGTCGGCGTCGTCTTCTCCACGGCGCTCCTGCGCGGCAAGGCCGTCGCCCTCCGCTGGCAGGCCGGCCGGGGCCGCTACCTGCTGCCGGTCGGCCTCGCGCTGGGCCTGCTGGGGCTGGCCTGGCTGAGTCCCGTGGACCTCCTGGGCCCGGGCAACTCCGCCGCCCAGACCATGACCGAGGGATCGTTCGGGAGTTGGGCCTACGCCTTCCCCGCCACAAAGATGCTGGCCACGCTCCTTACGTATTGGTCGGGTATCGCGGGGGGGATCTTCGCGCCGACCCTGGCTATGGGCGCCGCGTTGGGTGGAGACGTCGCCCATTGGATGGGCCTCCCGGTGGCGAGTTGCGCGATGATCGGCATGGCGGCCCTCCTCTCGGGGACCATCCAGGCCCCGATCACGGCTTTCGTCATCATATTCGAGATGACGGGACATCATGCGATGCTGACGCCCATCATGTTGGGCTCGCTCTTGGCCTGCATCGTCGCCCGCATGCTCGGGGCGGAGCACCTCTACGCGGCGCTGTCGAGGAACTACCAGCGTCTTCTGCCCCCCGCGGACAGACCCTGAGGCCGGGCCATACTTGCGGCCACCCCGCATACTCCCTATAATCCCGTCGACCCAATGGCGCAGCAGACCCAGAAATCGCCGGTAAAGACGGCGCATCTCGAGGCCGCCTTCGCGGCGACGAAGTGGGCCAACAAGGCCATCATCTGGTGGCTGCCCATCCTCTATCTCCTCATCGCCGACTCGTTCTACCTGCGCACCTACGACTCCGCCCAGGTCAAGATAACCCTCGTGCAGATGGGCGGTATCTGCATGTTCTCGCTCTGGATGTGCCGGCTAATAGAGGAAGGGCGCGGGCTCTTCAACAAGTCCGACCTGGCCACCCTGGCCCCGTTCATGGCCTACTTCGCCTGGGGCATCATCTCCTTCATGCATGCCCCGTACAAGTACTCCTCGCTCGACGGCTTCCTGCGCCGGGTCTTCTACATGACCGTACCGCTGATCGTCATCCGCGAGTTCGACGAGAAGGGCACCACCCGCCTCACCCGCATCCTGATCGTCGCCAGTTGGATCACGATCGGCTACGGGATGCTGCAGTGGTTCGACGTCACGTTCTTCCCGAAGCCCGGCCCCGGCAACGGCCCGGACCCGTTCATCTGGCGCGGGGCCTTCACGCCGCGCGTCTTCTCGACCTTCGGCAACCCCAACTTCTTCGGCAACTTCCTCGTGCTGCTCTTCCCGATCCTGGTCTGTCAGTTCCTCAAGACCCGGCGCTTCAGCCTCTTGGTCCTGCTCGGGATGCTGTTCTGGAACCTGGTCTCGACCGGCACCAAGGGCGCCTGGCTGGGATTTACCGCCGCGACGCTCTTCCTTGCAGGCACCTATTTCTGGTTCTTCGACCGCGAGACCCTGCGGGCGCACGCCAAGAAGCTCGTCCTGGCCGGGGTGATCGCGGCGGTGACCGGCGTGGGCGGCGTGCTCTTCAAGCTCCAGCAGGACCCGCGCCTGACCTCGATGAACTTCCGGCTCCATACCTGGGAGGCGACCTGGGAGATGATCACGACCCAGCCGCTCATGGGCACCGGGATATGGTCGTTCTGGACGATCTACCCGGCCTTCCGCCACCCGGCGATCTTCCACATCGAGGGCAAGCACAACACCGAGACCGACCATGCCGAGGACGAGTGGCTCGAGGTGCTCTTCGACGAAGGGATCATCGGCTTCGGCATCTTCCTGTGGATGATCGTCTCGGCCTGCGCCATCGCCTACGGCGCGCTCGGCCAGATGACGGCCGGCTTGAAGAAAGACCAGCGCGCGCCGCCCCGCGCCTACGACCTGCTCGGCTACCTGGTGGCCTTCCAGGCCATGCTCGCCCACAACACCTTCGACGTCTCGATGCGCTTCGTCTCCTCGGGGGTCTTCCTCGGCCTGCTCTCCGGCATGGTGGTGAACCTCTCGCGCGGCATGTCGCTGGCGGAGCTCCATGAGCGCGAGGGCGCCGCGCTCGAGCCCTCGACGTCCGCCTGGCAGACCGTGTCGACCTTCCTGATATGGCCCGCGCGTCTGGTCGGCGTCGGCGCCCTGGCTTGGGCGGCCTTCACCTTCGTCACCGAGTTCAGCAAGCTCCAGGGGCCCCTCTACACGATGCAGCTCGGGGGGGAGATACTGCAGTGGTGGATCAGCTGGGGCAGCTTCCTGTTCGTGATCGGCGCGCAGGTCGTCATCTTCGCGCGCCTGACCTGGCTCTCGCGCAACGCGCTGGTGCCTCTGCTCGTCGCGGGGATGATGTGGCCGCTCCACACGAGCTGGGGACTTTTCAAGGCGGACGTCCACCATAACATCGCGATCTTCTTCTCCAAGCAGAAGAACTGGGAGCAGGCGCTCAAGAACTACCTCGAGGTGGGCCGCCTCAACCCGGCCTACGTCATGTCGTTCTACTTCAAGGGCAACGTCTTCAACGACCGCTTCGACATGCGCAAGGTCAGCAACGAGAACTGGGGCGACAAGCCGGGGCAGTCGCGCGACGACTTCGAGCGGGCGTTGGACTCCTACGAGCAGGTCCGCGGGAAGGCGCCCAACTACGTCCAGATGCACCACCAGGTCGGCATCCTCTATCTCAAGCGCGCCGACTGGGAGCGCTCGCAGAGCCGCCCCGCCGAGGCCGAGAAGTACGTCGACCTGGCGCTGGCGCGCTTCAGGCTCTACACGATGCACGACCCGGTCTTCGCGCCGAACTGGCACCGTATCGCCGAGATCCACCTCACCCGCCAGCAGTACGACCAGGCCATAGACGCCTACAAGAACCTGCTCGAGGCCCCGAACTGCGCTCCCGAGCAATGGCTCGCCGACAACCCGCGCATGAGAAAGACGATCATGGCCTACCAGGAGTTCTACGAGAAGGACGGGCGCTGGCAGCACCTCCATCCCGACCCCGACGCCTATTCCCGGCTCGGCAACGCCTACTTCCTCAAGGGCGACCTGAGCGGGGCCGAGAAGGCGTATAAGGACGCCCTGCACTTCGACAAGGGCAACCAGATGGCTCAGCGCAACCTCCAGGTCGTCTACGCGAAGGCGCAGGCCGAGGGGCGGCTCAAGCTCACCCCACCGGCCGTCCCCGGCCAGCCCCCGACCGTGGAGCTGCTCCCGAAGAAAGGCTGAACGCGATGACGGCGCTCCTCGCCGCGATCCATTTCGTCGGGCCCCTGCTGTTCTTCACCGATCTCACCCGCAACCCATACTTCACGCAGATAGCGCTGGTCAATGTCGGCCTGGCCGCGGCCGCCGCGATGTGGGTGGCGCGCGCCGTGCCCGAAGGGCGCTGGCGGTGGGTCAAGACGCCGCTCGACCTGCCCTGGGCCTTGTGCCTCGGCACGGCGGCCCTTTCGTGGACCTATTCCTACCTCGCCCACGCGGCGTTCTACCGCCCCGCGATGGCCTCCGAGGGCCTGCGTGCCGGACTGTTCCTGGCGGTCAACTCCGCGGCGGCCTACTTCCTGGCCGCCCAGCGCGCCGACCAGGACGGCGGAGAGGCCGCGTCGGCCCGCCTGGGCGGTTGGACGGCTTTCGTGCTGGTCTGGGGGGCGGCCTGGACCTTCTTTCCGCAGCTGCGCGGGGCGCCGTCGGGAGCGAGCGCGATCTGGCCGCATGTTTGGGACCCGTACGGGGCCTTGGTCTGGGCCGGAGGCTTGAGCGCCGTCCTCTATCTCGTCCGCTCGGGCGGCACGCACGACTTCCAGCACCTGCTCCTGGCGACCGGGTTCCTGGGTGCGGTCTACGGCATCGCCCAGTACTTCGCCGTCGAGTTCTTCTGGCCGAAGATCCTCAACCCCTACGGCGGCCGCTCCGTCTCGACCTTCGGAAACCCGAACTTCATGTCGTCCTACATGCTCATGCTCCTGCCGATGGCGGTGACCTACTACCTCCACGCGCGCTCGCGCGCCGCGCGCCTGGCTTACGCCGCGGTCTTCCTGGCCCTGGAAGGGAGCCTGCTCTGCAGCCTGACGCGCTCGTCGTGGATCGGAGGCGCGGCGGCCCTGGCGCCTCTGGCCTTCTCCGCCAAGCTGCGCAGGCTGGCGCGTCAGGACCTGGAATTCCACGGCCTGGTCGCCGCGGCGGCCCTGGCGATGGCGGCGCTGTGGCCGCAGAGCGCCGTGGGGGGCTACGCTCCGAGCGTCATCGGCCGCCTCTCCGAGCTGAGTCAGGTCCTCACGCCGGCCAAGGGCGAGGTCGGCTACAGCCCGCTGCACCAGCGCTTCCTCATCTGGCTCTGCGCCTGGACGATGGGGGCGGAGAACCCGCTGACCGGCAAGGGCTTCGGCATGCTGGAGCTCTTCTATCCCTTCTACCAAGGCCACTACCTCCTGCACATCGACATCGTCCGCAACATGCGCACGCACGCCAACAACGCCCACAACGAGATCCTGGAGGTCTTCGCGCAGACCGGGATCCTGGGCCTGGGGGCGGCGCTTTTGCTGTGGACGGCGTTCTTCCGCCGGACCTGGAGCTCCCTCACGTCGGTGCGCGACCGCGAGTCCGACGAGCCGGTCTGGGCGCTGGCCGCCGCCTCCGGGGCGGCCGGGATGCTGGTCGACAACCTGCTCAACGTCTCGCTCCATTTCGCGGTCCCGGGCCTGCTCTTCTGGTGGCAGGCCGGTACCGCGATGGGCCTGCTCTCCCGGCGCGAGGAGCGGGTCGCGGAGGTCCCGGCGCCCCGCCCCAAGGCCGCCGCGGCGGCCGCCCTGACCGCGGCCGCCGCGCTGCTGGTGGCTTGGCATTGGACCGGGCAATGGATGCGCGAGGCGCTCTATTTCGGCGGCTTCAAGGTCATGCGCCGCGGCGACGCGCGCGGGGCCTCCGACATCCTCGAGCGGGCCTACAAGTGGCACAGCCGCGAGGTCAACACGAACTATGAGCTCGGCAACGCCTACGCGCGCTCCGACCGCTTCGACAAGGCGGTCTGGGCGTACAAGGAGGCGCTCAACGCCAACTCGGGCTACGACGAGATCTACTTCAACCTCGGCACGCTCGAGAGCCTGAAGCTCGGCCGCCGCGAGGAGGCGCTCGACCACTACCGGGTCTCCTGGGCGATCAACCCGCTCTCGGAGGGGACGGCGGGGAATTATGCCGCCCTCCTGCTCCAGCGCGGCGCGCCGGGCGACGCGGAGGAGGCCGAGCAGGCCCTAGAGACGGCCCTCCGCTTCTCGCCCGGCCACGTCAACTTCACGATGACCTTGGCCGGGGTCAAGGCCAAGGCCGGGCGCTATGCGGGGGCCGAGGGGCTCTACGCCGGGCTCCTGCGCCGCCAGCCGAACTTCCCTCCGGCCGAGCAGGCCCTGCGCGCCAGCCTGGCGCTCTCGCGCCGGCCGGCCCCCGAGGTCCTGCGCCAGCTCGACGACTTCCGCAGGCTCGAGGGCCTCATCGGGCGGCGCGACTATGGGGACGAGTCCCTGCGCCTGGCGAAGGCGGCGGCAGCGGCGTTCCCGGACGCCACGGCCGGCTGGTTCTATCTCGGCAACCTCGAGCTCATCCACGGGAACGCGCCGGCCGCGGAAAGCTGGCTCCGCCGCGTCGTGGAGTCCGACCCCAGCAACCTCGGCGCGAAGCTCAACCTCGGGCAGGCGCTCAAGCGCCTGGGCCGGCGCGAAGAGGCCGCGACCTTCTTCCGCCAGGTGCTGGCCGCCGACCCGGCCAACGCCATGGCCCGCGCGGAACTCGGCGCTGCCGCGCCCCTGTCAAATCAGTTAAGAATGTTACCGAAGCAATGAGCCGTTAGGCCGTTACCTCCCTTGTGTGCGATTTGCGTTGCTTGGACGCAGGTCCGTCGGCAAGCCGTTGCCGTGTCTGTTTTAGTAGACATTGTTCGGCTC
>JACPXC010000031.1 GCA_016196755.1 Elusimicrobiota bacterium
GTGCCGACACCAAACGTGAGAGAACCAGGGTGCGTAGCGCCTTAAAGATCGTGCCGGACGCGACGAGCTACCACGACCGTGGGATGGGGACGCTTTGCCTCTTGACGGCAGAACTTCTAATGAGTGTCCCTAATCAGAAGTTAGACGTGCGCCCGACAATGAGCGAGGAGATGCTCCACGCTCTCCTCAAACGAGTAGCGCGGTTTCCAGCCCGTCTCGGCCTCGAACTTGGACGTATCGGGGACCTGCAGGGTCACGTCGGCCGGGCGCAGCAGGGCGGGGTCTTGGCGGGTGGGGATCGGGACCTTGGCCTTCTTCTTGAGCAGCTCGAGGAACTCCCCCACCGAGATGACCGTCTTGCCGCCGATGTTGTAGGCCTCGCCGGGGCGGCCCTTCACCGTCGCCGTCCAATAGGAGTCCATCGCGTCGCGCACGTCGATGATGGTGCGCACGGAGTCGAGGTTGCCGTGCAGGAGCTCCTTCTGGAGCCCCGCCTCGATACGCGCCACCTGGCGCGCGAAGGCCGTGGCGAAGAGGTCCCCCCGCCGCGGGTTGAGGTAGGCGAACATGCGGGTGCGGACGAGCTTCATCCCGTAGGAGCGGAAATAGGTCAGCCCCAGGAGGTCCTGGGCCACCTTCGAGACCGCGTAGGGGCTCGACGGGCGCAGGGCGTTGTCTTCCTTTATGGGGACCTCGTCGGGCTTGACCTGCCCGTAGACCTCGGAGGTGGAGCAGAGCTGGATGACGGGGTCGAGACCCGCGGCGCGGACAGCCTCGAGCAGGTTCGCCGTGCCCATGATGTTGTTCTGGAGCACCGAGAGCGGCGTCGTGAAGGACGCCCGCACGTTGGCGTGGGAGGCGAGATGGAAGATGGCATCAGGTCGGACTTCCTTCAGCGTGTTCAATACGGAGGAGAAATCGTTCAAGTCGCATTCATGGACCTTGACCCGGTCCCCGGCGTTGGCCAGGTTCCCGGCGCCCGAGGTCGAGTGCCAGCGCGCGATGCCGTGGACGGCGACGCCGGGGTGCTCGTCGAGCACATGGTCGGCCATATAGCTGCCGCCGGAGCCGGTGACGCCGGTGATGAGGGCCCGTTCGATCTTCACACGTTCTCCTTGTACCAGGCCAGGCTCTTGTCGATGCCGTCGTCCAAGGACGTTTTGGGCGTCCACCCGAATACCTGCTTCGCGCGGGCGGCGTCGACCGCCAGCGTGAACGGGATCGTGGGTTTGGTGCGGTCGAACTCGAGGCGCAGCGTCTTGCCCGAGCGCGCTATGATGCGCTCTACGAGTTCGCGGACGCTTACCGCCGTCCCCGCGCCGACATTGCAGAGCTCGAAAGGGGTCTTCTGGAGTTCGAGAGCGGCCTCGACGAAGTCGACGAGATCGGCGGCATAGAGCAGGTCGCGGGCTTCCGTGCCCTCGCCCCAGACCGTCACCTTCCCGTCCTTGGCCGTCATGACCTTGGCCACCGTGGCGCCGAAGACGTGGGACTTCTCGAGGTCGTACTTGTCGTGCGGGCCGTAAACGTTCGAGTGGCGCACGACGGTGAAGCGGGTCTTGCCGAGCCGCGCGTAGAACTCGCACATCTTCTCGATGTAGACCTTGGTCCAGCCGACGCCGAAGTAGCGGTCGGTGATGTTGCCGTCGAAACCCGACTCTTTGACAGGCTGAGCGGCGCTGGGATACATCACCGTGCACGAGAAAAAGAGCAAGTGCTTGACCCCGAGCTCGTGGCAGGCGCGCAGCAGGAGCGAGTTCATCACCGCGTTGTCGGTGACGTGGTGGTAGGGGCGGTCGACGATGTCCTTGGAGCCCGAGGTAGTGGCGGCCGCCTGGACCACGTGGTCGACGCCGGTCAGGACGCGGGCCACGTCCTCGGCCCGGGTCAGATCGGCTTCGACGACCTCGACCTTCTTGGCGAGGTCCTCGGGCAGTCGGCGTTTATGGACGACGGCTCTGACCTTCACGTCCCCGCGCCCCGCCAGCCGCTCCAGGACGTTGCGGCCGATGAAGCCCGCGGCGCCGCAGACGAGGACGGTCCGCATCAATCCCGCCGCAGGAGCTCGGAGCCGATGAGGCGCAGGATGTCGAGCCCGTTGAAGAAGGGCGACATCTTCCGGGGGCTGCCCACGCGCAGGGGCTCGTCGCCGGGGATCTCCCCCACCTTGAGCTTACGCTTGGCGCAGCGGATCGACAGGTAGGGCTCGATCCCCGCCCGCGGATAGCGCACGGGGAGGTCGCGCTCGAGCTCGATGCGCCAGGCCCGCATCATGACCAGCGAATCCGTGTAGCTCCCGCCGAAGAAGACGTTGATCATCTTCGTGAACATCCAGTTCCCGAAGGCGGTCACCGCGTCGTCGTCGTCGCTGGTCGCTCCCGGAAGGTAGCGCGAGACGATCACCATGTCGTAACCCTCGCGCATCTTGGTCACGAGGTCGGGGATCCGCTCCGGCACGGAGTTGTTGTCGGGGCTGAAAGCGATGACGACGTCGCCCTTGAGGTGCGGGAGGACCTCCTGGTAGGCCCGGGTGATGCCGCGCGTCGTCTGGTGGATGACGCGGTAGCCCTGCTCCTTGGCGTACTCGACGGTGCCGTCGGTGGACCCGCCGTCGATGACGACGATCTCGTCGACCCATTCGCGCTTGACCCGGGGCATGATGAGCTTCATGCCCTCGATCTCGTTGAGGGTGGGGAGCAGCAGGGTCGTCTTCACGTCGTTCCTCTCACGAAAGCCACGGCGTTCTCCAGGGCCTCCCGCTCGAAGGCGGGGCAGACGGCCCGGGCGGCGCTGCCGTCGGCCTCCGGGGAGATATACAGGTGCCCTCCCCAGGCCGGCGCCAGCCCCAGCGCGGCCGCGGCCTCGGCCAGCGTGGCCGTCCGTCGCGGAACGAGATTGTACGTTCCTTCGAGCCCCCGGTCCAAGGCCGCGGCCAGAAAATCGCGGACCTGGGAGTAGAGGACCCAGGCGAAGCGGGAGTCACCCGACAGCGTCAGCGGCCGGCCTTCCGCCAGGCGGGTCAAGGAATTGGGGCGCATCCCGGGGCCCAGCAGGGCGCCGCAGCGCAGGATCAGCGGCCGTCGGCCGCGCGCCGCGGCCAGCGCCTCGGCCTCTCGCTTGTCACGGGCGTAGTCCGAGGCCGGCGCGGCGGCCTCCACCGTCGAGACCAGCACGAAGCGCTCGTGCGGCAGGGCCAGGAGGCGCTCGGTCAGGCCGACGTTGTCCTCGCGCTGGGCCGCGCGCTGCGCGGGGCCGGCGGCCCGCCGCGCGTTGGCGGCGCAGTGGATGATCGTCCCCGCCGCGGCCGGGAAGGACTCTCCGCGCCGCCAGGGCGCGCCCTCGAGCTCCGCGGAGAGGTAGGCCCCAAGCCCCGAGGCCGCCCCGGTGACGAGCGTCGTCCCCGTCACATCAGCTTCGAGGCGGTGAAGGTGTTGTGTCGCTTGTCGGCCTCGGCGCGGTGGGTCATGAACCACTCCATGACCTCGCGGATGCCGTCCTCGATGGAGACCCGCGGCGACCAGCCGATGGCGCGCGCGCGGGACACGTCCATCAGGCGCTTGGCGTCTCCCGCGGGCTTTGACGCGTCCCAGACGACCGCAGGCTTCTTCGGGAGGTTCGAGACCACGACGTCGACGATGCGGCGGATGGTGACGCCTTCGCCGGACCCCAGGTTGACCGGGGTGCGCTCGGGGGCCTCGATGGCGGCCAGCATCCCGGCGGCCACGTCGCGGGAGTGGATGAAGTCGCGGACCGGGGAGCCGTCGCCCCAGACGACCAAGGGGTCCTCGCCGTCGAGCGCACGGCGGATCAAAGACGGGATGACCATCGCGTTGGCGGGGTCGAAGTTGTCATAGGGACCGTAAACGTTGGCCGGCCGGACGATGGCCACCTTGTCCCAGCCGTGCTCGATGCGGTAGGCCTCGGCTTGGAGTTCCCCCATGCGCTTGGCCCAGCCCGCGAAGCGGTCGTTCTCGGACGGGAACGTCTTCCAGACGTCGTCCTCGTGGAACACCTCGGCCGGGGCGTAGACGCCCACCGTGCTCGTGAAGAGGTAGCGCTCGACGCCGGCCTGGCGAGCGGCCTCCATCATGTTGGTGTTAAAGGAGATGGTCGGCACGAAGAAGCTGGCCGGCCGGGTCTTGGTCATCAGCGGCGAGCCCTTCACCCCGGCCAGATGGAACACCAGGTCCATGCCCGCGGCGGCGTCGACGCAGGCCTTGAAGTCGGTGAGGTCGACGCGGCGGAACTCGGTGCCGGCCAAGGCGCGCGACGGGTCGTCGAGCGAGGCGACCCGGACGGAGGCGCCGCGCTCGAGCAGGGCCGCGACGAGCGGGCGTCCGATCATGCCGGTGCCGCCGGTGACGAGGACGCGCTTGCCCTTATAGTCGATCACCGTGCCTCCAGCTTGCGGGCGATGAGCGCCTTGAAGTCGCCGACGTTCTTGAGCGCGCGGATCTCGGGGGTCGTGAAGCGCACCGAGAAGAGCTCCTCGGCCGCCACGATGAGGTTGACCTGGGCCAGGGAGTCCCAGCCGTCGACGTCGGCGGCGGTCGTCTCGTCCTTGACCGTGAGCGTCTCGGAGTCGAAGACCTTCCGGAACACCGACTCGACCTTGGAATGGAACGCGGCGTCAGGCATCGATGAAGACCTCTTTGGGAGCCGCGGAGGCCACGTCCAGGCGCCAGGTTCCCGGCCCTTCCGCGACAAATCCCAGCGAAGGATACCAATCCTTGACGAGGGCGTTCTTGGCTGTGGGCTCGAAGCGGCCGACGACGGCCTCGAGCCCGCGCCGGCGCGCCTCGGCCAGCAGGCGGTTGAAGCAGAGCTGCTCCAGGCCGCGGCCGAAGACCCGGCAGCTCATGAGCCAGTCCGTCACGTGGAGCTCGCTTCCCTCCTCGCGCGCCGCCAGACAAGCCACCAGGCCGCTGTCGCCGAAGCGGTCCTTCAGGCGCGCCGAGAGAGTGAAGACCGCGGGGTCCGCGAGCCAGGCCCGGACCTGCGCCTCGCTGACCCGCCGCGTGAGGAGGTTGAACTGGTTGGTCTTGTTGAAGAGCTGGACGATCCGCTCGAGGTCGGCCTCGACGAAGGGGCCGAGCTCGGCGCGCATCTCGAGGCCCTTGAGGAAGCCGCCCAAGTCGGCGGCCGAGGCTTTGAGCGCGTCTCGCCCCGACTCGGCCTGAAAATGGCCGGCTCGCGCGGCGTCCTCGGCCGAGAGCGAGACCGTCTCGAACAGGCGCGAGGCGTCGAGCGAGCGCGGGAAGTCCGCCGGGTCCTCGGGCAGCTCGACGACGGCCACCTCCGGCAGGAAACGCCGCACGGCCTCGCGCTCCACGGGATTGTCGTCGAGGAATGCGACCGCGTCGAGCCCCACGTTGAGCCGCGAGGCGATCCGCCCCAGGGCCTCGGCTTTCTCCCCCCAGCCGGCTTCGAAGGCCGCGAAATCCTCCAAAGCCAGCGCCATCTCGGGACGGCTCTTGAACGGCGCCTTCGCGTTCGCGGGCTCGTTCTTCGAGCAGACCGCCAGCAGGACCCCGCGCTCCTTGAGCGCCTTGAGGTAGCGCTGAAACGCCACGAAAGCCTCGCCTTCCGCCCCGTCGAGGACGGGGCCCTCGGCGCCGTCGTCGCCGACCACGCCGCCCCAGAGCGTGTTGTCGAGGTCGACGGCCAGGACCTTGCGCGAGCGCCCGGCCAGGGCGGCCAGGACGGCGCCGGCCTCGGCGGCGTAACGCGTCAGGCCGTCGAAGGACATGGCCTGGCGCGAATGGTGCCAGAAGCGCGCGTCGTGCCAGCGCTCCTTGCCGAGGACCGACGAGAGGTGCTCGGCGTCGAGCAGGGCCACCCCCGCCCCGGCGCGCGCGGCCAGCAGGCCGTTGAGCGCGCGCAGCCTGCCCAGCCCGCTCTCCGGGACCTTGGCCTCGAGGTTGCCTAGCGGCCGCTCGACGGGAGACGCGAAATTGTTCATGAGCACCGATCCGCGCGTGCGCTCCTGGAGCAGGCGCCACAGCCCCTCCCAGCGCGCGGCCTCCGCCTCGACGGGCCCGGGCTCGGCGTCGCGATGGTCGACGAAGATGAGGGTCGTTTGGGGGGCGAACCGGTATAGCGCCGAGGCCGGGTCGAGGATCTCCTGGCGGTAGAGCCCGAAGGGCGCCTCATAGACCTCGAGGCGCAGGCCCCGGCGCCAAGCGTGGAGCCGCAGCAGCGGCACGAGCTGGGCAGTCGTGCTCGAGCCCGCCACGGCGAGACGCCAGGGCGCCAGCGCTCCGGACAACGAATCCGCGAGCCTGACCGCGGCGGTCTGGTCCGTATAGCCGAGCGGGGTCTCCAGCGCGCGGCGCAGAGCCCGCGCGGCGTCGGCGCCGCGGCCTGCCGCCAGGTGCGCTTTCGCCTCGGCCAGCGCGCTCACGGGGCCTTCACGGCGCCGAGGACCTCGGCCGCCACCTCGTCGGGCGAGAGCAGACTGCCGCCCTGCGTCTCGCGCGCCGCGTCGACGATGGGACGCGGGAAGCCTTTGATGAAGGCCGTGTCGGTCATCTGCGGCGAGATGCAATGGACGCGCGGCCCCTTCGCCCCCGACTCGGCGGCCAGGGCGCGGGCCAGGCCGAGGAGGGCGTACTTCGCGGAGACGTAGCCGCCCATGAAGCCGGGCGGGTCGCCGGTCACGGCGGCGGAGAGCACGAAGACCGCGTCGCCGCCGCCTTTCGGGAAGAGCGGCAGGGCGCGGCGCAGGCACAGGAACGCCGAGAAGGTCAGCACCCGCCACTGCGCCTCGAACTCCTCCGGGGAGAGCCTGGCCAGACGCTCATAGCGGTAGGGCACGCCGGCGTTGAGGACGAGGACGTCGAGGCCTCCGGCTTCCCGCGCGGCGCGCTCGAAGAGGGCGTCGACCTGGCCGGGGTCCGTGACGTCGGCCTTCACCGAGACCGCTCGCGCTCCGGCGGCGGAAACCCGCGCGCAGGCGGCCGCCGCCGCGTCGTCGTCGGAGCGGTAGTTGACGACCACGGTCCCGCCCGGCTCGGCCAGCGCGGCCGCCGTGGCGGCGCCGATGCCGCGCCCGGCCCCCGTCACCAGGACCCGCCGGCCGCTCACGCGGTGAACCCGACCTGGATGCGCCCGCTCAGGCGCACGACCCCGTCGCAGCCCGCGGCTCGCGCCTCCAGGACCAAGGCGCGGACGGCGTCGACTTTCTGGACGACCTCGACCGAGAACGTCAGCGTCTCGCCGGCCAGGACCGGCTTTTTGAAGTCGAAGCGGACCGACTGCAGGAGGCAGTCCCGCCCCGGCAGCATGGTCCCGACCAAGGTCGAGAAGTAGGAGGCGATCAGCAGGCCGTGGGCCACCCGCCCCTCGAAGCCCTTCCCGCGGGCGAAGCCGGCGTCCATGTGCAGGGGGTTCACGTCGCCGGTGGCCGCCGCGAAGGCGTCGAGGACCTCGGGACCCACCGGGACCGAGAGCTCGCGACGCTCGCCGACGGCTATGTCTTGGAAGGCCCAGGATTCCATATATAAGGTAAGGGGGCGATTATACATTTCCTGCCGGCATTGGCAGGATGTTGTATAATCTTGACTCTTTCGTCTCAAGGAGCCACCCTCACATGACCACCCAGACCGTCCCCGACTTCGCCTCCTTCAAGATCGGCTTCGACCTCCGCGACAAGCCGAAGGTCTTCTCCTACTGGGAAGACATCTTCGCCTCCCAGAAGTGGTCCGAGGCCAAGTACACCGAGCTCTTCGAGCAGAAGTGGGGCGCCTGGAACGGCCTGCCCTCCGTGGCGACCTCCAGCTGGGCCGGCGGGGCCGTCATCGCCCTCGAGTACTTCAAGGTCAAGGGCCGCAAGGTCCTGGTCCCCACCAACACCTTCATGGCCACCGCCCTGGCCGTCCGCAAGGCCGGCGGCGAGGTGGTCTTCGGCGACTGCAGCCGCGAGGACCTCTGCCTGAGCCTGGCCGCGGTCGAGAAGGCCGCCGCGGAGCACGACCTGGCCGCCGTCTTCCTGGTCCACATCGGCGGCCACATCGCCTTCGACACCCCCAAGATCGCCGAGTTCTGCAAGAAGAAGGGCATCGTCCTCATCGAGGACTGCGCCCACGCCCACGGCGCGGCCTGGGACGGCAAGCGCCCCGGCCAGTGGGGCCAGGCCGGCGTCTGGTCGTTCTTCGCCACCAAGTCGGTCTCGACCGGCGAGGGCGGGATGCTGGTCTCCTCCGACAAGGGCCTCATCGAGTACGCCAAGAAGTACCGCAACTACGGCAAGTTCGACTACGTCGTGTCGGGCCTCAACTTCCGGATGTCCGAGTTCACCGCCGCCCTCGGCGTCGTCCAGACCGACCGGATGGACGAGATCGTGGCCTGGAAGAACGAGGTGGCCAAGACCCACCTCGACCCCAAGCACCCCCAGCGCCTGAAGCTGCCCGCCGGCATGAGCTCCGGCTACTACAAGTACATCGTCTTCTCGCCGCTCGAGAAGTCGACCGGCAAGGTCTACGACCAGCTCTGCCACAAGATCATGGGCAAGCCCGGCGAGTTCCCCAACGCCGAGTGGGTGGCGCAAAACCACTGGTGCGTGCCGCTCTACTACAACCCTGCGTTTTGAAGAGCGCGGGCTGTCTCAAGAAGAATTGACTGCCCGGAGAGCTTCGATATACAATCGTCGTAAATCCGTCGCCTGACGCAGCATCCAAAGGCCCATCAGGAGGCCCCATGTCTTCGCCCAAGTCCGTGCGCATAGGCAAACACCTCGTCGGCCACGGCCAGAGGACCTTCGTCATCGCCGAGATCGGCATCAACCACAACGGCTCGCTCGACACGACTAAGAAGCTCATCGATGCCGCGGTCGATTCCGGCTGCGACGCGGTCAAGTTCCAGAAGCGGACCGTGGACGTCGTCTACACCGCCGAAGAGCTGGCCAAGCCTCGCGAGAACCCCTTCGGAGCGACCAACGGCGACCTCAAGCGCGGCCTGGAATTCGGCAAGAAGGAATACACCGAGATCGACAAGCACTGCAAGTCGCACGACATCCTCTGGAGCGCCTCCTGCTGGGACGAAGCCTCGGTCGACTTCATCGGCGCCTTTGACGTCTCCTTCTTCAAGATCGCCTCGGCGTCGCTGACCGACGACAACCTGCTGCGCCGCCACCTCAAGTACAACAAGCCCGTCATCCTCTCCACCGGCATGAGCGACATGGCCCAGGTCGAGCACGCCGCCGAGGTCCTCGATACCGACGACCTGGTCATCTTGCATTGCACCAGCACCTATCCCTCCAAGCCCGAGGAGCTAAATCTCGAGGTAATCAACACCCTGCGCCGACGCTTCCCTAAGATCCCGGTCGGCTATTCCGGCCACGAGGTCGGCCTCGGCCCGAGCTTCGCCGCCGCGGCGATGGGAGCCTGCGTCATCGAGCGCCACCTGACGCTCGACCGCTCCATGTGGGGCAGCGACCAGTCCGCCTCGGTGGAGCCGGGTGGGATGAAACGCCTCGTCGACTATATCCGGGAATTCGAAGCCTCGCGCGGAGACGGCGTAAAGGTGGTCTACGACAGCGAGGTCCCTATCCGCAAGAAACTCCGCCGCGTGGGTTGATGGTCTACTGCTTCGACATCGACGGCACCCTCTGCACGAATACCGAGGGCGCCTACGAGGATGCGAAGCCCCTGGCCGAACCCATCGCGCGCCTCAACGCCCTTCATGCCGCAGGGCACACCATCCTCCTCCTGACCGCCCGCGGCTCGACGACCGGCATCGATTGGCGCACCCTGACCGAGCGTCAGCTCAAGGACTGGGGCGTGCGGTACCACGCGCTCCATCTGGGCAAGCCGACCGCCGACCTTTACATCGACGACAAGGCCGTCAACGTCCGGGACTGGCTGACGGCGGGCCCTCATGCCGGCTGAGCCCGCCGGAATCCTGCCGGCCTGCAGGAATTGCGGCGGGGGCGGGCTTCGACGGGTCGCCGCTGCGCTGCGAAACAGCCCCGGAGCCGTCCTCCATTGCCCCTCCTGCGACCTCGGCATGCTCGAGGATTTCCCGCGCGACCAAGAGCTCGCCGCCTTTTACGACGAAGAGTACCGCCGCTCGTTCTCGGCGAGACCAGGCCAGTCCTCGGACCCGGAACGCCTCTTTGCCGACTACAAGGACTACCAGGCTGGACGAATCGCCCGCCTCACCCCTTACCTGAAGCCCGACGCCCGCCTCCTAGAGATCGGGTGTTCGGCCGGGATGTTCCTGCATCATGCCGCGCCGTTGGTCAAGGAAGCCTTCGGAATCGACTTCGACAGCGCGGGCGCCGCCCATGCCGCGCGCGTCTCCGGCGCCAAGACATTCTCCTCTCCGCTGCCCAAGACCGGCTTGCCGAAACGCAGCTTCGACGTCATCTGCCTTTTTCAGACGCTCGAACACATCCCACGCCCGGCCGAATCGCTCCGGGAAGTCGCCCGCTGGCTGCGCCCCGGAGGGACGGTCTGCGTCGAGGTCCCCAACCTCAACGACCCGCTGCTGACCCTCTATGACGTCCCGGCCTACCGCAACTTCTACTACCACTCCGCGCATCTGTGGTACTTCAGCCCCAAAAGCCTCCGGGCCGTCCTCGAATCGGCCGGCTTCAAGGGCGAGGTCCAATTCGTCCAGGACTACAATTTCCTGAACCATCTTCACTGGCACCACCGCAACGCTCCCCAGCCTTCGAACCGCGACGGCATGGGCCCCGCCCGCCTGCCGCTCTCGGACTCCGCCCCGGCCGAGGCGCGAGAAGCCCTTTCCCGCTGGGCGGCCGAGGCCGACGCCGCCTATAAGGCGGTCTTGGCGGCACACCGCCAGACCGAGAACATCGCCTTCATCGGGAACAGCGGAGCGAATCCATGATCCTCGCCGTCATCCCCGCGCGCGGCGGCTCGAAGGGCATCCCGCGCAAGAACCTCAAGCCCATCGCGGGCAAACCGCTCATCGTCTGGTCCATCGAGGCCGCCAAACGCGCCAAGCGCCTGGACCGGGTCGTCGTCTCCACCGAGGACCCCGAGATCGCAGCCGTCAGCCGGGCCGCCGGCGCCGAGGTCCTGGACCGCCCCGCCGAACTCGCTACCGACGGAGCCACGACGGCCGCGGTGCTCCAGCACGCGGTCAAGACGCTCCAACCGGATACCTTGGTCCTTCTCCAGCCGACCTCGCCCATCCGCGTCGGAGGGATCATCGACGACGCCGTGGCGCGCTTCCTGGCCTCCGGCGCCGACACACTGGCCACCGGGTTCACCTCCTACCAGTACGAGTGGGGCACGATGGGCAACGTCCCGCGCCAGCAGATGAAGGGCTGGTTCTACGACGACGGCAACGTCTACGTCCACAAGACCGCCCACCTGCACGAGGGCCGCTGGTTCGGGGACAAGCGGGAGCCCATGCTCCTCGAGGACTACCACAACATGGAGATCGACTCCGAGGCCCAGTTCTGGGCCGTGGAGGCCATCATGCTGAAGCTCCTCGAACGCCGCGGGAGCCTGGACTGATGGCCGGCGGGCTTCCCGTCCGCCTCGACCCCGCGGCCGTAGCCCGCGTGGAGACCAAGTGGCGGCGCATCGTCACGCCCCAGCCCCATCCCGAGGCCGTGGCCATCCTCAAGGAGCTCTCCCGCTACGAGCCGGTGTCGATGACCTTCGACCAATACCCGGTCTTCTGGGACAAGGCCGAAGGACACACCGTGTCGGACCGCTGGGGCAACCGCTGGATCGACTTCACCTCCGGCATCTTCGTCGCCAACACCGGCCATTCCCATCCCCGCGTCCTCTCGGCGATCCGCGCCCAGGTCGACGGGAAGATGGTGCACAGCTACTACTTCCCCTCCGAGCTGCGGGCCAAGCTCACGCGCCGCCTCGTCGAGGCGGCCCCCCCGGGCATCGAGAAGGCCTTCCTGCTCACCACCGGCTCCGAGACCACGGAATGCGCGCTTAAGCTCGCGCGCATGCGCGGGCGCAAGACCTCGCCGGGCAAGCTCAAGATGGTCTGCTGGACCAACTCCTTCCACGGAAAGACCCTCGGCGCGCAGACCATGGCCGGGAGGGCCGGGGCGAAGGCCTGGATCGGCCCGACCGACCCCAACATCCACCACCTGCTCTTCCCCTATCCCTGGGACGCGGACGGGGCTCTCTCGGGGGCCGCGCGCTTCGAGAAGGACATGACCGCCCTGCTGGCCTCGGGCGTCAAGGCCGAGGACGTGGCGGGCTTCCTGCTCGAGCCCTACCAAGGCTGGTCGGCGCTCTTCTATCCCGCCGACTACGTGCAAGCCGTGCGACGCTGGGCCGACGAGCACGGGGCGCTGCTGTGCTTCGACGAGGTGCAGTCCGGCTTCGGGCGCACCGGCAGGATGTTCGCCCATGAGCGCTTCGGCGTGCGCGCCGACATCATCTGCTGCGGCAAGGGCATCAGCTCCGGCGTGCCGCTCTCCGCCGTGCTCTCCACCGCCGACATCCTCGACGCCGACCCCTCGCTCAACAGCACGCACTCCGGCAACCCGCTCTGCGCCGCCGCTGGCCTGGCCACGCTCGACGTGCTGGCCGAGGAGCGCCTGCCCGAGCGCGCGGCCGCGCTGGGCGTGAAGGTCAAGGAGCGCCTCGAAGCCCTGCGCCGGCGCTTCGCCCCGAAAGCCTCCTACGTGTTCGGCGACGGGCTGGTGTGGGCCGTCCTCCTCACCGGCGACAAGCCCGGCGAATTCGACGTCGACTTGGCCGATCGCGTCACCGAGGCCTGCGTGAACAAAGGCCTGCTCCTCATCCGCACCGGCGTCGGCTCCCTCAAGCTCGGCCCGCCGCTCACCATCGCCGAGGACGCCCTCTTCGAAGGCATCGACGTCCTCGAAGAGGCCCTCGCCCAGTGCCTGGCCGCTCCGGCCGCCCGATGAGCGTCCGCGGCGTGCGGCACACGGGCATCGTGGTGACGCGTCTCGCCCCCGCCGTCCGCTTCTGGACCTCGCTGGGCTTCAAGGTCAAGAGCCGCGCAGTCGAGACCGGCCGCTTCATCGACGGCGTCGTCGGCCTCCAAGGGGCGAAAGTCTCCTGGGCGAAGCTCACGGCGCCCGACGGCGCCATGGTCGAACTCCTCGAATACCACTCCCACCCCGCGCGCCCTCGCGGGCGCCGCCCGGCCAACCGAGTCGGAGTCCACCACGTGGCCATGACGGTCCGCGGGGTCGACGCGCTGGTCCGCCGCCTGACCCGGAAGGGATTTAAGCCCAATGCCGCGCCGGCCGTCTCGCCGGACGGAAAGGTCAAGGTCGTCTACGTTCATGGGCCCGACGAACTGGTGCTCGAACTCGTGGAGGTCCTCTGAAACGCGAGCTGGGCGTGATGCAGGGACGCCTGCTCCCCCCCGAGGGCGGCCGTATTCAGTGCTTCCCCGCGGCCCGCTGGCGCGAGGAGTTCCCCCTCGCCGCGACCTGCGGCCTCGACCGCATCGAGTGGATCGTCGACCACCCGGACTGGGAGGCCAACCCGCTGATGACCGTGCCCGGCCGGGAAGAAATCACGGCGCTCTCCGAAAAGACCGGCGTGCGCGTGCGCTCCGCCTGTGCGGACCTCTTCATGCCGACCCCGCTCCACTCCGTCGACGCCGCCGAGCGAGCGCGCCGCGAGGAGTGGCTGGCGCGCATCATCGGCGCGGCCGGGACCCTGGGGCTCGAGCACGTCGACGTCCCGTTCGTGGACGCCTCCGCCATCGACGGCGCCCGAGCCTTTGACGACGTCGTCGGGGTCTTCCGGCGCGCCGGCCCGCGCGCCGACGACGCGGGCCTCGCGCTCTGCCTCGAGACCTCTCTGCCTCCCGCCCGCTTTCGCGACCTCCTCGAAGCCGTCGGACACCCACGCGTGCGCGCCAACCACGACATCGGTAACTCCGCCTCGCTGGGCTGGCCCGCCGCCGAGGAGTTCGCCGCCATCGGGCGCTGGGTCTCCTGCGTCCACATAAAAGACCGCGTCCGCGGCGGGACCACGGTTCCCCTCGGCCAGGGCGCCGCCGATTTTCCCGCCGCCTTCGCCGCCTTGCAGACCTGCGCGTATCCGGGACACTTCGTCATGCAAATCGCGCGGGGTGCCGCGGGAGACGAGGCCGCCTGGACCAAGGCCAACGCCCTCGCGGCCAGAAAGATGATTTCGACGCTCGCCGGAGAGGAGGCCTCCCGTGGACCTCGGCCTTAAAGGCAAGACCGCCTGGGTGTCAGGAGCTTCCCGCGGCATCGGCTTGGCCGTCGCCCGTCGCCTCCTCGAGGAAGGAGCCCGCGTCTTTCTGACCGCCCGCGGGGCCGAAAGCCTCGAAGAGGCCCGGTCCGCCCTGGCCTCTTCCTTCGGCGCCGACCGCGTCCACGCTTTGGTGGCCGACGCCGCCGAAACGGCAGACTGCGCCGCGGCCGCCAAGGCCTCCCTCGCGGCGTTCGGGACACTCGACGTCCTCGTGCTCAACGCCGGCACCGGGCGGGTCGGCGGCGGCGACGCCCCCAGCGAGGCGGACTTCCGCGCGGCATTCGCAGCTAACCTCCGCCCCGCCCACGAGACTCTGGCCGCCGCCCTAGAAGGCCTGCGCGCCTCCAAGTCCGGCGCCGTCGTGGCCGTCGGCTCCATCGCCGGCCTCGAGGACCTCGGGGCCCCGGCCGCCTATGCCGCCGCAAAATCCGCGCTTCACAGCTGGGTCAAAACGGCCGCCCGCGACCTCGCGGCTTCCGGCGTGCGCCTCAACGCCGTCGTCCCCGGCAACATCCTCTTCCAGGGCGGCGTCTGGGACGTCAAGCGCAAGGAGAACCCGGAAGCCGTCGCAGGCTACATCAAGAGGGAGGTCCCGATGGGCCGCTTCGGGACCCCCGACGAGATGGCCGACGCCGCGGCCTTCCTCGCCTCTCCCCGAGCCTCTTTCATCACGGGCGCCCTATTGGTCGCCGACGGCGGACAGACCCGGAGGCTCTCATGAAGACCTCGTCCCGGTGCGGGCTTAAGAAGCGCGTGGTCGTCATCACGGGCGGCGCCGGGCTCCTCGGGACCATGCACGCCGAAGCCGTCGCCGCGGCCGGCGGCGTTCCGGTCCTGGCGGACCTCGACGGGCCGCGCGCCGAGCGCGCGGCGGCCGCCGTCGCGCGCAGATTCAAGACGCGCGCGCTGGGGCTGGCCTGCGACATCACCTCCGAGGACTCCGTCGAGGCTCTGCGCAAGGCCGTGCTCAAGTCCTTCGGCCGCGTGGACGGCCTCATCAACAACGCGGCCAACGACCCAAAAGTGGGGGCCGGCGCCTGCGAAGCGGGCAAGAAGAGCCACTTGTCGCGCCTCGAGAACTTTCCGCTCGCCCAGTGGAAGGCCGACCTAGACGTCGCCCTGACCGGCTCGTTCCTCTGCTCCCGCGTTCTGGGCGCTGAGATGGCCGAGAGCGGGAGCGGCGTCATCCTAAACATCGCCTCCGATCTCTCCGTCATCGCGCCCGACCAGCGCCTCTACCGCGTCCCCGGCCGCAAGGCCTCCGCGCAGCCCGTCAAACCCGTGACCTACTCGGTGGTCAAGACCGGTCTCGTGGGCCTTACGCGGTACCTGGCGACGTATTGGGCCGGGCAGGGAGTGCGCGTCAACGCCCTCTCCCCCGGCGGCGTGTTCGCCGGCCAGGACGCCGCCTTCGTCGCGCGCCTCTCGAACCTGATCCCGCTCGGCCGCATGGCCCGGCGCGATGAGTACAAAGAGGCGGTGGTCTTTCTCCTCTCCGACGCCTCGTCCTACATGACCGGCCAGAACGTCGTGATGGACGGGGGCCGAAGCGCCTGGTGACCCAAGCCAAGACGGTCGCTTTCGTAGAGACCCTCGGGGAAGTCCGGGCTGCCGATGCCGCCAAAGTTGACGTCTTCGTCGCCGCCTCCCCGGAAGCCGCAGAAGCCCTGACAAGCGTCGGCCGCCCTTGGATCGCCCAGGAAGACCTCTACGACGAGAGCCGCATCAAGGAATTGGCCGAAGAGACGCTCCTTTCGCATCGAGCATGGGCCGACGCGCTGGAGACGGACCTCCTGGCCAAGGTCCCCGTCTTCGCCCATGAGGGATTCCGCCCCCTCCAGACTCACTACCTGCCGCTTAAAATGGCCAGCGACGCGCTGTTGCTTCGCTCACACGTCTTGACGATGGTCCTCGACAAGCTGAACCCGACCCACATCTTCCATCCCGTGCCAGGCCGGCGCCCCCCTCAAGAAGACCTCCTGTTTCGCGACTCCCTCCTCGGGCGCATTCTTCCCGCCCTCGCTCAGTCCCGGGGCATACGGGCCACCGCGCTCGGGGATGCCGCGGACTTTTCCCGGCCTTCTCGTCCGTGGAGCGTCCGTCTGGCCGGGCTCCCGAAGAAGCTCCTCGCACGTGCCAAACGGTGGGGCGCCTCTCCAACTTCGGCCGGCCCATTGATCCTTCTAGGAGCGGGCTACGACACCGCCTTTCTCCGTGAACCGCTTGAGCGACGCGGGGCACGGGTCCGGATGTTCGCGGATTGGATCAGCGGCTGGCCACCCGCACCAACGCCCCTTCTTGAGGAAGGCCTCCGGAGTTGGCGCGCCGCCGCGACTACGACTCCTCGACCGCCTGGTCTCGAGGGTGAATCTTTGTCGTCAGAATTTATAGAACGCTGGGATTTGTGGCGCGAGGTAATCGTCCCGCGCGCCTGGGGAACCTTCCTCCGGGCCTCCGCCTCAGCCGGCGGCGAACGGGTCGCCGCCGCCGTCCTTCCGATGACGACCGGAGGCGACGACGTCGCCGCCCTACAGGCGCTGCGCCGAACCGGGACGGCCGCGGTCCATTACCAACACGGAGGCTTCAACGGAACCTGCGCTTATTCCGGCTGGGAGGTCTCCGACTTGGTCGATTTCGACGCGATTCTGACGTATGGACCCGGGGTCGTGGATCATTACGCTCCAAGGGCCCGCCGTTTCGGGCTTTCCCCCCGTTTCGAGGCGGTTGGCTCGGCCCGAATAGACGCGCTCCTCGCACAACGGCGGGCACGGCTTCCGGCCGCGAGCGCAGGGCCAAAGAACGTCCTCTTCTACATCGACATGTACAAAGGCCCGGCACGTTACCTGTGCGGCGAGGCCATGCCGGATGTGCACGCCTACCGAATCCACAGGCGCGTCCTGGAGGCCTTTTCGCGTCATCCGGAGCACCGTTACGAATTTCGGGATCTAGACGGCTTCTATCCCACCCCCTTGCCGGGCGTGTTCCAGAATGCGGTGCCGCATGGCCGTCACCACCGAGGCGGAAGCCTTTTCGAGGCGGCCTGTCGCGCGGACATCGTAATTGCCGATATGCCATCCACCGGCTTGCTAGAAGTCTTGGCCGCCGGGTCCCCCGTCATCCTGCTCGCGGATTCTTCCTCCCTCATTCTCCTCCCGCGAGCTGCCCGAGCCCTGGAAGCCTGCTTGACCCTGGCCCGGGACGCCGACGAGTTCTTGGATGCCGTCGAATCCGCGCTCGACGGCTCCACCATGCCCGCCCCATCCAGCGCTGACAATCGCTATGTCCTTGATTTTGGGACGTCGCGTGACGACGGCCGCTCCGCGGAGCGCGCCGCGGATGTCGTCCTCTCGCTGGCAGAGACGCGTGCTTGACCTGGGCGCCATCCTCCGGACCTCCGTCCGATTCTCCTTGGCGAATGTCGCCGGCGGCGCGCTTTCCTCGGCCGCGTACATCCTCGCAGCCCGTCGCCTTGGCCCCGTCGGCTTCGGCGTCGTAGGCTTCGTCCAGCTTTGGCTTCTCTACGCGAGCTTCCTCAAACCCGGCATCCTACAGGCCGGCTACCGCGAGATGCTCCACGAGCTCGGCCGCGACGACGCACCCCGGGCGATGCGCATCGAGGGGGTCGCGCTGGTCGGAGAAGCCGCCTTCCTCACTGTGCCGCTGGCCCTTTTCATGGCAGGGGCCGTTCTGCAGACAGACCCCCTGCTGCGCACCGCCCTTCTCTTCGGCGCGGCCTCCTTCCTCGCCAACGCGCTCTACCAGGGCGTCGACACCATCCAGTGGGCGTACAGACGCTTCACGCTGACGGCGCGGGTCAACATGCTCGTCAAGCTGGGCCAGCCGCTGCTCCTCCTCACCGGGCTCTACGCCTTCGGCCTGTGGGGCGTCCTGGCCGCGCCGATGGTCACGGCGTTGGGCGCGCTGGCCTACTACCTGCTGAGGACGAAGGGGCTGCACTACACCTTCGCCTGGGACGTCCGGGAGCTCCGCGGCCTGCTCGCGGTCGGTCTGCCGTTCTCGCTCTACGGCGCCCTGTACTGGGCCTTCCGAACGGCCGACCGCTCCCTCGTCGCCGCGGCGCTCCCGCTCGCCGCGCTCGGCGCATACTCCTTCGCGATGACGTTCATCACGCAGGCCTGCCAACTGGTCTCGGATTTTCTGAACGTCCTCCAGGCCGAGCTCTTCACCTCGCTCGGGAAGACCGGCAGCGTCCGCCCGTTGGCCAGCCGCGTCACCACGCTCCAGCTCCTCATACTGTGCGGCACCGGGGCCGCAGCGGGCCTGGCCCAGGCCGCCGTCCCCTTCGCCTCCCACACTCTCGTCCCAGCCTTCGCCGAGGCGAGCGGCGCCTACGAGGTCATGTGCCTCCTCGTGGCCTCCACCTCGGCGAGCCTGCTGGCAACCACCCTCCTGCTCTCAAAGGTCGTCAACGGCCAGAAACCGCTCTCGGCCGTCCAGGCCGGCGCCCTCGTCCTCTTCGGCGCTCTGGGCACGCTGACCGTCTCCTCCGGGGGCGGGCTCGGAGCGATCGCCTGGTGCGCCATCGCCGCCCAAGCCGCGGCCGCGGCGGCTGCCTGGCGCCTCCTGCACGGCCACCTTTTCGAAGGGGCGCCGGCCGGCGAAGCCGCGGTCTTCTACGGCCGCATGGCCGGGCTCGCGGCTTGCGCCGTCGCCGTCCATTTCCTCCTGCGCCACCCCTGGCTCGCGGACATCAGCCTCCCCGAGGCCGCCCTGCGGGCCGCGGTGGCAGCGGCCGCCTGGACGATGGCCGGCCTGACCCTGGTCCGGCCCGCCTGGCGGGCAAGCGCCGCCGACGACGGTATGGTATAATTGACCTTCGGAGTCAGGATTGCCCCCCTTGGACATCGTTATCTGCACCACCCCCATCCGTCCTACCCCGACGGATTACCCCCCGTTCGGGTCCATGGCCATCATCCAAGCGCTGCGCGAGGACGGCTTCGACCCATTTTTCTATGACATCGACGGCCTCCGGCCCTCTTTCGAGGAAACGGAGCGATTCTTCGCCGAGCGGAAGCCCGACGTCCTCGGCATCAGCGCCGTCGTCTCCACCGCCTACACCTACACGAAGCGCCTGACGGCCATGGTCCGGCGTGTCTCCCCGAAGACGCGGATCGTCCTCGGCGGGAACATGGCCGCGAGCGCGGAGCTGCTCCATCGCCTGGCAGGCGTGGAGATATGCGTCATCGGCGAAGGGGAGGTCGTGTCCGTCAACCTGATGCGCGCCCTCCAAGCCTGCACCGGAGGCCCCCTCGACTATGAGGCCCTCGGGCAGGTCAAAGGCCTCACCTACCTGGACCCCCGCGGCGAGATGACGTTCACCGGCTACGAACTCTCGCTCCCGGCCAAAGAGGTCTTCAAGCCCGACTTCACCATCCTCGAGCAGTTTTCCCGCATCTCTAACTTCGTCACCGACCCGATGGAGCGCTCCGACTTCGCGCTGGACCCCCGGTCCCACGAGGCTCATCGCCGCGGAAAGAAGCAGATCAACCTAGTCACGGCCAAAGGCTGCGTCGCCCGCTGCACTTTCTGCCACCGCTGGGACAAAGGCTATCGTCCCATCCCGGTCGACGACATCCTGACCCGCCTCGGCGCCCTCATCGAACGCTACAACGTCGGGTTCGTCCAGTTCTCCGATGAGAACTTCGGGTCCGACCGCCGCCAGACCGAAGAGTTCATCCGCCGCATCAAGGCGTTCGACATCCTTTGGGAGGTCGGCGGCGTGCGCGTGCGCTCCGTCGACCCGGACCTCCTGCGGCGGATGAAGGACGCGGGATGCGTCGCGGTCTACTACGGGATGGAGACGGGCAGCCCCCGCATCCTCGAGATCATGGAGAAGAAAGCCACCCTCCAGAACAACCTCGACGCCGCCCGGTGGACCCGCGAGGCCGGCCTGTTCACCATCTTCCAGATGGTCCTCGCGATGCCGGGCGAGACCCCCGATACCGTCGCGGAGACCGCCGACTTCCTCAAGCAGGTCACCCAGGACATGCCGGTCGCCCCTCGCTCGCTGATGAGCCTCAACTACATCCAGGCGCTGCCCGGCACGCCGGTCTACGAATACGCCCGCCACAAAGGCCTCATCGGACGCTCCCTGGCCGCCGAAGAGGCCTACCTGATGACGATTTCCGACATCGACGCGGCGGACGACACGAAGTTCCTCAATTTCACCGACCACGATATGCTCACCGTCCGCTCGTGGCGGCGCGAGATCATCCTCGACGTCGTCAGACACTACTACGAGCGCCAAGGCCACCGCCCTCCTCCGCTCTGGAAGTTCCTGCTTTCCCGGGTCTCCACCGCCCAGCCGTCCTCCCCAGCGCACCCAACCGCCGACCATCATGAGCACTTTCGCCAGCGGGTCATACGCGAATATCAGACAGGCGGCTACTTCAACATCCAAAGAGACATGGGTTACGATTTGATCGTCGCCTACTTCTGGCCTTTGCGCCGCGCGGCCCTCGCCATGTCCTTGTTCCGCGACGAGCTACGGCGCCTCTCCCTCGGGATATTCCTCGAGCATCTGCGAGATTGGGCCCGGTCCCACATCTCATCCCGGAAAACCGGGGTCCCGACAGAGTCCTTGCGATCCTTGATGACCCGACTCACTCCGCCGGCCCTCACGCCGACCGAAGGCGCCATGGCCCCGCTGAGAGCGGGGCGCTAGGAGCCGCCATGAAAGTCCTCCTCGTCTACCCGAACATGATGGGCATGAACATGCTGCCGCCCGCCATCGGGATCTTCGCGGCCCAGCTGCGCGCCGAGGGCCACACGGTGGCGCTCTTCGACACCACCAACTACCCCCAGCTCGAAGGGGGCTTTGACTCGGACAAGATGAAGTCCGACAACTTGAACGCCCGCCCTTTCGACGACTCCCTGCTCCGCCAGTACGACAAGAACTCCTCGCCGCAGACCGACTTCGTGCGCAAGGTCTCCGAGTTCTCCCCCGGCCTCATCGCCATCTCGGCCACCGAGGACATGTACCCCATCGCCCTGCACCTGCTCGAGGGCCTGCCCAAGGACCGCCCGCCGGTCCTCTTGGGCGGGGTGTTTGCCACCTTCGCCCCCGAACTGGCGCTCCGGAAGTCCGAGGGCTTGGTCGACTACGTTATCAAGGGCGAGGGCGAACGCGGCCTGCCCGAGCTGTGCCGGCGCCTGGAGCGCGGCCAGGTCGTCGACGGCGTGCCCGGCCTCTGGCGCCTGCGCGCCGACGGCAAGGTGGCCACGAGCCCCCTGCCCGACCCGATCGACGCGAACGAACTGCCGCTCCCCGACTACGACGACTTCGAGGAGAGCCGCTACTACCGGCCGATGCAGGGCAAGCTCTGGCGCATGTTCCCGGTCGAGACCTTCCGCGGCTGTCCCTACACCTGCGCCTACTGCAACTCCCCGTCGCAGATGACGACCTACAAGGAAGAGGACAAGAAGTACTTCCGCATGAAGTGGGTCGGCAAGGTGCGCGACGAGATCCGCCACGTCATCGACAAGTACAAGGCCGACTCCATCTACTTCTGGGCCGACACCTTCCTCTCCTACCATGACAAGGACTTCGACGAGTTCTGCGACATGTACGCGGAGTTCAAGCTCCCGTTCTGGATCCAGACCCGGCCCGAGACCATCACCGAGCCCAAGCTCCAGCGCCTAAAAGACGTGGGCCTGCTGCGCATCGCCTTCGGCCTCGAGCACGGCAACGAGCAGTTCCGCGAGAAGTACCTGCTCCGCAAGGTCCCCAACCAGCGCATCATCGACCGTCTGATGATCCCCTACAAGCTGGGCATCCCGTTTAGCGTCAACAACATCCTGGGCTTCCCCAACGAGACCCGAGAGCTGGTGTTCGACACCATCGAGCTCAACCGCCAGATCCACTCCGACGGCATCAACGCCTACTCGTTTACGCCGTTCCACGGTACGCCCCTGCGGACCCTGGCCGAGGCGCTGGGCCTCATCGACCCGCAGGCCATCGTGCGGTCGATCACCAAGCCCACCCTGCTCAACCTGCCTGGCTTCTCGCCCGAACAGATCGAGGGCATCCGGCGCTGCTTCGTCCTCTACGTGAAGATGCCCAAGTCGCGCTGGCCCGAGATCGAGAAGGCCGAGAAGCTGACCCCGGAAGGGAACGCCGCCTGGAAGGCCCTGCGCGACGACTGCTTCAAGAACTACATGGGCTTCGGCGGCTACGCCAAGGAAGAGGACATCGGCACGGTCGATGTCGTCAACCAGCAAGTCAATATTTCCGAAGTAAAGAAAGCCTAATTCCGGAATTGTTATGATTCCTAAATGCGCCCGTTACACGTCTTAGACTGCACCTTCCGGGACGGCGGCTACTACAACAACTGGGACTTCCCCTCCGGCTTAGTCGAGCAGTATCTGGCCGCGATGGCGGCATCCCACGTGGACGTGGTCGAGATCGGCTTCCGCTTCCTGGCCCAGCCGCGCTTCCTGGGAGCGCACGCCTACAGCTCCGACGATTTCCTCAAGACCCTCCCGCGCCCGCGCGGGCTCAAGTTCGCGGTGATGGTCAACGCCGACGAGCTCCTCAAGCATGCCGGCGGCCCGGACGCCGCCGTCGACCGGCTCTTTAAGCCCGCATCCTCCTCGCCGGTCTCCCTGGTCCGTATCGCCGCTCATTTCGCCGACCTGCCGCGCTGCGCGGCCATCGCAAAGCGCCTCAAGGGCCTGGGCTACGCCGTCGCCGTCAACCTCATGCAGGCCGGCGGCAAGAGCGCCGCCGCCGTCACCGCGGCCGCCAAGGTCGTGCGCTCGTGGAAGGTCGCCGAGACGCTGTACTTCGCCGACTCCCTGGGCAACATGCCCCCGGACGAAATCGCCGGCATCGTGAAGGCCCTGCGCGCCGGCTGGGGCGGGCCGCTGGGCATCCACGCCCACAACAACATGGGCCAGGCCCTGGCCAACACGATCGCCGCCGTAGACGCCGGCGCCTCCTGGGCCGACGCCACCGTGCTCGGCATGGGCCGCGGCGCG
Organism: Elusimicrobiota bacterium; assembly: GCA_016196755.1. Lineage (GTDB taxonomy): Bacteria > Elusimicrobiota > Elusimicrobia > UBA1565 > UBA1565 > SCTT01. Next base: position 23,211 of record JACPXC010000031.1, read on the forward strand.
GGCAACGTCCCCACCGAGTACCTGCTCCTCGAGCTCCAGCGCCGGGCCAAGCGCCCGGGGAACCTCGATCCGCTCTTCGCGCTGGCCCTGGGGCCGTTCGCGCGCCTGCAGCGCGACTTCGGCTGGGGACCGAGCCTGCTCTATTATCTCTCGGCCGTGCACGGCATCCACCCAACCTACGTGCAGACCATGCTCGGTAAGGGCCACTACTCGCCGGACCAGGTCATCGCCGCCGTCGAGTCGCTGCGCGCCGGCGACGCCAGCTCCTACAGCGGCACGCGGCTGGAAGAAGCCCTGCACAGCGACCCCGGCTCCTCCGAAGGCACTTGGACGCCGCGCGGCTGGGCCAAGGGCCGCCCCGTGCTCCTCGTGGCCGCGGGCCCCAGCCTCAAGCACCACGGCGACGCGCTTCGGCGCTTTATCGCGCGCGAGAAGCCGCTGGTCCTGGCCCTCAACGCCATCGAGTCCCTGCCCCCCCACATGGTCGACGCCTACGCGGCCTGCCATAAGGTCAGCCTGCTCATGGACGCCGAGCGCTACCGCACCCTCGGCCGCCCGCTGATCGTCCCGAAGGGCCGCATCCCCAAGGAGCTGCACGGCAAGCTGGCCAAGGTCAAGCTGCTCGACTACGGCATGGGCCTGGCCCGCGACACCGTCTCGGTCGGCGAGACCGGCTGCGTGCTGCCCTCGCCGATGTCGGCCGGCTACACGCTGGCGGTGGCCGAGGTGGCCGGGGCCCCCCGCGTCTGGCTGGCGGGTTTCGACGGCTACGAGGCCTCCGACCCCCGTCAGCACGACATGAACGACATGCTGCGCCGCTACACCGCGCGCCCCGGCGCGCTGCCGCTGACCGCCATGACGCCCACCACCTTCGAGCTCCCCCAGGGCTCGCTCTACGCGCCCGCGTCGTGAGCGCCCTCGGCCGTTTAAAAGACGCCTTTAAGACCGCCGAGCACGTCTGCTTCGACAAAGACGGCACGCTGACCGACGTCCACGCCTATTGGGCGCATACCTGCCGCCTGCGCGCCGCGCGCCTGGCCATGCGCCATCCGCGCGCGTCCTCCGAGGCCCTCCTGGCCGGGATGGGGATCGACCCGGCCAAAGACCGCATCCTGCCCGGCGGCCCGGTGGGACTCAAGCCCCGCCCGGACGTCATCCGCGCCGCCGTCGACGCCCTGGCCGCGGCGGGCGCCGTCGTCCCGCCGGCGGAGGTCGAGGCGGTCTTCAAGGAGCTCGACCTCTGGCAGCAGGAGCACGCCTCCTACAAGGTCGTCGAGTTGGCCGGCGCCCGCGAGCTGCTCGACGCCCTGGCCAGGCACGGCAAGAAGCTGTCGATATTCTCCTCCGACCGCCGCGAGAACAGCGCGCGGGTCTTCGAAAGCCTGGGCTGGACCGCGCGATTTGCGGCCGTGGTCGGCGGGGGCTGCATCAAGAAGAGCAAGCCGTCGCCCGAGGGATTCCTCGAGGCCTGCAAGCGCGTCGGCGCGGCGCCGGGCAAGTCCATCTACGTCGGCGACACCGTCGAGGACATGCTCATGGCCGCCGAGGGCGGCGCGCTGGCGGCCGTCGGCGTGGCCACCGGCCTGGCCACGGCCGAGGAGCTCGAAGCCCACACTCCCTTCGTCGTGGCCGGCCTGGCCGAGCTCTCCGAGGTCCTGGGAGCCTGATGTACAACGCCACCGCCGAGCTCGTGCGCGAGGCGTCGAACGCGCGCATCATCCGCGTGCGGCCGGACTGGCCCAAGCGCCGCCGGCTGGGCGGGCAGTACGGCAGCCTGGGCCTGGCCTCGGCCGCCGACCCCGCCAAGCTCGTCAAGCGCGCCTACTCGGTGTCGAGCCCCATGGTGGACGCCTCCGGAGCCCTCATCGACGACGACGAGGTGGACTGGCTGGAGTTCTACTTCAACCGGGTCGCCGGCGCGCCCGACCGCGAGGGCCTGACCCCCAAGCTCTTCGCGCTCAAGTCCGGCGACCGCATCTTCTGCGGCGAGAAGATCACCGGCCATTGCACCTTGGAGCGCGTGCCGCGCGAGCGCGACCTCCTGCTCGTCTCCACCACGACCGGCGAGGCCGCCGCCAACGCCATCCTGGCCCAGCACCTGGCCGAGGGGCGCCCCGGCATGGCCTGCAGCCTGGTGCTCGGCGACGCGGCCTGGGAGAGCCTCTACCGCCCCGAGCACGCCGCTCTCCAGAAGGCGTTCCCCCGCGCCCGCGTCGTCGAGGTCTCGGCCGACGACGCCGTGACCCGGACCGAGGCCATGCTCAAGGCCGCCTTCGCCGACGCCGAGACCTCGCGCCGCTCGTTCGGCTTCGCTCTCGCGCCGACCAAGACCCATTTCTTCCTCATCGGCGACCCGGCCATGATCGGAGCGCCGCGCAAGCTCGGCGCCTGGACCTACGAGGACGCCGCCGGCGGCCTCCTGCCGGTCCTGGCCAAAGCGGGATTCACTCCGGCCACGCGCTTCAAGGAAGGGGACATAGACCATGAAAGCTACTGGTAAGACCGCCGTCTCGCGCCTCGAGGCCCAGCGCAAGATCCTCAAGGCCGGCCACTTCTTCAAGCTCATCTGCGGCGCCGGCAACGAGGACCCCGACGAGGTCTACAAGCTGAGCCTGGTCTACACTTTGGCCGGGGCTCTCGGCATCGACTTGGCCGCCCGCGCCGACGTGGTCACCGCGGCCAAGCGCGGCGTAGCCGACGCCAAGAAGCTGGCCCCCGCCTACGGCCTCAAAGAGTTCATCGCGCCCTACCTGACCGTCTCGGTGGGCATGGCCGGCGACCCGCACGTGCGCAAGGCCCGGATCCTCGACGACAACTGCACCGAGTGCAACGCCTGCATCCCGGTCTGCCCCACCGAGGCCATCCCGAAGTCCTTGACCATCATCGAGAGCCGCTGCATCGGCTGCGGCGCCTGCGGCGTGGCCTGCCAAGACGACGCCATCGGCTACTCGCACAAGACTATCGCGATGGAGAAGGTCCTCAAAGAGTGCATCGCGGCCGGCGCCGAGAACATCGAGCTGCACTGCGCCGTCCCCGACCACGAGCAGTCGCTCAAGGAGTGGAAGCTCGTAGCGGGCCTCCTGCCCGACGGGTTCTTGAGCGTCTGCGTGGACCGCGGCTATCTTTCGAACCACGAGCTCAAGAAGCGCCTCGAGCTCATGCTCGAGCACGCCCGCGGGCGCATGATCGTCCAGGCCGACGGCATCCCGATGAGCGGCGGCAAGGACGACTTCAACACCACCCTCCAGGCCGTGGCCACGGCCGACATCGTGGCCAAGATGAAGCTGCCGGTGCATCTACTGCTCTCGGGCGGCACCAACTCGAAGACCGTCGAGCTCTCGAAAGCCTGCGGCGTCCCGTACGCCGGGGCGTCCTTGGGCACCTACGCCCGCCACCTAGTCTACGAGCACTTAAACGACCCCGCCTTCCCCGACGAGAAGGCCCTGCGGCCCGCCGTCGAGAAGGCCCGGCGCCTGGTCGAGACCTGCCGGCCCATGGAGTGACCCCATGCTCGAAAAGAACCCCCTGAAGGAGAAGCTCGCCGCCGGGAAGGCCTGCCTGGGCACCTGGAACACGTTGGCCTCGCCCCTGGTCACCGACGCGCTGGCCCACTCCGGCCTCGACTTCGTCATCGTCGACATGGAGCACGGCGCGTTCAAGCCCGACCTGATCGGCCCGGCGGTCTCGGCCTGCGAGGCTCGCGGCGTCTCGGCCCTGGTGCGCATGCCGGCGCTCGAGGACTGGCTGGTCCTGCAGGCGTTAGACCAGGGAGCCCACGGCGTCGTCATCCCCCACATCGAGAGCGCCGAGGACGCCAAGAAGCTGGTCTCTTACGCCAAGTACCACCCGCTAGGCACCAGAGGCTTTACCCCGTTCCCCAAGGGCGGCGGCTTCACGGGCCAGGGCGCGGCCACCTACGCCGCGCGCGCCAACCTGCTGACGATGACCGCGGCCATCGTCGAGTCCAAGGCCGGCCTCGACGCGCTCGACGGCATCCTCGGGGTCGAAGGCCTCGACGTGGTCTACTTCGGCGCCTACGACCTCTCCCAGGCCCTGGGCGTCCCCGGCCAGGTCGACTCGCCCGCCCTCCTCAAGGTCATCGAGGACGGCGTACGCCGCGCGCGCAAGGCCGGCAAGGCCGCCGGCGGCTTCGTGCCGCGCTCGCGCGAGCACCTCAAGCGCTGCCTCGACATGGGGATGACCTTCATCACCTATGAGGTCGATTCGTCCGCTCTGGCCCGGCCCTACGCCGAGGCCGCCGCCTGGCTGCGCGAGGGCCAGTGAGCTCGAAGGTCGTAGCGCTGATCCCGGCGCGCCTCGAGTCCTCGCGCCTGCCGCGCAAAGCCTTGGTCGATATCTGCGGCCTGCCGATGATCGTCCACGTCCTCAAGCGCTGTCAGCGCGCGAAGAGCTTGGACGAGGTCATCGTAGCCACCGACAACGCCGAGATCCGCGACGCCGTCGAAAAGGCCGGCGGGCGCGTCATCATGACGCGCTCCGACCACCAGACCGGCAGCGACCGCATCGCCGAGGCCGCCTCCAAGCTCGACTGCTCCATCGTCGTCAACATCCAGGGCGACGAGGCCCTGGTGAAGCCCGAGCACGTCGACGCCGCGGTCCGGGGCCTGCAGGCCGACCCCGAGGCCGGCATCGCCCTCTTGGTCAACCCTTTCAAGAAGTACCAGTCGCCCTCCGACATCAAGGTCGTCCTCGACGAGCGCGGCTACGTCATGTACCTCTCGCGCGCCGACATCCCCTCGGGCGCGCGCACTCCCCAGCCGCCGATGCTCAAGGCCTACCACGTCGTCCCGTTCCGCAAGGCGTTCCTCCTCGAGTACGCGGCCTGGCCCAAGGGAGCGCTCGAGCAGATCGAATTCAACGAGTATCTGCGCATCCTCGAGAAGGGACGGCGCATCCGCGCCGTCCACGTAGACTCCAGCGCGGTCAGCGTCGACACGGCCGCCGACCTCGAGTTCGTGCGCGGCGAGATGGCGAAGGACGCGCTATTTGCGGAGTATCGCTGATGCGGCTGGCCCACCCCCGCGAGCTGCCCGAGCGCGCCGCGGCGGGGCTCAGCGGCACCTGGGCCTACGTGGGCCGCGACGACTTCGAGCTGCGGCGCTGGGAAGCGGCTTTGGCCGGGAAGCTCGAGCGCCTGCCGGTAGGCGCCGCGCTCCAGGACGCCGCGGCGCGCCTGCGGACGCCGTTCCTCACGGCGCTGGCCGAGGCCGGCAAGGCCAACGACTCGCTTGAGTGGTGGTCGGGACGCATCGCCGACGAGGATACGCTGACGGGCTCGCTGTTCTTCTGGACCTGCGCCCTGGAGGTCGTGCGGACCCTGCGCGCCGGCCCGCGGCCGCCCGTCCTCATCGTCTCCGAGAACGAGGACTTCCTGGCCGCCCTCGGCGACAGGAGCCTCCTGCGCCCGCGCCTGCGCGACGCCCTCCTGGCCGCCGGGCGCTGGGCGCGCTGGGCCTGGCGCTCGCTCGGCGAATGGGCCGCGGCCCGCCGCTCCGGCGCGCCCGCCCCGCTCGGCGACGGCAAGGGCGCGGTCCTGCTCCACACCTGGGCGGGGCCGGGCTACTTCGCTAAGGACGGCCCCAAAGACGCCTACTTCGGCCCGCTGGCCAAGCTCCTGACCGAGCGCGGCAAGCGCGTCGTCGTCCTGCCCTTCCTCCAGTCCCCCGGCCGCCCGCGCGTCGAGGCCCTGGCCTGGCTGCGCAAGAGCGGCGACCACCTCATCGCCGAGGACCACTATAGCCTGGTCGACTATATCTGGGCCGCGGCCGTGGCCTTCCGTGCCGCCTCGTTACCCGGCGAGTTCCCGAAGGTGGCGGGCCTGGACCTGAGCGTCCTCGTGGCCCGCGAGCGGCGCCTCCAGCGCGCGAACACCTCGAAGGTCCCGTTCATCATGTACGCGCGCTTGGTGTCGCGCCTTGCGGAGCGGGGCTTCCAGCCCGACGCCGCCATCCAGACCTTCGAGAACAGCGCCGACGAAAAGCCCCTGCTCATCGCGGCGCGCGAGAATTGGCCGCGCACGCTGACCGTAGGCTACCAGCACAACGTATCGCTCTTGCCCATGATGGTCCAGCATTTCACGGCCCCCGACGGGCCCCAGCCCCAGCGCATCGTCTGCTGCTCGCCGTTCCTCAAGGGCCTGCTCGAGCGCCACGGCTTCAAGCCCGAGACCCTGCGCGTGGGGCCGTCCTTGCGCTACCTCTCGATCCTGCCGCCGCCGCCCCCGCACGCGCCGGAGCCGAACACGGTGCTGGTCTGCCTGTCGCTCGAGGCCGGCGGGGCCGTCGAGACCGCCTTCCTGGTCGGGGAGGCCCTGCGCGGCCGGCCCGACGTCAAGGTCCGGGTCAAGCCGCATCCGATGACGCCGCAGGACCTGCTCGCGCGGCTCAAGGCCGAGCTCTCGGGGCCCAAGTTCGAGTTCGTCTCAGGCCGCGTCGAGGACTGGTCCGCGCGCTCGGCCTGCGCCGTGGTGGCCGGCAGCACGGTGTCGATGGACTTCGCCCTGGCCGGCGTGCCGGTGGTCCAGGTCGGCCGCGAGACCGCGCTCGACTTCGACCCGCTGGCCTATTTCGACGGCTTTCCGCGGCCCGTCCGCGACGCGGCCGCCCTGCGCCGCGAGGTGGAGAAGGCCCTGGCCGCGGCCGGCGCCGACGCCGCGGCGCTCATGGCCCAGGCCGGCCGCCTGCGCGCCGAATGCTTGAGCCCGCTGACCCCCGAATCCATGGACGCGTTCCTGCCGGAGGCCGCATGCGCGGTCTGACCCGCCGCGTCCTGCGCGCGGCCGGACGGCGCTTGAGCGCGCTCTCCGAACGGTTGGCCGACGACCGCCCCGGGGAGGCGCACCGGCGCGCGGTGCTGTCCGCCAACGCCGGCCACGACATGGCCGCCGACCCCGACGAGGCGCACTACGCGCGCCAGTACCTGAGCCTGATCACGCCGGCTCTCGAGACGCTGTCGGCGGGCAAGAGCGCGAAGATCCTGGACCTGGGCTGCGGCCATGGGCGGTTGACCATTCCCTGCGCCGAATTTGCGAGCGCGGGCCGCGTCGTCGCCGTGGACTTCAGCGCCTCCGCGCTGGCCAGCCTTGCCGCCGGCGCGAAGGCTAAGGGCTTGGGCAACGTCGGGTTGTGCGAGGCCGATGCGGCAACCTTTGCCGCCGGCCTGCCTCCGGGTTCGTTCGACGCCGCGCTTTGCTGCGAGGTGCTCTACAACGTCCCCGAGTGGCGGGCTGTCCTGTCCTCCCTTTCAAAAGCCCTCAAGCCCGGCGGCGTCCTCGTCGTGTCGCTGCGCTCGCGCTGGTTCGAGTTGACCCGCGCCGCCGCGGCCCGCGACATGAAGAGCGCCCGGACCGCCCGCGACGCCCGCGAGGGCCGCTTCGGCGACGGCGACGCCTGGTCGTGCTGGCACACCCCCGAGGAGGCCGCCGCGGCCGTCACCGCCGCCGGCCTGTCCGTCGAGCGCGTGGCCGGCATCGGCGTCTTGAGCGGCCTGCCCGACGACCCTTTTGGAAGATTGTTGAGCCCCAGCCGCCTGGTCGGAGACGAGCGCTGCGGGCTCTTCGAGCTGGAGACCTCCCTGGCCTCGGAGTACGCCGGCCAGGGACGCTACATCGCCGTGGTCGCGCGGAGAAACCCATGATCGCCATCTCAAAGCCCGTCACCGGACCCGAGGAGATCGCCGCCATGTCGAAGGTCTTCGACTCCGGCTGGCTCGGCCTGGGCGCCACCGTCCAGGAGTTCGAGGAAGCCCTCAAGGCCTACCTGGGCGCCAAGCACGTGGTGGCGGTCAACACCGGCACCTCCGCCATCCACTTGGCGCTGGCCGCCTTGAAGCTCAAGCCCGGCGACGAGGTCATCGTCCCGTCAATCACCTTCGGCGCCTGCGTGCAGTCCATACTCCAGGCCGGCGGCACGCCGGTCTTCGCCGAGTCGCGCGCAGAGGACCTCCTGCTCGACGTAGACGACGTGGAGCGCAAGCTCACCTCGCGAACCAAGGCCGTGATGCCGGTCCACTACTGCGGCAACCCCTGCGACTTAGAGCGCCTGCGCGCTCTTGGCAAGGCCAAGGGCTTCGTCGTCGTCGAGGACGCCGCCCACGCCTTGGGCTCGGACTACAAAGGCGGCAAGATCGGCGGCACGGGCAAGCTGGTCTGCTTCAGCTTTGACCCCATCAAGAACATCACCACCGGCGAGGGGGGCGCTGTCGCCACCGACGACGACGCCCTGGCCGAGGACATGCGCCGCATGCGCATCCTCGGCATCGACAAGGAGACCTGGCGGCGCTACAACAACACCCGGGGCTATCTCTACGAGATCACCTCCGACGGGTTCCGCTACCACATGCCGAACTTCTGCGCCGCGGTGGGCTTGGTTCAGATGAAGAAGCTCCCCGGCTTCGTCGCGCGGCGCCGCGAGATCGCCAAGCGCTACGACGCGGCATTCAAGGGCCTGCCCGGGCTCATGACCCTGACGGTCGACTACGCGACGGTGGCGCCGCACATCTACATCGTGCGCGTCGACGCCGCCCGGCGCGAGGCGCACATGGAGGCGCTCAAGGCCAAGGGCGTGGCCACGGGCGTGCACTACATCGCCAACCACATCCAACCCTACTTCAAGCCGTTCGTGAGGACGCCGCTGCCCGTGGCCGACCGGCTCTGGCAGGAGATCATGACCATCCCGCTCCACTGCGGGATGACGGACGCCGACGTGGAGACCGTCATCGGGGCCGTGAAGGGGTTGTTCGCCAGGCAGGCGGCGTAGCCAATTACAACAAAAGGACCATCCACATGCCGACCAACGCCAAGCTAGACCATATCCTTGAAGGGATAGAATTCGTCGCGGCTGGTCAACTTATAGAGCATACCGGCTACATCTGCAAAAAGACCGGCGAGGTCCACTGCTACAGCGAGGATTGCGACGAGAAGCCCGCCGACTTCGATCCCAATGAGCACATCGCCCTTCCAGACAAGCGCAGCCTCGATCTCGGGAAGGAACTTGTCTTCAGATTCACCCGGGAATTTCTTTCGGAGTCACAGAGCGACATCAGAAACTTCTTCAGAAAACGAGGCGCATTTGCCAAGTTCAAAGTTCTCCTTGAACAGAAGCAAATGCTCCAGCACTGGTATGACTATGAGCATCGAGCGACAGAGGAAGCCGTCCGAGGCTGGTGCGAGGCAAACGAGATCGTGCTTGACAGAGCTACCGGGATGGAACGGAAAACATGACCACACAACATGAGGTTTCATTCAAAATCCCGCGCCGCAGTCACTCATACAAGGAGGTCTTTCAATTTCGCATCTCACTTTCCGGCATCACGCCCCAGATTTGGCGGCGCATCCAGGTCCCCACGACCTTCACCTTTTACGACCTGCACGTCGCCATCCAAGACGCCATGGGCTGGGAAGATAGACATCTCCATGTCTTCGAGATCGGCGTTTCGCAGATGATGCGCATCGAATGCCCGCACGCAGAGCCTGAGCCTTGGGAGAATGTCCAGTATTGGACCACGGAGGTCCCTCTCAAGACACATTTCAAGAGAGTCGGCACTTCGGTGGCGTATCGTTATGACTTTGGCGATGACTGGCTTCACTTGATCGAACTCGAGGGCATCGCGAAACCCGAAGACGGTGAACTCTATCCGAAGTGCTTGAACGGAGAGCGCGCCTGCCCTCCGGAAGACTGCGGCGGGCCCGGGGGCTATGCGGACTGCGTTGAGGCGCTGAAGAAGAATGGGAACAAGGAACGGCGTGCCTGGCTCGGCGAGTGGCGCCCAGATGCGTTTTCGGTGAAGAAAGTTAAGTTCGGATCTCCCCGCGCACGATTTTTGAAGGGGTTTGGCGAATGAGGGCAGCCAAAGCTTAATCACCATGCCCCAACTCAGCGTCAACCTCTGCTGCTGGAACTCGGCTAAGACCTTAGACAAGACGCTTAACTCCGTCTGGGCGCAGACCTGGACCGACTATGAGGTCGTGGCAGTCGACGACGGTTCCACCGACTCCACGCCGGACATCCTCGAGAAGCACCGTGCCGCCGGCCGCCCGCTCGTCGTCCACCGCCAGAAGAACGCCGGCCTGGGCGCCGCGCGCAACAAGGCCCAGTCGCTCTCGAAGGGCGAGCTCCTGGCCATCCTCGACCACGACGACCTCTGGGAGCCGACCAAGCTCGAGCGGCAGGTCCCGCTCTTCAGGCGCCGCGAGGTCGTCTGCGTGGGCTCCGACGCCGTCTACATCGACGCGGACGGGAAGCCATTCGGCCGCTACTCAGACCGGGTGCTCCTGCGCCGCGGCACGGTCCTGCGGGAGCTTACGCTCTACAACTTCGTGCCCTGTGCCGCCGCCGTCATGCGCCGCTCCGCCGTCGAGCTGGCCGGAGGCTGGTTCAAGCCCGATTTCAAAATCGCCGAGGAGTACGAGCTCTTCCTGCGCCTGGCCGGCGTGGGCGAGTTCGACTTCGTCTCCGAGCCGCTGGTGCGCGTGCGCGTCCTGCCGGGCAGCTTGGGATGGGACGTGAGCCGCGAGCGGGCCGAGATGCGGCGCATCTACGCCGAACTCTTCGCGCGCCATCCCGCGCTGGAGAAGGAGCTCGGCCCCGCGGCCGCGCGGGTCAAGCGCGCCGGCCTTTGGCTCTCGCCCGAGCAGGCCGACGCCTTGGCGGGGCTGCCCGCGTCTCCCAAGGCCAGACTCTCCGCCGCCGCCCTCTCGGCCGCCGCGCGCGCCGGCGACGGCGCGGTCGACGCCCTTCTCGGCCTCAAGCGCGGCGCCTCCCGCCTGCGCGAGAAGCTGCGCTGATTGCGCAGGCCACGACCCGCCGCCGCGCGCTCATGGGCGCCGCCGTCGACATAACCCAAGCAGGCCCCACCGAACATCTGAGGTCGTTTGGGCCGATTGAACGGTCCGTTCCTCCATCGTGGCGGTACGGACTGAAATAACAGTCCCTACTTTTCTAGCCAAAGTATGGACCGATGTATCGGTCCAGAACGGCGTTGGAAGGGGAACTAAATCGCGCCTTTTGCGTACTAGCAGTATGCGCATGCGCTGGGTCAGCGAGGATTACGCCGCCCTCGCGGCCATGTTCGAGGCGGCCGAGCTTTGGCGCCAAGACGAAACCGCGCTGAGACCCGGCCGGCTCATCCTCCGGCTGCGCCGCGGCCTCCAGGTCAGTCAGCGCGAGCTGGCGCGGCGCTCTGGCGTGCCCAGGTCCCAGCTCGAGCGCATCGAAGCCGGCAAGGATTGCCGAATGAGCTCGATTCTCCGACTCATGGAGGCGCTGGGCTGCGCCCTCGTCGTGCTTCCCGCCTCGGAACCGCTTCTGGCGGAATTCAAGGAGAAAGCGACCAGGCAGGCGCGGTGCGACAGAGAATGGGAAGAAGCCAAGGCGGAACTGCGGCGAACCGCCCTCCCGGACCCGCCCGGAAATGGCTAGAATCGCTTTTGTGACCACGGTTTCTCAGTCCTGGCGCGGCGAACGCGTCCTCGTCACGGGCGCCGGCGGCTTCATCGGCTCCCACCTGACCGAGACCCTGGCCGCGCGCGGCGCGAAGGTCCGCGCTTTGGTGCGCTACAACGGCCGCAACGACTGGGGCCACCTCGAGGCGCTCGACCCCGCACTCAAGAAGAACGTCGAAGTCGTCTCCGGCGACGTCCGCGACCCGCGCCAGACCGCCGAGGCGGTCAGCGGCTGCTCGACCGTCTTCCATCTGGCCGCCCTGATCGCCATCCCCTACTCGTATCACGCCCCCCAGAGCTTCGTCGACGTCAACGTCACCGGCACGCTCAACATCCTCGAGGCCTGCCGCGAGGCGCGGGTCAAGCGCCTGGTCCATACCTCGACCTCGGAGGTCTACGGCACCGCGCGCTACGCCCCCATCGACGAGGAACATCCCCTGCAGGGCCAGTCGCCCTACTCGGCCTCGAAGATCGCCGCCGACAAGATCGTCGAGAGCTACCACCGCTCCTTCGGCCTGCCGGCCGTCACCGTGCGGCCCTTCAACACCTACGGCCCGCGCCAGTCGGCCCGCGCCGTCATCCCGGCGGTGCTCTGCCAGCTGCTCTCCGGCAAGAAGACCCTGGCCGTGGGCTCGCTCGAGCCGGTGCGCGACTTCAACTACGTGGCCGACACCGTTGAGGGATTTTTGGCCGCGGCGCGCGCGCCCAAGGCCGTCGGCGAGGTCCTCAACATCGGCGCCGGCCGCGGGGTCACCATCGGCCGCACCGTCGAACTCTTGATGAAGCTCAGCGGCCGCAAAGCCGCCCTGCGCCAGGACGCGCGCCGGGTCCGCCCCGCCAAGAGCGAGGTCTTCAAGCTGCTCTGCGACAACCGCAAAGCCGCCAAGCTCGCCGGCTGGAAGCCCAAGTTCAGTCTTGAAGAGGGGCTCGTGCGCACCATCGAGCACGTGCGCGCCAACCTCGAATCCTACAAGTCGGACCTCTACAACCTCTGATGCAGGCCGTCATCCTCGCCGGCGGAAAAGGAACTCGGCTCAGGCCGTTCACGACCTCTTTGCCCAAGCCGCTCGTGCCGCTAGGCGAGCAGCCCATCATCGAGGTCATCCTGCGCCAGCTCAAGGCCGCCGGCTTCAAAGAGGTCGTCGTCTCGGTCGGGCACTTAGCCGAGCTCATCGCGGCCTACTGCGGCGACGGCAAGCGCTGGGGCCTGCGCCTGCGCTACGCGCGCGAGGCCAAGCCCTTGTCGACGGCCGGCGCCCTGCGCGAGATCTCCGGGCTGGCCCCGAACTTTTTGACCATCAACGGCGACATCCTGACCACCTTGAGCGCCAAGGCCCTCTTCGCCGACCACATGAAGTCCAAAGCCCACGCCACGGTGGCCGTCTGCCAGCGCACGACCACGGTCTCCTTCGGCGTCATCACGCTCGACGCCAAGAAGCGCGTCACCGCCTATACCGAGAAGCCCTCGCTCACATACAGCGTCAGCATGGGCGTCAACGTGTTCTCCCGCGAGTCCCTCAAGCTCATCAAGAAAGGCGAGGCGCTGGGCATCCCCGAGTTCATCGACCGCATCCGGGCCAAGGGCGGCCTGGTCCGCGGCTATCCGACCAAGGCCGAGTGGCTCGACATAGGGCGGCCAGAGGATTATGAGACCGCCCAGGCCATCTTCGACTCCCCCCGCCTGCGCGCGCGCTACCTGCCGTGAGGTTCCGCCGCGTCCTGGTCACGGGCGCCAACGGCTTCCTGGCCTCGGCCCTACTGCCGCTCTTAAAGAAGCGGCTCCCACGCGCCAAGGTCGTCGCCGCCTCGCGCAAGACCTCCGACCTCGCGGACTGCGGCGCGGCGCGCCGCCTAATCGCCCGCGCGCGTCCCGACCTCGTCATGCACTTGGCCGGAGCGCGCCCGCCGGCGGACTTGGACGCGCTCTGGCGCGACAACGTCACGGCCACCATCCGGCTCTGCGCGGCGCTCCGAGGGACCGGCGCCCGGCTCGTCGTCGCCGGCTCGAGCGGCGAGTACGGCCCCGCCCCCAAACGGCCGGTCAGCGAGGACTTCCCGGCCAATCCGCTGACGCTCTACGGCCGGGTCAAGCACGCCCAGACCCTGGCCGCGCTGTCCTTCGTCCACGAGGGGCTGGATGTCCGCGTGGCCCGGCTCTTCAACGTCCTCGGTCCCGGCACGCCCGAGAGCCTGGCCCCCGGCGCCTTCGCGGCCCAGGCCGCGCGGCTCGAGCGGGCCGGCGGCGGCACGCTCAAGGTGGGCGACCTGCGCCCGACCCGCGACTATATCGACGTGCGCGACGCGGCCGCGGGCCTGCTCGCCGTGGCGCTGGCGCCCGCTCTTTCGGGCTGCACGAACGTCTGCTCGGGCCGCGGGGTGGCGATGTCCCAGGTCCTCGAGGGCATCCTCGACGCCGCGCGCGCCCCGCTCAAGGCGGTCCGCGACCCCGCGCGCCTGCGCGCCGTCGAGGTGCGCGGCATCACGGGCTCGCATGCCCGCCTCACCCGCGCCGCCGGCTGGCGGCCGCGCGTCGCGTTGGAACGCTCGCTCAAGGATACCCTGGCATGGCACCGCTCAGCCTGAGACCGGCCCGCCCCGAGGACGGCGCGGGCGTCAGCGCGCTGTTTACGGCCGTGCACAAGCGCCCCCTGCCCGAGCCGCTGCGGCGCTGGCGCTACGACGGCAAGGCCGACGCCCCGTCGATCAACACCGTGGCGCTCGACGGCGACCGGGTCGTCGCTCACCTCGGCGCCCTGCGCGTCGAGCTCGAGACCCCCGCCGGCCGCCGCGCGGCCGGGCTCTGGGCCGACCTTATGGTGCACCCGGAGCATCGCGGCCTGCCGCTCTTTCTGGACATGGCCGAGGCCAACATGGCGGCCTGCGCGCAGGCCGGGCTCTCTCTCCTCTACGCCTTCCCGAACGACAACTCCTGGCCGCTGCTCAAGCGCCTGCTCGACTGGACCGACTTAGGCGACCTCCACGCCTTCGAGGGCGGCCTGCCCGAGCCGCAATCGGGAGGCAGGGCCTTGGACGGCCTGCCCGAGGCCGCCGAGCTCGACGCGTTCTGGGAGCGCGTCCGCGCGCCCGGCGTCGTCACCCTGCGCCGCTCGGGCGCCTGGGCGCGCTGGCGCTACCTCGACCGCCCTGACTCCGGCTACCGCTCTTGGCAGGTCCGCGGCACCGCCGGCAACCTGCGCGGCTGGGCGGCGGCCAAGACCTTCGCGGCCAAGGACTCGGTCATCGGCGACGTCCTCGACCTCTGGACCGAGGACGGCGAGGCCGAGGAGACCCTGCTTTCCGCCGTGCTGGCCTGGTTCGCCGAGCGCGACGTGACGACGATGTCGGCCTGGGCCGCTCCCGGCGACCAGCAAGCCTCACTGTGGAGCTCGCTCGCCCTCGACCCCGTCGGTCCCGTCACCCATTTCGGCGCCCGCGCCCTGACGCCCGAGGCCGCGGCCTTTGCGAGCGACCCGTCACTTTGGAGAATAGCGAAGGGGGATTCCGATGTCTTCTAAAGTCCTGGCGCTGGGCGCCCATTTCGACGACGCCGAACTCGGCTGCGGCGGCGCGCTGGCCCGCCACGCGCGAAAGGGCGACAAGGTCACCCTCTGGGTGGCGACGCGCTCGGGATTTGCCGACCGTACCGACGACGCCGCCGGACGCGAGGGCCGCAAGGCCGCCAAGATCCTCGGCGTGGACCTCGTCGAGGGCGACCGCGAGACTTTCTCCCTGGCCTACGAGGACGGCCTGGTCCGCGAACTGCGCGCTCTCGTCGACCGCCTGCGCCCGGGCACGGTCTATCTGCCGTTCACCGGCGACGCCCACCAGGACCACCGGGCCCTGGCCCGCGCCGCGCTCAGCGCCGCGCGCCACTGCCCGCGCCTGCTCATGTACCGCATCAACTGGTACGACACCGAGGAAGCGTTCATCCCTCGCCACTTCATCGATATCACCAAGACCATGCCGGTCAAGCTCCGCGCCCTGCGCGCCCACGCCTCTGAGATGAAGCGCACCGGCGGGCGCTGGCTCGAGTGGGTGACCCAGCGCGACCGGCAAGACGGCATCCGGCTCGGCGTGGGCTACGCCGAGGCCTTCCAAGCGGTGCGCTACCTGGAACCGTGAGAGGGGCGACGCCGTTCGCCGACGCCCAGGTCGTCGTCCTGAGCACCATAGACTGGGACGCCGCCTGGCAGCGCCACCAGATCTTCGCCGCCCAGTTCGCGGCCGCGGGACGCGAGGTCTTCTTCGTCGAGAACACCGGCTTCCGCGACCCCGGATTGGCCGACGCCGGCCGGCTGGTGCGCCGCCTGGCCCGCCTGGCCGGACGGCCCGGGGCCGCCCCGCAGGGAGTCCCGAAGGGCGTGACGGTCGTCTCGCCGGCCGTCTTGCCGCCCACCAAGACCGCCTTCCGGGTCATCAACGAGAACTGGCTGGTGCCGCGCCTGACGGCGCGCTTGAAGAAGCAGGGCCTGCGCCCCGGCCCCATCGCCGTCGTCTACGTCGCCACCGAGACGACCCTGGCCATGCTCGACGCCTTGAACCCCTCGCTGGTCGTCTACGACTGCGCCTCGCACTTCGCCGCGCACCCCGGCGCCCCCGAGGACTTCGGCGCGCTGGAAGCCAAGCTCCTCGCCCGCGCGGACCTCGTCGTCACCGATTCCAAGTTCCTCTATGACCGCCTCGCCCCTCGCCACCCGCGCGTCGTGCGGATCCACCAAGGCGTCGACGAGTCGTTCTTCGCCGCCAAGCCCCCCTCCGGGAACTGGGACTCGTTCTGCTACTACGGCACCTGGGTCCACGAGCTCGACGCGCGCCTGCCGGCCGCGCTGGCGGAGGCCGGCTTCAAGGTGGCCTTAAGCGGCTTCGTCAAAGGCCCGCCGCCGGAGCTCCCGGCCTCGGTGCGGAGGCTGGGGCCGGTGGCGCGCGAAAATCTCGTCGAGCGCCTGCAGGACTTCGACGTCTTCCTCCTGCCCCATCTGCTCACCCCGTTCCACCAGGGCGTCATCCCGGCCAAGCTCTACGAGTGCATGGCGATGGGCCGTCCGGTCCTCGCCACCGCCCTGCCCTCGATGGAGGAGGTGCGCGAGCACGTCTACGTCGCCGCCACGCCCGAGGAGTGGGTGCGCGCGGCGCGCGACCTGCCCAAGACCGAGACCCCCGAGCGCCGCGCCGCGCGCATCGCGCTGGCCCGCAAGCACACCCACGCCGCGGAGTTCGCCCGTCTCGAGGCGGCCATGCTCGAGGCCTGGGACAAGGCGCGCTGATGCAAGGCCCGCGGCTCGTGTCGGCCGGCCTCTGCCTGTTCGCGGCCGCCCTGCCGCTGTCGATCGCGGCCGCCAACATCGGCTGGGTAGCGGCCGCGGCGGGATTGGCGCTCTGCGCCTGGGAGAAGGCCCCCGTCGACTGGAAAGCCTGGCGAGGCCCTCTACTCTGGCCGTTGGGGGCGTATCTGGCCGCGGCCTTGGTCGCCTCTCTGGTAGCGCCGGACGCCGCGGGCGCCCTGCGCAGCCTCCACAAGGACGCCCACAAGCTCGGGCTCTACGCCTTGTTGAGCGTAGCGTTCACCGCGGGCGGGACGCGCAAGCCGCTGGCGGCCCTGGCCGGGGGCGCCGCCGCCGCCGCCGCCGTGGGTTTGT
Source organism: Elusimicrobiota bacterium (assembly GCA_016196755.1). GTDB lineage: Bacteria > Elusimicrobiota > Elusimicrobia > UBA1565 > UBA1565 > SCTT01. The sequence goes on from JACPXC010000031.1 coordinate 40,308, forward strand.
TCCAATGGACCATAGGCCTCGCCGACGCCGCCGTCGTGCCGCGCGCGCACGGTTGGCTCCATGCCGTGACCTACGGCGAGCAAATGGCCGTGCTCTTTCTCGGCGCCTTGGCCGCGTGGCGCCTGCCGTCGGACCTGGGCCCGCGCGCGCGCGCCGCGGCGGCAGCCTTGTCCGTCCTGACCGGGACCGCCCTGCTCCTGAGCAACACCCGCGGCGCCTTGGCGGCGGCGGCGGCGGGCCTCTTCGTCGCCGGCTCGGCTCTGCCGCGCCTGCGGCGCGCGCTGTTTGCCGCCGCCGCGGCGGCCGCGCTCGTAGCGGTGGCCGCCGACCTGCTGACCCCGCGGCGCTCGCTGATCCTGACCGCGCTCGGCCGCGGCAACGCCCCGGCTTGGTCCACCCAAGGCCAGATGGCCCGCCTCACGCTCTGGAAGGCGGCCGTGGGCATCGGCCTCGACCATCCCGTGGCCGGGGCCGGCATCGGCGGCTATCGCGTTCTCCTGCCGTCCTACGTCAAGAGCGGCACGCTCTTCGACGGCAACGAGCGCAGCTGGGGCACGGCCGACAACCTCTATCTGCATCAATTCGCGGAGCGCGGCTTCGTCGGCGCGGCCGCCCTGGCCTGGCTCCTTTTCGCCTACGCCGCCGGCGCCCTGCGCCGCGCGCGGCGGGACCCCGGCGCCCTAAACCTCTGGTCGCTCGGCGCCGCGGGGGCCTTCCTCGTCATGAACCTCACCGAGGTGGCGTTCCAGGTCGAACTGGTCTGGATGCTCACCCTGTTCGTCTGGACCGCGGCGGAGGCCGGCACGGGCCGGGGGATTGATACAATGAAGGCCCCTTCCGCCCCATGAAGCGCCCTTTCAACATCAAGCGCGAACTGCGCCGCGTCATCGCCCTCGAGGCCGCCGCCCTGATCCGCACGGCGGCCGCCGTCGACGCCTCCTTCGAGCGCGCGGTGCGGCTCATGGAGCGCTGCAAGGGCAAGGTCGTCCTGGTCGGCGTGGGCAAGTCCGGGCTCATCGCCCAGAAGATCGCCGCCACGCTGTCCTCGACCGGCACGCCGGCGCTCTTCCTATCCCCCTCCGAGGCTCTGCACGGAAGCCTCGGCGTCATCCAGGCCCGCGACCTGGTCTTAGCCCTCGGCAAGTCCGGGGAGACCGAGGAGCTCAACGCCCTCCTGCCCGGCCTGCGCCGCATCGGCATCCCGGTCGTGGCGCTGACCTCGCGGCCCGACTCGACTTTGGGCCGCAAGGCCGACCTGGTCCTGCGCCTCCCCGACGTCGAAGAGGCCTGCCCCGACACCTCGGCCCCGACGACCAGCACCACCGCGGCGCTGGCCGTCGGCGACGCCCTGGCCGTGGCGCTCATGCGCCTGCGCGGCTTCGGCGCCGCGCGCTTCGCCGAGAACCACCCGGCGGGCCAGCTCGGGCGGCGGCTCAACCTCACGGTGGCCGACGTCATGCGCTCCGGCGCGAACAACGCCGTGGTGCGCGCCGGCGAGAGCTTTCGCAACATGCTCATCGAGGTCACCCGCAAGCACGCCGGCGCGGTCTCGGTGGTCGACGGCCGCGGCCGCTTCCTGGGCCTGGTGTCCGACTACGACGTGCGCCGCGCGCTCGAGCGCGGCGGCGATCCCAAGATCCTGCGCATCGTCGACATCATGAACCGGCGGCCGCTGACCGCCCGGCCCGAGATGCTGGCCGAGGAAGCCGCGCGGCTCATGAAGGACCGCCCCTCGCCGCTGAGCGTCCTGCCGGTCGTCGACGCCCGCCGGCGCGCCGTCGGCCTGCTCCAGGTCCACGACCTGCGGGCCTATGGGCTCTGACCCCCTAGCTAACATCGCAGGGAGGGCTCGCCTCGCCGCCCTGCCCGAGACCGGCCGGCGCTTCCTGGCCGGCTTCTCGTGGATCGCCCTGTTCTTCGCCGGCGCGCGGGCGTCCTCGCTGGCCAGCCAGTTCCTGGCCGGCCGCGTGCTCGGACCCGAGGAGTTCGGCCGGGCCCATCTCATCACCGGCATGGCGGCCACGGTCCAGATCCTGCCGATGCTCGGCTTTCCGTTCGCGCTCTCGCGCCTGGGCGGGCAGAGCGACCGGCCCGGCGCCACGGCCGCGGCGCTGTCGGCCTTCTTCGTCTGGGCCGCGCTCTGCGTCGGCATCCTGGCCGGCGGCGGCGCCGCTCTGGCCCCCCTGACGGGACTCAGCGCCGCGCATTGGAACTTATGCCTAGCGCTCTCGGCCGCCACCGCCCTGCACCTCACCTTGGGCGGGGCGCTCCAGGGCCTGACGCGCTTCAAAGAGCGCGGCCTCTCGGAGGCGCTCTACGGCCTGGCCTCCTTCGGCACCCTGGCCGTCTGGCTATCCATCGGCCGCCCCTCGGCCGGAGTCCTGCTCGGCAGCACCATCGCGGGATTGAGCGCGGCCGCCTTGTTCTCGCTCTGGCTCCTGCGCGGCCAACTGCGCGCGACGCTCAGCGCCGCGCCGCTGCGCGAGATCCTGCCGTTCGCCGCCCTCGGCGCGTTCTCGCTGATGACGGCCGCCCTCATCCAGACCCCGGGCCGCGTCGTGCTCTTCCATCTCGATTCGGCGCGCGCTTCGGGGATCTACGCCGCCTACTTCATGGCCACCGTCCAGGTGGCCCTGGCCCTGGTCAACATGCTCCAGGCCGTGCTCATCCCGCTTGCCAGCCGCACCGAAGGCCAGCGCGAGGCCTGGGACCTGGTCCGCGGTTGGTGGCTGCCGGCCGCCGCGGCCCTGCCCGGCGTCTTCGCGGTCGGCGCCGGAGCGGTCATCGGCATCATGGGCCGCTCCTATCCGAAGGAGCCGCTCTGGATCCTGCTCTTCGCGCTGGCCGCCTCGGCCATCCTGCTCCACAGCGTGCTGGCCGCGCTGTTCGCCGCACGCGACATGGCCGGGCTCTTGACCGCCACCGGCGCCGGCCTCGGCGCCGGGCTCCTCAACCTCCTCCTCACCCTGTCGCTGGCCCCCCGCCTCGGGGTGGCCGGCGCGGCGCTCGGCCTGGCGGTCAGCCATTGCGCCAGCGCGGGCCTGCTCCTCGCGCTCATGCCGCGCCGCGCGTGAACGCGACCGTCCGCCGCCCCGGCGCCTGGCTGGCCGCCGCAGCCGCCGTCGCCGCCGGCGCCGTCCTCATCGGCCACGTCCGCCTCGACGCCGCCCCGCCGTCCTTCGACGAGGCGTGGTATCTCGAGGTCAGCTTCAAGCTCTGGAACGCGCTCAGCGACGGCCGCCTGCTCGACTTCGCGCGCGAGTACGCCGGCGCCTTCCGTTTTAAGGCCCCGCTCGTCAGCGTCCTGCCTCTGCCGTTCTACGCCATCCTCGGGCCATCCTACGACGCCGCCGTGCTGGCAAACATCCCGGCCCTGGCCCTGCTGGCCTGGTCGCTCTACGGCCTCGGCCGCCGGTTCTTCTCCGACGCCGCCGGCGGCCTGGCCGCGGCCTTCGCGCTGTCGTTCCCGCTCAACGCCGCGCTCTCCCGTCTGCTCTTCGTCGAGACCTGGCTGGCGGCCCTAACCGCCGCCTTCCTCTGGCGCTGGGCCGAGTCCGACGCCCTGCGCCGCCCCGCGGAGGCGCCGCGCCTCGGCGTCCTGCTCGGGCTGGGCCTGCTCAGCAAGGTGAGCTTCTTCATCCCGCCGTCGCTGCCCGTCGCGCTGAGCCTGCGCGAGGCGCGCCCGGCCGAGCGGCCGCTCAAGCTCCTTCTGACAGTGGCGGCCGCCATCGCGCTGACGTGGTACGCGTGGAACCTCGTCTACGTCGCGGGCTACGCGTTCAAGGCCTCATTCGGCGACATCGCCGCCAAATACGTCACCGTCCCGCCCTGGGACCCGGCATCGCTGGGGCGCTTCCTCGCCGCCCTCCTGCGCGAGGGCCCGGGGTATCCCGGGTCGCTGCTCCTGGCGCTCTGCCTCGGCCTGCTCGGCCGCCGAGCCCTCACCGAGCCCGGCCTGCGCTTCGCCATGGCCTGGCTGCTGCCGTCGATCATCCTCGTCGCCGCCAGCCGCTCCAAGGACCTGCGCTTCCTCGCCGCCGCCCTGCCCGGCGCGGCGCTGGCGCTGGCCGGAGCGCTGGACCTCGTGACCCGAGAACGCCGCGCCAGGCTGCCGATATTAACCGGAGCGTTGGCCCTCTCTTGGACCGTATTCGCCCTGCAGGCCGCCGGCCGAGCCCCGTCACTGGCGCGCTCCGACTACGGCTCGACGTCACGCCCCGCTTCGGCCTGGGACACCGAGGCTCTAGCCCGGACGCTGTCCGGCGCCGCCGGCCCGGGCGCCGTAATCGTCGTCGGAGCCGAGCACCGCCAGCTCAACGCCAACATCCTCTCGGCCTGGGCCGTCCGTGACCGCCTGCCGGTCACGTTCATCCACTACGGCCACATGGAGGGCCGCGTGGAGGCCGCCGTGGCGCGCCTGAGCGAGAAGGACGCCACCCACATCCTGTTCGTAGATGGTCTCCAGCCCGACCAACTGCCGTCGATGGTCCCCGGGGTCGACGCCGCGCTGAGGGCATTGGTCAAGCGTGGCGCGCTGCCGTTCAAGGATGCCGGGGCGGTTGCCATCGGCGGCGACCTTACAGGCAAACTATGGCGGCGAGAGGGGACGATTCGGATGAGTGGAAGCTAGACGCACGCGCGCCGGAGAGCGATGGCAACGCGATCCTGATCGGCGTCGGTCATCTGGTGAAAGAGGGGAAGAATAAGCCCGCTGTCCTGGGCTTCCTCGCTATTCTCGAGCCCTCCCGCGGCGCGCCAGGCCTCAGGCGGGTAGGCCGCCTCACGATGAGCGCACATGACCCCTCTGCGAGTCGAGATGCCGTCATCGAGCAAAGCCTGCATCACACCGGCTTGGCGGGCGCCGGACGCGAGGCGGACGCAGAAGCTCTGCCAATTGCTCCGAGCCCAGGACGGCTCCTCCGGCATGAGAAGGCCGGGGATGTCAGCCAAGAGCTCCCGATACCGGGAGGCCAGCGTCCTGCGTCGATCCAACATCGCGGGCAGCCTCCCGAGTTGGACGCGGCCGGTCGCCGCCTGTATGTCAGTCAATCGAAAATTGAAGCCGGGCTCCGGATAGGACTCCTCCACGACCATCCGTGAAGAATGGCGAACGGTATCGGACACGGCCATCCCATGGTGGCGCTGGAGTCTAAACTTGGCGTCCCATTCCGCGCGACGCGTCGTGATCATGCCGCCGTCGCCGGTCGTCAGGAGCTTGCGCGGGTGGAATGAAAAACACGCCGCGTCACCATGAGGCGCGCCGATGCGCTTCCAATCTCCTTCAATCTCGACCTCGCTGCCGACGGCGCAGGCGGCGTCCTCGATCAGGAATACTCCTAGGCGACGGGCCAGCCCGGCCAGTGTCTTGAGGTCGCAGGGCATCCCCAGTTGGTGCACGCATAAGATGGCACGGGTCTTGGGCCCGACAGCGGCCTCGACGCGTTCCGGATCGATGTTGTACGTGCCCGGCTGGATGTCCACGAAAACCGGGGTCGATCCGCAGGCGCGGATCGCGTTGGCCGTAGCGATGAAGGAATGGCTGACCGTCACGACCTCTCCGCCGGGCGCGGCGCCGGCCGCCAGCAGCGCGAGTTGGAGCGCGGAGGTCCCGTTCGAGACGGCGCAGGCGTAAGGGGCGCCGACGAAGGCCGCGAACTCGCGCTCGAAAGCGGCCACTTCGGGGCCCTGCGTGACCCAACCGGAGAGGATGGCCCGGCGCGCGGCGGCCGCCTCCTCTTCCCCGAGCCAAGGCTTCGCCACGGGGAGCAGTTGGGTTTTAGATGACGGCGGTTTCGCGGGCATCCCAGTTCCTGACCACCTCGCCGCGGAGCAGGTCTTCTGGCGTGGAGCCGGCCCGCGCATACCATTCGCCCAGGCGACGCAGCCCGTCGGCAAGCGGGACCGATGGCAGATATCCGAGGATCGCGCGGGCCGCGCCGCTGTCCGCGCACAGGCGCTTCACGTCGCCCGGCCGTTCAGCCTCGTGTACGACAGACGCCTCGGGGCGACCCGCAGCCGCGGCAACGATGCGGCTCAACTCGAGGATGGATACCTCGGAGCCGCTGCCGAGGTTGAGGGTGAGGCCGACCGCCTCGTCCACCAGTCCCGCGGCGAGGATCCCAGCGGCCGTGTCGTCGACGAAAGTGAAGTCGCGGGTCTGAGCCCCGTCGCCGAACACCACCATGGGCCGGCCCGCGAGACAACGCAGCAGGAACTTCGGGATCACTTCGCCGCTGTCTCCTTCATGATGGCAGCGCGGTCCGTAAGCGTTGAAGGGACGCAGGACTACGGTTGGATAGCCGTACACGCGGTGAAAAGCGCGCGCGTAGCATTCCCCAGCGAGCTTCGAGGCGCCGTAGACGGTCATCGGGAAGGCGGGATGGTCCTCGGTCATCGGCGCGGTCCGCGCCGTTCCATAGACCTCCGAGCTCGAGACATGCACGAAACGCGCCACGCCGGCCTGGCGGGCGGCCTTCAAAAGGCCCAGCGTGCCGGAGGCGTTGACCTCGTGGTTCTCGGTCGGAGAATGGATAGAGTGACGGACACCCAGGCAGGCGAGGTGGTAGACGATGTCGGTTCCGGGGAGAAGCCGCTCGAGGATGGCGCCATCGCGTATATCACCGACGACGAGACGCGCATCCCCAGCATCCGCGAGGTTCTCTTTGCGGCCGGTGGCCAGGTTGTCCAGGACCGTAACCAGCGCGCCCGCGGCCGAAAGCCGGGTCGAAAGGGCCGAACCGATGAAGCCGGCCCCGCCTGTGACGAGGACCTTGGACCCGGAGAGGGAATTCACGACACGACTTCGAGGTCTAGCTCGACGGGCCGCCCGCGCTCGACTAGCGACTGAGACGCCGCCTCGAGGATGCGGACGACCCTCAGGCCCGCCTGTCCATCGGTCAACGGCCGCTCGCGCCCTTCGATGCAGCGCAAGAAATGCGCGATCTCAGTCGTGAGCGCCTCCGTCATATCGAACTGAGGGGCCCACATGTCGCCCGTCCGGTACCCTACGAGAGTCTTGTAGAGGTTCTCGGTCTCGTTGGCCACCGTGATTCCTTTGTCGTAGACCTTGACCTTCTCGCTGGGCTCCAGATCGTCGTAGACGACCATCTTCCGGCTCCCTCCGATCAACGTGCGGCGGACCTTCACGGGGGCCAGCCAATTCACGTTGATGTGGGCGATCATCGAGCGGTCGAAGAACAGCGTGAGGTAGGCGACGTTCTCGGGCGCGCCGGGCACGTGCCGGATCCCGGTGGCGGAAACGGCGGTCGGCGCGTCCCCCAGGATATGGTCCATGATCGAGAGGTCGTGCACCGCAAGGTCCCAGACGACGCTGACGTCGTGTTGGAAGAGTCCGAGGTTGACCCTGGTCGAATCGTAATAATTGATCTCACCAAGATCGCCGCCGCGGACCAACTCACGGATCTTACCCACGGCGCCGGTGTAGGCGAAAGTATGGTCCACCATGAGGACGCGGTCCATCCTAGCCGCCTCTTCGATGAGCCGCTCGGCATCGGCCGCCGTCGACGTGAGGGGCTTCTCGACGAGGACGTGCTTGCCGGCGCGCAGTGCGCGCCGCGCGAGTTCGAAGTGGCTGGAGACCGGCGTCGCGATGACCACCGCGTCGATCTTGGGATCCAAGAGGATGGCGTCGGCGTCGTCGAGGGCCGGGATGGAGGGATAACGGCTCGCCGCGGCCGCTAGCCTTTCGGGATTAAGGTCGCAGATAGCGGCCAGACGGCAACCGCGGCTGTCGACGAAGTTTCGTGCCAGCTTCGGGCCCCAATACCCGTAGCCGATGAGTCCGACGGAGATCATACCCGAGGATTTTATCACATTCCCAGGGACCGGTCGTCGTCGAATTTACTAAAATCCCGTCGATGGGCCGACCCTTCTTCTACGATTTCCTGTCCGTACCCGCTGTATTCCGCGCCATGCAGACCTTGGTCGCGCCGGGCGCGGAGCAGGACATCCTCCGGCATCTCGAGGGCATCCTCTCGGGCCTTCCGAAGGCCGGCCGCATACTCGACGTCGGCTGTGGGCCGGACTCCTGGCTCTGGAAGGTGGGGCTCGACCCCGTCGGCGTCGACCTTGACACGCGCTACGTGGACGCGTTCAACGAGCTCCGCCCCTCCCGCGCCGTCGTCGGGAGCGCCGAGCAGCTCCCGTTCCCGGACCACAGCTTCGACGCGGTCTGGAGCTTCGGGCTGCTCCATCACGTCCCGGAAAACGTCGCGGCCCAAGCCGTAAGGGAGATGGTCCGGGTCTGCGCGCCCGGTGGCGCAGTCGTCGTGTTCGACGCCGTCCTACCCGAGCCGGCGTGGAAACGTCCAGCCGCCTGGGCGATCCGCAGCCTCGATCGGGGCGAGTTCATGCGCAGCCAGGCGCAGCTCGAGGCTCTGTTTCCCGACCGTGGGAGCTGGGATCTGACCCGAATCGATTACGCGAGGTCGGGTCTCGAGGGGGCTTTCCTCGTACGGAAGCCCGGACGCTCATGCCCCAGTTGACGCGCTGCCTGGTCTGCGGCGACGAATCGGTCTCCGCGCTGTTCGGCCTCGACTCCTATCCCGCTTATCTCCTCCCGGTACCACTTGCCGCGGCGCGCGAGGTCCGCCGCGAGCGGATCGAACTGGCGCGCTGTGCCGCCTGCGGCCATCTGCAGATAGGAAGCTTCGATAAGGAGGTCCAGCGCCTCATCTATGAGGTGTATTACAACCATTACGTCGTAGATTCCGCCGAACTGCTGATCCCCCACTACCGTCTCCCGTTCGAGCGCTTCCTGGCGAAGCTCGCCGGGATGGAGACCGTCAAGAAAGGCCGCCTCCTGGAGATCGGCTGCTCTTCGGGCCAGCGCATCCCCGCGCTCTCGGCACTGTGCCGCTCATATACGGGCATCGACCCCTCGGAGCGCATCGAGGCGGCCCGGAAGGACAATCCCGACAAGGCGTTCATCCGCGGCTATTTCCCCGACGCCCTCGGCGACGAGACCTTCGACGCCGTCGTCTCACAATTCAACCTCGAGCACATCGCCGACGTCCGCGCCTTCGCGGAGAACGCGCGGCGCGCGTTGTCCGACGACGGGATCTTCGTCGTCCAGGTTCCTGACATCGGCGAGTTCTTCCGCACCATGCAGCCGAACTTCCTGGCCCACGAGCACCTGCAGTACTTTACGCGACGCTCGCTGGCGAATCTCCTAACATCCACCGGTTTCGTGCCTATCGAGTGGGGCGAGCAGGGGCCGAGCCTCATCGTCGCCGCGCGAAAGGCCGCCGCCAAGGGGACTTGTGCCCCGGCGACCGCCGAAGAGCGCGAGTCGGCAATGCGGCACGAAGCACTCTTTATTGCCAAGCCGGGCCTGCCGGACCGGCCCGTCGTGTTCTACGGCGTCGGGCCGCTCCTCCATTGGCTCCTTTCCGGCCGAGCGGTCACCGCCGGAGACCGCGTGGTCGACGACAACCCGTCCTACGAAGGCCTGGCCCTCCCGGGCTCCGGTATCCCGGTCGAAAAGCCATCGGCCGGGCTCTTTAGGGATGTCCCGGACGTCGTGCTGAGCCTCAATCAGGTCTACCACCCGGCAGTGAAGAAGAAGCTCTCCGCTTATGGCTTGAAGCTGAACGTCCTGGCCTCCGAAGCCGGCCGTTGGGTACGCTCCGAGCTGCCATGAAGGGCCGCCTTTACGACGCCGCGGCCATCGGCTCTGAGAATTTCCTCATCGCGCGGAAACTCGTCGATCCGAAGGCGGTCCAGGAGTTAAAGGCCGCCTTGACCGCCGCCCTCGCCGAGGACGAAGCCGCCCGCGGCCGGCACTACCCTTATTTCGGGATGGTGCACGCTCTGATGTCGCGCGGAGAACCGTTCCTGCGCCTCCTGGGACATCCGCCGTTGCTCGAGCTCGCCCGCGCGGTGCTGGGCAAGGGCTGCATCATTTACGCCTATAACTCCTCGTCGATGCCTCCGCACCGGTCGAACTACTCGCGGGCGATCCACGTCGATTCCCCGCGCCTCGTCCCGGGCTACATCACCAATCTAGCGGTTACGATAGCGCTGGACCCGTTTCGCGACGAGAATGGCGCGATGGAGATCGCCCCCACCCTAGCCGGCCGGCCGAGCGCGCCCACGGAGGAGGAATTCCTGAGGCACAGGATCGTCCTTAACGACCTCGAACCGGGGGACGCCATCTTCTTCAACGCGCGCTGCTGGCACAGAGGCGGAGTGAATTCGACCGGCGCGTGGCGCCACGCCGTGACGATGAACCTCTGCCGCGCCTATATGCGCACCCAGTTCGACTACCCGTCGATGCTGGGCGCGGCGAAGCTCGAGGGCTTGAGCGAGGACGTCCGCCAGCTTCTGGGCGCCTTCGTCCGGATGCCCAAGAGCCTCGACGAGTTCCTCCTTCCCCCCGACTCCCGCCCCTACCGTCCTGGCCAGGAATAGTTACTTCAGGTTCAGCTTGGCTTCGATGAGATAGCGCGGGCGCTTACGCGTCTCGTCGAGCACGCGCCATAGGTACTCCGCAATGATGCCGAGCGAGATGTTGGTCACCCCGAAGCCCATCAAGAGCACCGAGAGCAGCGCCGGCCAGCCCGGGCTCAGGTCGTGGCGCAGGAAGTGCCTTCCGACTATGTAGGCGGTCCAAGCCGCCCCGAAGACAGAGAAGGAGACTCCGAGCAGCGTGACGAAACGGATTGGCGCGAACGAGTAGGCGACGAAGAAATCGACGAAGAGCTTTATCTTTTTCTGGAAGGTCCACTTGCTCTCGCCCTGCGTCCTCGCGTTGCGATGGTAGAAGATCGCGGTCTGCTTGAAGCCCATGAGGACGAAAAGGCTCTCCAGGGTCATGTTCTTCTCCTCGAAATGCCTGAGGGCCGCAAGCGCCCGGGGCCCGAGGAGATACATGCTGGCCCCGTTGCGGGGGATCTGGTCGGAGATGAAGCAGCGCATGACGGCGAAGAACAGGCGCGACGTGAGCCTCTCGTACCATCCGTCGGAGCGTGAACTCCGGACCGCCAACACAACCTCATACGGCCCGGCGAGCTTCTCGACGAGCCGGGCGATGAGCCCGGGGGGATCCTGCAAGTCGCAGGCCATGAAGACCGCCATGTCCCCGGTCGCATGCTCGAGACCCGCCCGGATCGCGGCATGCGAACCGCAGTTGCTCATGAGCTTGAGAGCCTTTACGCTCGGATCCCGCTGGGCCAGCTCGGCGATGTGGGAGAACGTGTCGTCGGTGCTGCCGTCGTCGACGAACAAGATCTCGTAGCGAGTATCCGGCAGGGTCTCCTTCATCGCCGAGGCCACCGCGTCGCGCGCGGTCCGCACGGCGGTTCCCTCGTTGAGCACGGGGATGACGATGCTAAGAGAACGGCGCTGGACGTCGGCGGTCATAAGAACAGCCTCAGCGTGGCGCCGCCCCGCGACAGGTCGAGGAAGCCCGTTCCCTCCGGGTCGGCTGCCGCGACGTACTCGCAGCCCCGCACCGCCCGGGGCGTCCCACGGACCTCGACGGTCGCTCCAGGCGACGGCACCACCGAGCGCACAAGACGGTCGATCTTATCCAAGGGGTCCCCCGTCTCGATAGGCACCGGGCTGCGGTAACGCTTTCGGGCGCTCGAGCCGGCCCCCGCCTGAGGCCGGCCCGCCGGAACCTTCCCGGCTTTATAATCCTCGAGGAGCGCCGGCAGATGCCGCGCTCCCAGCCGAGCCAGGGCGAGCCGCAGCGACGCGATAGTCTCGCGCGGCTCCATCCGGTACGGGGCCTGCAGGAGGATGTCCCCGGTGTCGACCTCCGCGGTCATCCGATGGTACGTGATGCCGGTCTCCGCCGCGCCGTCGAGCAGCGCCGCCTGGAGCGGGTCGGCTCCCTTATATTCGGGCAGCAGCGAAGGATGGAGATTCACGACGCCGAGGCCCGGCAGCGAGAGCGCGGGCTCGCGCAGGATCTGATGGAAGGCCGCCACCAGAATGAGGTCGGGACGATAGGAGCGCAGGGTCTCGAGGCCCGGACCCTCCGAAACCGTCAGATCGTCGTGACAGCGCACCCCTACGGCCCGGCACAGCTCATGGAGCTGAGGGATGTCGTAGAAAGGGAACGGCGTGGGGAAGCTCCGGGTAAAGATGGCCGGGACCTCGACGGCGGGGTCGGCCAGCAGGGCGGGCAGGATCTCGTTGCCGAAGCCGGTGAGGCCGAGGAGCACGACCCTCATTGCAGCGCCGCGTAAGGGTACACGAAGTAGAAGGGGAAGTCATCGGCCAATCCCTTGGACCCGATCTCCTTGAGGACGCCGTCGTCGACGAGCGGCACGACGGAGACCTCGTAGCCGCTCTCCTGCGCGCCCCACTTCCGCTTGAACCGGTAGACTCCGCCCTCCTTGTCCGGCGAAGCCTCCCAATTCCAATAGGTCAGGCCCGCGTCCCGGGCATCCCGGACGGCGCGCTCGATAAGGACGGAACCGGCTTGGAGCGCGCGATGCTTGGAATCGCCGCACGGGAGGTAATAGCTCGCGGTCCGCGGCCCTCGGAGGACGATGAGGGCGGCGATGATCTCCCCCTCGAGCCTGGCCGTGTAGGCGGCGACACGCTTGCCCCCGAATCGGCAAAGGTGCTCGATGCACTCCCGGGGCTTGAGGGGGATGCCGAAGTCCGCGCAGTTCTTCGCGTATATCTCATAGACGCGGCCGACCGCGTCGGCGGCGATCCCTTCCTGCACGGTGACGCCGGCCTTCTCGGCCTTGCGGATGTCGTAACGGATGTCGGCGGCCCACTCGGCCTCGGCCCCGATGGACGTGAAGAGGGTCGTGCGCGGGACGCGCAGCGGCTTGAGGTCTTCATCGAGCGCCGGGTTGGGCAACGGGAGCCCCTCAGGATTGAACGGCGAATAGAACACCGCGGACAAGGCCTGCTCGCCTCTGGCCAGCTCGACGGCGGCGAGGGTCAAGGCCCGGGCGAGCCCGGCGTAGCGCGCGGGGTCCTCGGCGGAGGCCAGGACGCCGGCGTTGGGTCCGAAGAACGGGAGGGAGTTGTAGCAGGCCCGGCCGCCGGCGCGGTGGAGCATCCCGGGCAGCACGGCCTGTAGCTCCCCATCCGCGGACCAAGCCCCGATGAAACAGGCCTCCGTGCCTTTAGAAAGCACGCGCAGCAGCATATCGCGGTTCTCGGGATAATGGTAGCCCAGGACCGAGGCGCTAGCCGTCGAGCCGCCAAGCGCGTCCAAGAACCCTATCAACTCAGCGTCATGTCCAGGGAGGAGTCTATCGACGCGCATCCGCGCCCCCCCTCGGTCCTAGGCGCGCCAAGACCGTCGTGCCCCGGTCGTCGAGCACGCGCGCGTCCGCCCCCGCGGGCAGCAGGCCGGAAAGGTCGAACGAAGCGGAGACGGCCGGCGCGCCGCCGCCCGGCAGAAGAGTCACGACGGCCTTGCTTTCCCACGGCCAGAAGAGAGGATCGTCGCCGAAGGCCAATCCACCCAACGCCAGCTCGGACGAGCCTTCGGGGAGAACGAGGGCCAAGACCCCGCCCCGCGCCGTGGGCGGCACGTCCGCCGACAACCAGCCCGAGAAGCCGGACGGCACGTCCACGACACGGCCGGCGACCCTCAGGCTGGCGGCGGCCGCGGGATTCTCGAGCCGCAGGCGAAGCCCGCCGGGGGCGCCCGCGGGCGGACGAACCTCCAGCGAGCGGAAACCCGACAGCCTGACCCAGCCGCGCGGCGTCCGGGGGAACGCCATGACGGGGTTCTGGGCTACGGCGAACGCCGGCGGGGCCGGGGATGCCATCGACGCCGCCTCGAGCGTCCCGGCCACGGCCGGGTGGAACACGGCCCCCAGAGCGTTCGCCCCGTGGGTGAGGAAAAAGAGCATCGGCGTCTCCTGCATGTAGAGCACGCGGTCGCCCGCCGCGGCCTCGCGCAGCAGCCGCTTGGGCTGCTCGGCGTCGAACGCGAGGCTGTGCCGGTCGCGCATGTAGACGATGGTCGTGCGCATCGTCGCGCAGCCCGCCACCGCCGCCTTGGCGGCGACACCGGCGAAGGTCCCAAAGCAGACCAGAGCCAGCGCTAGGCCTTGCGTGGGACTCGGCCGCCACTCGCCGAGGCGGACCTCCGGGCGCGACGCGTCCAGTCCCGCGCGGGCCAAGTCGCACGCCTTGGCCAGAAGGGTTACGACGGCGTGGCCCAGCGCGCCGGTCATGAACACTGCGAAGGGCACCCACACGCGCATGAAGAGCTCGGCCGGATAGCGGGGCAGGACATAGGCGAAGCTGACGGCCACGAGCCCCGCCAGGACCAGCGCCGTCGCCGCCAGCGCGCGCTGGCGCCGCGCGGGCGCCCAAGCAAAGCCGGCCGCGAGCAGCACGCCGAACGCGATGAGGGAGCCGAAAGGGCCGCTCCAGCGGTCCAGGGCCTCCACGACCTTCTCGAGCGTGAAATACGGGATGACGAACGTCTGACGCCAGGTGCCGAATGCGTCGCCCACGACCGAGAGTTCGGGCCGCCGCACGACGTGGGGGAGGAGCGTCGCGGCGACGATCGCGCATACAGCCAAGATATAGGGGACCAGTCTTTTGCCCGAGGGGCGCTCGGGGCCCAGGAACCAGCCCAGCGCCAGCGCGGCCGCCGCGTAGAGACGGCCCGCCGGATGCGTCAGCAGCAGCGCGCAGGTTCCCAGCGGGAGACTCCACGGCGCGTCCCCCGACGTCTTGACCAGCCTGGCCCATACCCAGACCGCCACGGCCAACGTCAGATTGCTAGGGACGACGTAGTGCAGACCCTGTCCGGGAAAGACCTGGAAGGCCAGGTAGAACAGCGCCGCCCCGGCGGCGGCCGGCCCCCACAGGACGGAGAGCCAGTAGGCGAACGCCAGGCCGAAGAGGATGGGACCGGCGGCCCAGACGATCATATAGGCCCGCTCCCAACTCACGCCGAGGCTCTTCACCGCGATGAGGCCGACCGAGTAGAGGGGATGCGCGACCAGGAAGGCGCGGGCATAGGCCCGATAGCGCCGCCAGCGGATCTCCGGGTCGCTGGTCGGCGCCCTGAGCGGACCGCGGAGGTCGTTCATCGCCGGGCAATCCTGGAGGAAGCAGTCCGTCATCTGCACGGATTTGGCGATGTAGGTATACGCGTCGTCGATCTCCGGAGGCGTCCCGCGGCTCCTCAGCGGCACGCCGACGAGGACTCCCTGGACGACGACCCAGACCGCCAGCCCGGCGGCAAGGGCGGCGAAACCGGCCGCCCGCGTCAATCGGGAGTACGAGCCTTCGCGGACGCCCGCGCCGGCACGCCCTTGACCGTCGCCCCCGCCGGGACGTCGCGCGTGACGACGGCACCCGCGCCGACCATCGCGCGCTCGCCGATGGTCACCCCCGCGAGGATGACTACGCCCGTCCCGATCGACGCGCCGCGTCGGACGCGCGTCGGCACGACCTTCCAATCGTCATCGGTCTGGGGGCGGCCTCCCGCCGCCGTGGCCCGGGGGAAGAGGTCGTTGGTGAAGAGGACGCCGTGGCCGATGAAGACCTCGTCCTCGATCTCCACGCCTTCGCAGAGGAACGAATGCGAGGAAATCTTGCAGCGCGCGCCGATCACCGCTCCCTTTTGGATCTCCACGAACGCCCCGATCCGGCTCTCATCCCCGATACGGCAGCCATAGAGGTTCACGAGCTCAGGCTGGGGGATCCGGACGTCGCGACCGAGGATGACGTCTTTGGCGATCGGCATGGCGGGAGGGTTGCGTGAGACGGGAAAACGCTGTTCATTCTACCAAAATAATCGCCTCGGGCCGTCCGGAAGGCCAACGGCGCCGCCAAAAACAGCAGCGGCAGGTACTGGAGCTTATGGCGCGCCATAGCCCCGAGATCGAGGTCGAAGAGAGCGCTGCCGGCTAAGGTGGCCGCGGCGAAGACTCCGAGCACGGCCCAGCGCCGGTCAAGCCGGCCCCGGCTCCGCCACAAGCCGAACGCCGCCAGGACCGCGAAAACGAGCCAACCGACGTTCTCGGCCGCGGCAGCCTGACGACCGCGCTTGCCCTCCATCGGATAGAGTCCCGGCAGGGGCATCAACGCGGCATGGAAAGCGGCCTCAGGAGCGAAGACCGCGAGGTCCTTCCAGCTCCTCATCCAGCGCCCTTCGAAGAGCCGGCTCTCCGGGATGCGGCCCCCGTTCTTGACCTCCCCCGCGAACCGGAAGTAGCGCCATCGGCTCAACTCCAGCGGAAATCGCGACGCGTCCTGAAACTCCGTCGGAAGCCAGCCTTCCCGCGCATGATACCCGCCGGGAACGGCCAGGGCGACGCCCAGAATCAGGGCGACGGCCCAACGCCTCGGCAGCGTCAGCAATCCTCGGAGCGCGAAGAGGGCCAGGAGCGGCGCGCCCGCCGAAGGGCGCACCAGCGTCGCCAACACGGCGCCTGCCGCGCCGGCCCGGAGCCATGTGCGACCGCGGCAAACGAGGCCGGCAAGACCGAGCCACAGGCATGGGATCACGGCCGGGTCCTTCATGAGCTGGCCGCCATAGAACACGGCGGAGGGCCAGAGCGCGAAGAGCCAGCCCGCCGCCGCCGCGCCATTCTCGTCAGAGAGCTCACGGCCGATGCGTACGAGCAGCCAGGCGGCTAGGCCGCCGAGCAGACAGAAAAGAAGCTGCACCACGATCGGATGCCGCCCGAACGCCAGATACACCAGCCCGATGAACGTCTGAAAACCGCGCCGCGAGACGTCGAACTCCGGCCACGGCCCGGCGCCCAGCATGGCCTGCGCCGCCTGCCAGCCGGCGGTGTCGAAGAGGGCCGCGTCGTTGAAGTAGTGAGGGGGGAACGGAGGCTTCCAGGCGATGAGCCCCGCGGCAAGGGCGCGGACGGCGACAGCGGCCGCGGCGATGACCGCACCCGAGGCCAGTCGGGCGACCCAGGGCCTCGGCTCAGACGGCATGCAGAGCGCGCTCCTCTTCTACCATGGCGCGGGCTACGTCCCTCATCCTGAGGCGGGCCTTCCAGCCCAGCTCGCGCGCGGCCTTCGCGGGGTTGGCTCGCCCGACGGCTATGTCCGAGGGCCGCAGCAGCCGCGAATCGATCTCGACGTGCTCGCGCCAATCCAGACCCACCTCGGCGAAGGCGGCCGCGACGAAGTCCTCGAGGCTATTGGTCTCACCGGTGGCGATCACGTAGTCCTCGGGATGGTCGCGCTGGAGCATGAGCCACATCGCTTCGACATACTCCGGAGCCCACCCCCAGTCCCGCCGGACCTTGATGTTCCCGAGGGTAAGCTTCCCCTCCCCTCCGGACGCGATCCGGCAGGCGGCCGCGACGATCTTCTTCGTGACGAAGCGCACCGGCCGCAGATGGGACTCATGGTTGAATAGGATCCCCGAGCAGGCGAAGAGCCCATAGGCCTCCCGGTAGTTGGCAACCTGCCAGAAGGCCGCGGACTTCGCGACGGCATAGGGGCTTCGGGGCCGGAAGGGGGTCGACTCATCGGCGGGGGCTTCTCCCGTCTCCCCGAAGCATTCGCTCGAGCCCGCGTTGTAGAGCTTGGTGGACTGGCCGGTGAAACGGATCGCCTCCAAGAGGTTGAGGCTTGCCACACTGATGCTCTCGAGAGTCTCCACCGGCTGCTCGAAAGAAAGGCTCACCGAGCTTTGGCCAGCGAGGTTGTAGACCTCGTCGGGCTTGGACCGAGCCAACACCTGAAGGACGCTGCGGAAATCGTTGAGCGAAGCGGACTCCACGCGCACGCGTCCGCGGATTCCCAGGCGGTCGAGGTTGGCGAAAGACGAAATCTGCGCGTCCCGGGAAGTTCCGACCACGCGATATCCCTTATCAAGGAGGAAGCGCGCCAAAAAGGGCCCGTCCTGGCCGGAGACCCCGCAGATGAGGGCGGTTTTCACCGCGACAGTATACCATCTCTCACTCGGAGCGAGCCGTCGTTCAGCTATCGTTTAAAACTTGAACGATGCCTCCGTATGCTAGAATGTCCCTCCGTGATCCAAAAGGTCTCCTCGTGGTTGAAGCGCCTCCGACCGGCCCCTATGCGCTGGCTCGTGCCGGTGGAGACCCCCTACCGCGAGCGCGCCTGGGACAAGTCCATCGTCCGTAAACGGAGCGTCCACCTGCCTCTGCACGGAGCCGGGACGCGCTCCAAAGAACGGGAGTCCATGCTGCGCTTCCTGGAGCAGATACATGGGGAGTTGTCGGGCGAGGTCATCGACTTGGGGGCCGGCCGCTCCCACCTCAAGCGCCTCCAGCATCGCATGCCCGACGTAAAGCGGGTCATAGCCCACGATGTCGTCGCCTATGAAGGCGTGGACCTGGTATGCGACCTCTCGGACTTGTCCTCGCGCCTGCCTCCGGGTTCGCTGGATGCGGCAACCTGCTTCGAGGTCCTCGAGCATCTTGAGGATCCGGCGGCCGCTCTCCGCGAGATCTTCGCGGTGCTCAAGCCCGGCGGAAGCCTCTACTTGACGACGCCTTTCCAGTATCCCATACACGGCTGGAAGCTGTCGGACGGACGCCTGGATTACTGGCGCTTCACGGAGCACGGCCTGCGCAAGCTGCTGTCGCCCTACTGCGACGACATCCGAATCCAATACTCCGGCCAGCGGCGCGAGGAGCCCATCAGCTATTGCGTCGCCTGCGTCAAGCGCCCGGCGGCCGGGGCGGTCACCGCGCCATGACGGCCCGCGGCGCGTTCCTCGTCCTATTGCGGGGCCGCTGGCCGATGGTCTGCCTGCTGCTCGTGTCGATGCTGGCCGAAGGGGCGTTCGATTGCCTCGGCCTCGGGATGTTCGTCCCCCTCCTGGCATCGCTGCAAGGAGGGGGTATTCAGGCGCGCTCGTTCCCGGTGGCGGGCAGCGTTCTGAGCCGCTTCCCCTCGCACGACCCCGTCCTGGTCCTCGCCGGCCTGGTCCTGACGCTCTTCATCGTCAAGAACGCCGTAAAATACGCCAGCGACGTCCTCCAGGCGATCTTCGTATGGGAGCTCCGGCGCGATTGGTGGGAAAGGATTTCGTCGCGTTACCTGCATTCCTCCTACCGTTCCTTTATAGACCAGGAGAGCGGAGCCATCCTCAATAACCTCATCACCGAGCCGAGCTACTGCGTCAAGGCGTTCCTGACCGGCCTGGCCTTCATCTCGGCCGCCGTGCTGGCCGGCTGGTACTACGCGGCGCTGCTCTACTTCTCGTGGAAGGCGACGCTGGCCGCCACGCTCTTGGCCGGCGCGGCCCTGACCGTCAGCCGTCGGGCGATCATCCCGCTGTCCCACCGCGTCGGACTCCTGCGCCAGGAGAAGCACCAGCGCTTCGCCCAACAGGCCACCGAATCCATCCACGGGATACTCCAGATAAAGCTCTACGGGATGGAGAATGCCGTCTTCGAGTCTATCCGCCAGAACCTGGGCGAGCTAAACCGCAGCATCCGCGTCTACGAAGCCCTGCGCAACCTGCCGGCGCCGGTGCTCGAGACCTCCCTGGTGTTCCTCTTTACCGCCACCCTGGCGTTCTTCAGCCTCAAGCGCCCCGGAGAGCTGGCGGCCTATCTGCCTCTCATGGGCGGGTTCGTCCTGCTGTCCCAGCGGCTCATGTCCCAGGTCTCCATCCTGGCCAACAGCCACGTGGAATGGATGACGATGCTTCCCTCCGTGAAGCGCATCGCCGGCATCATCGCCGACGACGCCGGCGCCGAGGACCTCGACCGAGGCCAGCCCGTCCCGAGCCTGCGCACCGGGCTGCGTTTGGAACGGCTGCGCTTCAGCTACGCGGGCAAGTCGCCGTGCCTGGAATCCGTCGACCTGGAGATCCCAGCCGGACAGGTCACGGCCTTGATCGGTCCCTCCGGCACGGGCAAATCCACCCTTGTGAACCTGATCAGCGGCGTCTATCGCGACTACGAGGGGAGCATCCTCATCGACGGTCAGGAGCTGCGCGGGCTCCGCCTGCGCGATTGGCGGAGCCGCGTCGCCTATATCTCGCAGGATAATTACGTGTTCGCCGGCTCCATTCTCGAGAACATCCGCCTGGGCGAACCCGCCGCCTCTGAAGAGGACGCCCGCCGAGCCGCCCGCACCGCCCGCGCGGACGAGTTCATCGAGCGGATGCAGCAGGGCTACTCGACTCCCGTCGGGGACCGCGGCCTCCATCTCTCGGCTGGACAGCGTCAGCGGCTCATCCTGGCCAGGGCCGTGCTCCGCCGCCCGGACCTCTTCATCCTCGACGAGGCGACCAACGCGCTCGACCCCCAATCCGAGCGCATGGTACGGGAGACCGTCCTCGACCTGGCGCGGCAGGAAGGCCGCACGGTCATCCTGATATCCCACAACGAGACTTGGGCCCGACACGCGGACCGCTGCTACCGGCTGGAGTCTGGCCACGCCACGCTCGTCGCCGAGGCGTCCTTGGCCGGCGAGGGCGCATGATCCGCGTCGGCATCAACGGCTTCGGCAGGGTCGGCCGCGCCCTCTACCGCGTCTGCCAGGAACGCCCCGGCGTCGAGATCGCGGCGATCAACGACATCAATCCGGACCCCGGGAACATCGCCTACCTGCTCCAGTACGACTCGACCTATGGCAAGCTGCCCGGAACGGTGCTCGGCGGGGACGGCCACCTGTCCCACGACGGGCGGAAGATCCCGCTGTTCTCGGAGAGCTCCGTCGCCGGCGTGCCGTGGGCGCGCCATGGCGTCGACGTGGTCGTCGAGGCGACCGGAGTCATCGACAACGTGCGCTCGGCACGCGGCTGCCTGGGCGGCCCGGTACGGAAGGTCGTCGTAACCTCCTCGCCCGAGGAGGTCGACCAGACCATCGTCTTCGGGGTCAATGAAGGAACCTACGACCCGGCCAGCCACGACGTCATAGCGGCCAGCATCTGCGACGCCAACGCCTGCGCCCCGGTCCTGCGCCTGCTGTGGGACGCCTTCGGGATCGAGCACGGCTTCTGCACGACGCTCCACCCGTGGCTGTCCTATCAGAACCTGATGGACGGGCCCTCGAAGTCGCAGGCCATCGCCGGCGAGATCTATCACCACTACGCCCTCGGGCGCGACAGCACCGCATCGATCATCCCCAAGCCGACGACGGTGATCGCCGCCGTCGAGCGCGTGCTTCCCGCGATCCGCGGCAAGTTCGACTGCTTCTCCTACCGCGTCCCGACGAAGGTCGTCGCCTCCGCCGACCTGAGCGTCAAGCTGGGGCGCAAGACGACCCTCCCCGAACTGCAGGCGCTGCTCAAGGCCGGGGCGGCGCGCTCGCCCCGGATCCTGCGCTGGTCCGATGAGCCCCTGGTCTCCATCGATTTCGCCCAGACCGAGCAGTCGGCGGCCGTCGACGGACGCTGGCTCCAGCTGCGCGACGCGGAATACGCGAAGATCGTGCTGTGGTACGACAACGAATGGGGCTACGCCCACCGGGTGGCCGACCTGCTATCCCTGGTCGGAGG
The DNA here is from genome assembly GCA_016196755.1 of Elusimicrobiota bacterium. Lineage (GTDB taxonomy): Bacteria > Elusimicrobiota > Elusimicrobia > UBA1565 > UBA1565 > SCTT01. The sequence continues at coordinate 61,723 of JACPXC010000031.1, forward strand.
GACGCTGTGCGACCCGCGGAAGCTTGCAGCGGGAGTCAAAGCGTGACTCGCGATCCCTCGGGCCGCGGTGAGCGGGGCGGAGCCCTGCTCGACATCCTCCGCCGCGACCCACAGACGACGCAGCGTCAGATCGCCCGCCTGGCGAAGCTCTCGCTAGGGACCACCAACAAGCTCCTGCGCCAACTCGCCGAGACCGGCTGCTTGACGATCGAGGGGGGGCCTCGGGAGCGCCGCTACGTGGTCACGCCCAAAGGCATGACCGAGCGCTTCCGCGCCGTGTACGCTATGGCCGCCGACGCCGTCAGGGACGTGGCTCTTCTCGAGAAGACGATCCAAGTCGAGGTCATGAAGGCCTACGCGCGCGGAACACGCGCCGTCACCGTCGTCGGGCGCAGCACGCTCTCCGAGATGGCCGGCCGGGCGGTCCTCGACCTCGGCTTGGTCGACCTCTCCTGTTCCCGAGTCGAGCATCCCTCGGAACTCCCGCCGGGGGACCTCCTGGCGCTGCTCGATGAGCCATACGAAGGCGCGGACTCGACCGACGTCCGCGCCCGCCTCATCGCCGAGATGCTGGTCGCTCCCAGCAAGGAAGAATCCAAATGAAGGGCTGGATCGACGTGACCGCGCCCCTCCAACCTCGTCTGCCCTCCTACCCGGGGAACCGTCCGTTCTCTCTCTGCTGGGTGGAGCGCCTTGAAAGCGGAGGCCCCTGCAACCTCTCGGCCTTGGACATCGGCAGCCATGCCGGCACGCACGTGGACGCCCCGCTGCATTTCATCGAGGAAGGAGCGCCCATCGAACGGGTCCCCCTCGCCGACCTCTGCGGTCCCTGCCGGGTCGTCGACATCGACGACGCCCGCCGGGTCGACCTGCCCGAATTGCGGCGGACGCTCCGGGGACGGGTCCCCGAGCGCCTGCTCCTCAGGACCCGGAATTCGCGGCGCAAGCTGATGCGCCGCAAAAGCTTCGCCAAGGACTTCGTTTACCTGACTCCCGAGGCCGCCTCCTGGCTGGTCGAAGGCGGCGCCCGCTTGGTCGGCATAGACTACCTATCGATCGAACGCTTCGGCTTCAAGAGCCCGGACACGCACCGAGCGCTGCTGGGCGCCGGGGTGCCCATCATCGAGGGGCTCGAGCTCTCCGAGGTCCGCCCTGGCTCCTATGAGCTCTTCTGCATGCCGCTCCTGGTGACCGGAGCCGACGGCGCCCCGGCGCGGGCCGCCCTGCGGAGCCCGGCATGACGCCCCTCATCTCGATCATCGTCCCGTGCCGGAGCCGGCCCGAGGAGTTGGACGTGCTGCTGCGCTCGCTCGAGCGCTCGAGCTATCCCGCGCGCGAGGTCATCGTCATAGACGACGCCAGCCCCGACCCTCTCGAGCCCGCCCTCGGCGCGCGTCCGGGAGTCCGCTTCCTGCGGGTCGCGCGCCGGGTGGGGCCGGCGGCGGCCAAGAACATCGGGGCACGCGCCTCGAGCGGCGACTACCTCCTGTTCATGGATTCGGACACCGAGTTGGCCGCTCCGGCCATGCTGGAAGCCATGCTCGAGGTCTTCCATACCCGTGCGGATTGCGGCATCGTCGGCGGGGAATGGATACTCCGCGACGGGGCGTGGCGGCATCCGCTGCGCTCCTTCGGCCCCACGGGAGCTCTGGAGACCCGCCTCGTCGACGGCCCGCTGGCCCTCACGGCGGAGGTCAGCCACCTCTCTTCCTCGAACCTGATGATCCGGCGCGCGCTCTTCGAGCGCCTGGGCGGCTATTGGGAGCCGTACGACTACATCATGGAGGACGCCGACCTATGCGCCGCCTGCCGCGCCGCCGGGCTGCGCGTCTACACCTCGAGCGACGTCTCGGTCCGCCACTTCAGGTCCGCCACCGCGCGCTCTTCGTTCCGCGTCCGCATGATGAACGCCCGCAACCAAGCGTTGTTCTGGCTCTGCCGCGGCCGAGTACGCGCCGGCTTGGGTCGCCTCGCGCGGGGGATGCGCCCCTCCCAACCCTTCGCCGCCGCGGCCTCGGCCCTCGCCGTCGCCGCGGCCCTTCCGGCCGTCGCGCGGCGCAGGGCCCGGAGCCCGGGAGAGCTCACATGGCCCTGACCTCCCTGCGGACCGTCAAGGCCGCCGCCCGGGCCGCCCTGCAGGTGCGCCGCAAGCGCGCGCAGCTCGACCACTGGGTGACGCCGCGCGTGATCTTCCTTTACGTCACCAATCGCTGCAACCTGAGCTGCTCGCACTGCTTCTACGCCGAGGAGCTCAACAACGCCGGGAAACCCGAGTTGACGCTCGAACAGATCGAGCGCATCATGGGCTCCCTGCGGCATCCGCTGGAGATGATCGACCTCACCGGAGGCGAACCGTTCCTGCGCTCCGACCTGCCCCAGGTCGTCGAGGCCGTCAGCCGGATCAACAAGCCCGGACGGATCATCGTCAACACCAACGGCCTCCAGTCGGACAAGATCGAGGCCGCGGCAATAGACATGCTCGCCCGCACTCCCGGACAGAAGCTCCAGGTGGCGGTCTCCATCGACGGCGCGGCCGAGGACCACAACCGGATACGCAAGAACCGCTACTCCTTCGACGCAGCCTTCAAGCTCCTGCGCGCGCTCCGCGCCCTCGCGGCCCGAGAGCCCCGTCTCACGATCCGGATCAACACCGCCGTATCGATGCAGAACGTCGACTCCCTCGTCGAGGTCTTCGAGCGCTGCATCGCGGAGGCCGGCTTCGCCCCCACGATCCAGATCGTGCGCGGGGCTTCGAACTCGGTCTTCAACCCCCCGGCTCTGCTCGCCAACAGCCATTTCGACCCCAGCCCCGAGGACCTCGTGAAGGGGGCGGCGGATGTAGACCACATCCAGGCGAAGCTCGAGGCTCTCATCGGGCATTTCCGGGCCACGGGCCGCGAGTCGATCGGCATCCGGACCCAGCAGAAGGTGCGCTACCAGCTCGAGACGCTCAAGTACGGCTCCAAGCGCGTAGACTGCGTCGCGGGCAAGTACGACGGCATCATCTACGAGGACGGCGCCGTGGCCTTCTGCGAGAACCTCAAGACCTTCGCGCACCTGCGCGACTACGACTACGACTTCCACCGGCTCTGGACCGCCGTCCGGACGCGGGAGCTCCAGTCGACCCTCCGCTGCCACTGCATCCACACCTGCAACCTTTCGACGAGCATGGGACACGACTACGGCACCCAGCTCGTGATCGCGCGCGCTCTCTCCGAGAAAAAGGACCCACTATGCGAGCCCTTGAGAGCCTGAGAGCGCTGGCACCCGCCGAAGGGACCCTCTGCCGCGTACTCGCGGACGGAGCGCCCGTCTGGGCGGTATTGGAGGAGGACCGCCTGCGCGCCCTGGACGGCAAGAGTCTGGGGGCCCTCTCCGGCGCGCGGCTCCTGCCCCCGGTTTCGCCCGGCAAGATCGTCGGCCTGGGCTACAACTACAAGGACCTCATGACCAGCGAGGGCCAGGAGGAGCCTCTGCTCTTCCTCAAATCCCCCAACGCGCTGGCGCTCGACGGCGCAGACATCCGGATCGCTTCGGCCGACCGGGTCTGGATCGAGGTCGAACTGGGTCTCGTGATCGGCGAAGGCGGCCGCGACATCCCCGTTCGCGAGGCCGCCCGCCACATCCTCGGCCACGTGGTCGCCAACGACGTCACAGCGGCCGACGCGCTCGGACGCGACCATCATCTGGCCTTCTCGAAGTCGCGCGACGGCTTCTGCCCGGTCTCCCGGTTCATGCGCCGCGGCCTCGACGCCTCGGACCTGGCGGTGAGCTCGCGGATCAACGGCCGGACCGCGCAGAGCTCGCGCACGTCCGACCGCTTCCTCGACGACGCCCAAGTCGTCAACTTCGTTTCGCGCCGGATGACCTTGGCCGTCGGCGACCTCATCCTCACCGGCACCCCGCGCGGCGCCCAACAGGCCGTCGTGCGCCCCGGCGACGAGGCTGTCGTCGAGGTCGGGGGCGCCGGAACCGTGACGAGCCGGTTCGTGGAGGAACGACGATGAACGTGGCGCTCCTGATCGGACGCGGAGGCAGCACGGGTTTCCCCGGGAAAAACCTCTTCAAGCTCCTCGGGCGGCCCCTCATGGACTACCCGATCCTCGCGGCCAAGAACTCCCGGATCGACCGCATTTATCTTTCGACCGACGACCAGGCCATCGCCGCCAACGGCGCGGCGCAGGGCTGCGAGCTCATCGAGCGGCCGCCGGAACTGGCGACCAAGGAGGCCCTGTCGGAGAACGCCTTCCGCCACGGCTATCGCGAGATCTCCCGCCGCCTCGGCGCGGAGCCGGAGAACGTCGTCCTGCTCTTCTGCAACGGCGCCACGATCCGCCCCGGCATCATCGACGAGGGCATCGATTTCCTCAAGGTCAACCCGGAATTCGATTCCGCGGTCTCCGTCAGCTGCTACAACATGTTCAGCCCCCTGCGCGCCCGCGTCATCGCCGACGGCGAGGTGCGGCCGTTCATCCCGCCCTCTTTCTTCGCCAACGCCAATTGCGACCGCGACTCCCAAGGGGATTCCTGGTTCGTCGACTGCTCGGCCTTCGTCGTGCGCCCGCGCTGTTTCGACTATGAACGCAACGGCGACGCCCCGTTCCGCTGGATCGGCCGCAAGGTTCATCCGCTCAAGCAATGGGGCGGCCTCGACATCGACATGGCCTGGCAGGTCGGCCAGGTCGAGTATTGGCTTGGGGCGCACGGCTTTTCCCAGGCCCGCACGCCTTATGACCGCGAATCCGCGCCGCAAGGAGCCCTGTCCCGATGAGCATCGCCCCCCCCGTCGCCCCCGAACTTCTCGACCGATCCTCTTGGAAAGGCTCCGCCAAGATGAGCGACGCCGAGGTCGGCGTGCTCTGCCGCCTCGTCCTGGAGAACCCGAAGGTCTCGGCCGTCCTGGAATTGGGCGCGCTCCACGGCTTCTCCACGGTCCATCTGTCCCGCTCGCTGGAGCGGGCCGTACGCGCCGGCTCCGTCACCACCGTCGACCTGTTCCAGAAGGGCGCCGGCCGGGACGACGAGAGCCTGTTCGACGCCAACTGCTCAGCCCATGCCGCCCCGGGCCTGATCAAGAAGGTCCGCGGACACTCCGGCGACGCCGGCGTCCTCGCCCGGCTGAGCGCCTCCCGGTTCGACCTCATCTTTCACGACGCCGAGCATCGCTATGAGCCGGTGCTCCGCGACATCCTGAACCTCGAGCCGCTCCTCTCCGTCGGGGGCTTCTTCGTATTCCACGACTACGCGGACAAGGAGGACGGCCGGGAGTGGTCGCTGACCGAGGCCGTCGACGAGTACTTCTTCGAGAACCCCCGCTACAGATTCCTCTCCCTGACCGGTTCTCTCATCTGCTTCCAGAAACTCGCCGCAGTCTCCCCCGCGCGGCAGCGACTGCTCAAGCTGCGCCGCGCCTTGAGGCTCGGCCGAGCTTTGCGGCCCGCGCGGAGGATGGCTTTCCGGTGAGATTCAAGGTCCTCATCGCCGACTATCTCTCCGACCCGTCGATCGAGCGCGAGCTCCTCGGCGACATCGCGGACGTCGTCTGCCTCGGCCGCAAAGGCGTGGACGCCGTGTTCCCGGAAGCCGAGCAGGCCGACGCCGTCCTGCTCTGGCACGAGGTCTCGCTGACGGCGGCCGCCTTCGACAGGATGACGCGCTGCCGCGTCGTGGCGCGCGAAGGCATCGGCACCGACAACGTCGACTGCGCGGCCGCGGCCAAGCGCGGGATCCGCGTGACGCGGGTACCGGATTACGGCGTCGACGAGGTCTCCAACCACGCCCTGGCCCTCCTCCTCTCGCTCGAGCGCGGCGTCGTACGCTACAACACCGCCTGCCGGGCGTCCGGCGACCGCTGGAGCTGGGACCTCGCCCGCCCTCTTCCGCGCGCCCGCGACACCGTCTTGGGCCTCATCGGCCTCGGCCGCATCGGCTCGGCCGTCGCCCTCAAGGCCAAGGCGCTCGGCTATCAGGTGCTCTTCCACGACCCCTACAAAGAGGACGGCTACGACAAGGTCCTCGGAGTCCGGCGGGTGGACATGGCCGGGCTTCAGACCGAGTCCGACATCGTCTCGATCCATTGCCCCCTGAACGACGAGACGCGCGGCCTTGTCGGCCGCCCGTTCCTCGCGGCCTGCCGGCGAGGCCTGCGGCTGGTCAACACCGCGCGCGGCGGCATCGTCGACCTCGACGCCCTCGAGGAGGCCCTGCGGGCGGGGAAAGTCGCCGGCGCGGGGCTGGACGTCCTGCCCTGGGAGCCGCCGGACCGCTCCCATCCGCTCATCCGCGCCTGGCAGGCGGGCGAACCCTGGGCCGCCGAGCGCCTCGTGCTAACGCCGCACAGCGCCTTCTATTCGGAAGCGTCGATCGTCGAGATGCGCCGCAAGGCCGCGCTCGAGGTCCGGCGCGCGCTGCTCGGCGAGCCGAGCCGCAACGCCGTCTCCGGGGAGCCCGCGGCCGCGCGATGAAAGTCTACCTGCTCTACGAGGGGCGCCGCCGCGACAACGTCGTCGACGGCCGCTGGAACGTCGACGAGACACTCCAAGGAGCCCTGCCGGAAGTCCCCCTCTCCGAGAGCCCCTGGGCCGCGTCGCTGGGCCGTGAGTTCTACGCCCTGCTGCTCCGCGAATGGGTCCGCCAAGGGTTCATCGCGGAAGGGATCCTCGCCGCCATCCCGAGCCAGGACCCGGGAAGCCGGCGTTACGCCCCGTTCGGGCGATTCGACCTCGGCGGCGGGGTGAAGGCTTGCCTCATCCCCAGCGCCGGCGCCCTCTTGGCCACGTGCCCGCCGGAGCCGGGGGATTGGCTCATCGTCCGCGGCCCGTATGCCTACTGGGAGAATATCCGCTCCGCGTACCCCTGGTCCAAGGTGATCTACTATAGCGCCAACGGGAAAGCCCTGTCCCCTTCTTATGCCGTGGACGCCGCCTTGGTGGACCATCCCGCCATGGCGCTCCCCGGCGTCCCCGCGGTCGAGTTCGACAAGACCTGCGACCCCGCGGTATTCCGGCCGCTCGGCCTTCCCAAGCGCTTCGACCTAATCGTTCCCGGGGCCATCAGCGGCAAGAAGGGCCAAGCGGCGCTGAGCCGACTCCTGCCCCGCGACCTCCGCGTCGTGTTCGCGGGAGACTTTATCGACCTCAAGACAGGCCGGCCCGTCCCGGAAGTCGCGGAGATCCGGCGCAACCTCCCGAACGCCGTCCTGGCCGGACACGTCGATCACCAGGCCCTGAACCGCCTCTACAACGAGTCCCGGGCCGCGGTCCTGTTCTCCTCCGACGATGACCCGGCGCCGCGCGTCATCCTCGAGGCGATGGCCGCGGGCATCCCGCTGGTCGCGCCGCGCGGGATGCGCTACTGCCGGAAGTACTTCCGGCCGGAGTCCGGCCTTCTGGCGCCGCGCTGGGCCCCGTTCTTCAGACGCGTCCTGCGACGGGTCCTAGCGCCGGGCTTCCAGCCCGCGGCCTCTTTCCGCTCGCACTTCGCGCCCGAAGGGGCGGCGGCGCGCCTATGGCGGGACCTTAACACCGCGCTGAGGCCCGTACCGGCGCTGCGCCTCCTAGGCGAAGCTGTGGCCATCGAGCGCCCGGGCGAGCCCGCGGCGGTCCTCGCGGTGCGCGACGACCTCGACCTGACCGCGGACCTCCTCCTGCGCCTGAACCGCCTCACCCTGGCCGACGGCAGGCCCATCTCGTCGGCCTGCCAGATCGACGGACGCGCGACCTGGTCGTACCACCAATACGAGCTCTGGTGGACCTATCTCCGCCCTTTCGTGAGCCACCGCGCCGCGCTCGAGAGGCTCCTGCGCGACGGGGTCGGACGCGTCAACCTCGACCCGAGTCTCAATCGGCTGCGCCCCGTCCTGGAGGCCCTGGGAATCGAGGCCTCCCCCGCCGCCCTGGAGTCCTGGCGGTCCCGGCTCTGGCGGGCGGCCTGCGCCGCCCTCACGGGCGTCTCGGCCGCCGCGTTCATCCTGCGCGCGCGCGCCCTAGGCTGCCGGGTCCTGGTCTTCACGCGCGACCAACTCGACGACCGGCTGGGCTGCGACAAACGCCTCGCCGAGGTCTATGCTTTCCTGCGCGAGAAGTCGGTTCCGTTCGCGGAATGCCTGTCGGGCCGCTCCGGCCGGCCCATGTTCGCGCGCGCCCTAGCGCGCCGACGGGCGCCGCTCTACATGCGCTTCGATTCGCCCGCCAGCCTCCGCGACGAAGGCGAGTTCGCGGGCTGCGACCCGTCCTCCCTGCCCGAGCTCCCCGAACCGCTCGTCCGCGGCATGCTGGCATTCGTCGTTGACCGCGTAGGCCGGTCGCGCCGGCGGACCCGCGCCCTGCGCCGCATCTTGTCCATGGCGCGCTTCGAGGTCCTGATAGGCCTCGACGACCCTTGGACCGGCAACGAGCTCCTGGCCGCTTCGCAAGACCTCGGCCTGCGCACGATCGGAGTGCAGCACGGGATGTACAGCCGATATCACGCGGGCTGGCTCAACTACGGGATCCCGCGCGACCGCTCCGTGGCGTTCGACACGCTCCTGGTCTGGAACGATTATTGGAAGGAAATCCTAGAGCGCTACAGCTCCCAGTATGGGGGAGGGAACTCCGTGGTCGGCGGCCCGATCTTCCCCGATGAGGCCGTCTCCTCCGCCCCGCAGAACCCGGGCGCCCGGGCGGTGCTCATCCCCTATGAGGCGATGGCTCCCCACGCGGAGCTCGCCGCCTACATGCGCCGCCTGACCGCCGCAGGAGTGGAGGTCATCTTCAAAGCGCGTAGGGACGTGCCGCTCACCCCTCAGCTCCGCGCCTACGGCCTGCAGGCCGGAAGCGTGCGCGTAGTCCACGAGCTTACGCCCGCAGTCCTGCGCGACGTCGCGGTGGCCGCCGGCGCCTATACGACCGTCCTATTCGACATGGTCCGGCACGGCAAACCCGTCGCCCGCCTGCGCACCTCCTTCGCCTACGGCCATCTGCTCGTTGAAGACGACCTCGCCGACGAGTTCGGCCCGGACGATTCCATAGACCGGCTCTTCTCTTTCCGACCCCGTCCCGAGGCTCGTCGCCGCTTGCTCGCCGGGGAGCGCAACCTCCGCGCCTCGCTGGCGCGCAGCCTGGAAGGCACCCTCACATGATCCCCCGAGCCCGCAAGCGTCCCTCGGAGTTCCGCGCCCTGCTCGTCTATCCGAACCTGACGCTGATGCTCGTCCCCCCGGTGTCCATCGCGCTCTTCACCGACATCCTCAAGCGCCTCGGCTACCAAGTGGACCTCTTCGACGCCACGAGCTACATGTCGCCCGAGGAGTCGTCGCATCCAGCGCGCCGCGCCAAGTATCTCCAAAGCCGGCGCTACGATGAGAAATCCCTGTATTGGGACGTCAAGACCGACCTCTTGGGGGACTTCCGGAGGAAGATCGACGCCTTCGAGCCCGACGTCCTACTGGTGTCGATCGTCGAGGACACCTGGCCGCAGGCGCTGCAGCTCATCGACTCGGTCAAGCACCTCGCCATCCCGACGCTGGTGGGCGGGGTCTTCCCGACCTTCGCCCCCGAACTCGTCATCTCCCACCCGGACATCTCGATGGTCGGGGTCGGAGAAGGCGAGAGCATCATCTCCGACGTCTGCGAGCGCCTGCGCAAGGGCGAGCCCCTCGACGACACGCCGGGGCTCTGGCTCAAGAAGCAGGACGGGACCGTCGTCCGCAACGCGATGGCGCCGCTCGTCGACATCAGCGAGAAGGCCCTGCCCGACTTCAGCCTCTTCGACGAGGCCCGCTTCTACCGCCCGATGGGGGGGCAGATCTTCAAGACGATCCCCCTCGAGACCTATCGCGGCTGCCCGTTCACCTGCACCTTCTGCAACTCTCCGGGCCAGGTCAAGCTGGCCCGCGACGGCGGCCTCGGGATGTTTACGCGCCGCAAGCGCTTCGACCGCCTCGCGCAGGAGCTGCGCACCCTCATCGAACGCCACGACCCCGAGTTCGTCTACATCTACGACGACAGCTTCATGGCCAGGCCCGACGAGGAGCACTACGCCTTCTGCGAGATGTATCGGGAGTTCAAGCTTCCCTTCTGGTGCCAGACCCGCGTCGAGACGGTCAGCGCCGAGAAACTGGGCGCGCTCAAGGACGTCGGCGCCTTCCGCATGTCCTACGGGATCGAGCACGGCAACGAGCAGTTCCGGAAGGAGCGGCTCTACCGGAACGTCACCAACCAGATGATGTTCGAGAAGTTCGAGCTCATCCACGGCGCCGGCATCCCGTTCACCGTCAACAACGTCGTGGGACTTCCCTACGAGACTCGCGCGCTGGCGTTCGACTCGATCGAGTTCAACCGCAAGATCTCCGGCCTCTACGACTCCAGCACGGTCAGCATCTTCACGCCCTACCACGGCACCGTCCTGCGCGAGATGGCGCTTAAAGAAGGCTGGCTGCCGGAACGGGCGCAGACCAACTCGATGACGACCCGCTCCCTGCTCGAGATGCCGGCGCCGTATCTCTCCCCCGACGAGATCGACGGCCTGCTGCGCACCTTCAACCTCTACGCCAAGCTCCCCCGAGAGCGCTGGACCGAGGTCGCGCGCGCCGAGACGCCGGACGACGAGGGCAACGCCGCCTGGGAGCGCCTGGCGGGCGAGTACGACGTCCTCCAGTTCGGCGGCCAGGAGGCGGTGCGCCGGGCCCAGGAGACCGCGAACAAGGGCGGCACCGGCTGCCGCGCCTCGGACACCGAAACGATCTCCTTCGAGAGGTCCGCGTGAGCTCATCCGTCGATTTCGTCCTGGTCCGCACCCGCAACCATCCGGACCCGGAGTTCTTCACGCCCGAGGAGTTCCGCAACGTGGCCTCCGAGGCGCGCCAATTCCCCCCGTTCGGGATCCTCAACATCCAGAGCTACCTCCGCAAGCACGGCTTCACGACCAAGGTTCTGGACCGTTTCCGCCCTGAGTATCACGGCCTGTCCGCGGAAGAATTCGCGGGGATCATCCGCGGCTTCCGCCCCCGCTTCATCGGCTTCTCCTCCCTGACCAGCCAGGCCGACGACGCCGCCGCCATCGCCCGCGCCCTCAAGGGACGCACGGACGCCAAGGTCGTGCTCGGCGGAGTGCATTTCAGCGCGCTCTTCAAGGCGGGGCTCGAGGTCGCCGATTACGTGGTCGTGGGAGACGGCGAGGTCGCCTGTCTCAAGCTCTGCCGCGGCGAGGCGCCGGCGTCGGGCCTCATCGTCGGCGAAACGCTAGACGACCTCGACGAAGTCCCGCGACCGACGCGCGAGGAACTCGATGAGACGGCCTGGTCCCCCAAGGAGTCCGCGCGCTTCAAGATAAACACGGCGCGGGGTTGCCCCTTCGACTGCTATTTCTGCAAGGACGGGGTGCGCGACTCCGCCGTCCGGATGCACTCGGTCGAGTACGTCGCCGATTACTTCAAGTTCGTGGTGGACACCTACGGCCTCACCGAGTTCTACGTCCTCGATGACATCTTCCTGCCCAATCCGGAGCGGCTCGAGGCCTATATCCGGGCTTTCGCGGAACGCAAGATCAAGGTCGATATCAAATGCTTCCTGCATCCGAACACCGTGAAGCCCAACCTGCTCCCCCTCTACAAGGAACTCGGCGTGCGCGTCGTCTCCCTCGGCATCGAGTCCGGCTCCAACGACATCCTCCGCAAGATGGGCAAGCGCATCACGACCGACGTGGCCCGGCAGGCGGTCGATGACCTGCACCGCTTCGGCTTTGAGACCAACGGCCTCTTCATGCTCGGGCATCGCGAGGAGACAGAAGAGACGATGCGTCAGACCGTCGAGTTCGTGCGCGAGCTCTCTCCCAAGCTGAGCTCCTTCTGGGTCTCCTTCATGGCGCCCTACCCCGGCACGCCGATGTACGACGCCGGCATCGACACGTATGGGAAGATCCTGAACCCCGACTATTCCAAGTGGGGCAACCGCTACCCGGTCTTCCTTCCCAAAGGCCTCACCTACGACCAACTCATGGAGGCCCGGCGCCACCTCCTGTTCGTGCGGCGCGACCTCGAGAAGCGCAAGGTCGTAGCCTCCAAGGGCTACGCCCGATACTATCTGCAGAGCGCCCGCACGAAGGTCAAGCGCCTGGCCAACGGCGTGAGGCGGCTGGTGCGCGCGTGATCGCTTGGAGAATCCCTCTCCTGAGCCGCTTTAGGCGCGTCACCCCGCGCCTCCCCCCCCGCTCCGGCCCCAGCATCAACCTGTTCGCCAACCTGGAGACCGACTGGATCCTCAACACCATCGCCGAGGCGATCGTCCGCGAATCCACGGTGCCCTACAATCCCGTCCACCACCCGGAGTGGGAGCGGCTCAAACGGGAGCCGCCGTTCCGAGACGCGGCCGCCAACCTCTTCATCCATTACGCCCTCTACCGCGACTACCTCCGGCGCAACGCGCCGGGGGCCGACATCGTCTTCTTCACGCACTTCTGGCCGATGTCCTCCGTGCCCGCCGCGGCCGAGGCGGAGCGCCTGGAGGTCCTGGCGACTCTCAGGCAGGCGCGGCTGATCGTCTCGATGTCCTCGCATTGGAAACGACGCCTGGTCGACTGGGGCATCCCCGAGGGCAAGATATCCGTCCAGGTGGTCGGCTCCGACGCCTCCAAGTTCACCCCCGGCGCGCGTCCGGCCTCGGAACGCCCCGTGGCCGGCATGGTATCGAGCTTCAAGGACAACAAGAACTCGGCTTTCATCCGCGACCTCGTGCTCCATCATGTCGGGCTCGATTGGGTCCTGCTCGGCCGGAACTGGGAGCGTTCCACCCTGCTCGATGACCTTGCCGCCGCGAGGAACTTCCGCTATCTCGACATGTCCAAGACGGATTTCGGGCGCTGGCCCGAGATCTACCGCGGATTCGACCTCTTCGTCTCCCCCTCGACCACGGAGGGCGGACCCGTCCCGCTGCTCGAGGCGATGCTCACCGGCGTCTGGCCCATAGCCACCGACACGGGCCATGCCTCCGACGTCATCCGCCCCGGAGAGAGCGGCTTCCTCTTCCCCCCGAACGACCTGGAGGCCTTCGGACTCCGCCTCCAAGAGAGCCTGAGTCTCTTCAAGGAACGAAGCGAGGCCGTCCGCCGCAGCGCGCTGCCGTGGTCATGGGAACGCTTCGGCCGAGGCATGGATGCGCTGATCGCGAACAACATTTTATTAGACTCCCCGACGGAAAAAACGTAAACTGTTCAAACTTTGAACGGCCGCCCCCCATCCATCTCCACGAGCGGAACCTTCGTCCTCAACGCCCTCCGCGCCGAGCCTCGCCTCTCCCAACGTGAGTTAGCGCGCCGCGCCGGCGTCTCTCTGGGCACCGTGAACCTCCTGCTTCGCCGCCTCGCAACCGCCGGCCTCGTTGAGATCGGACGCGGAGAAGGCCGCTGCAGCTACGCCGTCACCAAACGCGGAGAGGACCACTCCATCCGCGACTCGTACGCGCGGGTCTCCAACGCCCTCCGCGAGCTCTCCCTCGTGGAGAAGACCGTCCAGGTCGAGGTCCTCCAGGAGTACGCCCGCGGAGGCCGAGAGGCCATCATCATCGGCGACGGAGACCTCGCTAAGCTCGCCGAGTCCGCGGTGCGCGCCCTGGCCCTGAGAGACCTCCGCGTCGACCGTCTGCCGGCGGGCACCCCGCCGCCCCAAAAAGGCTTTGTCCTCCTCGACGCCCCCCGCGCGCCGCAGTCCGGTCGACCCGGGGTACGGGCGTTGGGCGAGTTCACCGGAGTCCGCTGATGCTTAAACGCCTCGCCCACAAAGCCCGCGAAAAGATCCGCAGCGCGCGCACCGACCTGCGGCGCGCCGTCCTGCGCAAGCCTTCGAGCGTGCTGCTCGAGACCACCAACAACTGCAACCTCAACTGCCCCTACTGCATGGTGGGCCAGCAGAACCAGTGGATCGCCGCCCACGGCAGCGTGTCCCACGACCTCATGACCCGCCCGGCCGGCGTCATGACCCCCGAGACCTTCGCTGTCGTGAGGAAAAGCCTGCTCGACTTCGGCATCCTCAACGTCTATCTGCACTTCCAGGGCGAGCCCATGCTCAACCGGAATGCCCCCGACTTCGCGCGTCAGCTTAAAAAGGACGGCCTCAAGGTCCAGATGTTCACCAACGGCCTGGCCTTCACCGACAAGAGCCTGCAGGCCATGGTCGACGCCGGCATCGACCTGATCCGCTTCTCGGTCGACGGCGCCTCCGAGGAGACCTACCAGGCCAACCGCGTCGGCGGCGTGTTCAAGAAGGTGCATGAGAACATGGGCAAGGCCGTCCAGGCCGCCAAGGGCACCAAGACCCGCGTCGAGTGGCAGTTCCTACCCATGCGCAACAACGAGCACGAGGTCGAAGCCGCCACGGCCATGGCCAAGGCCCTGGGCATCAACTTCTTCGCCAAGGGCTTCCGCGTCACCGACCCCGAGCGCGCGCCGCTGCAGGAGAAGTACCGCTGCGGGATGCTCAAGAAGCCCTGCACCGACGTTTACTACCAGCTCGGCATCTACTGGAACGGCGACGTCGTCCCCTGCTGCTACGACAACAACGCCGAGGAGGTCATGGGGAACATCCTCGCGAAGCCCCTACGGGCCATCTGGGACTCGCCCAAGTACAGCACCTTCCGCCGCCACGTCGACGAGTTCGAGAAGAACCCCGCCGCCGAGCCCGCGCTCTGCAAGAGCTGCCTGCGCTGGGATTCCACCGGAACCGCTCCCACCAAGGCCGAGCGCCAGGAGATCGGCCTTTGAGCCTATTCGTCTCGCTGATCCCGCGGCTCTGGGGCGGCGGCTCCAACACCTTCGCCTACAACCTGGCGCGCTACGCGCGCCGGCGCGGCGTGCCCGTGGCCAAGAGCCTCGAGGGCGCCAAGCGCGCGATCGTGGTCGCCCACCTGGCCGACCCCGAGGCCGTGGCGCGGGCCAAGGCTCAGGGCTGCCTCATCATCCACCGGCTAGACGAGGACTTCAACTGGAAGGCCGACGAGCCCTCGCGGCGCGCCAAGCACGAGCGCATCAAGGCCTTGAACGTCCACGCCGACGTCACCGTGTTCCAGAGCGAGTTCGTGCGCGCCCAGGCCGAGCCCCTGCTCAAGCCGCGCCGCCATGCCGTGATCCTCAACGGCGGCGACCCCAATGCGTTCTATCCGTCGAAGGCCCCGGGCGCCTACGTAGGCCACGTCACCTGGAGCGTCGGCGAGAAGAAGCGCCTCGACCGGCTCTACGACTGCATCCGCGAGAACCCCGACAAGCGCTTCCTGCTGGTGGGACGCCATATGGAGTCGGGCATCCCGTTCAAGTCACTGCCCAATACCCGCGTGATCGGGCGGCGCCCGCGGCTCCTCCTCCCCTATTATCTCCGCAAGATGGGCGCGCTCTATTTCCCGTCCCAGGACGACCCCTGCCCCAACACCGTCGTCGAGGCCCTGCTCTGCGGCGTGCCGGTCTGCTATGAGGAACGCGGCGGCACCAAGGAGCTGGTGCGTCACTGCGGCCTCCCCTTGAACCGCTTCGCCGAGCTCTGGCGCGACCGGGCCGAGTACCGCCGCCGCTGTCTGGGGCGCGCCGACCTCCATTTCGCCCGAGCCGCCGAGGAGTACCTGGCCCTATGACTTTGGCGGCGCTGACCAGCCCGTTCGTCCTGCGCGAGCTCCTGCGCCCGTCGTTGGGAAGACGCTCCCGCGTCGGCTGGGTGCTGCCGCGGCTCTGGCCCTACCGCTCCGCCGACGCCTCGACGCGCCTGCGCGCCTACGACCTCTGGGGCCCGTTGAACGCGCTCGGCGTCTCGGCCGAGCTCTATCGCCCCTTTCTGAACTACGGCGCCGTCGTGTTCCAGAAGGCCTTCGAGCCGCACCATCTGGCGCTGGCGCGGCGCCTGCGCGCCAAGGGCGTGAAGATCGTCTTGGACCTCAACGTAAATTATGTCGACTTCGACCCCGAGTTCGCCCCGGAGTACAAGCGCCGCGCCCTCGACCTCATGCTGCCCGAGACCGACGCGCTGATCGTCTCCTCCGGTGAGCTCGAGCGGGTCTATCGCGGGCGCGTCCCGCGCGTCGTCATGGTCCCCGACCCGGTGCCGGCCGGCCTCTTCCCCTCAGCCAAGGTCCATGCCGGGACTCGCGGCCTGCGCCTGGTCTACTGCGGCTACGCCGTCAAGGCGCGCGAGGTCCTGGCCATCGCCCCCGTCCTGCGCCGGGTCTGCGCCCAGCACGACGCGCGCGTGCTCTTCGTCTGCGAGAAGGACCCCAAGCTCCCGGGCCTGCCCTCCGAGTTCAAGCGCTACAGCCAGCGCTCCCTGGCGGCGGCCTTCGCCGCCGCCGACATCGCCATAGCGCCCCGCGACCTGAGCCGGCCCTACAACCTCGGCCACTCCGCGGTGAAGGTGGCGCTGCCGATGGCGGCGGGCCTCCCCGCCGTGGCCAGCCCGGTGCCGTCCTACGAGGGGTCCCCGGCGCTGCTCTGCCGGAGCGACGAGGAATGGGAGAGCGCCCTTACGTCGCTGATCCTCGACCCCGAGAGGCGCGCCGCACTCGGCGCCGCGGGCCGCGTTTTCGCGCGCCGCGAGCTCGACGTGCCGGTCGTCGCCGCGCGCTACGCCGCCGCCCTGCGTCAGGTCCTTCTCCCATGAAGGTCCACCTCCACTACCGCGTGACGGCGGCGCCCTGGGGCGGGACGAACTCCTTCGCCCGAGCTCTAGCCGGCGACCTGAAAGACCGCGGGGTAGCGCTGACGCCGCGCCGCGCCGCGGCCGACGTCTTCCTCATTAATGGCCCCTACCGCGCCCCCGGCCGCCCGGTCGACACGGCGATGATCGGCTCGCTCAAAGAATCGGGCCGCCCCTGGCGCTGGGCCGCGCGCCTGCTCGGCCCCGCCGCGCGCCGGCCCCGCCTGGTCCTGCGCTTGGACGGACTGCGCGCCGACTACGCCGGCACTCCCTCGGCCACCGACGGCGTCCAGCTCGAGCTGGCGCGGCTGGCCGACCACGTCGTCTTCCAGAGCCGCTACAGCCGCGACGTCTTCGCGAAGGCGGGCTTCTCGTCCCCCGCCCACTCGGTCATCCCCAACGGCGTCGACGGGAACGTGTTCCACCCTGGCGCTCGTCAGCCTTGGGACGGCCGCCGCCCGCTGCGCCTTCTGGCCTCGTCTTGGTCCGAGAACCCGGCCAAGGGCCACGCCGCAGTGGCCGCCTTCGCAGCCCTGCCGGGGGTCGAACTGCGCTTCGTCGGACGCTGGCCCGCCGGGCTCGAACGCGGCACGGTGCGCGTGGAGCCGCCGATGGCCCATGCCGCGCTGGCGGGGGCCTACCGTTGGGCCGACGCCTTCCTTTTCCCCGCCCGCCGCGAGGCCTGTCCGAACGCGGCGCTCGAGGCGATGGCATCCGGCCTTCCCCTGCTCTATCACGCCGAGGGCGGCACGGCCGAGGTCGCGGCGCCCTATGGGGTCGAGCTGAGCTCCGACCCGGCCGCCGACCTGGCTCGTCTCAAGAACGAATACGGCGCGCTCTTCGAGCGCGTTCGGAAGGACCGCGTCCGCTTCACCATCTCACGCGCGGGCGGCGACTATCTGACGCTCTTCAAGGGGCTTTGTGCAGACCGCTGAGCTGCGCCGCGGCGTCCCGCGCCTGCTCGACAGCCTGAGCGGCCCTGAAGGCTTCTACCGCTACAGCCTCTCCGGGGACCTGGCCGGCCCGGAGGCAGGCTGGGGGCTCGGCAACACCGTCTTCGCGGTGAAGACCATGGCCGCGCTGGGGACCCTGGGCTCCCTAAGCTGGGAGCGGCGCGGGGAGCTGGGCCGCTTCATCGCCTCCTTCCGTACCGCCGACGGCCGCGTCTTCGACCGCTGGGTCCACCGCCGCTCGAGCCTGCGCAACAAGCTCAACTGCCTGCGCCACCGCGACTTCGCGAACTTCTTCAACTCGCAGGTGCGCCGCGCCGAGACCCGGCAGGCCGTCCAAGCCCTGCGCCTGCTCGGCCTGCCCAGCCCGGCCCCGCTGCGCGAGGGCGCGGGCGACGACGTCGAGCAGCAGCTGGCGCGCCTGGACTGGCGGCGCCCCTGGTCGGCGGGCAGCCACGCCAGCCACCTGCTCTTCTTTTTGGCCCTGCGCCGCGACGCCGGCGAGCCGGCGGCCGAGGCCCGCGGCCGGCGCGTCCTCGCCTGGCTGTCGGACTTCCAACGTCCCGACGGCGGCTGGTACCGCGGCGCGCCTTCCGCCGCCGAGCGCGCCTTCGGCGCGATGAAGGTCCTGACCGGCCTGCGAGCCTGGGGTCCGGTGCCCGTGCCGCGGCCCGAGCGCCTAGTCGACCTGGCCCTGGCCGCGCGCGGCGGCGACGACGCCTGCTCCTGGCTCAACGCCACCTATCTCCTGCGCCACGCCGCGGCCGAGGCCCCCGCGCACCGCGCCTCCGAGGCCCACGCCTTCGCCGAGGACGCCCTGGCGCGCCTGGCGCCGCACTACCACGAGGGCGCCGGCGGCTTCTCGTTCTATCCGGGCCGCGCCAACACGCATTACTACGGCGCCCGCGTCTCGCGCGGCCTGCCCGAGCCCGACATCCACGGCACCATGCTGCTGACCTGGGGCCTGAGCCTGCTCGAACCCCTGCTCGGACGCTCCTGGGGACTGACCGAGGTCGACCCGTGAGCCGCGCGCTGGCCTTGGTCTTCACGCAGGGCGTCTCCGTCGAGCAGTGGGCCGCCCAGGGCCTGCTCGAGCGCGAGCGGCTCCCCTACCAGCGCCTGGTCAAGCGGGGCGTCGGCGTACTTTGGTTCACCTACGGCGCCGGCGACAAGCGCTACGAGGCGGAGCTGCGCGGCATCGAGATCGTGCCCATGCCGCGCCTGTTCGACTCCCGGCTCGGACGGCTGGCCTACTCCCTGCTCCTGCCCTGGGTACGCGCGCGCGAGTTCCGCCGCGCCGACACGGTCAAGACCAACCAGATGAAGGGCGCCTGGTCGGCCGTCCTGGCCGCGCGACGCCACGGCAAACGGCTCGTCGTGCGGACCGGCTACACCTGGAGCCTGTTCCCGCCCGCCGGTCTGCTCGACCGCCTGGCGCCGCTCGTCGAGCGCTGGGCCTGCGCGGCCGCCGACGAGGTGCAGGTGACGACCGAGAGCCAGCGCGCCTACCTCATCGCCCGCCATCGCCTGGCTCCGGCGCGGGTCCGGGTCATCCCCAACTTCGTCGACACGGCGCGCTTCAGCCCGGCCCCCGCCCTCGCGCGCCGCGACGACCGCGTGATCTTCATCGGCCGGCTCAGCGCCCAGAAGAACCTCGAGACCCTACTGGCCGCTCTGGCCGGCACCGGCCTGGGACTCGACCTCTACGGCGACGGTCCCCTGCGCGAGCGCCTCGAGGCCCGGGCTGCCGCGCTCGGCGTCCCCGCGTCCTTCCACGGCCGGGTCTCGAACGCCGAACTGCCCGCCATCCTCAACCGGCACGCGGTCTTCGTCCTGCCTTCTCTCTATGAGGGCTTCCCCAAAGCCCTGCTCGAGGCCATGGCCTGCGGCCTGGCCGTCGTGGCCGCCGACGCCCCGGGCAACCGCGAGCTTGTCGAGCATGGCCGGACGGGCCTGCTCGCCGCGCCCACCTCCGGGGGCCTGCGCGCGGCTCTGATCTCGCTCCAAGCCGACGCCGCTCTACGCGGACGCTTGGGTCAGGCCGCCGCGACCGAGGCTAGCGGGCGCTTCTCCTTGGAGTCGGTGGCCGCCTTGGAGGCGCATGCTCGCTAAGCTGACCCTGCCCGCGCCCCTGGTCCGCGGCTTGGTCCGCGCCGGCATGGCGCTGCACAATTACTCCTACCAGCTCGTCGGGCGGCTCAGCCGACGCCTCGAGCCCGACGGCCTGCACGCCAAGCACCGGCTCATGGATTACCATGGGTTCTTCGTGTCGCGCGTGGGACCCTCCGACCTGGTCTTGGACGTCGGCTGCGGCAACGGCGCCTTGACCCTGGACCTGGCGCGGCGATGCCGGGCGGCGGTCGGCGTCGACATGAATCCCAAGAGCATCGCCGAGGCCGAGCGGCGCCGCGCCGCGGCGGGGCTGACCAACGCCAGCTTCGTCGTGGGCGACGCCGCCGACGCCCCGCTCGAGCGCGCCCCGGACTGCGTCGTGCTCTCGAACGTGCTCGAGCACGTCAGCGCCCGCGTCGAGCTCCTGCGCACCTTGTCCGCCCGCTCCCCGCGCCTGCTCATCCGCGTGCCGCTCATCGACCGCGAGTGGATCGCGCTCTACAAGCGCGAATGGGGGATCGAGCACCGCCTCGACCCCACCCACGAGATCGAGTATACCGAGGACGCCTTCCGAGCGGAAGTCGCCGAGGCGGGCCTGAGGGTCGTCTCTCTGCGCATCCGCTTCGGCGAGATCTGGGCCGAGGCCGCCCGATGAGCGTCTACAGCGACGCCGGGCGCCTGCTCTGCGCGCGCCGCGAGGCCGACGAGGCGTTCTGGGACGGCCATTGGGCCGGCCAGGACATGGCGGCCGAGCTTGCGGCGGCGTCCCGCGGAACCTGGGTGAGCCGGCTGACCCGCAAGCACCTGCCGCGCGGCAGCCGCGTCCTCGAGGGCGGGGCCGGCCTCGGCCGCAACGTCGTCGCTTTGTCGGCCGCGGGCTTCGACGCCGTGGGTGTGGACTTCGCCCCCGAGACGGTGGCGCGCGCGAAGACGGCGCGGCCCGGCCTCCAGATGGTCGTCGGCGACGTCCGCGGCCTGCCGTTCCCCGACGCTTCCTTCGACGGGTATTGGTCGGTCGGCGTCATCGAGCACTTCCGCCAAGGCTACGCGCCGATCGCCGCCGAGATGCGCCGGGTCCTCAAGCCGGGCGGTCTCCTGTTCCTGAGCTTCCCGCACCTGAGCGCCCTGCGCCGCCTCAAGGCCGCCTCCGGCGCCTATCCGGCCTGGCACGGCAGGGAAGAGGAGTTCTACCAATACCTCCTCGACGGCCGGGACGTCCGCGCGGACTTCGCGGCGTCCGGCTTCCGGCTGCGTCGGCGCAGCGGTTTTGACGGCCTCAAGGGCCTCAAGGACGAATGGCCCGCCGCCCAGCCCGCCCTTCAGCGGCTCTATGACGGTCGCGGCCTGGCCTCGCGGGCGCTGCGCCGCCTGCTCGAGCCGGCCCTGGCGCCTTGGGCGGGCCATTGCAGTCTGCTCGTCCTGGAGCGTTGCCCGTGAGCGCCGCCCCTCTCGTCACCGTGCTCTGCGCCGTCCACGAGGAGTCGCCCTATCTGGACCGCGCGCTCGACGGCATCTCCGCCCAGACCGAGCCCGACTTCGAACTGCTCGTCGTCGTCGACGGAGGCTCCGAGGCGCTGCTCAAGACGCTGGCCGCCCGCGCGGCGCGCGAGTCGCGCCTGCGCGTCATCCGGCGGGAGCGGCACGGCCTCACCGCCGCGCTCAACCATGGCCTCAAGGAGGCGCGCGGGCACTACGTGGCGCGCCAGGACGCCGACGACTGGAGCGCGCCGCGCCGCCTCGAGGCCCAGCGCCGCTTCCTCGAGGAGGCCCGGGCTCATATCGTCTCCTGCCACTCCCGAGTGGTCGACGAGCACGGCCGGCTCATCGCCCTGCGCACCCCGCCCGGGGAGCACGAGCTCCTGCGCGTCGAGCTCGAGCGCTACAACTGCCTGCCGCATTCAGCCTTGTTTGCGCGGCGCGACGCCCTGGCCGCGCTGGGAGACTACCGTCCCCAGTTCACTTACACGCAGGACTACGACCTCTACTTGCGCGCGCTGGGCGCCGGCTATAGGCTGCGGGTGCTGCCTGAGCAGCTCGTCGAGATCCGCATGACGCCCTCGAACATCACCACGCTCAAGCGCCGCGAGCAGCTGGGCTTCGCCCTGGCCGCCCAAGCCGACTATTTCGCGGGCCGTGGGGTCAGCGGGCCCGTTGCTTGGCGGGCGATGAGCCACCATTGGCTGCGCTACATGCTGCCCGACCCCCTGCGCCGAGCGAAGCGCCGGGTGCTGGAGGCCCTGCGGTGAGCCGGCCCCCCGTGGTGTTCCTCTCCAGCATCGACTGGAACGACTCCTGGCAGCGCCATCAGATTTTCGCCACGGCCTTGGCCGAGCGCGGGCACCGGGTGTTCTTCGTAGAGAACACGGTGCTCCGTAACCCGCGTCCGCGCGACGCGCGGCGCATCGCCCGGCGCGTCGCCCGCCTCGTCTCCCCGCCCAAACCCCCGGCCAGCCAGGTCAGGGTGCTCCCGCCCCTGGTCCTGCCGCCGACCAACCGGCTGTTCCGCTGGCTCAACGGCCGGGTGGCCCTCCCGAACCTGACGCGCAAGCTCAAACGCGCCGGCCTCAACGAGTCGCCGATCGTCTTCGTCTACTCGCCGAGCGCCACGCATCTGCGCCTTTTGGACCTTTTGCGTCCCCGCCAGGTCGTCTACGACTGCGCAAGCAATTTCCGCGCGCATCCGAACGCCCCCGCTGACGTCGCGCGCCTCGAGAGCGATCTCCTGGACCGTTCCGACATGGTGCTGACCGACTCGGACTTCCTCTTCGAACAGAAGCGCGCCGAGCATCCATCGGTGCGCCAGGTCCATCAAGGCGTCGCTCGCGGCTTCTTTTTGAGCGAGAGCCCGCCTAAGAGCTACCGGAGCGCGTGCTACTTCGGGACCCTGCACAACGGCCTCGACTATGGAGCCATCGCGGAACTTGCCGAGGCCGGGGTCGAGGTGACCCTCATCGGCTCGGTCAAGCATCAGCCTCCGCCGCTGCCGCCGAACGTCCGCCTCATGCCGCCGGTTCCTGCCGCCGATCTGCCGGCCGCCATCGCCCCTTACGATGCCCTGCTGCTGCCCTACGTCGTAGACGGGTTCAACGAGGCCGTGGTCCCGGCCAAGCTCTACGAATGCCTGGCCACGAGCAAGCCTGTGCTCGCCAGCGCGCTGCCCTCCCTGCGCGCGCTCAGCGGCCTTGTATACGTCGCAGACGGTCCGGGAGAATGGGCGACCGCCTTCGCCTCCTTGCCCTTGACCGAGACCCCCGCGCGCCGCAAAGACCGCCGCGGACGCGCCAAGAAGTTCCTGCGCGAAGACGAGTTGGCCCACCTTCTGGACGCGATCGACGCAGCCGGCTCGGCCCCCGCACGCCGAGCGCGGACGGAACCGTCCATAGAGGTTGCTACAATCGCCCTGTGAGCCTGCGCAAGCTCTCGATCGTCATCCCGGTCTACAACGAGGCCGCCACCGTCGAGGCCCTGATCGGCCGCGTGCAGACCGTCCGCCTGAACGTGCCGCGCGAGATCATCGCGGTCGACGACGCCTCGACCGACGGCTCGGGCGAGCTCTTAGACAAGCTCAAAGACGACGGCGTCGTCGTCCTGCGCCACGAGAAAAACCGCGGCAAGGGCGCGGCCGTGCGCACCGGCATAGCCGCGGCCACCGGCGACATCATCCTCATCCAGGACGCCGACCTCGAGTACGACCCGAGCGACTTCCCGGCCCTCCTGGGGCCGATCCTCGACGGGCGCGCCGACGCCGTCTACGGCTCGCGCTTCTTGGGCGGCCCGCACCGCGTCCTGCTGTTCTGGCACTTCGCCGCCAACCAGTTCTTCACCCTGCTGACCAACGTCCTCTACAACGTCAACTTGAGCGACATGGGCGTCTGCTACAAGGTGTTCCGCGCCGAGCTCCTGCGCTCATTCACGCTGAGCGAAGACCGCTTCGGCTTCGAGCCCGAGGTCACCGCCAAGATCTGCAAGCGCCACGCGCGGCTCTACGAGGTGCCGATCTCGTACTCGGGCCGCACCTACGCCGAGGGCAAGAAGATCACGTGGAAGGACGGCCTGGCCTACCTGCGCTGCCTGCTCCGGTATCGGCTGGCCGATTGACGTGACGGCGACGCGGCTCCTCCTGCTCCTCTGCTGCCTGGCCTCCCTCACCGCCTGCGGCGGCGGGCGGCGCGGCTCCTCCGAGCCGGAGCTCCTCAAGCGCCGCTACAGAAACGGCGAGTCGATCTCCTACCGGCTCAAGGGCGTCAACAAGTCGCTGGCCCGGACCTACACCTACCAGGCCCGGGCCGACGGCGTGGTCAAGAAGGACGCGGCCGGCGTCTACTCCGAGGAATTCCGCTGGTCGCAGCTGCGGGTCGACAACGTCTCGGTGCCGCTCTCGTCGGCGAGCGCGAATTTCACGCAGACGCTCTCGCTCGACCCGGACTACGTCATGGGCCCCGCCGCGCTCGAAGGGGTCCAGCGCGAGCTCCTGGCTCCCATCCTCGACCTCATGACCTTCTACGCCGACCAGTGGCTGGCGATCAAGCGCGGGGCGTTCCGCCGCCAGGGCGACCATGTCTACGTGAAGCACGGCACGCCCAATTCCTGGGCCGACGGGACGCGCCTCCTGCTCGCCGAGGACGCCATCGACTTCCAGCTCCACCTGACCTCGGTCGACGAGCTGACCAAGAACGCCGTCGTGCGCGTGCGCCACGTGCCGCCGTCCAAGAGCAAGGTGCGCCTGAACGCCGACTGGATGCGCGAGCCGGTCGTGGGGCGCGTCCAGAACAACTGGGTGCAGGTCACCAAGAACGCCGACGGCAAGTACTCGGCCGCGGTGGGGATGGAGACCTTCGAGGTCGAGCTGCGCATCGGCCTCCGCGACGGCCGGATCAAGTCGGCCAAGATGGACAACCCCGTGACGGTGCGCGAACGGCTCTGCTCCGACGACGCGCTCACCGACTGCGAGGAGCCGGTGGAGTACCGCACCCGCCGCCAGCTCGAGCTCACCGCGCTATGACCGGGGGCGAGCGCCCCAAGGTCTTCCAGGTCATCGAGTGCGGCGGGCCCGGCGGGACCGGGGCCCAGGTGGCCGCCGTCTGCCGCACCCTGGACCCGGCGCGCTTCGACACGACCCTCGTCTATAACGTCCGCCCCGGCAATCCCCCCGCCGACTACGAGGCCTTGGCCGGGGTGAAGGCGGTGCGCGTCCCGGAGATGACGCGCGAGCTCCACCCGGGCCTGGACCTGGCGGCCCTCGGCGCCTTGGTGCGGCTGTTCCGGGAGCGGCGACCCGACGTGGTGCACGCCCATTCCTCGAAAGCCGGGGTCCTCGCGCGCCTGGCCGCCCGGGCGGCCGGGGTGCCGAAGGTCTTCTACTCGCCGCGCGGCTACAACTTCCTGATGGAGGACCGTTCCTGGGCGACCCGCTATCTTTACGTTTGGATCGAGCGGCTTGCCTCCAAGGTCGGCACGGTGGCGGCGGTCTCGGAAAGCGAGGCCGGCCTGGCCCGGCGCCGGGTCTGGACGCGGCGGGTCGTGACCGTTCCCGACGCCTACCTCGGCAAGCCGCCGGAGCCGCCCGTCGCGCATGAAGGCCTGATGGTCGCCGCCACGGGACGCCTGACCTACGCGCGCCATCCCGAGGCTTTCGGCCGCCTGGCGCGCGCGCTGAAGGGCAAAGCAAGTTTCGTTTGGATCGGGGACGGAGAACTGCGTGCCGGACTGGAAGGCGTGTCGGTCACCGGCTGGCTCTCCTCAGACGAGGTCGCCGAACGCCTGCGCCGCGCCGACGTCTTCGTGCACTTCTCCCGCTGGGAGGGGCTGCCCAACGCCGTGCTCGAGGCGATGACGCACGGGCTGCCGGTCGTGGCCTCCGACGTGCCGGGCAACCGCGACCTGGTCAAGGACGGGGTAAGCGGGCTCTTGGCACGCTCCGAGGCGGAACTCGCGCCCGCGGTGGGACGCCTCTTGGACGACGCGGCGC
Organism: Elusimicrobiota bacterium; assembly: GCA_016196755.1. Classification (GTDB taxonomy): domain Bacteria; phylum Elusimicrobiota; class Elusimicrobia; order UBA1565; family UBA1565; genus SCTT01. The sequence goes on from JACPXC010000031.1 coordinate 87,395, forward strand.
TGCGGCGCTCTCTCGGAGAGGCAGGGCGCCGCCTGGTCGCCGCCGAGCACTCGCTCAAACGCCTCGGCGAACGCCTGTCCGAGCTCTACCTCCAAGAAGTATAATCGGGCTCCTTCCTTAATAACATGAACCAAACATTCACGACCCATCGCCGTGCCCTCATGCGCCGCCTCCCGGACGGTCTCATCCTGCTAGCCGGGGGCCGGGAGCTCATCCGCAACTACGACGTGAACTACGTCTTCCGCCAGAACTCCGACTTCCTCTGGCTGACCGGGGTCGAGGAGCCGGGCTGCGCGCTCCTGCTCGACCCGAGGAAGAACTCGACCACCCTGTTCATGCCCCGCATCGACGACCACCACCGGGTCTGGGAAGGGCACGTCCCGTCCCCCGCCGAGGCCAAGAAGCTCTACGGCGTCCAGCGCGTCGGCTTCGTCGACGAGCTGTCCAAGGAGCTCAAGGCCGCCCGCCGCGGCCATCGCCGCGCCTACGCCGACCCGGCGGCCATCAAGAACTGGGGCAACGACCTCAAGGGCCTGCGGCCCGCCTCCGACGTCTTAGTCGACGCCATCGAGGACCTGCGCACGCTCAAAGACGAGGGCGAGCTGGCCTTCATGCGCCGGGCCAACGCCGTCTCCGGCGCCGCGCACGTCGCGGTCATGAAGGGCGCCCGCGCCGGCATGCGCGAGTACGAGGTCCAGGCCATCTTCGACTCGGCCTGCGTCGGCGCGGGGCTCAAGCACCTGGCCTATCCCTCGATCGTCGCCGCGGGCGACAACGGCGCCGTCCTCCACTACCGTAAGAACGACGCCCCCCTCAAGGCCGGCCAGCTCCTGCTCATCGACGCCGGGGCCGAGTGCCGCGGCTACGCCGCCGACATCACGCGCACCTTCCCGGTCTCGAAGACCTTCACCCGCCGCCAGGCCGACGTCTACGACGTCGTCTTGGGCGTCCAGAAGGCGCTCATGGCCGCCGCCAAGCCCGGCGTCAACTCGGCCGACTGGCAGGTGCTCTCGATGCGCCTCATCGCCGAGGGCCTCCGAGACCTGGGGCTCCTGCGCGGCACGACCGATTCGCTCGTCGAGACCGGCGCCGTGCGCCTGTTCTACCCGCACGGGATCGGCCATCTCCTCGGCCTCGACGTCCATGACGGCCTGGGCGGCAAGCGGCGCAAGCTGCCCAACCCGACCAAGGTGCCGGTACGCTTCGTCGCCAAGCTCGAGGCCGGGATGGCGATCACCGTCGAGCCCGGCATCTACTTCATCGACGCCCTGCTCAATTCCAAGTCCCTGGCCGAGAAGCACAGGGCCGCGGTCGACTTCGCGAAGGCCCGGTCCTGGCTGGGCTTCGGGGGCATCCGCATCGAGGACGACGTCGTGGTCCGCCGCTCGGGCCCGCCGCTCAACCTCACCAGCGTCCCCAAGGAGCGCCGGGCTATCGAGGAGCTCAGGCGCTCCGCCGCTCATGGCTGAAGCGCCGCGCCGCGCGGGGATCCCGCGCTGGGCGCGCCTGACGACGGTCCGCCTCGTCCGCCTGGCCGGCGACGCGGCGGCCGTCTCTCTGGCCCACTACTGGGCCTACCTGCTGCGATTTAGCTCCGATTGGCTCACCGACCGGGTCCCGGTCATCGGCGTGGTCCCTGGCTGGGAGCTCTACGGGCGCCTGCTCTGGCTGATCGTCCCGCTCTGGCTCGGCGTGTTCTGGTATGCCTCGCGGCTCTACCGGCACTCCTGGCAGAGCCCCTTCGACCGCTGGATCCAGACCGCCAAGGGCGTGACGTTGAGCACGCTGGCGGTGCTCGCGACCACCCTGCTCTTCGGCCGCCTCGAGTATTCGCGCCTCATGCTCCTCATCGCCGGCGTCCTGGCCGGGGCCGGCGTCATCGTCGCGCATTCCATCGCCGCCTTGATCGATGAGCTCCTTGCCGGCTGGGAGAATATCTCGCCCATGCTCATCGTGGGCGGCGGCAAGGCCGCCGAGCTCCTGCGCGAGAACCTGCGCCAGCGCCATCCCCGCCTGCCCATCGTCGAGCGCGAGGACGTCCCCACGGTCGAGGAGCTCTCCGCGCTCGTCGCCTCGGAGGGGGTCGGCGAGGTGGTCCTGGCTCGGCCGCGCGCCGCCCACGAGAGCCTGCTGGCCCTGGCCGAGGCCTGCGAGAACGAGGGCCTCGACCTCCGGGTCCTCCCCGATCTCCTCGAGATCCGCCTGGGCGAACTGCAGTTCGACGAGTCGCTGGGCCTGCCCGCCTACCGCCTCCAGCACACCCAGATGACGCGCGCCAACTACCTCGCCAAGCGCGCCTTCGACCTGGCGGTCTGCCTGGTGGTGGCCGTGGTCCTGGGGCCGCTCCTCCTCCTCATCGCCCTGCTCATCCGGCTCGATTCGGCCGGTCCCGCCCTGTTCCGCCAGAAGCGCCTCGGCCTGCGCGGCGAGGTCTTCGAGGCGGTCAAGTTCCGCACCATGGTGGTCGGCGCCGAGGAGAAGGTCGAAGAGGTCAAGGAGCAGGAAGGCTCGGCCGGCTTCTTCAAGGCCAAGGACGACCCCCGCGTCACGCGCCTGGGGCGCTGGCTGCGGCGCTACTCCTTCGATGAGTTCCCGCAGTTCCTCAACGTCGTCGCGGGCGAGATGAGCGTGGTGGGCCCCCGCCCCCTGGCCGTGACGAGCGGGGAGATGGAGTCGCTCGTCGCCCAGTTCGGGCCCACCGCCAAGAAGCGCATGAACACCTTGCCGGGCATCACCGGCCTGTGGCAGGTGTCGGGCCGCTCCGACATATCCGACGAGCAGCGCTTCGGCCTCGACCTCTTCTACATCGAGCGCTGGTCCTTGGGCCTCGACCTCGAGATCGTCCTGCGCACCTTGCCCGCGATGCTTTCCGCGAAGGGGGCCTATTGAGCGCTGAACCCGTCGTCCCGCTGCTCGACCTGAAGCGCCAGTACGCCGTCCTGCGGCCCGAGCTGCAGGCCGCCGCTCAGCGCGTGCTCGACTCCGGCATCTTCGTCATGGGGCCCGAGGGCGCCGCATTCGAGACCGAGTTCGCCGCCGCCTCCGGCGCCAAGCGCGCCGTGGGCTGTTCCTCGGGCGCCCAGGCACTGACCGTGGCGCTCGAGGCGTTGGGTGTCGGTCCCGGCGACGCGGTGGCCGTGCCGGCCTTCACCTTCCTAGCCACGGCCGTCGCCCCCATCGAGCTCGGCGCTGCGCCGATCTTGGTCGACGTCTCGCCCGACGGCCTGACCATGGACGCCGCCGACCTCGAGCGCCGGCTGACGCCCGCCGTCAAAGCCGTCATTCCCGTCCACCTCTACGGCCGCCCCGCCGACATGGACCCGATCCTCGCCGTCGCCAAGAAGCGCGGGCTCAAGGTCGTCGAGGACTGCGCCCAGTCCCACCTGGGCCTCTACAAGGGACGCCCCATCGGCACGCTTGGCGACTTCGGAGCGTTCAGCTTCTATCCGTCCAAGAACCTCGGAGCTCTCGGCGACGCCGGGGCACTGACGACCGCCTCCGACGAGTTGGCGGTCCTCGCCGCCTCGCTGCGCAACTGCGGGCGGGGGCCCGGCGGCCACTACGACCACCCGCGCGTCGGCCATAACTACCGCCTCGACGAGCTCCAAGCCGCGTTCCTGCGCGTCAAGCTGGCCCGTCTGCTCGAATGGACGCAGGGGCGCCGGCGCGTCGCCGACCTATACCGCGCGGGAATGGCCGGCCTGCCGGTCGGCCTGCCCACCGCCGACCGGCCCGGCGACCGACAGGTCTATCACGTGTTCTCTCTGCGCTCGGACCGCCGCGACGCGCTCAAGGCGCACCTCGAGTCCAAGGGCGTCAAGACCGGCGTCTACTACCCGGACCCTCTCCATACGCTGGGAGCGCTAAGACACCTGGGGCACCGGCCAGGCGACTTCCCCGAGGCGGAAAAGGCCGCCCGCGAGGCCCTGGCCCTGCCGATCTTCCCCGAGATGACCGACGCCGAGGCGGGGCGGGTCGTCGCGGCCGTGCGCTCCTTCTTCGCCTGATATGCCCCGAATCCTCTACGTCTCCACCTCGACGACCATGGGCGGCGCGGAGAAGACCCTTTTCACGCTGGCGACCTTGCTCGACCCCAAGCTCGCCGAGGTGGCGGGCGTCGTCAGCCTCAAGCCCAAGGGCGAGTTCGCCCGCCGGCTGGCCGAGATGGACAAGAAGGTCTATTCGCTCGAGCTCAAGCACAAGCCCGGCCTCCGGGACCTCCAGCGCTTGGCCATCCTCATCCAGGAGCTCCAGCCCGACCTGGTCCACGCCGTCATGTACCAGGCCATCCAGCTCTGCCGGGCCGTCAAGCGCATCGGCTACGCCGAGTACAAGCTGATCTCCAGCCCGCGCATCAACTACCGCACCCGCGAACCGGTGTCGCTCTGGCTCGACGGCTGGCTCAAGAAGGCCGACGACCTGCTCGTCACCGAGTGCGACGCCAGCCGCGACTATCTCCTCAAGAAGCTCGACTATGACCCGGCCAAGGTCCGCACCATCCGCAACGGCGTCGACATCGCCGGCTGGCCGGTCTCCAAATCCGACCGCGCCCGCCTGCGCAAGGAGCTCGGCGTGGCCCACAACGAGGTCCTCATCGGCGCGGTCGGACGGCTCGACGAGCAGAAGGGACATACCTACCTCCTCGAGGCGGTGGCCAAGCTGCGCGCCCAGCACCCGGCGCGCCTGGTCATCATCGGGGACGGGCCGCTGCGCAAGGTCCTCGCCGACCGCCTGCGCTCGCTGGGCCTCGAGGGCGCGGCCCACCTGGTCGGCGAGCGCAAGGACGTCACCGCCTGGCTCTCGGCCTTCGACATCTTCGCCCTGCCTTCGCTCTGGGAGGGCCTCCCCAACGCCCTGCTCGAGGCGATGGCGCTCGGCCTCGCCGTCGTCGCCACCCAGGTCGACGGCGTCCCGGAGGCCGTGGCGCACGACATCTCCGGCCTGCTCTGCAAGCCTCAGGATTCCCAATCGCTCTACGTGGCCCTGCAGGACCTGATCGCCGAGCCCGAGCTGCGCAAGCGGCTGGGCGAGCACGCCAAGCAGGTGGTGGCCGAGAACTTCGGCCTGGGCCCCATGATCGACGCGTATCACGAGGTCTACCGCTCCGTCCTCGGGGTCGACCAGGAGTGAGCGCGCCGGCCTGCCCGGGCTGCGGGGAGACCCGCGTCGCCTCGGCCCCGGCGAAGGGGACCGGGACGGCTCCCTTCTTCGTCGAGCGCTGCCGGGCCTGCGGGCTGGGCTGGACCTCCCCCGCGCTCTCCGACGCCGAGATCGCCGACTGGTACCCGCAGGGCTACTACGGCGACGGCAACGCGCGCTTCCACCCCCTGCTCGAGCGCCTGGTCCGCCTCTTCCAGACCCGGCGCGCGCGGGTCATCCGCCGGCGGGCCGCCTCCGGCAAGGTCCTCGACGTGGGCTGCGGCCGGGGATTTCTGCTCAAGACCCTGCGCCGCCTGGGTTTCGAGCCGCACGGCGTGGAGCTCTGCGAGCACTCGGCCTGGCATGCGCGCAACCGCCTGCACATCCCGGTGCACGTCGGCGCGCTCTCCACGGCGCCCTACGCGAAGGGCGCGTTCTCGGCGGTGGTGTTCTGGCACACCCTGGAGCACTTCGCCAAGCCCTTCGAGATGCTGGCGCTCGCCCACGGCCTGCTCAAGCCCGGGGGCCTGCTCGTGGTCGCCGTCCCCAATTCCGAGAGCCTGCAGGCCGCCGTGGCCGGCACGGACTGGTTCCACTTGGACGTCCCGCGCCACTACTGGCACTTCGGCGCCTCCTCGCTCAAGCGCGCGCTCGACCGCGCGGGCTTCACCGTCGTCAAGGAGGACCACTTCAGCTTCGAGCAGAACCCCTACGGCTGGCTGCAGAGCCTGCTCAACCTGGTGACGCCGCGCTTCAACTTCCTCTACGACTGGCTCAAGACCAAGTCCGCGCGCACCGCGCCCTTGCGCAAGAACCCCAAGCAGGCGCTCTGGACCCTGGGCCTGGCCGCCGTCGGCGCGCCGCTGGCGGTCCTGCTGACCGTGCTCGAGGCCGGCCTGCGCCGCGGCGGCACCGTCGAGATGTACGCGGTGAAGCGCGGGTGAGAAGCTTCCTCATCGTCCTCGCGACGGCGGCGGCCGTGTGCGTCGGCAACGCCAGCCGCATCCGCGGCATCCCGCCGCCCTGGACCGCGGCGCTCGTCCTCTCCGCGGCCTGCCTCTTCGCCGAGTGGCGCAAGCGCCGCGCCGCGGGCCAGGAGCTCCTGGCCGCCCCCGCCCATCTCCCCGTCTTCCTGCTCTGCATGAGCGCCTATATGGCCACGATGCGCTGGCACGGCGGCGACGACATCCCAAACTCGCTGATCCCGTTCGGCATCCTGCGCCACGGCACGCTCTCGCTGGAGCCCTTCCGGGCCAAGTTCGAGACCGAAACCCTCCACGACTTCCTCTCGCCCGTCGACGGACCCCTGCTCTCGATCTTCTCGGTCGTCCCGGCCGTCCTGGCCCTGCCGGTCTACATCCTGCCCGCCATGGCCGGCGGCGCGCCCAACGACTTCGGCCTGCACAACCTCTCGAAGATCTCCGGCGCGCTGATCACGGCGCTCTCCGTCGTCCTGGTCTACGAGGCCTGCCTGCGGCGCAAGGCCGCCGAGCGCTGGGCGGCGGCCTGCGCTTTGTTCTACGGCTTGGGCACCTGGTCGTGGAGCGTGTCGAGCCAGGCTTTGCACTCGCACGGGCCGGCCCAGCTCGGCACCGCGCTGGGGATGCTCGGCCTCCTCGGCGAGCGCCCGCGCGACGCCGCGCTGGCGGGCCTGGGCTTCTCGCTGGCCGTCGCCTCGCGCGAGGACTCGGTGTTCTTTTTCGCCGCCGCCGGCCTATTTATCCTCGTCCATCGCCCGCGCGGCCTCGTCCCCTTCATCTTGGGCGCCGCGGGACCCCAACTCTTCAACGCCGCCTACTGGCTCTGGTACACCGGCGTCCTGCGCCCGCCGTATCTCGGCGCGCAGGGCCACATGTTCGGGGACTTTCAGGCCCGCGCGGTCTGGGGTATGGTGGCCAGCCCGACCCGGGGCCTCATCTTCTTCTCGCCCGCCGCGCTGTTCGCGCTCTGGGCCATGGCCCGCGCCTCGCGAGACCCCGAGCGGCGCTGGGCGCCGTATCTGCTCGCCGCCTCGGCGGGCATGATCGTCTTCGTCTCCTACCGCGTGACCTGGACCGGCGGGCAGACCTTCGGGACGCGCTACTACGCGGCGGCCTGCGCCATCTGGACCGTGGCGCTGGCCGAGCTGGGGCCGACGATAGCGGCGTCGACGCGCCTGCGCGCCGCTTGGGCCGCCGCCTTCGCGGCCTCGGCCGTCGTCCACGCCGCGGGGGCATTCTTCCCGTACCCCGGTTCGTTCATGACGCAGGGCGCCGAGGCCGAGCTCTGGCAGTGGAGCCTGCATCCCGCCGCGAACCTGTTCCGCGCGGCGGGACCGATGAGCGGACTCCCCGCGCCGGCGAGACTAGCGGCGGCCGCCGCCTTTTTGGCCGCCGGCCTGCCGCTGGCCCGGTGGGCGTACCGCTCGGCCGAAGCTAACCGCCGATCGTAAGCCGCCCGCCGCTCACCGACAGCGACGGGACCGAGATCCTAAACGGCAGCTCCGAGGTGGGCGTAAACGGCAGGACGATCCGGCTGGCCGAGAAGAGCCGCACCGGCAGGGGGACGCCCATCAACGCGGCTCCACGCACCTGAACCTCGAGGCCGGCGCCGTCGGGAAGCAGTTTGAGCTCGACGGCCGCCCGCACGGGTTTGCCCTTGAGCTTGCCTTGCGCCGCGGCGACGCCGCCCTCGAGCGAAGCCGTCGCGCCCTCGAGGCCCTTCACCCGGGCGCCGAGGAAGAAGGCCAGCGCCTCCTGGCTCACCGAGGCCTTGCGCAGGGTCACGGCGTCGAGCCGCGTGAAGCGCGGGTCCGAGAGCGGGTCTTTCTTGGCGGCGTCGGTCTCGTCGGCGTTAAGCAGCGCCAGCCTCTCGAGCGTCAAGTTCACGCCGGTGACCTCGAGGCCGCGGATCATGAGGCTGGCGGCCCGGACCTCGACCTTGGGGTAGACGCCGCGCTCGGCGTCCCAGCGGCCGAAGTCGAGCTCGAGGCCCTCGGCCTTGAAGTTCCCTTCCTCGAAGTAGTCCACGCGCAGCTTGCCTTCCCCGGCCGGGGCCTTGGTCAGGCGGCGGCGCTGGAACAGGACGGCCTCGGTCTTGTCGGGCAGCGGCCAGCGGCGCGCCTCGCGCCAGCCGACTTGGAACCAGCGCCCGGGGTCGAGCATGACCCGCTGGACCTCGGGAAGCTGGCCGGTCACCGAGGCGGGGCCCAGGTCGCCGGTCTTGACCAGGACGAACTCGCAGAGCTCGGTGTAGCGCTTGGTGATGCCGCGGATGCGCAGGCCCTCGATGCCCAGCCGTTTGCGCTCCCAGTTGAGCACCGGCCCGTTGAGGCGCGGGTGGTTGGCCACGAAGGCGATGTTGGAGAACGGCAGGCTCGTGTCGCGCAGGTCCTGGGCGGCGCGCAGGATCTCGCCGTGGCGCCAGTCCTCGCGCGCGGGCAGGTCGGACTTGAAGATAAATAGCGGCAGGCCGGGGTTGAACCCGACCCTGCCGACCGCCCCGCGCGGGTAGTTCCACGCCATCGCCAACGACAACGCGCAGGCCGCCGCCGAGACTCCTTTCGGCCACGGCCCCATGGCCAGGACGGCCAGCGGCGTGATGCCGGGGAGCAGATAGCGGAGCTGGCGGTTGGGGACGATGGTCCAGAAGATCAGCGAGGAGACGAACCAGGCGGGCAGGATCCAGGCGTCCTCGGTGCGGCGGCGCAGGGTCGGGACGAAGGCCGCCAGGACGCCGAGGAGGAAGAGGGGCAGCTCCAGGCCGTCGGCCATCTGCAGGACGTAGCTGAACACCGCCCCGCCCTGCCAGATCGGGACCGCTTGGTCGGCGGCGGCCTCGAAGAGCCGGGGGGCTAAGATCGGCGCCTGGGCCAGGTACCACGGGCCGGCCAAGACGGCGGCGGAGCCGCCGGCAAGCAGAAGTCCGGCGATGTGGCTGGACGTGAAGGCGTTGAAGGCGATGAAGAGCACGGGGAGGAAGTATGAGAAGGCGCTCCATTTGGTCATCATCGCCGCGGCGAACAGGACGCCGAAGAGCAGGGACTGGCCCTTCTTCCGGAAGCCGTCGGAGGCGGCCAAGGCCCAATAGCCGGCCGCCACCCAGGCGCAAAGCGCGATGTCGACGAGCACCTCGCGCTGGAGCCACTGCACGTTCGGCACGCAGGTGATGAGGACGGCGGCGCCGAGGCCCTGCCAGTCGCCGAGGAAGTGCCGCCCCAGCCCCCAAGCCGCGAAGCAGAAGAAAGCCAAATAGGCCCAGTTGAGCCACAGGAAGCCCGCGACAGGGTCGGCCGCGCCCAACGCCGGCTGACCGGTCAAGTGGAAGAGCAGGGGAAACGGCGGCATGCCCGGCTTGGGCGGCATGCGCATCGCGCAGCCGAGGTCGCCCTGGGCCAGGCACTGCTTCAAGTCCCACGCCGTCTCGAGCTGGACCGACTGGTCCCAGCCCTGCGGACGGTTGTCGTTGGCGATCCAATGCTTGGTCTGGGAGGCGTGGAAGCCTATTAGTAGAAGTAGGCCCAGGAGACTGCCGGCCAAGTCGCGCGGCCGGGAGGTCCGGACGGCGGGAGGCGGCTCAAAATCGTCAGGTTCGTCGATATTGCCGGAACGGCCCGGTAGCCCGCGATATTCGCCTTCCATTGGCGCCCGATTATAGTAATTGCCGACGGCGGCCGGGGCGCGGGGCGGCCCGGCCGCCGATCAGCGGTCGTGGCAGGCCAGGCAGGTTTCGCCCATGCGGAGGATGTTGTAGTTGGGGGCCTCGTAAGTCTCGCCGGAATGCATCGAATGGCAGCTGGTGCAGCCGACGCTGCCCTTGTAGTCCATGGCGACCTGGGCCTTGAAATAGGCCGGCGCGCCGGGATAGTCCGTGGACAACGCGCTAAAGAAGCCCTCCCGACCCCAAGGGATGCGGATTCCGACGGGGTGCTTGGCGTGCATGTCCGTGCCGAAGTTCCTGCGCGTGTCGGAGTTGGGCGGGTCCGGGTTCATCTTCACCCCCCCGCCGATGGCCGTCACGCCGTCGTGACAGGACAGGCAGCGTCCCGAGCCCGACTTCTCGAAGTCCTCGGCCGAGAGGAAGCGGCCGTCGTCGGCGCCCAGGGTCTTGCCCGCGTACTCGAGCTGCCCGTTGGCGCCGAGGCGCTCCGCGCCCTGCGCGTCATACACGACCCAGCTCTGCCCGGACGTCACCGTCCGCGCCCAGAGCTGTTTTGCCTGTGCGGCCTTGTGGGGCGCGTGACAGGGGGCGCACTGACCGGCGGGACTGAAATAGAGCGCCCAGGTCCCCGGCGCCGTCTCCCAACCGACATAGCCCCGGGTGAAGTCATGGCGCGAGCCGCCGATCTTGAGGCCGAACTCGTTGGCGAATGCCAGCACGCCGCATGCGGCCGTGAGCGATAACGCGCAAGACGCCGCTCTCAGCCCTGAATTCCTCGCCACGGACCTCGCACTCGCAACAGAGTTTCCGGACCGGGATGTCCGCGTCTTAGAACGCGCGCGTCAGCGAGACGTTGAGGTGGGAGTAGAACTGCGTAGTCGAGATCTCCTGCCTTGCGTACGAGAGGCCCAGCGCCGTCTTCCCGGCCGTCCAGGACAGGCCCGCCCCAAGGTTCAGGGAGCGTCCCGCCACGGCGCCCTGGGCGTTCAAGCTCAGGCGCCGGGTCGGCAGCCAGCTCAGGTTCAGGGACGCCGAGCTGGCTTGGTTCGCCGTGCCCCGGTTCGTGCGCGTGCGAGCCGTAGCGGCGTGGAGGCTGGCCCGGACGGATTGGCGCGGCGCCGCCTCGAGTCCGAGGCTGGCGCGGTCGGAGACGCTGATGATGCCGGTGTCGCCGCCGCGCTGGCGGTCCTGTTCGAAACCGAGGTTGAGCCGCGTGTCGCGGCGAAGCTGGATGTTCGCCGCCGCGTCGCCCTTCTGGGTGAGCGAGGAGGGTCCCCCGCCCAAGCTCCGCGCCGTCGCGGCCTGAAAGCCCACGCTGAGGTTCTGCCCCGGCCTGGGGATGAGGCTGACGCGCGCCGCCGCCCCGTCGCTGCGGCTGGCGGGCCCGCCGGAGCCGTCGGACCAGCCGCTGGAAAGGCTCTGGCTCAGGGCCAGGCGGCCCTTCCGGAAACGCTCGGTGAAGGAGAACGCCTCGGAGACGGTGCGCGAGGTCCCGGCCCCCAGCGCCAGGCCCGTCGCCAGGCTGTTGCTCACCGCGCCCCAGCGCGTCTCCATGTTCGAGAGCAGATCCGCCGCGGAGACGTCGGTCTGGCCTCCCGTGATGGCGTTGCGGTAGTACGAGCTCGAAGCTCCCGCGGAATGCTGCCAGCGCCCCTTGACCAGCGGCAGGGAGCGCAGGCTGGCGTCCGCCGTCAGGTCCTTCTCGCGGAGCTCCCCCTGCGTCTTGGTAGCGAGCACGGCCGAGCGCAGGGACAGGGCCTGCAAGCCGAGTTTTTTTAAGCCGAAGCGCTGGTAGTCGACCCGGCCCTGGCGCGTCTCGCTCAAGCGCCGCTCGGTGCCGCCCGTCACGTCCAAGAGGGCGGAAGAGCGCCGCTCCAGGGCCAGGCGGAAAGCCCCGCGCGACCAGCCCAGGTTCTCGCTGGCGGAGAGCCCTTTCTCATCGAGGGGCGAGACCGAGCTGGGGTCGCGGCTGCGCGAGAAGCCGCGCGAGAGGCTGAAGGACGGCAGTCCGGGCAAGGAGAGGCCGCTCGAGAAGCCGCCGCTCTCCTGCTTGCGCACCCGGCTCGGAGCGTCGTTGTTGGCCGCCTCCTGGCTCTGGCTCCACGACAGGTTCGGGCTGAACTGGACCAGGCCGCGCAGGCGCGGGCTGAAGAGGTCGGCGTTGGCGGCCCAGGTCAGGCTCTTTCGCCGGGCGTCCGGGGTGTTCACCGCCTGGCCTACGTCGAAGCCGTCGGTCAGGCCGCCGCGCAGCTCCAGATCCCCGGCCGCCGGGACGAGGAGGGACCCGCGGGCGCCCGCGTCATAGGCCTGCGACCACACGGAAGCGCGGCGCGAGCCTCGCGCGTCGCGCACGGAGATGTCGTCGAAGCCCCAGCGGGCCAGAGCCTCGCGGCGCCACGGCAGCCCCGCCGCGGGCGCGGCCGTCAGCGAGGCCAGGAGGCAGGCTAGGGTTCTCATGCGCCTCAAGGGTCATAGCCGCCCGCGTTGGTGTGGTTGTGGCAGCCGGTGGCCTCGCTGTAGCAGTTCGACTCGGCGTAGCTGGTGGGTCCCGCGGCCTTCTTGAAGCCCTTGAGGACGAGCCTGGAGTACGGCGTGCCGCCGTTGTTGTTGTAGGGAGGGAGGTCGCTGTCGTAGCCGATGAGCCGCCCGCGCTTGGAGCCGTGCGGGAGGCGGACGTGGCAGGCGACGCAGTGCATCCGCTCGTCTCCGGGATTGCGTCCCTCGTGCTTCTCGTGGACGTTGTTGAACCACTTGGGGCTGCGGCCGGCGTCATAGAGCGGATGGCAGTTCGCGCAGAAGAGGTCCGACTGCCAGCCGTTGGCGCCGTCCTTGAGGTCATTGAGGGACCACAGGACGCCGGAAGCGTTGGTGGGCCAATACCTCCGCGCCCCCGTCAAGAGCCGCGGCACGCTCGAACCGTGCGGCCCCTTCGGGCTGGCCGCGGAGTCGGCGCCGTGACATTCGGTGCAGGACAGCGTCTGGCTACCGACCCCGCCGGCGTAGCGCGCCGACACCTGCGCCGCCCCGAGGGCTTGGGGGGGCAGCCCCCCGGACCGGCTGTTGAGGCCCGCCAGGGCCGGGTGCGCCGAGCGGTTGTTCGGGTTGTATTCGAGCGCGGAGTCGGTCGTGCCCGCGGGCGGCGTCGTACCGAAGGCGTAGGAGGAATGGCACTTGAAGCAGAGCTGATACTGCTTGAAAGACGCCGTGTTCGAGAAAGACTGGCGGGCGTAGGAAGCCTGGGAGGGAGCCGTCCAGGCGGCGGAGCCGTAGAGCGGCTCGACGCCCCAACCGCCGCGCAGCACGCCGCCTATGAGGTTGCTCGCGGGCGCCGCCGTGCCGGTCTGGGCCTGGTGCGGGTTGTGGCAGTCCCAGCACTCGGCGTGCCGCGCGGTGTTTCCCAGGTTCGAGGCGTCGGCCTCAGGATTCTTGTGGACGCCGGCCTTCGTCTCCACCGGATGCGTGTACGCCGACGCCAAGAGCGACCGGATGTCCTTGGCCCCGGTCAGGGGAGGCGTGCCGTGGCAGCCGTAGCAGGTCTGCTCCTCCGCCCCGCGCAGGAGATAGGCCTGCGCCGCGTTGGCGCCGTGGACCTGATGGCAGGCGCGGCAGGAATACTCGGCCACCGTGGTCGGCGCCCCGCCGGTCGGGGTGTAGGCCTTGTTCGACACGGCATGCGCGCTGGCCGACCAGCCGGCCTTGTTGTGGCAGGTCGTGCACAGCGCCGCGCCGGCGTTGGATTTCACCAGGAACTTGCCGTATTGGTCGTCGTGCGGGTTATGGCAGGACGTACACTCCACGCGGTTGCTCGCCCCGTAGACCTTCACCTTGTCGCCGGGCGGCGGAAGCTGGATCTCGGGGTCGGTGCCCGGCGCGCTGGGCGGACCGGCGCCGGGCTTCACATCGTAGAGCACGGGGTGGTCGTTGCGCAGGTCCGCACCGAGGACCGACGCGGCGGCCATCGAGCGGGCGGGGTCCATGGCCAGGGGCTGGGACATGTTGTAAAGGCTGCCCAGGGCCGTCACCCCGTCGTGGCAGGAGAGGCAGAGCTTGGTCCGGCTGACCTTGAGGTCCTCCATCGTAGGAACCCGCATCCCCAGATAGGAGTTGAGGTAGTTGGAGGAGTAGAAGGTGAAGGTCTGCTCGGAGTCCTTGCGCCCCCACAAGGCCCGGAACACCGAGGTCTGGTGGACGGAATGGCAGAACACGCAGGCGCCCTTCTGGCTGGCGGCCCGGGGGCCGCTGGTCGCGCTGTCGGCCGAGAGGTTGTGCTTGGAGCCCAGGATCGAGGCCGCGCGCGCGTCGGCGGCCAACAGCGGCGCTGCGGCGGCGAGAACGGCGGCCAGAAATCTCATCGCGCGGCCTCTTTCAGGTAGCGGAATATCTGCAGGCGGGAGTTGCGCGTGTCGGCGACCAGGAGCCGGCCGGCCTCGTCGAAGGCGGCCCCGCCCGGCAGATTGAACTCGCCCGGGCCGTATCCGGAGACGCCCACGAACAGCAAAAGACGCCCCTGCTCGTCGAAGGCCGAGACCGAGTCGAAAGCCCCATCGACCACCCAGGGGTGGCCGTCGGGGTCGACCGCCACGCCGCGCGGGCGGGCCAGGTAGCCGGGACGGTTTCCGGCCTCGCCGACGGCCAAGACCGGGCGCCCCTCGCGGTCGAGGGCTTGGAGGCGGAAGTTCCCGGAATCGCAGACCCAGAGCCGTCCCTTCGCGGCGTCGTACCAGAGGTAGGTGGGGAAGTTGAAATCCCCAGGCTTGCCGCCGCGCCGGCCGGCCGCGGCCAGGAAGACGCCGTCCAGGCTGTAGAACGAGACGCGGTGGTTAAGGGTGTCGGAGACATAGAGCCGCCCGCCGCCCACGGCCAGCCCTACGGGCCGCCCCAGTCCCATCGGGTCGCCGCGCAGCTCGCCCGCCATGCGTCCGGCGGCGTCGAGGATGAAGACCTTGCCCAGCGCGGAATCGGCCACGAAGAGGCGCCCATCGGGCGCCGCCGCCACCGCCACTGGGCTCTCCAAGACCTTCTCGCCCCCTTTAGGCAGCCAATCCCCCTTCGCCGTCGCCTCGTGGTAGCGGAAGACCCCCTTGGCCCCCGGGTCGGCCACCCAGATGACCCCGCCGCGGGCGGCGATGCCGGTGGGAAGCACCAGGCCTCCTTCCCCGCCGCGCGCCGAGTCGCCCGGGAGCACGCCGAGCAGGACGTTGAGCAAGCGTCCCCAACCGCCCTTCGCCTCCCGGGCCAGCGTCCCGGATACGGCGCGCTCGTAGACCAGGCGCGGCGGATCGGGCGGCGGCGGCCAGCGCGGCGCTTCGGACGCCGCGCTGGCCGCCGCCGCGCACAGCAGCGCCGCGCTCGCGAAGCTCTTCATAACGCCTCCATGAAGACCGGGCGCAGGACGGGGTCGGCGAGCACGGCGCGCAGGGCCCGCCGCAGGCGCCAGGCGGTTGATATCTTGACGCCCAAGCGCCGAGCCAGGTCCGCGCACGAGGGCTCGCCGTCGAGCATCAGCCGGGCCGCGCGATGCCAGGCCGTCAGCGGAAGGTGCGAACGCGCCATGGGGGTGCCGGTCAGATCGTTGAAGACCCGCCCGCAGGCCAGACAGCGCAGCTTCCGGCGCCCCGAGGCGTCCTCGCGCATGAAGACCCCGCAGCGGGGGCTGGCGCAGCGCGGGCAGCGCAGCCCGGCCCTCCAGCGCGCGGCCTGCAGGCGTTTTAGGAGCGGGACGTCGGAGCCGGTCGATGTCATCAACCTCATGGGGTACAACCTCAAACGGAACGATGCGCCGCGAAAAAACCCCCGGGTTGTCCGGGGGTCCTTTCTTACGTCCTTACTTGTCGTGGCAGGCGAGACAGCGGTCGCCCTTGCGGAGGACCTTGCTCGAAGCCAGCTCTCCGCGGTGCATCGAGTGGCAGCTGACGCAGCCGACGGTGCCCAGATAGTCCATCTTGACCTGAGCCGAAGGCTCGGTCGGAGCGTCAGGATAGTTCGTCTGCATCCCGGCGAAGAACCCCTCGGTGCCCCAGGGGATGCGGATGCCGACCGGGTGCTTGCCGTGCAGGTCGGTGCCGAAATTCTTGGCCACGCCTTGCGTGCCGGCCATCTTGATGCCGCCGCCGATGGCGGTGACGCCGTCGTGGCAGGAGAGACATCGGCCGGAACCGGACTTCTCGAAGGCCGCGACCGAGATAAAGCGCGCGTCATCGGCGCCCAGGGTCTTGCCCGCGTACTCGAGCTGATCGGCGCCCGCTCCTGCGACGCCGGCGCTGAGCTGCTCCGTCCCTTGCGCGTCGTACACGACCCAGGTCTGTCCGGGCGTGATGGTGCGCTTCCACAGGGACTTGAACTGCACCGGCTTATGCGCCGTATGGCAGGTGCCGCATTTGCCGGTGTAGCTGGCCGGCGTCAAGGTCGCCACGACTCCCATCGACGACAAGCCGACATATGGCACCGAGAAGTCGTGCTTGGAGCCCGCTATCTTCTTGCCGAATTCGTTGGCGAACGCCGGCGAGCCGATCGCGGCCGCCAGCAGCACGCCCGTAATCAATCTCCTCATCATTTTCATCTCCTTGGGGAATCTGTCTTCGCGAGACATCGCAACAGACCGATGTGCAACGAACATTCCGGACGCCGATGTCCGCCGCCTGATGGGGATTGGAGCGCCAAATCAACCGTGCTCGGGCCGGCCGCGAGCGCGCCGCGCGGATTCGCTCACTCGGCGCGCGAATGCCAACGCTACTTCTTGGCCGGCTCGCTCGACGCGGGGACCTCATAGGCGGAAGCCGGCACCTTGAGGTACTGGAACACCTGCACCCGCGAGTTGTTTCCGTCGACCACATAGACCCTGTCGGTGGGGTCGATGGCGATGCCGGCCGGCATGCCGAACTCGGCCGACCTCCCCCCGGGGGCGCCGAAGTACATGAGGAGCTGTCCTTGGCGGTCGAACATCTGGACCCGGCTGAACACCGCGTCGACGACATAGATGTTCCCGTCGGAGTCCGACGCCACGCCGCGGGGCCGGGCCATATAGCCCGCGCTGTCTCCGGCCTCGCCGAAGCCGGAGATGAAGGCGCCCGTGGAGGTGAACAGGTGCACCCGCGCGGCGACCGGGTCGGAGACGACCAGCGTGCCGTCGGCTTCGGCCCAGATGTTCGCCGCCAGCGACAGGGCTCCGACGTCCTTGCCGCCCTGGCAGAAGGCGCGCAGGAACTTCCCCTCGGGAGAAAAGGCCGCGAGACGATGGTTGCCCGAGTCGATGACGACCAACTCGCCGCGCGGCGACCAGGCGAGGCCGGTGGGACGATTGAGCTCGCCGGCCACGGTACCCAGCCGGTCGGCGCGCCAGCGCGGCTTATGGTCGGGGCCGAAAGCCTTGACCGAATTGTCCGCGGAGTCGGAGACGTAGACGTTGCCGGCGGGGTCCACCGCCACGCCCACGGCCGAGGTCAGGGCGAAATCCCCCGAGCCTTCCAGGGACTTGGCCTTGCCGGCGCCGGGGTCGAGGATATGGAGCCGGCCCGTGCCCGTGTCGGTCACATAAATACGCCCCTTGGCGTCCAGGGCGATGCCGTAGGGCCGGTCCAGGATGTCGCTCTTGGAATCGGAGCCGAGCAGGGCGTCCATGAAGTCGCTGAACAGACCGGGCTTGCGGCCGCGCAGGTCGTTGCGGTTGGCCAGCGACCGGAGCCATTTGATGCGGGTCGGGTCGGGCTCCCCGGGGAACTCGGTCTGAGGCGGCAGGCGCTCGGGCTTCTTTGCGGCGCCCTTGGCGGCCCCGGTGGAGACGGCGGCGGCGGGAGCGGCCGGTTCGGCCGCCGCGCCGGCAGGAAGGACGTTGATGGTTACGAGAAGCGCGAGGATCCGGGTCATGGCGGTCATTTGTCGTGGCAGGCCGAGCACGAGCTGTCGGGGTCGACGGTGAGCAGCTTCTTCTGCTTGCCCGCGTGCGGGTCGTGACAGGAAGCGCAGTCGAACCTCTTCTCCGGGCGCCTCGGGTCGGCCAGCTCCTCCTTGGAAGTCCGGTGTCCGGCGATGGGATGGTTGTTCTTGAGCGCGGCGTCATGGCAGGCGAAGCAGACCGTCTCGAGCGCGTCCTTTCTCAGGCCTGGGCGGCGGCGCACATGCGGGTCATGGCAGGCCAGGCAATCGCCGCCCGCGAACGGCGGGTGAACGACCGGCAGCTCGCTCTTCCTGCGGAAGTCGGCGTGGCAGAGGAAGCAGGTCTTCTCCGGGGTCTCCTTGAGGGCCGCCTTCCCATCCTTGGAATCGTCGTGGCACATCTCGCAGGAGCGAGACCCGAAGGGCACGTGCTCCTTGCCCCCCGCGATGACCTTGGGATTGTCGGAGGCGTGCGGGTCGTGGCAGGACAGACAGCTGCCCTGGAACTGGGTGACGCCGTTGTGGGCCTTCTTCAGGGGGTCTTCGCCGGCCTGGTGACACTGGGCGCAGAGCTCGCCCGCCGGCTGGAGCAGCAGGCGCGGCTCCTTGGAACCGTGCGGGTCGTGGCAGAGCGAGCAGTCGTTGTCTTTGAAGGCGGGGTGGACCGAGGCCTTCTTCAAGCCCTCCTCGCGGTCCTTGTGGCAGGAGACGCAGAGCGGCCGGTAGTCCAGCTTGAGCTTCTTGGGGTCGGCCGGGTCGCCGTGGCACTCGGAGCATTTCCCCTCGGCCACCGGCTTGTGGGCGCCGGGGGCCGCCATGAGCTCCTTGGCCTTGGCTTCGTTGGCCTTGTAGAACGCGTCGGTCTTGGCGGGGTCCTCTTTCTTGGCCTCGCCGAACCAGCCGGCCCAGGACGCGGCCAAGGGGAGGATGAGAAACAGGACCGCCGCCACCGCCGCCTTGAACCCGAATTTCTCGAGGCGCCGGCGCAGGGAGTCGCGGCCGATGCCTAGCAGCTGTGCCGCCTTCTGCTGGTTGCCGCCGCAGCGGGTCAGGGCTTCTTGGACCATGGTCTTCTCCATCGTCTCCAGATCGAGCTCGCGCTCGCCGTGAGCGGGCGGCGGCGGAGTCTCCTTTGGCGGCGCAGCCGCGCCGCCCTTCGGCCGGCACTCGCATTCCCCGAGGATCAGCATCCGCTCGAGGACGTTGCGCAGCTCGCGCACATTGCCGGGCCAGGCACCGTTTAGGATGGCCTCCCGGGTCTCGACCGACAGGGCCGGGCGGGGCCGGCCCAGCTCGCGGCACAGCCGCCCCAGGATGAAGTCGGTCAGGGGCAGGATGTCCTCGCGGCGCTCGCGCAGGGAGAGCAAAGTGATGGTCAGGGCGTTTATGCGGTAGTAGAGGTCGGTGCGGAACCTGCCTTCCGCCACGGCCTTCGCGATGTCCTCGTTGGTGGCCGCCAGCACGCGCACGTCGACGACCACGTCCTCCGTCCCGCCCACGCGCATGAAGGTCTTGTCCTCCAAGACGCGCAGCACCTTGGCCTGCAGGGCCAGCGCCATGTGGCCGATCTCGTTGAGGAAGACGGTGCCGCCGTCGGCGGACTCGAAGATGCCTTTCTTGCGGGCCAGCGCCCCCGTGAACGCCCCTTTCTCGTAGCCGAAGAGCTCGCTCTCGAGCAGGTGCTCCGGGATGGCCGTAGCGCTGACCTCGATGAACGGCGAGCGGGCGCGCGCGCTCTCGTAATGTATGGCGCGGGCCAGGCGGTCCTTGCCGCAGCCAGACTCTCCGAGGATGAGGACGTTGCCCTGGGGGCTGGCGGCGATCTTGCGCGCCATCGCTACGGCCTCCCTCATGGAGGGGCTCTCGCAGACGATGGAGTCGAAGTTGTATTTCTCGCGCCGCTTGCGGTGGGCGTCGGCCAAGCGGGTGCGCAGCTGGGCGGTCTCGAGGACGCGCTCCAAGGTGATCTTGAGGCCCCCGAGCTGGAGGGGCTTGGAGATGTAGTCGGCCGCCCCCTCGCGCAGGGCGTCCACGGCGCTGGAGAGGTCGGCGAACCCGGTCATCAGGATGACGGGCATGGCGGGATGGCCCTTGCGCACCTCCCTTAAGAGCTCGAGGCCGTCCTTGGCGCCCAGGCGCAGGTCGGTGAGGACCAGGTCGGGCTGCTCCTTCTCGACTATGGCCAGCGCCTCGGCGACGCCCTCGGCGGAGAAGGTCCGATAGCCGGCCGCCGCCAACTCCTCCGAGAGCGACCAGCGGATGAGCTCCTCGTCGTCGACGATCAGGATCTTGGCGCCCTTCACGCGGCCTCCTTGGCGCGGGGGAGGCGCACGCTCGCCGTCGTGCCGCTCTCGGGGTCGCTCTCGAGCCAGAGCTCCCCCCCGTGCGCTAGCACGATCTGGCGCGTGATGGGGAGCCCGAGGCCGCTGCCGCCGTCTTTGGTGGTGAAGAACGGCTCGAAGACCCGCTCGAGCTCGCCGGGGGCGATCCCGGGACCCGTGTCGCGCACGGTGACGAGGACCTCGGAGTCCCCATGGGGAGCGGCCGCCACCTCCAGCACGCCCCCCTCCCCCATCGCCTGCACGGCGTTTAGGCAGAGGTTGAGGAAGGCCTGCTCGAGCTGGCCCGGGTCGCCCATGAGGCGGGGCAGGGACTCAGGGACCTGCAGGCGCAGCTCCACCTTCTGAGCCTTCATGCGCGGGCCCACGAGGAAGAGCACGCGGGAGAGCGCGTCCTTGAGCGCGAAGGGCCGCGGCGCGGCCTCGGGCAGGCGCGCGTAGCGCAGGAAATCCCCCATCGTGCGGTCCATGCGCTGCAGCTGCAGGAGCATCTTGTCTATGAGGCCGCGGCGCGGCGAGCCCGCCTCGGCCTCGCGCTGGAGGACCTGCAGCGCCGAGGAGAGCCCGGTGAGCGGGTTGCGCACCTCGTGGGCCAGCTGGGCGGCCAGGCTGCCCAAGGCGGCGAGGCGGTCGGCCTGGCCGAGCTGCTTGCGGTGCAGCTCGACGATCTCGCCGCGGTCGCGGGCGATCTCCGAGACCATCGTATTGAAGCCGTCGGCGATGACCTGGAGCTCGCCGGGGAGCCTTCCTTCCACGCGGGCCTCGAAGCGCCCCTGCCCCACTTCGCGCATGGCCGCGGTGACCGAGCCGAGCGGGGCATGGACCAGGAACCGGACGATGGCCAGCGACGCCAGCGCGACGACGAGGGTCCCGGCGCAGGCCATCGCCAAACGGCTGCGCACGAGGCTCCGGCGCAGCTGGGCGCGCTCGGCGTCGGAGGCCAACAAACGCAAGGTCCCGAGGCGCCCGGAGCTGACGCCGTGGCAGCGCGCGCAGGAAGGCTTGGCCTCGATGGGGACCTCGTAGACGATGCTGCCCGGCGGAGGGGCGGGGGCGGCCGAGCGCGGGCCCCGGATGTCGGCTAAGTCCACGAGCCTCCCTTGGGCGTCAAGGAGCTCGGCGGCCCCGGCCTGCGGACGCTCGGCCAGGACCCGGAACAGCTCGCCGATGTGCTCGGGGGACCCATGCTCCATCGACTGCTCGATGAGACTCACCACGACCGGCGACATCGCGCGCAAGCTGCCAAGCTGGTGCAGGGTGAGGCGCGTCGTCAAGGTTCGCATGTCATGGAGAAACGAACCGGCGAAGACCAAGCCTACGGCCGCCGACACCGCGACGAACACCTGCAGAGCGAGGGGAAACCGAAGCGGCCTCCCGAATCGCGCAGCCAAGAACGGAGCGCCGGCCATCTCGATTTCTCCATAAGCAACGATTCAGCCTCGGGAGCAACTTTCCCTGTTTTTTCCCTTGATTGCCCGGGGCGGCGGGTCTAGACTGGGAAGGGACCCCATGCGCCGACTCTCCCTCGCCCTGCTGGCGCTCGCCGCCCTCCTGGTCATACCGAAGTCCCTGGACTTATTGCGCGCCCGGCGGCGGCCCCCCCTCGACCTGCGCGACGCCGTCGGCTCCGCCGACCAGCGCGACCTAGCGGCCATCCACGAGGCCGCCGCGGGAGGAACGCCGAGCTGCGGCTGGTGCCACCTCGACGCGCGCCCCGGCGCCGCGCGCGCGGCGGCCTCCGACACGAGCCGCTGGCTGGCCTCGCTCTCGGACGCCGCCGCCGACGCCTCCCCGGTCGACACGCCGCTGTGCCTCTCCTGCCATGACGGACGCAGCGCTGCCGCGGCCCCCAACAGCCTGCCCGGGCACCGCAACCCGGCCATCGAAGCCGGGGGGGCGAACCACCCGGTCGGCCTCGACTACCTGACCACGGCCATGGAACAGCCCCAGTTCTACCATCACCCGGCCGTTCACTCCGAGATCCGCCTGGAATCGGGGAAGGTAGGCTGCACGTCCTGCCACGTCGGGCATGCCCGAAACGGCCTGGTCGGAGGCCCGGCCGCGCTGATGCGCGATTCCTGCCTGTCCTGCCATAACCTGTAGGGCGCCTCGCGATATCGCGCACCCTCCTCCCAAGATACGCCGGATTTCCGGCCCTATCGACCTGGAAGTTCTGTTGCTAGTTTCAGCCGTGATGGCAGCCGAACTCCTGGTCGTGGGCCTGAACCACCTCGGCGCGGCCGTCGAGGTCCGCGAGGCCATGGCCAAGAAGGCCGCCGAGACCGGCCTCTTCAACGCCGTCGTGCGCGACGCCGCCGGGCTCTCCGACTGCGTGGTGCTCTCCACCTGCAGCCGCTTCGAGGTCTACGCCGCCACCGACGCCGCGGGCGAGGCGCGCCTCAAGGCCATGCTCTCCGCGCGCGCCGGCCGGAGCCTCGACGGGGTCCTGTACACCCACCGCGGCGCCGAGGCCGCCCGCCACCTCCTGCGCGTGAGCGCCGGGCTGGACTCCTGGATCGTGGGCGAGACCGAGATCCTCGGCCAGGTGAAGGCCGCCTACGCCGACGCCGCGGCCGAGAAGACCGCCGCGCGCGCCGAGCATCTCGTGTTCCAGCGCGCCCTCTACATGGGGAAAAAGGTGCGCGCCGAGACGCGCATCGTCGACGGCATCGCCTCCATCGGAGGGGCCGCCGCCATGCTGGCCCGCCGCCTCTTCGCCGACATCACCCGGAGGAAGGTCCTGGTCTTCGGGGCCGGCACGATGGCCGAGTCCACCGTCCGCCACCTCTGCTCCAAGGGCGTGGCCGGGGTATGGGTGGCGAACCGGTCGCTCGACAAGGCCCGGGCCCTGGCCGCGGACCTCGACGGCGGGGCGCTGAGCCTCGAGGACGGCTTCGCCAAGCTCAAGGAGGCCGACATCATCGTCGTCTCCACGGGCGCCGAGGGCTACCTCCTCGACGCCGCGCGGATCCGGGAGGCCGCGGCGGGACGGGGCGGCCGGCCGCTATTCCTCATCGACATCGCCCTGCCGCGCAACATCGACCCGGCGGCCGCGGGACTCCCCGAGGTCTATCTCTACGACTTAGACGACCTGCGCCGGATGATGACCGAGAGCCTGGCCCGGCGCAAGAAAGACTGCGACCGGGCCGAAGCCATGGTCGCCGCCGAGGCCGACGCGTTCTGGCTCGCGCTCAACGCCCCGCCGCTGCCGCCCTCCGCGCGGCCCCTCACGCGCGCGCTGGCCCGTGCGGCGGCCGCCGCCTGATACTGCTGTAGAATAAGGCCTCAGGAGGGCCCATTGAACCGACTCGCTCCCGCCGTGCTCTCGGTCATTCTCGCGCTCCCAGCCTTCGCCGGCGCCCCAGGCGCCGATCCCCGCACCTTCAAGGGCACCGTCCAGGAGTCCCTCGACGCCGGGTCGTACACCTACCTGTTGATAAAAACTGCGGACGGGGAGGCTTGGGCCGCCGTCGACAAGACCTCCCTCAAGAAAGGCGACGGCGCCGAGGTCGAGGAATCCGCCGTGATGGAGAATTTCGAGAGTCCGCTCCTCAAGCGGAAGTTCGACAAGGTGGTCTTCGGCGTCCTCAAGGGCGCCCCCCAAGCCCCCGGCCACGCCGCCATGGGCCAGGCCGCCGCCCCGCCGGCGCTCCCGCCGGCCGTGCCCACAGCCTCGGAGGCGGCACTTCCTCGCGATAGCGCTCGGTCGGCCGCGGTCTCCAAGCCCAAGGGCCCCGCCGTCACGGTCACCGTCGCCGAGCTCCACAAGCGGCGCAAGCAGCTCGCCGGCAAGCGCGTGCGCGTGACGGGCAAGCTCGTCAAGGCCAACGCCAACATCCTGGGCCGGAACTGGTTCCACCTCAAAGACGGCAGCGGCTCGGCGAAGACGGCCGACGACGACCTGACGCTCACCACCACCGGCACGGGCTCCGTGGGCTCGGAAGTGACGGCGGAAGGCGTCGTCGCGGCCGACAAGGACCTCGGCTCGGGCTACGCCTATAAGGTCATCCTCGAGGACGCCGAGTTCGCGACGGCGCCGATGAAGTAGGGGGGTACGCGCGCGGACGGCCCGGAACCGACATTTGCTATCCTGCCTGACCCTTACCGATGAGAGCCCTGATCCTCACGGGCGGTCTCGGCACGCGCCTCCGGCCGCTCACAGCCAACCTCCCCAAACCGGTCCTGCCGGTGGTCAACCGGCCGTTCCTGGAGCACCAGATCGGCGACCTGCGCCGCCAGGGCGTGCGCGAGGTCCTCTTGGCCACCGGCTACAAGCCGGAGGCGTTCGGCCGGGCGCTCGGCGACGGGCGCCGCCTCGGGGTCAAGCTGCGCTGCGTCCACGAGACCAAGCCCCTGGGCACCGGCGGGGCGGTCCGAAACGCCATCGACTTCTTTAAAGGAACGACCCTGGTCCTCAACGGCGACGTCCTACAGCACCTCGACCTCGGCGCCTTCCTCAAGCGCCACCGTTCGCTCAAGGCCGAGGCTACCATCTGCCTGACCCGGGTCGCCGACCCCACGCAGTTCGGTTTGGTCGAACTCGAGCCCTCGGGCCTCGTCCGGCGCTTCCTCGAGAAGCCCTCCCCCGAGGAGGTCACCTGCGACACGATCAACGCGGGCGCCTACCTCTTCGAGCCCTCGGTGGTCCGGCTCATCCCGCCCGGCGTGGCCTATTCGCTGGAGCGCGGCCTCTTCCCGGAGCTCCTCAAGCGCAAGCGCCGCATGGCGGCCTGGGTCTCGCGCGGCTATTGGCTCGACATCGGCACCGTCGAGAAGTACCTGCAGGCCCACCTCGACGGCCTCGGCGGAGAGTGGCCGCTGCCGCTCAAGGGACTGCGCCGCCGCGGCTCGTTCCTTTTGGGCTCGGGCGCCACGCTCGGCGCCGGCGCCGCGCACGAAGGCCCCGGCCGGGTCGTCCTCGGGGCCGGGGCCAAGGTCGCCGCGGCGCGCTTCTCAGGCTCGGTCTGCCTGGGCCCCCGCACGCGGGTCGATGCCGGGGCGGCGCTCACGGACTGCGTCGTCCTCGAGCGCTCCCATGTCGGCAAGGACGCCCGCCTCGAGCGCTGCGTCGTCGGCCGGGATTGCCGCGTCGGCGCGGGCGCTCTGGTCGGCCCCGGCCGCGCGCTGGGCGACGGCTCCATTTTGACGGCTTTTTCCCGGTAGCACAGGAGGACGCAATGGATTACCCCGAGATCAAGTTCGGAACCGACGGCTGGCGCGCGGTGATGGCCCAGGGCTTCACCTTCGAGAACGTCCGCCGGCTAGGCCAGGCCGTGGCCGAGTGGCTCAAGAACCAGCCCGGCCCGCGCCCGCCGGTCGTGATCGGCTACGACCGCCGCTTCTCCTCGGAGACCTTCGCCGCCGAGCTGGGCAAGGTCCTGGCCGCCAACGAGTTCAAGGTCACCATATCCGACGAGGCCCTGCCGACCCCCGCGGTGACGCTGCTCACCCAGAAACTCAAGGCCTTCGGCCTGGTCGTCACGGCCAGCCACAACCCGCCCTCGCACAACGGCGTCAAGATCAAGCTGGGCGGCCGCGCCGCGATGGACACCGTCACCCAGGCCGTCGAGGGCCTGCTCGACCGCGCCCATCCCGCCCGCCACGGCGGCGAACCGCCCAAGGTCAAGTCCTTCCGCAAGGACTACGTCGCCTATCTGCGCTCGCGCTCGAACCCCGCCAAGTTCATCAACGACCTCAAGCGCCCCGTCGTCGTGGACTACCTCCACGGCGCCTCGGGCGGCATCATGGCCGAGCTCCTGCCCAAGAACCGGCTCATCGAGATCCGCTCCAACCGCGACCCGCTCTTCGGCGGCGTCAACCCCGAGCCCATCGAGGAGAACCTGGCCGCGCTCAAGAAGACCGTCGTCGAGCAGAAGGCCCTGCTCGGCATCGCCACCGACGGCGACGGCGACCGGGTCGCCATCATCGACGACCAGGGCCGCTACCTGACCCCCTGCCAAGTGTTCCCCATCGTGCTCGAGTACCTGATCGCCAACCGCGGCGTGAAGGGCAAGATCGTCCAGTCGGTGTCGATGGGCTACATCTCGGGCCGCATCGCCAAGGCCCACGGCCTGCCGTTCGAGGAGCTCCCGGTGGGCTTCAAGCACGTGGCCGAGCAGCTGGCCAAGGGCCAGGCCGTCATCGCCGGCGAGGAATCCGGCGGCTACGCCTGGAAGGGCGGCCTGCCCGAGCGCGACGGCCTGGTCACCGGCCTGCTCATGGTCGAGATCTGCGCCAAGACCCGCAAGACGCCCTCCGAGCTCTGGAAGATGGTAGCCTCCAAGTACGGCGACTCGCACTTCAAGCGCATCGACTTCCGCATCCACCGCCCGGCGGTCGACAAGGCCGCGTTCACGGCCAAGATCCAGAAGCGCCTCCCCAAGAAGATCCTCAACACCGGCATCAAGCAGATCGTCGACCTGGACGGGGTCAAGATCATCCTCGACGACGACCACTGGATCCTGATGCGGCCCTCGGGCACCGAGCCCTTGATCCGCACCTACGCCGAGACCGACAAGGCCGAGCGCACCCAGGCCCTGCTCGACCTGGCCGCCCGCTGGGTGAACGCCCATCTCTAGATGAGCGCCAAACTCCCCCTCAAGGCGATGGTGCTGGCCGCCGGAGCCGGCACCCGGCTGCGTCCGCTCACCTACGAGACGCCCAAGCCGATGATGCCGATCGTCAACCGGCCGGTCCTGCACCACGTGCTCGACAACCTCTCCCGCCACGGGGTGCGCGACGTCATCATGAACGTCCACATGCTCCCCGAGCAGGTCATCCGCTACTGCGGCGACGGCTCGCGCTGGGGCCTGAGCATCCGCTACTCCCATGAGAAGAAGCTCATGGGGACGGCCGGGGCGGTCAAGAAGGTGGAGAAGTTCCTCAAGGACGGGCCGTTCCTCATCATGTCGGGCGACGGGGTCAGCGACGTGGACCTGACCGCGCTCTGGGAGTTCCACCGCCAGAAGCGCTCCTTCGCGACGATGGTGACCAAGGCCGTCGAGGCCAAGTTCCCCTTCGGCATCACGCTGTCGAAGCCCGGCGGGCGCATCAAGGGCTTCCTCGAGAAGCCGAGCTGGGCCGACTTCTTCTCGAACCAGGTCAACACCGGCATCTACCTCTTCGAGCCCAGCGTCTTCAAGCAGATCCCGGCCGGCTTCTACGACTTCGGCCACGACGTCTGGCCCAAGCTCCTCAAGGCCCGCAAGGCCCTCCATGCCTGGGAATGGAAGGGCTACTGGTGCGACGTGGGCTCGCTCTCCGAGTACCGCAACGCCCAGCATGCCTGCCTCGACGGCGAGGTCAAGGTCCAGATCCCCGGCCGCCAACTCCGGCCCGGGGTCTGGGTCGAGGAGGGGGCTCGGATCGCCTCCACCGCCGAGCTCAAAGCCCCCTGCGTCATCGGGGCCGAGAGCCTGATCGGCCCGCACGCCGTGGTCGGCCCCCATACCGTCGTCGGGGCGGGCTGCCGGGTGGGCGCCGGGGCGGCGCTCAAAAGTTGTATACTCTTTGACGGAGTCGTAGTCGGCGAGAAGGCGCATCTGGTCAACGCCATCGTCGGCGCCGGAGGCGTCGTGCAGTCCGACATCACGGCCTACGACGCGGCCGTGCTCAACGTCAGGCAGTAAGAACTGGAGGCTTCATGCAGCGCACTGGCAGACACTTTTTCACTTCCGAGTCGGTCACCGAAGGGCATCCGGACAAGGTCTGCGACCAGATCTCCGACGGCGTCCTCGACGGCATCTTCGCCCAGGACCCCATGGCCCGCGTCGCCTGCGAGACCTTCATCAGCCGCGGCCTGGTGATCGTCGGCGGCGAGATCACGACCAAGGCCTACGTCGACGTCGACCGCCTCGTGCGCGGCGTCGTCAACGACATCGGCTACAACCACCCCAAGTTCGGCTTCTCCCACGAGCTCTGCGCCGTCATGAACACGATCGGGACCCAGTCCCCCGACATCGCCCAGGGCGTGGACACCGGCGGCGCCGGCGACCAGGGCATGATGTTCGGCTACGCCAACCGCGAGACGCCGGAGCTCATGCCCCTCCCCATCATGCTGGCCCATCGCTTGGTGCGGAAGCTCGCCGAGTGCCGCAAGAAGGACATCCTCCCCTACCTCGGCCCCGACGGCAAGAGCCAGGTCACCGTCGAGTACTTGGACGGCCGGCCGCTGCGCGTCGACACGGTCGTGCTCTCCACCCAGCACACCGAGGAGATCCTCGACAAGTCCGGCGAGCGCATCACCGAGAAGGCCCGCAAGGAGCTCATCGAGACCGTCATCCGCCCGGTCCTCGGCAAGCGACTCATCGACGACCGCACGACCTTCCACGTCAACCCCACCGGCAAGTTCGTCGTCGGCGGCCCGGTCTCCGACACCGGCGTCACGGGCCGCAAGATCATCGTCGACACCTACGGCGGCGCGGCCCCGCACGGCGGGGGCGCCTTCTCCGGCAAGGACCCGACAAAGGTCGACCGCTCGGCCTGCTACATGGCGCGCTACATCGCCAAGAACATCGTGGCCGCCGGCCTCGCCGAGGAGTGCACGGTCCAGCTGGCCTACGCGATCGGCGTGGCCGAGCCGGTCGGGGTGTACGTCAACACCCACGGAACTGGGTCGATCGGCCAGGAGAAGATCTCCCAGCTCGTCCGCAAGAACTTCCTGCTGACCCCCAAGGGCATCATCGAGACCCTCAAGCTCCGCCGGCCCATCTTCCGGCAGACCGCCGCCTACGGCCACTTCGGCCGCGAGGAGAAGGGCTTCGAGTGGGAGAAGACGGACAAGGCGGCCGCCCTGCGCGATGCGGGCGGCTCCAAGGCCCGGGCCGCGCGCCCGCTGGCCGTCGCCTAAGGCCGTGCAGCGCCTCGAGCCGACGCGGGGACTGGCCTTCAAGATCTGGTGGGCCTTCGTCTGGCGCGCCGTGCTCGGGGCGCTGGCGGCGGGCGTGCTGGCCGGGATGGTCATCGGCCTGTTCACGACCGCCATGAACATCCAGGACAATTCGGCCCTTTCCGGGCTCATCAGCATAATCGGCATGGTCATCGGCGTCGCCGTGTCGGCCGAGGTCATGTACCGGCTGCTCAAGAAGAAGTTCAAGGGCTTCGAGATAGCCCTCATCAAGAACGAGTGAGCGCCGACAAGCGCGTCGCAGGCGCCCAGGCCGCGGTGGCCGACGTACAGGACGGCGCGGTCGTCCTCATGGGCGGCTTCGGCGTCTGCGGGGTGGCCGAGAACCTGGTCGCCGCCCTGCGCGACAAAGGGGCGCGGGACCTGACCCTGGTCTCCAACAACGCCGGCCTCGACACCTTCGGCATCGGCCTGCTCCTCAAGGCCGGGCTGGTGCGCAAGATGATCCTCTCCTACGGCGGCGAATGCAAGGCCTTCGAGGATATGACCCTCTCCGGCGCGCTCGAGGTCGAGTGGACGCCCCAGGGCACCCTGGCCGAGCGCATCCGCGCCGGCGGGGCGGGCCTGGGCGGCTTCTTTACCCCGACCGGCTACGGGACGGCCATCGCCGAAGGCAAGGAGACCCGCCAGATCGACGGACGCTGGTACGTCTTCGAGAAGCCGCTCAAGGCCGATTTCGCGCTGGTCAAGGCCTGGAAGGGCGACGCGATGGGCAACCTCGTCTACCGCAAGACCGCCCGCAATTTCAACCAGGTCATGGCCACCGCCGCTAAAGTGACCATCGCCGAGGTCGAGGAGCTCGTCCCCGTCGGGGGCCTGCACCCCGACCAGGTCCACACCCCCGGCGTCTACGTCAAGCGCATCCTGCAGGGCGCCGGCTACGCCAAGCCCATCGAGAAGCGCACCGTGCGCCCGCGCGAGGCTCTGGCCCAGTGACCGACCCGCGCGACATCATCGCCAAGCGCGCCGCGCGCGAGCTCAAAGACGGCGACGTCGTCAACCTCGGCATCGGCATCCCCACCCTCATCCCCGGCCATCTGCCCGCCGGTGTCAGGGTCGTCCTCCACACCGAGAACGGCATGCTCGGCTACGGCCCCTATCCCATCGAGGGCTCCGAGGACCCCGACCTCATCAACGCCGGCAAGGAGACCATCACCGAGCTCCCCGGCTGCTCCTATTTCGGCTCGCACGAATCCTTCGCCCTGGTGCGCGGAGGCCATCTCGACGCCACCGTGCTGGGAGCCATGGAGGTCTCGGCCACCGGGGACCTCGCCAACTGGATGATCCCCGGCAAGAAGGTCAAGGGGATGGGCGGCGCCATGGACATGGTGGCCGGCGCCAAGAAGGTCATCGTGGCGATGGAGCACACCGCCAAGGGCGCGCCCAAGATCCTGCCCCAGTGCAAACTGCCGCTGACCGGCAAGGGCGTGGTCAGCACCATCGTCACCGAGCTGGCCGTCATCGACGTGACGCCCTCGGGCCTGGTCCTGAGGGAGATCCACGGATCGACCGACCTCGAGACCGTCAAGAAGCTGACCGCCGCCGCCCTGACCGTCTCGCCGAACCTTTCGAAGTTCTCGTAAGGGAGGACCTCCCCATGCAGAAGCTCAGCGCCGCCTTCTTGCCCCTCGCCCTGGCCATCCCCGCCGCCGCGACGCCCTGGCATAACATGGGCCCGCGCGCGATGGGCATGGGCGGAGCGCAGGTGGCCGTGGCCCAGGGTCCGCTGGCCTCCTATTGGAATCCCGCGGGGCTGGGTCAGCTCTACAACGTCTCGGGCGTCGAGCTCCCCATCGGCGCGCGCGGCGAGTTCACCGGCACCGTACTGCAGGGCGCCAACGACATAAACGAGATCCGCAAGGCCTGCGAGGCCGGCAACGCCGCGGTCTGCACCGCCGCCCGCGTCAACGACGCCCTGCGCCGCTTCAACGACCCCGGCAACGGCGTCATGGCCGACTTGGGCGGGGGCCTGAGCATCAAGATCAAGAAGGTGGTCGTGTTCGCCAACAACCTCACCTACATCGGCGGCTCACCCAAGGTCGACTTCCGGAACACCTGCAACGGAGCTACTCCAAACTGCCTCTCGGCTGCCAACAACTCCTCGAGCATCGTCCTGCGCGGCGGCAACTTCACCGAGCTCGGCGTGGGCTACGGCCGCGAGATCATGGAGACCGGCCTTTCCCTGGGCGTGAACCTCAAAGGAATCATCGGCCGCGTCGGCTACCAGGAGATCAACGTAGCCACCGACGAGTCCTCGTTCAACAAGTTCAAAGACAACACCAAGACCTCTTTCCAGCCCGGCGTCGACGTCGGCATGCTCTGGGACATGCGCGAGACTTTCCCGAGCATGCCGATGCGGCCGCGCCTAGGCGTGGTCGGGCGCAACGTCAACGCCCCGGAGTTCAAGAACCCCGACGTGGCGGTGCTCGCCGGCGAGCGCGCCAAGTTCCCCTTGAACGGCCAGGCCCGTGCCGGCTTCGCGCTCTCCCCCTTCAAGTGGTGGCACCTGGCGCTAGACGCCGACCTGACCGACAACCTCACCCCGGTCGATGGATTTAAGTCGCGCTACATGTCGGCCGGCACCGAGATCAACGTCTTCAACCGCCCCTGGCTCAACATCCCGCTCCGGGCCGGCCTGCAGAAGAACCTCTCCGACTCGGCGTCGGGCCTGACCTACACCGCCGGGGCCGGCCTCAACTTCGTCCGAGTAGTCATCGACGTGGCGGGCATGGTCAGCGCCAAGACCACCTCGATCCAGTCCGAGGGCAAGACCGAGAAGGTCCCCAACAACTTCGGCGCCGCCGCGCGATTTGCGTTCCTCTTCGGCGGCACCGACGAGGGCCGCCGCCAGTCCGCGCCGCGCGCCCCGCGGACGCCGCGCATGCCGCCGCCCGAGCCCAAGAAAAAGAAGAAGTAGGCCCTCGGAACCTACATTCCGCAACTCGCGGGTAGACGTTTTCTGAATTATCCCGCCTCGTCCGCGTGCCCGTCCTAGGAGTATGGCTCTCGGGGAACCTCCAACAACCTGAGCAGCAGCTTCTGTAGCGCCGTGAGCTCGATTGGGAA
>JACPXC010000032.1 GCA_016196755.1 Elusimicrobiota bacterium
CCCTCCCGTAGGAGGCTCTTGACGCCCCACTCGGCACCGGAGGTTTCCCTCCGCTGCTGGGGCCTGCTACCGGGCGCTCCGACGCCTGCCCGGACGGGACTCGCACCCGCTGGTAATGCACGGCCTTACGGCGTACCACCTGCTACGATTATATGAAGTTCGAGGAGGAGGCCCGGCGTCACTTGGCGCGTTCGAGGTAGACCGCGCGGGCGTCGGCCAACGAGCGGAGGACGGCGGCCTTCTCCGCCGCGCCGTTGAAGCCGGGATGGGCTTGGACCGCGGCCTCCAAGCGCGCCAGCCAGGCCAGGCAGTAGGCGGCGTCCTCGGGCGAGCGCGGCGGCTTGCCGTCCACGCTGACATAGACCGGGCTGGTCGTGGCGTAGGGATAGGCGTCGAGGATGGGCCGCGCCGGCCCCGCGCTCCAGGCGCGCAGCAGGCACCAGCCGCTGCGCTCCAGCGCGATGACGCCCTTGGCCTCGGCGCGCTCGCCCCCGGCGTCGAGCTTCAGCTCCGCGGCCACCTTCCCGTCGCAGACCACCTCGACGTGCTCGACCGGGGCCAGCGAGCGCAGCGAAGCCGTGAAAGGCACCTCATGGCGCCCGGCCGGCAGCCTCAGCTCCCCGCCGATCGGCTTGCCCCCCAGCGTGAAGCCCAGGAGCGGGCCGTTGCTGGCGAAGCTGCGCCCGGCCTTGAGCCCGGCCAGCCAGGTCTCGGCCTTCAGCGGCCCTTCCGGGACCGAGACGAAGACCCGGTTAAGGCCCACCGGCCCGCGCAGCGAGGCGTAGTTGGTCATCGCGTCGGTGCCGGCGCCGACCGGGATGCGGAAGCCCAGGTTGAGGAGGCGGTACCAGACCTCGGCCGTGACGCGGTGGTCGCTGAAGCTGACGACCTCGAGGAAATCCACCTTGCCCAGCGCGGCGTCGACGACCAATGCGTTGGTCAAAGGCCGGTCCAGGGCCGGCTCGGGGACGTCGCTCGAGTCGAAGGGGTGCACGTAGCCGACCAAAGCGCCCTGGGCCCGGGCCAGGTCGGCCACCGCGCTGTTGTGCGGGTAGAGGCTGGCCGCGGCCGTGTTCGGGTAGGCGGCGTAGTCCGGGACGATGAGATGGTCCTTGAGGCCGAGGAGGCCGAGGTGGCCCCAATAGCTGGTATGGAACTCCTGGCCGTGGAGGAGCAGGAAGTCGTCGGTCGAGACGGAGTCCGGCCGGCCGGAGAAGTAGGAGACGTCGGGGACGCGCTGCTCTTTGTTGACGATGAGGTTGAAGACCACGGGCAGGTCCTCGGCGGCGGCCTGCGCGGCCAGCGTGCGCGGGTCGGCGCGGTAGGCGCCGCCGTAGTTCATGTGCACGTGCAGGTCGCCGGCCGCCCAACGGCCCTCGGCCGCTTGCGGCAGGCGCTCCAGGCGCACGCTCAGCTCGGTCGTGCCGCCGGCCTTCACCGCGGCCTCGCGGCGCGCCGGGCGGTACGCGAAGCCCTTCATCGCCTCCAGCGCGACGCGGCCGGCGGGCAGATCGAGCTCGACCGGGCCCGCGGCGTGGAAATAGCGCGCCTCCGCGGCGCCCGGCTCCAAGGAGTCGTCGGCGTGCATCCAGGCCGAATCGGGGGCATAGGCGCGCCCGTCGGCGCCCGTCACCGAGACCCGCGCGGCGGTCGGCCGCCCGTCGGCGTCGAGCACGCTCAGGCGCAGGCGGCCCGTGGCCCCGAGCGTCCCGCGACGGACGGCCTTGAGCTCGCGCTGGGCCCCGCCCACGGCGTCGCGCACCCAGAGGGACGTGTTCCCGCCCCGGTTGGAGACGAAGGCGATGCGCGTCCCGTCCGGAGACCAGCGCGGCGCCGTGTCGTCGTACTCACCGTAGGAGAGCGGGAAGGCGTCGCCGCCCTCCGGGCGCGTCACCCAGAGCTGGTGCCACTGGCGGCCCAGATAGGAGCTGTAGACGAGGCGCCCGCCGTCGGGCGACCAGTCGGGTCTCGCTTTCCAGCTGGTCTCCTCGTAATGGACCTCGCGGGCCTCGGCGCCCGGCTCGGCCTTCATGCGCCAGAAACCCCCCGTCCCGTAGCGGCGGCCGCGGTTGGAGACGAACAACAACTCCGACCCGTCGGGCGACCAGGTCGGGCTTATCTCGTGGTCGAAGGGGCTGTAGTAGTAGCGCGCCGCCTCGGTGCGCGTGTCCCCGCTCAGGCGCGCGAGAGCGCCGGGCCGGCCGTCCGCGAAGTCCAGCGTGAAGATGTGGAACCGCCGGTTGTGGCTGGTGGAGACGAAGGCCAGCCGCCGGCCGTCCGGCGACCAGCGCGGCTCGACGTTGACCGAGCCGTTCTTGGTGAGCGGGACGCTCCGGCCGGAGGCGAGCTCCAGGAGCCAGAGCTCCACGGCGTCGCCGTCATGCTTGGCGTAGGCGATGAAGCGCCCGTCGGGCGACCAGTCGGGCTGGTAGTCATAGCCCGGCCCGGCGCTGAGCCGCTCCGCGGCATCGGAGTCCAGGGCCTGGCGCCAGAGCGAGCCCGCCATAGAGTAGACCAGGGACTTCCCGTCGGGAGACCAGGCCGGCGCGGAGGGTCCGCTGGTCCACTGGGGCAGGTACATCTCGCGGTAGTAGTAGGAATGCGGGAGCCCGACCTGCTTGAGGACGGGCTCGCGCCCGGCCAGACAAGGCGCCGCCAGCAGGACGGCCGCGGCCGCTAACGCCCGGCTCAAGGGAGCTCCTCGAGCAGGACGAGGTGGGGCGGCTCGTGGAGCCGGTCGCGTCCGGCCTCGCGCCAGCCTTTGGGGAGCTTGAGCACCTTCACGCCGCCTTCCGGCAGGCTTTCGAGCGTCCCCTCGAAGAAGCCGATGCGCGCCATGTCCCAGTCGGCCACCGCCGAGCGGATGCCGCGCTCGCGCAGCCAGGCCCCGAGGTCGGGCGGCGGCCCGCCCTCGGGCGCGCCGACGGCCACGCCGGAGCGCGGCAGGGAGTAGACCGAAAGATCGACGCTCGGGCCGTAGAGCACCTTGCCCTGCCGCGAGGCCGTCCAGGCCATGGCGTCGGCGTAGCAGGGCTCGGGCCGATCGGCAACAAACGGGTTGGCCACGCCCCAGACCGCCACCTTGATGGCCAGCCCCACCGCGGTGAACGCGGCCAAGAGGCCCACGCCGGCCGCCGCGGCGTTGACGGCGGGCTGGCGCCGCCTGGCCCAGGCGCCGAAGCGCCGCAGCTCGGGCACGAACGCCGCGGCGGCCAGCAGGTAGAGCATCGGCGAGAGCGGCGCCACGAAGCGCTCGCTGGGCGAGACCTGGTGGTACCAGGAGAACAGCGCGAAGAAGCCGGCCGGCAGGAACGCCGTGTATAGGGCCGCCCCGTCGAAGCGGCGCAGGGCCTCCCAAGCCGTCCGCCGGGCCCGCCACAGCGACCAGGCCGCCGCCGCGGCCAGCGGCCAGCGCGCGTAGAGGAATATCGGGAAGGACGGCGAGGGCGACAGGGTGGCCAGCCAGACCGGCGCGAAGGTCCACATGCCGGAGAACAGGCGTCGCGGGATCCCCAGCCAGCCGTGCCGGGCGAGGAAGCCCGCGAAGCTCTGGTCGGCCAGCGGCGTGCCGGCCGCGTCCCACCAGGAGTCCAGCCACAGCGCGTGGCGGGTCGAGTAGTTGTAGGTGGCGTCGCCTAAGACGGCGTGGTTGGCCCACCACAGAAAGCCCGCCGTCCCCAAAAACCCGGCCAGGTACCAGGGCGCGCGGCGCCAAAGGGTCCGGTCGCGCCAGGCCGCGAGCAGGAAGGCCGCGGCCCAGGCCAGCGCCAGGAGCGTCCCCGTGCCCTTGGTCAGCGCGGCCAGGCCCGCGGCGGCTCCCGCGGCCAGGAACCAGCGGCCGTCCTCGCGGAATCCCCGCCAGGCGCAGGCCCAGGAGACGAAGAACAGGAGCGGCAGCAGCACCTCGGCGCGCAGCGACATCGACAGCGAGAGGAAGACCCAGTTGACCGAGAGCAGGACCGCGGCCAACAGCGCCGCGTCGAGGCCGAACAGAGCCGTCCCCAGCCCGGCCGCAGCCGCCAGCGCCGCCGCGCCTACGCCCAGGCTGAAGAGCTTCGACAGCGTGAAGGCCGCGCTCGTGCGCGAGGCCCAGAGCGAGAGGATGAGCGGGTAGAGCGGGTGGTCGTTGCCCAGCGTCAGCATGCCGTCATCGCGCGCCGCCAGCGCGAAGACCAGGAACGGGTCTTGCCCCATGCTCGGATGCCGGTTCCAGGTCAGCCAGGTGAAGGCGGTAAGCAGCCAGTCGGAGAAGAACACGGCGGCGGCGAACCAGCGCAGGCGGAGCATCCATCCCATTCTAGGAATTCTGTTACAATAGCGACGATGAAAGCGCCCAAACTCAACTGGGTCAACACGCTGTTTTTGACCGTCACGCCGGCCGCCGCGCTGGTGCTGTGCGCCGTGTATATCTCCCGCCACGGCCTGGTCTGGGCCGATTTCGCCGTCTTCTTCACGATGTACATCCTGACCGGCATGGGCGTCACCGCCGGCTACCACCGCCATTTCTCGCACCGCTCCTACGACTGCCACCCGGCCGTGCGGGTGTTCTTCGCGCTCTTCGGCGCCGCCGCGATCCAGAACTCCGCCCTGCGCTGGTGCCGCGACCACCGCATCCACCACCACAAGGTCGACCGCGACGAGGACCCCTACAACATCAAGAAGGGCTTCTTCTGGGCGCACATGGGCTGGATCTTCTACGAGAACCCCCAAGACGAGGATTTCACGGTCGCGCCGGACCTGGCCCGCGACCCTCTCCTGCGCTGGCAGGAGCGCCACTACATCGCCATCGTCGGCCTGGTCGGCTTCGCCCTGCCGGCCGCGCTCGGAGCCCTGTACGGCCGCCCGTTCGCGGGCTTCCTGTTCGGCGGCCTCCTGCGCGTGGTCGTCGTTCAGCACCTCACCTTCTGCATCAACTCCCTGGCCCACTACGTGGGCAGCCGCCCCTACTCGGTCGACAACTCGGCGCGCGACTCCTGGTGGCTGGCCTTCCTGACATACGGCGAGGGCTACCACAACTACCACCACCGCTTCGCCGCCGACTTCCGCAACGGCATCCGCTGGTGGCACTTCGACCCGACCAAGTGGTTCATCCAGGGGCTGGCCCGCGTCGGCCTGGCCTGGCGCCTGAGAGAGTACCGCGAGGAGCACATCCTCAAGGCCAAGCTCGAGACCCAGCTCAAGCTCGCCCACGCCAAGCTCGAGACCGCCCCCGCGGAGATCTCCGAGCGCCTGCGCGTGCGCCTCGACGCCGCACGCCTCCAGCTCGAGGCCGCGTTCAAGGAGTGGGAGGACGCCAAGGCCCGCTACCGGGCCGTCAAGCGCGACGCCACCGGCCGCTGGGCCATGGCCCGCCGCGACTTCGAGCATGCCCGCGAGGAATGGCGGCTGCGGGCCGCCCAGTACGGCTTCCAGTTCCAGGCCGCCCAGGCGAGATGGGCCCTGCTCATCGCCGCGGTCAGCCGACTGCATGCCGGTCATACCCCTCCGCTCTAGCCTTTCCTTAATACTTGACCCTGTAACATCTCCCCCCTATCCTAAGGGGGCATGCTGCCGAATCGGGGGCGAGGCCTTTTCAGCGTCGTTTTTTCCGCCTCCCTCCTACTAGCCGCCTCCGCTTCCGCCCAGTCCAACTTCGACCCGCGCCTGAAGAGCATCCTGCGCAACGCTGGCGGCGGCTTCAAGCCCGCCGGCGCCTTCGTCGAGGGCCCCTCGCCGATGATCCGCCTCTTCGTGCGCCTGGCGCCGGGCTCCAGCGCCGACGCGCTCAGGGCTCGCTTCCCCAACGCCATCCTCAACGGGCCGGTCGGACCCATCTTGACCGGCGAAGTGCCGCTTTCGGACCTGGAGCGGCTGTCGCAGGACCCCGCGGTGGCCGCCGCCGAGGGCGCCCGGCAGGTGAAGCTTCTGATGGACATGGTGCGCTCCTCGTTTACCACCGGCGGGATCTGGGTCGGGGCCATGGACGCCACGTCGATCTCGTTTGGGACCAACTTCGGCTCGGGGGTCGTGGTCGGCTTCGTCGACAGCGGCATCGACTTCAAGCATCCCGACTTCCTGACCGAGGGCTCGCCCAGCCGCACCCGCATCCTCTCGATCTGGGACCAGACCCTCACCTCGCATACCGGCGCGGGCTTCCCCGCGGGCTTCACCTACGGGCCGGAATACACCCGCGCGATGATCGACGACGAGATCGACGGCAGCCCGGCGGGGCTCGTGCAGCAGGTCGACGGCCTCGGCCACGGCACGCATGTGGCCGGCATCGCCGCGGGAGACGGCACCGGCACCGACGGCGACGTCCCCGCGGGCTCCTTCCGCGGCATGGCCCCCGAGGCCGACATCATCATGGTCAAGTCCGACCTCACCAACACCCATATCATCGAGGGCATGAACTACATCATCGGCAAGGCCCAGTCGGCGGGCAAGCGCGCCGTCATCAACCTCTCCCTGGGCACCCAGTACGGGCCCCACGACGGCCTCGGCGCGCTCGACTCGGGCGTCGGGGCCATCGCCGCCAGCACGCCGGTCGTCGTGGCGATGGGCAACGAGCAGGCGCAGTCCGTGCACGCGGCCGCCTCGGTGGGCGGCTTGGGGTCGAGCGTCGTCTTTCCCGTCACCGCGCAGGCCGGCGTGGACTTCTTCGAAGCCGACTTCTGGGTGCCGGCCGGGGACGGCTATACGGTCAACGTGTCCACCGCCGTCGGCGGGACCGTCGTCACCTGCACGTTCAACAACGACTGCTCGGGCTCGATCGCCGGCAACACCATCGACATCTTCAACACGGCCAGCGGCCACCCCAACGGCGACCGCGAGATGGCCGTCGACGTCTTCCGGAACCCCTCGCTGAGCCGCCTCGATTGGCGCATCCAGCTCGTGCGCTCGGCCGCCGGCGCCAACGGCCGCATCGAGGGCTGGATCACCACCGACCTGTCCTCATTTACCGCCCTGACGGTGGCCACCGGCACGGTGTCGAGCCCCGCCACCGCCAACAACGTCATCGCGGTGGCCTCCTACTGCTCCAAACGCGTCTGGACGGCCGAGAACGGGAGCACGATCTCCGACACCGCCTGCGGCCCCGGCGACCTCGGCGAGATCTCGAGCTTCTCCAACCGCGGCCCGACCCGCGACGGGCGCCAGAAGCCCGACCTGGCGGCCCCGGGCCAGCGCATCGCCTCGGCCCGCTCCGCGGACCAGACCTCGCTTTTCAACTCCGACAACATCGTCGCCGAGGACCTGAACCATAAGTACATCAGCGGGACCAGCATGGCCACCCCCGTCGTCGTGGGCTCCCTGGCCCGCGACATAAAGAAGAGCTCCGGCGCCACCGTGGCCCAGCTCCGCGCGGCCCTCCAGGGCCAGGCCCGCAGCGACGCCAAGGTCTTCAACTACGGCACCCTGCCCAACCCGGTCTTCGGCTACGGGAAGCTGCGCATCCTCGGCTGCGGCGACCAGCTCGCCGCCGCCCCCGCGGCGGCCGTGCCCTCGGTGCTGGGCACCTCGTCGATCGCCTGGACCTGGTCGACGCTCAGCGGGGCGGCCTCCTACAAGGTCTACTACGCCAGCGCCCCGACCGTGCTGATAGTCTCGACGGGCCTGCCGCTGCACACCCTGACCGGACTCTCGGCCAACACCACGGTCTCCCTGCGGATCACCGGCGTCAACGACTGCGGCGAGGGTCCCGGGCAGGACTCGGCCTCCACCTCGACGCTCTCGATGCCGCTGTCGCTGGCCTCGTTGGCGGCCACCGCGCACGTGTCGAGCGCCACCCTGACCTGGACGCCTCTGGCCGCCGCGCCGCGCTCCGCCTCGAGCTTCGGCTACCACGCCGAGGCCGCGCTCGACGCGGGCTTCACGGGCCCGGTCCTCTCAAGCTCCACGCCGGCGGTAGGCGCCGCCGCCCTGACGGTGTCGGGACTCAGCTCATTTACGAGCTACTACTTCCGCGTCGCCACCCTCAACGAGAACGGCGCCCCGCACTACATCGGCACGCTGGTCCGCTTCACGGGGACCGATCTCGTCGGGCCGGGCGCCGGCCCGTTCCTCGGCGTCGGCGAGTCCTCGATCACCGCCTCCTGGACCCTCAACGGCAACCCTCCCGGCCTGCAGTACGGGCTCGAGGGCTCGACCGCCGCGAACTTCAGCGGAGCCTTGTTCTCGAGCACGACCTTCGGCCTAAGCGCCGCGCTGAGCGGCCTGGCCATCGACACCACCTACTACCTCCGGGTCCATCCCACGACCGGCCCCTACACGGCGCTGGGTTCCCTGGCCACGCTGGCCGCCGTCCCCGGCAACGCCGCCGTGCCGTTCCCCGTCGTGTTCCAGACCAGCATGACGGTGGCCTGGACGGCGGGCGTCAACGCCTTGGGGACGCGCTACCTGGCCCAGCTCGACGCCGCCACCGACTTCCTGATCGCCCCGCGATCCTCGAGCACGCTGGCGCTGTCGGCCACGTTCACCGGCCTCAACAAGAACACCACCTATTATCTCCGCGTCGCCTCGCTCAACAAGAACTCCAACGCCTCCGCCTACGGGACGATCCTCGGCACCTCCACGCTGACCAACGCCCCGGGGGCGGCGGCCCCGGCCTTCGGCTTCGTCGGACCGTCCTCGGTCTCGGTCAGTTGGACGCCCTTGAACCTGGTGCCGGTAGACGCCTCCTGCGAGGGCTATCTGGTCGTGGCGGCCACCGCCGCGAACTTCTCGGGGAGCCACATCGAGACGCGCACCTCCAACCCCTCGGCCTCGGCGCTCAACGTCGTGAACCTCCTCCAGGAGACCAGCTATTACTTCCGCGTCGGGGCGCTCAACTGGCACGGCGTGCCGACCTTCACGACCCTGGGCTCGACGGTGACGACCGGCGCCATCATCTCATCGGGAACGGTGGCCTCGGGGGCGACCATCGTGACGGTCAACCCGTCGGTCCCTCAGTTGAGCCTGATCCGCGTCGAGGCGCCGGCCGGCAGCTTCCCCGGCGGCGTCGTGGTCACCGTCAACGCCACGGTGCTGGGCGGCCTGCCGCCCCCCTCGTCGAACCAAGGCACCGTCGCCCTGCTGGGGAACCTGGCCGGCGTCGACATCTCGGCCGGCGGCGCCCAGCCGATCCGTCCGGTGACCCTGCGCTTCACCTACGTGCCGGGCTCGCTGCCCGCCGGCGTCGACCCCCGGCGCCTCGTCATCGCCCGCCACACCGGCGCGGGCTGGACCCTCCTGCCCACGACCGTCGACCGCACGGCCAACACCCTGACCGCCGAGACCGCGCACTTCTCGCTGTTCGCGCCGCTGATCGTCACCGCCCCGGCCACCCTCGACGCCGTCCAGGCCTTCCCGGTGCCCTGGAAGCCCGGCTCCAACACCGAGTTCGACGCGCCGGCCGTCAGCTTCACGAACATCCCCGAGGGCGGCCAGATCCGCATCTTCACGATACTCGGCGAGGAGGTGGCCGACCTCTCCGCCGGCCCCAACGGCATAGCGCTCTGGGACGGCCGCGGCACCCACGGCCGGCGGGTCGGCTCGGGGACCTACCTGGTGCTGGTCTCGGGCGGCGGGGCGCGCCAGGTCCTGCGCGTGGCGGTGGTGCGGTGAAGCCTGCTCTCCTGCTCCTGCTCGCGGCCCTGCCGGCCGGGGCGGTCTGGGACGACCCCGGCGGCTCGACCATGCACTTCCTGCGCCTGGGGGCCGGGGCGCGCGCCCTGGGGATGGCCGAGGCCTACGGCCCGGTGGCCGCCGGCGCCGACGCCGTCTATTGGAACCCCGCCGGGCTGGCCAAGCTGACGCGGCCCGACTTCACCTACAGCCACGCCGAGATGCTGGGTCTTTTGCGCCTCGAGCACCTGGCCTATGCCCGCCCGCTCCAACGCTGGGGAGGGACCTGGGGCGTCTCGGCCACCTTCTTCCACCAGGAGTCCATCCCGCTGGTCACCAACGCCAACCAGCGCGTCGGCTCCTTCGCCCCGCACGGCGAATCGGTCTCCATCG
The DNA here is from genome assembly GCA_016196755.1 of Elusimicrobiota bacterium. Taxonomy (GTDB): domain Bacteria; phylum Elusimicrobiota; class Elusimicrobia; order UBA1565; family UBA1565; genus SCTT01. The sequence goes on from JACPXC010000032.1 coordinate 9,973, forward strand.
CCTACGCGCGCCATCTCATCGTCGGCGAGGACCATCCCCTGCGCGACCGCGGCTTCTTCCAGGACCTCTGGCGGCATCCCGGCGCCTACGAGCCGCTCGACCACGCCGCCGAGCCCTGGACGGGCAGCCTGGCGCTGGGCGGGGCCCTCAAGTTCGTCAGCGAGACGATCTACGATGAGAGCGCCTGGGCCGTGGCGTTCGACGGCGGCGCGCATTTCCGCCCCGTCGATCTGCCCGAGCTGGCGATGAGCGCGACGCTGAGGAACCTGGGGACGCGTCCCAAGTTCCGCGAGCAGCAGGAGACCCTGCCCCTGGAGGGCTCGCTCGGCGCAGCCATCGACCTCGACATGGCCAAGCACCGTCTCATCCCGGCGTTCGAGGCCGCGATCCCCTCCTACGGCAAGCCCTACGGCAAGCTGGGCTTCGAGTGGTCCTTCCCGGCGGCGGACGGCTGGCGCTTCGCCCTGCGCGGCGGCTACAAGACCCTGACCGCCGTCGACCTGGGTCCCCTGTCCGGCCTGGCCGGGGGGATCGGGCTGGCCGGGCGGCGCCTCAGCGTCGACTTCGCCTTCCAGCCGATGGCGGCGCTAGGCGAGGTCTACCGCGCCTCGCTGGGCTGGCGCTTCGACGCGGCGGTCTACAAGGGCCGCCCCTCCCGCGTACGGCAGCGGCGCGGCGCCCGGGAGCCCGTCCGCGGCCCGTCGGGCGCGGTGCGCGTCGAGCCGGTCCGGCCGCGCTACTGACCCACCCGCCATTTGTTCTCCCAGACCCAGCGCCAGTACTCGGCGCGCGCCAGGCGCGACGCCGCGGCCTCGTCGACGATCAGATAGACGCGCGGGTGGAGCTGGAGCGCGGAGCCCGGGGTCTCCGAGCTCAGCGGGCCCTCGGCGACGCGGCGCACGGCCTCGGCCTTGCCCTCACCGGTGGCCAGCATCAGGAGCGCGCGGGCCTCGAGGATGGTGCCGATCCCCATCGTGACCGAGAAGCGCGGCGTGTCCGGCCCGTAATCGGCCAAGGTCTCCTTGTCGAGCGCCTTGGGACGCGTGCGCGAGCCCAATGACGAGCCCGGCTCGTTGAAGCCGATGTGGCCGTTGCGGCCCAGGCCCAGGATCTGCAGGTCGATGCCCCCGGCGGCGCGGATGGCGGCCTCGTACTCGGCCGCCTCGCGCTCGAGGTCGGGCGCCGCGCCGTCGAGGAACCGCGCGGCGCCCTCGGCCGCGCCCAGCCCGTCGAGCAGGTTCGCGCGCAGGAAGCGCCGGAAGCTGTCGGGGTGCTCCGGGCCGAGCCCGACGAGCTCGTCTAGGTTAAAGAAGCGGGCGGCGCTGAAGTCCAGGCCCGAGGCGCGCATCGCCGCGTAGAGCTTGAGCGGGGTCCTGCCGGTGGCCAGCCCCATGACCGGTCCGCGCTTGGAGGCCAGGAGCCGGCCGATGACGTCGAGCGCGGCCTCGGCGACGGCTCCCTCGTCGGGTCTTATGATCACTTCCATCGCCGCCCTCCCACGAACGAAGCCCTCACCCGCCCGCCGTCATCGACGAGGACCAGGTCGGCGGGACGTCCCGCCGCCAGCCCCAGCCGCTCTCCGAGCAGCCGCGCGGGGTTCTCCGAGGCCAGACGCCAGGCGTCGGCCAGCGGCAGTCCCAAGTCGCGGGCGAAGAAGGCCGCGCAGGCGCGCAGCGTCCGCACCGCGCCGCCCAGCGGCCCGCCGCGCACCCGGAACTCCCCGCCGCGCAGCTCATAGTCCGTCCCGCCGGAACGGCAGCGCCCCGGGCCGAGGCCCAGCGCGAAGACGGCGTCGCTGACCAGCACGAGGCTGCGCGGCCCCTTGGCGCGCAGGGCCAGCGCCGCCGCCCGCGCGCCGACGTGGACGCGGTCGTAGATCAGGCCGCAGACCAGCCGGTCGTCGGTCAGGGCGGCTCCGGCCGCCCCCTCGGAGCGGTGATGGAAAGGCTCCATGGCGTTGAAGAGGTGGGTTACCATGCGCGCCCCCGCCGCGGCGGCACGGTCGAAGTCGCCCGCGTCCCCCGCCGTGTGCCCCAAGGAGACCAGGACCCCGCGGCGGCGCGCCGCGCGCATGACGGCCGCCGCCCCCGGCAGTTCGGGGGCCAGGGTCAGGAGCCTCAAAAGGCCTTTGGAAGCCCGCCACAGCCGCTCGAACTCCGCCGTCGACGGGCGGCGCAGGTGCGCGCGGCGGTGCGCGCCGCGCCGCGCCGGCGCCAGGAACGGGCCTTCCAGGTGGACTCCGAGGATGCGCGCCCCGCGCCCCAGCGCGGCGGCCGCGGCGATGCGGCCCAGCGCGGCCTCCAGCCGCGGCAGGGGCGCCGAGATGAGGGTGGGCAGGAAGGCCGTCACGCCGTCGCCGGCCAGGCGCTCCGCCGCCCGGGCGATCGCCTCCGGGGGCGCGAGCGCGAAGTCCGCGCCCCAGGCCCCGTTGATCTGCAGGTCGATGAGCCCGGGCGCCAGCAGGGCGCCGCGGGCGTCTAAGACCCGCGCCCCGGACGGCGCCGCCGGCCGCCCGCCCAACGCCGCGATGCGGCCGCGGCTGATGAGGGCGTCGCCTCGGCCCATGACCCCGTCGGGCAGCAGCAGGCGCGCCCCGCGTATGAGCCATTCCTCGTGCGGCATGGCCCTAGAATACATTACCTGTTACCCTAGGCCCATGCGGCCGCTCTTCGCGCTCCTGCTCCTCGGCGGCCTAGCCGCCGGCGCCCGGGCGACGGCCCCCGCGGAAAAGGCCAACCGGGAGCGAGAGCGCGTCCAAGTCGAAGCGCTCGACGTCGTCTACGAGCGCCACAAGGACGTCCTGCGCGAGCTCAACAGGCTCATCGCCGCCATGCGCCGCGAGCGTGAGGGTTTCCAGGCCGCTCCCGAACGCGCCCGCCTGGAGCGCTGGGCCCTGCTCGTCAGTTCGAGCCACGCCCTCGTGCCCCTGGAGGAGCGGCTTTGGAGGGAGCACCACGCGGGCATGAAGCTCGTCGAGCTGACCGCGGTGGCGCGGGTCATAGGCCGCCTCGACCGCGGCGAGCCGCCGATCCAGAACACCTCCGGCCCGATGCTCCAGACCCAGAACCATGATGAGCTGATGCGGTCCGCGCACAACAGGTACCACGACGCCCTCAAACGCGAGACCGTCGTGTTCCAGGCTGCCTGGGAGCAGCGGCTCGCCGAGGACCTGCGCGCCGCCGCCGTCGCGAGCTGGCGCAGGCGTCTCTTCGCCGCCGCGGCGGCGGCCCTGGCCGCCGCCCTGTCGTGGCTGGCGCTCCGCCGCGCCTCGCCCGCCCCCGGCCAAGCCGCCCCCGCGGCCAGGCTCATCGCCGAGAACCTCGAGGTCAAGGGCATCATCGGCCGCGGGGCGATGGGCGAGGTCTATGAGGCGTTCGACCGGACGCTGGGCCGCCGCGTAGCCCTCAAGCGCCTGCGCGCCGAGCTCCTGGCCAGCCCCGCCGACCTCGAGCTCCTGCTCGCCGAAGCCAGGACCGTGGCCTCGCTCCGGCACCCCGGTCTGGTGGCCATCCATTCCGTGGAGCGCGACACCGGCCAGGTCTACCTGGCCTTCGAGTTCGTCGAAGGCCGCACCCTGGCCGCCTTCCTCGCGGAGCGCGGCCGGCTCGAGTGGAGCGAGGCCTTGCGCGTCTTCAAGGCCTGCTGCGCCGCCCTGGCCTACGCCCACTCCCGGCGCGTCGTCCACAGGGACCTCAAGCCCGCCAACATCATGGTGGCCTCCGACGGAGCGGTCAAGGTCATGGACTTCGGCATCGCCTACACCGCCCAGAAGTCCATCTCGCGCCTGACCCGCGCCGCCGCCTGGGGCACCCCGCCCTATATGGCTCCCGAGCAGGAGCTGGGCGGCGTCTCGGCGGCCGTCGACCTCTACTCGCTGTCGGTCTGCTTCTACGAGATGCTGACCGGCGAACTGCCCTTCAAGGGGCCGAACTTCCTGGCGCAGAAGCGCGAGGAGCTCTACGCGCCCCCCGCCGGCCTCATCGACGGGCTGCCGGCCGGGATCGACGCCTTCTTCAAGACCGCGCTGGCCCCCGAGCCCAGCCGGCGCTTCGCCACGGCCGAGGCGCTGGCCGCCGCCGCCGAGGCTTGCTCGTGAGCGTACGACTGGCGGCATTGAGCCTGCTGCTGGCCGGGCCCGCCGTCGGCGCCGCACCCAAGCTCCCCGCGCAAGGCCTCGCCGCGCTCACGGCGCTCGAGGCCGTCTACCAGCGGCACAAGGCCCTGGTCTCGCGGCTTGACGCCATCTTGGCCGACTGCGCCCGAGGACGCCTGGCGTTCCAGACCGCCGCCGACCCCGCGTCCCGGTTGGCGAGCTGGGAGGCCGCGTGCGCGCCGGTCCCCCCCCTCATCCTCGAGGAAAGGCCGCTTTGGGAGGAATACCAAGTCGGATTCAAAAGGATCGAACGCGCCACCTTCGTCAGGCAGATAGGGCTCGCCAGGCGAGGGGGCGACCAAGACCCGGACCCGGCGGGGTTGCTGCACGGGACCTTGGACCACAACACCAAAGCGCATGCCTCCAGGACCAAGGCCCTCTCCACCGCCGCCTGGGAAGTGCGGGAGCTCCATACGGCCGCGGCGCGCCTGCGCACCGAGCAGGCGAAGTCCAAGCAGCTGCGCGCGCTTCTCGGCTTGCTGGCGGCCGCGACGGCCGCCCTATGGTTTGCGTCCCGGCGCCGGAAAGCGGCCCCGCCCGGGCTTGCCGCCCCCTCCGCCCCGTCCCCCAAGGTCGTCGCCGGGAATTTCGAGCTCAAGGGTCTCATCGGCCGCGGAGCGATGGGCGAGGTCTACGAGGCCTTCGACCGGACCCTCGGCCGGCGCGCGGCTCTCAAGCGCCTGCGCCCCGAGCTGTTGGCCAGCCCCGAGGACCTCGAGCTCCTGCTCGCCGAGGCCCGCACCGTGGCCGCGCTCAAGCACCCGAACATCGTCGCCATCCACTCGGTGGAGCGCGACGCCGGCCAGGTCTATCTGGCCTTCGAGTTCATCGACGGCTCGAGCCTGGCCCAAGCCATCGACGGCCGCCGCCTCGGCTGGAGCGAAGCCCTCGGGATCTTCAAGGCCTGCTGCGCGGCGCTCCGGTACGCCCACTCCCAGCGCGTCATCCACCGCGACCTCAAGCCCGCCAACGTCATGCTGGGGCGCGACGGGGCGGTCAAGGTCATGGACTTCGGCATCGCCTACACCGCCCAAAGGTCCATCTCGCGCCTGACCCGCGCCGCCGCCTGGGGCACCCCGCCCTACATGGCCCCCGAGCAGGAGCTCGGAGGGGTCTCGGCCGGCGTCGACCTCTTCGCCCTGTCGGTCTGCTTCTACGAGACTCTGACCGGCGAGCTGCCGTTCAAGGGGCCCAATTTCCTGGCCCAGAAGCGCGAGGCGCTCTTCCTCCCCGTCTCGGGCTTGGTCCGCGGCTTGCCCGCGGGCGTCGACGCCTTCTTCAAGACCGCCCTGGCCCCCGAGCCCAGCAAGCGCTACTCGAGCGCGGCCGCGCTGTCCGCCGCGGCCGAGGCCGCCCCGTGAGCCGCGCGCCGTGCGCCGCGCTGACGCTCCTCCTGGCCGTCCCGGCGCTGGGGGCCGACGCGGGTCCTCCCGCGCTCGGACAGGAGATGCAGGCCATCCAGCGGCGCCATCAAGACGTGGCGCGCGCGCTCGAGCAGACCCTGGCCGAGATCGTCCGGGAACGCCGGACCTACGAAGCCGCCCCCGACGACGCGGCCTTCGCCGCCTGGAGGGACGCGGTAGGACACGCCCAGCCGCTCTCGGTGTCGCTCAAGACTCTGGCGGGCTCTTACCGAGCGGGCCTCATGCGCCTGGAGGTCTCGCACCTGGCCGGCGCCATCGGCTCCGCGGCCCCGGGACGGCCGCGGGCGCGCCCCCCTCCGGCGGAGATGAGCGGGGTATTCACCGCCTGGGGAGAGATCGACGCCGCGGGCGACCGGCTCATCCAAAGGTTCAGGAACGAGCAAGCGGTCTATGAGAAAGCCCAGGCGGCGCATCCCGACGCCCAACGCCGGAGACGCCGGGTCGCCGCGCTGCGGCGCCTGGCCCCGGCGGGGGCCGCGGCCGCCGCCGCGGCGCTGCTGTGGGTCTGGCGCCGCAAGCCGATGGCCGTCCCCGTCGCCGTGCCGCTCGCCTCCCAGGTCATCGCCGGCAACATCGAGCTCAAGGGACTCATCGGCCGCGGCGCCATGGGCGAGGTCTACGAAGGGCTCGACAAGACCTTGAACCGCCGCGTGGCCCTCAAGCGCCTGCGCCCCGAGCTCTTGGCCAACCCCGAGGACCTCGAGCTCCTGCTGACCGAAGCCCGGACGGTGGCCGCCCTCAAGCATCCCAACATCGTCGCCATCCGCTCGGTCGAGCGCCACGGCGGCCAGGTCTACCTGGCCTTCGAGTTCGTCGACGGCTCGAGCCTGGCCAGGATCCTCGAGGAACGCCGCCGCCTGGACTGGGCCGAGGCCCTGCGCGTCTTCAAGGCCTGCTGCGCCGCGCTCCTGTGCGCGCACGAGAAACGCATCGTCCACCGCGACCTCAAGCCCGCCAACGTCATGATCGCGCGCGACGGGACGGTCAAGGTCATGGACTTCGGCATCGCCTACACCGCCCAGAAGTCGATCTCGCGCCTGACCCGCGCCGCCGCCTGGGGCACCCCGCCCTACATGGCCCCCGAGCAGGAGCTGGGCGGGGTTTCGGCCGCCGTCGACCTCTTCGCCCTCTCGGTCTGCCTCTACGAGATGCTGACCGGCGAGCTGCCCTTCAAGGGACCGAACTTCCTCGCCCAGAAGCGGGAAGCCTACTACCGGCCGGTCGGCGAGTTGGTCCCCGGGCTTGCGCCCGGGGTCGACGCCTTCTTCCGGACCGCGCTCGCGCCCGAGCCCAGCAGGCGCTACCCGAGCGCCGCGGCCTTGGCCGCGGCGGCGGAGGCGGCGCGGTGAGACTCCGCGGCCTCCTGGCTCTGGCGCTGCTCGCCGCCCCGGCATCCGCCGCCGAAGACAATCCCTCTTTGGAGATGCCCCAGCGGGTCCACGACCTCCATGAGCGTCATGCGGCCGCCCTGTCCGCCCTCGAGCTTGCCATCGAGGACGCCGCCCGCAGCCGCCGGGAATACGACGCCGCCCCGGATCCCGACGCGCACAGCCTACGCTGGAGAACCGCCGTCACCCACGCGGATGCCGCTTACAACCAGGAGAAGCTGGCCTGGGCGGCGCACCGGGAGATGATCAAGCGGCTCGAGTCGCAGGCTTTGGCCATGATCATCTCGCGGATCAACCGCGGCGAGGGCCCCACGCCCGAGCTCAGCTCCCCGAGAGCGCGCGTCGTCCAGCGGCGGGCGGACGCGCTCAACGACCGCCGCGCCAAGCATATCACGGCGTTATCTAGGGAGCACGCCGCCCTCGAACTGGCGGCAGGCGCCTTGGCGGCCCGCCGCGCGCGCGAGCGGCGCGACCGGAACATCGGCAGAGCCCTGCTCGGCGCCATCGTCCTCGCCGCGCTGGGCGTCTCCTGGCGGGTCCTGCGCGCCGCGCCGCCGCCGAAGGCGGCTCCGCCCGCCGCCCGCCCGCTCATCGCCGGCAACCTCGAGCTCAAGGGTCTCATCGGCCGCGGCGCCATGGGCGAGGTCTATGAGGCGCTCGACCGGACCCTGGGCCGCCGCGTGGCCCTCAAGCGCCTGCGCCCCGAGCTGTTGGCCAGCCCCGAGGACCTCGAGCTCCTGCTGGCCGAGGCCCGGACCGTGGCCGCGCTCAAGCATCCCAACATCGTCGCCATCCACTCGGTGGAGCGCGACGCCGGCCAGGCCTACCTGGCCTTCGAGTTCGTCGACGGCGCGAGTCTGGCCGCGATCATCGCCCAACGCCGCCTGCCCTGGCCCGAGGCCCTCGGGGTATTCAAGGACCTGCTGCGCAGCGCTCCGCTACGCGCACGAGAAACGCATCGTCCACCGCGACCTCAAGCCCGCCAACGTCATGGTCGCCCGCGACGGGACGGTCAAGGTCATGGACTTCGGCATCGCCTACACCGCCCAGAAGTCGATCTCCCGCCTGACCCGGGCCGCCGCCTGGGGCACGCCCCCCTACATGGCCCCCGAGCAGGAATTGGGAGGGGTCTCGGCCGGCGTCGACCTCTTCGCGCTGTCGGTCTGCTTCTACGAGATGCTCACCGGCGAGCTGCCGTTCAAGGGGCCGAACTTCCTCGCCCAGAAGCGCGAGGGGCTCTACCTGGCCGCCTCCGGCCTCGTCCCTGGCCTGCCGGCGGGCGTCGACGCGTTCTTCAAGACGGCGCTGGCCCCCGAGCCCAGCAAGCGCTATCCCACCGCCGCCTCGCTCTGCGCCGCGGCCGAGGCCGCGGCATGAGGACCGCGCTGGCGGCGCTCTTTTGTCTTGCGTCCCTCGCTCAGGCCGCGGACAAGCAGGACGAGGACCCCGGCGGACTTTCGGCGATGAGCGCGCGCTTCTGGACCGAGTACACCTTCATGGAGCGCGACATCGCCGAGCTGCGCTCCCTGCGCGAAGGCGTGGATTCGCAGCCGCTGGAGCCGATCCTCGCGCGCTATAGCGGGCTGACCCAGGAGTTCCACGCCCGCAGCGAGCGCGCCGCCGAGGTACGAAGGCGGCACCGCCTCCTGGCCCGCGCCCTCCAAGGCGCCATGCTCGCCCCCGAGCGCATGACGCGCAGCCGCGGCGACCTGGCCGAGGACCCCGCCTACGCCGCCCTGCTCGCCGAGGAGAGCCAGGTCGACCGGATGCGCACCATCACGGCCGAGATCAGCCAGCGCTTCGCGGACGAGAACACGGCGTTCCGCGCCGCCCTGGCGGCCCGGCGCGCCGCGCGGGCCCGGAACCGGTGGACGGCGGCGGCCGCCGCCGTCGTCGCGGCGGCGTTCGCGGCCGCCTGGCTCAAGCTGCGCTAGGCCGGGCGCCCTCCGCCCCGCTAGCGGAAGTTCTCGAACTGCAGGTCGACCTTGAAATCCTGGGTGCGCATGAACTGCATGGCTTCCTGGAGCGCGTCCTTGGACTTGGAGCTGACCCGCAGCTGGGCCGCCTGGATGGAGCCCTGCACCTTGAGCCCGGACTGCTTGAGCGCCGCGATGATCTCCTTGGCCTTGTCGGTGGGGATGCCCTGGATGATCTTGACCTTCATGCGCGCGGTCTGCCCGAGGGCAGCCTCGACCTCTTCCGGGACCTCGAAGTTCTTGAGCGGCAGGCCGCGCTTGGCGAAGCGCATCGCCACGATGTCCCAGAGCGCCCTGACCTTGAAATCGTCCTTCGAGGCCAGGGTGAGCTCCAGGGCCTTGGCGTCGAGCGACACCGAGGAGTTGGAGTCCTTGAAGTCGAAACGGTTGTTGACCTCCTTCATCGCCGTGTCGATCGCCTCGGAGACGATCGTCAGGTTCACCTTGCTCACCGCGTCGAACGTGTAATCGGACGCCATACCCTACCTCCCCTTCATCGGGATCTTAAGACCCTTCCGGCGCGCCGCGGCGCGGGCCTCGGCGTAGCCGGCGTCGGCGTGGCGTGCCACGCCCATCGCCGGGTCGTTGGTCAAGACGCGCTCGAGGCGGACGCCCATGGCCTTGGTGCCGTCGGCGACGCTGACCTGTCCGGCGTGCAGCGAGTAGCCCATGCCCACCCCGCCGCCGTGGTGGAAGCTGACCCAGGAGGCCCCCGAGGCGGTGTTGATGAGGGCGTTGAGGATGGCCCAGTCGGCCACGGCGTCGGAGCCGTCCTTCATGGCCTCGGTCTCGCGGTAGGGGCTGGCCACCGAACCGCAGTCGAGGTGGTCGCGGCCGATGACGATCGGCGCGCCGACCTTGCCCTTCTTGACTAAGTCGTTGAAGCGCGCGCCGGCCTCGGCGCGCTCGCCCAGGCCCAGCCAGCAGATGCGCGCCGGCAGGCCCTGGAACTGGACCCGCTCGGCGGCCATGCGCATCCAGCGCGCCAGATGCGCGTCCTTGGGGAAGAGTTCGAGCACGGCCTTGTCGGTGACGGCGATGTCCTTGGGGTCGCCGGAGAGAGCGGCCCAGCGGAACGGCCCCTTGCCCCGGCAGAACAGCGGGCGGATGAAGGCCGGCACGAAGCCCGGGAAGTCGAAGGCATCGGCCGCCCCGCCGCGGCGGGCCATGGCGCGGATGTTGTTGCCGTAGTCGAAGGTCACCGTCCCGGCTTTCTGGAAATCGAGCATCGCACGGACATGCACCGCCATCGACGCGATGGCGCGGGCCTCGTAGCCCTTGGGATCACGGAAGCGCAGGGCCGCGGCCTCGGCCAGGTCGAGGCCGGCCGGGATGTAGCCGTTGACCGGGTCGTGGGCCGAGGTCTGGTCGGTCAAGAGGTCGATCTTCTCGCCGCGGCGCAGAAGCTCCGGCAGGACCTCGGCGGCGTTGCCGACCAAGCCCATCGAGAATGCTCGCTTCTCCCGCTGGGCCCGGCGGCAGGCCGCCAGCGCGCGGCCCAGGTCGGTCTCCATGGCGTCGAGGTAGCGGGTCTCGAGGCGCTTGCGGATGCGGCTGGGGTCGGCCTCGACGGCCAGCATGACCCCGCCCGCCATGACGGCGGCCAGCGGCTGGGCCCCGCCCATGCCGCCCAGGCCCGCGGTGACGACCAGCCGGCCCTCGAGGCTGCCGCCGAAATGCTGGTTGGCGGCCTCGGCGAAGGTCTCGTAGGTGCCCTGCAGGATGCCCTGGGTGCCGATGTAGATCCACGAGCCGGCCGTCATCTGGCCGTACATCATGAGCCCCTTCTTCTCGAGCTCGTCGAAGTGGTCCCAGTTGGCCCAGTTGCCGACCAGATTCGAGTTGGCCAACAGGACGCGCGGCGCGTGCTCGTGGGTGCGCATGACGGCCACCGGCTTGCCGGACTGGATGAGCAGGGTCTCGTCGTTCTCGAGCGCGCGCAGGGACTTCACGATGGCGCGGTAGGAGTCCCAGTCGCGCGCCGCCTTGCCGCGCCCGCCGTAGACCACCAGGTCCTGCGGGCGCTCGGCCACCTCGGGGTCGAGGTTGTTCATGAGCATGCGCAGGGCGGCTTCCTGGTGCCAGCCCTTGCAGGAGAGCTTGCCGCCGCGCGGGGCGCGCACGACGGGCGCGCCGGCCGGGCGGGTCAAGGTCAGGCTCAGACGACCCCCCCGAACGCGCCGGAGAGGACCAGGGCCCGGACCGTCTCGAGCTTCTCGGAGAGGGCCTCGTCGCCCTCGGAGCGCGCGGCGTGCCGGCGCAGGCGGCGCAGGACCTCGGCCGAGCCGCGGCCGGGCTTGAGCGGCCGGTGGGCCTCGACGCCCTGCGCGGCGGAGAGCAGCTCGACGGCCACCACGCCGGCGGCGGCCTCCACGGCCTTGCGGAGCTTGAGCGCGCCCCACATCCCCATCGAGACGAAGTCCTCCTTGTTGGCGGAGGTCGGGATCGAGTCGGCGGCGGCGGGATGGGCCAGGGTCTTGAGCTCGGAGGCCAGCGCGGCGGCGACGTACTGGGCGATCATGTACCCCGACTCCACGCCGGGGTCCTTGGCCAGAAACAGCGGCAGGCCGGGGCCGCCGCCCGAGACCACCTGGAAGACCCGTCGCTCCGACACGCCGGCCAGGCTGGCCAGCGCGGCCGCGGCGCGGTCGAAGGCCAGGGCCAGCGGCTGGCCGTGGAAGTTGCCGCCCGAGATGACGGCCCCGCCGACGACCAGCGGGTTGTCGGTCACCGAGCGCAGCTCGACCTCGACGACGTCGCGCGCGCCCTCCAAAGCCTCGAGCACGGCCCCGTGGACCTGGGGCGCGCAGCGGAAGGAGTAGGGGTCCTGCACGCGCTCGTCGCCCTCGCGGTGCGACTCGCGGATGACGCTGCCCGCGAGCAGGGCGCGCATGCGGGCCGCCGAGCGGCGCTGGCCGGAATGGGGCTTTAGGGCATGGATGCGCGCGTCGAGCGGGCCGTCGGAGCCCATGATGGCCTCGAGGCTCAGCGCGCAAGCGGCGTCGGCGGCCTCGGCCACGCGCAGGGCGTCGAGCAGGGCCAGGCCGCCCACCGACTGCATGGCCTGGGTGCCGTTGATGAGGCAGAGCCCCTCCTTGGCCTCGAGCGTCAGGGGACTCAGGCGCGCCGCGGCCAAGGCCTTGGCGCCGGAGAGGAGCTTGTCGCGGTAGAGAGCCCTGCCCTCGCCGATGACGACGAGGGCCGCATGGGCCTGCGGGGCGAGGTCCCCGGAAGCGCCCACCGAGCCGCGGCTGGGGATGAGCGGGGTGACCCCGCGGTTGACGAGCTCGGCCAAGAGCGTCACCAGCGCGGGACGGCAGCCCGAGTAGCCGCGCGCCAGCTCGTTGGCGCGCAAAAAAACCAGCCCGCGCGACTCCGCCGTGCCGAGCGGTTCGCCCATGCCGCAGGAGTGGCTGAGGACCAGGTTGCGCTGGAGCTGGCGGATCTTGTCCGGGGGGATGCGCCGGGCGGCCAGCTCGCCGAAGCCGGTGTTGACCCCGTAGTGGGCCTCGCCCGAGGCCGCCGCGCGCTCGAGGGCCGCGCGGGAGCGCGCGACGCGCGCGCGCGCCGCCGCGGGAAGGCTCAGGCGGCGGCCGCCGCGGGCCACGGACTCGAGGTCCTCGAGGCGGACGGGGGTTCCGAGAGCGAAGGCGCTCATAGGGCGATGAGCTCCGACACGGTCTTCACGCCGCGTTTGTCGAAGTCGGACAGGAAGCGCTCGAAGATGGCGCGCAGGGCCTGGGCGTCGGCGTGGGCGCGGTGGGCGGCGTCCATCTTGACGCCCAGCGCCTCGGCGATGGCCCCGAGGCGGTTCGACGGGAACTTGAAGTGCCGGCGCGCCAGCTTGAGGGTGCAGAGCACCGTGACCTCGGGCATCGTCCGCCCCAGGCGGGCGAACTCGGCCTGCAGGAAGGCCACGTCGAAGCCGGCATTGTGGGCGACCAGGATCTTGCCGTCCAGGTGGGCGGCCAGCTCGTCGGCCACTTGGGCGAACGTGGGCTGACCCTTGAGCATGGCGTCGCTGATGCCGTGCACCGCCAGGGCGCCCCACTGCACGGGGCTCTGGGGGTCGATGAGGGTGGAGAGCTTGGCCACGTCGCGCCCGCCCTGGGCCGAGACCACGGCCAGCTCGCAGACGCGTCCGCCGCTCTTGGCCGAGAGCCCGGTGGTCTCGGTGTCGAGGTAGGCGAAGACCGCCTCGGAGAGCGGAAGGCCTTTAACGCTCGACGGCAAGGGCCACCGCCTCCCCGCCGCCGAGACAGATGGCGGCCACGCCGCGCTTGAGGCCGCGGGCCTTGAGCGCATGGACCAAGGTGACGACGATGCGGGCGCCCGAGGCGCCGATGGGGTGTCCGAGCGCCACGGCCCCGCCGTTGACGTTTATCTTCTCGCGCGGGATGCCGGTCAGCTTCATGACGGCCAGCGAGACCACCGAGAAGGCCTCGTTGATCTCGAAGAGGTCGACGGAGTCCTTGCTCCAGCCGGTCTTCTTGAGCAGCTTCTCGATGGCGCCGGCCGGGGCGGTGGTGAACCACTCGGGGGCCTGAGCGTGCGTGGCCCAGCCCACGACCTTGGCCAGAGGGACGGCCCCGCCGGCGTGCTCGGCGGCGGCCAGCACCAGGGCGGCCGCGCCGTCGTTGAGCTTGGAGGCGTTGGCGGCGGTGATGGTGCCGTCCTTTTTGAAGGCGGCGCGCAGCTTGCCGATCTTGTCGAGCTTGGCGCGGCCGGGCTCCTCGTCGAGGGCGATGCCGTCGACGGAGACGATCTCGTCGTTGAAGGCTCCGGCGGCCACGGCCTTCTGGGCCGCCTCGTAGGTCTCCACAGCGTACTTGTCCTGCGCCTCGCGGGAGATATGCTCCTTCTCGGCGCAGAGCTCGCCGCACATGCCCATGTGCATGTCGTTGTAGGGGTCCCAGAGGCCGTCGTGGATGATGGAATCGATCAACTGGCCGTGGCCGAGCCGGTAGCCGGAGCGGGCCTTATCGAGGATGAAGGGCGCGCGGCTCATCGACTCCATGCCGCCGGCCACGGCGACCTCGGTGTCGCCGAGCTGGAGCGACTGACAGGCCAGCATCACGGCCTTCATCCCCGAGCCGCAGACCTTGTTGACCGTGGTGGCCCCCACCGCGTCCGGCAGGCCCGCGCCGCGCGAGGCCTGACGCGCCGGGGCCTGGCCGATGCCGGCGCCGATGACGTTGCCCATCACGACCTCGCAGACCTTGTCCTTGGACAGGCCGGAGGCCTCCAGGGCGGCGGCGATGGCCTTGGAGCCGAGCTGGGGGGCGGTGTAGGCGCCGAGGGCGCCGCTGAGGGTCCCGATAGGGGTGCGCTTGGCGCCTAAGATGAGGATTTCTTTCATGGGGCAAGTATACAAATTCAGGACTCCTGACCTGTCCTAGGGATTCCGTCGAAAGGGCTTGACATTCATGCCGCCTATTCGCAATAATCTATGTAACTTACAACGCCATGGCGACCCAGCCCCGCTTACCCTTCCACCCCGCAGAAGC
>JACPXC010000033.1 GCA_016196755.1 Elusimicrobiota bacterium
GCTCGTGGCCGCTGAGCACGCTGCCGCCGAAGGTCACGGTCGCCGGCGTCGCCGTGAACGTCGACTGTCCCAGCGCCACCGAGCCCAGCTGCAGGTGCGCGTCGACGGTGGTGATGTCGATCGAATAGTTGACGTCCGGCGTCACCGTGATGGTCAGCGAGTCGCCGTCGTCTCCCGGGTTCGTGTCCGCCCAGGCCGTCCCGACGCCGGCGAGCCCCAGAAGGGCCCCCAGCATGATCGTCATGCTCGTCCTTTTCATCCGTCCTCCGTTGCGTCGTCGGCTCATGGCTTCTCCGCGGCGGCCTTAGCCGCCACCGTCACCAGCACCTTCGCCCCCGACAGGAACTCGAGCCCCGTCGGCAGCGACGGCTGCAGCCAAAACGCGTAGCGGGCTCCTTCCTTCCCCGCCGGGATCTCCAGGTCGAAGGGCATGTCCGCGATCGCCAGCCCCTCCACCGCCACGGTCGAGGCCCGGAGCTTGAGCCAGGCCGGGTCGGGGGCCTTCGCGTAGCCCTCCGGCAGGGGCACCGAGCCCGGCCAGGGCACGCTCTTGACCACCAGGGTCAGCGGATCGTCGGCCTTGTTGATCACGCGCACCGACTTCTTCTCCCGGGCCTTGGCGTCATAGCGGGTCCCGGCCTCGGCCCCCGTGACGTAGACGGTCTGGGGGTAGAGGTCGAAGTTGAAGGTGGCCATCTGCTTGTCGGCCTTCTCCTTGGCCAGGGTCTCGGGGCCTTTGCCCAAGGACAGCCGGACCCGGGTCTCGAGGCCGGCGGCCAAGAACCCCCGCGAGTCGTGGTGGGTGAAGAGGTTGAACTGGAAGTTCTTGCCCACCAGGGAGGGGTCGTCGGGCAGGCGCAGGATGATGTCGACGAAGGCCACCCCGCCGGGGACGAGCTCATAGCGCTCGGGCAGGACCTGCACCCACGAGGGGTCGGGCAGCGGCAGGTAGCCGTCGCGCAGGCGCTTGGGGTCCGGCAGGGTCACCTCGGTCATGACCTTGGCCGCATCGTCTCCCGTGTTGATGATCCGCAGGGCCACGCCGTTGGCCTCGCGGAGGTTGTAGGTGCGGCCCGGCCTGGCCCCCTCGAGCACGATGTCGCCGAGGTTGGCGGACAGGCCGATCTTGGCCGCGGCCTCGGAGGCCAGGCACAGGCTCAGGAGCAATGACCTCATCATCGGGTTCCTCATGGCGCCCTCACCGACTCGGCCAGGACCCGGAGCTGCTGCGGGCCGGCGGCGGTCGTTGTGGTCGGGATGGCAAGCTTGATCCAAAGCGTGCGGGAGTCGCCCGGCTGGACCGTGACGCAAGCTTGGTCGCCGCCCATATTGAGGGCCGCGGCGCCGCAGTCGGTGAACGTCTCGGCCAGCTTATCCTCGTCGGCGAAGTCGCCGTCGGAAGGCTGGGTGCTGTTGACGACCGCCCAAGCCGTGAAGCGGTCGCGGGCCGTGGCGACGGCGGGCGCCCACAGGCTGTCCGGAGTCACCGTCGTCACGCGCAGGCGGAAGGTCTCGGGGACGTTGCCGACGTTGGTGACGAGGGTGCTGGTCGTGATGATGACCGTGCCGCCCATCGGGACCAGGCCCGGGAAGGTGATGGCGTCGGTGGTGATGTCGACGCCGAGGTTGAGCGGCAGGTAGGAAGAGACCGTCACCCCGAAGTTCGGCGCGCCCAGGCGGTTGAGCGAGGCGGCGCGGAAGTAGTAGGTGGCGTCGCCGAAGAGGCCGCTCAGGCTGAGCGTGCTGAGCTCGACGACGGAGGTGGCGCTCGAGTAGAGCGTCCCCGAGAAGTCGGCGGCCGTGGAAGCCTGGAGCAGATAGCCGGAAGCCGACTGCGACGACAGGGCCGGCGGGGCCCGCGGCAGGGCCGCCCAGCCGGCGGTCCCGCTGGAGAGGTGCATGGCCAGGACGCTCAGGTCCTGGAGGCCCAGCGCAAGCGTGGCCGTCGAGAGGCTCGGGGAGGCGTAGCTGGTCGCCCCGTTCCAGAGCGCCCCGGCCTTGAGGTAGTAGGTGGTGTTGGGGTCGAGGTCCGACACCGCCAGGCGGTTCAGGGAGGCGTTCGCGGTGACCGAGGAGAATACCTGGCCCGAGAAGTCGGCCACCGACGAAGCCAAAAGGACGTAGCCCTCCGCCCCCACCAGCCCGTACTGGACGCCGACGCTGGACTGGGCGACGAAGTAGAACAGCGGGATCGCCGGGGGCACGAAGTCGGCCCAGTCGACCAGGGAGTTCGGGTCGTTCTCGTGGTCCGGGCCCTGGAGCGGGCCGGAGCCGGCGCGCATCGTGATCCGCGAGGCCGTGTTCAAGAGCGAGCCGTTGACGTTGAGCCCGAGGCCGGCCGGGAAGTACGTGTAGGAGAAGGTCGAGACGAAGGTCCCGCCGAGGAACTCGATGGCCGTGGCGCCGGCCGTCAGGCCGGAGAAGGACAAGCTCGAGATCGAGAGGTTCCCGCTGCAGGTCCCGCCGCAGGCCATCGTGGAGATCGACAAACCCCAGCGCCCGCCGGTGACCGTGTTGCTGGTCAAAACGACCAGGCCCGAGTTGTCGCGCTCCAATCGGATCGCGGCCCCCAGGGAGCCGCCCTGAAAACTCGACGTGGTCAGCGTCAGGTTCACGCTCCCGGCCGAGAGCGCCAGGGCGCTGCCGGTCGGGTCCGCGGCCGCGAGCAGCGAGCCTCCGAACGTCGTCCCGGTCGAGGCGCTCACGGAGGCGCCCGTGGGGCCCTGGATATAGGAGTCCAGGACCGTGTTGGAGGATGCGCCGGAGACGAAGAGGCCCGCCTTGGCCCCGCCGGTCATGGAGCTCCGGATGATGACATTATGGTCGGCCCCGGCCGCGATGAAGACCGCCGTCCCGGCGCTGTTGGCGAACCAGGAATCGCTCACCGAGGCGCTGTCGGAGCCGACTATGTAGAGCGCGGCGAAGCCGGACGCCCCCGAGACCGACGTGCTGCGCATGATGGCCGTCCGGTCCGCGTCGGCGTCCAAGAAGATGGAGTGGCCCGCCGAGTTATGTAGGAAAGACCCATCCACCTCGTTGCCGTCGGCGGTCAAGGCGTAGAACGCGTAGCCGCCCGCCGCGGCGGAGACCATGGTGCTCAAATTGATGACGTTCGAGAGCGCGCCGCTCCCAAGAGACGCCGCCGTACCGTTCTGGGTCGTGAACAGCATTCCCGTGAAGGTGTTCGACGAGCCGGCGGTGAGCGCAAGGGCCGAGGTGCCGCTCATCTTGGCCGCCACGGTGCTTTGGCTGAAGACATTGAGATCCGATCCACCCTCGATCTTGACGGCGTCGCCCGACAGGTTCTCTATATACGATCCGGTGACCGCGCCGCCGTCGGATGCGTTGAGATAAAGCGCCCGGCTCGCCGTGCCTCCCGCGACTATCGTGCTCTCGCTGATGGTGAAGTCGGGGTTGTTCTGCACCAGCAGCGCGCTGGCGGAAAGGTTTTGGACGAGGGAGCGCGTCACCGTGTTGTTGGTCCCTCCGATCAGGTTCAGCGCGAACAGGCTCGCCGTGTTGAGGACCAGAGTGCTCTGTGAGACCGTGTTGAAATCCGACCCCGTATAGAACAACGCGCTCTCGATGAAGGAACCCGTTACCGTGTTGCTGTCCGCGCCTTCGAGATACAGGGCATAGTCGACGGCGTTGGAGGTCACCGTCGATTGGCTGATCGTGTTGAAGAGGGACCCGACGTTGAGGAAGGCGGCGTTGCCCCCCGCGTTGCGCATATAGGAGCCCGATACCGTGGTCGTATCGGCGCCGTCGACATAGAGGGCGGAATAGGCCGCGGAGTCGGCCAGCATCGTCGACGAGCGCACCTGGGTCCGGATGACCAGACTGTCGAGCCAGACGCCGTGGGCGGCCTGCACCGTGACGCTGGAGTACTCCAGCGCCGACCAGCTCGAGAGCTTCACGCCCGCGTAGCCGATCTCCCCCCCGGAGTCCACGTTGACGCTCGAGATGGTCACGTAGCCCGAGGAGGCGAACACGCCGTAGCTCAACGCCTGGACCGTCGGCTTGACGTCGACGCCGGCGACGGTCACGGAGGCGTTCTGGATGAGGAAGGCCGCCGTCGAGGCCGCGGGCGGGTCCACGACGGGCCGCAGGCCCGAGGCGGGGTCGGCGAAGATCGTGATCGAGGAGCCGTTATTGAGGAAGTTCTGGACCGTCACCTGCTCGGCGTAGGTCGCCCCGTCCCTGATGACCACGCAGGAGTGCCCGGTCAGCGTCGACGGCAGGGCATCGACGGCCGACTGGATGGTCCCGTAGGTCTGCGCCGCGCCCACGTTGTTGACGACGACGCAGCCCGGGTAGTCCGCGGCGCCTTCCCAGTCGACGCGTCCGTTGGGGTCGTTCTCGTAGGGCGGGCCGGTGCGGGCGCCCGAGTGGGACAGCATCGTGATCCGGGAAGGCGCCGAGAGCGCGCTGGCGTTCACGTTCACCGCGATGCCCGTGTCGTCGAAGCCCACGCCGGTGAAGGTGGAGATGAAGTCCCCGCCGAGGAACTCGATGGCGGTGGCGCCCGCGGCCAGCGGCCCCGTGAAGGTCAGGCTGGAGATGTTCAGGTTCCCGGCGCAGGTCCCGCCGCAGGTCATGTCGGCGATCGACAGGCCGAACCGTCCGCCCGTGACGGTGTTGCTCGTGAGCGTGATGATCCCGGAACCCGAGGCAAGCCGGAACCCTATCCCCGCGGGTCCGCCCCGCAGGGTGCTCGTGGTCAACGTCATGTTCAACGCGCCGCTCAGATAGAGGCCGCTCCCGGTCGTGTGGGTGGCCGCCAGGACGCTCCCGCCGATGACGGTGCCGCTCGAGTTGGACACGAAGACGGCGATGGAGCCCTGGATGTAGGAGTCCAGGACGGTGTTGGAGGAGCCGACGATCACGGAAAGGGCCGCCAAGCCCGCGCTGGAGACCGAGCTCACCGTGCTGCGGATGATGGTGTTGTGGTCGGCGCCGCCCGTGAGCATGGCGCCATAGCCCTGCAGGTTCTCGATGTAGGAGTCCGCCACGACGTTGCGGTCGGAGTCGCGGAAGTAAAGCGCGACATCGAACGTGCCGCCGCCGACCATGGTGCTGCGGCTGAGCGCGTTGTAGTCCGAGCCGAGGTCGGCCAGCACGGCGTAGCCGGCCAGGTTCTCGACATAGGAGCCCGTCACCGTATTGCTGTCCGAGCCGACGAGTTGGAACGCGGGGTTGAGCGGGTAGTTCGCGATAAAGGTGCTCTGGCTCACGGTGTTCTGGTCGGAGCCCATGCCGAAGTCCGCGGCTCCGCCGGCCAGGTTCTGGAGGTAGGAGCGCGCCACCGTATTGCCGGAGGCTCCCGACAGGTAGAGAGCCTTGAAGGCGGCGTTCTTGGAGGCCGCGGTGCTATCGGACACCGTCGTCATGGCGCTGCCGTCCAGCCAGAGGCCGTGCGCGTTCCAGACCGTCACCGTGCTGTTGGCCAGCGCGCTCCAGGAGCTCATGCGCACCCCGGCGGTGTAAATGCCCAGCGCCCCGCTGGTGCTCACGCCCACGCCGCTGAGGGTCACGTTCGCCGAGGAGGCCCAGACGCCGAAGGGCACGTTCTGGGAGGCCACGACGCTGATGCCCTGCACGTTGACCGAGGCGTTGGCGATGCGGAACGCCGCCGTGGAGGCGGCCGGCGGCGACACGACCGGCGTCAGCCCGGAGGCCGGGTCGGCCATGATGCTAAGCGAGGAGCCGTTCATGACGAAGTTCTCGACGCTGACCTGCTCTGCGTAGGTCCCGCCGTCGCGGATGACCACGCAGGAGTGCCCGGTCAGCGGGTTCGGGACGGCGGCCAGCGCCGCGCCGATCGTCGTGTAGCTGGCCCCCCCGCCGAGCTTGCGGACGCTGCGGGTCACCTCGCAGGGGCCGACCGGGTTCATGGTGTCGACGTATACCGTGTAGACGGCCGTCGAGACGTTGCCCGCGAAATCCGAGACCACGAAGGCGACCTGGTTGGTCGGCGCCGCTAGGCCTGTGGACGTGACCAGCGGGATGTCCGAGGCCAGCAGGGTCCGGACCGAAGTGTCGCCGTTGGTCGCCCCGGCCAGGGTCACGTTCTGAGTGGAGACGGAGTTCCAGTTCGCTCCCGCGGTCGTCGAGTAGAACACGTTGTAGGCCGCCGAGCGGTTGTGGGCGGCCAGGGTGTCCGACTGATAGTCGGCCAGGATCTGCTCCGAGGAGCGCGCCACGTTGAAGACGCGGACCTCGTCGATCCTTCCGCTCATGGGGTCGGCGCCGCCGTCAAAGCTCCCGATCTCGGCGTTGGCGGAGGAATTGAAGATCGCCCCGGTCGCCCTCGGATGGCAGTGGTCCTCGACGCCGTTGATATAAAGGCACATGCGTCCCGCGGCCGGGTCGTTGACGGCCGCGATGTGGTACCAGGCGCCGGCGTCGAGCGATCTATAGCTGTAGAGATTGTCGGCGGACGCGGAGCCGTCGGCCGAGAGCTGGAGGAGAATCCGGCCGCCGGAGGTGCTGTACTTGCCGAGCCAGACCCCCCATTGCGCCGTGCCCCACTTGCCGTAGATGGTCCGGGGGGCGGTCAGGTCCGCGAGGTTGACCCAGGCCGAAACGGTCAGGGCCCCGGTGACCTGCAGGGCCGCGGGATTGCCCAGGCTGACATAGGAGGCGGCGTTGAGGTCCAGCGCGCCGCCGCGCTTGCCGGCCGTCCAGACAGGCCCGCCGATGAGGGTCCCGGGGAGGCCGTTCGCGGAGGCGTCGAGGGCGTACGTGCCCGATCCTTCGTCAAGGCGCCACTGGCCCACCAAACCGGCGGGCAGCCCGGTCGAGGCCATGAGCCCGGACACCGGGTCCTGGAGAGTGATGCGCACGTTGGCCACGTTGGAGGAGAGGTAGGCGCCCGAGGGTAGGCCCACCCAGGTCGGGGAGGCCGAGGCGCTCGACACCTGCGGCCCCGAGAGGCTCGGC
This sequence comes from Elusimicrobiota bacterium, assembly GCA_016196755.1. Classification (GTDB taxonomy): domain Bacteria; phylum Elusimicrobiota; class Elusimicrobia; order UBA1565; family UBA1565; genus SCTT01. Next base: position 6,943 of record JACPXC010000033.1, read on the forward strand.
GAGGCGACGTCGACGGTGAAACTCCGCTCCGCGCTGAAGAGGCCGCCCAGGGCGCTGACCCTCCACCAATACGAGCCCGCGTTTACCAGGACGTTGGTCGAGACGTAGAAGGCGTTCGCGGTCGTCGAGTCGGCGATGATGGAAACGAAGCCCGAGTCCGATGCCAGCTGGACGCGGTGACTCCCGGCCGTGTGGGTCGACCAGACCATGGCCGGGGTCGCAGTCGACACGAAGGCGCCGGCGGCCGGTCCGAGCAAGGTCGGCGCCACGAGGCCCGACCAGTCGACGCGGCCGTTCGGGTCGTTCTCGTAGGCCGGGCCCGTCCTCGAGCCGGAATCCTGGACCATGGTGATCTTCGACGCCATCGCCAGCGGGCCGCCGTTGACGTTGACGGCTATGCCGGCGGCGGCGAAGTCCACGTAGGCGAAGGTAGAGACGAAGGTCCCGCCGGTGAAGTCGATGGCCGTGGCGCCCGCGCTCAGCGGGCCGGCGAAGACCAGGCTCGAGATCGACAGGTTCCCGCCGCAGGAAGCACAGCTCATCGTGGCGACCCGCACTCCCCAGCGTCCGCCGCTTATGGTGTTGCTCGACAGGCTGATCGTCCCCGAGTTGCCGGCCTCCAAGCTCAGCGCGGCTCCCCCGGGGCCGCCGCTCAGCGTCGAGGTCGTCAGGGTCATATTCACGCTGCCCCCGGTCATGGTCAGCGCGGCGCCGGCCGTTTGGGTGGCCGCCAGCACGCTGCCGCCTATCACGGTCCCGGTGGCGCGGGAGATGAACGCGGCGCTGGAGCCCTGGACATAGGAGTCCAGGAGCGCGTTGGAGGAGGCCGAGACGATATAGAGGCCGTAGCGGCCGGCCGCCGCGGAGGCCGAGGTCATGGTGCTCAGGATGATGGTGTTGTAGTCGGCGCTCGTATCCAAGGTCGCGCCGTAACCGGCCAGATTCTGGATATAGGAGCCCGTCACGGTGTTGCGGTCGGCCCCCCGCAGGTAGAGCGCCTGGAAGTTGGCGGCGTTGGAAACGATGGTGCTCTGGCTGATGGTGTTGTAGTCGGACCCGGTAAACAGGTAGGCGCCGTCGCCCGCTAGATTCTGCAAGTAGGAGCCAGTCACCGTGTTGCTGTCGGAGTCGGACATGTAGAGCGCCTGGGAGACGGAAGCGTTGGAGACCATGGTGCTGACGCTTATGGCGTTGTAGTCGGAGCCGGCCAGCAGGCCGGCGGCGGCGCCCGAGAGGTTCCGCATATCCGAATCCGTCACGATGTTGTGATCGGCGCCGCTGAAAGTGAGCGCCCGGAAGCTGGCGTGGTCGGCGAGCATGGTGCTGAGGCTTATGGTGTTGTAGTCGGAACCGGTGAACAGGGTGGTCCCGGCGCCCGCCAAGTTCTGGATATAGGAGCCCGTCACCGTGTTGCTGTCGGCCCCGCTCAGGTAGAGCGCGGTGAAGGCGGAGCCGCCGACCACGGTACTCTGGCTTATGGCGTTCCATTCGGCCCCGGTGTTGAGCCAGGCGGCGTAACCCGACAGGTTCTGGATGAAGGACCCCGAAACCGTGTTGCTGTCGGCATCGGCGATATAGAGCGCGCTGGTGGAGCCGACGGCGTTGGAGACCATGGTGCTCAGGCTTATGGTGTTGTGGGCGGAGCCGTCGTAGATGTAGGCGCCGTAGCCCTCCAGGTTTTGGATGTAGGAGCCCGTCACCGTGTTGCCGTCCGCGTTGCCCATGCCGAAGGCGATGTGGCCGACGACGTTGATGACTATGGTGCTGAAGCTTATGGTGTTGGAGTCGCCGTCCAGGACCAAGCCGTGTCCCGCCAGGTTCTGGATGTAGGAGCCTGTCACCGTGTTGTTGTCGGAAGCGCGCAGGTAGAGTCCGTAATTCCCCGAGCTGTTGGAGACCATGGTGCTCTGGCTGATGGTGTTGTAGTCGCAGTCGACGTTCAGGTAGGCGGCGTCATTCGCCAGGTTCTGGATGTAGGAGCCCGTCACCGTGTTGCTGTCGGCGCCGTCGAGATAGAGCGCCCGCGAGCTGCTGTTGGAGACCATGGTGCTCTGGCTGATGGTGTTATGGTCGGCGCCGTCGAGGTAGGCGCCGTAGCCCGCCAGGTTCTGGATGTAAGAGCCCGTCACCGTGGCGCTGTCGGTCCCGTCCATATACAGCGCGTAATCCGACGACGAACCCGCCAGCGCCGTGGAGACCCTGATCCGGGCGCCGCCGGCCGCGGCGTCGAGCCAGATGCCGTGCGCGTTCTGCACCGTGATGCTGGAGTTCTCCAACAGCGACCAGGCGGCCAGCTTGACCCCCGCCGAGGCGATGTTCCCTCCCGAGTCCACGTTGACGCTCGAGATGACGATATTGGCCGAGGAGGCCAGCACGCCGTAGCTGACAGAGTTGGTCGAGACGACGTTGAAGCCGCCGATCGTCACGCTGGCGTTGGAGATGACGAACGCGGCCATTGAATTGACCGGCGGGATGACCGGGGTGGCCGTGCTCAGCATCGCCGGGTCGGAGAGGATCTTGATCCGGTAGAGCGTCTGGGTGTCCTTGTTGGCGATGACTACTCGCTCCGAATAGGGGCTCGAGTCGACGAAGATGCAGTAGTCGCCCGTCACCAAGGCAGGGATGGCGTCGACGGCCGCCTGGATGGCGGTATGGTCGCCCGCCCCGGGGGTCTTCTTCACGGTGCGCGTCGTCTCGCAGGTGCCGGGCGGCGCCGGAACGTAGTCCGGCCAATCGACGTAGCCCGAGGGGTCGAGCTCGAAGTTGGGGCCGGTCTTGGTACCCGCGTCCGCGCGCATCGTCACCCGCGAGCCGGCCGAGAGCGCCGCGCCGTCGACGTTAACGGCGATATCGGCGTCGTAGAAGGCCGCCGCGGTGACGGTAGCCACATAGACGCCGCCCAGGAAGCGCAGGCCCGTGGCGCCGGCGGGCTGGTTCGCCAGGGTCAGCGAGGTGATGGCCAGAGTCATCCCCGGAAGGGGCGCGCCCACTTGGACGCCGGACGCCCCGCCGACCACCGTGACCGTCGAAATCTCGAAGCGCCCGGCGTTGCCGGCCCCGATGCCCAGCGCCAGGCCGGCGGAGCCGCCCGACAGCGTGCTCGAGGCCAGGCTTAGGCCGACCCCGCCGTGCATGAAGAGGGCGCCGCCGGCGGCGTTGGTCGCGGCAAAGACGCTGCCGCCGATGACGGTGCCGGTCGAGCCGGAGATGAAGGCGGCGGTCGAGCCCTGGATATAGGAGTCCAGGATCGTGTTGGAGGAGGCTCTGATGATATTCAGGCCGTATTGGTCGGCCGCGGCGGAGGCGGAGGTCATGCTGCTCCGGATGATCGTGTTGTAGTCAGAATCGATGTCCAGGGCGACGCCGTGCCCTGTGAGGTTCTGCATGATAGATCCGCTCACCGTGTTGGCATCGGAACCACTACCCAGGTAGAGCGCCCAGAGGCTGGCGCTGTTTGAGACCATGGTGCTCTGGCTGATGGTGTTGTAGGAGGCGCCGCTCAGGTGGGCTCCGGCACCTGCGAGGTTCTGGATGTAGGAGCCCGTCACCGTGTTGCTGGCGGCGCCGCTCAAGAAGCGGAGCGCGCGGTAACTTGAGGCGTTGGAGACCATGGTGCTCTGGCTGATGGTGTTGTAGGAGGCGCCGCTTAGGTAGGCGCCGTCGCCGGCCAAGTTCTGGATGTAGGAACCCGTCACCGTGTTGCTAGAGCCGGTCAAGAAGAGCGCCCGGTCGGTGACGTTCCCATTGGAGACCATGGTGCTCTGGCTGATGGTGTTGTAGGACGCGTCGATGTCGAGTTGGACTCCGGAACCACCCAGGTTTTGCATATAGGAGCCCGCCACCGTATTGCTGTCGGCCTCGTTGAGGTAGAGGGCGCGTTGCCCGGAGTTGGAAATCATCGTGCTCTGATTGACGGCGTTGTAGTCGGAGCCGCCGTCCAGGAATGCGCCGTAACCCGCCAGGTTCTGGATGTAAGAGCCGGTCACCGTGTTGCTGTCGGCGTCCACGAGGTGGAGCGCGCGGTAACTGGAGGTGTTCGAGACGATCGTGCTCTGGCTGATCGTGTTGTAGTCGGAACCGCTGTCCAGGAAGGCGCCGGAACCCGCCAGGCTCTGCATATAGGAGCCCGTCACCGTGTTGCTGTCGGCGCCGCTCAGGTAAAGCGCCCGGCCGCCGGCATCGCTGGAGACCATAGTGCTCTGGCTTATGGCGTTATAGTCCGAGTCGGTGTCCAGGAAGGCCGCGTGACCGTCCAGGTTCCAGATGTAGGAACCTGTCACGGCGGCGCTGTCGACTCCGGCCATGAACAGCGCGTAATCCGACGCCGAATCCGCCAGCGCCGTGGAGACCCTGATCCGGGCGCCGCCGGCCGCGGCGTCGAGCCAGATGCCGTGCGCGTTCTGCACCGTGATGCTGGAGTTCTCCAACAGCGACCAGGCGGCGATCTTGATCCCCGCCGAACCGATCTTCCCCCCCGAGTCCACGTTGACGCTCGAGATGACGATGTTGGCCGAGGAAGCCAATACCCCGTACGTCACCGAGTTCGTCGAGACGACGTTGAAGCCGCCGATCGTCACGCTGGCGTTCCAGATGACGAACGCCGCCGTGGACTTGACCGGCGGGATGATGCGCGTGGCAGTGCTCAGCATCGCCGGGTCGGAGAGGATCTTGATGCGGTAAAGGTTCTGGGTGTCCTTGTTGGCGATGACCACGCTCTCGGAATAGGGGCTCGAGTCGACGAAGATGCAGTAGTCGCCCGTCACCAAGGCTGGGATGGCGTTGACCGCCGCCTGGATCGAGGTATGGTCGCCCGCCCCGGGCGTCTTCTTCACGGTGCGGGTCGTCTCGCAGGTGCCGGGGGGCGCCGGCGCGTAATCGGGCCAATCGACGTAGCCCGAGGGGTCGAGCTCGAAGTTGGGGCCGGTCTTGGTACCCGCGTCCGCGCGCATCGTCACCCGCGAGCCGGCCGAGAGCGCCGCGCCGTTTACGTTGACACCGATGCCGTTGTCGTTGAAGGCCGCCGCGGTGATCGTCGCCACGACGACCCCGCCCAGGAAATGCACGCCGGTGCCCGCGGGCTCCGCGCCGGCCAAGGTCACGGAAGTGACGGCCATATCCGCGCCGGGCAGAGGCGCGCCCAGCTCAAGACCCCGCCCGCCGCCTACGATGGTGATCGTCGAGAGCTCGAGCCTGCCGGCATTGCCCGCCGCGATGCCCAGGGCGCGCTGGGCCGTCCCGCCGCGCAGGGTGCTCGAGGCCACGGTCAGGTTCACCCCGGCCTGGAAATAAAGCGCGCTGCCCGTCGTGCTCGTCGCTACCAGCACGCCGCCGCCGATGACGGTGCCGGTGGAGCCGGAGATGAACACGGCGGTGGAGCCCTGGACGTAGGAGTCCAGGACCGTGTTGGAGGAGGCCGCGACGATTTGCAGGCCGTAGCGGTCCGGCGTGGTGGAGGCGGAGGTCATGGTACTGCGGATGATGGTGTTAAAGTCGGAGCCGGCGAACAGGTAGACGCCGACACCCGCCAGATTCTGGAAGTAGGAGTCCGTCACCGTGTTGCGGTCGGAGGCGCTCAGGGCGAGCGCTCGGAAGGTGGAGCTGTTAGAGACCATGGTGCTGCGGATGATCGTGTTGTAATCGGCATTGATCAGCAAAGCGCCGTGACCCAGATTCTGGAAATATGAGTCCGTCAGGGTGTTATTATCGCCGAGCAGGTAGAACGCGTTATAGCTGCCTGAATTGGAAATCATCGTGCTGAGGCTGATCGTGTTGTAAGAGGCAGACCCGGACAAGTAGGCGCCGTGACCCGCCGGGTTATGGATGTAGGCGCCCGTCACCGTGTTGCTGTCGGCGTCGCCCAAGTAGAGCGCGTAGGACGCGACGCGATTGGAAACCATCGTGCTGAGGCTTATGGCGTTGTAAGCCGAGCCCACGTCCAGGCCTGCGGCGCTACCATCGAGATTCTGGATGTAAGAGCCCGTCAGCGTGTTGCTGTCGGAGTCGGCGACGTAGAGAGCGCCGTAGGTGGAATTGTCCGCGACTATCGTGCTGAAGGTTATGGTGTTGAAGTCGGATTCGTGGAGGAAGGCTCCGTAGCCCGCCAGGCCCTGCATCAATGAGCCCGTCACCGTGTTGCTGTCGGCCTGGAATAGATAGAGCGCGCGGTCGCCGCTGGAGATCATCGTGCTCTGACTGATGACGTTGTAGTCGGATCCGATGTCCAGGCTGGCGCCGCCACCCGAACCCGACAGGTTCTGGATGTAGGAACCGGTCACCGCGCTGTAGTCTGCGCCCTGGAGGTACAGGGCGAAGAAGCTGTCGTGTTTGGCGGCGGCGGTGCTGTAGGACACCGACGTCATGACGCTACCGTCGAGCCAGATGCCGTGCGCGTTCCAGACCGTCACCGTGCTGTAGCTGAGCGCGCTCCAAGAGCTGATGCGGACGCCCGCGGCATAGATGCCGAGCGCCCCGCTCGTGCTCACGCCGATGCCGCTGAGGGTGAGGTAGGACGAGGACCCCCATACGCCGTAGGGCACGTTCTGGGAGGCCACGACGCTGATGCCCTGGACGTTGACCGAGGCGTTGGCGATGAGGAAGGCCGCCGTCGAGGCTGCCGGCGGCGAGACGACCGGGGCCTGGGCGGAGGTCGGGTCGCCCAGGATGGTGATCGAGGAGCCCGCGTTGACGAAGTTCGCCACTGTCACCTGCTCGTTGTAGGTCGCCCCGCCGGCGACCACCACGCAGCTGTGGCCGGTCAAAGTCGCCGGCAGGGAGTCCACGCCGGCCTGGATCGTCGCGTAAGGCTTGCCAGCGCCGACCTGACGCGTGACGGCGCAGCCCGGGTAGGACTCGTAGCCTTCCCAGTCGACGTAGGCGTTCGGGTCGTTTTCGAACTCGGGGCCGGCCCGCGCGCCGTTGGGCGTCTTCATCCAAATCCGCGACCCCGCCGAGAGCGGGAGGCCGTTGACGTTCACCGCGAGCCCCGCGGCGCTGAAGTCGACGTAGGCGAAAGTCGAGACGAAGGCCCCGCCCGCGAAATCAACGGCCGTCGCCCCGGCGGCCAGCGGGCCCGCGAAGACCAGGCTCGAGATCGACAGGTTGCCGTCGCAGGCCCCGCAGGACATCGCGGCCACCGAGAGGCCCCAACGCCCGCCCGAGACCGCGTTGGTCGTCAAGCTCACCAGGCCGGAGTTTCCGGCGCTCAGGCTCAGGCCCGCGCCCGCGGCCCCGCCCGTCAGGGCCGAGGTCGTCACGGACAGGTTCACGCTCCCCCCCGCCAGGACCAGGGCGCCGCCGGCGGTGCCGGTGGCGGCAAGGACCGAGCCTCCGACGACCGTCCCGGTGGAGGCCGTGACGAAGGCGGCCGTCCCGCCCTGCACGTAGGAGTCGAGCACGGTGTTCGAGGACGAGGCGGAGACGTACAGGCCCCAGGCGCCGCCGCCCGCCGCGGTGCTGCGGATGAGGGTGTGGTGGTCCGCGCCCGCGCGCAGGACGACGGCCGTGCCCGCGGCGTTCTCGAACCAGGAGTCGGCGAACGTGCCCGAGTCGGCGCCGTTGACGAACAGGGCCGCGAAGTTCGCGGCATTGGAGACCACCGTCGAGCGCAGGACCGACGTCCGGTGGGCCCCCGTGAAGAGGTTGATCGCGTGGCCGACGGGGTTATAGACGTAGCTCTCTTCGACCGTGTTGGTCCCGCTGCCGACGGCGTAGATCGCCCCGAAAGAGAGGCTCGTGCTCGCCGCCGACACCGTGCTGCGCACCACCCGGTTCGAGTGGCCTCCGCCGCTCAGCGACAAGGCGCTGGCGTTGCCCGAGAGGATGACCGAGCCGGACACCGTGTTCGACGAGCCGGAGATGCCCAGCGCGTTATAGTTGTCTTGACGGGAGGTGACCGTACTGCCCGAGATCAGGTTCCCCGAGCCGCTCACCTCGAGCGGGAAGTCGTTGGCGAAGTAGCTTTCCCGGATGGTGTTGGAGTCGGAAGCCAGCGCGAAGACGGGGCCGGTGAAATTCTGGCTGGTCGTGAACGTGCTCTTGATGATCGTGTTGAACACCGCGCCGGGCAGGGTAGCGAAGGCGCGGCCCGACGGGGCGGCGACCACGCTTCCCACGATGGTGTTCGATGAGCCTCCGATGACGCTCAGCAAGACGCAGCAGCCGTTCGAAGCCATCGTGCTCCCGCGGACCTCGTTGAAGCGGCCGCCGGCCCGGAGGTCCAACGCGGTGGTCGAGGACCAGCCGTAGACCTCATGGAGGACGTTGCTCGAACCCTCGACGCGGTAGACCGCCCGGCCCGAACCCGCGGTGCCCGTGCTCCAGCGCACGACGCTGAGTTCCGCCGTCGAGTCGAGGAGGTAGGCGTGCGCCGACTGAGTCGTCACGCTGGAGCGCTCGACCGTCGTCCAGCTCGACACTCTCATGCCCGCCTGGTCGATCCTCCCGCCCGAGTCGACGTTGACCGTGGATATGGACACGTAGCCCGACGAGGCCCAGACGCCGTAGCTGAGTCCCTCGACGGTGGGCTTCACGTCGAAGCCGGCCACCGTCACTGAGGCGGTCTGGATGAAGAAGGCCGCGGTCGAAGCCGCCGGCGGGTCGACGACGGGGCGCTCGGGGAGCGCGGGGTCGGAACGGACCGTGATGCTGCCCGCGCCCGTCTCGAAGCCGCGCAGGGTCACCTGCTCGGCGTAGGTTCCCGCGTCGCGCACGATGACGCAGTTGTGGCCCAGGATCGTGCCCGGCAGGGCGTCCACGGCGGACTGGATCGTCGGGTACGGCGTCCCGGCGCCGACGTTGTTTGTCACGGCGCAGCCCGGGAAGGGCTCGTAGCCCTGCCAGTCGACGTAGCCGCTGGGGTCGTTCTCGTAGGCCGGGCCGGTGCGCGGGCCCGAGGACGCGCGCATCGTGATCCGCGAGCCGGCCGAGAGCGCGCTGCCGTTGACGTTGGTCCCTAGCGTATCCGGGAAGAACGCATGGGAGAAGGTCGAGACGAAGGTCCCGCCGGTGAAGTGGATCGCCGTGGCGCCCGAGGCGAGGCCGCCGGTGAATACCAAGCTCGAGATCGTCAGGTTGCCGTCGCAGGTCCCGCAGGACATCGTGGCGATCGAGACGCCGTAGCGCCCGCCGATGACGGTGTTGGTCGTCAGCGAGACCAGGCCGGAGACTCCGGCCTCGAGCAGGATGCCGGCGCCTGCCGGCCCGCCCGAAAGGGTCGAGGTCGATACGGTAAGGTTGACGCCGCCTCCGCCCACCACGAGGGCGCTGCCGGTGGTCCCGAGGGCCGTCAGGACCGAGCCGCCGAAAACGGTGCCGGTCGAGGCCGTCACCACCGCCGCGGTCGAGCCTTGGATGTAGGAGTCCATCGCGGTGGTGGAGGCGGCTCTGTTGATGTAGAGGGCGCCAAACCCCGCGCCCTGGGAGACGATGGTGCTTCCTATGATCGTGTTGTGGACGGCGGCATTCACCCTGGCGGACTGTCCCGCCAGGCTCTGGGCGTAAGACCCCGCCAGGGTGTTCCAATCCGAGTCGTTGATCACGATGGCGTTATTGCCGCTGGAGACCATAGTGCTCTGAGCGATGAGGTTGTAATCCGAGTCAAAGTCGAAGTAGACCCCGACGCCGGACTGGCTCTGCACGTAGGAGCCGGTCACCGTGTTGCTTGCCCCAAAGAGGAGGTAGAGCGCATAGTGGCTGTCGCTGTTTGAGTCGGACACCATCGTGCTCTGGCTGATGACGTTATTGGCGGCGGAGATCAGGATGGCGCCATGCCCGCTGAAGTTGCGCATGTAGCTGCCCGTCACCAGGTTCCGGCCCGAGCCGATGTAGAGCGCCGCCGCCAAGGGCCCGGCGTTGGAGACCATGGTGCTCTGGCTGATGGTGTTGTAAGCCGAGCCGGCATCCAGACGGGCGCCGCTGCCCGACAGGTTCTGGATATAGGAGCCGGTCACGGTGTTGCTCGCGGCGGCGGTGATGAAGAGGGCGTTGAAAGCGCCGCTGTTGGTCACCGACGTGCTGTTCGCTACCACGCTCATGCCGGCGTTCTGGAGCATGATGCCATGCGCGTTCCAGACGTTCACCGTGCTGTCGACGACGGCGCTCCAAGAGCTGATGCGCACGCCGGCGGCGTAGATGCCCAGCGGCCCGCTCGTGCTCACGCCGATGCCGCTGAGGGCGACGTAGGACGAGGACGCCCAGACGCCGTAGGGCACGTTCTGGGAGGCGACGACGCTGATCCCTTGGACGTTGACCGAGGCGTTGGCGATGAGGAAGGCCGCCGTCGAGGCCGCCGGCGGGGAGACGACGGGCGCAAAGCCCGGCGCCGCGAGTATCGTGATCGAGGAGCCGGCGTTGGTGAAGTTTTGCACCGTGACCTGCTCGGCGTAGGTCGCCCCGTCGCGGACGACCACGCAGGAATGGCCGGGCAAGGTCGCGGGCAGGGCCGCCACGCCCGCTGATATGGTGGCATAGGGCTGGCCCGCGCCGACGTTGCTGGTGAGCACGCAGCCCGGATAAGGCTCGAAACCGGCCCAGTCCACCAGCGAGTTCGGGTCGTTCTCGAAAGCGGGGCCCGTCCTGGGACCCGAATGGCTGCGCATGGTGATGCGCGAGGCCAAGTCCAGGGCCAAGGCGCTCACGTTCGTGCCCAAAAGCGAGTCCTCGAAGCCGGCCAAATTGATGGTGGAGACGAAAGTGCCGCCC
>JACPXC010000034.1 GCA_016196755.1 Elusimicrobiota bacterium
ATACCCTTGAATTCCAAGCAACCCTGTGAGACAATCTTCTTGCATCTGGTGCGGCCTCCTTGTCCTAAGCAACAAGAAGTTACCGCATCAGATGTTTCGTTTTACACGCTATTTCCTACCCACAGTATCCCGTCATGAGCCTGTTTTCGATAATGCCATTGTCTGCTCCTTCTCCTCAGGCCCCGGAGTTGAATTGTTGGCGAGATGACTTTTCAACTACGCAACAATCAGCCCCGCTTCTGACACCGCTTCCGATCATCTCCTAAAGTTGGCGTAGGGATCGAGGGCCGTTTTGAAGCGAGGCACTCCCAGCTTGGCGGCAAACCTGTGGCTAACGGCGGCGCCGCGCCCGAGCAGTTGGGCGCAGACCTCGGCTCCATCCTGCTGCAACTCCGAGCTTAGCTTCATGTATGCGGTCTTGTCGGACAGATTGCGCGCGTTGGCGGCGTCCGACCAGACGGCCTTTTCCGGATTGTTCGAATCGAAAAGGCTTCCGGCGGCGGTGACGTCGTAGAACGACTTTGCGTCTTGGGAGTAATAGATCCCATGAAATAGAAGGGAGACCGCCATGATGTGCGTAATCCCTTGCGCGCGCGCGGCTTCCATCGCTAGGAGCTTGTCATCCGGCGTCGGGCTCTTGCCGGCAAAAAAGCGCCGGAACGGATCATTGACCGCCGTGTCGGCGCCGGAACTGAGAAGAGCCGCTAGGTCCTCATGTATCTGCGCTTCCAGGCGAGATGGGAAATCGCAGGCGTTGAGCCTGTTTTTTAGCGGCAACAACTCCGCGGCGGATCGATGGATCGTGGCCGCATACAGTGCCCCGCCGATGAGGCCACCCAAGAGGCCTGCCGCCCCGCCAGCCGCCGGGTCCATCGATACGAGAGCGGGTTGGTCCGGGTTCTTGATTAGGACCAGGATCTTGGAGATCGGTCTCTTGGAAGAAGCGTCGAGGTTCTTATTGGCGCCGCAGCCCGAAAAAGAGAGTATCGCAGCCGCGATTATTGCCTTATGCATTCGATAGTTCAGCTAGCACTATCCCCGGGGATAGTCGTCTCTGTCCGGACAGAGTCCGTAGGAGGAACGCCGCCCTACGCCGTCTCGAGCGCCGCGGCCTTCTTGAGCACGGCCTCGGCCATCTCCTTCTTATGGTCGACAAGCTTCTTGGCCAGCCCGGCGTCCGCCAGCGCGAGGATCTGCACGGCCAGCTGGGCCGCGTTGGCGGCGCCGTCGACAGCTACCGTCGCCACCGGCACGCCGGGCGGCATCTGAGCCGTGGCCAAGAGGGCGTCCATGCCGTCGAGCGAGGCGTTGAGCGGCACGCCGATGACGGGGCGCGTGGTCTGCGCCGCCACCGCGCCGGCCAGGTGCGCGGCCATGCCGGCCGCCGCGATGAACACGCCGGCGCCCGCCGCCTCCGCCTCCTTTATAAGGGAGGTCACCCGCTCTGGCGTCCGATGGGCCGACGCCACCGTCATCTTATAGGCTACCCCGAACTTCGTCAGCGTGTCGGCGGCCTTCTTCATGACCGGGAGGTCGGAGTCGCTGCCCATCAGGATCAGTACTTTCATGAGTGCCTCGCAGGGATCTTGCCGATGTCGCGGCGCAGTTGGACGCCTTCGAATTCGATGAGGTCGGCGGCCGCGTACGCCCGCTGACGCGCCTCGGCGGGGTCCTTCCCGGCGCCCGTCACCCCGAGGACCCGGCCGCCCGACGTCTTCCAGATGCCGTCCTCGCGGACCGTGCCCGCGTGGAAGACCAGGACGCCGGGGCGCGCCGCGGCTTCGGCTAAGCCCGTGATGGGGCGCCCCAGGACCGGATGCATCGGATAGCCCTCAGAGGCCAAGACGACGGTGACGGCCGCGCCGTGCCAGAGGGGAGCTTGGGCAGGGAGCTGGGCGCAGGCCGTGCGTTCGAGCAGGACCAGCAGGTCGTCGTCTAAGAGCGTCAGCACGGCCTGGGTCTCGGGGTCGCCGAAGCGGCAGTTGAACTCCAGCACCCGGGGGCCCGCCGGCGTCATCATGAGGCCGATGTAGAGCAGGCCGCGGAAGTCGAGCTTGTCTTTGGCCAGGCCCCGGAGGATGGGGGCGATGATGTTTTTTTCCACGGCGGGCAGCATGTCGGCCGAGAAGTAGGGGCTTGGAGCGATGACGCCCATCCCGCCGGTGTTGGGTCCCTCGTCGCCGTCCATGAGCCGCTTGTGGTCGGAGGCCGGCGGCAGGGGCAGGAAGCGCTTGCCGTCGCAGAGGCCGAGCAGGGAGACCTCGGGGCCTTCCATGAGTTCTTCGAGCACGACCGAGGACCCCGCATCGCCGTGGGCGAGCTTGACCATGATCTCTTCGAGCGCGCCCTCGGCCGTCGAGGGCGCATGGCAGACCCGCACGCCCTTGCCGGCGGCCAGGCCGTCGGCCTTCACGACCACGCCGTCGGGGAAGTTGCGCAGGGCGGCCTTCGCCATCTCGAAGGAGTTATGGCGCTCCCAGCGCGCCGTCGGCACGCCGTGCTTGGTCATGAACTCCTTGGCGAAGGACTTCGAGGACTCGAGCTGGGCCGCTTCTTTGTTGGGACCGAAGACCATAAGGCCCGCCGCCCTCAGGGCGTCGGCCACGCCGGCCGCCAGCGGGTCCTCGGGGCCGATGACGACCAGGCCCACGGACTTTTCTTTGCAGGCCGCGATGAGGCCTGGGACGTCCAGGGCTTTGATCGGGAGTCGCTCGGCGTATTGGGCGATGGCGTCGGAGCCCGGCGCTACGTAGAGCTTGCCGAGCTGCGGGCTCTGGGACAGCTTCCAAGCAAGGGCGTGCTCGCGGCCGCCGCTGCCCAGCAGGAGGACGTTCACGAGTCTCGCGCCGAGGCTTTCGCCGCGGCGGCCGCGGCGTCGGCGGCGGGCCCGCCCGCCTCGGAACCGATGAGGCCGGGCTCCTCGAAGTCGACGATGGGCGTCGGATAGCGGGCGGTGAAGCAGGCCGTGCAGGTGTCGGAGTTGGTGCCGCCGACGGCGCGCAGCAGGCCCTCTATAGAGAGGTAGTTGAGCGAGTCAGCCCCCAGGAAGCGCCTTATGGCTTCTTTTGAGCGCGTGGCGGCGATGAGCTCGGAGCGGCTAGGGGTGTCGATGCCGTAGAAGCACGGGCCCACGATGGGCGGGGAGGCGATCGCCATGTGGATCTCTTTTACCCCGGACTTGCGCAAGAGTCCCACGATGCGGCGCGAGGTCGTGCCTCTGACGATCGAGTCGTCGATGAGGACGATGCGCTTGCCCTTGAGGATGGTCTTGACCGGGGCGAGCTTGAGTCGCACCGACATGTCGCGCGCCGCCTGGCCGGGCTGGATGAAAGTGCGGCCGATGTAGTGGTTGCGCACCAGGCCCATCTCGAGCGGCAGGCCCGAGGCGCGCGCGAACCCCATCGCATGCGGGACGCCCGAGTCGGGCACCGGCACCACGCAGTCGGCCTCCACGCCTTTCATCTCGCGGGCGAGTTCCGCGCCCAGAAACTGACGGTCGGTCATCACCGCCCGGCCGCCGAATACCGAGTCGGGGCGCGCGAAGTAGACCTTCTCGAACACGCAGAACGCCCTGCGCGGCGCGGGGGGGAAGGGCTTCAGGGCTCTCATTCTGCCGCCCTCGACGATGACCATCTCGCCGGGCTCGAGCTCGCGCTCGAACTTGGCCCCGATGAGCTCGAGCGCCGTGGTCTCGGAGGCGAACACGCGGGCCTTGCCGATCTTGCCCATGACCAGCGGTCGGAACCCCATCGGGTCGCGCACGGCGATGAGCTTGGTCGGGGTGAGGAACAGGCAGGAGTAGGCCCCGGTCACCTGGCGCAGGGCGGCGATGATGGCGTCCTCGATCGGGCCCGGGTGGCGGGCCGTCAGGTGGATGATGACCTCGGAGTCCGAGGAGGTGCGGAAGATGGCTCCGCGGGTCTCTAGCTTCTTGCGGATGGTCAGGGCGTTGGTGAGGTTGCCGTTGTGGGCGATGGCCAGCGGGCCGTGGACGTGCTCGAAGACCAGGGGCTGGGCGTTGCGCAGGTCGCTGTCGCCGGAGGTGGCGTAGCGGACGTGGCCCACGGCGGTGCTGCCTTTGAGGGCCTTGAGCGTGCCCTCGGGGAAGGCCTCGTCGACTAGCCCTAAGCCGGTGCGCACGGTGAGGCGGGAGCCGTCGGCGGCCACGATCCCGGCGGCTTCCTGGCCGCGGTGCTGGAGGGCGAACAGGCCGGTGGCGGCCAATGGCACCGCGTTTCGGCTATCGGCGATCCCGATGATCCCGCACATAGACGCGGCACCCCCCTACAGAAGTATACGACTCCGCGCGCCTAGTTGAGCGCGTGGTTGACGGCGTTGCGGAAAAGCTCGAGGCCGACGCCTTCCTTGCAGAAGGTCTGCCGGGTCCAGTTCGGATGGTGCCAGCGGGTCACGTAGCGCTCGGGGTGGGGCATCAGGCCCAGGCAGTTCCCCTCGGGGTTGGTGACGGCGGCGATGTTAAAGAGCGAGCCGTTCGGGTTGTACGGGTAGCCCGCGAACTTGCCCTCCTCGTTGACATACTGCATGAGGATGGAACGGGTCTTCTTGAGCATCTCCAGGACCTTGGGCGACTTCACGACGAACTTGCCCTCGCCGTGCGCCACGGGCAGCTCGATCATTTCCGGCAGGCCCTTCACGAACAGAGACTGGCTCTGCAGGTTGATGCGCAGGCGCACCCAGCGCGCCTCGAAGCGGTTGGAGTCGTTGAAGGAGAGCGAGGCCACCTGCTCGCCGGCGGGAGTGTGCGGCAGGATCCCGGCCTTCACCAGGACCTGGAAGCCGTTGCAGATGCCGATGACCGGCCGGCCGGAGCGGATGAAGCCCCGCAGCTCGCGCAGTTGGCCGCGGATCTCGTTGGCGAGGATGCGCCCGGCGCCCACGTCGTCGCCGTAGGAGAAGCCGCCCGGGATCGCCACGATGCCGTAGTCGAAGAGCTTGGTCTTGCCCGAGACCAGCTCCCTGACGTGGCGCAGATCGGGCTCGCCGCCGGCCATCTTGAAGGCCGAGGCGGTCTCCAGGTCGCAGTTGGTGCCGGCGGTGCGCAGGATGAGGACCTTGGGCTTCTTCACCGGGAGCTCCCGTTATGGCCGTTGTGGCCGTTTAGGCCGGGCCAGCCCAGCGCCGCGGGCAACGTGCGCTGCCAGGCGGCCTTGAGCTCGCCGAGGCGCTCTTCGAGGAGCGTGCGGCTGTCGAGGTCTACGACGCGCAGGATTGGGTTGGCGATCGTCTGGCCGACGCGGGCTAGAGTCACTCCCCTCATGGCCTTTAGGAAGGCCTTCTCCTTCTCGGGCGTGACCTCGAGGAGGAAGCGGCTCTGCGACTCGGAGAACAGGATCGTCACCGGGTCGGCGGCGTCCTTGGCGCGCGGCACGCGCTCTAGATCGATAGAGACGCCCACCTCGCCCGAGAACGCCATCTCGGCGGCGGCCGTGACCAGGCCGCCCTCGCGGATGTCGTGGGCGCTCAGGACGAGTCCGGAGCGGATGGCCGCCGAGAGCGCGTGCAGCGCCGCCTTGGCGCGCTTGCCGTCGACTTCGGGGACGCGTCCGCCGGTCTCGCCGGCGAAGGCCTCCCAGAGGGAGCCGCCGAGCTCGTCTGCGGTGACGCCGACCATGTAGACCGAGTTGTTGGCGGTCTTGAAGTCCATCGTCACGGCCTGGCGCACGTCGGGGACCGGGGCCGTGGCCGAGATGAGGAGGGTCCCGGGGATCGAGTGCTTGGCGCCCTTCGCGTCGGCGTAGGTGTTGTTGAGGCTGTCCTTGCCGGAGATAAACGGCGCCCCGAAGGCCAGCGCCGCGTCGCGGCAGCCTATGGCAGCTCGCACCAGCCGTCCCAGCTCCTTGGGGTCCTCGGGATCGCCCCAGCAGAAGTTGTCGAGCAGGGAGGCCTGGGAGACGTCGGCGCCGGAGCAGACCAGGTTCGAGAGCGCCTCGTCGACGCAGGAGAAGGCCATCGCGTAGGGGTCGAGCTTGCCGTAGCTCGGGTTCATGCCGTGGCCCACGCCGAAGCCGCGGTAGGAGCCTTCCTCGCCGACCACGGCCTGGGGCCAGATGACGGTGGCGTCGCCGGGGCCGTCGTGGTGCAGGCCCTGCAGGGGCTTGACCACCGTCCCGGCCTGGACCTCGTGGTCGTACTGGCGGATGATCCACTCGCGGCTGCAGACGTTGAGGTGGGCGAGGCACCAGCGCAGGGCCGCCCCGGCCTCGCCGCGCCGGGCGGCGCGGCTGGCGCGCTTGGCGGCGGGCTTGGGAGTCTCCCAGACGGCCTGGCGCTCGCGGCGCGGCACGCCGTGGTGGAGGAACTCGAGGTCGAGGTCGACGAGGACCGTCCCCGTCCAGGCCACCTTGAGGCGGCCGGAGTCGTTGAACTCGCCGAGCACGCAATGCTCGACGCCCTCGGCCGAGAACACCTCGGCGAACGCGGAGAGCTTCTCCTTGGGTACCGCGAAGACCATGCGTTCCTGGGACTCCGACACCCACGCTTCCCAGGGGGCGATCTCGGTGGTCTTAAAGAGCGCCTTCTCGAGGTCGACCGCGGCACCCCCGCGCGCGCCGCAGAGCGCGGCCATCTCGCCGACGGCCGAGGAGAAGCCGCCCGCGCCGCAGTCGGTGACGCCGCGGTAGAGGCCGCGGTCGCGCGCCCGCAGGAGGGCGTCGAGGAGCTTCTTCTCGTTGATGGCGTGGCCGATCTGGACCGCCGAGACCGAGGCCGAGTCGTCGAGCGCCGCCGAGGAGAAGGTGGCGCCGTGCAGGCCGTCGCGGCCGGTGCGGCCGCCGGCGGCGACGATGAGGTCGCCGGGCTTCACCGACTTCTTCACGGCCGAGCGGGGCAGAAGGCCCACGGTGCCGACGAAGACCAAGGGGTTGTGGCGGTACTCGGCGTCGAACCAGACGCCGCCGGCCGCGGTGGGGATGCCCATGCGGTTGCCGTAGTCGCGCACGCCGGCCACGACGCTCGTCAGCGTACGCTTGGGGTGCAGGGTGCCCGACGGCAGGGGGCCGTCGTAGTCTGGCGGGGCGAAGCAGAAGACGTCGGTGTTGAGCACGGGCTTAGCACCCAGGCCGGCGCCGAGCACGTCCCGGACCACGCCGCCGACGCCGGTCTCTGCCCCGCCGTAGGGCTCCACCGCGCAGGGGTGGTTGTGGGTCTCGACCTTGTAAGCCAGCGCCCACTTCTTGTCGAAGGCCACGATGCCGGCGTTGTCCTCGAAGACCGACAGGCACCAGGGCTTCTTGAGCTTCGCGGTGGCCTCGACGATGGTCTCTTTGAGCAGGCTCTTGATGCGCTTGGTCGACTTGCCCTCGCGGTAGAGGATAGGGCTCGTGAAGGTCTTGTGCTTGCAGTGCTCGGACCAGGTCTGGGCCAGGGTCTCGACCTCGGCGCGGGTCGGCTCGCGCTTGAGGGCGCGGAAGTGGGTCTGCACGGCGGCCAGCTCGCCGGCGTCGAGCGACCAGCCGGCGCGCGCGTTCATCTCGGCGAGCTGGCGGGGGGCGGCGGCGAGCCAGGCCGCGGGTGCCGCTCCGGAGGTCTCGGCTTCGGTCTTCATCGCGTTCATCGCAGCTCCGCCGTGACCCGGTGGATGACGGGGTTGGATAGCAGGCGCTCGAGCACGCGGTCGGCCTGGGACTTCTGGAGCCTGCCGAAGAGCTGGTAGGCCGCGCCGGTCCGGACCGTGGCCGGCTCGGGGAGGTTCAAGTCCTTGACGGCCTTGCGCACGCTCTCGCCCACGGGGTCGGTCATCGAGGACTTGAGCCAGACCTCGAGGCGCCAATGCGCGGGGAGGGGGGCGGCGGCCTGGCGGTCGAGCCGGTAGTCTTGGGTGACCGGGTCGGCCAGGAGGTCGCGGGCGGCCAGGGTGGCCTGGGCCGCGGTCATGCGCCCGCGGAGCTCGTAGAGGGCCAGGACGCGCACCTCGGTGACCGAGGCCACGCCGACCGAGGAGAGCTGTGACTGCAGGGCCAGCGCGGCGGGGTCGGGGTTCCCGGGCTTCATGCCCACCTCGACTACGTAGCGCGGGACCTCGGCGCCGACCGGCTTGGGGACGGCCTGGGCGGCGGCGCTCATGAGGTCACCTTGGCCAGGGCTTCTCGATAGCGGGCGGCCGTGCCCTCGACGACCTCGCGCGGCAGGGTCGGGGCGGGCGGGTTCTTGTCCCAGCCGGAGCGCTCGAGGAAGTCGCGCACGAACTGCTTGTCGTAGCTCTCGGGCGAGGTGCCGACCTTGTAGGCCGCGGCGTCCCAGAAGCGCGAGGAGTCCGGGGTGGCCAGCTCGTCGATGACGGCGAGCTCCCCGTCGATGAAGCCGAACTCGAACTTGGTGTCGGCCAGGATGAGGCCCTTGGTGGCCAGATGCGCCGCGCATTCGGAGTAGAGCTTGAGCGAGAGGGTCTCGAGGCTGCGCGCGAGGTCGGGTCCGACGAGGTCGGCCAACTGGTCGCGGGAGATGTTCTCGTCGTGGCCCTGGTCGGCCTTGGTCGAAGGCGTGAAGATCGGTTCGGGCAGCTTCTCAGCCTCGCGCAGGCCGGCCGGCAGCTCGTGGCCGCAGACCTTGCCGGTCTTCTGGTACTCCTTCCAGCCCGAGCCGGCCAGGTAGCCCCGGACCACGCACTCGGCGTCGACGCGCTCGGCCTTGTGGGCCAGCATGACCCGGCCCTCGTAGGCCTTGGGGTCGAGGCGCACGCCTTTGGGCAGGTGCTTGGCGATCGTGGCCAGGTCGGTGGCGATCATGTGGTTGGGGACGACGGAGCGGGTCTTGCGGAACCAGAATGCCGAGATCTGGGTCAGGATGCGGCCCTTCTCGGGGATCGCCGGCTGGAGGACGTGGTCGAAGGCCGAGACGCGGTCGGTGGCGACGAGGAGGAGCTTGCCGCCCAGGTCGTAGAGGTCGCGGACCTTGCCGCGGTAGGTGGGCTTGAGGCCGATCTCGGACTGCTCTACGGTCTGAGTCATTGATATCACTCCCATTCGATGGTCGCGGGGGGCTTGGAGCTTATGTCGTAGGCCACCCGGTTTATGCCTTTGACTTCGGAGACGATGCGGCTCGAGATGCGGCCCAAGAGGTCGTAGGGGAGCTTGGCCCAGTCGGCCGTCATCCCGTCGACGCTCTCCACGGCGCGGAGGGCGACGACGTGGTCGTGGGTGCGCTCGTCGCCCATGACGCCGACGCTGCGCACCGGCAGGAGCACGACGAAGGCCTGCCAGACCTTGGAATAGTGGCCCGAGGAGCGCAGCTCGGCGATCGCGATGTGGTCGGCCTTGCGCAGGAGGTCGCAGCGCTCCTTGGTCACCGGCCCCAGGATGCGCACCGCCAGCCCCGGGCCGGGGAATGGGTGGCGCATCAGGAGGTCCTCGGGCAGGCCGAGCTCCCGGCCGAGCCGGCGGACCTCGTCCTTAAAGAGGAGGCGCAGGGGCTCGACGAGCTTGAGTTTCATCTTCTTCGGAAGGCCGCCGACGTTGTGGTGGCTCTTGATGACCGCGGACGGCCCGTGGACGCTGACCGACTCGATGACGTCGGGGTAGAGCGTGCCCTGGGCGAGGAAGTCGACGCCTCTGAGGCGCTTGGCCTCGGCGTCGAAGACCTCGATGAAGGTCCGGCCGATGATCTTGCGCTTCTTCTCGGGGTCGGAGACGCCCTTGAGGCGGCCGAGGAAGAGCTTGGAGGCGTCGACCACCCTGAGGTTGACCTTGAGGGTGCCCTGGAAGAGGTCCTTCATGAACTCGAGGTCGCCGAGGCGGCCGAGGCCGGTGTCGACGTAGACGCAGTGGAGGTTCTTGCCGACCGCGCGGTTGAGGAGCGCGGCCGTCACGGAGGAGTCGACCCCGCCGGAGAGCGCGCAGACGACCTTGCCGCCGCCGACTCGGTCCTGGATGTCTTTGACCGCGGCGTCGAGGAACGAGGACATCGTCCAGCGCTCGGAGGCGCGGCAGACCCGGCGGGCGAAGTTCTCGAGCAGCTTGGCGCCCTCGGGGGTGTGGACGACCTCGGGATGGAACTGGACCCCGTACAAGCGCTTGGCCGGGTCGGCGATGGCCGCAAACGGAGCGCTGTCGGTCTTGGCCAGGACCTTGAAGCCGTTGCCGAGCCGGGACACGCCGTCGCCGTGGCTCATCCAGACCTTGAGCTTGCGCGGCAGGCCGGAAAATAGCGGGTCGGCCGCCAGCACCGCCACGCTGGCATGCCCGTACTCGCGCTTCTCGGCGCGGGCGACGGTGCCGCCGTGCAGGTGCACGAGCAGCTGCATCCCGTAGCAGATGCCGAGCACCGGGACGCCGGCCGAGAGCAGGGCCGGGTCGACCGACGGGGAGCCCTTCTTGTGGACGCTGGCCGGGCCGCCGGAGAGGATGATGCCGGCCGGTCCCTTGGCGAGGACCTCGGCCGTCTTGGCGGTGTAGGGCAGGATCTCGGCGAACACCTCGAGCTCGCGCAGCCGCCGGGCGATGAGCTGCGTGTACTGGGAGCCGAAGTCGAGGATGACGATCGAGTCCTTCATGGCCTTGTCCCTTAGGTCTTCCCCATCCCGATCTGCTGGGCCTTCTGGAACAGCTTGCCCTCGGTGCGGATCGAGGGGGCCACGATGATCTCGGTGAGCTGCATCTCGCGGATGTTCTCGGCGCCGACGGCACCCATGCAGGTGCGCAAGGCGCCGATGAGGTTCTGCGAGCCGTCGTCGAGCCGCGAGGGCCCGAAAAGGATCTCGTCGAGGGTCCCGGTGATGCCGACCCGGATGCGCGTACCGCGCGGCAGGTTGGAGTGCGGCGTCGCCATGCCCCAGTGGTAGCCCTGTCCCGGGGCCTCCTTGGCGCGCGCGAAGGCCGAGCCGACCATGACCCCGTCGGAGCCGCAGGCGATGGCCTTGCAGATGTCGCCGCCGGCCGACATGCCGCCGTCGGTGATGATCGGGACGTAGCGGCCGGTCTTCTTGAAGAAGAAGTCGCGCGCCGAGGCGCAGTCGATCGTGGCGGTGACCTGGGGGACGCCGATGCCGAGGACTCCGCGCGAAGTGCAGGCCGCGCCGGGCCCCACGCCGACGAGCAGGCCCGCGATGCCGGCTTCCATGAGCTCGAGGGCCACGTCGTGGCCCACGCAGTTGCCGACCAGGACCGGGATCTTCATCTTCTTGCAGAAGGCGACCAGGTCAAAGGGCTTGTAGTGGGTCGACTTGTGGCGCACCGTGGCGACGGTCGACTGCACGACGAAGAGGTCGCAGCCGGCGGCCGCGGCGATGGGGCCGTAGCGGTCGGCGTTCTGGGGGATGGTGCTCACCGCGCAGGGCACGCCGGACTTCTTTATCTCTTCGACGCGGCGGGCGATCAGGTGCTCCTTCGGGGGCTCCTTGTAGAGGTCCTGGATGAGGCGGGTGGCCTCGTCGGGGGTGGCGCCGGCGATCTGGCTGACCACCTCGCGGGGCTTCTCGTAGCGGGTGTTGATGCCGTCGAGGTTGAGCACGCCCAGGCCGCCGGCCTTGCCCATGGCGATGGCGAACTCGGTGTCGACGACGCCGTCCATGGCCGAGGCCAGGAAAGGGATCGCCAAGCTGACGTCGCCGAACTTCAGAGAGGTGTCGGTGTCTTCCGGGTCGACCGTCACGCTGCCGGGGACGAGGGCGATCTCGTCGAACCCGTAGCAGCGCCTGGCTTCGCGGTCACGGCCGATGAATTGGGGCATGTCCAGCCACCTCCGGAGGGGTCCTTCTGGTTTCGCCGCGGTATTCTGAGGGGATCGGAATAGGCATACCTTGGTGAGTGACGGAGTCGGCGTCTCCGTCGAGGAACTAGGTTAGCAAAATGTCCGAATGGGGCGCAACAAAGGCCCCAGGACTCAGGTGGGGACGGCGGCGCGGGTCCAGCGCGCGGGGCTCGGCGAGCTCCGCCAATAGCGCTTGTAGTCGCCCCGCTCGATGAAGAGCTCGTGCCAGAGCAGGAGGTTGAGGACGCACCATAGCGAGCGGCCGTTGTCCCTGCGGCCGCTCTGGTGCTCGTCCCAGAGCGCCCGCACGGCGTCGGGGTCGAGCAGGCCGGTCCGCGCCACGGCGTCGCGGCGGAAGTGGTGCTCGGCTAGGGCCTTCAGGCCGCCCTGGAACCAGCGCGAGTGGGGGAGTTCCAGGCCCATGTTGGAGCGGGCTAGGATGGAATCGGGGACGAGGCCGCGGGCGGCTTCCTTCTGGACGAGGCGTCCCTGCAGGCCGCGCAGCTTGTGGCCGGTCGGCAGGCGCGCGGCGTAGGCGAACAGGTCCTTGTCCAGATAAGGGAAGCGGCCTTCCAGCGAGTGGGCCATCAGCATCCGGTCGTTTTTGACCATCAGGTCGCCGACGAGGTAGAGCTCGATGTCCATCCAGGCGAGGCGGGACTCATCCTCGAAACCCAGGCGCCCGAACAGGTCGGAGAAGAGCGTCGACGTGGGAGGAAAGGCCGCGGAGGCCGGCATCAGCCGGGTCTTGTCCGCCTCGGCGAGGGCATGGCGCCAGAAGAAATGCGCCTCGGGGACGGGCAGCTCCGCCCCCTCGCTGAAGCGCTTGGCGAGGAAATCGAAGCTGAGTTTGTCATGCGACACGGGCAGGCGGCGGCAGGCCTCGCGGACCAGGCGGCGCAAGGGGGCGGGGAGCGCGCGCCTGTAGGCCCGGCGGGCGTTGTAGGCGCGGTAGGTCTCGTAGGCGAGGAAGACCTCGTCGCCGCCCTCGCCGGAGAGCAGGACCTTCACGTGCTCGGCGGCCTGGCGCGCCAGGAGGAACATGGGGATGGCGGCCCCGTCTCCGGAAGGCTCGTCGAGATAGGCCATGTGGGACTTGAGCCCCTCCAGCACCGCTTCAGGCGAGACCGACACCTCGTGGTGGATGGGCTGCGCGAACTCGACCAGGGTCCGCTGGAACGGCGTTTCGTCGAAGGAGGCGTCGCCGACCCTCAGCGAGAACGTGTGGGTCGACCGCGAGCGCCCGAGCTTTTTGAGGATGCCGAGCAGTATCCCGGTGTCGACGCCGCCCGACAGGCTCAGGCCCACCGGCACGTCGAGGTCGAGGCAGCGGCGCACCGAACCCTCCAGCAGGCGGCGTACCTCGGCGGCGGCCTCGGCTCGCGAGATCGTCGGGTCGGGAGAATAGTCCGGCCGGAAGAAGGCCCGCTCGCCCACGCGCTCTCGCCGGAGGTCGACTTCGAGGAGGCGTCCCGGCCCCAGTTCGCGGACCTCGGCGAAGGGCGTGGACGCCCCGGGGATGTAGGCCAGCGAGAGGAAGTGCGACAGGCCTTCGGCGTCCAAGCGCTTGTCGAAATCGCGCAATTCGAGGAAAGATTTGATTTCGGAGGCGAAATGCAGGCGCCCCGCTTTGACGCGCGTGAACAGCGGTCGTTGGCCGAACGGGTCGCGGGCCAGCCAGACCTTGCCCGCGCGGGCGTCATAGAGGCAAAAGGCGAACATCCCCGAGAGCTTCGGGAGAAAGCCCATGCCTTCGTCCTCATAAAGACGCAGGAGTACCTCCGCGTCGGAGCCGGTCAGGAAGGGAGGGCCGTCGCGTTCCAGGTCCCGGCGGAGCTCGCGGAAGTTCGTCACCGCGCCGTTGAAGGCGAGGAGGACGGCCCCGCCCCGTCCGCGCATCGGCAGGGCGGCCAGCGGGCCGGTGTCGGTGACGCTCAGGCGGGTGTTGGCCAAAAAGCAGGAGTCGTCGCCGTCGAGGCCGCCGCCGTCGGGACCGCGGTGGACGAGCGCCCCGCCCATGCGCTCGACGTCGGCCCGGTCTTCGGGCCCTAAGGGGCGCCCGAGCGAGAGGGCGCCGGCGATCCCGCACATGGAGACAGTTTAGTCCGCGACCAAGGGCGATTCAATAGGTGCTTCCGTCCTATAATCACCCGGGTGGTACGCCGTAAGGCCGTGCATTACCAGCGGGTGCGAGTCCCGTCCGGGCAGGCGTCGGAGCGCCCGGTAGCAGGCCCCAGCAGCGGAGGGAAACCTCCGGTGCCGAGTGGGGCGTCAAGAGCCTCCTACGGGA
>JACPXC010000035.1 GCA_016196755.1 Elusimicrobiota bacterium
CGAGGGCGACGTCTTCATCGCTGATGATCCGGCCTTGGATGCGACGCGGCTTCATGCGTCGTTAATCTACAACAGAGGACGTGAGTTAGTCCAGCAGAAAATCTATGCGCACGAACCGCGAAGGACCTGAGTAGTTACGATTAGGCACCGATTAGGTATTATCCGCCCATGAGCGCAGATTCGGACACCCCCGCCCTCGAGACGCGCGTCGACCCCCGTTCTTCCGACTACAAGGAGAACCTCAAGCACCACGAGAAGCTCCTGGCCGACCTGCACGGGAAGCTCGAGCGGGTCCGCAAGGGCGGCTCCGAGAAGGCGGTGGAGCTCCACAAGAAGCGCGGGAAGATGACGGCCCGCGAGCGGGTCAAGGCCCTCATCGACCCCGGCAGCGACTTCCTCGAGCTCTCGGCGCTGGCCGCCCTCGGCATGTACGACGACGAGGTCCCCGGCGCGGGCCTGGTGACCGGCCTGGGTGTCGTCTCGGGCCGGCTCTGCGTCCTCGCGGCCAACGATGCCACGGTAAAGGGGGGGACCTACTACCCCGAGACCATCCGCAAGCACCTGCGGGCCCAGGAGATCGCGCTCGAGAACCGCCTGCCCTGCGTGTACCTGGTCGACTCCGGCGGGGTGTTCCTGCCCAAGCAGGCCGACGTCTTCCCTGATAAGGAGCACTTCGGGCGCATCTTCTACAACCAGGCCGTCATGTCGGCGGCCGGCATCCCGCAGATCTCGGTCGTGATGGGGATGTGCACGGCCGGCGGGGCCTACGTGCCGGCGATGTCCGACGAGTGCGTCATCGTGCGCGGCAGCGGCACTATCTATCTCGGCGGGCCGCCGCTGGTCAAGGCCGCCACCGGCGAGGAATGTACGGTGGAAGAACTGGGCGGCGGGGAGATGCACAGCCGCGTCTCCGGCGTCACCGACCACCTGGCCGCCGACGACGCCGAAGCCCTGCGCATCTGCCGGTCCATCGTCGAGAACCTCAACCTTCCGCGCTATCGCGAGCCCGAAGGCTACGAGGAACCCCTATTCCCGGCCGAGGAGCTCTACGGGCTCGTGAACCGCGACCTGCGCCGCCCGGGGGACGTCCGCGAGGTCATCGCGCGTCTGGTAGACGGCTCGCGCTTCCACGAGTTCAAGCGCGCCTACGGCACCACCTTGGTCTGCGGATTTGCCAGGATCATGGGCCGGCCGGTGGGCATCCTCGGCAACTCCGGGATCCTCCTGCCGGAGTCCTCGATGAAGGGCGCGCACTTCGTCGAGCTCTGCTCCCAGCGCAAGATCCCGTTGCTTTTCCTGCAGAACATCACCGGCTTCATGGTCGGGACGGCCGTCGAGCAGGCCGGCATCATCAAGCACGGCGCCAAGATGGTGCAGGCGGTGTCGACCGCCCCCGTGCCTAAAGTCACCATCGTCATCGGCTCCTCCAACGGGGCCGGCAACTACGCGATGTGCGGCCGAGCCTACGGCGCGCGCTTCATGTTCACCTGGCCCAACGCCCGGGTCTCGGTCATGGGCGGCGAGCAGGCCGCCCAGGTCATGGTCATCATCAAGCGCGAGCAGCTGGCCCGCCAGCAGAAAGAGCTCTCGTCGAAGGAGGCCGAGGCCATCGCCGCGCCGGTGCGCGAGCAGTACGAGCGCGAGGGACATCCCTATTACGGCACCGCCCGGCTCTGGGATGACGGCATCCTCGAGCCGCACCTGACCCGCCAGGTCCTCGGCGTCTGCTTCGGGGCCGCCTCCCAGGCCCCGGTGCCCGAGCATCGCTCCCCGGTCTTCCGGATGTAGGAGGCCCCGTGGACTACCAGCATCTCAAGCTCAACGTCGAAGGCCGCGTGGCCTGGGTCACGCTCGACCGCGCCGAGGTCCGCAACGCCATGGACGAGCGGACCCTGGCCGAGCTCGAGCACTGCTTCACCGAGCTCGGCAAGGGTCGGGCCCGGGTCGCCGTCCTCAAGGCCCACGGCGCCGATTTTTGCGCCGGCGCCGACATCCGCTGGATGCGCCGCGCGGCCGACTATTCACCGGCCAAGAACCGCAAGGACGCCGAGCGCCTGGTGCGCGCCATCCGCGCCGTCGACGAATGCCCGGTCCCCGTCATCGCGGCCGTCCACGGCGGTGTCTACGGCGGCGGCCTGGGCCTCGTCGCGGCCTGCGACGTCGTGGTGGCCGCGGCCGACGCCAAGATGTGCTTCTCGGAGTGCCGCCTCGGCATCCTGCCGGCCGTGGTCTCGACCTTCGTCCTGCCCAAGATCGGCATGAGCCATACCCGCCGGCTCTATCTCACCAGCGAGGTCTTCGGCATGGAGACCGCCCTGGCCACCGGCCTCGTCCACGAGGTCGTGGCGCGCGAGGACCTCGAGGCCCGGGCCCGCAAGTTCGCCGACGAGGTGCTCAAGAACGGCCCGCAGGCCTTGAAGCTGGCCAAGAGCTACCTGGCCCGCCTGGGCTCGATGGACCGCTCCGCGCGCATCAAGTTCTCGCTCGATACGTTGGTCAAGGCCCGCGGCTCCGCGGAAGGCCGCGAGGGCCTGGCCTCGTTTCTCGAGCGCCGGCCGCCCCAATGGCTCAAGGAATGCTGAAGCGCCCCCGCCTGCGCTTCGTCGAGGTGGGCCCGCGCGACGGCCTCCAGAACGAGGCGCTCGCCATCCCGCTCGAGGACAAGCTGGCCTTCGTCCAGGCCCTGGCCGAGACGGGCGTGGGGGAGGTGGAGGCCGGGGCCTTCGTCTCGCCGGCCGCCGTGCCGCAAATGGCCGACTCGGAGATGTTGTTTAGGCGGCTTTGGCGCAAGACCGGCGTGGTCTACTCGGCGTTGGTCCCCAACGAGAAAGGCTTGGACCGCGCCCTCGAGTGCAAGGTCCAGAAGATCGCCGTGTTCACGGCCGCCTCCGAGACCTTCAACCGCCGCAACATCAACGCCTCCATCGCCGAGTCGCTGGAACGCTTCCGGCCGGTGGCGGCGCGGGCCAAGGCCGCCGGCCTGCCGGTGCGCGGCTACGTCTCCACGGCCTTCCACTGCCCCTACGACGGCCCGGTGGCCCCCGCCGCGGCCGTGGGCGTCTGCCGCGACCTCCTGGCGTTGGGGGTCGACGAACTCTCGGTGGGCGACACGATCGGCCGCGCCGCGCCGCGCGAGGTCCGCGCCTTGCTCGCCGAGCTGCTCAAGACCGTCCCGGTCGACAAGGTCTTCCTGCATTTTCACGACACCTACGGCATGGCGGTGGCCAACGCGCTGACGGCCTGGTCGGAGTTCGGCGTCTCGGGCTTCGACGCCTCCGCCGGCGGCCTGGGCGGCTGTCCCTACGCTCCCGGCGCCGGAGGCAACGCCGCCACCGAGGACCTGGCCTTCGCCTTCGCGGCCGAGGGGGGGGAGACGGGCCTCGACTTGGACAAGGTCCGCGCCGCCGCCCTGGCGCTGGAGCCGCGTCTCGGCCATCCTATAGGGTCGAAGCTCTGCCGGGTGCGCCCAGGCAGGACTGTTGCAGAGCGTTAGTGTCGGCTCTTCGTCCAAGGAGGCAGGCATGGCGTCGAACGGAACGCGTCCCTTCAGGGTCGTCATCGTAGGCTCCGGTCCGTCGGGTTTCTACGCCGCCGAGGCCTTGCTCAAGGACGCCTCGGTCCGGGTCGAGGTCGACATGCTCGACCGCCTTCCCGTCCCGTACGGCCTGGTGCGCGGGGGAGTGGCTCCCGACCACCAGAAGATCAAAGGCGTCATCAAGGTCTATGAGAAGACGGCCTCCTACCCGCGCTTCCGCTTCTACGGCAACGTCAAGGTCGGCGCCGATCTCTCGGTCGACGACCTGCGCCGCCTCTACGACGCCGTCGTGCTGGCGGTAGGCGCCGAGGGCGACCACCACATGGACATCCCGGGCGAGGGCCTGCCCGGAAGCCATGCCGCCACCGAGTTCGTGGGCTGGTACAACGGCCATCCGGACTACCACGACCGCCGCTTCGACCTTTCCTGCGAGAGCGTGGCCGTGGTGGGCATCGGCAACGTGGCGATGGACGTCACGCGCATCCTGGCTTCGGACCCCGAGGAGCTGGCCAAGACCGATATGGCCGACTACGCGGTGGAGGCCCTGCGGGCCAGCCGGGTCAAGGACATCTGGCTCTTGGGCCGGCGCGGCCCCGTCCAGGCGGCCTTCTCGCCGGCCGAGATCACGGAGCTGGGCGAGCTTTCCTCGGCCGACCTCGTCGTGCGGCCGGAGGACGTCGCCCTCGACGAGGCCTCCCGCGAGGACCTGGCGCGCGCCGACGCCAGCGCCAAGAAGAACGTCGAGTTCCTCCAGAAGGCGGCCGCGCGCGGCGAGGGGAGCCGCGGACGGAAGGTCCGCCTGCGCTTCTGCGTCTCGCCGGTCGAGCTCATAGGCGAGGGCGGGCGCGTCGGCGCGGCGCGCCTGGAGCGCAACGCGCTCAAGCGCGACGCCAAGGGCGCGGTCAAGGCGCGCGGCACCGGCGAGTTCGAGACCGTCAAGGTCGGCCTCGTCCTGCGCTCGGTCGGCTACTTCGGCGTCCCGCTGCCGGGGGTGGCCTTCGACACGGAGCGCGGGGTGTTCCCCAACGCCGGCGGCCGGCTCCTGGAGTCCGCCGGCGGGCCGGTCATCTGCGGCGAATACGTGGTGGGCTGGGCCAAGCGCGGACCGTCCGGCCTTATCGGCACCAATCGCGCCTGCTCCACCGAGACCGCGGCCCGGATACTCGAGGACCTCAAGGCCGGCCTCGCGCCGGGGCGCGGGGCCGCCGAGGCCGAGGCCTTCCTGCGCTCGCGCAAGGCCGACCTGGTCAGCTTCGCCGATTGGAAGCGTCTCGACGCGCTCGAGCTCTCCCGCGGCCAGGCGGCCG
Source organism: Elusimicrobiota bacterium (assembly GCA_016196755.1). GTDB lineage: Bacteria > Elusimicrobiota > Elusimicrobia > UBA1565 > UBA1565 > SCTT01. The sequence continues at coordinate 4,843 of JACPXC010000035.1, forward strand.
GCAAGATCCGCGAGAAGTTCACGACGGTGGGCTCGGCGCTCGAGGCGCTCAAGACCGCGAGGATCTAGCCGATCAAGGCGCCGGCGGCGTCAGCCGCCCTTCCAGCGCGGTGATGCGCCGCGCGTGGGAGCTCAGGCTGCGGCAATGGTCGCCGAACATGGCGCCGAAGAGGACGTGGGACTGGCTGTTGTCGAACAGCTCTCCCGTCATGCGGTCCATGACTACCACCAGGCGGTCGACTTTGGCGTCCAGCTTCCCGATGGCCTCTTGAAACTCGGCGCGCGGAACGCATTTGTCCACCGCGATGGCCAACTTATTGAAGCGCTCATCGAAATGGGTTTTGAGCCCCTGCTGGGACTCGCTGAGCGCCTCCCGCAAGTCTTGGCGCATAGCCTCCCGAAAAGTGCGGAGGTCCTCCTTGGCCGCTTCCCTCGAAATGCGGAGGTCCTCGCTCAAAATACGGAGGTCCGCCTTGGTCGCTTCCCTCGAAATGCGGAGGTCCTCGCTCAAAATACCGAGGTCCTTTTTGGTCGCCAGCCTCTCCTTGCTCGCCATAAGCGTATCTTACCTCTCGCATCCGGCCCGGGCCAGGGTCCATCGGCCCCTTATCCGGTATATACGCTCAACCCCCTCAAAAGGTTCCCTCTCCGAGGATACGCCTCTCAAGACCGCGAAGGGATGGAGTCGAGGAAGGAGCCCAGCGCCTCGGCGCACTCGCGCGGCGCGTCGAGCGTGACGTGATGGTGGGCGCGCGGGATCTCCACGCCGCGGGCGTCCGGCAGGGCGTTGAGCACGCTCTTAAACGCGGCCCGCGGCATGGTCTCGCTGGCCTCGCCGCGGACCAGAAGGACGGGGATTGCGGCCCGCGACGGCTCGCCGGGGTCCCAGTCGACCGCCTGCGAGACCACCCGCCAGTCGAACTTCCACGACCAGCGCCCGTCGGGTCCCTGCCGCACGCCGCGCCGCGCGAGAGCGCGCAGGCCGGCCTCGTCGAGGAGCGTCCCGGGCGGCTGAAGCCGGAAGCGCGCGACGATGGAGTCCTCGTCGGCGTAGGCTGGCTGGGAACGCGTCCCTGAGGGCACCGCCCGGCCGGGCCAGTCGGCCGCGTAGAAGTCGAGCAGGGCCGCGGCGTCGAGCGGCGCGCCGTTGGACGCGCAGCGCAGGGCGATCCGGGCGCCCAGCGAGTGCGCGGCGATGCTGAAGCGCTCCCACCCCAGGCCGCGGCGGACCGCCTCGACGTCGGCGGCGTAGTCATCGAGGGAGTAACCGTCCGTCCACCCGCTGTCGCCGTGGCCGCGCAGGTCCAAGGCCACGACGCGCCGGCCGCCCAAGAGCGGGGCCACGGGGTCCCACCAGGCCGTGTTGGCGGCCATGCCGTGGAGCAGGAGCAGGCCGAGGCCCGAACCGCCCCAGTCGACTAAGTGCAGTCGGTTGCCGGCGGCGCCCTCCACGAAAATCGACGCGTTCATATCAGGGCCGCCGCCACCCCGGCCGCGCCGTCATGCCGCCATAAGCGCTTGGATGACGCCGGGTGCGGATGTCAAAGGCTCAAAGCGGACAGTCTTCCCCATGAATGTCTCCGTGCCGACCGTGTTCTCGGAGAATACCACCGCGCCGAGCGTCTCAGGGTAGTGGGAGATAAAGGTCTTCATCGCCGGCGGGATCGCGCGGCTGGAAAGCGTCGTCTTGACCTCGATGAGGAAGGGTTTTCTGTCCTTTAAGACGACGAAGTCGATCTCCTGCCCCAGCTTGTTCCTCCAGAATCTGATCTCGGTGTTCGGCTTGAGGGCGTAGGCCAACTGCAGGAAGACGAATGATTCATGGAGCACGCCGAGGTCGCTTCTGCCTCTCAGCGAGCCGAAGTCTTTCAGGAGGGCGTTCCTGATCCCCAGGTCGTAAAAATAGGCTTTCTTGGATTTTTTAAGCTCGTTGCCCAGGCGGCGGGAATAGGAGTATACCGGGTGATAGACGTAGGTGTTCTCCAAGATGGAAAGATGCCTGTTGACCGTGGCGGCGGTCAAGCCGATCTCGCGCGACAGGCTGTTTTCGGACAGTAGGGAGCCTTGGTTCTCAGCCAGCAGGTAGATCAGGTTGTTGAAGGCCCTGACATTCTCTTCCTTGATCAGGGATTTCACGTCTTTTTGGATATAGGTCGCCAGCATCTCATCGAGCAGCCTGATCTTGGACCCGGCATCGGGGGCGTGGAGGAGCCCCGGCAAGCCGCCGTAGGTAAGATACTCCGCGGTGCGGCCCGCCGCCGCGCTCTTCGGCGTCCTCTGGCTGAATTCATCGAAGCTGAGCGGCGCGACCCTGGTCACCAGCCTCCTGCCGGCGAGGCTTTCCTTGAGATGCTTATGGATCTCGATGGAGGATGACCCGGAGGCGAAGATCTTGACCTTCTTCCGGCTGTCGAAGATGGCTTTGAATATCTTCGACGCGTTCTTCAGATAATGGAACTCGTCTATGAAGACGACGTCCACTCCCTTGGTGAGCAGGCGGAAGACCTCGCTGTCGGGCTTGTTGAACACTCGGAGGTCCGAGGGAATCTCCAGGTTGAAGTAGCGCGTCCGAAGGCCCGCCTTGCGGGCCTGTCTTTGCAGCTCGCGGAGCAGGAAGGTCTTCCCGACCTGACGCGGCCCCAGGAGGATGGATATCTCCGGCCGCCGGATTTCCTTGACGAGCTCCGCGAAGCAGCGCCGGGTTATCTTCATTTGAACTATTGTATACCACTACTATAAAAAAGTTCAAGATGCCCTCCGGGATAGCTAAGAAGCGGGGCCGTCATGGGGTGAGCCATCGCTCGGGCGGGGAGGAAAGGAAGTCCTCGAGCGGCAGGGCCGCCCCGCCGACGACGAGGCGCTTGTGGACGTGGAACTCCGCGCTGAAAGCGGCCATGCCGGGCAGAGTCTCGCGCCGGCGCGCGGTGACGACCTCCACGGCGGTGACGCGCCCCTTGTGCTTGAGGATGTAGTCCACCTCGCGGTTGGCTTCGCGCCAATAGAGGACCGACACGCCGTCCGGAAGGCCGTTGACGAGGTGGGCTCCGACGGCGGACTCGACGAGCCGGCCCCAGACCTCGCGGTTCTCGCGCGCCGCCGAGAACGACAGCTCGGAGGCGCTGGTCATGAGCGCGGTGTTGAGCGCGAGCAGCTTGGGGCTCGAGCCGCGCTTCTTGACCCGCGCGCCGGCGTGCTTCTGCAGGCCGGTCATGAGGCCGATCCCCGACAAGAGGTCCAGGTAATGCGCCAGGGTGACGGTGTTGCCGGCCCCGGTGAGCCGGCCGAGCATCTTCTGATACGAGAGCACCTCGGCCGAGCGCTCGCAGCCGAGCCGGAAGAACTGGCGCAGGAGGGCGGGCTTGTCGACCCGGACCTGGAGCAGGATGTCGCGCGCGAGGGCGGTCTCGAGCAGGCCGTCGAGCACCGCGCGCCGCCAGCGTTCCTCGTCGGGGAGCAGGTCCGCCCCGCCGGGGTAGCCGCCGAAGAACAGGTACTGCTCGAGGTTCCAGCCGAAGGCGGCGCGCATCTCGGGGTAGGTCCAGTGCGGCGCGCGGAGGACCTCGACGCGGCCGGGGAGCTGGTCCTGCAGGCATCCTTGGACCAAGGCGGGAGCCGAGCCGAGGACGACGACCTTGAGCGCGGCGCCCGAGGCGGTGTCCTCGTCCCAAAGGCGCTTGATGGTCTCCTCCCAGCGCTCGACCTTCTGGGCCTCATCGAGCACCAGCACGGCTCCGGCGCGGCCGGCGTCCTTGGCCCGCATCCGGCCGACCTCCCATTGCGCGGCCAGCCAGGAGGAATCGCGCAGGGAGGGCTCGTCGGCGGAAGCGTAGTGGTGGGAGATATTGAGCTCCCCGATGGCTTGGCGGACCAGGACGGTCTTGCCGGTCTGGCGCGGGCCCACGACCGCTTGGAGGGCGCGGCGCGGCTCCCGGAGGCGCTGGAGGAAGACCTTTAGGATCGGCCGGCGGAAGGTTGGCAGCGTCATTTATTGCTCATTGTATTGAGTAATTTCACTCAATGTCAAATTTCCGTGACTGAATTATCGTCGGGAAACGCTGAATATGACGTTGTATGTCTTTCCTGACACTACCTGACAACAGTCACCTTTTGGCGACGTCCGTAACATTTAATTCGCGATTAAACACTATAAGGTACATGTGCGCGGTCGGAAGGGGGCGTTCGCGTCGGGCTATCGCTTTGTGCGCGCGCGCGCGCGAATTTATATATATAGCGCGGCCCTCCTCCTCCTCGCGGCCCTCCCCCAGGTCCTCCTAGCCGCCGCCTGCGACACGACCAAGTACGTCAAGAAGGCTGCCGGGGCGGGCGACCACCAGAGCATCCAGGCCGCGGTCGACGCCGTCCCGAGCACGCTGACCGGCAACTACTGCATCTACGTCGACTCCGATACGTACACGGAGGCGGTCTTCATCACCGGCAAGAATCCCACGCCGGCCTACCGCCTGACCATCCAGTCCGACCCCGGGATGGTCGGTACCTTCACGCTGATCGTCCCCCCGGGGGGCTCGGGTGCCGGCTTCGAGGTCCAAAACGCCAGCGTGACGATCGCGAACTTCATGATCCGCGCCCTCAACACGGTGAACTACGGCGTGGTGACGAGCTCGTTTAACGTGGTGCTCTCCAGCGTGAACGTCGACTCGGCCAACCCCGGCCGGATCCAGGCCGCGGGCATGTCGCTGGCCGGGCAGAACTTCGTGACCAACTCGAGCGTCACGATCCGGACCCTCGACGTCAGCGCCATGTACCTGGAGGGCAGCACGGCGACCACCGTGGCGTTCAGCACGGCGCAGAACAACAGCGCCACCGTCTCCGCGGTCTACCTCGACGGCGCCTCCTCGAACACGTTCACCTCCTTCTTGGCCGACAACCCCCTGGCGGGCAACTCCATAAGCCTCACCAACGGCTCCCATTTCAACTCCGTCATCCGCAGCACCATCTCGGCCAACGACGCGGACTCCTTCCCGCTCTGGATCAACGCCTCCTCGAGCAACACGATCACGCGCTCCTACATCCGCAACCCGGTGGGCTGGGGCGCCTTCATCGACGGCGGTTCCGAGTACAACGAGATAAGCGACAGCACGGCCGCCATCACCAACAACAACGGCCGCGCGGCGGTCTACGTGGGAGGGGCCAGCTACAACCGGTTCATCCGCGGCTATTTCGTCAACACCACTGGCCACGGGTTCACGTTCGACGACGCCCACGGCAACTCGATCAGCCAGAGCACGATGACCGGAGGCACCGCGTACTTCGCCGGCTTGATCTTCGTCACCGGCAGCTCGAGCAACACGGTGACGGACTCCTACATCCAGAACCTGGCCGGCTACGGGGTCCAGTTCGGGGGCGGCTCCACGCTCAATACCGTCAGCGGGAGCACGATGGTCTCCAAGGGCAACGCGGGCAACGCGGCCCTCCTCGTCGAGGAGGCGTCCTCGAGCAACACCATCACGGGCTCGATGATCGTCAACCCGTTCGGCCACGGCGCTTTCCTGCTGACGGGGGCCCACTACAACACCATCAGCCTCAGCACGATCACCGCCAACCACGCGGACTACAACGCCCTCTACCTCGAGGGCTCGGACGGAAACGCGGTGACGGGCAGCTACCTGCAGAACCAGTTGGGTAAGACCATGCGGCTGGACGACTCGCATCATAGCCTCATCTCCGGCAGCACGATCATGACGGACCTCAGCTGGGGCCCCGCGCTCGAGCTCTGGGATTCGGACACCAACACCGTGACCGGCTCGATGATCAAGAATACCGGCTACGACGGCCTGTGGGTCCAGGGCGGCTCCGTGTTCAACACGGTCAGCCTGAGCACGGTGATCGGCACGGGCTCCGGGGACACCACCGCCGTCTACCTCGACAATGCGTCGAGTACCACCATCAGCGGGACCTACATGTACAACCCGTTGTCGACCGCGCTGGTGCTCCTGAACCTCTCGAATTACAACTCCGTCAAGTACAGCACGATGGTCTCCGGCTCCTCGGGCGACTCGGCGCTCTACCTCAACAACGCGGACCGCAACACCATCGCCGACTCCATGGTCGTCAACCCCACGGGCTACGGCGCCTACCTGGAGGTCGGCTCGAACTTCAACACCATCATCCGCAGCACGATGGCCACCGCTTCGGCGGGCGCGAACGTCCCGGGCCTCTATGTGATCGGTTCGGACTCCAACAACATCCTGGACTCCTACGTCACGGGCTCGACGGCGGCCATCATCACGAACTCCGACAGCGTGGTGTTCGGCGGGTCGACTCTGGTGGGCGCCGATATCCACGGCAACGCCCTGTTCTTCGAAAGCGGCACCCACCTGACGGTGACCACCGGCACTCTCAAGGGCGGCTCCGGGCGCGGAGCGGCGCTGAGCGTCGCAAACGGTTATCTGGGTGCGGTCAAGGTCACGACCACGACCATCACCGGCGGCGGCTCCGGCGTCTTCATGGGCACGCCCGGGGGCGGGAGCACGCTGTTTATGTCCTCGATCACGCTCTCCGACCTGTCCCCGGCGGCCACCGGGGTGCGCTTCCGGGGCGGCGTCATCGTGTCGACCCTGGCCGGGTTCGGCTTCAACGACAGCGACATCGACGTGAACGTCAACGGCGCCCTACTGACGGGGGTCTCGCGCGTGACGATGCGAACCCCCACGGGCGTTCGCAGCGGGGAGGCCTTCGAGGTCGACGCAGGCAACAAGGTCTATTGGCTGGATCCCCTCCAGCCGCCCGGCACCTGCACCACGACGAAGTACGTGAAGAAGGCCGCCGGCGCGGGCGACCATCAGACCATCCAAGACGCCGTCGACTCGGTGCCGGCCACCGTCATCGGAGACTACTGCATCTTCGTCGACTCGAGCCCCTACTCGGAGAGCGTCGTCATCGCCAACAAGGACACCCGGAACCTCTACCGCCTCAAGATCCTCTCCGACCCGGCGATGCTCAGCACCGCCACGCCGATCATCCCGCCGGTCAATTCGACGGCGGCGTTCGTCGTCTGGAACGCCAGCGTGACGATCGGCGGGTTCAACGTCATCTCCACCAACTCGGTGAGCTACGGCGTGCTGGCTTCCTCGGCCAATATCTTCATCTCCAGCGTTAACGTGGACTCGGGCGGCAACGTCAAGGTCGCCGGGATGCTGTTGGGAAGCCACAATACCCTCAGCAACTCCAGCGTCACGGTGCAGGCAGCCCACGGGATCTCGCTGCCGGCGGCAAGCTCGATGACGACGGTCTCTTACAGCACCGCGCAGGCCAACGGCGGCGGTACCCGCGCGCTCTATCTCAACGGCGCCGACAGCAACACGGTGACGGGTTCCTACATCCATAGCCTGGCGGGTCACTGCGCCTACCTGGAATCCGGCGCCGATTACAACCGCATCAGCCAGAGCACCATGGTCTCCAGCGACGTCTCGACTTCCGGGCTTTATATCCAAGCCTCCGACAGCAACACGGTGACGGGCTCCTACATCCAGAACCTGGCGGGTTACGGAGCCCGTCTGAACTCCGGCTCCGACTACAACAGCATCAGCCAGAGCACCATGGTCTCCAACAACTCCACGAATCGCGCGCTTGCTATCCAAAACTCCGCCAGCAACACGGTGACGGGCTCCTACATCCAGAACCTGGCGGGTTACAGCGCCTATCTGACCGGCGCCGACTACAACAGCATCAGCCAGAGCACCATGGTCTCCAACGCCGCAGGGGGTTTCGCGTTCTTTCTCCCCGGGGACAGCAACACGGTGACGGGCTCCTACATGCAGAACCTGGCGGGTTACGGCGCCTATCTGACCGGCGCCGACTACAACAGCATCAGCGAGAGCACCATGGTCTCCAACTCGTCGAGCCTCTACGCGCTGTATATCAACGCCGACAGCAACATGGTGAGGGGCTCCTACATCCAGAACCTGGCGGGTTACGGCGCCTATCTGACCGGCGCCGACTTTAACACCATCATCCGCAGCACCATGATCTCCGCCTCCGCCACGGCCGACCGCTACGCCCTCTTCATCATCGCGTCTTCCTCCAACAGCGTCTTGGACTCCTACATCCAAGGCTCCACCGCCGCCTTCATCTCGAACTCGACCGGCACCGTCATCGGCGGCTCCGTGCTGGTGGCCACCCACACGACGGGTGGGGCGTTCTACATGAGCGGCGGCGTGAACCTGACCCTGGCCAGCAGCACCCTGCGGGGCGGCACGGCGGGTACGGCGCTGGGCCTCGGCCCGAACGTCGGGCAGATCTTCCTCTCGACTATCACGGTGGTCGGCGGCGCGCGCGGCCTCGAACTCGCCGCGCCGGTGACCGGACTGGTCCTGGCCGTGACCTCCGTGACCTTGGCCAACGTCGAAGCGTCCGGCGTCGGCCTGCGCTTCCTAGGCGGGGTCCACGTGACCACCGTCACCGCGATGGCCTTTAGTGACGCCGACATAAACGTGAACGTCGACGGCGCCGCGCTCTCGGCCGGCTCGCGGGTGACCATGCGCCAGGACGCGGGGGAGAAGAGGGGCTTCCCCTACGAGGCCGACCCGTCGGGCTACGTGGATTGGCCGGATTACGTGCTGGAGCCCCCCGGCACCTGCACCACGACGAGGTACGTGAAGAAGGCCGCCGGCGCGGGCGACCATCAGAGCATCCAGGCCGCCGTCGACGCGGTGCCGGCGACGGTCTACGGCGACTACTGCATCTTCGTGGACTCGAGCCCCTACTCGGAGACCGTGGTCATCGCCAATAAGAACACCCAGACCCTCTATCGGCTCAAGATCCTTTCCGACCCGGCGATGGTCAGCACCGCCACCCCGATCATCCCGCCGCTCCTGTCGACGGCGGCCTTCGTCGTCTGGAACGCCAGCGTCACCATCGGGGGCTTCAACGTCATCTCCACCAACTCGGTGAGCTACGGCGTCTACGCCTCCTCGGGCTGGGTGAGCATCTCCAGCGTCAACGTGGACTCGGGGGGGAACATCGGCTACGCGGGCGTTAAGCTCTCGAGCTGGTCGCTCATCGAGAACTCCAGCATCACGGTCCAGAACGCGCATGGCATCTGGCTCGACGCCGCGGCGGCCAACGCGCGGGTCAGGGTCTCGACGGCGCTGGCGGACTCGGGGGCTGCCAACGCGCTGTTTATCAACGGGGCCGATAGCGGCACGGTGACGGGCTCCTACATCCAGAACCTGGCGGGATACGGCGCCTACCTCGGCACCGGCTCCGATTACAACACCATAAGCCAGAGCACCATAGTTTCCAACGCCGGCGGCGGCCGCGCGCTCTACCTCTTAGGCGCCGACAGCAACACGGTGACGGGCTCCTACATGCAGAACCTGGCGGGCTACGGCGCCTCCCTGGACACCGGCTCCGATTACAACACCATAAGCCAGAGCACCATGGTTTCCAACGCCCCCAGCTACCGCGCGCTCTACCTCAACGCCGCCGACAGCAACACGGTGACGGGCTCCTACATCCAGAACCTGGCGGGTAACGGCGCCTTCCTGACCAACGGATCCGAATACAACACCATAAGCCAAAGCACCATGGTCTCCAACGCCACAAACATGATGGCGCTTTACTTAAACGGCGTCGACCGCAACACGGTGACGGACTCCTACATGCAAAGTCTGGCGGGTTACGGCGCCTTCCTGGCCAGCGACTCCGACTACAACACCATAAGCCAGAGCACCATGGTTTCCAACTCCGCAAGCTACCGCGCGCTCTACTTAAATGCCTCCGACAGCAACACGGTGACGGGCTCCTACATCCAGAACCTAGCCGGTGACGGCGCCTACCTGACCGCCGCCTCCGCCTACAACACCATAAGCCAGAGCACTATGGTCTCCGATGGCGTCAACTATCGCGCGCTCTTTCTCACCAACGCCGACGGCAACACGGTGACGGGCTCCTACATGGAGAGCCTGGAGGGTCACGGGGCCTGGCTGGCCAGCGACTCCAAATACAACACGATCATCCGCAGCACGATGACCTCGGTCTCCGCCACGGCCAATCGCTACGGCCTGCAAATCGTCGCGTCCTCCTCCAACACGGTCCTCGACTCCTACGTCCAGGGCTCCACCGCCGTCTTCATCACCGGTTCGACCGGCACGGTCATCGGCGGCAGCGTGCTGGTGGCGACGAGCACGACCGGCAGCGCGCTGTATTTCCAGGCCGGCGTGAATCTGACCGTGGCCTCGAGCACCCTGCGCGGCGGGACGGCCCAGCGCGCCCTCGGCATCGCGGCGGGCAATGCCGGCCGGCTCGAGTTCTCGACGATCACCGTCGTAGGCGGCGGGCGGGGCCTGGAGTTGGGCGCTTTCCTTCCCGGCGCGGATCTGGCCGTCACCTCCGTGACCCTGGCCGGCGCGGAGCCCACGGGCACCGGCGTGCATTTCCTGGGCGGGGTCGTCGTAGCGACGATCACCGCGGCGGCCTTCGACGACGCGGGCATCGGCGTGAACGTCGACGGTTCGGCGCTCTCGGCCGGCTCGCGGGTGACGATGCGCGAAGACGCGGGGACCAAGACCGGTCCTGCCTATGAGAGCGACCCCTCGGGCTACGTCGATTGGCCCGATTTCACGATCGCGCCCCCCGGCACCTGCAACCTCACCCGCACCGTCAAGAAGACCCCGGGGGCCGGCGACCACACCTCGATCCAGGCCGCCGTCGACGCGATCCCGGCGAACGTCTACGGCGACTACTGCATCCACGTCGACTCGAGCCCCTATTCCGAGAGCGTGGTGGTCGCCAACAAGAACACGCAGAACCTTTACCGCATCAAGATCCTCTCCGACCCGGCGATGGTGAGCACCGCCACCCCGATCATCCCGCCGCTCCTGTCGACGGCGGCCTTCGTCATCGCCAACGCCAGCGTCACCATCGGGGGCTTTAACGTCCGCGCCGAGAACCCCGTGACCTTCGGGGTCTACGCCGCCTCGGCTAGCATCGTCATCTCCAGCGTCAACGTGGACGGCTACGGCAACGTCACCGATTCCGGCATGCTGCTGCTCAGCCACGTCACCGTCTCCAGGAGCAGCGTCACGGTGGGCAACGCCTACGGCTTCCAGCTCCTGGGCGGAACGCGGACGACCGTCTCCCACAGCACGGCCTTGGTCAACGCGCTCAACCTGGCCGCCTTCAACGTGACGGCCGACAGCAACACGGTGGCGGACTCCCATATCGAGAACCTGGGGGGGCGGGCCTTGCGCTTCAACGGCGCGGCGGAGTACAACTCGGTCCTACGGAGCACCGTCATCGCCGCGCACGCCAGCAGGACGGCGTTGGACATCACCAGCGGCGACTACAACTCGGTGAGCCAGTCCTACATCCAGAACCTGCTCGGCAACGCCCTGCAGATCATAACCGGCAACGGGAACAGCCTCGTCGGGAGCACGGTCATCGCCCGCGCCGCCAACAAGTTCGCCGTCCGCATCGATGATTCCGACCTCGTCGAGATCTCGGGCTCCTACGTGGAGAACCTCGACGGCGACGCGCTGAGCCTGGAGAGCAACTCCAACCTCAACTCCATCGTCGATAGCACCTTGGTCTCCGACCAGGGCGGCTACGCGGCGCTCTACATCACCGCCTCCGACAGCAACACGGTGACCGGCTCCACCATCCGCAACCTGTTGGGCAACGCCGCCCACCTGCGCACCGGCTCCGAGGCCAACGTCATAAGCCTCAGCACGATGGTCTCGGCCGCCGGAGCTTTCATCGGCTACTATCTCAACGCCTCGCACAACAACACCGTGACGGGCTCCTACATCCAGAACCTGACGGGTACGGCCGCGGCCTTCCAGAACGGGGCCGACAAGAACACCATCAGCCAGAGCACGATGGTCGCCAACGGCGCGGGCGACGTGTGCCTCTACCTCGACGGCTCCGACAGCAACACCGTCACCGGCTCCTACGCGCAGAACCTGCTCGGCGACGGCATCGCGATCTACCTCGGCGCCGACAACAACACCATCATCCGGAGCACCGTCGTCACCGATGCCGCCGACCGCTTCGCCATCGTGGTCGCCTCCTCGGCGTATGCCGGCATCTTCGACTCCTACGTCCAGGGCGCCTCGGCCGTCTACGTGACGGGCTCGACGGGCACCGTCATCGGGGGCTCCTACCTCGTCGCCGCCAACCCCTTGGGCAACGCCCTCGACATGGCCGGCGGCAGCGTCGGCCTGCTCGTGGCGACGAGCACCGTGCGGGGCGGACGGACCGGGCTCGTGATCGAGCCCGGCAGCAGCGGGCAGTTCAGCGTCACGACGGTGACGGTGGTCGGCGGCGCCCGCGCCGTCGAGGTCGGGACTCCCGGGGCGGGGATGTCGCTGTTTGTCTCCTCGCTGACGCTGGCCGACCTCGACCCGGCTTCGACGGCCATCCGCTTCACCGGAGGGGTCTACGTCTCCACCTTCTCCGGGGTCGCGTTCGACGACGCGGGCATCGGCGTGAACGTCGACGGCGCCGGACTCTTGGCGGGCTCGCGGGTGAGCATGCGCGATGACGCGGGGACGAAGACCGGTCCTTCCTATGAGAACGACCCCTCGGGCTACGTCGATTGGCCGGATTACGTCCCGGCGCCCCCCGGCACCTGCGAGACGACCCGCACCGTGAAGAAGGCCCCGGGCGCGGGCGACCACGCCTCGATCCAGGCCGCCGTCGACGCCATCCCGGCGACGGTCTACGGCGACTACTGCATCCACGTCGACTCTAGCCCCTATTCCGAGAGCGTGGTGATCGCCAACAAGAACACGCAGAACCTCTACCGCATCAAGATCCTCTCCGACCCGGCCATGCTCAGCACGGCCACGCCGATCATCCCGCCGGTCATGTCGACGGCCGCGTTCGTCATCTGGAACGCCAGCGTGACCATCGGAGGCTTCAACGTCATCTCCACCAACTCGGTGAGCTACGGCGTCTTGGCCTCCTCGGCCAATATCGTCATCTCCAGCGTGAACGTGGACTCGGGCGGCAACGTCAAGGTCGCCGGGATGCAGCTGGGAAGTCAGAACACCCTCAGCAACTCCAGCGTCACGGTCCAGAACGCCTATGGGCTCTATCTGGCCAATAGCTCCATGACATCGGTAGCCTCCAGCTCCGCCCAGGCCAACGGCCTGATGATCTCGGCCTGGTATCTCCTGGGGGCCTCGTCGAACGCCTTCACCCTCTCTTTGGCCAGCAATCCGGCGGGCTCCGCCGCCGTGCTCGACGACGGCTCCACGAACAACGCCATCAGCCTGAGTTCCATGGTCTCCAGCCTCACCGGCGACTTCGGGCTCGCCTTGCAAGGCGCCGTCGGCAACACGGTGACGGGCTCCTACATCCAGAATCTGGCGGGCGACGCGGCCTACATGGACAGCAATTCCGCCCACAACACCATCAGCCAGAGCACCATGGTCTCCAACGCCGGCGGCTACATCGGGCTCAACCTGTTCGGCGACAGCAACACGGTGACGGGCTCCTACATGCAGAGCCTGGCGGGCTACGGCGCCTACCTGCAGTCCGGCGCCGACCATAACGTGATCAGCCTCAGCACCATGGTCTCCAACCACGACAGCTATCGCGCGCTCTACTTGGGCGGCGCCGACAGCAACACGGTGACGGGCTCCTACATCCAGAACCTGGCGGGCGACGGCGCCTTGCTCAACACCGGCGCCGACTACAACACGATCAGCCAGAGCACCATGGTCTCCAACGTCGCGGCCGCGCTTTAGATCAGCGATTCCGAGAGCAACACGGTGACGGGCTCCTACATGGAGGGCCTCGCAAACGCCGCCCGCCATGGTCACCATCGGTTCCGACGGCGCCGCGCTTTATATCGAGGGCTCCGACAGCAACACGGTGACGGGTTCCTACATCCAGAACCTGACGGGTGACGGCGCCGCTATGGTGTCCGGCGCCGACTACAACAGCATCAGCCGGAGCACCATGGTCTCCAACGTCGGCGGGGATGCGGCGCTCTACATCAACGCATCCGAGAGCAACACGGTGACGGGCTCCTACATCGAGAACCTTGGGGGCTACGCCGCCTACCTTAGCAATGGCGCCGATTTTAACACCGTCAGCCAGAGCACCATGGTCTCCAACGCCGCCGGCCTCTACGCGCTCTATCTCAACGGCGTCGACGACAACGCCGTGGCGGGCTCCTACATGCTCAACCTGGCCGGCACGGCCGCGCGCTTGGAGACCGGCTCCGAGCGCAACGCGATAAGCCTCAGCACGATGGTCTCCGCGGCCGCCGGGAAGTTCGGGCTCGACGTCTTCGCCGCCGCCAGCAACACCGTGACGGGCTCCTACCTGCAGAACCTGGCCGGCGACGCGGTGCTCCTGCACTACGGGGCCGACTACAACACGATAAGCCTCAGCACCATGGTCGGCGGCTCCTCGAGCTACCGGGCGCTCTATATCCTCTCGGCCGACAGCAACACGGTGACGGGCTCGTTGATGCTCAACCCGGCGGGCGACGCGGTGTCGCTGGACACCGGCAGCGAGTACAACACGATCGCCCTGAGCACGATGGTTTCTTCCGCCGCCTCCTATCGGGCCCTGCTCATCACCGATTCCGACCGCAACGCCGTGGCGGGCTCCTATCTCCAGAACCTGGGAGGCGACGCCGCCATGCTCATCTCTGGGGCCGATGAGAACTCCATCGAAGAGAGCCGCCTGGTGGCCAGCGGCGACGGCCGGGTCGCCCTCTACGTGATCGGTTCCGACAGCAACTCGGTGACGGGCTCCCATCTCGAGAACCTGATCGGGCACGGCGCGCGTTTGGAGGGCGGCGCGGAGAACAACGTCATCAGCCAGAGCACCATGGTCTCCGATGCCGCCCCCCATTACGCCTTCTACCTTTACGGGACCGACAGCAACACGGTGACGGGCTCTTTCATGCGGAACTTGACCGGCACCGCGGCCCGCCTGGAGTCGGGCTCGGAGCGCAACACCATAAGCCTCAGCACGATGATCGCCGCCGCGAGCGGGAAGCTGGCGCTCTATCTCTTCGGCGCAGACAGCAACACGGTGACGGGCTCCTATCTGGAGAACGCGGCCGGCCCCGCCGTCATCCTGGCCTCCAACGCCGAGTACAACGCGATCCTGCTCAGCACCATGGTCTCGGGCTCGACCAACGACAAGGCGCTCTATCTCAACGAATCCGACCACAATACCGTGGCGGACTCCATCATGCGCAACACGGCGGGCTCCGGTGCCCACCTCGACACGGGCTCCGACTTCAACGCCGTCATCCGCAGCACCATGAGCTCCGCCTCCGTCACGGCCGGGCGCTACGGCCTGCATATCGTGGCGGCCTCCTCCAACACGATCCTGGACTCCTACGTCCAGGGCTCGACCGCCGCCTTCATCGACCGCTCGACGGGGACCGCCATCGGAGGCAGCGTCTTCGCGGCGACGGCCGTCTCCGGTGGCGCCCTCTTCGTCTATGGGGGGGTCAACCTGACGCTGGCCTCGAGCACGCTCTCGGGCGGACCCGCGGGCCTGGCGCTGGGCATCGGGGCCAACAACGCCGGACGCTTCGATATCTCGACGATCACGGTGGTCGGCGGCGCGTTCGGCGTCCAGGTAGGAGCTCCGCTTCCGGCCATGACGCTAGCCATGACCTCGGTGACCCTGGCCGACCAGGAACCCGGCGCGACAGGCCTGCGCTATCTGGGCGGCGTCCACGTGGCCACCGTCACCGCGATGGCCTTCGCCGACTCGGGTCTAGCCGTGAACGTCGACGGCGCAGGACTCTCGGGCGGCTCGCGGGTGACGATGCGCGAGGACGCGGGGGGGAGGACCGGTCCTCCTTATGAGACCGACCCCTCGGGCTTGGTGGATTGGCCGGACTATGTCCCGCCGCCGGCCGGCGTCTGCGCCACGACCCGCTATGTGAAGAAGATCCCGGGGGCGGGAGACCACACCGGCATCCAGGCCGCCGTCGACGCCATCCCGGCGACGGTTTACGGCGACTACTGCATCCACGTCGACTCGAGCTCCTATTCCGAGAGCGTGGTGATCGCCAACAAGAACACGCAGAATATCTACCGCATCAAGATCCTCTCAGACCCGGCCATGCTCAGCACGGCCACGCCGATCATCCCGCCGGTCATGTCGACGGCCGCGTTCGTCATCTGGAACGCCAGCGTGACCATCGGCGGGTTTAACGTCAGATCCACCAACCCGGTGACCTTCGGCGTCTACGCCTCCTCGGGCTGGGTGGCCATCTCCAGCGTCAACGTGGACTCGGGGGGGAACATCGGCTACGCGGGCGTTAAGCTCTCGAGCTGGTCGCTCATCGAGAACTCCAGCATCACGGTCCAGAACGCGCATGGCATCTGGCTGGACGCCGCGGTGACGCGTTCCATCGTCCGGGTGTCGACCGCGCTGGCGGACACGCTCTCGACGACCCGCCACGCGCTCTTCTTGGAGGGAGCTGACACCAACACGGTGACCGGCTCCTTCATCCAGAACCTGTCGGGCTTCGCCGCCCGGCTGGATTCCGCCGCCGATTACAACGCCATAACCCAGAGCACCATGGTGTCCAATGCCGCCAGCAACGCCGCGCTCTATATATTCGGCTCCGACAGCAACACGGTGACCGGCTCCTACATGCAGAACCTGGCGGGCTACGGCGCCCGCCTCCAGTCCGGCGCCGACTCCAACACCATCGCTCAGAGCACCATGGTGTCCAGGGCCGCGAGCGTCTCCGCGCTCTATATGGACGTGGCCGACAGCAACACCGTGACGGGCTCCTACATCGAGAACTTGGCGGGCTTCGGCGCCTATATCAACACGAACTCCGACTATAACGCCATCATCTTGAGCACGATGGTCTCGAACCAGGCCGGCTTCTACGCGCTGCGGCTCGGCGCCGCCGACTACAACGCGGTGACCGGCTCCTACATGCAGAACCTCGCGGGTGACGCCGCCTCCTTGACCAACGGTTCCGATTTCAACACCATGAGCCAGAGCACGGCGGTCTCCAACGCCGCCAACCGCGCGGCGCTGCACCTTCTCAACGCCGCCTCCAACACCTTCAGCGGGTCGATGTTCCAAAACCTCGCGGGGACCGCGGCCTTCCTGGGCGCGGGAGCCTACTCCAACAACCTCGTCTTGAGCACCATGGCCAGCGCGGCCTCGGGCGGCTACGCGCTCTACGCCCTCAACGCCGACACCAACGTGGTGGACGCTTCCTTCCTCTACAACGCCGCCGGCCACGCGGTCATGTTGGACGTGGGCGCCGATAGGACCACGATCATGCGCAGCACGGCGGTCTCCGAAGGCGAGGCCTACTCCGCTCTGTACGTGACGAGTTCGGGCAGCGGCACGTTCGTGAACTCGTACTTCCAGAACCTGGCGGGCGACGGCGTCCGTCTGAGCACCGGTTCGGACTTCAACACCATCTCCTACAGCACCATGGTCTCGATGACCCACCAACGCTTCGCGCTCTGGCTCACGGCCGCCGGCGGCAATTCGGTGACGGATTCCTTCATCAGCAATCTGGGGGGCCATGGCGCCCTTTTTGAGAGCTATTCCAGCCTCAACTCCATCAGCCGGAGCACGATAGTCGTCAGCGGCGCGGGGGCCGACCGGGCGCTCTTTCTAAAATACTCCGACAGCAACACGGTGACGGGCTCGTATCTCCAGAACCTGGCCGGCCGCGGCATACTCATCGATAGTTCCGCCCATAACACCATCAGTCAGAGCACCGTGGCGACCAACAGCACCTTGAAGGCGATCCAGGTCAACGGCTCATCCCACAATGTCATCACCGGTTCCTATATCCGCAACCTGGACCGCCTGGCCCTCAGCTTCGAGAATAATTCCGCCTTTAACACCGTAAGCCAGAGCACCGTGGTGTCCAACAGCTCTTTGGACGACACGTTGATCATCAAGAACTCCGATTCCAATACGATCACCGGCAGCTACATCCATAACGCGGCCGGCACCGCCCTCCGCCTGGAGCAGGGCGCCGACCAAAACACGATCAGCCAGAGCACCATGGTCTCCAACGCCTCCGCGTATTCCGCGCTTTCTATCGACGCTTCCGCCGGCAACACGGTGACGGGCTCCTGGATGCAGAACCTAGCCGGCGACGCCGCTTCGCTCACCAACGGCTCCGCGAGCAACTTGATAAGCCAAAGCGAGATGGTCTCCAACACCACGGGCAAGAACGCGCTGGTTATAAGCGACAGCGACTCCAATATCGTCACCCAGTCCACCATCGACAACGGCGCCGGCACGGCGCTCTTTCTCCAGGGAATGAGCAACACAGTGGCGCGCAGCACCGTGACCAGCCGCTTTGAAGCCGAGCCTGCCGTACGCATCAGCTCGGCGCAGGACACCTGGATCGTCGATTCCTACATTCAAGGCTCGACGGCCGCGTGGGTGAGCGCCTCCACGCGCACCACCTTCGGCGGCTCGGTCTTCGTGGCCACGCACGCTTTCGGATACGGCCTCCTGGTCGTCGCCGGCGGAGAGGATCTGACGGTGGCTTCCAGCACCCTTTTGGGCGGCCGCTTCGCCGCCGGGATCAGCATCCAGCCGGGCTTCGGAGGGCTGATCCGGATCTCCACCAACTCACTGCTCGACGCGGCCGTCGGCTTCGGCGCCTCCTTCCTGCGCTCCGATGCCCGCCTATGGGTCACCTCCAACACGGTGACCTTCGCTGAAGAGAGCTTCCAGACTTGGGGCGTCGTCACCGAGGGCTTGACCGGCGGCGCCACGATCCAAAACAACGCCATCACCTTGACTCGCTCGCGGGGGACGGGGGCTTACCCCGCCAATATCGCCGTCTACGACTCCCAAGGCTTCGTCATCACCCACAATCGCCTCTCCAATCCGGGGGCCGCCCAGGCGAACTTCATCATCCTGGAATACAGCAACCTGGATTTCGCCAAGAGCGAGTACAACGACATCCATTCGACCGGGACGGGCCTGACCTACGGCCGCCTCGTGCGCTACGTAAACGGAACCTCCTATGTCACGGGCCGCAACTCGATCTACGCCTCATCCCATACGGCGGCGGATTTTTACTTCGTGGAGATCGACGCCGCGAGCCAAACCGGGCTCTACGGCGACTACAACAATTACTTCTCGTCGAACTCGACGCGGCAGGCCTTGTGGGGCGCCGCGGTCTGCCAACTCCCGTATTGGACCGGCGCGGGCTGCCCCGGAGCGGAACCCAACTCGACGACCAACCACCCGCAATGGGCGGCGATGGGCTACGACTTCCATCCCAGATCGGCCGGCGGACGCTGGACGCCCGGCGGCTTCGTCGCCGACGCGGCGACGTCGTTGACCATCGACGCGGGCGACCCCGCCGACGACTTCTCCGATGAGACCGCCCCTAACGGCGGGCGGGTCAACCAAGGCTCCTACGGCAACACCGTCGAAGCCAGCCGCTCGATAGACTTCTGCGCCGAGCTCGTCTCAGCGGGAGCCGGTCCGGCCGACTGGTCGGCGCCGGAATCGTGGGTGCCGGTTTTGACGCCGACGGCCTGCAACGCGGTCACGATTCAGGCCGGCCACCAGATCACGGTGGATACCCTGGAGGCCACGGC
Source organism: Elusimicrobiota bacterium (assembly GCA_016196755.1). Classification (GTDB taxonomy): domain Bacteria; phylum Elusimicrobiota; class Elusimicrobia; order UBA1565; family UBA1565; genus SCTT01. Next base: position 24,398 of record JACPXC010000035.1, read on the forward strand.
CTCCTCGACCACCATCGAAGGACGCCTTTCCTTCAGCCGCGCCGCGCCTTCCAGCTTCACCGTGGTCGGCGGCTCCATCACCGTGACCCCCACCGGCCACCTCGACATGGGCACCGAGGCCAGCCCCATCGCCCTGGGGATGACGGCCCATCTGGTCCTGGCCAAGGGCTCGGGCGCCGCGCGCTACGGCTTGACCATTGAAAACGGCGGCGCTTTCACGGTGCGAGGCGCCACCAAGACCCCCTACGGCTACGCCACCGAGACGATCCCCGAAGATGCCACGACCCTGAAAGTAGCGCTCGCTTCCACCGAGAACTGGGGGGCGGGCGATAGCATCACCATCGGCCCGACCGACCGCGCCGTCAACGGCACCGGGCCCTCCAGCGTCTGGCGGGCCACGATCACGGCCGTCTCGGGAGCGGACCCCAACGTCGTCACCTTCGCGCCGGCACTCGACACCGCCCGGGTGCTGACGGCCACCAGCCCCATCGTCGTCTCTAACCTGACCCGCAACGTGCTCGTGCGCTCCTCCGGGACGGATACGTCCTCCGGCGGCGACACGGCCTATGTCTCCAACCTGGCGCGCAACGCCACCAGCTTCAACCTGGCCTACGGCGAGTTCGCCCACATCGGCACCGCCGAAAACGTCACTGCCGCCATCGTCTTCGAGGCGGGCTCGCTGGGATCGATTTCGAGCTCCAGCTTTCGCGAAGGCTACAACGGCGTCCACATCTACGCTTCTTCCAACATCACCGTCTTCGCCAACACCTTCTATTCCAACTCAAACTACGGCATTTCCCTTTGGGACGGGTCCAACAACGCCATAAGCGCCAACAACTCCCACGCCAATGCAAAATACGGCATCCGCCTCGACGGCGCCTCCGACAACAACGTCTTAAGCGGCAATAACTCCTACGGCAACGCGAATAGGGGCTTTAGCCTCGGCAACGCCTCCAACAACAACATCTTGAACTCCAACAGCGCCTACGCCAACTCAAGCTACGGCATCCACCTCTTCAACGCCTCCGACTACAACACCTTGAGCGGCAATAACTCCTACGCGAACATAAACAGGGGCTTGAGCCTCGAGGACTCCTCCAACAACACCTTGAGCGCCAACAACGCCTACGGCAATGACAACGTCGGCGTTTTCCTCATCGACGCCTCCAGCAACATCTTAAGCGCCAATAAGTTCCATGCCAATGCGAGCCGGGGGATCGCCCTTACCGACGCCTCCTACAACACCTTGAGCGGCAATTACATCTACGGCAACGCAAGCTACGCCATTCTCCTTAACAATTCCATCGACAATGCCATCCTTGGAGGCGCCCTGGGCTATGACGCCGCCGGCAATGCCTCGGAAAACGCGATTACGGAGATATTCTTCAACAACACCGGCGCCGAGAACCTTGTTCTAAAGAGCGTACGGATAAACCCCGCCAATGGATTCAACGCCACCGGCCTCAACCGCGCCGGAAACCACATCCTGTCCTACGCCCAGGACTACGCGAGCGGCACCCTGCGGGTCTATGGCGACTACACCCTCTCAGGCGCCACGTGGACGCTCCAGCACGATGTGCGCGTGAGCACCTCGCTGTTTACGACGCCCAAGCTCATGCGCGGCATAGGCGGAGGCCACGGCGCCGCGGTCTGCTCCACCAGCGACGCCGACGCCGTCAGCCAGCTCGTCACTCTCGAGTTCAACGGCGCGGACTGGACGGTCACCGGCTCCTCCACCGGGGCCATGGGGACCATCGCGGCCGGCTCCTGCCAAGCCATCGGCGGCGGCCAAGCCTCGGTGAACATCACCGGGCTCACGCCTCAAACCGGCGACCGCCTCGACTTCATCCTGATCGCCGCCTCCCCGGCCGCCGATATCCAAAAAAGGCTGCTCTTCGGCCCGGCGGCGGCGGGCTTTAACGGAGGCAAGTCCAAGCTCACCATCGCCCCGGACGCGGGCATCGTCTTCCAAGGCGCCGAGGGCGCGCATACCTTGATAGATCGCCTCAACGACGCCTCGACCTACTACACCTTCGTGGCCTCAGGCGCCTTCACCGCCCGCTTCTCGTCCTTCACCAACATGGACTTCGGCGGCATCCAGCTTGCGGGCGATAAGGGCGTCACCCTCTCCAGCTCCACTTTCGACGCTCTCGGCTTCGCCGCCGGCACCAACGCCTACATCACCGCGCGCGATCTGACCTCGAGCGGCGTCTTCGACAACGTCCGATTCGGCGTAAGCCGCTCGAGCCACGGCTACGACTCGGCCACCAATGTGCGCGTCGAAAACGGCGACTCGAATCTCGATTGGTTCTTCACCACGGCTTCAAGCGGCCTTTGGGGCGAGGACCATGACGACGAGCTCGGCGCGTCCAACAAGGTGCGCTGGTATCTGGCCGAAGCCCTGCCGCCTTACTGCGCGAGCGGCTTCAACGTCAGGAAGGACGGCACGCAGGATTACACCGCGATCGGGCCCGCGCTCGACGCCTTGACGAAGGATCTGACCGGGAACGCCTGCGTGGTCGTGCGCGACGCTGAGACCTACGCCGAGCAGGTGACGGTGGAAGGCTTCACCAACAACGGCTTCCGGGTCTATGTCGAGGCCGTCGGCGGCTTGGCGCCGACGGTGGCGCCGCCGACGGCGTCGACCGCGGCTTTCGACTTGAAAAACGCCTCGGTCAGCATCGTGAACTTCGCGGTGCGCCCGACGGTCGATGCGGTGAGCTACGGCGTGCTGGCTTCCTCGGCCAATATCGTCATCTCCAGCGTCAACGTCGATTCCGCAGGCAATATCCGGGTCGCCGGGATGAGGCTGGCGAGTTACGTCGCCGTCACGAACTCCAGCGTGACGGTCCAAGCCGCCTACGGGATGGATTTCCTCGCCGGCAGCTCCATGTCCGCCATCTCCTACAGCAGCGCCCAAGCCAACAGCTCGGTCTTCGCCGCCCTCTACGTCAACAACGCCTCCTCCCATACCTTCGACGTCTTCCTCGCCAGCAACCCGGCCGGCGAGGCGGCCTTCCTGACCGGGGGCGCCGCGTACAATGCGATCTCCCGCAGCACGATGTCGGCCAGCAGCGCGGGGGGCATCGCGCTGTGGGTCTCGGGCTCCCACAACAACACGGTGACGGCCTCCTTCATCTACAACCGGGGAGGGGCGGACGCGCTCCGCCTCGACGCGGCGTCTTCCTTCAACGTGATCGCGCAGAGCACGATGACGGCCAGCAGCGTCGGAGACCTCGCCTTCTTCGCGATCGGGGCCTCCAGCAACACCGTTACGGGTTCGACGATGCGCAACACCGTGGGCACGGCCGCGCGTCTTGACAGCGCCTCGGACTACAACGCCATCGTCAACAGCACGTTGACCGCCAACGCCGCGGGCTATCGGGGGCTCATCATCGCGGGTTCGGACAACAACACGGTATCGGCGAGCTACATCCAGAACCTGGCCGGCGACGGGGCCTACCTGGATTCCGGCTCGGCCTACAACAGCATCAGCCAGAGCACCATGGTATCGAATGGGACGAACCATCACGGCCTCTATTTGAACGGCGCCGACAGCAACACCGTGACGGGCTCGTATATCCAAGGCCTTTCGGCCGGCGGGGTCATGCTGGAGGCGGGAGCCGACTTCAATGCGATCGCCCAGAGCACGATGCTCGCCGGCGGGGCCGGTTTCCAGGCGCTCTATATCGACGCCTCGGACAGCAACACGGTGACGGGCTCCTATATGCAGAACCTGAGCGGGGAGGCCGTCAACCTGACGGGCGCCGACCGCAACATCGTCTCCCAGAGCACCATGGTCTCCAACGCCGTCGGCAGCTACGCTCTGCAGCTCAGCGGCGCCGACGAAAATTCCGTGCTCGGCTCCTATATCCGCAACCCCTTCGGGCCCGGCGCCTCGCTCGTGTCCGGTTCGGACCTAAACGCCGTCAGCCAGAGCACCATCTCCACCAACGGCACGGCGAGCGCGCTCTACCTGGCCGCCTCCGACAGCAACACCGTGACCGCCTCCTACCTGCAGGCGGCGGCGGGCTTCGGCGCTTCCATCGACAGCGGCGCCGACTACAACACGATAAGCCAGAGCACCATGGTCTCCAGCGCCGGGGCCTACAGCGCCCTCTACGTGGCCTCGCAGCGCAACAGCGTCACGGGCTCCTTCATGGCTAGCCTCGCCGGCTACGCCGCGTCCCTGGAGGCCGGCGCCAACCACAACGCCATCAGCCTGAGCACGATGGTCTCCGGCGGCGCCTTCCCGGCCCTGAACCTCGTCTCCGCGGCCTCCAACACGGTATCGGGCTCCTATATCCAGGGCTCCACCGCCGTCGTCATCTCGCGCTCGACCGGGACGCTCATCGGCGGCAGCGTGCTGGTGGCGACGAGCACGACGGGAAGCGCCCTGTATTTCCAGGCCGGCGTGAACCTGACCGTGGCCTCGAGCACCCTGCGCGGCGGGACGGCCCAGCGCGCCCTAGGCATCGCGGCGGGCAATGCCGGCAGGCTCGAGCTCTCGACGCTCACCATCGTGGGAGGCGGCCGCGGTTTGGAGCTGGGCGCTCCCCTTCCCGGCGCGGACCTGGCCGTCACCTCCGTGACCCTGGCCGGCGCGGAGCCCGCGGGCACCGGCGTGCATTTCCTCGGCGGGGTCGTCGTCGCGACGCTCACCGCCGCGGCCTTCGATGACGCGGGCATCGGCGTAAACGTCGACGGCGCGGCGCTCTCGGCCGGCTCGCGGGTGACGATGCGCGAGGACGCGGGGACCAAGACCGGCCCTTCCTATGAGAACGACCCCTCGGGCTACGTCGATTGGCCCGATTTCACGCCGGCGCCCCCGGGCACCTGCGGCACGACCCGCACCGTCAAGAAGACCCCCGGGGCGGGCGACCATGCCTCGATCCAGGCCGCCGTCGACGCCATCCCGGCGACGCTCTACGGCGACTACTGCATCCATGTCGACTCAAGCCCCTACTCGGAGTCGGTCGTCGTCGCCAACAAGGACACCCAGACCCTGTACCGCATCAAGATCCTCTCCGACCCGGCGATGGTGAGCACGGCCACGCCCATCATCCCGCCGGTCAAGTCGACGGCGGCCTTCGTCGTCTGGAACGCCAGCGTGACGATCGGCGGCTTCAACGTGATCTCGACGAACTCGGTCACCTACGGCGTGCTGGCGTCTTCGATGAACATCGTCATCTCCAGCGTCAACGTCGACTCCGGAGGAAACATCGTCACCGCCGGCATGCAGCTGGGGAGCCATAACACCGTCTCGGACTCCAGCGTCACCGCGGTGAGCGCTTACGGATTCTCTCTCAACGGTTCTTCCGCGACGAGCATCTCCTATTCCACGGCCCAGGCGGTCTCCACGTTCGCTCTCTTTGTGAGCGCCGCTTCTTCCAATACCTTCACTCAAAATGTCCTCTCCGGCACTTATGGCGGGTATTTCCAAACCGGCTCGAACTACAACACGATCCAACGCAGCAGCTTCACCGGCTCCGCGGTCGGCTTGAATTTTTTCTCCGGGACATCCTACAACACGGTCACCCAAAGTCGCATGTCCAGCCCCGATGGCCGCGGAATGGCGTTCGCCTCTGGCGCCGATTACAACGACGTCAGCCTGAGCACCATAACCAGCGCCAACGGGACCAACGCGGCCTTGTTCATCTGGTCGGCGTCGAGCAACAGCGTCAGCCAAAGCTATATCTTCAACTCCGCGGGCCACGCCGCCTGGCTGGATAACTCCGCCGCCTACAACAGCATCAGCCAGAGCACCATGGTCTCCAACGGCCCCGGTTATGCCGCGCTCCGGTTAAGCAACGCGGACCGCACCGCCGTGACGGGCTCCCTCATGCGGAGCATGCCGGGCTATGGCGCCTACCTGGACAACGGCTCCGATCACAACGAGCTCACCCAGAGCACCATGGTCTCCAACGCGGCGAGCTACAGCGCGCTCTATATCGGCGCTTCCGCCAGCAACACCGTGACGGGCTCCTACGCCGCCAACCTTGCCGGCGACGGCGCCTATCTGGCCTCCGGCGCCGATGACAACGCCATCAGCCAGAGCACGGTGGTCTCGGTCAACAGCTACGCGCTCTGGGTCGTGGACGCCGACAGGAACGTGATCTCGGGCTCCTACATCTTGGGCCAGGAGGCCTTCGGCCTCGTTTTGGACGCCGGCGCGGACGATAACACCGTCAGCCAGAGCACGCTGACCGTCTTCGGCGGCTACGCGCTCTATCTCGAGAACGCCGACGCCAACGAGGTGACGGGCTCCTACATCGAGAGCCAGGATGATTGGGCCGTCGTCATGAGTCTCAGCGACGACAACCTCATCAGCCAGAGCACGATGGTCTCCATCGGCGGCTATGCGCTCGATGTATACGGCTCCGACCGGAACACCGTGACGGGCTCCTATATCGAGGGCCGGGGCGGCTTCGGCGCCTACGTGGAGAGCGGCTCCGATCTCAACGCCATCATCCAGAGCACCGTGGTCGCTACCGGAGGCGAGGCGCTGTTCTTTAGCGCCTCCGACAGCAACACCGTGACGGGCTCCTATATAGGCGGGCTGGTCGAGCACAGCGCCAACCTGACCAACGGGGCCGACTATAACACCATCAGCCAGAGCACCATCGTCGCCAGCGACGCGGACTATAAGGCGCTCCATATCTTCGCCTCCGACCGGAACACCGTGATGGACTCCTCCATCCGGCACCTGGCCGGAGACGCGGTTTACCTGTCCACCGGCGCCGACCATAACACCATCATCCGCAGCAGCCTGACCTCCTTGGCCGCGATGGCCGGGCGCTACGGCCTCTTCTTGCTGCAGAACTCCTCCAACACGGTCCTCGACTCCTACATCCAAGGCTCCACCGCCGCCTTCTTCAAAGGCTCGACCGGCGCTGTCATCGGCGGCAGCGTGCTGGTGGCTACCCACACGACCGGCGCCGCGTTCTTCATGCACGGCGGCGTGAACCTGACCTTGACCACCAGCACCCTGCGCGGCGGCACGGCGGGCGTGGGTGTGGGGCTCGGCGCGGGCAACGCGGGCCTGCTCGAGGTGACGACGGTCACCGTGGTGGGCGGCGGGCCCGGCGTCCAGGTGGGGGCTCCGGGGACCGGGATGACCCTGTTCTTGTCCTCGATCACCCTGGCGGACCAAAGCCCCGGCTCCACGGGCTTGCGCTTCTTGGGCGGCGTCCATGTGACGACCGTCACCGCGATGGCGTTCAACGACTCGGGTATCAGCGTCAACGTCGACGGCGCGGCGCTCTCGGCGGGCTCCCGGGTGACGATGCGCTCCGACGCCGGGCCTAAGACGGGTATCCCTCACGAGAACGATCCCTCGGGCTATGTCGACTGGCCGGACTACGTCGTCCCCGAGGGCGTCTGCGTCACGACCCGCTACGTCAAGAAGGAGGCTGGCGCCGGCGACCACCAGAGCATCCAGGCCGCCGTCGACGCCATCCCCGCCGTGGTCTACGGCGACTACTGCATCTTCGTGGACTCGAGCCCGTACTCGGAGAGCGTGGTCATCGCCAACAAGGACACCCAGACCCTCTACCGGCTCAAGATCCTCTCCGCCCCGGCGATGGTGAGCACGGCCACGCCGGTCATCCCGCCGGTCAACTCGACGGCGGCGTTCGTCGTCTGGAACGCCAGCGTGACGCTCGGCGGCTTCAATATCATCTCGACGAACTCGGTCACCTACGGCGTGCTGGCGTCTTCGATGAACATCGTCATCTCCAGCGTCAACGTGGACTCGGGCGGCAACGTCAAGGTCGCCGGGATGCTGTTGGGAAGCCACAACACCGTCAGCCGTTCGAGCGTCACGGTGCAGGCCGCGCACGGGATGTCGCTGCCGGCATCGAGCTCGATGACGGCGATCTCTTACAGCACCGCGCAGGCCGACAGCACCTCTTTTTTCGCTCTCTATCTTAACGGCTCCGACAGCAACACGGTGACGGGCTCCTACATCAAGAACCTGGGGGACGGCGCCTATCTGGTTTCCGGCGCCGACTACAACAGCATCAGCCAGAGCACCATGCTCGCCAACGCGTCGGGCCGCAGAGCGCTCTATATCAACGGCTCCGACAGCAACACGGTGACGGGCTCCTACCTCCAGAACCCGGGGACTGGTTACGGAGCTCACCTGTTAAATGCCGACTACAACAGCATCAGCCAGAGCACGATGATCGTCAGCGGCAGCGCCCGCGCGCTCTATCTCGACGGTTCCGTCAGCAACACGGTGACGGGCTCCTACATCCAAAACCTGGCGGGTGACGGCGCCTCCCTGGCGTTCGGCGCCGACTACAATACGATCAGCCAGAGCACCATGGTCTCCAACGCCTCCGGAGCGGACGCGCTTGTGTTACGCACCGCCGACAACAACACCGTGACGGGCTCCTACATCCAGAACCTGGCTGGTGACGGCGTCTACCTGTACAACACCTCAGGCTACAACAGCATCAGCCGGAGCACCATGGTCTCCAACGCCTCCGGGGGGTACGCGCTCCATATCCTCACCGACAGAAACACGGTGGCGGACTCCTACATCCAGAACCTGGCGGGCTACGGCGCTAGTCTGGGGAGCATTGCCGACTACAACACCATCATCCGCAGCACCATGACCTCCGCTTCCGCCACGGCCAACCGCTACGCCCTCTACATCGCGGGGGGCTCGTCGAACACCGTCCTGGACTCCTACATCCAGGGCTCCACCGCCGTCTTCATCTCGGGCTCGACCGGCACCGTCATCGGCGGCAGCGTGCTGGTGGCGACCAATACCACCGGAAGCGCGCTGTATTTCCAAGCCGGCGTGAACTTGACGGTGGCCTCCAGCACCCTGCGCGGCGGGACGGCCCGGCGCGCCCTCGGCATCGCGGCGGGCAATGCCGGCAGGCTCGAGCTCTCGACGATCACCGTCGTCGGGGGCGGCCGCGGCTTGGAGCTGGGCGCTCCCCTTCCCGGCGCCGACCTGGCCGTCACCTCCGTGACGTTGGCCGGCGCGGAGCCCGGTGCGACCGGCGTTCATTTCCTGGGCGGGGTCGTCGTCGCGACGCTCACCGCGGCGGCCTTCGACGACTCGGGCCTCGCCGTGAACGTCGACGGCGCCGCGCTCTCGGCGGGCTCGCGGGTGACGATGCGCGAGGACGCGGGGCCCAAGACCGGCCCGGCCTATGAGAGCGACCCCTCGGGCTACGTGGATTGGCCCGATTTCACGCCGGCGCCCCCGGGCACCTGCGGCACGACCCGGTACGTCAAGAAGACCCCCGGGGCGGGCGACCATGCCTCGATCCAGGCCGCCGTCGACGCCATCCCCGCCGTGGTCTACGGCGACTACTGTATTTTTGTGGACTCGAGCCCCTACTCGGAGAGCGTGGTCATCGCCAACAAGGACACCCAGACCCTGTACCGCATCAAGATCCTCTCCGACCCGGTCATGGTCGGCACGGCCACGCCGATCATCCCGCCGGTCATGTCGACGGCGGCCTTCGTCGTCTGGAACGCCAGCGTGACGATCGGGAGCTTCAACATCATCTCGACGAACTCGGTGAGCTACGGCGTGCTGGCCTCCTCGGCCAATGTATTCATATCCAGCGTGAACGTGGACTCGGGCGGCAACGTCAAGGTCGCCGGCATGCAGTTGGGAAGCCACAACACCCTCAGCAAATCCAGCATCACGGTGCAGGCCGCCCACGGGATCTCGCTGCCGGCGTCGAGCTCGATGACGATCGTCTCATACAGCACCGCGCAAGCCAACAGCACCGCTTTCCGCGCGCTCTACTTCGACGGCTCCGACAGCAATACGGTGACGGGCTCCTACATCCAGAACCTGGCGGGAGACGGCGCCTACCTGAACACCGGCTCCGAGTTCAACGTCATAAGCCAGAGCACCATGGTTTCCAACACCTCCAGCTACCGCGGTCTCTACTTGAACAGCGCCGACAACAACACGGTGACGGGCTCCTACGTGCAGAACTTGGCGGGGCACGCGGCCCGCTTCGAAACCGGCTCCGACTACAACACCGTCAGCCAGAGCACCATCCTCTCCAATGCCGCCAACTACCTCGCTCTCTATCTCTTCGGCGCCGACAGCAACACGGTGACGGGCTCTTATATCCAGAACTTGGCGGGCGACGGCCTCTACCTTTTCAGCGGTTCCGACTTCAACACCATAAGCCAGAGTACCATCGTCTCCAACGCCGGCGGCGGCTACTGCGCGCTCTACCTGGGCCAATCCGACAGGAACACGGTTGCGGGTTCTTACATCCAGAACTTGGCCAGCTACGGGGCCTGCCTCGGCAACGGCGCCGATCGCAACACGATCAGCTTGAGCACCATGATCTCCAATTCCGTCATATTCCAAGCGCTCAATCTGGTCGCCGCCGACAGCAACACGGTGACGGGCTCCTACATCCAGAACCTGGACGGAGACGGCGCCCGCCTGGAAGGTGGTTCCGACTACAACACCATCATCCGCAGCACCATGACCTCCGCCTCCGCCACGGCCGGCCGCTACGGCCTTCATATCCTCGCGTCCTCCTCCAACACGGTCCTCGACTCCTACGTCCAGGGTTCCACCGCCGCCTTCCTCACAGGCTCGACCGGCACCGTCATCGGCGGCAGCATGCTGGTGGCGACCAATACCACAGGAAGCGCGCTGTATTTCCAAGCCGGCGTTAACTTGACGGTGGCCTCCAGCACCCTGCGCGGCGGGACCGCCCAGCGCGCTCTCGGCATCGCGGCGGGCAATGCCGGCCGGCTCGAGCTCTCGACGCTCACCGTCGTCGGGGGCGGCCTCGGCTTGGAGCTGGGCGCTTTCCTTCCCGGCGCCGACCTGGCGGTCACCTCCGTGACCCTGGCCGGCGCGGAGCCCGGTGCGACCGGCGTGCATTTCCTGGGCGGGGTCGTCGTGGCGACGCTCACCGCGGCGGCCTTTAACGACAACGCAATCGGCGTCAACGTAGACGGCTCGGCGCTCTCGGCCGGCTCGCGGGTGACGATGCGCGAGGACGCGGGGGCTAAGACCGGCCCTTCCTATGAGAGCGACCCCTCAGGCTACGTCGATTGGCCCGATTTCACGCCGGCGCCCCCGGGCACCTGCGAGACGACCCGCACCGTGAAGAAGACCCCCGGGGCGGGGGACCATGCCTCGATCCAGGCCGCCGTCGACGCCATCCCCGCAAACGTCTACGGCGACTACTGCATCTTCGTCGACTCGAGCCCCTACTCGGAGAGCGTCGTCATCGCCAACAAGGACACCCAGACGCTTTACCGGATCAAGATCCTCTCCGACCCGGCCATGCTCAGCACGGCCACGCCCATCATCCCGCCGGTCAAGTCGACGGCGGCGTTCGTCATATGGAACGCCAGCGTAACGATCGGCGGCTTCAACGTCATCTCCACCAACTCGGTGAGCTACGGCGTGCTGGCCTCCTCGGCGAATATCGTCGTTTCCAGCGTCAACGTGGACTCGGGGGGGAAGGTCGGCTACGGCGGGGTCAAGCTGGCGGCCTGGTCGGTTCTCGAGAATTCCAGCATCACGGTGCAGAACGCCCATGGCATCTGGCTAGAAGCCGCGGCCGCCGGAGCTCAGGTCAGGGTCTCGACGGCGCTGGCTGGCTCGGCGTCGGCCTATGCGCTGTTTATCGCCGGAGCCGACAGCGCCGCGGTGGCGGACTCCTACTTCCAGAACGCGGCGGGTCACGGCGCCTACCTGGATTCCGGCTCCGATTACAACGCCATCAGCCGGAGCACCGTGGTTTCCAACGCCGTCGGTTACTACGCGTTCTACCTGACGAACGCCGACAGCAACACGGTGACGGCCTCCTACATTGAGAACCTGTCGGGATACGGCGCCTACCTGAACACCGGCTCGGATTACAACGCCATAAGCCAGAGCACCATGGTTTCCAACGCCGCCAGCTACCGCGCGCTCTACCTCAACGCCGCCGACAGCAACACGGTGACGGGCTCCTACATCCAGAACCTGGCGGGCTACGGCGCCTACCTGAACACCGGCTCGGAATACAACACCATAAGCCAGAGCACCATGGTTTCCAACGCGCTCAGCTACTCCGCCCTCTACCTAAACGGCGTCGACAGCAACACGTTGGCGGGCTCTTATATGCAGAACCTGTCGGGATACGGCGCCTTCCTGGACAACGGCTCCGATTACAACATCATAAGCCAGAGCACCATGGTTTCCAACGCCGCCGGCGGCTACGCGCTCTACCTCGGCTACGCCGACAGCAACACGGTGACGGGCTCCTATATGCAGAACCTGTCGGGATACGGCGCCTACCTGAACACCGGCTCCGATTACAACACCATAAGCCAGAGCACCATGGTTTCCAACTACTCCAGCTACCGCGCGCTCTACCTCACCGCCGCCGACAGCAACACGGTGACGGGCTCCTACGTCCAGAACCTGGCGGGAGACGCCGCCTACCTGGCCAACGGCTCCGATTACAACACCATAAACAGCAACACGGTGACGGGCTCCTACATGCAGAACCTGGCGGGAGACGGCGTCAATCTGGGGAGCGGCTCCGATTACAACACCATAAGCCAGAGCACCATGGTTGGCAATGGCGCCCTCAGATCCGCGCTCTATCTGGGCGCCTCCGACAGCAACACGGTGACAGGCTCCTATATGCAGAACCTGTCGGGATACGGCGCCTCCCTGGCCAGCGGCTCCGAATACAACACCATAAGCCAGAGCACGTTCGTCACCAACAACGCGTCCTATGCGGCGTTCTATCTGAACAACTCAGACAGCAATACGGTCGCCGGCTCGCGCATCGAGAACCTGACGGGAGACGGCGCCTACCTGGTCAACAGTTCCGATTACAACACCATAAGCCAGAGCACCATGGTCTCCAACGCCGCCAGCTACCGCGCGCTCTACCTGGCCTCCGACAGCAACACGGTGACGGGCTCCTACATGCAGAATCTGGCGGGTGACGCCGCCTACCTGAACACCGGTTCGGACAACAACACCATCATCCGCAGTACCATGACCTCAGCCGCGGCCGGTCGCTACGCGCTCTACATCCTCGCCTCCTCCTCCAACACGGTCCTCGACTCCTACGTCCAGGGCTCCACCGCCGCCTTCATCACCGGCTCGACCGGCACGGTCATCGGCGGCAGCGTGCTGGTGGCGACCAATACCACCGGCAGCGCGCTGTATCTCCAGGCCGGCGTGAACCTGACCGTGGCCTCGAGCACCCTGCGCGGCGGGACGGCCCAGCGCGCCCTCGGCATCGCGGCGGGCAATGCCGGCAGGCTCGAAATCTCGACGATCACCGTCGTAGGGGGCGGTCGCGGTTTGGAGCTGGGCGCTCCCCTTCCCGGCGGCGGCTTGGCCGTCACCTCCGTGACCCTGGCCGGCGCGGAGCCCGGTGCGACCGGCGTGCATTTCCTGGGCGGGGTCGTCGTGGCGACGCTCACCGCGGCGGCCTTCGACGCCTCGGCCCTGAGCGTCAACGTCGACGGCGCGGCGCTGGACCTCGCCTCGCGCATAACGATGAACGCATACTACGGCGCTCGCGGAGGGCCGGTCTATGAGAACGACCCCAACTCGCTGGTGGACTGGATCTCCGAGCCGTACCCGGGCTGCGTGGTGGTCCGGAACGTGGGTGCCGGCCAGGACTACCCCACGATATCAGCGGGCGTGGCGGCCCTGCCTACGACCCTGCCCGGCCACGCCTGCGTGGTCATCCGCGACGGCGCGACTTACGCCGAGCAGGTGACGTTGCAAAACTTCACCAACGCCGGCTCCTCGATCACGATATTCGCGGCGCCGGGATTTGCGCCCGTCGTCTCCCCGCCGGCGGCCTCGACGGCGGCCTTCCTCATCGCCAACGCCTCGGTCAACGTCCAGGGCATCGGCATCGTGGCTTCCCAGAACGTCCCCTACGGTGTCTACGCCTCCTCGAGCTACGTCGCCCTCTCCAGCGTGAGCGTGAGCACGAGCGGCTCCGCGGGAATCTACACCGCCGGCGTGCGCTTGGGTTCCTGGGGCGCCGTCAGCTACAGCTCCGTGACGGTCTGGGGCGCGCACGGCTTCTGGCTCGACGGCTCGACGATGACCACCGTCTCCTACAGCAGCGCGCAGGTCAAGAGCGGCTCGTTTTATCCCTTCTATCTCCAGAATGCGGCCGGCAACACCTTTACGCTCATCTTCTCCAGCAACAGCCACGTCTCGGGCTTCGGGTTCTTTGCCTCTAACTCGGATTCGAACACCGTGACGGAGAGCTATCTCTGGGGCGGCTCTCGCGGGGTCTACCTCTACACCGGCTCGGACTACAACGCCATAGGCCTCAGCACCATGATCGGGAAAAGCGGATACGCGTTCTCGGCCTACACCGCCGACTTGAACACCTTGACAGGGAGCTATATGCAAGGCGGCCAGCGCGGAGCCTTCTTCGACAACGGCTCTGACTACAACGCCATCGGCCAGAGCACCATGGTTTCCGGCAGCTCCGCCTACGCGCTCTATCTGGACGCCTCCGCCAGCAACACGGTGACGGGATCCTACATCCAGAGTTCGGCGGGTTACGGCGTCTACCTGAACGGCGGCTCCGACTACAACGCCATAAGCCTTAGCACGATGGTCGCCAACCAGCGCGCCCTGCACGTGCGCCAGTCCGTCGGCAACACGGTGGCGGGCTCCTATATCGAAAGCCCGAATGGTCGCGGGGCCTGGCTGGATACCGGCGCTGACTACAACACCATCAGCCAGAGCACGATGATGGCGGTCTCCCTGGTCGCGCTCTATGTGGGCGGCGCCGAGAGCAACACCGTGACCGGCTGCTACGTGCAGAGTTCCAACGCCGCCGCGGCCGACCTGAATTCCGGCGCCAATTTCAACGTCATCAGCCAGAGCACCATGGTCGCCAGCGGCGCCGCCGGCCGAGCGCTCGACGTAACCGGCGACCGCAACACGGTGTCGGGCTCCTATATGCAGAACCTGGCGGGCTACGGCGCCTACCTCGACAACGTCGCCAATTACAACACCATAAGCCAGAGCACCATGGTCTCCAACGCCTCGGGGTACCGAGCGCTCTACCTGGCCGGCGCCGACAGCAACACGGTGACGGCCTCCTACATCCAGAACCTGGCGGGACACGGCGCCCACATCGACACCGGTTCCGACAACAACACCATCCGCCAGAGCACCATGGTCTCGGCCGCGGCGAACTATCAGGCCCTGTATATCGTCGCCGCCGATTCCAACACCATCCTGGACTCTTACATCCAGGGCTCGACGGCGGCCTCCATCTCCGGCTCGACCGGCACCGTCATCGGCGGCAGCGTCCTGGTCGCCACGCACACGACCGGGGCCGCCTTGACCATGGCCGGGGGGAGCGTGAACCTGACTCTGACCACCTCGACTCTGCGCGGCGGTCCGTCGGGCCCGGCCCTGAATTTCGGGGCCGGCAACGCGGGCGTGGTCACCTTGACGACCAACACCGTCACCGGCGGGCGCTGGGGTGTGGTGATCGCCACGATGGCCTGCGGCGCCTGCGCGGGGAACGTCTCGATCTCCAGCCTGACTTTCTCCGGTCCCCTGGCCTCGGGCGCCACCGCCATCGAGTTCCTGGGCGGGACCTTCACCTCCACCTTCGCCGCGGTGGGCTTCGCCGACTCCGGCCTGGCCGTCAACGTCAACGCCGGGGCGCTCAACGCCGCCTCGCGGATCACGATGAACAACCCCTCGGGCGTCCGGACCGGGCCGGCCTTCGAGACCGACCCGAACGCCCTCGTCGACTGGGTCGGCTACGAGCCCTTTCCGGGCTGCTCGGTCACCAACGACGTCGGCGCCGGGGCCTCCTACGCCACCATCCAGGCCGCCGTCGACGCCCTGCCCACCACCCTGACCGGCCATAGCTGCGTGGTCATCCGCGACGGGGCGACCTATGCCGAGCAGGTCACGGTCCGGAACTTCACCAACAACGGCTCCTCGATCACGATCCTGGGCGACCCGTCCGTCGCCCAGCCCGTCATCGCCCCGCCGGCAGCCTCGACGGCGGCCTTCCTCATCGCCAACGCCTCGGTCAACATCCAGGGGATCGGCATCGTGGCGTCCCAGAACGTCCCTTACGGGGTCTATGCCTCCTCGAGTCATGTCGCCCTCTCCAGCGTCGGCGTGAGCACGACGGGGGCGCTGGGCATCTATACCGCCGGCGTGCGCCTGAGCTCCTGGAGCGCTGTCAGCTACAGTTCGGTGACGGTCTGGGGCGCGCACGGGATCTGGCTCGACGGCAGCAAGATGACCGTCGTTTCATACAGCACGACGGTAGCGAATGCCGCAGCATTCTCCGCGCTCTATCTGGTCGGCGCCGACAGCAACACGGTGACGGGCTCCTATATACAGAACCCTGCGGGATACGGCGCCTACCTCAACTCCGGCTCCGATTACAACACCATAAGCCAGAGCACCATGGTCTCCAACTCCGCCAGCTACCAAGCCCTCTTGCTGGAGAGCGCCGACAGCAACACGGTGACAGGCTCTTACATGCAGAACCCGTCGGGCTACGGCGCCTACCTGAACATCGGTTCCGATTACAACACCATAAGCCAAAGCACCATGGTCTCCAACGCCGCCAGCTCCCCCGGTCTCTCCCTAGTGAGTGCCGACGGCAACACTGTGACGGGCTCCTACATCCAGAACTTGGCGGGATACGGCGCCTACCTGAACGGCTCCGATTACAACTCCATAAGCCAGAGCACCATTGTTTCCAACGCAGCCGCCTATGCTTCGCTCTATCTCGAGGGCGCCGACAGCAACACGGTGACCGGCTCTTTCATGCAGAACCTCGCGGGCTACGGCGCCTGGCTGGCTACCGGCGCCGACTACAACACCATCAGCCAGAGCACGATGGTCTCCAGCGCGGCAATCTACTACGCGCTCTTGATCGACGACGCCGACCGCAACACGGTGACGGGCTCCTATGCGCAGAACCTGTCCGGACAATCCGCCGTATTGAATGCCGGCTCCGACCACAACCTCATCGCCCAGAGCACGATGGTCGCAAACTCTGCAAACCGCGTCGCGCTCTTCTTAAGCGGCGCGGACAGCAACACGGTGACGGGCTCCTACATGCAAGGGGGGGGGTACGGCGCCTACCTGGACCTCGGCTCCGACCATAACACCATCATCGGCAGCACCATGGCCGCGGTCGCCGGCACGAATTCCCAGGTGGGTTTGCAGATCTGGAATTCTTCCTCCACCACGGTCCTGGACTCCTACGTCCAAGGCCCGACGGCCGCCCACGTGACGGGCTCGACCGACACCGTCTTCGGCGGCACGGTGCTGGCATCCACCGGGACCTCCGGCAGCGCTCTGGCGGCGCGCCGCGGCAGCGTCAACCTGACGCTGACGACCTCGACCTTCTCGGGCGGCTCCGACGGCGCCGGCATCCTGCTGGAAGAGGGCAACTCGGGCCTGCTCTCCCTGGCCAGCAGCACGGTGAGCGGCGGCCGCTGGGGCGTCTCGATCGCCACGATGAACTGCGGCGGGACGTGCGACGGCAACATCTCCATATCGAGCCTGACTTTCTCCGGCCCGCTTACCGCCGGGGCGACGGCGATCTATTTCACGGGCGGGACATTCGTTTCGACCTTCACGAACGCGGTCTTCGCCGCCGCCGCGCTGGGCGCCAACGTCAGCGGCGCCGCGCTGTCGGCCGGCTCGCGCGTCACGATGCGCGCGTCGAGCGGAGAGATGACCGGTCCGGACTACGAGAACGACCCCAACGGCTATGTGGACTGGGCCGGCTACGAGCCCTATCCGGGCTGCGTGGCGACCAGAAACGTCGGCGCGGGCCAGCCCTATGCGACCATATCCGCGGGCGTGGCGGCCTTGCCCGCGGCCCTGCCCGGCCATGCCTGCGTGGTCGTCCGCGACGGCGCGACCTACGCCGAGCAGGTGACGGTACGAAACTTCGCCAACGCCGGCTCCTCGATCACGATCCTGGCGGCGCCCGGCTTCGCGCCCGTCGTCTCTCCGCCCGCCGCCTCCACGGCGGCTTTCCTTATCGCCAACGCCTCGGTCAACGTCCAGGGCATCAGCGTCGTAGCCTCCCAGAACGTCCCCTACGGCGTCTATGCTTCTTCGACCTATGTCCGGATCAGCAGCGTCAGCGTCAGCACCAGCGGGGCGCTGGGGATCTACACCGCCGGCGTGCGCCTGGGTTCCTGGAGCGAGCTCAGCTACAGCTCGATCGCGGCAGGGGCCGGGTCCGGTCTCTGGCTGGAAGACAGCACGATGACGGTGGTCTCATACAGCACCGCGATCGGCGCCGGGTTCGGCAAGCCCGCCCTCAATTTCATCAACTCGGGCGACAATACGGTGACCGATTCCTATATGCAGAACTTGCCCGGGCCGGCCGTCATACTGACGAATTCCGACCGGATCGCCATCATCGCCAGTACGATGGTCGGCGATACATACGCTTCCGGCGTCGGGGCGCTCTATTTCAGCAACTCGGACAGCGGCACGCTCACCGGCTGCTATCTCGAGGACCAGGGCGGCGGACCCGCCGTGGGTCTATCCGGCGGCTCCAGCTACAACCGCCTCAGTCTGAGCACCTTTGTCGGCGGGGGTGCGTTCTCGAGCGCGCTCTATCTCGCTGGGGGAGGCAATAATGCGCTGCAGGATTCGACCATACGCAGCCTGACCGGTTCCGCCGCCCGGCTGGTCTCCGGTTCCAACAACAACACCATCATCCGCAGCACGATGACCAGCGGCTCGAGCGCCGTCGACCAGATCGCCCTCTACATCAGCGCCTCTTCCTCCAACACCGTCCTGGATTCCTACGGCCAGGGCTACACCGGGGTTTCCTTGGCGGACTCTACCGGCACCGTCATCGGGGGGTCGGCGTTCGTGGGTCTAAACGCCGGCGGCCACGGCGTCGCCCTCGAGGACGGCAACGTGAACTTCACGCTGACGACCGCCACGCTGCGCGGCGGCAGCGCGGGGGCCGGGCTCTCCATCGCTAAAGACAACGCCGGCCTCATCGTGTTGACTTCCAATACGGTGACGGGCGGCCTCTGGGGCGTTTCGATCGCCACGATGGTCTGCGGCGGGACCTGCAATGGGAACGTCTCCATATCGAGCCTGACCTTCTCCGGCGCGCTGAGCGCCGGGGCCACGGCCGTCCACTTCCTTGGCGGGACCTTCGTCTCGACCTTCTCCAACGTCGCCTTCGACGCCTCCGGCATCGGGGCCAACGTCAACGCCAGCGCGCTCTCGGCCGGCTCGCGCATCACGATGAACACCCCCTCGGGTGTGCGCACCGGCCCGGCCTACGAGAACGACCCGAACGGCTACGTGGACTGGCCCGGCTACGAGCCCTACCCGGGCTGCGTGATCACCAACAACGTCGGCGTCGGGGCTCCCTACGCTACGATCCAGGACGGCGTCGACGCCCTGCCGACGACCCTGACGGGGCATAGCTGCGTGGTCATCCGCGACGGCGCCGCTTACGACGAGCAGGTCACGGTCCAGAACTTCGTCAACAACGGCTCCTCGATCACGATCCTGGCCGACCCGGCCTCGGGCTTGAGGCCGCTGATCGCCCCGCCGGCGGCCTCGACGGCCGCCTTCCACGTGCTCAACGACAGCGTGGCGGTCGTGGGCTTCGACATAAGACCCGCCGTCTCGATCGGCTACGGCGTGTACGCTTCCTCGGCCTACGTCATGTTCAGCTCCGTCAACGTGGATTCGGGCGGGAACATCCAGGCGGCGGGCGTCCGCCTGGGGAGCTACAACACGCTGTCCGCCTCGAGCGTCACCGTCCAACAGGCCCACGGGATCCTGGTCCCCGGCACCAGCTCCATGACCGTGGTCTCCCTGAGCTCCGCTCAGGCGGCCAGCGTGGTCTTCTACGGGCTCTATCTCAACGGCGCCGACAGCGCCACGGTCACGGGCTCCTACGTCCAGAACCTCCCGGGCCGCGCCGTCTATCTCGAAGCGGGTGCGAATTTCAACACGGTGGAGCGGAGCACCCTCGCCGTCAACTCGTCGCTCGACGGCATCAGGATCAACAACAGCAGCGGCAACCTCGTCACCCAGTCCTTCGTGACCAACCCCGGCGGCTACGGTATGGGCTTGGGCGCCGACGCCAGCTACAACACCGTCTCCTACAGCACCTTCGTCGGCTTCATCTACGCGTTCTGGGCCGACTACGGCAACGCCTATAACACGATCACGGACTCCTACATCCTGGCCTCCAACGGCTACGCGCTCTCGCTGGTCCAATCCTCCAGCAACACGGTCGCGCGCAGCCGCATCGAGAGCCTGTCCGGTCATGGCGCCGAGCTGGGCTTCGGCGCCAACTACAACACGATCAGCGAGAGCACGATGGTCGCCAACTCCGCGGGAGGCTCGGCGCTCTACCTTGGAAACGCCGATAGGAACACGGTGGCGGGGTCCTACGCGCGCAACCTCCTAGGCCACGCCGTCAGCCTGGAGTCCGGCGCGGATTTCAACGCCATCATCCGCAGCACCCTGACCGCGGGCGCGGCCGGGTTCTACGGGCTCTATGTCGCCGCCTCCTCCTCGAACACGGTCTTGGACTCCTACGTCCAGGGCTCCACGGCCGCCTACCTCTCGCAGTCGACCGGCACGATCGTGGGCGGCAGCGTCCTGGTCGCCACCAACACCACCGGCAGCGCGCTGGCGCTGGCGCTGGGGAGCGTAAACCTGAGCGTTACGACCAGCACCCTGCGCGGAGGCACGAGCGGGGCCGGCCTCGTCCTCTTGGCGGGCAGCAACGGCTCGGTCACGTTGAGCAGCGGCACCTTGTCGGGCGGCCGCTACGGCCTCTCGATCGCGACGATGGCCTGCGGCGCCTGCGACGGGAACCTGGCGGTTTCCAACCTGACCGTCTCGGCGCTGAGCCCGGGTGCTACGGCGGTCCACTTCGAGGGCGGCATTTTCGTCTCGACCTTCGTCTACGCGGCGTTTGACGACGCCGGCATCGGGGCCAACGTCAGCGGCGCCGCCCTCTCTGCCGGCTCGCGGATCACGATGAGCAACGCCGCGGGCGTCCGGACGGGCCCGTCCTACGAGAACGACCCGAACGGCTACGTGGACTGGCCCGGCTACGAACCCTACCCGGGCTGCGCGCTCACCAACAACGTCGGCGCCGGCAAACCCTACGCCACCATCCAGGCCGCGGTGGACGCCCTCCCGACTGCCCTGACCGGGCACAGCTGCGTGGTCATCCGCGACGGGGCTACCTACGACGAGCAGGTCACGGTCCGGAACTTCGTCAACAACGGCTCCTCGATCACGATCCTCGCGGCGCCAGAATTTGCGCCCGTTGTCTCCCCGCCGGCGGCCTCGACGGCGGCTTTCCTCATCGCCAACGCCTCGGTCAACGTCTCGGGGATCAGCGTGGTGGCGTCGCAGAACGTCCCCTACGGCGTCTACGCTTCTTCGGCCTATGTCCGGATCAGCAGCGTCGGCGTCAGCACCAGCGGGGCGCTGGGGATCTACACCGCCGGCGTGCGCTTGAGCTCCTGGAGCGCCGTGAGCTACAGCACGGTGTCGGTCTGGAACGCCCACGGCGTCTGGCTCGACGGCAGCACGATGACGTTCGTGTCCTACAGCACGGCGGTGTCGAGGGGCGGCGGCTCCGCGCTCATGCTGTCCGGGGCGGTCGGCAACACGGTCTCCGGCTCCTACATCGAGAATACGTCGCGCTTTGCGGCGGAACTGCTGGGGTCCTCATACAACACGATCAGCCAGAGCACGATAACTTCCGGCGCGCTGGCTTTCGAGGCCCTCGCGATCTTTGACGGCGATTGGAACACGGTGACGGGCTCGCATATCCAGAACCCGGAGGGCAACGCGGCGACCTTGGGAAGTGGATCCGACAACAACACGATCAGCCAGAGCACTGTCGTCTCCAACGGCACGGGCTTCGTGGCGCTCTGGCTCAATTCCGCCGACAGCAACACGGTGACGGGCTGCTACGTCCAGAACCTCGCGGGCCTAGGCCTTTATCTGAAATCAGGATCCGACTACAACAGCGTCAGCCAGAGCACCATGGTCGGAGCGTCCAACAACGCCGCGCTGCGCATCGAGGACAGCGACCTCAACTCGGTGACGGCTTCCTATATCTCCAACACCGGCGCTTATGGCGTCTATATGATCTCCGGGTCGGATAACAACAGCCTCGCTCAGAGCACCGTCGTAGCCCAGGGGGCGGCCGGCAACGCCCTCTACATCAACTTCTCCGACAGCAACACCGTGACCGATTCCTACATCCAGAACCTGGCGGGCAGCGGCGTCATCATCATCACCGCCGCCGACTACAACGCCATAAGCCTCAGCACCATGGTTTCCAACGCGGCGGGCTACCGGGCGCTGTGGGTCTCCAACAGCAGCGTGCGCAACACGGTCACGGGCTCCGTCATGCGCAACCTCCTGGGCGAGGCCGTCCGCCTCGAGACCAACGCCGACCACAACAGCATCAGCCTGAGCACGATGGTGTCCAACACGGCCTCCTATCAGGCGCTCTACATCGGGAATTCCTCCTCAAACGTCGTCTTGGGCTCCTACGTCCAGGGCTCGACGGCCGTCTTCGTCACGGGCTCGACGGGCACGGTCATCGGCGGCTCGGTCCTGGTCGCCACCCATACGGGCGGAACCGCGCTGGCGCTGGTTAAGGGGAGCGTCAACCTGACCCTGGCCACGAGCACCCTGCGCGGCGGCTCGGGCGGCGCCGGGCTCCTCATGAGCCCGGGCAACTCGGGCCTGGTGGCCCTGAGCAGCAGTTCGGTCTCCGGCGGACGCTTCGCCCTCTCCATCGCGACGATGAACTGCGGCGCCTGCGCCGGGAATCTTTCGGTCTCAAGCCTGGTGTTCACGGGCGATCTGGCCTCCGGCGCCACGGCCGTGCACTTCACGGGCGGCATCTTCGTCTCCACCTTCACCAACGCTGCCTTCGACGGCGCGTCCATCGGCGCCAACGTCAGCGGCGCCGCCCTCTCGGCCGGCTCGCGGATCACGATGCGCACGCCCTCGGGCCCGCGCACCGGCCCGGCCTACGAGAACGACCCGAGCGGCTACGTCGATTGGCCGGGCTTCGAGCCCTACCCGGGCTGCGTGGTCACCAACAACGTCGGCGCGGGCGCGCAGTACGCCGCGATCCAGCCCGCCGTCGACGCGTTGCCGGCCGCTTTGACCGGGCACAGCTGCGTCGTCATCCGCGACGGCGCGACATACCCTGAGCAGGTCACGGTGCAAAACTTCATCAACGCCGGCTCGTCGATCACGATATTCGCGGCGCCGGGCTTTGCGCCCGTCGTCTCCCCGCCCGCCGCCTCGACGGCGGCCTTCCTCATCGCCAACGCCTCGGTCAACGTCCAAGGGATCAGCGTCGTCGCCTCCCAAAACGTGCCCTACGGCGTGTGGGCGTCCTCTTCGTATGTGACGCTCTCAAGCGTCGCGGTCAGCACCAGCGGGAGCCGCGGCATCTATACGGCCGGCGTGCGTTTAAGCTCGTGGAGCGCGGTCTCCACCAGCTCGGTGACGGTCTGGGGCGCGCACGGCTTCTGGCTCGACGGCTCGACGATGACCACCGTCTCCTACAGCAGCGCGCAGGTCAAGAGCGGCTCATTTTACCCGTTCTACCTCCAGAACGCGTCCGGCAACGCCTTCACGGTCGTCTTCGCGAGCAACAGCCACGCCTCGGGCTACGGGTTCTATGCCCTGAACTCGGACTCGAACACCGTGACGGAGAGCTATCTCTGGGGCGGCCAGAGAGGAGCCTACCTCCAGACCGGCTCGGACTACAACACCATCAGCCTGAGCACCATGATCGGCAACAGCCAATACGGGCTCACTGCCTCCGGCGCCGACTCGAACACGGTGACGGCGAGCTATCTCTGGGGCGGCCAGCAGGGGGCCGTCCTGACGACCGGCTCGGACGACAACGCCATCAGCCTGAGCACCATGATCGGCAACAGCCAATACGGACTCCTTGTGCAAGACTCGGAGACGAACACCGTGACGGAGAGCTATCTCTGGGGAGGCTCTTACGGGGCTGAGCTCAACACCGGCGCGGACTACAACACGATCAGCCTGAGCACCATGATCGGCAATACCTTCTACGCGCTCTATGCCTATGGCGCCGACTCGAACACCGTGACGGAGAGCTATCTCCGGGGCGGCCTAGGCGGGGCCCTCCTCAACACCGGCGCGGACTACAACGCGATCAGCCTGAGCACCATGATCGGCGATGGCTTCAACGGGCTCTATGCCTTCGGCGCCGAGTGGAACACCGTGACGGAGAGCTATCTATGGGGAGGCACCCGCGGGGCCTACCTCGACGCCGGCGCGGACCACAACGCGATCAGCCTGAGCACCATGATCGGCAACGGCGGCTACGGGCTCTACGCCGTGGGCGCCGACTCGAACACCGTGACGGAGAGCTATCTCCGGGGCGGCACTCGCGGGGCCTCCCTGAACACCGGCGCGGACTACAACGCCATCAGCCTTAGCACCATGGTCAGCGACAGCGCGGGCAACCCGGCCCTTTACATCTTCCAGGCCTCCTCCAACACGGTCCTCAACTCGTATGTCCGGGGCTCGACGGCCGCCCTCATCTCGGGTTCGACGGGAACTCTCATCGGCGGCACCGTCTTCATCGCGACGAACACCGCAGGCGCCGCGCTGGCGCTCTCCAACGGCAGCGTGAACCTGACGCTTGCCACGAGCACGCTCGACGCCCCATCGCTGGGCCGCGGCCTGGCGCTCGGCTCGGGCAACGCCGGCGTGGTGAGCCTGGGCAGCGTCACCTTCACCGGCGCGGGGCGCGGCATCGAGATCTCCACGCAAGGGGCCAACTTCAGCCTGGCGGTGGACTCCGTCACCTTCCGCGGCCTCGCCTCGGGGGCGACGGCCATCCACTTCTTGGGCGGCACCTTCGTCTCCACCATCAATTTGGCCGGCTTCGAGGACGGCCTGCTGGGCGCCAACGTCTCGGGCGCTGCCCTGGACTTGGCCTCGCGCATCACCATGCGCAGCCATTCGGGTCCCAGGACGGGCCCCGCTTTCGAGAACGACCCCAACTCGCTGGTGGACTGGGCCGGTTTCGAGCCTTATCCGGGCTGCGCGCTCACCAGCAACGTCGGCGCGGGCCAGCCCTATGCCACCATATCCGCGGGCGTGGCGGCCCTGCCCGCGACCTTGCCCGG
>JACPXC010000038.1 GCA_016196755.1 Elusimicrobiota bacterium
GCCGATGACGACCGGGTTGTTCTTCTCGACGCGCAAGAGCGTCTTGACCATCTGGCGCAGCTCGGCCTTGCGGCCGATCAACGGCGAGGTCTTCGGGTCCAGCACCTTCGCCGTCAGGTTCGTGCCGTACTTGAAGAGGTTCTGCACCTTCTTGTCGCCGGGCTTGATCAGCGGGAAATCCTCGCCCTTGCCGACGGGGACCGGCGCCTTCTCCTCGAGCTTGGCGACGACCGTGCCCATGAAGGCAAGGGCGGCGGCGAACTCGCGGCCGCTCTCGGTCTCGGGATTCTTGGCGGTGATCTTCTTGAGGACGCCGCTCAGCCAAGCCGTCGACTCCTTGGCCAGCGGCTTCGGCGACCAGTCGACGCCGACGTAGGAATCCTGCAGCTCCGCCAGCACCGCCTTGGCCTTGACGGCGTCCGCGGGCTGGTCGGTCAGCTTGACGATCTTGTCGAGATAGGAGCGCAGCAGCTCCAGGCCGGCGTTGTCCCGGAGGACCGTCGCCTGGGCGAGCTCGGCGACGGCCTCGGGCTTGGAGTGGTCGATCGACCCCGCGTAGAGCGAGACCGCGGCGCGCAGGGTGTTGAAGGCCTTGGCCTGGGGGATGGCGCCGCCCTCGTTGAGCTGCCCTAGACCCTTGCGGGTCATGGCCCGGGCGGATTCGATCGACGACGTGTCGACGCCGGCGGAGATGATGATGGGGTCCCCGAAGGTGTTCTCGGACGGGAAATCGACGAAGATGCGCATGCCGTTGGCCAGCGCGGCGACGCGGCCTTCGCGGGCCAGGAAACCGACCGCGCGCTCCGCGGCCTCATGCGGCACGCCGGCCAGGTCGGCGATGACCTCCTGGACCTCGCGCGGCATGGCCTCGCCGGGCTTGAGGCTCTCGCGCATCGCGCGCAGGAAGGCCTGCACGGCCTCGCGGGACGGCTCGCCGTGGGGGGCGGCGTCGTCGATCCCGTTGACGGCGGCGGGCATGGCCCCGCCGAAGAAGCGCGCGCCGTCGAAGCGGGCGCCGATCCGCCCGAGGCTGCCGGCCACGGATCTGAGCATGCCGAGCGCGCCCTTGGGAGCCCGCGCGGCCGCGCCGGTCGCGCCGTTCTTCGCGGCGGCGCGCGCCGCCGCCTGCACCGAGGCGCGCGGCAGGGAAACCGCCGCGGCAGGCGCGGCGGCGGCGGGCAGCGCCGCGATGCGCGCGGCAGGCGACGCGGCGGGAAGGGCGCTCGCGGCGGCGGCCGGGACGGCACGGGCGGCCGCGACCGACGGGCCTGCCACCGAGGGCAGATTCAGAGAAGCAGCGGGCAGAAGAGAGGCCGCGGTGGGCGCCGACAGCGAGAGGTTCGGCATGCCGGCCTGGACCGGGGCCACCGGGAGGACGGGCGTGGAGGCGGCCGCGCCCGCGCGGCCCGCGATGACCTGGGCGAAGGCCGAGTAGCAGCCGGTGCCGGGAGAGAGCGCCACGAGCGCCGCCGCCAAGGCGACAGCCGTCCCACGCTTCACTCTATAGGTCATCGGCCCTCCCATTCCCCTTTAGTTTATGGGGAATCGGCTCTAGGAGGGAGGGCTATTAAGGGAAGGGAGCCCGGATTATTCGGCCTAGGCCTACGGACCCGGAGGGCCTAGCCGCCGATGGCGTTCATCGCGCGGTCGGGCCGGTGGAAGCCCGGAAGGCCGATGAGGTGGCCCGGGCCCTTACGGGACACGGCGTCGGCCATGATCAAGGCCAGCTCGGCGTCGCCAGCCCCCGCGCGCAGCGGCCCGCGCAGGTCGGCGCCTCGCTCGGCGAACAGGCAGGTCCGGAACGTGCCGTCGGCCGTGACACGGACGCGGTCGCAGTCCGCGCAGAAGGCGCGCGTCACGGGGGCGATGACGGCAAACGAGCCGCGGCCGTCGGCATAGTCGTAGGACACCGAGGTGGAGTGGGCCGCGCCGGGCCGCTCCACGGCCGCAAAGCGCGCGATGACCGCGGCGGCGATCTCGGAGGCCGGCACCATGAGCGAACGGTCCCAGATGGCGTCGCCCTCGAGCGGCATGAACTCGATGAAGCGGAGCTCGCGTCCCGTGCGGCGGCCCCACGCCGCCAGGTCGGCGACCTGCGAATCGTTGACGCCCCGCATCACGACGCAGTTGACCTTGATGGGACCGAAGCCCGCCGCCTCGGCGGCGTCGAGCCCGGCCAGGGTGTCGGAGAGGCCGTCGACGCGCGCCATCGCGCGGTAGGTCCCGGCGTCGAGCGAGTCGAGGCTGACGGTGACGCGGTCGAGGCCGGCGGCCTTGAGCGCGGCGGCCTGCGCGGCCAGGCGCGTCCCGTTGGTCGTCATAGCGACCTCGGCGAGCCCGGGGACGGCCTTGAGCAGCGCCACGAAGCGGTGCACGTCGCGCCGGATGAGCGGCTCGCCGCCCGTGACGCGGACCTGGGTCACGCCGCGCGAGGCCGCGACGGCGGCGAGGCGGGCCAGTTCCTCGTAGCTCAGCAGCTCGGCGCGCGGCAGCCAGACCGGGCGCTCCGGCATGCAGTAGACGCAGCGCAGGTCGCAGCGGTCGGTCACCGAGACGCGCAGCTTGCGCGCGGCGCGCCCGAAGCCGTCTAGGAGAGCAGGCGGTCGGCTAGCCACGTGGAGGCCTGGCGCGTCAGCCACGGCCGGCGGTCGAGGAAGGCGTGGGTGGCGCCGCGCGCCGCGACCAGGCGCGCGCGGGCGCCCGCCGCGGCGAGGAGGCGCCGCGACACGGCAAACGGCACGACGTCGTCTTTGGTGCCGTGGACGATGAGGATCGGACAGCCGCGCCGGCCGACGGCGGCGGCGGGGTCGTCGCGGCGGACGCTCTCGGCGAAGTCGCGCGCCATCGCCGGCAGGGGCGGGACCCTCAGCGGGCCCGACATGCGCGCCAGCGTGCGCTTCATCTCGGGGCCGACCATCTCGGGGCCGCCCACCGGCGCCACGACGGCCACGGCCTTGAGCGAGGCGATCCGGCCGCCCAGGTTGAGCGCGGTCCAGCCGCCCATCGAGAAGCCGAAGACGGCCAGGCGCTTCGGGTCGACATACTCGAGCGTCGCCAGTTCCTTCAACGCGGCCTCGGCCTGGCTCAGCAGGGTCGAGAACCGGTAGGTCCCGCCCGAGCCCCAGCTCCCGGCGAAGTACGGGGCAAAGCTGGCCACGCCGCGCGCCAGGAGAGCGCGTTGGACGTCGACGTTCTTCTCCGAGCCGGGGAAGCCGTGCAGGAACAGCACCCCAGGCGCCCGGCGGCCCGCGGCCAGCGCGGGACGATTCTGGACGCCGACCATCTTGAGGCCGCGCCAGCGCCAGACCAGGGAACCGCTATGGGGCTGCACAGGGATTATTAAATAATATCCTAGAGAATCCCGCATGGAAGAAAATGTGGCCGGCAAACGTATGGTTGACGAGGGCTCCGCAGGCTCGGCAACCGTGGACGACGCCAAAACCACTGTCGAACGCTATACGCCGCACGCGTACGCCTTGGCATTCCGTCTCACCGGCAACCAGGCCGACGCCTGGGACTTGGCGCAGAACGCCATGCTCAGGGTCCTGCGGAGCTACTCGACCTATGACCCAAGCTACACGATGGAGCAGTGGCTCAGCCGGATCGTGCGCAACCTCTTCATCGACCAGAAGCGCTCGGAGCAGCGCCGCCGCGAGTCGCCGCTCGAAAGCGGCGACGCCGACGACGAGCGGCTCGCCCATGCCGACACACTGCCCGACCCGTCGGCGGGACCGGAGAGGGAGTCGGACAAGACCGACGAGGCCGCCGTCGTGCGCCGGGCCGTCGCGGCCCTGCCCGTGGAGATGTCCATGGCCGTGAGCCTCGTGGACATCCAAGGCCAGTCTTACGAGGAGGCCTCCAAGGCCTTGGAGATCCCGATCTCCACCTTGGGGGTGCGCGTCTACCGCGGGCGCAAGCTCCTGCGCGCGGCGCTCAAAGGATATTGGGAGGGACGAGCATGACCCGTTGGCTGCGCTGCTGGGAGACCCGGAACCTCCTCGACCTCTTCGTCGACGGACGCCTGACCCGCGACCAGGGGCACCGCGTGGAAGACCACCTGGCCGCCTGCCCGGCCTGCGCGCTCGAGCTCGAGGGCCTAAAACCCCTGCCGCTCTCGGCCGGGGCGCCGCCAGCCATGCCCGCCGGCCTGGCGGCCGCCATCCTAAAGGAGTTCGAGGGCGGCGCCGCTCCGGAGCTGCCGAGCTGGAGGCTGAGCCCCGCGCAGGCGGCCGGTCTCGCCGCGGCCGCGCTGCTGCTCCTGGCCCAGACCGTGCCCGGCCCCGTCACGCGGGCCGTCCAGCGTCCCGCCGCGGAGGCCCTGCCATGAACGCTCGGCTCGTGGCGTTTTTCGATTCGGCGCTGGAGGCCTGCCTGCTCGTCCTGGCCTTCGTCCTGCCGCTGGCCGTCGAGCTCAAGGCCTACGACCCCTACTCCCTCAAGGCGGCCCTGCTGGCGGCAGGTTCGGCGCTGGCCGCCGGCCTGTGGCTGGCCCGCGCGCTCGAGGCCGGACGCGTCGAGGTCCCCGCGCCGCGCGCCGGGCTGGCGGGCTTGGGCGCCCTGCTCCTGGTCTGGACCGTCCTGCGCGGCGGCGCGGGCGAAGCCGGCGCGGTCCGGGCCGCCGGTCCGGCGCTCTTCCTGATAGCCCTGCTCGGCCCAGGCTCGGCGGGCTTCGCGCGCTCCCTGTGCTGGGCCGCGCTGTCGGCCGCCGCGCTGGCCGGCGGCTATGCCGTCACCGCCCGCCTCGGGCTCGACCCCCTGCCCTGGCAGCCGACCGCGGGCACGCTGGGCTCGCCGGGCCTCCTAGCCGCGGCGCTCTTGGCCGCCGTCCCGCTGGCCGCGCCCCTTCTGCTCGATCCCGAGGCCCCTGGCTATCGGCGGGCGCTGGCCGGGTTCTTGGGCGCCGTCTGCGTCGCCGGCCTGGCGGCGGCCGCCGCCGCGCTCGATGCCGCGGCGCTGGCCGCGGCGATGCCGGCCAAGGCCGAGGCCGTGCGCGCCGCCGCCGCGATGCTGCTCCAGAGCCCGTGGTCCGGCATCGGGGCGGGCGAACTGCCGATCCGCCTGCTCTGGGGACGCCCCGAAGCCGCCGCGGCGCTCCTGCCCGTCCCCCCCTCGGAACCGCTGGCCACCGCCGCGGAGTTGGGCCTGCCGGCCGCCGCGCTGTGGGGCGTCCTCATCCTGGGCTCGGTCTCGCTGGCCCTGCTCGACGCCCGGCGGCGTCTGGCGGCGGGCGACAAGCGCAACGCCTCGCTGGCCGGCGCGCAGGGCGCGTCGCTCATCCTCCTGGTGGGAGCCGGGCTCCTGACCGGGGCCAGCTACGCCCCGGCGCCCGGGGTCTGGCTCTGGCTCCTGGCCGGCTCGGCCGCGGCCCTGGCCCTCGAGGAAGGCGCCTCGGTCGTGCGCGCCCTGCCCCTCCCTCTGCCGCCCGCGCCGCGCCGCCTCCTGATGCTCCCTCTGGCCGCGGCGGTGGCCGTCTTGACCGCCGGCCCCCTGCTCCGCGCGGCCGACCAGCTGCGCCTCAACCGCGGCGCCGCCGAGGAGGAGGCGGGCGAGGGCGGCCGCGCGCTGGAACTCTACCGATCCATCGCCCCCGACTCGCTGAGCGGCCTCCAGGCCCGCTTGCGCGGGACGCGCATCCTCCTCGAGGGCGAAGGGACCGCCGCGGCCGAGGAGGCCCGCGCCTTCATCGCCCAAGCCGCCGCGGTCGACGCCCGCTTCGGGGACGTCCTCTACCTGCGCGCCGAGGCCGACCGCCGCCGCAAGGCTTGGGCCGAGGCGGCCAAGGGCTTCGAGCTCTACGCCGCCCTCAACCCCGCCGACGCGCGGACCTACAAGCCGCTGGCGGAGCTCCGCCAGACCCTGGGCGACCGCCAAGCCGCCGTCGACGCCGCCCAGGCCCTCGTACGCCTGAGCCCGGAGAGCCCCGAGGCCTGGCGCTTCTATGCCGAGCAGGTCCATACCATCGACCCGGACGCCGCGCGCCCGCTCTACAAGAAGGCCGCCCAGGTCCAAGACCTGGCCACCACCCGCAGGGACACCCAGCTCATCCCGTAGCAAGTAAACGCAACGCGCCTGGCACCGATACTTTCGGTGACATGGGGTGACACGGGAGCCGTTGGATTGGTCCGGAGGCGGAGGTAACCTATAGACGAGGGGGAGGTCCCCATGACCCGCCACGTCCCTGCTCGCCGCATCCTCGTCCCGATCGACTTCTCGCCGCTGTCGCTCAACGCTCTGCGCGCGGCGATGGCGCTCGGGGACCGTTTCGGCAGCCTGCTGCAGTTGCTCTTCGTCCTCGAGCCCGAGCAGCCCACCGCCATGGGCATGGCCGGCCTCGGCATCGCGGCGTTTCCAATGATCGACTCCGCGCCGACGCTCAAGGCGGCGCGCGAGCGCCTCAAGAAGGAGTCCTCGGGCTACGCCGGGCCGGTGACGCTCCGCGCCGTCGTCGGCTCCGCGGTGGCGACGATTCAGCGCGCCGCGCTCAGCGGGCGGGCCGATATGATCGTGATGGGGACGCACGGCCGCCAAGGCCTCAAGCGGGTCCTATTCGGCTCGACGGCGGAATCGGTGGTCCGCGGCTCCGCCGTCCCGGTCCTGACCG
Source organism: Elusimicrobiota bacterium (assembly GCA_016196755.1). GTDB lineage: Bacteria > Elusimicrobiota > Elusimicrobia > UBA1565 > UBA1565 > SCTT01. The sequence continues at coordinate 6,602 of JACPXC010000038.1, forward strand.
TGCATGGCGGCAAGCGGCCGCTCCAACTGCGCCGCCTGCTATGCCCGTTCAACATGACTCCGCACGCCGAACGGACCTTGGCCTACGCCAACGCCCTGGCGCAAGAGCTGGGGGCCGCCCTGACGGTGCTCTACGTGCGCGGCGAGCACGATTGGGAGGAGGACCAGCGGCTCGAGCTGAGGGCGCGCCTGCGCCAGACGCTGGGCTCGCGCGGCAGTCACCTCGACCTGCGCATCGTGCCGGGCCGCTCGCCCGAGGAGGCCATCGTCCGGGAGGCGGGGCGCGGCTACGACGCCGTAGTCCTCTGCGAGCACCCTCTGGCGTGGTCGCCCAGCCAGCTCATGGGCAGCACGGCCGAGAAGACCGTGCGGGACTGCGACGTGCCGGTGCTCTCGGTGCCCGTGCGGGCCGGCGTGGTGCCGCGCTGGGCCGCCGCGCGCCGTCCGGCCGGCAAGGGAGGCGTCCTGATCTAGAGAGAGCGCCAGCTATTCGTCTCGCGTCCCGCGCCAGGCGCGCAGGAACTCGGCGAGACCGACGGCCGCGGCCAGACCGATCAACCCCCGACCGGCCAGGTCCCAGCCTCCTAACCTGAGGCCGAAGGCTTCGATGGTGCCCACCCCCGCCGTAAGGACGGCCGCACGGTGGAGTTCTCCAGCCACGAAGACCAGGACGCCAGCGACCAACAAGACGGCCGGGAGCACCGACCAACCCTGCGGGGTCCTGAGCGACAAGAGGGCAGCCGCCTTAGCGCGCGGCGCCGCAACGGGCCGCAAGGGGTCATGGGACTCCTTGCTGGGGGGAAGGGCGAGTTGGGGCGGCTTGACCCGCGGCGGCAACACCGCGACGAACTCCACGAAGCCTCGGCGTTCGGCCAGGCGGAGCGCGGCCCAGGCTCCGACGGCGGAGAGACTCGGCAGTACCTCCCAACCGGTAATGCCGCCCAAGAGCAGGCCGAAGACGCTGAATCCGGCGCTCGTCCCCACGATGTCCGCGACCCGAGACAACACGACAGGGAGCTTCACGGAACGATTCCTGCGGAGCGGCGGACCCTGAAAGCGCGGAACAAGCTTCCTATGGAGACCCATGTTTGCAGTAAATGTAAGGGCGAACCCCCGGATAATCAAGCGGCCGCCCCTGCAAGTTCCCGGGGTTTGGGAGGCGGGTTGTTCACCGGGACAGCAGAGTTTACGCGCCTCGGGCGCGTGGATCCTCGAATTGCCGAACGGCCGGCAGGAACGGAGAACGGCGGAAGGGTCTAGGCGAACTGCGTGCACGCTTCGCGCACAAAAAGTGGCGACATGATTGTCGATTAGCGCTGGTTTTTTAATCGATATTTTTAAGAATCCTCCAGCGCTGGAGGAAAATAAAAAATTCCGCTTTGCCCGTAAGCGGAAATCAAAAGAGAGGTCGCCATTCACGCGCCGTGCGCGAAGCGTGCACGCAGCTGGCCCGACACCGTTCCGTCGCCGTTGATCTGTTCGAGCTTGAAGGATTGCGGCCGTTAGCAATCCTTCAAGCCACGCGCCCGAGGCGCGTAAATAGCTTCCGTGGGCTTCAGGTCAAACCCCGGGAACATAGAGGCCGCCCGCCTGCTTGAAATAAACCCGCACCCCACGCCGTAGAGTCCATGGCGGGCCAAAGCCCCCCAGGAGAATCAAGATCATGGACTCAAATCGCGTGACGAAGCTGGCGGCGGGCGTGGGCGCCGCGGGAGTCGCCGCTGCCCTCAGCGTCGGCTTGTTCTGGCCCACGACCGAGGACTCGACGCGCTACCTCGGCTGGCGCACCGGCGCGGAGGACCACATGCCCATCCGCGTCATCCCGGAGATGACCCCCGACGAGCATGCCGAGGCGCTGGTCCCGACCCTGGGAGCGGAGACCGCCGAGAACCGGAAACTGGGACGGGAAGCGCTCTCCGCGCTCCTTGCCCAGGGCGTGACGCTCGGCGAGGGCGCGCGGGAATCCACCGCGCTGGCCCTGGCCGAGGCCCACCGCCTCTCCTCCGGCGCGACCAAGGACGAGGCGGCCGAGCGCCGGCAGTGCCTCGAGCTGCTCATCGCCTCGGTCAAGGGCGACACCGCCCGCGCCTACGCGGAGCAGGTGCTCGCCACCGGGGAGAACGCCGACAAGGCGGCCATCCTCGAGGCCCTCGTGAAGCCCGGCGCGCTGCGCGGCGGGACGCTCTACGAGATGGCCTACGAGCTGACCAAGACCCCGGACGTGCCCGAGGCGCTCAAGCCGTCGGTCATCCGCAAGGTGCGCGGCAAGGCCGCGGCCGAGGAGCTGACGGCCTTCGTCGCCGAGACCAAGGACAAGAAGGCCCTGGCCGCGGCCGCCGTCGAGGTGCAGAACCTCCACAAGGCCGAGCTGCTCGGCTCGGTCATCTCCCGGCTCGACGAGATGGAGATGCTCAACGACTCCAAGCGGATGCCCTGGTTCAGCGGGGCGCTGCTCTCGGAGCACATCAAGAAGAGCGAGGGGATCGTCCTGGTCCGCGCCCTGCGCGTGGTCTGGGCCCGGCCGTCCTTGACCCGCTCGACCTTCAAGGCCGTCCAGGAGACCCTGGCCTCGGCCGACCCGGCCGTCCGCCGCATGGCGGCGCGCCTGGTGCCGGACGCGGTGAAGTACGCGGCGCTCGAGGCAGAAGAGGGCGAGAAGACGCTCACGGCCAGGCTCGAGGTGGAGACCGACCCGGCGGTCAAGGGTGAGCTCGAGGCCGTGCTCGGTGAGGTCCGCCGGAATCGGCAATCGGCGGAGGCCCAGGCGCCCGACGCGCCGGCCGAGCCGGCTCCCGTCACCCCGTAATCCCGGACACGGAGGTGCGTACGGCGGCCCCCCGCAAGGGGGGCCGCCCCTTTATTGCTTGGGGGGCTTGACCCGAGCGGCGACCCGCTCGGCCCTGAAGCGGCGCTGGAGGCGCTGGTAGTCCTTGAGGTAGGACTCGAGGCCGGCGAGGATGGTCCCCGCCAGGCGCTTCTGATAGTCGGGGCGGCGCAGACGCTCCTCCTGCTCGGGGAGGATCACATAGGCCGACTCGGTGAGGATGGCGGGCATATAGGTGCCGCGGCAGACCGCCAGGTCGCCCCAATGCAGCCCCTCGTCGGGGAGCTCCGGATGCCGCTCGCGGTAGGCGGCCATCACCGCCTCGGCCAGGCGGCGGCTCTGCGGGTGATAATAGAAGTGCATGAAGCCGCGCGGGGCGTCGGCGGGATCGGCGGTCACCGGGAGGCCGTTGTTGTGGATCGAGATAAAGACGTCGCCCTTGGCCTCATAGGCCAGCCACGGCCGCTCGCCCAGCGGAGGCCCGTCGGAGGAGCGCCGGGTCATATAGACCTCGGCTCCCTGCCCGAGCAGTAGGCCCTCGAGGGCGCCGGCGATGGCGAGGTTGAGCTCGCGCTCAGCGTTGCCGAGCGGGCCGACGACGCTGGGCTCGGGACCGTGGCCCGGGTCGAGCACGACCCGGCGGCCGGCCAGGACGTTGGCGCCGCGGGTCAGGTCCGGCGGCCGGCGGATCTCGAGGTAGAAGGTCCCCGAGGCGTCGTAGCCCGCGGCGTAGCCCCAGCCCCAGGCGACCTTGGTGTCGACGCTCAGCCGCACGACATCGGCCGAATCCTGCCGCCCTCGGATGTCGCGCACCAGCCCGTCCTCGGAGTCGAAGCGCGCGCGGTCGAAGCGCTGGCGGGCGTTGAAGAAGCGCACCTCGAAGCCCAGCGGCTCCTCGGTCTGGCGGACCTCGTAGGCGACCCGCTCCGAGGCGCTGACCATGACCCGGACCGCGCGGTCGGAGGCCTTGGTGGTGATCGAACGGCCGATGACGGCGCGCGGCGGAGGCGTCCCGGCGGCGAGATATATCAGGGACTTCTGGTCGACCCAGCCCTCCTCGGTCTCCGAGAGGCGGACGCGCGCCATGCCGCCGCGCCGGCCGGTGGCCTCGAGGCGCACGCCGGCCGGCAGGAAGAGGTTGAAGCCGGTCTCCCCGGCCTTGAGCGCGGTGACGCGGCCGGAGGTGAGGGCCGTGCGGGTCTGGAGCGGGTCGAGGACCGTCACCTTGCCGGGGCCCACGGCCTTGCCGCCGCCCTTCCCCTTCACGCGGCACTGGACCTCGACGGGCTCGTGCTTGTCGGCGCGGGGCAGATAGACGTGGCCCTCGTAGAGGCCCGCGGCGAAGGCGTTGGGCGCCATCGGCACGTCCCGGGCCAGCTTGCCCACGGTGAAGGACGCCTCGCCGCCGGCCGCCCCCTTGCAGCGCACGACGAGGAGCTCGCCGGGCAGGGCCTCGACGTCCTCCGAGGGTTCGAGGGCCAGGACCTCGCCCGGGGCGGGCTCCGGCCCGGTCGGCGACGCCACCTGGACCACCCGTCGCGTCGAGATCGAGATCCCGGAAAACTTGGCCTCGAAGTCGAGGTTGAACGTGCCCGAGGAGAACGGCACCATCGCGAAGAAAGCGCCCGAGGGCAGGACCTGCACCGACTGCCCGTTGATCGTCAGCGCGGCGCCGGGGTTGGTGCGGCCGAAGGTGAACGAGCGCGCCAGGTACGGGTAGAACTCTCGCTCCTTGGGGATCATCACCTCGAGGACGGGGACGATCGGCGCGGGGGGCGGCGGCGGCTCGACGACGGCGAGGGCCGGAGCCGGTTCGACGACGGTCTCCTTGGCGCGCTTCTCTCTGCGGCGCCGGTTCTTCTTAGCCGACTTAGGGGCCGGGGCCTCGGCGGCCGGAGCGTCCACGGCCGGCGCGGCCGGCGCGTCGGCGGGAGTGGGAGGCATCCCGGAGATCACGTCCGTGGAAATGACCTGCGCCGAGACTTGGACGCAGAGGACGAAGGCGAGGAACGCCGTCACGGCGCTGATTGTAACTTATCTGAGAAACGCGGTCAGGGAGCCCCAGACCGTCGACCAGACCGAGGAGAAGACCGTCCCGGTGAGGCGGCGCAGCCAGCCCGCGGGGGCCGGCGGCGCCAAGCGGGCGCCGTGCTTCTCCTGGGCTTGGCGCATAGCGGCCTCGGAGCTCGCCGCGACGGCGTCGGGGTCGCCCAGTTCGGCGTCGAGGACGGACAGGGCCTTGGCCAGGTCGAAGAGACCGGCGCCCACGGCCTCGCTCCCGCCGGGGACGGCCTCGGCCGTGCGCTCGACGACGCCCTCGAGATAGAAGGCGTAGCCGGTCGGCAGGCCGCGCCCCTTCTCCCGGAAGGCCTTGAGGAGCCGCTCGGTCAAAAGCGCCAGCTTGCCGGTCGTGTGCGGCGCGGCCATCGAGGTCCCCGACATGAAGTGGTAGAGGGCCTTCCCGCCCCACTTCACGGCCACCGGCTCCTCGGCCATCGCCTCGGACAGGCGGCGGTTGAGCGCCGAGACGATCTCGTAGGGGTTGGGCAGGCCGAAGAAGACCGCGCCGCCGAAGTCGAGCCAGCTGACGAGCGCGGTGCCCTTCCTGCCGCGCGAGGAGTAGTCGGTCAGGCTCTTGGCCTTGTCGACCGCCCCGACCGAGATGGCCAGGGGCGCGTTGGCCGGCGAGCTGACGGTGTCCTCCATCGGGCCCTCGTTGCCGGCCGCGGCCACGACGGTGATGTTCCTGAGCCTCAGCGCGTCGACCAAGCGGCCCAGCGCGCTGTCGGGGGCACCCGGCCCTCCCAGCGAGAGGTTGACGAGGACCGGCTCCTTGAGCGGGTCGGCGACCAGGCTGGCGGCCCACTCGAGACCGGCCATCACGGTGGCCTCCGAGCCGCCCTGGGCGCCCAGCACCTTGCCGACCGCGAAACGCACGCCGGGCGCCATGCCCGTGTAGGGAGAGTCGTCCTTGCCGCCGATGATGCCCATGCCGTGAGTGCCGTGGCTGACGCTCTCGGATTGCACGTCCTCGGGTCCGCCCTCCTCGGCGATGAAGTTCCTGCGGTGAGCGATCCGCGCGGCGGGGATGGCGGGATGGTCGGTGTCGCCGCCCTCGTCGAGGTGGACCACCAGGACCCCGTCGCCGCTCAAGGCGCGCGACTCGCGCGCCTCGGGGAGGCCGGAGAGCGGGCCGGTCTCCTTGAGCAGCCGATACATGGGGCCCGCGCGGCGGACCGTGAAACCCCTGGACTCGAGCTCGGTGCGCAGCGCCATCACCTTCGGAGCGGGGACGCTCATCCAGACCGTCTGCGACACCGGCATGGCGGCCTGCAGGGCCGCGTCGTGGCGGTTGAGGGTCTCGGTGTCCAGGCCGAAGGTCGAAGCCGACTCGAGCGCCGCGCCGGGGACCTGGCCGCGGAAGTCCTGGAAGCGGGCGATGCGCGCCCCGGACTCGGGCATCTCGACGATGAGGTGGACCGGCCCCCGCAGGGAGTCGACGCCGGGCACCCCGGTCCCGTTCGGGTCGGGCAGGGGGGTGGGCAGGTCGATGGGCACGTTGACGATGCGGGCCAGGAGCCGGATCATCTGGCCCAGGGCGCCCTCGGCGTTGGCGTGGGCCTTGTAGGTGTTGATGAAGGCGACGATGGCGCCCCTGAGCGGCTCCTCGCCCATCCGGCGGCGCGCCTCGCTCGAGCGCGACACCGCGGAGAAGAACTTCGAGATAGTGCGGGTCAGCGCGAAGTTCTTGGGCCCCGAGGCGGCCAGGAGGCCGAGGATGGTCTCGTTGGTGACCGAGTCGGGCTTGGCGTTGGCGATCTCGGCCAGGGAGGCCACGGCCACGTGGCGTACGACGCCGCGCTCGCCCTCGCCGACGGCCCTTGCCGTCAGCGCGTCGGCCGCGGCCGGCGGGGCCCGCGTGCCGAGCCGCCCCAAGAGCCAGACCGCGCTCATCCGGACCCGCTTGTCCTGGTGGGTCGCCGCGGCGCTCAGGCGGTCGATGCCGGAGGAGTCCCCGTGACGGGCCAGGGCGTAGGCGCCCCACATGCGCACGTCCGCGCGCGGGTCGCCCAGCGCGCCGCGCAGGGCGTCGTCGGCCGCGTAGCTCGGGGTCTCGGCCAGCGCCAGGAAGGCGGCCTGGCGGACGCGCGGCTCGGGGTCGGAGATCGCCGCCTCGGCCAAGGCCATCGCGGCCTCGGGCGTGCGGTGGTTGGCCAGCGCGAAGGCCGCGTAGAAGCGCACCAGCCAGACCTCGTCCTTGAGCGCGGCGGCCAGCTCGCCGGCCGCCGCGGCGCGGGCCGAGTTGAAGGCCCGGTCGAACACGGCGTTGGCCTGGTTGCCCAGCTCGCCCTTGATCTGTTCCGCATGCGTCTCGTCCTCGCTCGGCGCGTCGGTCGGCCCGGAGCGGGCCTCAAGAGCCTTGGCGGCGAGGAACTCCTTCTTGGCGGCCTCGGCCGACACGTAGGGGCGGTCCTCCAGCCCCCAGACCGCCTGAGCGCGCGCCATCCAGTCCCACGGGGCCGCCCCACCTTCTGGCTGGGAGGCGCCGGAGGACCGGAACACCGAGGTCAGGGCCTGGGCCAAGCGCCGCGGCCAGGAGAGCAGGTCGCCGCCGAAGCTCGAGGCCGCCAGCTGGACGGCCGCCTCGGCGTCGATGAAGCCCCCCTCCTGGAAGAACAGCGGCACGCCCATGTCCTTGGAGGAGCGCATCAGGATGAGGGTAGCGGCCCGCGGCAGGTTCTCCATGAAGAACGTGTGGGCGGGGCTGCCCTCGGTCAACACCCGCAGGGCGGCCTGCTTGACGAGCAGGGCGACCGCGGCCACCATCGGGTTCGACATCGAGGTGCCCGACATCCGCGTGCCCTTGCCGTCGGCGGAATCGGAGGCCCCGGCCGGCATGTCCTTGGATTTGACCGACTCGATGCCGTGCTCGTAGACGTCGACGACCCCGGGCGGGGTCGTCACGTCGCCGCCGAGCGCGGTCAGCCCGTAGGGGCGCCGCCAGCGCGCGCGCGACCAGCGCTTGTCGAGCGCCGGACCCACCGAGGAGTAGAAGGAGATCTCCGGAACCCCGTCGTCCTCGCTCTTGGCGGCCGCCGCCACCGCGGTGACGAACTCGCCGCTGGAGGGCTGGGAGCGCGTCTCATTGAAAGGGCCGGCGTTGCCGGCCGAGGCGGTGACGATGGGGAAATGGCCGCGTTTGTTCTTCCGGCGCGAGAGCTCGGAGAAGAACTTGGCCAGCGCGGAGTCCACGGTCCCGGGGCTGCCGAGGCTGAGGCTGACGACGTCCGCGTCCCACTGCATGGCGTCGACCGCGGCGGCCATGATGTCGCCGTCGGAGGCCCCCACCCCGCTCTGCGAGAAGACCTTCCCCATCCGGCCCTCGGCCTTGGGGGCCATCCCGCGATAGACCGCGCCGTTGGCGTAGGAGATGCCGGCCTTGTGGGAGCCGTGGCCGACCCAGTCCTCCGGGCCCTCGTTGGTGAAGTCGACGGACTTCATCGCGCGGTCGGAGAAGTCGGGGTGGTCGACGTCGAGGCCGGTGTCGATGTCGTAGATGCGCCCGCCCGAGCCGTCCAGGCCCAGCGCCCAGGCCTTGTCGACGTTCTGGATCGGGCCGGACGTCCGCAGGTGAAGCTCGTAGCCGGCCCGGGAGGGGTCCAGGCGGAAGCCCGCCTCGGCGCCGTAGCGCTTGAGGGCCTTGGCGTGGGAGCGCTTGACCGAGACGTAGATGCGCGAGCCGTGCTCGGGGCCGAAGACGTGCTTGACCCGCATCCCGGCGTTGCGGAAGCGCGTCAGCTCCTGGGCGTCGAAGCCCGCCTCGCTCAGGTACGCCTCCTGGTCCGCGCGGCTGTGGTTGAACACGCGGGTCACCGAGCCCAAGACCCGGCCCTCGGCCTTGGGGTTGATCCAGAGGTCGACCCGCGGCTCGAGCTTGCGGGCCACGATCACGTGGCCGCCCTCGGGAAGGTCGACGCGCGAGAGCTGGAAGGAGCCGCCGTCGGAGCCTTGCCAGTAGCGCACCAGGCGCTGGACCGTGTCGAGGCCGGTCTCGCCTGGGGCAAACGGCATGAGCAGCGTGCCCTTATAGTCGATCGACTGGTAGAGGCGCTCGAGCACGGCCGCGGCCTGCACGTCGGCCAGGCCCGCGCGGGCGGTCTTAAAGAACATGTCGTCGAGCATCGTCTTGATGGCCCCGGCGTTGGGGCCCTTTTTGGGGCGGCGGCCGAACTGCTGGGCCAACTCTTCCAAACGCCGCGCTTCCGGCGTTCCGTCCTCGAAGACCGCCGGGCCGGAGATGGCCAGCTTCCGGCGCAGGAGGCTCAAGTCGTCGAGCTGCTTGAGGGCGGCGTCGAGCTTCGCGCCCTCGCGCGTGCCGCCGGAGGGCAGGACGCCGAAGCTCTGCGGGTAGACCACCAGGCGGAAGCGCTCGTTGTAGCCCTTGCGCTCGAGCACCTGAAGCAGGCCTTCGGCGCGCGGCGCGAGATCCGATTCGCGGTGGACCGCCGAGCCCACGAAGGCCGCGGCCTTGGGCTCGGCGCCGGGGACGCCGGTCTCGAGGGCGATGACCCGCGCTCGGCGGCCGGAGAGCTCCCGGAAGGTCTGAGGGTTGCGGGTCTCGTGGGTGCCGGGATGGATGATCAGGGCGTCGTAGTCGGCCCCCAAGTCCAAGGAGACCTGAGCGTCGTGCAGGACGCGCTCGAGGACCGGGATGCGCAGCCTCGACAGCGAGCCCGCCGTGCGCCACTCCTTGACCCGGGCCTGCAGCTCGGAGATGATGAAGTCCCACCCGCGGAACAGGAAGCCCGAGCCCTGCGGCGGGCCGCGGCCCTTGTCGAGGGCATAGTGCGAGAGCTCGTGCTTCAAGACCCAGCGGAACAGCCAGGGGCTGCGCGCCAGCTCGGGACGCCGCCAGATCGAGCCGCCGGCCGTGAACCCGAAGGAGAGGCTCTCGAAACGGTTGGTCGGGCGCCAGGCCTTGAGCAGGCCGCGGCCGGGGCCGGTGCCGAGCAGGCTGGCCGCGACGCTCGGGTGGAGGTTCCAGCGCCGGATCTCCTTCTTCATGAAGGCCCAGAACTCCGCATCGGAGACCGGTTCGCGACGGGCCACGGCGAAGGTGAACAGGGCGAAGTCCCAGGCCGCGTAGAGCGCGGTGAGCGCGGCCGTCACGGCGGCGGCACCCAGCAGGACGGCGGCGACGCCGGCCCCGGGGAGCGGGGCCCCGACCAGCCCGTCGCCCATCGTCGAGAAGGACGGGAACCAGGACATCACGGCGTCGACGGCCAGCGGCAGGCCCGCCATGAGGGCCAGGACGGCCGCGCTGGCGGCCGCCAAGGCGATCGGGAAATAGGCGGAGCGGTGGCGGACGGGGGCGGGCGACCGAGCGATATCGCGAGGAAGTGCCGCCTCCGAAGTCTTGGGGGCGGCGCCCGGGGTCTCCGGGGCCACGGCGTTCATGGCGCCCGAAAGGCGGACCAGACCTGCCGCGCCGCGCGGCTGGAAGAGGGTCTCGGCCGCGGCTACGGCGGGGCCATCCGTTACGGCGGACCCGCCGACGCGGCGCGCGAAGTCGCGCTCGGCGTCCTGACGGCCGGCGGAGGAGGCGCTCGGCGAGACCAGGCTGGGAAGGGACAGGGACTTCAGCATCGCCGCAAACGAACGCGATGGCGTCGTCTTGGGGACGGCCTTGGTCGCAGGAGCCGCTCCGCCGATGGCGGGCGCCTCGGCGGCAGCAGGCGCCGCGACGGCGGCCGGAACGGCTTGGACTGGCGCGACCGGCGCGGCAATCGCGGCGGGCGCGGCGACTGAGGGCATCGCGGAGACCTTGGGCAAGGCCGGCGAGACGACCGGCACGCTCAAACCCGGCGCGCTCAGGCGCGGTGATGAAAGCGGGGCGACGCTCAATGAGACCGGGGCCGGAGCCAGGACCGGCGCCGCGCCGGCGGCGCCCATGCCGGGAGCGACCGGCGCTGCAGGCGCTGCCACGCGCCCGACGACCTGCGCCCAGCCTTCCCCTCCCGACAGGATGACGAGGGTGGCGCTGAGCAGGGTCGCTATGAGTCGCTTCATGGTCAGCGGATGAAGATGAGCTCCGGCTGGCGCTCGCGCGCGGTCTTTTTGGGCGCCGGCGCGGCCTCGGTCTTGTCCCAGGTCCAATAGCGGTCGAGGCGCGGCCGGGACGCGGGGCGCGGCGACTCCTCAAGCGCCGCGGTCAGGGATTCCTTGCGGTTGCGGCCTTGGCGCACGAGGGCGCTCGTGGCGCCCATCTTGAACGGAGCCGCTAGGCCGGTGGAGACGACGAAGGAGCTGCCGGAGTTCGGCCCGATGGCCTTGATCTCTGTGTTCATGAACAGCTTGAAGAAGGACCCGTCGCGCTGAAATCCCAGGATGACCCGCCCGTTGTCGGGCGCCGGATCATTGGAGGCGCGGCCGACGTATGTTGGGATGGCGGGAGTCTGCCACTGGGCCTCGAGCTTGCCGCTGACCGACCCGATGGCGCGGTTGTAGCCGAAGCCCGCGAAGGGGATGTACTTCCCGAACGCTTGGCTGGCCACGAGGTTCATGCCGAAGGAGCGCACGTCCCACTCCATCGTGCCGAAGTTCGTCGAGTCGGCGTTGAAACCCGGGGTCAGCTCGATGTTCTTGTATTCGTTGCGGAAGTTGAAGTAGCCGAAAGTGTGGTTGTAGACCGCGGAGACGCTGAGCAGGGGGCGGTGCCCGCCCATGAAATGGCGGCGCAGGGAGACGCCCAGGGTATTGGACTGGCCATCGCCGGTCGTCGTAGGCGAGAGCTTGTAGTTGTCGGGCGTCGTCATGTTCGCGAACCGAAAACCCATGTCGGTGCGCCCGGGCATGCCCATACGCATGTGGAAAGTGAGGTTCGGGAACATCATCCGGTCGGGCAGAGACTCGTCCGGCTTCTTCTCGGCCAAGGACGCCACCTGCAGCTGCGGGAAGGCCCCTTTGTTGAACGGCAGCAAACCCACCCCTAGGCTGACGTCCGGTTGGAGGCGCCAGGCGCGCATCTCGGTGGGCGGGTCAAACGAAGATCCCGCGTTGAAACCTAGTCCATCGGCAGTCTGCTTGGTCAGCCAGTTCATGATGCGGCCGTAGTCCTCTGCCATCGACGGGTTGTTCTGGGCGCCGGCCGAGGTCGCGCCGAAGGCGCCCAGGGCCGCCGCCAAGGCTGCGGCTAATGCTTTATGGCGTTCCGTGGGACCTCGGTGGTCCAGCGGCAGTTCCTGCGGCCGTGGCCGAAGGAAAGCAGGGTCCGGCTCCGGGTCTCGACCTTGAGCGTCACGGTCCGAGCCGGGCGCGACATGATGCCGCTGCGTCCATGTTTTCTCATTTTCTTGAACTCTTCTCCTGTCTCATTCTAGCCGCACCCCCCCTCGCTCACATGGGCGCTAGGGCCCACCGTCGACGGGGTAAAGGGCCCAACCTGCCCGGACTGGAGGGCCCAGCGCGACTTAAGGGCCCGTGAATCCGCGCTTCGCTCGAGGACTGAATTACCTGAAAAATATGTGGGATCGCTAACTTAAGCGGGATTTCATTGGGCCCCAAGTTCCTATGCGCTCATTCTTTGCAAGAAGGATGGAATCAGGGGGGAATATGAAAATCGCGATATCGCTAGCGGTGAGCATCGCAATCGCATGCGCCCAGGGCCTCCATGCTCAAGATCTCGGTCAGGCGTTCGACGACATCTCTGGTGCGGCTAGAAGGATGGGGCAATCACTGCAGACCCGCCAAGGCCAGCAGGACAACACCAGGGCGGCCAGAGCCCCGGAGGTCCATCATGCTCCCGCACTCGTCCATGGACCCGACAACGGCCAAGGCGCCGGGGATGAGTCGTCATTTCGTGCCGGTCCGGAAGACCGCTGCGGCAGCGACCAACATCTGTGCGGGGCGGCGACAGCGGTCCGATGTCAGATGTCGGACGGAGACACCAGTTGGCGATACCATGACGCCTCGACCTGGGGGACCTACGAATACGGCAGCGTGGACAAATGGTTCGGAGGATCCTTCGTCGTGATCGCCAACAAAGACACCCGCACGGACGTCAGCATCAACTGCGTCACGCATGCCAGCCTCAACAATCGCGGCCGCCATTATTGCGCGGTCACGAAAACGGTCGACAACCCCGGGGCGATCGGCGTATATGGCCGCAGCTCCGTGGAAGAGCCGCTGCGCTATGGCCGTCGCGGGGAGGTTGTCGGCGGAGGGCAGAGAACTACGGATAGCACGAACGTATGCAACACGAGCCCGACCGGCTGGGACATCAAATGCGGGGTGTCGGATTTCAAGCTTGATATCACGAGCCAGGCCGAATCAGAGATCGCCTCGTGGCGCTTCACGCACCACAAATCGGCGGCGCTGTCTTGGAGCGCGGGGGTGATATCAGAAGTGGAATTCACCGTTCCCCGCACCGGCCTCGGGATCACGGCAGGCCTCAAGGGGGATGCCAAGTTCGGCGAGAATGACCCGTGGATCAGGGAAGGCACCTGCACCTTGACCGAACGATAGGAAGATGACCGAGAAAAAGGCCCCGCGACGCGCGGGGCCTTTGATTCCACTTCGGCGCTTGCTAGCTGGAGTGGGACTCTTCCGCGGAGATGAGCCCGATCTCGATGCCCTTGACCACGGCCTCGGTCCGGTTCGAGACGTCGAGCTTCTGGAAGACGCTGTTGAGGTGGTTCTTGATGGTCTTGACGCTGCAGGTCAACGCGGAGGCGATCTCCTTGTTGGCCATTCCCCGGCCCAACAGCGACAGGACCCGGATCTCGGTCTTGGTCAGAGCGACGAGGGTGGCCTCGGCGGTGGCGTTGGACATCTGGCGCAGGCCCTGGATGAGCTTACCCATGACCGGCTGCGGGATCATCACGCCCTCGTTGGCGAAGGTCTTGAGCGCGTTGACGAGCTCCGAGGCGGGGAGCATCTTGGAAAGGTAGCCGTTGGCCCCGGCCTGGATGGCCTCCATGACGTGGGCCTCGTCCTCGAAGGAGGAGAGGATCAGGACGTTGGTGTCGGGACATTCCTTGCGGACCTGGCGGGTGGCCGAGATGCCGTCGAGGTGCGGGAGCTTGATGTCCATGAGGACGACGTTGGGCTTGAGCTTCTTGGCCATCCGCACGGCTTCCTGGCCGTCGGCGGCCTCGCCGACGACGACGACCGACTTCTCGTTCTCGAGAAGGTCTTTGATGCCTTCGCGGAACAAGGTCTGGTCGTCCGCGATCAGGACCGTGAGCTTCCTCTTCTGTGCGGGCGCGGCCATGTGATCCCCCTAAGAACCTATGACGACGGAATCTATCACTTCTTGGACGGTATAGTGAAGAGGAACGCGGCTCCCTTCCCCTTTCCTTCCGACTCCACCCAGATCCGGCCCCCGTGGCTGTGGACGATCTCCTTGGAGATCGACAGCCCGAGGCCGAGCCGGCCGCGGGCGGCGTGAGTGCCGGTGGGCTGGTAAAAACTCTCGAAGATCTTCTGGATCTCCGAGGGGTCGATGCCCTCCCCGGTGTCGCGCACGGCGAAGCGCACCCCGGCCTCGTCCTTTTCGGCCGAGACCTTGACCGAGCCGCCCTTCGCGGTATGGCGCAGGGCGTTCTCGAGCAGGTTGCTGAGGATCTGGGTCAGGCGGCGCTTGTCGGCCAGGATCTTGGGCAGCCCCTTGCCCACCTCGAGGGTGAGCTGGATCGAGCGCTGGGCGGCGCGGACCTGGTGGCCGCCGGCCGAGTCCTCGACGACCTTCGCGGGGTCCTGGAGGTCCTTCTCGAGCCGGAACTTGCCCGACTCGATGGAGGCCCAGTCGACTAAGTCCTCGATGAGGCGCGAGAGCTGGGAGATCCCGTTGAGGATGTAATGCATGCGCTTCTTCTGGTCCTCGCTGGGGTTGAGGCTGCCCATCAGCATCTCGAAGGAGACCTGCAGGGTCATCAGCGAGTTCGAGAGGTCGTGCGAGGCCATCGAGAGGAACTTGGACTTCATGTTCGAGAGGTACAGGAGCTGCTCGTTGGCCTTGCGCAGGTCCTCGATGAGGCGGCGGTTGTCCTGGATGAGCCGCAGCTTCTCGACGGCCTTGGCGATGGCGCGGCGCAGGACGTCGAAGTCGACGGGCTTGACGAGGAAATCGTAGACCGACTCGCGTATGGCCTTGAGCGCGGTGTCGAGCGAGGCGTGCGCCGTCAGCATCAGGATCTCGCTCTGGGTGTTGACCTTGCGGATGTCGCGGATGACGTCGATCCCGGTGGCGTCGGGGAGGTTGAAGTCCATGAGGATCACGTCGAAGAAGCCCGTGACGACCGCCTTCATGGCGTCGGCGCCGGTGCCCGCCTCGACGACCTCGTAGCCCTCCAACTCGAGGTTGTCGCGCACGCTCTCGCGCAGGTTGGCGTCATCGTCGACGACTAGGATGCGGACTGCCATTTCAGGTTCCTTGCGGCCGAGTGCCGGGCATGGCTCGGGCCGTCTGTGGGGGTTCGGTGCGCGCCGCCGGCGAGGCCGGCGCGGTGATGGGAGGCTTCACGGCGGGACGGGCGGCGGCCCCGGCCTGAGAGGGCTGGGAGGGGCGGTTCGGGTCGAAGAGCGGGAGGAACAGGCTGAAGGTCGTCCCGCGGCCGATCTCGGTGGCCACGTCGATGCGGCCGCCGTGCCCGTCGGCGACTTTCTTGACGACGGCCAGGCCCAAGCCGGTGCCGCGGGCCTTGGTCGTATAGAACGGCGTGAAGATCTTCTCGAGGACGTCCTGCGGGATGCCCGGCCCCGTGTCGCCGATGTCGAGACGCACCCAGCCCTTCTCGACGATGGAGGTCGCCACCCGCACGGCGCCCTGCTGGGGCATGACCTCGATGCCGTTGCCGATGAGGTTGCGCACCGCCTGCTTCATCTGGTCCTGGTCGATGGCCACCACCGGGTCGCGGGCGTCGAGCGATTTCTCGACGCGGATGTGGGGCGGGAACGGGTAGACCGAGAGGACCTCGTCGATCCAGCCATTGAGCTTGGTGACCTCGGGCTTCATCTCGCGCGTGCGCGAGTAGGTCAGGATCTCGTCGATGATCGAGTTCGCCTGCTTGACCTCGGACTGGATGATCGAGATGTGGCGCTCGATCTTGGGGTCGATCGTCGCCTCCTTCGCCATCTTGGTCTTGATGAAGAAGATCGAGTTGTTGATGACGGCCAGCGGGTTGCGTATCTCATGGCCGACGACCGAGGCCATCTGCCCGATGGCGGCCAGGCGTTCCTTCTTGATGAGCTCGTCCTGGGCCGCCTTGAGCTCGCGCGTACGCGCCTCGACGCGGCGCTCGAGGTCGCGGCCGTACTTGGTCAGCTCCTCCTTGGCGTGCAGGAGCTCGCCGGTCTTCTCCTTGAGCGAGTCCGACATCTGGACGAAGGATTGGGCGAGGTCGCCGATCTCGTCGTTGGTCAGGGTCATCTCCGGCAGGTCCTCGAAGCGGCCGGCGGTCAGGTGCTCGGCCGCCTGCTGGAGCACCCGGATGGGCTGGGTGATATGGCCGGCCACGGCGAGGGAGAGCAGCAGGGTGATGACGACGACCCACAGGAGGACCCTGAGGACCTGGGCCTTCATCTGCGTGGCCGCGAGGTAGGCGCTCTCGATGGGCTGCTGGACGTAGACGATCCAGCCCACGTCCTTGATCTCGGCGAAGGCGCCGAGGACCCGCGTGCCGTCCGAGAGCGCGACCTCGCCTCCGCCGCGCTTGGCGGTCTGGGTCAGGATGACCTTCAATATCTCCTCGGGCAGGCGCGCGTCGGTCTTGAACGCCTCGGCGGGGTTGGAGTGGGCCACGAGGAAGCTGTCGCGCACGTCGCCGGCCACGACGGCCGCCTGGCTGCGGCCCTTCTCCGGGAACTCCTGGCGCAGCATCTGGGAGAGGCCGTTGAGGCTGACCCGGCCGAGCAGCACCCCGCGCTTGACGGTCTGCCCGACGCCCGACTCGAGGATGGGGACGGCCAAGGTCAGGGTGGGATAGAGCCCTTGGAAGCGGGTGAGCCCCCCCATGTAGTCCCCCTTGTCGAGCGCGGCGCGGAAGGAGTCCTGGTCGGCGAAGTCGCGCATCTGGGGGGCGGCCCCCAGGAAGCGCCCCATACGGACCGTCTCGCGGCCCGCGGCGTCGAACACCGAGACCTCGAGGAAGGCCGCGTGCTGCTGCATGACGCGGTTTAGGTGCCGCTCCTGCTTGACCGGGTCCATCGTCGCGAAGCCCTCGAGGCGCGAGGCGATGGTCAGGACGGTCTTGAAGGTCGAGGTGTAGTTGGAGACCGTCTCGGCAAATCCCACCGCCAGCGACTGCTGGTGGCGCAGGGACTCCTCCTTGAGGACGGTCTGGGAGATGTCGATGAGGTGCCAGCCCACCACGCCCATCGGGGCAAGCGAGATGAGCAGAAACCAGAGCAGGAACTTATATGCGAGCTTGCCGCGCCCGCGAATGGCCTCAGCCATCGCTCCCCGTCTTCCCCG
Organism: Elusimicrobiota bacterium; assembly: GCA_016196755.1. Taxonomy (GTDB): domain Bacteria; phylum Elusimicrobiota; class Elusimicrobia; order UBA1565; family UBA1565; genus SCTT01. Next base: position 23,898 of record JACPXC010000038.1, read on the forward strand.
CGGCCGGGATCCCTACGACCTGCCGCGCGACAAGAGCTGGCGGATGCGCACCGAGAGCTCTTGGAGGTCGAAAGGCTTGGTCAGGTACTCGTCGGCGCCCAACTCGAAGCCCTGGGTCTTCTCCTCGGCGGAGAGGAAGCGCCCGGTCATCATGATGAGGATCGTCTCCCGCGAGTGCTTGCGCAGCTCCTGGCAGATCTGGAAGCCCGAGGAGTCCGGCAGTTGGATGTCCATGATGACGACCATCGGGTTGTTCTTCTTGGCGGTGGCGATGCCGTCGGCGGCCGCCCCGGCCTGGAGGCACTCGAAGCCGTCGAGCTCGAGGACCTCGGCCAGGCTCTCGCGCAGGTGCGCGTCGTCGTCGATCACGAGGAGCTTCACGGGCTGATTCTGGGCCATGGATGATCTCCTAGAGCGCGCCGGGCGGGATGAGCTTGTAGCCTACGCAGGGGACGGTGGTGATGTAGCGGGCGGCCTTATCGAGCTTCTCGCGCAGGCGGCGGACGTGGACGTCGACGGTGCGCGGCGAGCCGAAATAGTTGTAGCCCCAGACGCGCTCGATGAGGTAGGGGCGGCTTAAGACGCGGTTGGGGGAGCTTAAGAAAACGTAGAGCAGGTCGAGCTCCTTGGAGGTCAGGGGCACGTTCTTGCCGGCCACGTGCAGGGTGTAGCTGGTGAGGTTGAGCTCGATGGTGCCCATCTTGATGACTTCTTCCTGGGGCTTGGACATCGTACGGTGCAGGACCGCCTTGACGCGGGCCACGCACTCGGCGACGTCCTGGTCGAGGGTCAGGCACTCGTCGGTCCCGGCCTGGAAGAACAGGATCCTGGGGTTCTGCTTGACCACCGGCTGCATCCCGGGCATGCCCGGGCGGGCGGCCGGCGTGCCGAAGCCCGCGGGAAGGCGCCGGACCCCGGGGGTCTCGACCGGGTAGGCCGACTGGTGGTCGAGCAGGGCCACGATGGCCATCGAGCGGGTCGGCCCGCGGCCGCGCAGGGTCTTGACCATGTCGAGCCCGTCGGCGTCGGCCAACTGCTGCCCCAGGAGCAGGAGGTCGCAGGGCTTCTGCGCGAACAGGGCGGTGAGCTCCTTGGCGCGCTGCACGACGGTCGTCGTGTAGCCGTTGCGGCCCAGGGCCTCGAGGAGGACCCCGGCCCGGTTGGGGTCCCGCATCGCGCAGACGATGTTGAGGCGCAAGGCCTAGGCCTCGGATCCCTGGTCGCCGCCCGCTTCCTCGATCTCGATCTCGATGGCCCCGGCCTGCATGGAGCCCGCGAAGAGGTTGTAGAGGGCCGCGACCACCAGGACCAGGGCCTCCATGAGGACGGTGTAGAGCAGGGCGAAGAACAAGGTGGAGACGAGCTTCCACGGCAGGCTGGCGCCGCCCAACTGGGCGTTGGGGAGGACGATGAAGTTCACGACGCCGCCGAAGAAGCCCAGGGTGGCCAGGACGCCGGTGATGGCGGGCTTGGTGGCCATGAGGACGCCGACGCCGAGGAGGATGCCGCCTATGATGGAGAGGGCGCCGAGGCCCCGCGTATAGCCCACGAGGGCCACGGCGAGACCGATGACGGCGGCGGCGATGACTGCGGGGTGGGCCATCCAGAACGGATCGATCCGGCGCACACGGTAGCTCATGGGTCTCCCTGCCGGGCTTCCTTTAAGGAAAGACCGGGCGTGACCCAATATTTATCAAGAATTCACTGTTTCCGCAAGGGAAATGTGACGAAGCGTGCCAGGGGGCCTTGAAAAGTCTCGGTTTCTTTGTATAATCTATTATCCAATCGGATATGAAAGAATCCATTTCGTTGCGCCGCCAGTTAGACGAGATTTTGGGCAGCCGCGCCAAAGTCTCGGTCCTTCGGGTCTTAAATGACGGGCGCCCCGAACTCAACGGGCGCGAAGTGGCGCGACGGGCCGGCTTGGCCTCCCGCTCGGCGCAGCTCGCGCTGGCGTCGTTGACGCGGATCGGCATCGTGCAAATGAGAGCGGTAGGCAATAACCACGTCTTTTCCGTCAATCCGGAGTTTAACCTGTACAAAACGTCTATCCAAGCGGCTTTTGCCGCCGAGAAAGCCGGTCCTGAAGCACTGGCACAGGATCTCATCCGGCACCTGCGCGGGGAACCCATCCTCACCTTGGCCTGGTTCGGCAGCGTCGCGCGCGGCCAGCGGGACGCCGGGAGCGACATGGATGTGCTCATCGTATTAAAGGATTCCCGTGCCTCGGAAGGAATCCGCAAGGCGCTCGAGGGCCAGGCCGCGTCGCTACGGGAGAAATTCGGCTTCCGCATCGAACTCTACGTCCTCGGGGCCAAGGAACTTGCCCGCCGCTTCGACTCAAACGACCTTCTGGTCCGCAACATGGTCAAGGACGCAGTCCTGCTACACGGCAAACCGTTGTCCGAGGTGCTGCTCGATGCCCCCTAAACAGCCGCGGGTTCGTCCGGTATCGGCCGCCGAGGCAGCCGCCTATCTCGACAAAGCCAAGGAGTTCGAGTTGGCCATGCTCGACGGCTACCGAGCCGAACGTTGGACCGCTGCCGCATTGGCCGGCATCCATGCCGCCATCTCGGCGACCGACGCCGTGCTGGGAAAGCTCGCCGGACAACGTTCGGCCGGCGAGGACCACCTGATGGTCCTGGATTTCTTGAAAGCCAAACTCTCCGCCAAGATCGGAAAGGGCTCCCTGGACGACCAGCTCCGGCGGCTGTCGCGGATCTTGGGCATAAAGAACCTGGTCGAATATGAGAGCCGATCCTTCTGCCGGAAGGATTGCGACGGCCTCGTTAAGGATGTCTCGCGCTACTTGGACTGGGTGAAGTCGCAGTTCATCTGAATCGGCAGTTCAAGCCACCGGCCCGCCGGCCGCCGCGCGCTTGGGCTCGAAGAGGATGAGGGTCCTTCTCAGTTCCCCCTCCTCCTCCAAGTGCACGGCCCGGACGTGGCAGGGCTCCTGACGGAACAGGGTATCGGTCTCGACGACCTGGTTGGGACGGTCCAGCGCCACGCCCACCAGGCGCAGGACGTCCTGCTGTTGGGAGTCGATGACGTCCAAGAGGTGCAGGCGCGTGTTGGGGTCGGGCTGGTGGGCCAGCGGGAAATTCGTGTAGAGGACGGTATTGTCCTCGTCGACGACGATGGCGCGGTGGTTCTTCGAGACGATCGTCATCAGGATGGACTGCCACCAGCGCTGCTCGGCCACGCCGCGCTGCTTCTCCTTTACTAGGACGTTGGCGCGTTCAGCTTTCACCTTCTGAAGGAAGGTGGTCAAAGCGGTGGCCAGGTCCCCCACCTCGTCCTTGCGTGCCACGAACTTGAGCTCGAGGTTCTTGAACGATACGGCCTCCACCGCGTCCCTGAGGTTATGCAGGGGACTGAGCACGAAGTGATGGAGGAAGAAATACAAAGGGATGCCCAAGAGGAACAGCACGCCGGCGGCCCCCAGGACGTACTTGTTCATCGCCTGCGCGATGACCTGGTTGACGCCCTTGCGCGACACCTGCATGTCGACGATGCCGACCACCTCGCCGCGCACCGCCAAGGGGATCGCGATCTCGTAGAACGGCTGGTCGGGCACCGCGCGGACCTTGGGGGTCTTCGAGGTGTAGGCCTGTTCGATCGAGTTGGTGGGGATCGACACCGCCTGCTGGAACTCGTCGAAGGACTTGCCGATCATCGCCGTGTCCTTGTACCAGCGTACCTCGCCGTAGCGGTTGAGGTACACGAGCGACGCCACGCGCTCGTCCTTGGCCAGGGCGTTCGAGATGACGTCGTACTCGTCGAGGGTGATCGCCGACTGGCGCGTCGAGAGGCCCTTGATGAGCTGGAAGGCGTGGACCTTGACCAGGTCGATGGCCTGCTGTTTGAGCTTCTCGTCGAAGGTCCACTTGAAGAGGTTGTAGTAGAAGATGCCGCCCAGGAACATCACGTAGACCCCGATGCAGAGGTACCAGAGGAACCACTTCATCGCCAGCTTCACGGCCGCTCCCCGTAGGAGTTGTCGATCCGGGACAGCCCGGTGAGGCAGTCCTCGTTCTTGGGGTCGGAGACCCGGCATAGCGACCACTCATCGCGGGCCTTCACGGGGTCGCCCTTCTGGAACGCGATGATCCCCTTGTTCCAATGCATGATGGCGACGCGCTTGGCCTGGTCGTCGTCGAGGGGGACGCCCGGGGCGGAGCGGTCCGCCGGGGCCGTTATCGTCGCCAGGGTCGCCGCGTGGACGCGCCGCGAGGCCGCCAGCTCGATGAGCAGATTCTCCTCGCGGCGCAGGAGGGAGCGCGCCACCGAGCAGTCCTGACGCTCGGGACGCCGGCGCAGGCATTCGTCGAGCTCCTCGGCGGCCAGGGTGTTCTCGCCCGCGGCCAGCGCGGCGGCGGCCTTGGCCCAGCTCGCGGAGGCTTTTTTGTCGGCGGCGGACGGGGTGAGGCTCAGGACCCAGCGCCCTCCCAACACGAGGCCGCCCATCAGGGCGGCCAGGAGGATGCCCGCTCGGCGGCGGCGCCGGCTCACATGCCACCCCCAAACGAGTTGTCGAGGCGCTTGAGGCCTTCGACGCACTCGGTGTTGGTGGGGTCGAACTTCTTGCACAGCAGCCATTCGTCGCGCGCCTTGGCCGGCTCGTTCTTCTGGAAGTACTTGATGCCCTCGTTCCAATGCTTGATCGCGCGGCGCTTGTCGTCCTCGGTCGGGCCGGTCGGGGCCGTCTGGGCCGGCTCGGGCTCCGTGGCGTCCAAGGTCTTGGCGGCCTCCTCGGCCTCCCTCCTCTTGCGCTCCTCCTCCTCCTGGCGGAGCCTCTCCTCGTCGGCGATCCGCTGCTCCTCCTCCTGCCTGCGGCGCTCCTCGGCCATGCGCTTGGCGTCGGCCTCGCGGCGCATCTGGTCGCGCGCGCGGGCCACGAGGACGTTGGCGCGCCGCGGGTCGTAGCCGAACGTCACCGACTTGTTCCACTCCTTGATGGCGGCGGTGTACTTCCGCTCACGATAGAGCGTGCGGCCCTGGGCCACGTGCTGCTTGGCGATCTCGAGACGGATCTCCGCGATGAGCTTGGTGGCCTTCTCCGAGCCGGGCTCGATGGTCAGGATCTCGTCGAGGAGTTTGAGCGCGGAGACGGTCTCGCCCTGGCCGTAGAGGTTGAGGGCGCGCTGGAGCTTCTCGTTGGCCTCCGCGCGGCTGAGCTCGGCCTCGGCCTTGGAGATCGCGCCGACGAGGCGCGGATACCTGGGGTTGAGGAGGAGGGCGGCGTACCATTGGTCGAGCGAGTCGCGCAGGCGGTGCTGGCGATAAGCGGTCTGGCCGCGACGGTAGTGCTCGTCGGCCAGCTCGCCGCGCACCTTCTTGAGCCAGTAGCGCGCCTTGAGGTTGCCGGGCGCGAGCTTGACCGCCTCCTCCCAACGCTGGGAAGCCTCGACGAGGCGGCCCTGCCGGTAGAGCGCCAGGCCTTCCTCGAAACGGTCCTCGACGAGCTTGCGCTCGGAAAGCATCGGCGCCGAGGCCCCGTTGAGCTCGACGGCGGCGCGATGCAGGATCGAGGCGTCCTGGAAGGTGGGGTCCATCTGGAGGATCTTCGCGGAGAGGTCGCGCGCCCCGTCGAAGTCGCCCTGCCGGTAGAGTTGGTAGGCGTTCTCGTAGACCGTGCGCAGGAGCTTGTCGCCGAGCCGTGACTTCTCGAGCTGGATCGTGTAGAGGTACTTGGTCCTGGCCTGCCCGCTGCCCAGGGGCCCGAGCTGGGTCTTCGAGAAGTCGAGGAACAGGCTCTCCATCGTCGGCCGCCTGTCGACGTCGGCCGCCTCCTTGGCGGCCGAGGCCGACCACGCCGGGGACGCGGCGAGGAGGACGGCGAGGCCGATCAGCGATCGGGACATCAGAAGCCGAGGCCTCCGCTCTGGAAGACGTTCTTCATCATCGGCGCCAGCATCAGGATGAACACGGTCGGAAAGATGAAGAGGAAGATCGGGATCAGCATCTTGGTCGCCGCCTGGGCCGCGGCCTTCTCGGCGGCGTTGAGGCGCCTAAAGCGCATGTCGGCGCCGAAGTTGCGCAGGAGGTCGACGAGGCTGGTGCCCAGCTCGTCGGACTGGATGATGAGGCCCACGAAGGAGCGGAAGTCCTGGAGCCCGGTGCGCATCGCCAGGCGCCGCAGGGCGTCGCGCCGCGAGTAGCCCAGCGAGATCTCGTTGATCGTGCGCTCGAACTCGACCTCGAGCTCGGTGCGCTTGCCGGCGGTCTTGATGATGCGCTCGAAGGCCTGCATGTAGTCGAGGCCGGCCTCGATCGTCAAGGCGGCCAGGTCGACGAAGGACGGGAAGTTCCGGATGATCTCGCGCTGACGCTCCTCGATGCGGCCCTTGAAGTAGAAGTCCGGCATGAAAAATCCCAACAGCGCCACGCCCAAGCCCAGCTGCCAGCTCTCCGACATGAAGTAGGTGAATCCCCCCACCATCGCCGCGGCGATCTCCTTCATGTGGAGTATGTTGATCGGCGTCGGCTTCTGAGGCTTGCCTAGCAGCATGTGCAGGGTCTCGAGCTTGTCGCCCATGCGCAGGTTGTGGACGAGGAAGATGTCGACGCGGTCGATCAGGCCGCCGTTGGGGTTGAGAGACTCCCAGGGCGAGATCTCGCCGCCCGGCCCCTTGACCGCGAGGCGGGCCAGGGAGTTCACGTCCTCGACCGGCGGCTGGACGATCCGCATCACCGCCGTGAAGGCGGCCATCGAGCCCAGCATCCCGATGACGTAGAGGAATATCTGCGTTCCGGTCATGGTCGCCCCCTACGGACGATCGGTCGACCATTTCCTGCGCTATGCTCGGTCATGGCATCAGACCTGGATGTCCGCGAGCTTACGGACGATGCCCATCCCGATCGTCATCCAGAACGCGCAGAAGACCAGCGTCAGGACTCCCAGAGGCGTGAAGTAGTAGGCGGCCATGACCTCGGGCTGGAACAGCCACATGAGGACCAGCATCGCCCAGGGCATGAAGCCGACCACCACCGACTGGATGCGCTGTTGGGCGGTCAGGGCCTGCGCCTTCTCCTCGAGCTTGCCCTCCTCGCGGACGTTCTCGACGATGCGGTCGAAGATCTTGGTGAGGTTGCCGCCGACGCTGCGCTGGATGATGACGGCCTTGATCATGTAGGAGAGCAGGCGCGAGGCGATGCGCTCCTCCATGCCCTGCAGGGCCTTGTCGAACGAGGTGCCCAGCGAGTAGTTCTTGAGCACCAGGCCGAACTCCTCGGAGATCGGCGGCACGAGGTCCCTCTGGACGAGCTCGAAGCCCTGCACGATGTCGAGGCCCGACTTGAGGGCGTTGGACATCAGGATCATCGCGTCCATGAGCTGGCCCTCGACGCGCTTGCCGCGCCGGTAGCGCACGTAGCCCAGGACCCACTCCGGCAGGCGGGCGCCTATGTAGAAGCCCCCGGTGACGAGCAGGATGAAGCCCCAGATGTTGAAGGTCAGGATGCCCAAGAGAAAGCCCGCGACGATGGGGCCGAAGACCATGTACTCGACCTTGACCGCGACGAACTGGCGGTTGAAATCCTGGGCCCAGCGCTTCGAGTTCTCGATGCGCTCGTCGAACTTGCCCCAGATGTAGGCCGAGTTGAGCGCCCCGTAGCTCCAGGCCGCGACAAACAGCAGCGCCACCCCGATGAGCTTCAGGAGCAGCGGGCCGGCCGCCACCTCCTCCTTCTTCTTGCCGTCCTCCGGCGGGTCGTAGCCGCGCGGCGCCTTCTGGAGGACCAGATAGGCCTGCTGGGTCAGCGCGGCCACCGCCATGACCGACTGGACGTAGAGCTCGGGGTTCTGGGAGGTCAAGGCGTCGAGCACCGAGTCCATCTCCTTGAGGATCAGGTCGAAATTCGAGATGACGGCCCGCCCGCGCCCCCCGAGCGAGTCGCCCAGGCGCGCGCGATAGAGCCGATCGAGCGCCATCTGGAAGCGCACGCGGCTGTCCTCGTAGTCCTTGATGAGGACGTACGGCGGAGTCAGGCTGCCGTTGAACTCGGCGGGGAAAGTCTTGCGGGTGTGCTCGAAGAACTCGTAGAGCACCGAGACCGGGGCCTGCCAGAGCTGGGCCTCGTTGAGGACGCCCTCCTCGGGGTCCTGCCAGACCGGGCGCTTGAGCATGCCCGGCAGCACCTCGTCGACCCAAGCCGGGGGCTTGAGGTCCGGGGTCCGCTCGAGCTTGAAGTAGTGGTAGAAGTATTGGGCGCGCGCCTCCGCGCCGGTGTTGGGGTCGATGATCTCCTTGACCTGCTCGCGGGAGAAGCCCTGGGCCGACGCGGAGCCCGCGCCGGCGACGGCCAACAGCACGAAGAGTCCCATGGTCTTCATCGTCCGCTCCCCCGAAGGTGCTCGTCGGCCCCGGGCTTCTTGTTGAACAGGGCGAAGGGTACCTCGATACCGTCCAGCTTGAAGTCAGCCATGAACTTCGGCGGCACGCCGCAGCCGGTGAAGAACCCTATCGATTTCCCCTCGCTGTCGACGCCGGTCTGGCAGTACCGGAACAGGTCCTGGCTCAGCACGGTGTTGCCGTCGCGGCCGGTCAGCTCGGTGACGTAGGTGATGCGGCGCTTGCCGTCGGGAAAGCGGGTCAGCTGGATGATCATGTGGACGGCCGAGCTCACCATCTCGCGCACCGCCCAGATCGGCAGCTCGGAGGAAGCCATCATGCACATGGCCTCGAGGCGGGTCAGGGCGTCGCGCGGGGTGTTGGCGTGGATCGTGGCCATCGAGCCTTCGTGGCCGGTGTTCATGGCCTGGAGCATGTCGAAGGCCTCGGAGCCGCGGCACTCGCCGACGACGATGCGGTCGGGACGCATGCGCAGGCAGTTCTTGACGAGGTCGCGGATCGTCACCTCGCCCTTGCCTTCGACGTTCGGCGGGCGGGATTCCAGGCGGATCCAGTGCTCCTGCTGCAATCGAAGCTCGGCCGTGTCCTCGACGGTGATGATGCGCTCCCCCTCGGGGATGTAGTTCGACAACATGTTCAGGAAGGTGGTCTTGCCGGTGCCGGTACCGCCCGAGATGATGACCGACTTCTTGATGTGGATGCAGGCGGCCAGAAAGTCGAGCATCTCCTGCTCGATCGAGCCCATCTTGACGAGGATGTCCCCGGTGAACGGCTTCTTCGAGAAGCGCCGGATGGTCAGCGACGCTCCCGACACCGCCAGCGGCGGGATGATGGCGTTGACGCGCGAGCCGTCCTTGAGGCGGGCGTCGACGAGCGGCACGGACTCGTCGATGCGGCGTCCGACGGGTGCTACGATGCGCTTGATGACCTGGATGACCTGCTCGTCGTCGCGGAAGCGCAGCGAGGTCAGCACCAGCTTGCCCTTCTGCTCGATGTAGACCTTGTCCGGGGCGTTGACCATGATCTCGTTGATGCTCTGGTCGCGCATCAGCGTCTCGAGCGGACCCAAGCCCAAGATCTCGTCGATGAGCTCCTCGACGAAGCGCGAGCGCATATCGCGCGAGAGCGGGAGGTTGGTCTCCTTGGCCAGAAGGTTGTCGATGATGACGCCGACCTTCTTGCGCGTCTCGTCGTCCTCCTTGGCGCCCTCGCCGATGCGGATGCGCTCGGTCTCCATCGCGGTGACGACGTTCTTATGAACCTTGCCCTTGAGCTCGTCCCAGAACTCCGGGACGTCGGTGCGCTTGACGACGGTCTTGCCCTCGCTGTTGGTGGTCGTGACGATCTGCATCCCGCCGCCGCCGCCCCCGCCGCCGGTGCCGCCGTTCCAGCCGAGACCGACGCCGCCCTCGATGTTCGAGCCCGAGGCCGCCGCCGCCCAGTCCTTGGCGTGGGGCTTGGCCTCCATCACCACGCCCAAGAGCGGCCGCAGCGCCTTCACCCAGTCGGACTGGGGCTGCTCGACGACCAGGACCCGCGCGGTGTTGGCGAACTCCGGGAGCAGGTCCTCCCAGGGCATGTAAGAGAGCACGCGCTTGTTCATAGCCTGGAAGAAGCGCTCGACTTCCTTGGGTGCCAGGGCGCCCGGGAGGTTGCCCTCGTTGATGACGACCTCGAAGCGCTCCAGCGGGAAGTGCAGGGTCTTGAGCTCCTGGAACATGTTGTAGGTGGCCTCGAAGTGGGCGCGCTGGGGCAGGCAGGTCCAGAACACCACGTCGGCCAGGTCGAACGAGAATATCTGCATCGGGAAATAGGGGTCGACGTCGATGAAGAGGTCGTAGGACTGGTTGAGGCTCTCGAGGATGGGGACGATCTGGCTGGGCTGGAGCGAGGCGGCGTCGGTGCGGGAACTCCCCAGCGGCAGGACGCCCACCCCCCACTGAGAGATCGGCACGCGGCCTTTGAGCAGCTTCGAGAGGACGTTGACGTCCTTGCCCACCGTCTGTGTGAGGCTCGATAGCGTGGGCGGCTGGAGGTTGAGCATGAACGATAGCTCGTTGCGGCACAAAGGGTCCAAGTGCACGACGATGACGTTGCGGCTCTGCGTCCCCGCCCAGGCCAGCGCCAGGTTGAGGGCGATCGTGGTCTTGCCGACCCCCTCTTTGGGGCCCGAGAAGACGATGACCCGGCCCACGTTCTTGGGCTGGCCGGTCATGGTCGCGGGCGCGCTCGCGCGCGTAGGAGCGGGGAGGGTGGACGGCGGCGGCACCATGGTGGGCCCGGCGCCGAACGGCGGCGGCGCGAAGGCCGGAGGCGGGGCGGCGGCCGGCGGGGCGAAGGCGGGCGGAGCCCCCGGCGGGACGAAGGCGGGAGGCGAGAAGGCGGGAGGCGAGAAGGCGGGAGGGCCGGCCGGCGGAGCGAAGGCCGGCGGCGAGAATGGGGGCGCCTGGACGGGCGGCAGGGACGGCGCCGGGGTCGGTATGCCCGGCGTCGGCAGGATCATCGGCGCCGGGCGCGGCGCGGGAGCCCCCGCGGGCTTGGGCGACAAGCCCGGCGGCATGAAGATCCCCGGCGGTTTCTGTTCAGCCATCTCGCTTAAGTCACTCCACGATCTCCAGCGTCACGAAAAGGAAGAGCGACTTCTGCTCCTCGAGCACGCTCGTCGTGGTGAAGAGCGCTCCGAGGATCGGGATCCGCCCGATGAAAGGGACCCTGGTCTTGGTGATGCCCTTGGAGCTCGACTTGAGGCCGCCGATGACGATCGTCTCTCCGGACTTGATCTCGACCTCGGTCTGGATCTGGCGCGTGACGATCGACGGCACGGTGGTATTGCCGACCGTCACCGGCTTGGAGAAGTCGGGATTCGAGACCTCGAGCTGCAGTTGGGCGTCGATGTGGTCCTTCTTGTTCGGGTTGATGACCGGGAGGATGTTGAGGATGACGCCGAACTTCTTGAACTCGACGCCGACGCCCTGGTTGTTGGTGACCGGATAGGGCTGGTCGCCTCCGACCACGAAGTTGGCCTGCACGGCGTTCTTGGTGATGATCTTGGGGTTGGACAAGAGTTGGGCCTTGCCCTCGGTCTCGAGCATCTTGAGCGAGGTCTGCAGTTGGGTCAGGCGCTCGAAGTTGCCCACCTTGATGATGCCCGGGATCGGGGTCTTCTCGGCGAAATTGATGCCGGTCGTGAACGGTCCCCAGGAGAACCCGATCTCCTTGGACACCGACCCGGCGATCTCGACGACGTCCGCGCTCACGGCCACCATGGACTCCGATTGGTCTACGCCTTCCTCTTCCGCCGCCTCCTGGGCGCCCGCGCCGACCCCTCCCAAGAGGAGGAGGGCCGCGGTCAGGGGCGCCCAGAGTCTACGCTGATGCCGATTCATGGTGTCTCATCTCGTTTTCCGCGGCCGGGCTTGTCCCGGCCGGCGGTACTAACGGAAAAGCTTCCTGAAGCTCGCCATCTCCATCGGGTGCATCTCGATGTCGCCCAAGCCCCGGAGGATGACGGTGATGTCGCCCTGCTTCATCGCCAGCGAGAGATACTGGGCCTCGTTGGGGTTGAGCGCCACGCTCACGATGCCCTTCTCGGCGAAGGCCGCCGACTGCTTGTCGTCTTTCTCGGCCTCGCCGAACTGCTTGGCCGTCATGCCCTGGCCGAGGTTGCCGCCCACGCCGAGGACCAGGACGTTCTGCAGGATGGTCGCCGTGACCTTCTCCTTGCGGTTGTCGGCCATGAGCGCGTCGAAGGTGACGAGGATGTCGACGCGGTCGCCGGGCTTGATGAGCTTGAGCAGGTCCGCCTCGACCGGCACCACGGCACCCCGGTAGCCCGGCGGGATCTTGACGCTCAGGCCCGAGGTGGGCGAGAGCGAGGTCAGGGAGGACTGCGTGATCTGGTTGCCCTTGGGGATGCGCACCCGGGTCACCAGGTTGGCGATCTGCTTGACGTCGGAGGGCACCTTGATCTCGACGGCGTCCTGCGACATGAACTTGCGCGGCACGGCCTTGGTCTGCACGAGGTCCTCCTTGAGGAGCGTGCGCTCCGGGAGGTCGACGCGCGAGACCAGCACGGTCGCGTTCTCATAGGACTGCGAGAGCTGTTTCTCGCGGCTGGTCAGCACCATGAGGTAGACGACGGCCGCGCCGACCGCCAGCACCAGGGGTACGAGGACGCCTTTCTTTTCCATGATGTCACCCTTGCCGTGAGTTCATTTGAACAAAGGACGCTCGATCGGCATCCGCACTTCGGCCACGAGCGTCCGGTACTGCCTGTCTCTGGTGTTCGAGAGTATGAAGCCCGTCATCGGAAAGATCATGGGGATGCGGTGCACGACCGTCACCTTGACGTCGTAGTTGGGGCAGCCCTCCTGCGGGTCGGTCAGCGTGCGCTCCGGCACGGCGGAGAGCTGAGGCGACGGGTAGGGGGCCCGGGGCGGAAACATGGCGTTGACGATCTTCGACATCTTGGAGGCGTTGATGACCGGCGGCGGACAGCCCGGCGCCGCGTAGGCCGAGGCCGTCAGCGAGCCGATGCGCGCGGCCTCGTAGGCCGCGTGATGCAGCAGGATGGTGCGGAAGGCGAGGTGCCCGGTCTCCATGACCGTGAAGATCAGGAGCAGGAAGACAGGCAGCATGAGGAGCACCTCGACCAGTACCTGGCCGCGGCTCCTCTTGCGCCCTCTCTGCGACGTCTGCCGGATCACCCATGTCTCCTGCCGCCCATCCCGGGCCCGGCGCAAGCGCGCCGGGCCCGGGACAGGGGCCTCTTCTAGCCCGAGCCCACCGTCGACGCCGCGCCCGAGATCATCCCCATGATCTGGTTGAAGATGCCGCTGATCTGGGGCTTGAACATCTTGCCGATGACGAGGATCACGCCGACGATCACCGCGAGCATCATCAGATACTCGACGGTGTTCTGTCCGCGCTCACTCCGCATGCGGCCGGCCACCTCGGCCAGCCTAGCTTTGAGCCTTTCGCGCATTGCCCTCATGTGCTCCCTCCCGTGCGTCAATAGTACGCCGTCAATATGGCAGAGCCAGCCGAGATGAAGTACTTGCGCAGGCTGGTTTGGAGAACCTTGTACATCCCGGTAAAAAGGAACAGGAGCATCGCCGTCATCAGCAGATACTCGACCACCGCCTGGCCGCTGAGGGCCCGGCGTACGCCTCGCCGACGGGTATTCATATAAGGAAGAACTCTTGTCGGAAGTGTAAACGGATTCCCGAGCACCGTCAAGGAACCGTGGACCATCAGAATTTCACCTTCATCTGGATCATGTCGGCGGTCCCCAGGGCCCCGTAGGAGACCAAGGAGTAGTCGAAGGTCATGCCGTAGCCGAAGGCCTGGGCCGTGTACATGCCGAGGCCGAAGCTGAGCTTGGGGGAGCCGATGAGCGGAAACAAGAAGCTGCGGTCCTCCTTGAGGACCTGCCCCAGGTCGTCGGCCGAGTAATAGCCTATGCGCAGGAAGATCTGTCCCACCTGCATGAGGTCCTCGGGCAGCATGAACTCGCCGCCCATCCCCAGGCGCACCGGCCCGTCCGAGGGCTTGCTGACCTCGATCGAGGTGGTCAGCAGGTCGAACATCTTGATGGCCGCTCCGCCGCGCGTGACGGAGGCGATCCGCGAGGAGCCGCCGCCGAAGTTCTGGGACGAGAAGCCGAAGGTGATGAACTGGTTGGGCTTGAGCAGGGCGCCGAAGTCGCCGGCCATGACGTTGTGGATGGTCCCGGCGTTGTCCTCGTGGGCGACCTTGACGGCGCCGCCCAGGAAGAGCTTCTCGTACCAGAACGACCGCCCCACCCCGAGGGTGCCGAAACCGTCCTGGACGCGGACGTCCTGGCCCTGCAGGGGGACGCCGCGCGAGTCGCGGATCTCGAAGCCGTCCACCGAAAGGTAGCCGAAGTTGACGCCCAGCACCGTGCGGCCCAGGGGGTGGGCATAGGCCATGTAGAACGGCGAGTCGATGTCCTGGATGTGGCGCATGTAGCCGTAGGCGATCTCGCGCTGCTGGGTGAGGGCCAGGCCGGCCGGGTTCCAATTGAGCGCGTCGGAGCCCTCGGCCAGGGCGACGTAGGCGCGGCCCAGGGCCATCGCCCGGGCGCTGCCGATGCCGACCTTCATGAAGGAGGCGCCGCCGGTGCCGGCCGCGGGGTCGATGGCGCGCGCCGGCGCCGCCGCCAGGAGGGCGAGGAGGACCGGCAGCAGGGCCAAGGCGCCGCGCCTCATGGGATCAGCATCTTCTTGACGATCTGGAACAGCGACTTCTCGCCGCGCGTGCCCTCTTCCCGGATCAGGGCGAAATAGACGCCGTGGGCCACTTTGCGGCCGTGCTGGTTCGACTTGTCCCAGACGTAGTTGATGTAGGTGTCCGCGGCCTGCACCCCGAAGTCCTTGTCGAGCACCTGCTCGCCGGCGATGTTGTAGATCTTGAGCGTGACCCGCCCCTGCAGCGGCGAGTAGATCTTGAAGGTGGCCGTGGCGTCCCTGAGCGGGTTCGGATAGACGAAGGTGTTGGCGAAGAAGTCGGACTCCGGGGCCAGGGACCCGCCGCGCACCACCGGCACCTCGGCGATGATCAGGTCCTCGGCCAGGGCCGACCCCGGGGCGACGTTGCCCGTGATGGTGTCGATCGAGTCGATGGAGGTCGAGCCGACGATCTTGAAGATGTAGTTGCCGTCGGGGACTATCGCCAAGGACTCGTCGGTCCCGTCCCAGATCTCGGACACCTCGGCGCGCGCCGGGCGCACGCCGGTGATGCGCTTGACGAGGCTGCGGGACTCCGGCGGCGTGGGGTTGCCGTTGGGGTCGAAGGTCGTCCCGGGCCGGTAGATCTTGATCGCCACCTTCATCGTCTCGGAGACCTGATAGGCCAGCAGGGCGTTGCCGAACTCAGGACGCAGAGGGCTCACCGCCACGTCGTAGATGCGCAGGGGATTGACCGAGACCGTCATCTGGGCGGTCGAGCCCGACGACAGGGTGGAGGCCAGGTCCTCGGCCACGGCGCGCACGGTGTAGAAGCCCGGCTCGACGAAACTGCCCTGGTCGTTGCGGCCGTCCCAGAACTCCTTATTGAGGATGTTGGAGTCGCGGACCTGTCCCGAGATCAGGGTCTTGACCACCGAGGCCCCGACCGACTGCTTGAGTACCTGGATCGTCACCGAGGACTGCCGGGTCAGGGAGTAGCCGACCTCATAGGGAGGCAGGGAGATCGTCTGGCTCGAGTTAAACAGCGTCGGGAAGGTCGGGACGACGTTGAACTGCGGGAAGACGATCGAGCCGCGCGCGACGGTGAGGTTGCCGAAGATCTGGTCGGTGGCGAAATACTTGGGTGTTGTGGTCGACTGCGCGGACAGCACGAAGACGTAGAGGCCGTCGGGGACGAACAGGCCGTCGATGTCGCGGCCGTCCCAGAACTCGGTGACGCGCAGGCGGCCGGGCCGCATGCCCTTGATGGTGACCAGCGGCCGGGCGTTGGCGCCGTTGAGCGTGATCTGGGCGCAGTTGTTGGGCTCCGTGGTGCCGCAGGGCGGCCAGGTGGCCGAGGAGCCGCTGATGACCGTGCCGGGCGGATAGATGTTCCAGGCCACCAGCATGGGCTGGGAGAGCTGGTAGCTCAAGGTCAGCACGTCGGTCGCCCCGGTCAAGAGCGGCGTCGTCGTCACGTCGGCTATCCGGAACGCGTTGACGAAGAAAAGCGACGTCGTCGTCGCCACCTTGACCGGGAAGAAGGGGTCGGCCGCCGTGAGCTGGACCAGATAGGGTCCCGAGGAGACCCACAGCCCGGCGTCGTCGGTGGGGATGACCCAGCGCTCGCGGTTGAGGAAGTTGCCCGGCCGGATCTCGTTGGTGATGAGGGTCTTGACCAGGTTGCTCCCGCCGCCGTTGAAGATCTTGATCGTCACCAGCGCCTCGCGCGAGAGCGAGTAGCTGAAGGTGAAGGGGTCGAGGCCCGCCACCGGCGGCGAGGAGCCGATCACCGTCGAGGCCGGTCCGATCTGACTGATGGTCACCATGCCGCGCGCGATGGTCAAAAACCCGCTGCGCGCGATCGAGGACCAGATGCGCTTGTCGGAGGCCACGCTGTTGAACGGAAAGCCGTTCTGCGACGGCAGGGAGGCGTAGATGACGAAGACGTAGTCGCCGTCCGGCATGATGTTGCCGCTGGCGTCCCGGCCGTCCCAGAAGCTGATGACGGACTTGCGGAAGTCCTTCTGCTCCTCGATGTGGCGGATGGGGTTGGCGGTGGCTCCGAAGTCCTTCTTGGCCCCCAGTTGGCCGAGGGCCGAGAGGGGATTTACGTCGGGGATGACCGTGGCGTCGTTGACGCTGTTGAGGCCGCGCGTGAAGGCGGTGCCCGGCGGGAAGATGTCGATATAGACGTTGCCCGGCTCGGTGATGGCGTAGCTCAGCACCGCCAGGGAGGTCGATTGGTCGGTCAGCGGCTGGACCCGGATGTCGGTGATCTGCAGGGTGTCGAGGGCGATCTGGCGGGTGACGGCGGCGCTCAGGTCGGGCCCGAACTGGTCGCGGGCGAAGGACTGCAGGGTGGCGAGATAGACGCCGGGGGGGCCCAGGTCGCCGTTCTCGAAGCGGCCGTTCCAGGCGTCGCCGTTCTGCAGGGTGCCGCTGGGGATGCCTTCGCCCACCCGCGGCAGGCCGTCGACGACGGTGCGGATGGTCTGCACGCTGAGGTTCTGCTGGACCTGCGAGATGGTGAGGAACATCGTCGCGTCCTTGGCCAAGCGGTAGGTCAGGTTGTAGGGCTCGGCCGCGACGCCGGTGATGTCGCCCACGACGGTCGGGGAGGCGCGCACCACGTGGACGTCGGTCACGTCGACGATGATCGGCTTCTCGTCGACGACGACCAGGTTGGCGTCCCGGGTGAAGCCGCCCGGATAGGCGCGGGTCTGGGTGATGTTGATGTTGCCGCTGGCCCCGGTCTGGTTGGTCGCCACCGTGGCGCGAAAGCCATACTGGCCGTTGGACTTGCCGAACTCGCCCTGGATGTTGATCGAACCGTCCCACATCACGCAGAACGGCGGCAAGAGGACCCCGTTGGTGTTGGAGCCGCCGGGGATCTGCCCGGGGTTGTCGACGAAGAAGGTGCGCAGGGGCGGGGTGGAGCCCGCGTCGAGCGGGTTGGAGCCCTGCTGGAACTTGAACACCTCGAAGTTGACGAAGTCGAGGGCGAAGGGGGTGTTGCCGGGCTGGGTGTTCGACCAGCCGATCTTGACGCACAGGAACACGCGGGCGTTGCAGACGTTGCGCTCGAGGTCCCCCGGCGGGATGAGCGCGTTGTTGTTGCACTCGGTGATGCCGGTCGTGTCGATGCGCGCGAATTCGATGTGCGGGTCGTTGGAGATGCTGCCGTCCTGGGGGCTCAGGGGACGGTTGAAGGCGCCGTCGTCGCAGCTGATCTGGCTGCCGTTGATGATCGAGCAGCGTCCGCCGCCCAGCGGGGAGTGTACCCACATCGAGTCGATGAGGACCTGCTGGGCCGCCGCCGGGGCGGTCGCCGCCAGGACGAGCGCGAACGTCCAAAGACGGGCCACGCCCGCCGGCGCGCGACGCTGGTGCCGCATGCTCCCGATCAAGGTATTGCCGCCACTCGAGAGAATGGTAGGCCGAATTGATGGCGGTTTGGTTTCACAATTGTTAACCCTAAGTAAACGGACGCGGCGGGCGGAAGGCTAAAAGCCCTCCAAACGGCGCAGGTTCGCCAAGGCGTCGCCCTGCCCCTTGTTCCAGGATAACGACTTCCTGTAGAGCGCCGCCGCGGCCGTACGGTCCCCGCGCTTCTCGGCCAGGCGGCCCAGGTTGTTGAGGAGGTCCGCGCCGACGGCGGCGCGGGCGTCGGGGCCCACCGCCGACAGGGCCGCCCTATAGGCGCTTTCGGCGCCGACCAGGTCGCCCGCGGTCTCGAGGGTCCAGCCCAGGGTGAAGAGCGGCTGGGCCTGACCGGGCGCCAGGCTGGCGGCAGCGCGGGCCTCGCCGGCCGCATCGGCTAGGCGGCCGACGCGGGCCAGCGCATAGGCGGCCAAGAGGCGCGCGTTGACGCCGCCCGGCGCCGCCGTCGTGGAGCGCGCCAGCTCCGCCAGGAGGGCCGCGCCCCCGTTGGGCCTGGCCAGGGCCTCCTCCACCCATTGGTGGTGTCCCCGCCCCGGATAGAGCAGGCGGTAGCCGAGACGCTCGATCACGGCGGCGTTCTCGGGCTTGGCCTTGAGATAGACCATCCCCTCGTCGTCCCAGTAGACCAGGCGCCAGGCCGGCGACTCGTCGAGCGTTCGCGTGGTCCAAGCGCCGGTGGGATGGCGGCGCACGACGGCGGCGTTGAAAGCCCAGCGCGCGTCGAGCCCCGCCCAGACCTCGGGCCGGTGCCATGACAGCGCGGCGCGGAAGTGCTCGGCCGGGTACTCGGCGTTGCGCCCGTCGATGAACACCGGCACGCCGGAGAAGATCAGCGGGCCGCCGCTCTCGTACTCGTTGAACACCGGGCCGGCGACGCCCTCCCGGGCGAGAAAGGCGGCGGCCCCGCGCAGCGCCGGCTGGGCGGCCAGCGAGACCCCCCCGCCGGGATGCCAGACCGCCCCGGCCGCCGCGGCGATGGCACCCGCCCCCGCCAGGCGCAGGGCCCCGCTCCAACGGCCCCAGACGCGCCGCCCCGGCGGCTCCCAGGCCGCGGCCGCGCAGGCCGGCGCGCAGAGCAGAAACAGCGGGATCGAGCGCTCGGCCCAGAAGGCGGCAGCCAGCGTCCCGGCCGTCCAGACCGCCCAAGGCGAGCCCTGCCGCCAGGCGCGCGGGACGGCCGCCAGGCTCACGAGAAGCCAGAGGCCGAACGGGCGCCCGAGTTCCCACCACGGCGTGTTCCACTCCTTGATGAGCTCCTTGCCGGGATAGGCCGCGGTGCGCCAAGCCACCTCGAGCACGCCCCAGCCGTGCGGGTTGAGGAGGACGGCGGCCGCCGCGGCCGCCGAGAGCGCCGCCCAGCGACCGAAGGGGACCTTCGAGTCGCGCAGACGCGCGGCCAAGGCGGCCGAAAGGCACATGGCCGGAGCGGCCAGCGCCGCCGCGCCGTGCAGGTTGGCCCAGAGCGCGGTCAGCGGGACGAGCAGCCAGGCCCGCCGCCCCGGCCCGTCGCCGAAGCGCGCGCCGAGGATGAGGGCCGCCAGCCCGATGCAGGATAGGTCGAAGATGAACGGCCGCTCGACGAGCCAGTGGCGCGCCGACAGCGCGGCCAGGACGCAGAGCAGGGCGCTCCAGACCGGCGACTTCTTCCCCCACCGCCACACCAAGCCGTAGCCCAAGGCCGCGACGGCTCCCTTAAAGAGGATGAGGGCGGCGGCTCCGCCGGCGCTCCATACGCCCCAGAACAGCGCCTGCGAGAGCCACTCGAAGCTGACCCACGGCCGGCCCGTCAGAACAAATGAGAATGGCTCGCCTTTAGGGATGCCCGACTGGAAGACGAGGCGGCCGGCGGCCAGGTGCCACCAGGTGTCGGGGTCGCGGACCGCCATCGCCCCGAGGAGGACGACGGCTGAGGCGAGGAGCGCCAAGGAAACGGGCGCGACCCAACGGTTCTCCCGCCGCTCCTCCATGGGAGGAGTAAAGGAAATTTGACGGCGGTATTTCAGTCCTGCGAACGGCTCCTACTCAGTGCCGCTCGTAGAAGAAGCCGACGTCGTTGGCGTCGTTCGGGTTGACGATCATCAGCTCGTCGGTGGTGAACACCGGCTTCCAGTTGACGATGTCGATGAAGACCCCTATCTTGCCCTCGAGCTTCTCGGCGCCGCGGCCGCCCGTGCCCTTCGGCACGAACACCCACAGGCCCGGGGCCTTCTCGACCATGTCAAAGCGCCCGTGGACGTCGTCGGTGGCGAACTCCGCGACGCGGTCCTCGGTCAGGGTCGTGTTGACGGTCTTCTTGAGGTAGTCGCCGCCGGTCGAATCCTTCGACCAGAAGTACTTGCCCGGGACGTAGTCCTCCCAAGTCGAGCCGGCACCGGCGTTGATGGTGATCGCCTCGACTTCCTCGCCGTCCTTGTCGCGGCGGATGAGGACTGCGCCCTCCATGCTGCCCGCCGTGGGGAGCTTGAGCTCCGAGGCCGGGACGCTCATGTCGGGAACGATCTCGCCCTTCTCGTCGACCTTCAGCGTGCGCAGCGCGTAGCGCTGGCCGCCGATGCGCTCGAGCTTGTAGGTGTACATCCTCGGCACCCACTTGGTGATCTGCAGGCGCTCGGGGCTGGGGATGTTGAGCCGCGTGTAATCGGCCAGGATCGCGTAGTGCGTGCCGACGTTGCGCGGGTCCTCCTTGATGAGGAGGGCCATCACGTCCCTCCCCTTGGTGTCCTTGGTAGTCCCCTTGAAGCTGCCCACCGGCAGGGGGATGGGGTCCTGCATCGTGGTCTTCTGATAGACCCGCAGCAGCTCGGCCTTGCTGATGGCCGGGACGAACTCGAGCTCTTCCGAGACGACCATGTCGGCGTGCTCGGCCAGGATCGCCTGAGCCTGGCGGCCGGCGGCCAGCCAGTTCGACCAGCGCGTCCAGAGGCTGACGCCCGCCTTGCCCTCGCGGTAGTAGACGTCCTCGCGCATACGGTCGAAGTCGTAGGCCGACATGTACTCGCGGCCGGGGGCGTAGCGCTTGAAGTCGTCCTCGAACTTCGCCATGTCGACGTCCGCGGCCAGCGCGAACTTGTCGGTCTGCTCCATCCCCTTGCGCATGCGGCTGCGCAGCGTGATCTTGAGGTTCCACGCGTCCTCGGCGAAGGCCGTCGACCAGGTATAGGTCGAGATGCCGCTCAACGCCGCGATGGCGACGAGGCCCGCCGTCAGCGGGCTGCCCGCCGCCCAGGCCAGGAGCGCGAGCTTGGCGCCGGCGATGACGACGCCCAGCGCCGCCACCTTGCCGAGGAAGGCCGCGCGGTTGATCCAGCTCTCGCCCTTATAGAGGCTCTCGAACATGCGCGTGCGCTTGTCGGTATAGACCTTCTCCCAGACGTTGCGCATGTAGAACAGCGCCAGCATGCGCTTGGCGGCCAAGGCCAGCGGGACGACGGCCAGCGCCGCCAGCGTGCCGGCCACCAGCCACGGCGTGGCCACGCCGGTCCAGAGCGCGGCGGCCGAGGCCGCGGCCGCCAGGACGAAGGTCCGCACATCGGCCTTGAACACGTTGGCCGCGTCGTTCTCCGACTCCTTGAGCAGGCGCTTCGGGAACTTCTCGGCGTCCGGCCACGGCATGAAGGAGCGGAGGACGCCCTCCATGTGCTCCGCGATGCCCGGGACGTGGCGCCGCTCGGCGCCGAAGATGCCGCCGCCGTGCTCGATCCAGTCCATGCCCTCCTGGTAGTTCTCGTAGTCGAAGAGCTCTGTCATGTGCCGGTTGCTCTTGACGCGCCGCGGGGCGTTGAGGATGAACTGGTAGTACTGCGGGAAGCTCAACGCGAAGCCGGCCGGCTTCGGGTAGGCCAGGATGCCGATGCCCGCGTCGACGCGGTCGATGTCGCCCTCGTACATGGTCTCGATCTCTTTGGCCAGCTCGACGTCGCCGCCGGTGAGCTCGAGGAAGGACTTGACCGCCGGCTCGCCCACCGACTCCATGAACTCGTTGAACGTGCCGGTGCCGTCCGTGCGCTCGCGCAGGAGGTCGAGCTCCGCGAGGTTGGTCGGCTGGCCGTTCTGCTGGTTCTTGAAGGCCGGGATGGTCAGGGCGTTCGGGAAGTTATGCAGCGTGAGGGCTCCCGCGCTCTTCTTCTGGAAGGAGTAGGCCAGCGCCTCGTAGCCGAACTTCTCGACGATCGGGCGGGTGTTCCCGTGCACGAACTTGAGCAGGTCGATCCGGTCGAGCGTGCGGCCCGTCTTCGGGTCGAGGATCTCGTAGTCGCTCAGGATCAGCTGGTGGAGCCGGTACACCATCCGGAAGTGCTTGGGCACCTGGAACGGGCCCTCGTGGTGCTCCCAGCGCGAGCCGGGCATGCCCGAGATCATGTCGTTGTCGCGGATCGGGCGCAACAGCCGACCCAGCCACGGGAAGCGGTAGGACATGCGCATGAGCCAGGTCTTGCGCTTCTGGCCGAGGAGGCCGTTCCAGTCCGCGTCCATGCCCTTCTGGAGCACGGCGTGCTGGAGCAGGTCCTTGGTCCACTGGAGGGTGTGGATGCGGGCGATCTGGGCCACGTTGACCTTGCGCGCCATCTGGAAGAGCTTCTCTTCGCTCCAGTCCGGGTGGAAGTAGGCGTAGTAATCGGCGATCGCGTTGTGCTCCTTGACGAAGAGCCAGTGCAGGTAGCTCAGGATCGGGTTGTAGTTGTTATTGAAGCCGGTCTGGTCGATGCCTTTCTTCTTCGGGTCCTCGGGGAGGTTCCCGTTCTCGTCGAGGCGCATCTTCCCGCCTTTGAACGAGCGCAGGGCGTTTAGCTCGGACTCGTTGGAGCCGTAGAGCTGGCCCTGGACCCAGGCCTGGACCTTCTCGTTGATCGGGGTCGGGCGGCCGTCGTCGGTGACTCGGGTCGGATCCTTCGAGGTGCGGTCGACGATGCCGACGTTGTTCGGCCAGCCGTCGGCCGCGGGGCGCGGGAGGACGTGCGGGTTCTCGGTGATCGGATCGCGCTTCGTGTTGCCGCCGAAGTTGTGGAACTGGAACTGGATCCAGCCGCCGGCCTTGACGTTGAGGATCCCGGCCGGATTGACGATCTCGCGGCCGGTGACCGGGTCGATCTTGCGCAGCATCAGCTTGGCGGCCTCATGCGCCGACGGACGGGCGTTCTCAGGGTCGGGCTTGACCGACATCGGCGGCAGGTTCGAGCCGACGCGCGTGTTCGGCGTCCCCATCTGCGGATTCTGGTCGTCAAGCGCCCACTTCGCGTCGGGCAAGTAGCCCTCTTTCGCGGCGGCGGGCATCTTCGTCTTCGGCATCGTGTCGTTGGTGAGATAGTCGTAGGGGTCGGTCAGCGTGTTGGAGCGCACGTAGCGGATCTTGCCGATCTGATAGAGGAGGCCTGCCCAGGTCGGCCACCAGTCCCAGGAGATCGGGATGATGCGCCCGAAGAGCTTCGCGATCCCCTGGTTTACGAGCTGAATCCCGGCGTGAAAGGAGTTCCACCAGACGTATTTGACCGGACCGATGCCCTCGCGGACGGACTTGGGACGGAACATGCCGCCTTCGGCGGGCTTGGCGTCGGAAGGCTGCGAGCCCGCGGCGGCGAGGCCGGAGGGAGCGCGCAGCGGAGCGCCGCCGACGGGAGAAACGGCGGCTTCGCCGGCGGCGTCAGGCGCGGCGCCGTCGAACTTCGGACCGGCGGCCTGTCCGAGGCCGCCGATCGCCTGCGCGGCGCCGATGGCGCCGGGACGGGCGGTGCCGGCGGCCTGGTCGCCGCCCTGGAGGCCCAGAGCGGCCGCGGCAGCGTCGCGGCCCGCGGCGCCCATCGGGGCGCCCGGCTGGGCCGCGGCGGCGGCGGCCGCCGCCGGGTTCGCCGCGGCGGGAATCGAAGCGGCCGACGGGACGGCGGACGGCGTCGGAACGGCGTCCGGCGCAGGGGTCGCGGGCTGAGCCGCGGCGCCGGCGGAGGCGCGCCGGCGGGGCCGCGGGGTCACGCCGTTGACCGGCAGGGTCGGCGAGACGAGGCCGTTCCGTAGAAAGGAGGGCGCCAGCGAAGGCGCGGCCACCGAGGCGGCGCCGCCCACCGACATCGCGGGGAGGGCGGGCATGGCGACCCCGACGGGAGCGGAGCCGGCGGCGCGGCCGATCACCTGCGCCAGGACCCGAGGGTCGGGCAGCGTCGCTACGAGCAGCGCGGCCGAAATCATGACGGAAATCAGTTTTCGCGGATACATTCGTCCTCCAGATTGGTGACGGATGCTAGTTTTTTACCCCCGCGACCTGAAGGGTCTGGAGACCCGGAGCGCCTCGGCTATACAGCCCAGGTCGCCCTGGGTCTTTGGTGGGAGGTTCCGCGCCGCGGGAGGGTCAGCGGCGGACGAGGTACTTATTGAGGACGTGCTGGCCGGCGGCGTCGGTGGACAGGGCCCAGAGCTCGAGCTGCTGGACGTTCTTCTCGCCGGCGCGGTAGGTGAACAAAAACGACTGGGCGCCGGGCACGAGCGGGGCGGCCTGCTCGAGCTCGAAGGCCTTGCCTTTGAGGCGCAGGGCGACGAGCTGTTTGCCCTTCGCGTCCCAGGCCCAGAGCTCGTCTTTGTGCCAGCGCAGGGCGGTCAGCGCGGCGTCGAAGCCCACGCTGTAGGTCTCGACCTGCGCCTCCGCCCCCTCGCCCAGGTGGCGGTAGAGCAGCTTGGTCGCGGCGTCGTAGCTCCACAGGTTCTGCCCGTCGTGGGCCAAGGCGGCCGGGGCCGGGCCCGGGCTCGGCCAGGCGGCCTCGACGCGTTCCGGCTCGACGATGGCGTGGCGGAGGATGCGGGCCTGGGCGGCGTCCAGGGTGTACATCTTCCCGGCCCAGACGCTGAGCGAGGCGGGATGATAGGGTCCCTTGGCGGCGACCACGGTCCGGCGCAGGACCGTGGCGGGGTCGCCGGGGTCGCAAGCCGCCAGCCCGCCGTCCCACTCCGCGACCCAGAGCGCGTCGCCGTCGAAGGCGATCGCCGTCGGGCGGGCGGCCTCCAGGGCGTGCGAGGAGACCAAGGTGAAGTCGAGCTTGTGGAGCGCGCGCCAGACCGGCACCGCCGCGGCGGCGAGGACGAGGGCGGCGGCCGCGCCGGCCAGCACCCGCCAGTCCCAGCGCCGGGGCGCCCCGGGCGCTGAGGCGGGGAGTTGAGCCAACTCCGCGGCCTTCGCGGCGGCCTGGCGCATGAAATCGGACATCTTCTCGCCGGCGTCGGAGGAGCGGCGCAGGATCTCGCTCATCTCCGAGGCGTGCCGCGTCTCGCGCTCCTCGAGCTCGCCGAACTTGAGATGGAAGGCCTCCTTCTCCTGGCGGACCCGGTCCTCCCAGCTCGCCAACTCCTGCTTCTTGCCCTCCCAGGCCGAGCGCTCGCGGTCCCAGAGCTCCTGCCACTGCTTGCGCTCCTCGGCAAACAGGTTCTGGAGCTCGTTCATGCGCTCCTCGACGTCCTTGACGCGCTGGAGGGCGCGGCCGCGCTCCTTCTCGGCCTCCTCGCGCTCGCGGCGCTCGACGAGCAGTTGGGAGAGCGAGGACTCGATGGCGGTCTTGGCCTCGCCCAAGTCCGAGAGCGCCCGCCGCTCAACCCCCTGGGCGGACGCGGCCCGCTCGCGCTCCTTCTCGGCCCGCGCCTCGAGCTCGCGCAGGCGCAAAAGATAATCCTGCTCGCGCTCGGTCCAGTCGGCCTCGAGCGATTTCCAGCGCGTCTCCTCGGAGTTGAGCCGCCGGCGGGACTCCTCGGCGATGGTGCGCAGGCGCGCCTCCTCGTCCTTGAGGCGCTCCTGGGCCAGCCGCTTGGCCTCCTCGGCGGCCTCGAGCTCGGCGGCGTAGCTCACCGTCGCCTGGGTCGTCAACGCCTCGACCGTTTCCTCCCTGCGGCGCAGGCGGTCGAGCTCGGCCGAGGCCTGGCGCAGGCGCTCGCCGAGCTCGGCCACAGAGCGCTCCTTGAGCTCGAGGAGCTGGGAGAGGCGCAGGACCTCGTCGCGGTGCTGCTTCTTTATGAGCGAGACCGTCTCGAGGGTGACCTCGCGGGTGATGGCCGGCGAGTCGTAGAGCGAGTACTCCGCGGCGTGATAGGCGGGGGGCGTGAAAGGACTGGCCGGCGGCGTGCCGCCCGCGGTCACCTTGGACCACAGCTTGTCGAGCTCCCTGTGGATGTCGTCTGGCGTCATGGGGCTATGGGATTATGGCCGCAGCGCGTAATCGATTTGTTGCGTAGAATGCAGGAGTATGGACCGGGCCCCAGTCCTGCTCTCCGAAGCCGCCGCCCACGAAGCGGCCGGGCGCAGGGTCGCGGCCGAGCGTGCCTTGCGCGCCGCGGCGCGGCTCCTGCCGCAAGCGCGGCTGAACCTGGCCGCCTTCCTTCATAGAGGCGGCAGGGTGGCCGCGGCTGCCAAGGTCTATCGCTCCGCGGCCCGCGGCAGCCTGCGGCCCCGGGCCCTGCGCGGCCTGGGCGAGTGCCTGTTCGTGCTCGGCCGCCATGCCGAGGCCGCGAAGGCCTTGGCAGGGGCCCAAGACCCCGTCGGCGCGTTCCTGCTCGGCCTGACGAGCGGGGACCGGGGCGCGCTCCTGCGGGCCGCGCGCGACGTACGTCTGCGCCCCCGCGCGCTGGCCCAGCTCGGGCGCCTCGACTTGGACGCCGGGCGGCCGGAGCGAGCCGAGCTCCGCTTCCGGCGAGCCCTTTCGGCGGCGCCAAATGACGCCGGGGCGCTCCTAGGCCTAGGCGAGGCCAGCCTCAGGCAGGGTCGTCCCGATGAGGCGCGGGACTGGCTGAGGCGGGCGCTGAAGGCCGGGGCCGCTGAAGCCCTGCCGGGATTGGCCCAAGCGACCTTGGCGTCGGGAAACCCTCGAGAAGCGCTCCGCCTGGCCCGCCGGGCTTTGAACGAGCAGCCCGGGCGCGAAGAGGCCGCCGAGATCTTGGAGCAAGCCCTGCGGCGCACGGGGCGCCTGGCCGAGGCGGACGCCACGGCCGCCGCTTGGTCCGGCAAGGCCGAGCGCCCCGCGCTCCTGCTCCGTGCCGCCGCGAAGCTCCTCGACGACGGCCGTTGGGACGCAGCCAGGCGAGCATTCAGGTCCGCGGCGCGCGCCTCGGACGCCCCCGGCCGCGTGCGCGCGTCGGTCTTGGCCGGGGATTTCGAGACGGCCGTCCGGACGGCCAAAGCCTCTCCCGCCGCCGCGACGGCGGAGGCGGCGCTGTGGCCGCTGGGCGCCCTGCCGTCGGCCCCGCCCGCCGAGGCCGTCGAGCGCCTGCTCGCCGGTCTAGGGCGCTCGCGCTGTCCGCGCCCGTATCGAGCCTTGTTCGAGGCGGCCTTCCTCGAGAACCTGGGCCGCGAAGGCGAAGCTCTTGCGGCGCTTTCCGCCAAAGACCCATGGACCGCGCTGGCGCGCGGCCGCCTGCTCCTTAACGCCGCCGCGCGGCATGAGGAGGCCGCGGTCTGCCTGGCTCGCGCCGCGAAAGCGGGACTCTGGAAGGCCGAGGGCTGGCTGGCCGAGATCGACCTGTGCCGGGGACGCCGCACGCGCGCGCTGGCCCGGCTCGGGAAGGTGATCTCCAGGCTAGAAGGGGCCGCGCGCGGCGAGGCCTTGGCGTGGCGCGCGGCCCTGCGCCTCTGGACCGGCGACGCCCGCGGCGCGCTGTCCGATGCCCGGGGCGGCGGCGCCTTGGGCGCGCGCTTTTCCGCCTGTTGGGAAGGAGCGGCGCTCTTCCTGCTGGGCGACCGGGCCGCGGCGAAGCGCGCGCTCGACGCCGCGCTGGCCGTCAACCCCGCCGACCGCGAGGCGCTGGTCTGGCGCGCGGAGCTCTTCCGAAAGGCCGGGCGCGTCGCGGCCTCCCGCGCCGACCTCGAGCGCGCGCTCAGGCTGGAAGCGCGCCCGGTCTGGGCGCTCGTCGATCTGGCCCTGCTCGACGCCGAGGCCGGCGACGACGCGCGGCTATGGGACAGGCTGCTCGCGATGGGGCCAGCGCTGAATGCCTGGGCCCCGCGCGGAATGGACCCTCTTCGGCTGGGACCGCGCCGGGCCGTCGCCATCCTCGAACGGGGCCTGAAAAATGCTCGCGGCCTGCGCCGCAGCGAGCGCTACCTAGATCCGCTCTGGGGAGGACCGGGACGCTGACGGAAGGCGGACAGCAGTTGACATGTTACTGTTTATAGTATATAGTAAACTATAAATAATGAAGACCAGTACGCGCGCTAGGATTCTGGAAATAATTAGGAGTCAGAGCGGGACTCGCCCTGCTGACTTAGTCAAGACCTTGGCACTGACCCCCCAGGCAGTCCACCGTCACCTTCGGACATTGCTGGCCGAAGGCCGACTCGAGCGTCGTGGGGGAGGACCCAAGGTCCGATACTTCATCGCTGGAAAGCCGCAGTTGGAACAAGTCCGGGCGTGGTACGGCGCGGAATCGAAGCCCGCAGAGAACCCGCCCGATCTCATCTGCGAAACCCGTGACGCATTCGCCGGGAGGCTGCCCAGGCTGACCTTGACCGGCTTGGGGCAGGACGATCAGTCGCTGGCGATAGCCGCAGTCGGCGAGATCGGAAACAACAGTTTTGACCACAACCTTGGCAAATGGAGGGATACCCCCGGATGCTGGTATCAAATCCAATCTACCGGCGGCCGCTTATGGATTTGC
The DNA here is from genome assembly GCA_016196755.1 of Elusimicrobiota bacterium. Lineage (GTDB taxonomy): Bacteria > Elusimicrobiota > Elusimicrobia > UBA1565 > UBA1565 > SCTT01. The sequence continues at coordinate 52,504 of JACPXC010000038.1, forward strand.
ATCGCCGATCGCGGACAAGGCATCCTGAAGTCGTTGGCTCGCGTCGATTCGACGATCAGGGATGACCAGACCGCGCTTGTGACGGCCTTCGAGAAGATCTTGTCCGGAAGGGCTCCGGAAAGACGTGGAAACGGTTTGAAGTATGTCAGAAACATCATTACGGGTAAAGATCGCCGTGGGCTCGCATGCCGGTCCGGCGCCGGACTGGTGGACTACGGAAAGCTCGGCGCGGAGTGCAAGGAGGAACTTGCGGATTTTCCAAAGTCTGAGGGCACGGTCACCTTGATCACTTGGAGCTTGAAATGAAAATCCCGCTGAATAAATACGGTCAGATCCTGACATCCCGGCCCGCTGGCCGCGAGGCGGCGCTGGCCATGAAGGCGACCGTCAACCCCGCCGACGATGAGACTGTCGAATTGGATTTCGAAGGCGTGCTCTCCATCGGTCCGTCCTGGCTAGATGAAGTCCTCAGCTCCCTGCGTGCCGAATTTGGCAGGGATCGGGTCATCTGCCTCCCGACGAAGAATCCTTCTGTCATCGAGTCATTGAGAGTAGTCGACGCGCATCCACCGCATTCCGAGTGAGGAAAAGACCGAAGCCCTCAGGTGAGCGTCAGCAAATCAGCGCGCCGCTGCCGCGGATCAGCGCCGCTGCAGGCTCTGCAGCTCGAGGTTGGCTTCCGACAGGTCCACACCCTTGCCCTTGAAGTCGGCCAGGATGTTCTTTAAGCGCTCGAGCAGGACCGCGTTCGGCACGCCCTGGAGCTTGAGCTCGTGGTACCGGCGCCACTCGTCGCGGAAGCGCCCCTCGACGTCGGCCTCGCGCTCGGCGGCCTTGATCCGCCTGCGCTCGCCGTCGAGCTTCTGGAGCTCGGCCTCGGCCCTGCGGCGCCGCTCCTCGAGCTCTTTGAGCCTGACCGCCTGCTCGGCCCGGCGCGCGCGGTCGGCCGCCATGTCGGCCTCCGCGGCCTTGAGGTCCAAGTCGCGGCGCAGGTCGGTCATCTCGCCGCGCATGACCCGCAGTTCCTCGGCCAGCTTCCACTGCTTGACCTCGGCGGCCTCGAGCGCGGCCGAGAGGTCGCCGCGGTAGCTCATCTCGGTGCGCAAAAGACGCTCGTACTCGCCCTCGGGGTCCCAGGCGCCGAACTTGTAGCCCAGGCTGAGCACGTGGCTCCACCGCGAGCCGTGGGCCAGGGGGACGCGCACCGCGTAGTCGAGCGACGCGCCGAGCACGCTCCAGCCCGCCCCGACGGTCCAGCTCTTGCCGAGGCTTCCTACCGACAGTCCCGAGCGGCCCGTCAGCAGGCCGCTCTTGACCGTCGCCCAGGAATACTCGAGGCCGGCCCCCAGCGAGGTGGATGCCCGGCGGGCCGCGGTCGGCTCGCGTTGAGTGAGGTCGGCGACCGTCGTAAATCGCCGCACGGCGCGCGAGACGCCGAGCTTGATCGACACCGGAGCGCGGTCGGTGACCGGCCCCACGTCGGTGCTCGGCCCGTTGATGTTGAGGATCGAGAGGCCGAGCGCGCTCTCGCGCCAGCGGTAGTAGAGCCCGAGGTCGAGGCCCGCCTTCGCCGTGGCGCCGCCGAAGCGCCGCCCGGAGCGGCCGATGGTCTTGAAGGTGATGCCGGCGTCGAGGGTGCCCGGTCCGAGCTCGCGCCAGGAGCGCGAGCCGAAGCTCAGGCCGATGGAGCGGTCGAGGGCGACCGGCTCGACGACGTCGTGGGTCCAGCTCAGGCCGAAGGCCCCGCGCAGCCACTGCGTGTCGACCGGGACGACGGCGGCCGCGCCCATGCCGTCGAGGTCCGTCGGCGAGGCCGGGATCTGGAACAGCCGCCGGTGCGTCACCTCGACGCGCGAGCGGCGGATCTGGCCGATCGCCGCGGGGTTGATCGTCAGGGCCCCCAGGCCCTCGGCGTCGGCGGTGACCGCGTCGGCCAGGGCCGCCGCGCGCGCGCCGAAGGCCACGTCCTCGGTCGAGGCCGCCGCGGGGGCGGCCGCCAGCGCCAGAGAGAAGAGCGTGCGGCAAAGCTTCGGGGTCACCGGTCCGCCGCCGACGGACGCTCGAGCAGGGCCTGGCGGTAGGTGCACACCCCGTCGCGCCCGCGGGTCTTGACCCAGTAGAGCGCCTCGTCGGCCCTCTGCAGGAGGTCTTCGGCGGTGCGGCCGTCCTCCGGGTAGGAGGCGATGCCGATCGAGGCGGTCACCGAGAGCTCCTTGGCCGACGAGAACGGCACCGGGATGCGCAGCTCGCGGAGGTCGGCCAGGAGGCGCCCCATGATGTTGGCGGCGTCCTCCGCAGAGGCCTGCGGGAGGAGGATGACGACCTCGTCGCCGCCGTAGCGGGCCGGGAAGTCGATCTTGCGCAGGCGCTTCAAGATGAGCTTCCCGAACTCCTTGAGCGCCAGGTCGCCGACCTGGTGCCCGTAGCCGTCGTTGATCCCCTTGAAATGGTCCACGTCGATCATCACGACCGAGAGCGGCGCCCCCCCGCGCTCGACACGGTAGAGCTCCTCCTGGAAGCGCTGGGCGAAGTAGCGCCGGACCGCCAGCCCGGTCAGGTGGTCGTAGAGCGAGAGCGCCTGGACCTCCTCGAAGAGCCGCTGGTTGTCGACGGCCAGGGCGATCTGCCCGGCGAAGGAGCGCAGGAGTCCGATGTCCTCGCCGGGAATGGTCTGCTGGCTGACCAGGTTGTCGACGACCAGCAGGCCGATGTTCTGGCCCTGCACCGAGAGCGGCAGGTAGACCACCCGCTCCTCGTAGCGCTTCATGATGGGGTCGGGCCCCTCGCCGCGCATGATGCGCGCGAAGCGGTGGTCGCCCTTGAGCGGGATCTCCTCGCCGCGCAGAGACGACGAGCGGCCGCGCAGGTCCGCCGACACCTCGCCGCGCAGAGCGGAGCGCTCGCGGTCGAGGAGGTACAGGCGCGCGCGGTCGAGGCAGAAGTGGCGCGTGATCCCCTGCAGGATGAGCTTGACGCCGTCCTCGACGCGCAGGGAGCTCGCGAAGACGGCGGCGAGGTCGGTCAGAGCCTCAAGGCGCTTGAGCTGGCGGCGGCGCGCCGAGCCGGAGCGGGTGCGCTCGAGGTTCTGGGCCAGCTCGGCGGCCAAGAGGCCCGCCGTCATGCGCTCCGCGGCGGAGAACGGGCGACGGCTGCTCAGGCGCTCGAAGCGCAGGGTTCCCAGCGCCTCGCCCTCTCCGGCCACGGAGCGCAGCGGCACGTAGAGCACGGCGTGCGGCGAGACCGCGCTCAAGGAGGCGCGCCGCCCCTCGACGAGGCGCGCCAGCGGCGAGGCATCGGCCAGGTGGACGACCTCGTCCATCTCGAGCCAGAGCTCGCGGTGCAGCGCGTAGCGCAGTTGGAGGTCCCCGTCGGCGCAGAGGAACACCCCGATGCGGTCGGCGTGCAGGGCGCGCCCGATGAGACGTACCCCGGCCTCGAGCAGGGCGTCCTCGGTCTGGAACACGCGGTTGAGGCGCGTGTGGATGCGGTAGAGGGTCTCGTGGCGCGCTTTCATTCAGGCGGCGTGGAAGCTCAGGATGTAGTCGACCTCGCTGGCCGCGTGGATGAGCTCCTCGCGGAGCGTCTCGGGCGACCAGCGGCGGCGCGCCACCTCGCGCACCTGGCGCTCCATCGAGCGGTCGAAGACCCGCTCGAGCGAGCCCAGGACGCTGAGGTTCGGGATCATGCGCGCGCGCGCGAAGGCGGCCTCGAAGACGCCGCGCAGGTCGGGGTCCTCGTCGCCCATGACGGCCGGGCCCTCGGCGGCGGGGAAGGCCCCGATGGCGCGCGCGTAGGCCGAAGCCGGGGAGCCCGAGGAGAGCCAGCGCGCCAGCGCGTAGGCCTCGCGCGGGGCCGGGGTGTTGCGCAGCACGCCCAGGTTCCAGGCGCTCAGGATCGTGGCCCCGTCGCCCGCCGGGAAGGGCACCGCGCCGATTCGGCCGCGGGCGCGCAGCGCGCTCGCGCGCCGCGGGCCGGCCCGCGGCACGGGCGGCGGCCGGCGGCCCGAGAACTGCAGGGCGCAGGCGCCCTCGAAGAGGTCGAGCGGGGCCAGGCCGGACTCGCCCTTAAGCGGCATGGCGCCCGAGGCCAGGAGCTTGAAGTAGTCGGCGATGCCGCGCTCGGCGCGCTCGCGCTGGAACAGGGAGCGAGTGCCGTCGGCCGCGAACAGGTCGCCGCCGCGGCTCCAGACGCAGGGCGCCACGTCGGCCAGCGACACCGACTCGCGCGGGTTGGGGTTGGCCACCGGGTGCTGGAGCCCGCAGGACGAGAGCGCGCGCTTGGCGGCGCGCCGGCAGACCTCCGTGAAGCCCTCCCACGCGGCGAGGTCCTCGGGCGCGCAGCCGGCGGCCTTCAGCGCGTCGCGCCGGTAGTAGAGCACCCGGGCCTCGGCCCACCAGGGCAGGGAATAGACGTGCGGCGTGCCGTCGAGACGGCACTGCGCGCGCATCGAGGCCGGCCAGCGTCCGAGGTCCAGCCCGGGGTCGAGCTCGCCCAGGTCGGCCAATACGCCCAGGCGCGCCAAGGTCGAGGTCCAATGGGACGGGATCTGCACGAGGTCCGGCCCCGAGGTCCCTTCCTTGGCCGCGGTGAGCAGGCGCTCCCAGAGCGTGCGCGGCGTGCGGACCCACACCGAGGCCCGGATCCCGGCGTGCTCACGGTGGAAATCGGACAGGTGCTCGCGCAGGGCCGGCACCGTGTCGTAGCCGTTGTTGGGCAGGGTCCAGAGCGTGAGCTCGCGCATCAGCTCCAGCTCCTGATGGGCAGGGCGGGGTCGACGGCGACGGACCCGAGGCGACGCGCACCGAGACGCAGGGAGCCGGCATGGGCCACCATCGCCGCGTTGTCCGTGCACAAAGACAGCGGCGGGAAACCGGCCGAGAGGCCGGCGGCGGCGGCGCGCTCGGTCATGAGCGCGCGCAGGCGCCCGTTGGCGGCCACCCCGCCGCCGACCACGATGCGCCGGACCTTGAAACGGCGCGCCGCCTCCAGGGTCTTCACGACCAAGGTCTCGACCAAGGCCTCCTGGAAAGAGGCACAGAGGCCGGCCGTGAAGCGCTCCGGCGGAGGTACCGCCACCGGCGTCGCCGGCCGCACGCGGCCCGTGCCGGCGTAGCCCGCGTCGCGGACATGGTAGAGCACGGCGGTCTTGAGGCCCGAGAACGAGAAGTCCCAGGTGCCCGGAAGGAGCGGGCGCGGGAAAGCCACAGCGGCCGGGTCGCCCTTGCGCGCCAGGCGGTCGACGGCCGGCCCGCCCGGATAGCCCAGCCCCAGGAACTTGGCCACCTTGTCGAAGGCCTCCCCGGCCGCGTCGTCGCGCGTGCGGCCGAGGACGCGATAGCGCCCCGGGCCCTTCACGAGCACCAGCTCGGTGTGGCCTCCCGAGACGATGAGGGCGAGGAATGGAGGCTTCGCGGGCTCGACTAGGTCCAGCGCCAAAGCATGGGCCTCGAGATGGTTGACGCCGATGAGCGGCAGGGAGTGGGCTCGGGCCAGCGCCTCGGCGGCGACGCGTCCGACCAGGAGCGCGCCGGCCAGCCCGGGCCCGCGCGTGAAGGCGACGCCGTCGACGAGGCTCCCCAACCGCGACGCTCGGCCGCGGGCCCCGAAGGCGCGGCGCAGCGCCTCCGCGACGACCGGGCCGATCCGCTCGCAGTGCGCCCGGCTGGCCAGCTCGGGGACCACGCCCTTATAGCCGGCGTGCAGAGCCACCTGCGAGGAGACCACGCTCGAGAGGGCCCGGCCGCCGGAGACGACGGCGGCCGAGGTCTCGTCGCAGGAGGTCTCGATGCCGAGGACCGTCTTATGCCCCATCAGCCGTCGGTGACGTTGAGATGGGACAGCACCTCGCGGGCGCGCAGGAGCTCGAGGGCACGCTCGAGCGCCGAGTCCTGGACCTGGCTCTCTTTCTTGATCACCGACTTCGGGTCCCGTCCGGGCTCGTAGACCTCGTCGGCCTGCTGCTGGAGCTTGGCCTCGGTCTCCCGGGTGACGGGGACCAGGATGTCGGGCATGATCCCGCCCGTCCCCTTCTTCTCGTCGCGCATGATGCCGCGCCCCGAGGGCGTATAGTACTTCGCCACGGTCAGCCGCAGGCCCGAACCGTCGGGCAGGGGGATGACCGACTGGACGCTGGCCTTGCCGAAGGTCTTCTCGCCGACGATGACGGCCCGCTTGTGGTCCTGGAGCGCGCCGGTGACGATCTCGCTGCCGGAGGCCGAGCCGCCGTTGACGAGCACCACCATCGGGATGCCGCCGTACTGGGCCTTCGACGAGGAGCGGAATTCCTGCTTGTTCTCGGTGCGCCGGCCCTGGGTGTAGACGATGAGCTTCGAGTCGCCGAGGAAGTAGGAGGCCACATCGACCGCGGCGGTCAGCAGGCCCCCCGGGTTGTTGCGCAGGTCGAGCACCATAGACGTGGCGCCGGCCTTCTTGAGCTTCTCGAGCGCGGCGCCGGTCTCCTCGGTGGTCTGGGCGCTGAACTCGATGATGCGCACGTAGCCGGTCTTGTCCTGCAGCATGCGCGACTGCACGCTCTGGATCTTGATGACCTCGCGGACGATCGAGAAGTCCTTCATCGTCCACTCCGGCTTGTCCTCGGCGGCCAGATTGCGGGCCACCTGGAGCTTGACCGGCGTGCCGGGCTTGCCGCGCAGCTTCTTGACCGCGTCGGAGAGTCCCAGGCCCTTGGTGCTCTCGTCCTCGATCTTGACGATGCGGTCCTGGGGCAGGACGCCGACCTTGTAGGCCGGCGTACCGGGCAGCGGGGTGATGACGGTCAGCCATTCCTCGCGCATGCCGATGCGGATCCCCAAGCCCCCGAACTGCCCCTCGGTCTCGGTCTTCACGTCCTTGTGGAGTTCCGGGTCCATGAACTGTGAAAAAGGATCGAGGGTCCCCACCATGCCGCGGGCCGCCCCGTAGATGAGGTCCTTGGACTGGACCTCCTCGACGTAGTTCTCCTTGATGTAGTCGAGGATGTCCACGATGAGCTTGAGCTGCTCGTAGGTCTTGTCCACCGAGGCGTGGGCCTTGGGCAGGAGGAAGACCGCCAGGGCCAATAACGCCGCCAGGCCCGCCGCCTTCTTCACGAGACTTCGCGCGTTGCGTTGCATGTTCACTCCTGTCACGGCTTGAGCCAGCGCAGCGGGTCGAGGGCACGGCCCGCCTGCCTCAGCTCGAGATAGACCTTGTTCCCCGCCGCCTTGCCCAGCACGGCCTCGGGACGCACGCGCGTCCCTTTGGCCTGGAGGGGTCCCTGCAGATGACCGTAGATGGAGTAGAAGCCCCCGCCATGGTTGACGATGACGACGTTCCCGTAGGAACGGAAGGGCCCCGAGAAGATGATCTCGCCGGGGAGCACCGGACGCACGACGGCGCCGGCGGCCGGCGCGGCGATCTCCACGCCGTTGTGGACGGTCCAGGTGCCGAGCTCGGGGACCCGGCGCTTGCCGAAGCGGCTGACGACCTTGCCGGCCAGCGGCCAAGGCAGCGAGCGGGCCTTGACCGGCGGATCGGCGCGATAGGCCGCCTGCGCGGACTTGGGCTCGCGCTTCTCGAGCTCGCGGACAAGGCTCGTCAGCGCGCGGCGCGACTCCTCGAGCCCGCGGATGCGCGCCTCGGCCTCACCCATGCGGCGGGTCGTCTCGGCGAAGGTCTCGCGCGCCTTCGCTCCGGACTTGCGCGCGCGCTCGAGCTCGGAGAGCTCGGAGCGCGTCTTCCGGCTCAGGGCGGCGCGGCGGCGCTCCGCGGCGGCGTGCTCGGTGGCCGTGCGCCGATGCTCGGCGCTGACCCCGCCGAGGTAGGCGGTCTTGGCGTGGACCGCGCCGCGCCGCACGGCGTCCTCGAGCACGCCCACGGTGCCGGCCGAGGCCAGCAAGGTCTCGCGGCGGGAATAGTCGGAGAGCTCGCGGGCCAGGCGGCGGCGCACCTCGGCTCGGGCCAGGTCCAGGGTGGCCAGGCGGCCGCCCAGCGAGCGCCGCGTGCCGTCAGCCTCGTCGGACTGGCGGCGCAGGGAGGCGATGCGCGACTCGAGCCGGCCCTGCTTGCGCCGGGTCTGGCCCAGCTCCCTCTCGGCCTTGCCGGCCTCCGCGCGGAAGCGCTCGGCCTCGCCTTTCGCCTTCTCGAGCTCTCGCGTCAAGGCCTGGAGTTCGCGCTTGTGCTTGGCGGCCGGCTCGGCCGCCCGCCCGGGCAGGGCCCAGGCAGCGGCGAAAAGGGTCAGGGCCACGGCCGCCGCGCGGCGCTCCCGTCCCCGGCTGGCCGGCCCGGCGGCGGGCTCGCTAGCCGCGCGCCAAGCCAGGATGAAGAGGGTGCACAAAGCCAGCGCGCCGGCCTGGACCGCCGGCTCGGGCCAGGCGGGATTCCAAGCCGCCGCGGGCCGCGCCGCCGCGGCCGCCGCCAGCGCTCCGGCGCACCAGCCGCCGGCCGCGGCCAGCGCCGCTCCGGCGGAGCGCCGCGCGCCTTCGGCGAGGGTCCCCGAGCGCCAGGCGCCCCAGAGCCAGGCCGCCGCCGCCGCGCCCGCCAGGCAGGCCGCGGCCCCAAGCACGAGCCGCGCCCAGCGCGCATAGAATTGGAGTTCGACGACGGCGCGGGCGGCCGGAGCCGAATACGAGACCTCGGCCAGCTCGCCGATGGCCTCCGCGGCCTTGACCCATTCCGCAGCCTGCGCCACCTGGCCCGCGGCCAGGCGCGCCTCGAAGAAGCCGGGGACGGGGTTCTCGCCGATGAGGGCCACAGCCTGGGGAAATCCCGGGTCGCGCTCGGCCAGGCGCTCGACGACGCGGGCCGGGGAGACGTAGTCGACCGTCTCGGTGCCGGGCAGGGCCAGCAGGCGCTCCTCGACCACGCCGCGCCGCTCCTCGTCGACGCCAGCCTCGAGCGCGGCGACCACGCGAAAATCCCCGCGGACCGCGGCCTCGAGGGCGCGGGACTGGGCCTCGAGGATGAGCAGGCTCTCGCCGAGCAGGCCGGCCATGACGGCGGCCAAGAAGACGCGGGAATTCACCCGCCGGATAGCGGACATGAGGTTACTTTAATATTTATCGGCATTCTTCGGCCCTGTCAATATCTTCCTTAATATCTTCCTTAATACGGCGGACGACGGCGGGCTATTTCGAGCGGGAACGGCGGTTGAAGAAGGGGCCGGAGGAGGCGATCAGGAAGAGCACGAAGGCTAAGAAATAGGCGGGATGCTCGTTGACGGCCTGGCGCAGGGCTTGACGCCAGGCCGGCACCGGCTCGGGAGCGGGGCGGACCGGGCCGTCGCCGGCGTACGGGGCGACCTTCGCCACCGACGGGTCGGAGAGCAGGGTGCCCATCGCGCGGACCGGGATGCGTCCCAGGACGACGATGACGGTCTGGTCCGTGCCGGGTACCTTCTGGTAGGCCAGTGGGCGCTCGAGTTGGAACGAGGCGTTCTGGGCCAGCCGCGCGGCCGCCTCCTTAAGGGCCTCCATCGGCGCGACGCCGGGCGGGATGCGCAGGCCGACTAAAAGGCTGGTCTCGCCTTGGGCGACCGGGGCCGAGACGCCCGGCCCGTACTCGACGCGTCGGACGCCGGGGGCCATCGACAGCGCGGTGAGCTGGCCCGGATGCACGGTCCCGGACAGGACGGCCTTCGCGCGCAGCTTGCCGATGAAGCGCGGCTCGACGGCCGCGTCGACCTCGAAACCGACCCGGCGGCCCAATTCTGCGGCGGACGCGCGCCATTCGCCCGGAGTCTCCTTGATATCGACCTCGACCTCGACGGCTTGGCGGACAGGCAGCGGCTTGGGGAAGGTCGCGCGGGCGGGCAGACCGTCCGTCGCGGCAGGCATTCGCACGCCGGCGTCCTGGCTCAAGATGTGGGATGCGTAATCGCGCTCGCCGAGCTCGCGCGCGGTCGACGGCGAGGCGGCCCGGACGTCCTGCGACGGGAGCAGCAGCGGGCGGCTGAGGCCCGACCAGAGCGAGTAGCGCTCGGGAGAGACCGCGGCCGGCGCGTCCTTGAGGCCTTCGTCGGCCTCGGCGGCGTCGGCCTCGGCACGCTGGCGCCGTGCGCGTCGCGCCGGAGACTCAGGACCGGGCCAGACCCAGTGCTGGACGCGCTCGTACACGGTCTCGTCGGCTTCCGCCCTGGCAACCGCTGCGGCGGCCTCCGCGCGCGGGGGGTCCTGCTCCGGCAGCGTCATCGGCTTGCCTTCCGGCAGGGGAGGCGGCGTCGTCGCCGGGTCGCCCTTCGGCTCGGGAGTAGGACTCTTAGGGAAGGCCTGCTCGTCGGGGACGCCCACCGCCGGCTGGCCGCCCGCGTGATGCGACGCGGACTCGCGATAGTCGCCTTCCTCGGGTCCGACGGGGCAGGGCCCGCCGAAGGTCTTGAGCTTGAACCCGCCGCCCGAGGGCTTTTGGCAGGCCGGCGCCGGAGCCGCGGAAACGGTGCCGACCAGCGCGAGACAGGCCATTAGGCCCACTAAAATCATAGGTCTGATTATACTATGGGGCTGCGCGGTTTCGACGACGCTCCAACCCCAGCCAGAGCAGGACGCCCAGGGCGGAACCCAGCGCCAGGCTGTGGGTCGATCTGAGCAGGCTGGTCTCGAATGGGACGCCGGCGCGAGTCAGAGAGAGGACCGCCCCTGGGAGTGCCGCCAAGCCGGCGAACAGCCAGGGGCGGGGGTCGGGGGCCGACTCTTCCGCGGTCGTCGGGCGCAGGCTCTCGGCGTAGAGGCAGAACCCCGCCGTAAGCGCGGGGATCCCGATGAAGATCTCCGGCCAGCGCGCCGGCGCCCACCACCACGACGGCCGCCACGACGCCATCGCGCTCAGGCCGAAGGCCCAGCGCGCCACCGGCTCGGGCGGCACGATCAGAAACGCCGCCCCGGCGGCCGCCGCGGCCAGGCGCAGGAGCGCGCCGCGCTCGCGGCGCGCCAGCGCCCGCTGGTCGCCGGGCTCGGCCAGCCAAAGGCCGACGAAGCCCGCGGCGCAGCTCAGTCCGGCCGCGGCGTCCGCCCAGCCCGGGACGCGCCCCCCGCCGGAGAGGAAGGCCCGGGCTACCGCCCCCGAAAGGCCGACGCAGAGCGCGGTCGCCGCCAGGCCGCCCAAGGCCTCGTGGAGCGGCGCCGCCTCGGGGAGCAGGCGCGCGCGCACGAGGCGGCGCACCGCGGCCAGTCCCTGCCGCAAAGACCACAGCGCTCCAAGGACGACCACCGCGAAGGCGGCCGCGGCGCGGGCCGCGCGCTCGAGCGCTCCTTGACGGCGCGGCTCGAAGAGCCGGGACGGCCAGGCCGGGGCCGTGCCTTCCCGGCGCAGGCCGCGCGCAAGCCCGCGCAGGCCGTCGAACGCGGCCTCGGGAGAGGACTGCGGGTCGAGGCGTATGACGGCCAATCCCGCCCCGCGCCCCGCGACGCGGCGCAGGAACTCGGCCAGCGGGACGTCGACGGGCACCTCGGCCGTCGTCATCGCGGCGAAGGACGCCGCCACGGCCGCCTCGCCGTCTGGGACGGCGACCGCCAGGCGTCGCGCGCCCAGCGCCGCGGCAAGCTCGGCCAGGGCCGCAGGGTCGTAGCGCCCCAGAGGCGCGTCGAGCAGTACTCCCGCTGGGACGGAGGACTCGAGCGCCAGACGAAGGTCGGAAGAGGCCGCCGCGCGATAGACCGGGGTCAGGCCGGCCGCGGCGGCCGCCGCCGCCAGCCCCGGATCGTAGCCGGCCGAGAAGTCCTCGAGCGCCGCGCCGGCGGGGAGCTCGAGGACCCGCATCCGGCCGTAGCTCCCGGAGGCCAGGCGCAGGCGCTGAGCCCGGGCGGCGCCCTCGAGGCGGGCCCCGACGGCCTCGTCGCGCACGAACAGCGACCCCGACCTCAACGGCGCCTCCGGGGAGGCCACCCCGGTGGCCTTGAGCTTGGCGACCTCCTCCTCGTCGAAGCGCATGACCTCCTTGGAGGCCAGGAGGACCGTCAGCGCCTCAGGGCGCAGAGCCAGCCCGCTCACGCCTAGCGCCTTGAGCCGCTCGAGGAAGGCGGCTTCGCGGCAGCCCGCGCGGCGGCACAGGCGCCGGACGTCGGCGGCTTCGACCACGAGGCCCACGGCGCGCTCGCGCACCCGCGCCTCGCGGCGCAGGGCCAGCGCGGTGAAAAGCGCCAGGGCGACGAGGGCGGCGCGGCCCGCGTTAGCGACGACCAACGACACGGACCCCCAGGAGGTCGTAGAGCTCGCGCATGCGGCGCGCCGCCGGCACCCAGCCCCAATCGAGGCCCATGCAGCCGGCGCGCCGCTTGGACCAGACGCGCGCGTCGGAAAACGCCGCGGCGGCCTCGGCCAGGGCCGCGGCCACCGACGCGGCGTCGACGCGTTGGGCGAGGAAGCCGTAGGGCGGCACCGTGTCGGCCAGTCCGCCGGTGCGCGTCGCCACCGGGACCGTGCCGTAGCGCATCGCTATGAGTTGGCCCAGCCCGCAGGGCTCGAACCGGGAGGGCATCAGAAAGGCGTCGCAGGCGGCGTAGATGCGGCGGGCCAAGCCGTCGTCGAAGCCGCGCGTGACGCGGACGGCGCCGGGATGGCGCGCGGCGAAGGCCTCGGCGGCGCGCTCGAGGGCCGGGTCCCCGGAGCCGAGCAGGACGTATTGGGCCCCGCGCGCCAACAGGGGCTCGACGGCCGCCAGCGCCAGATCGACGCCCTTCTGCGCGTCGAGCCGCGTGACCGAACCCACCAAGAAGGCGTCCGGCCGCCGCTCGAGCCCCAAGGCCTCTTGGAGCGCGGCCTTGGCCGCGGCCTTGCCTGGGCCCACCTCGAAGGCCGCCCCCACGGACCCGGAGGCGGCACTTCCTCGCGATAGCGCTCGGTCGGCCGCCCCGTAGGGCTTGGGCAGGGACTCGTCGCGGGACGGGTCCCAGAGCTCGAGGTCGAGGCCGTTGCGGACCCCATGCAGGTCGGCGGTGCGCTTGCGCAAGAGGCCGTCCAACCCGCAGCCGAACTCGGCGGTCTGGATCTCCCGGGCGTAGGTCTCGCTGACGGTGGTGATGAGGTCGGCGTAGACCAGCCCGGCCTTGAGGTAGGAGAGCTTGCCCCAGTATTCCAGGAGCTCCGGCGAGAACTCGGCGGCGGGCAGACCGGTGACGGCCATGGTCTCTTTGGGAAACACGCCTTGGTAGGCCAAGTTGTGGATGGTGAAGACCGTACGCGCGCGCGCCAGGGCGAGGTCGTCGCGGTAAAGCGTCGAGAGGTAGGCGGGGATCAGCCCGGTCTGCCAATCGTGGCAGTGCAGGACGTCGGGCGCCAGGCTCAACGCGCGGCAGGCCTCGACGACGGCGCGCGCGAAGAAGGCGAAGCGCTCGGCGTTGTCGGGGTAGTCCTTTCCATCCTCGCCATAGAGGCCCGGGCGGTCGAAGAAAGCCGGGTAGTCGACGAGGTAGACGTCGACGGCGCCTTCCCCCGCGCGCAGGACGGCGCACTCGACCGTAGCGCCGCCCAGCGGTACCGGGAGACGCACGGCCTGCCGGGCCGGCCCGAGGGCGCGGCGGGCCGAGCGGTGGCAGGGGATGAAGAGCGAGGTCTGGACGCCCTGCGCCGCGAGGGCCTTCGGCAGGGCGCCGGCCACGTCGGCCAGGCCGCCGGTCTTGGCGAACGGGACCGCCTCGGAGGCGGCGTGGACGACCCTCATTCGAGGCCTTGTGGGATGCTGTCGACGCGGCGCGTGTCGCCGGGGAGGTCCGGAGGAGGAGGCAGGGTCGGCGGCGCCGCGACCGGGGCGGCGGGCGTGGGAGCGGGCGCCGAGGCCGCCTCGGCGGCGAGCCGCCTGGCCTCGGCACGGCGGGAGCGGCCCCAGAAGAAGCCCGCGGCGCCGGCCGCGAGGACGAAGACCAGGCCCCAGGCGGCCTGCCTCATCTCACGCCTCTTCGGACTTCCCTTCGGTCTCGGCCGCCGCTTCCGCTTCGGCCGGCTCCGACTCGACGGCGACGATCTCCTGCTCCGCGGGGGCTTCCACGGCGACCGTCACCGGCTCGCCGTCGACCGGGTCGACCTCGGTGAGGGCGGCTTTCTCGGCCTCGGTGGGCTCGGAGGGCTTGAAGGTGTCGATGGGCGGCAGGTCGGCGATCGAGCGCAGGCCGAAATGGCGCAGGAATTCGGGGGTCGTACCGTAGAGCAAGGGCCGGCCGACGGTCTCGCGGCGGCCGACGACCTTGAGCAGGGCCTTCTCGAGCAGGGTCTCGAGCGCGGCGATGACCTCGACGCCGCGGATCTCCTCGATCTCGGCGCGGGTCAGCGGCTGGCGGTAGCCGACGATGGCCAGGGTCTCGAGCGCCGCGGTGGAGAGCCGCATCGTCATGCGTTCCTTGTAGAGGTTGCGCACGTAGGGGGCGAACTCGGGCTTGGTGGCCATCTGGAAGCCCTCGGCGATCTCGATGACGCGCACCGGTCCGCCGCGCTCATCGTAGTCCTTCTGCACCTCGGCCACGACCGCGGCCACGGCGTCCTTGTCCTTGCGGCCGAGCGCCGCCGCGATCTTGGCGGCGTCGAGCGGCTGGTCGCTGATGAACAGCAAGGTCTCGACGGCCTGCTTGAGCTCAGGGGCGTCCATCGTTGTTCTCCTCGGGCTCTTGCACCGCATCCGGCGCGGCGGCGAGCCACGACTCGCGGTCCAGGGCCGGTCCGCCCTCGGGGAGCTCCGGGTCCGGCTCGGGCTCCTCCTTCAGCTGGACAGGCGAGGGCGTCGGCAGCTCCTCGGACGGCCAGATGGCCGTGACGATCTCGGGGGGCGTCTCCTTCTTATAGATCAGGATCTCGGCGAAAGGGCCTTCCTGGCGGCCGAACACGCGCTGGAGCTTGATGAGCTCGAGCAGGGCCAGGAAGCAGGCGATGATGGCCTTGCGGCGCCGCTCGCCCACGAAGATCTCGCGCAGCGTCACGTAGGGCTTCTCGGCGAGCATGGCGAGGATCTTGTCCATCTTGTGCTCGATGGGGTATTCCTCGCCGGTGACCACGCGGCCCTCGGCCTCGGCGCGGTCGAGCACGTCGCGCACGGTGGCCAGGAGGTCGAATATCCGGATGTTGAGCGCCTTATCGCGCTCGGCGAAGGTCGGCGCGCCGCGGTAGAACACGTCCGACCACTCGTCGGCGCGCTTCTGGAGGAAGCCCGCGGCCTCCTTGAACTTCTGGTACTCCTGAAGCTTGTTGACCAGCTCGAGCCGCGGGTCGGGGCCCTCGAAGCCGGTCCCCTCCTCCTGGGAGGGCAGGAGGGCCCGGGCCTTGATCTGCATGAGGGTGGCGGCCATGACGAGGAAGTCCCCGGCCACGTCGAGGTTGAGCTCCTTCATCAAGTCCAGGTAGGAGAGGTACTCCGAGGTGATCTTGGAGACCGGGACGTTCTGGATGTCGAGGTCGTTTTTTCGGATGAGGTAGAGCAGGAGGTCGAGGGGGCCCTCGAACATCTCCAGGTGGACTTCGTAGGTTTTGGCGTTCATCGCAGGTTCATGGCCTTGCGGACCTTGGCCATGGTCTCCTCGGCGGCTTGGCGGGCCTTGGCGCCTCCCGCGGTGATGATCTCCTCGATGGCCGAGTCCGTGAAGGGCTCGCGCTTCTCGCGGAACTCGGCGAAGGGCTTCTCCATCGAGGCCAGGAGGTCCTTCTTGCAGGCCACGCAGCCCAGCGCACCGGCCTTGCACTCGACCTCGCGGCGGTCGGCGTAGTCGGAGTAGAGCCGGTGCATCGCGAACACGACGCAGCCCTCGGGATGGCCGGGGTCCTTGGCGCGCACCTTCAGGGGGTCGGTGTACATCGACATGACCTTGGGGCTCAGCGTGTCGGCCGTCTCGTAGAGGTCGACGGCGTTGCCGTAGGACTTGGACATCTTGCGGCTGTCGGTGCCGGGGACCTTGGCCTGGGGGGTGACGGTGCCCTGGGGCTCGACTAAGACCTGGCCGTAGATGCCGTTGAAGCGGCGCACGATCTCGCGCGAGATCTCGACGTGCGGCAGCTGATCCTGGCCGACCGGCACCTTGTCGGCGCCGTAGAGCACGATGTCGGCCGTCTGCAGGACCGGATAGCCCAGAAAGCCGTGGGTGCGCAGCTCGAGACGCACGGCGTCGGACTCCGGCTCGACGGCTTCGAGCTTGGCCCCGGAGAGCGCCTCGCGGCGGTCCTTGGAGAGCATCCCGCTCTCCTCGACGGCCTTGGCGAGCTTGGTCTTGCCGAGCTCCTGGAGCTGCTCCTTGTACGTCGGGTTGTTCTCGAGCCAGGAGATCGGCGTGATCATCGACAAGAGCAGCGTCAGCTCG
The DNA here is from genome assembly GCA_016196755.1 of Elusimicrobiota bacterium. GTDB lineage: Bacteria > Elusimicrobiota > Elusimicrobia > UBA1565 > UBA1565 > SCTT01. The sequence goes on from JACPXC010000038.1 coordinate 68,748, forward strand.
GCGTGCTGGGGGACGTCGGACTGCCGGAAGACGACGCAGCGCTCGGGGTCGAGGCCGGCGGCCAGCCAGTCGCGCACCATCTCGCGCGTGTTCTCGCGCAGGCGGACGGTCTCCTCGTAGCCGGTGGTCAGCATGTGGAAGTCGGCCGCCATGAAGTAGCAGCGCTCCTGGGACTGGAGCTCGACCCAGCGGCGCAGGGCGCCCCAGTAGTTGCCGATGTGCAGGCGGCCCGTGGGGCGCATCCCCGACATGACGACGCTCATCCGATGATCCCCACCTTGACCCAGAGCGCCAGGACGAGCTTCATGGGCAGGAGCACGACGTACTTGATCGCCGGCGTGAACAGGAGGACGGCGAGCAGGGCCAGGCTGACCTTGGGGTTGCCGGCCAGGCGCCGATACGCCTCGCGGGCCTTCTCAGGGAGCAGGCCGGCCAGCACCTTGCTGCCGTCGAGCGGATGGACGGGCACCAGGTTGAAGAAGGCCAAAAACAGGTTCATCGTCATCGCAAATAGCAGGGCCTCGAGGACGGTCGCCTGGTAGGCGGGGGCGAAGAGGCCCGCGCTGTTGACGAGCTTGTAGGCCACGGCGGCCAGGAAGGCCAGCAGGACGTTGGAGACCGGCCCGACGGCCGCCACCAGCATCTCGTCTAAGCGCGGCCGCTTCATGAGCGAGGGGTCGATCGGCACCGGCTTGGCGAAGGCGAAGACCGGGACGTTCGAGAACAGGCAGACCAGCGGCAGCACGAGGGTTCCGAAGGGGTCGACGTGCGGGAAGGGGTTGAGGGTCAGGCGGCCCGCCTTCTCGGCGGTGTCGTCGCCGCGCTCATAGGCGGCCACCCCGTGGCAGAACTCATGGATCACCACGGAAAAGAACAGGATCGGAAGCTGGATGACCCACTCCATTTCGACGAGGATTGTATCAAACTATCGTCGGAGAGCACCGGGCGCGGCGGAGCTTTCCGTGGAGGCGGCTGCCTACCAGAATTCTTTACGCGCAAACCATACCCTGTCCGGCCGGCGCGTGGTAGTCTGGGCTTAACCAGGAGGACACCCCCATGCAGAAGACCATGGAGAAGCTGCAGGTTAAGACGTTCTCAAGGCCCGACGAGGTCCGCGAGTTCGAGAACGGCCAGCTCGAGCTGGTGAAGGTGAACGGCTCGGTGATCGGCAGGGCCACGCTCCAGCCCGGCTGGAAATGGTCGGAGCACGTGAAGCCCATCGCCAATACCAAGCTCTGCGAGGCCCCGCACTTCCAGTATCAGGTGTCGGGCGTGCTCAAGTGGATCCTCGAAGACGGGAGCGAGGTCCTCACCAACGCGGGGACGGTGGTCAAGGCCGCCGCCGGCCATGACGCGGAGGTGGTGGGCGACGAGCCGGTGGTCGTCGTCGACTTCCAGGGCATGATCGAGTACGCGAAGCGCTAGCGTTGTCGGGGGCCGGGAATCCGACTAAACTCATAACACCTATGGACGCGCCCCCCGACAGCTGGTTTCAGGAGCTCTCGATCAAGTTCTTCGACGGGACCGTCCAGGTCCTCCATATCGAGCGCCGCGAGACGGGCACGCACGTCCCCAGGTCGCGGGAGAAGCCGGCGCCGTGGGTGATGCTGGCGTTCAATAAGTGCTCCAGCTGCACGCTGCCGGAGGGCATCCGCTGCTGTCCAGCGGCCCAGTCCCTGCAGGGGACGATGGGCAAGCTCCGTCAGCGAACCTCCGTCGAGCGGGTAAGGGCCACGGCCGTCGACGGAGAGGGGCGTTCGGAGTCGGTCGAGTCGGACCTGCAGGGCGTCGGCGCGACCTTGGTCCGCTTCGCGGTCTTCGAGACCGCCTGCCCCGTGGGCTACCGGCTCAAGCCCTACGTCGCCGGCCTTCCGGCCTTCGCCGGCTCGCTCGACCTCATGCGCCACGTGACGCGCAGGATCCTCGAGAAGCACGGCGGCTCGGTCGAGACGGCGCGCCAGGAGCTGGCCGAGACCCTCGGGCCGCTCCAGGAGGTCTACATCCGCCTCGTGGAGCGCATCCGCGGAGCGCCGGAGGCGGAGGGCCCGGCCGGCGGGGGTACGCCCTTCAACGACGCGGTGCCGAACTCGATCGTCGTGGCCGACGCCATCGCCAAGCGCTTCGCGATGAAGGCCGACCAGCTCTTCGCCGAGGTCTCCAGCGAGCTGGGTTGGATAGACCGGAAGCGTCCGGGCTAGGCCGAGCGCTTCTTAATCCACCCACTACTCATTCCGGTCGAAAGCCGATCTTTCCTGGCGCTTTCTCAGGCGCGTCCATCAAATCGCGCAAGGCCTCGAACAATCGGGCGATGTCCCTGTCATGTCCTAGAAATTTGCGCTCCAGCTCATCCAGCTTCGTCATCGTAAAGGTCCGCCATCTCTCACGGCTTTTGGCAAGGACGAACGCCCGCATGATCTCGATATTGGCACGCACGGCGCGATGACTACGAAGCACGCTAGAAAGCATGGCGATGCCTTCCTGAGTAAAGACCAATGGGAGATGCCCTCCCAGCGCGCTCCGTGAGGGTATCGCATTCTGCGATACCAGGACTCTGGCCTCGCTTTCCGTAAGACGGAACATGAAATCCTGGGGAAAACGATCCGGATTGCGCCGAACCTGTTCGCGCAATCGAATCGGTTTGACGCCATAGAGCGCCGCCAATTGGGAATCGAGCATCACTCGTCGTTTTCGGATCGTAAAGATGCGGGGCCGGATCCGTGCAAGCGCGCCAGCAAGTTCATCCATAAGAGTTATACGCTTAAGGCATCGATTTGGTTCCCTCAGCGGGGGAATAAATTCCTCGGTCCGCGGCTTAGTTTTCACGGACCGGGCGGCGGAGGACGGCGAGGCCGGCGGCGTAATCCCGCCGGGCATCGCCAGAGACTAGAGCAGGTCGCGCGTCGATGAAGAGCTCGATGGGAGCCGAGGGCGAGAGGTGCTTCTCGAGCTCTCGGAAGGGCCCGTCGCCGAACTCGCCGACATCGTTGCCGGCGAACACGATGGCGACGACGCCGGGCGACTCGCGGCGGATGGACAGGGTGCAGTCCTTGCCGTTGAAGCGGGCCGCGGGCACGAAGGCGCTCACGGAGCGCCCGCGACGCTGGCGACGCTGGTCGTCGAGGCGGACAGGGGGGGCGCGTCCCAGACCCCGACGGCCACGCCCGCCAGGATCAGCGCGAACGCCGCGGCATATTCGTGAATCCTGCCCCGGTCAGGAGAATAGGGCGCAGAGACCTCGGCAACGCAGAGTGCATCATTAGCGCAGAGAAATGAGTCTCATCCCAACCGCTTCGTGACCCACTCCCCAGCTTCGCCCGCCGTTCCAATACGCCCAGCCCACTGTTCGGCGGCGGCCTCTTCGAGGACCTTCATGAAGCCCGGCCCCGGCTTCTGCCCCGCCGCGATGAGATTCGCTCCCGTAACTAATCGCGCCTTCGTCGCTGCCTTAGGGAGGTCCGGGAAAGCCGCGTGCAGAATCTTCGCCGCAGCCTCGGACAACACCTGCGCCGGCGTAGCCTTCGCCTTCGCCGCCGCCAGCGCCGTCTTCACAGCCGACGCCTCCTCGCGCGGGAATGGGAACGACGCGACGAAATCCTCGCCCGCCTCCCCCATCGAGAACGCGATCAGCCCCAGGCGCGTCAGCGCGCCCGGATGCGCGTCGAGCTTGGCCGGCGCTCGAAAATCCGCGTGCAGGAACTCGCCCAGCCCCCATTTCCGGCACAGCCCCAACGCCGGCCCCGGGTCCCGCTCCTCGAGGATGCGCCAGAGCTCCTGGCGCAGTCTTTCCCGCGAGACCAGCGCCGGGTCCTTGCGCGCCACGCTCTCCTTGATGAGTTCGGCCGTCTCGGCGTCCGGCTTGAGCCCCAGCCGCCCGGCGTAGCGCGCGCCGCGGAAGAGCCGCGTCGGGTCGTCGCGGAAGCTCTGGCGGTGGAGGACCTTGAGGATCTTGGAGTCGAGGTCCGTCTCGCCCCGGAACGGGTCGAGCCTCTTCCCCACCCCGTCGGGGGTCAAGAGGCGGGCCATCGCGTTGACCGTGAAGTCCCGGCGCTTCAGGTCTTCTTCGATCGTCGCCGGGCTGACCACGGGCAGGGCCGCCGGCTCGGGGTAGTGCTCGGTGCGGGCCCGGGCGACGTCCAGCCGCTCGCCGCTCGCCCAGGCCAGGCGCGCCGTGCCGAAGCGGCCGAAGGTCTCGCAGCTGACACCCCAGTCCGCCGCGCACTTGCGGGCCAGGGCCTCGGCGTCGCCCTCGACGGCCACGTCCAAGTCGCGCATCGTGCGCTCGAGCAGGGCGTCCCGGACGCAGCCGCCCACCACGGCGGCGCGGAGGCCGGCCTCGGCGGCGCGCCGGCCGAGCTCGGCCGCGGCGCGCGCCAGCCTCGGGGCCAGCCGCACGTTAAGGGGACTTCCGGGCCGGCGGCTTCTCGCCGGCGTCGATGAGCTTGCGCCAGCCCTCGAAGGAGACCAGACGGTCGTTGGCCTTCAGGAGCGCGTCGACGCCCGCGCGCGCCGCCTCGGCCGACCACTTGGGGCCGGCCAGCGGCACGTAGCGCGGCAGGCCCTTGCTTCGCGCGTAGGCCGGGTCGACGTAGAAAGGGACCAGCTTCAAGCCCTTGAGCAGCCACTCGCCGACCGCGGCCTCGTCCTCGCGGTCGTCGTCCCCCTGCAGGGCCTGCCGGAGCGCCTCGTAGCCGAAGTATAGCTCGGGCTCGGCCCCCAGGGTCATGTCGCTGCCCAGGGTCTCCTTCATCGCCTTGAAGTCCTCGGCCATCTTGGAGCGCCACTTGGCTTCCTCGACGCGGTAGGACTCCGGGAACACGAAGGCCGTCATGGCCGCGCGCTTGTCGACGTAGACCAGGCAGGAGTCCGGGAAGAACGGCTGGCGGCAGTTGTCGCAGATGACGAGGTTGAGCTCCCCGGTCAGCAGGGCCAAGCGCAGATTGTCGTCCTTGTCGCCGCGGACGAAGCTCCAGACCTCGTACTCGCCCGCCTCGCACCCGTTGGGGCAGCTGCCCGGCACCCGGCCTAGAAATGACATTGCTGATTATACCTACTGCGACAGGCGCTTGAGATACTCGTCGACGGTCTTGTCGAACGCCGGCGGGCGCTTCTCGCGCAGGGACTTCTCCACCTCGCCGCGGATGAGCTTCGGCGGCTGGTACTCCGACACGCGCGGCAGCGGGACGAAGCCGGTGTCCGAGCCGGTGCGCCCGCCCTTCCCGTTGAAAGGACGCGCCGTGGCCCGCCGCCGGCCGAACGGCCTAGACGAGGAACGCTCGATCGACTGGGCCTGCTCGCGCTCCTTGGCGGCGGACTCGGCGCCGCGGCGCAGATGCTCGAGCGCGCGCTCCTGGGCCCCGCGCGCGGAGCCGGTGTCCTTGCCGGCCAGGGCGCGCTCGGCCGCGGCCTGCTCGGCCTTCGCGCCCTCGAGCTCGGCGCCGGCCTCCCCGAGGCTCATGCCGTAGTCGCGCTCGAGCCCTTCGACCTGGGACCCGAGCTCGCCGGTCTTGCGCGAGGCCTGCTTCTGGACCGCCTCGGCCGAGAAGGACTTAGACAGCTGCTCCTCGCTCATCGGCCGGCCGCGCGCCCCCTCCTGGAGGCGCTTGAGGATAGAGCGCTCGACCTCGGCCAGCGCGGCCAGGTCCTTGGCCGCCTGGGGCGGCTCGGCGCCCTCGGGGGACAGCGCCCGCGCCTGGGCGGCCAGCCGCTCGACGGCGTTCCCGAGCCGGGCGGGCGCCTCGCGGATCTTGCGCGCCTCGAGCTCGCCGAGCGCCGCGCGCATGTCGGGCATCGGTCCGGGCGGCAGCCAGCGCCCCAGCCGCTCGCCCTCCTTGACCGCCGCCCTTTGCTCGGCAGTCAGCCTGTCGAGCAGGGCCTCCTGGGCCTTGGTGCGCTCGGCCACGCGCGACTCCTCGACGGCCGCCACGCTCTCGAGCGCGCGCTCCTGGGCCGCCGCCGCCTCCTTCCAAGCCGCCTCGAGCTCGCCGAGGCGCTTGGACGGGGACTGGTCGGCGGACTCGGCCAGGTCCTCGGCGGCTTGCGAGATCGCCTGGCGCACCGCCTCGAGACGGCGCGAGAGTTCGCGCGCCTGGCGGGCCGCCTCGGCGTAGTCGCCGCGCGCCAACGCCGCCGAGAGCGCGTCCATCGACTGGGCCGCGGCCCCCATCGGCACCGTGTAGGTCTTGCGCCGCGCGTCCGAAGGCGAGCCGGCGGGCGGCTTGGGCAGCGCGGCGATGGCCTTCGCGGTGGCCTCCATCTGGCGCTGGAGGTTGGCCAGCGCCTCGTCGAGCTTCCGCTTATCGGCCGGGCTGGGCGGGCCGCCCTTGGCCAGCTTCTCGAGCGCCCCGGCCAGTTCAACCCCCGCCTGGTCCATCCGATGGGCATCGGCCCAGAAATCCTGCATCGCCTGCATCTCGCGCCCGCCGGCCATGAGCTCCGAGGCGCGGCGCACCTTGGACTCTAGCTCGCCGTGGCGCTTGGCGGCGTCGGCGAGCTCGCCCGCCTTCTGAGCCTTGCGCGCGGCTTCCAGGTCGTGGGCGCGCATCGCCTTGAGGTCCTCGGCCATGGCGCGCGCGCTCTCGGTCATGCCCGGGTTCGCGTAGGGGTCCTTCTCCATCGCGTCGGCAAACTCGCTCATGCCTTTCTCGGCGCGCGCCCACTCCCCGGAGAGCAGCTGTTCCTGGACCTCGAGGGCCTCCTGCCGCGCGGCGCGCGCGGCCTCGGGCAGGGCTTCCGCCGCCTCCAGCGACTGGCGCATCGCGCGCTCCGACTCGGCCAGGCCCTTGAGCGAGGCCTCCGCCCCGAGCATGCGCTGCTCGACGGCGGCGTGGGCCGCCTCGAAATCCGAGAGCACCACGAGGCCCGGCGACGAGAGGGTCGCCTGAGGCTCGGGGCGGGCGTTGTCGACCGCGCGCAGGCGGAATTCGACCTTGGCGCCGTCGGGAAAGCCCGAGAGGTCCCAGGAAAGCTCGCCGAGATGAGACGAGGCCCCGGCCTTGAAGCCGTCGAGGAGCAGCGCCCGCTCGGGACCGCCGTCGACCCGGTAGAGCAGCGCCAAGCCCGAGAGCCCGAAGTCGTCGCGCGCCTCGTAGGCCACGAGCAGGCGCTCGCGCCGGCTGGTCTCCACCGCGAAGGCCGGGGACAGGATCACGGCCTCCGGCGGCCGGTCCTCGAGCGCCCGGAGCTGGAACACCGGCGGCTCGGGCTCGCGGCGGCCCTCGGCCTCGGCGACGACGATGAGCGTGCCGTCCTGCTGGAGCGGAAAGCTTCCTTCCCAGGCCGCGCCGCCGACCTTGCGCATCGGCACCGGCCCGCCGAGGCTCGACACCTCGAGCCAACCCGCGTCGAGCGGACGCTCCGGCTCGCCGCGGACGCTGACCCAGCTGCCGCGCAAAGAAGCGATCTCGGAGGCGCCCTCCAACGACACCTCCTCGAGCGCGCCGCCGGGCCGCCGGACCCGGGCGCTCAGCCTGGAGAAGCGCGGGGCGGGAACCGGAGTCAGGCGGAAGGCGCGGCTGCGGCGGTCGCGCGAGACGAGGCGGTAATCGAGCGGCGCGGTCAGGCTCTCGGAGCGCCACGCGCCCCCCGCGGGCTCCTCGCGGTCCCAGGCCGCGGCCGTCCAGCGGCCTCCCTCGGAGCGGAGTTCCAGGCCCAGCGGCGCGCGGCTCCCGCCGCCGGCCCAGCGCGCCGATACCTCGGTCTGGGACGCCCAGGGGACGCGCGCGTCGCCCGGCGCCACGACGAGATCCGCCTCGAGCGGACGCTCGAGCCACGGCGCCACCACGCGCGTGAGCGCCCGCGGGCCGCCCAAGAGCGGCAGGCCCGCCGCCCACAGGCAGGCCACGCCGGCCAAGCGGCGCTTGAGCGCCGGCGCCAGGCGCGCCGTGAAGAGCGGCTCCCGGGGGAGGTCGGCGGCCGCGCGCTCGGCCGCCTCGAGGTGGCGGGCGGCCAACTCCGAGGAGGTGAAGGGCTGGAGCGGGGAGCGGGCCAGTTCCCAAGCCGAGCGCAAAAGCCCGCGAGCCTCGGGCCAGCGCTCGCACGCCGCCTCGAGCAGGCGCCCGGCCTCGAGGTGGCGCAGCGGACGAGCCAGCCAGGCGGCCGCGCCGGCGGCCAGCCCCGCCGCGCCGGCGGCAAAGAGCGCCCAGCGCAGCTCGCGGGGCAAGCCCGCCGCGCGGTCCGCGGCGACGGCGGCCAGGACCACCGCGCCGGCCCACAGCGCCAGGCGCGCGGCGCCCTCGGCCCAGAGCGCGCGCAGGCGCTGGAGCCGCCAGCGCCGCAGGCGGGCGTCGATGAAGGGGGTCACCGCCTTATTGTAACAGGAGGCTCTTGGCCAGGCCAGCCGCGCGCGGGTGACGGGTTTGCGTCAGGAGCTCGGCCAGCCGCGCGCGGCCCTCGGGATCGGCCGTGAGGTCGTAGAGGAAGATCGAGTGGCCCGGGACCGCGGCCGGGGCGCGGGCCTGCAGCCAGCCGAAGAGGCCGTGGTCGGCCATATACACGCCGGCGAGGTTCGTCGCCGAGACGGCCAAGAGAACCTTGCCCGACTCGGCCGCCGGGTCGACGTCGTCGCCGCTGCGCGGGACGTTCCAGTTGGCCAGGGCCTGGGCATAGCGGATGCCGTAATAGGACGGGTCGCCCACGCCGAAGTACGCCAGATAGACCGGCGGGCCGCCGCGCGCCCTGAGCTCGTCGGCCAAGGCTCCGAGGTCCTGGCCCCAGTCGAGGTTCGAATCGGCCAGCCAGCGCCAGCCGCCGGCCGGGCCTCCGGCGGCCTCGTTGAAGTAGGCCAGGAGGTGCGGCTGAACGCGCAGCACGGAGACGGCCGTCCAGATCGACAAGAGCGCCAGCGCCGCGCGGCCCGCCGCCCGCCGCCGCCATAGGTCGGCCGCGCCCAGCCCGGCCCAAAGGGCGAGGAACGGGAACACCGGCAGAAGGTGGCGTATGCCGATCTGCACCTTCGCGGTCGACGACGCCAGCGCGTAGGCCGCCGCGGGGAGGATGAGCCACAGGCGCTCGCCGCGGCTCGGGCGGCGCGCCGCGGCGGCCAAGCCCCAGACGCTCAAGGCCAACAGCCCCAGCGGAGACTTGACCGACAACGCCACGGGGAAATAGGCCAAGGTCCCGCTAGTCGAGTGGCTGCCGAGCAGGTAGGAGGCCCGGCCCTCTCCCAAGCGCGACATCGTGGCGCGCAAGCCCTCCCACCACAGCCCGACCTGGCCGAAGCGGTAGACCGCCGCCAAGGCCAGGACCGCCGCCGCGGCAAACAGCGCGGCGCCGCGCGCGCGCGGCAGACCCGGAGGCCCCTGGCGGTCGAGGCCGCGCTCGAGGAGCAGCAGGACCGGCACCAGCCCCGCGAGCAGGACCATGTTGAACTTGGAGGCCAGGGCGAGTCCCGCGCAAAAGCCGGCCGCGGCCCAGACCTTCGCGGGCCTCTCCGGCCGGGCCAGGAAGTAGAACGTGGCCGCGTAGAGCGCCGCGCTCAGGCCGTCGGTGCTTACCAGGCCCAGGTTCGAGACCAGCACCGGCGAGAGCGCCGCCGCCCAGGCCGCCCCCCCCGCCGCCGCGGGCCCGTCCAGGCGCCGGGCCCAGGCCGCGAGCAGGAGGATGAGGGCGCCGCCGACGGTGAGCAAGGTGAAGGCGCGCGCCGAGTCGAGCATCCGGCGCGCGTCCGCCGTGTTGCGGTAGAGGAAATGGTCGGCGAAGCCGTAGCGGCGCAGGGCTTGGAAGTCGGGATGGCCGGTCAGCGCCGCGGGCTTGAGCCCGGCCATGCCGAGCGCGGCCCACATCTCGGCCAGCGGCGGATGGTCGGTGATGTTGAGGCGGTAGCGTCCGGTGGCCAGATAGGTCCAGCCGCTGGCCAGGTGCAGCGGCTCGTCATAGGTAGGCGAGGCGCTCCGGATGAAGCCCAGGCCCAGGAAGGCCGCGGCGGCCAAGGCGGCGAGCACGGCGGCCGGCGGCAGGCGGCCGACCGGCGCCGCGGGCGCCGACGACGCCGAGGCCGGCGCCGAGCGCTTCTTTGACACGCCGCGATTATATCAAGGCAGGAAGCGGGCCGAGAGCGCGAGGAGGGGATGACGGAGGGTCCACGACGTCTCGGCGCGCGACTCCGCCAGGTGCAGGGCCCAAGCGGCGTCGAGCTGGGCCTTCACCGTCTCGGCGCTGTGCCCGTCGCCGAGCTCGAGCGCCAGGCCGGCGGGGTCCTGACCGCGCAGCTCGGCGAGCTTTATGAAAGAGTCGTAGCCGTGCTGGACCAAGGAATCCGTCTCGCCGGAGGGCGTGTTGTTCATCCAGCGCTTGAGGCCCGAGCTGAAATGGCCGGTGCCGTCGAACAGCGGCAGATCGTCGGCCGGCTCGCCGCCGAGCTCGGCGAACACGCGAAAGCCCACGCCCTGGGCCAAGCGCTCGAACTCGAGGCCGCCCATGTCCATCCACGTGATGCCCTGGGCGCGCAGGCGGCGCACCACCTTATAGTGGAAGAGCTCGTGGGCCAGCGCCGCCGCCGCGGCCTTGGGCGAGGCCTTCCAGTAGACCGCGGCGTTGAGGGCGATCTCGGGACGCGGGCCGGAGAGCAGCAGGGCCGCGCGCGGCCCTCCCTCCTCCCAGCCGGTCTCCCAGCGCACCGTGATGGGGTCGGCGGCCAGCTCCGCCAGCAGCTCGCGGCCCAGGGCGCTGCCGCCCAGGGTCTCGACGATGGGGTGCGGCGACGCCGACACCGACTCGACCGAAGCTCCGGGATGCTTCTCGGCGAGCACGTCGGCCAAGAGCTTGGCCAGGGCCGCGTCGGGGGCCGCGTCCAGGCGCGCCGCGCCGGTGGGATGCGCGCGGACCACCAGGCGGCCCGCGTCGCCGTTATAAAGCCGGAAGTCGTAGGCGCCGGCGGCGCGCTCGACTAAGGCCGCGCCGATCGACTCGCCGGCGCCCCGCACTACCGCGTCGACCGAGCCGGAGAGGCCCCATAGGGAGTCGGAGACCGGGACGACGGCGCCCACGACGGCGGGGCGCGGCACGTCGCCGGCCAGGCGCTCGACGCGCGTCTCCCAGGCGGGGTGGGTGGAGAAGAGCTCGTCGGCCCAGCGCGCGAAGGTCCCGCGCGGCTCCCGTCCCTTGGAGGCTTCCTCGCTGAGGTAGGCGGAGAGCCAGGCGGGGTCGGTCAGCCAGGCGGAGAACCAATCGGCGCGCAGCTCGTCGTGACGGGTGGCGGCCAAGCCGGCCAGCAGGCCCACCGCGGCGCTGGCCATGGCCCCGACGGCCGAGACGGTCCCCCAGCTCAGCAATGTCATGAGGAGAGTCGGATCGGCGATGACCAGGTAGGCGTGGGGGACGACATAAGCGACCAACGCGGCCAGGGCCACCGTACCCGCGTCCGTGAGGCCGGTCAGGAAGCCGCCGCCGACGCCGCTCTTCATCCGGAAGCGCTCGCGCAGCCAGCCCTTGTCGCCGAAGAACAGATGGCCCATCTCATGGGCGACGACGCCGACGGCGCGCTCCAGCGGCCGGAGGATGTAGCCGATGCCGAGGAAGATCGTCCCCGTCCGGTCGAGCTTGGCCCCCGAGCTGGCCGCCCAATGGAGGTCGAAGCTCGCTTCGTCGAGGAAGAGCCGAGGAGCGCGCGCGGGGTCGATGCCCAGGCGGCCGGTGAGGTATTCGATCGTCGACTCGCCCCAGACCAGGAGCTGCTCGAACGGTACGGCGCTCTCCTCGAGCCGCGTCCTTTCATCGTCGCTGAGCTGCTCGCCGACGCGCAGGCGCTTGAGCATCTCGCGGGTGTGGCGAAGCTCATACTCGGAGAGCGGCGCAGCGGCGTTGACGGAGGGCCGATGATGCGCCACGACACCGCGGATGACGGCCGCCGTCAGGCCGACGGCGACGGGGACGAAACCGAGGCCGATCGTGAGCAGGACGGGCACGGCGGCGAGGAGGCCGTAGTGCGCGCCCAAGACCGCCAGCCGCCGCAGGCGCAGGTCGAAGGGCAAGGTGAAGGCCGCCAAGTCGAGGCGGCCTTCCAAAAGCGGCGCCGGAGCGGGAGCCGCCGCGCCGTCTTCCTGCCGCGAGGTGCCTTCCTCCGCGGCCGGGTTGAAGGCGGGACGGCGGGCGCGGCCGGTCGTCTCCGTCCCCGCCACGGGCGCCGTCTGGCCTTGGCGCAGGACGCCGCCGTCGAACGTGATGGAGCCGGCCGCCGCCAGGGCCTCGGAGGCGGCACTTCCTCGCGTTAACGCTCGGTCGGCGGCGGCGGCGCGCAGGGTGCCGTGCGCCGTGGGACCGGCGGGCTCGGCTTCGGCCGCGGGAGCCTGAAGCATCCCGGCGGCTTCACGGACCGGGGCAGATCGGAGAGCGGGAGCGGTCTGAGGGACGGCGGTCATCGCGGCGGGAGCGGGCAGGGCGCCAGGGACCACGGCGTTCACGGCGGCGCCGTGAGGGACCACGCCGGGAGCGGTAAGAGTGGGAAGGACCGAGGGAAGCGAAACCGGGACCGGCAGGGACATCAGTACGGGGGAGGGCGCTCCGCCCAAGGCATTGGCCCCTACCATGCCCGCGCCGCCCGCCACAGGAGCCCGCGTCGGCACGGCCGAAACGCGGACCTGGGCCCAAGCGACGTAGGGCTCCAGACCGGCCGAGAGGCCGACCAAGACGAGGCTCAGGGAAGCGGCTAGGAGTCGGCGCACATTTCCTCCACCACTAGAGTAGCCGCCCAGCGCCGCCGGTTTCAGGGCCGACGGGTCCCGGGACGGAACGCCGTGGGCCCAGCAGGAATCGGGACCAAAGGCCTAGGGCGCTTTCAGACCGAAGCCAGGTCTTTGGGGGGAAAGACGACGGAAGCGGAGGAAGAGCTTGGAGCCGGGACGGCGGAACGGTACTGGACTCCCAGCGAGGTCCGTTCGGGCTGGGGACTGCGGGGCGCGAAGCGCACCGCCCGCATCTTGTCCTCGTCCATGAGGACGTAGCGCGTGCGCTGCCTACGGGCCCAGCGCGCGGCGGCGCGGCGGATGTCCTCCACCACGTCCCAATCCTGGAACAGCACGTCGTAGACGGTCATCATCAGCAGGCTCAAACCGAAGAGCCCGACCGCCAGACAGGTCATGAAGCGGAAGTACATCATAGGTCCTCATCCCCAGTTTAGTCCGACCGCCGTCCGACGGGCAGGGCCATACGGGCACCGTCGCAGGGGCTGAAGGGCCTATATCGTGCCAGGCCTCCGGCCCTAGGCCCGCCGCAACCGCTCAGCCTCACGGAGTTATACAATAGCCTCGTGGGACGCTTCGAGTTGGAATCCCCCTTCAAGCCGGCCGGCGACCAGCCTGAGGCCATCGCCGCGCTGGTGCGCGGTCTGGCGGAGGGCCGCCCCCACCAGGTCCTGCTCGGCGTCACCGGTTCCGGCAAGACCTTCACGGCGGCCTCGGTCATCGCCGAGACCCAGCGCCCGGCCCTGGTCCTGACCCCCAACAAGGTCCTGGCCGCCCAGCTCTACGCCGAGTTCAAGGCCTTCTTCCCGCGAAACGCGGTCGAGTACTTCATCTCCTACTACGACTACTACCAGCCGGAGGCCTACGTCCCGGCCACCGACACCTACATCGAGAAGGACTCATCGATCAACGAGCACATCGACCGTCTGCGCCTGAAGACGACGAGCTCGCTCTTGTCGCGCCGGGACGTCATCGTGGTGGCCTCGGTGTCCTGCATCTATAACATCGGCTCCCCGGAGAACTACGAGTCGGCCTGCGTGGTGCTGGAGACCGGCAAGCCGATGGAGCGCGCCGAGCTCATGGAGCGCCTGATCGCCTCCCATTACGAGCGCGATGAGAACGAGTTCGCCCCCGGGCGGTTCCGGGCCAAGGGCCCGACGGTCGACATCTTCCCCGCCTACGAGGACAACGCCTTGCGCGTGACGCTGGGGGACGGGGTGGTCTCGTCGATCGCCGAGGTCCATCCCATGACCATGGACGTCGTCAGCCCGCTCGAGCGCGCCGCCGTCTTCCCCGCCAAGCACTTCGTCACCCACGCGCCCGAGCTCGAGCGCGCGCTGACCGGCGCCGCGGCGGAGCTCGCGGAGCGGACCGCCGTCCTGCGGGCCAAGGGCAAGGCCCTCGAGGCCGACCGGCTCGAGCAGCGCACGCGCTACGACATGGAGATGCTCAAGGAGCTGGGCTTCTGCAACGGGGTCGAGAACTACTCGCGCCATCTCACCGGCCGGCCGGCCGGCGCGCGGCCCTACTGCCTGCTCGACTATTTTCCCCCCGACGCCCTGGTATTCATCGACGAGTCGCACGTCTCGGTCCCCCAGGTGCGCGGGATGTACGAGGGCGACCGGTCGCGCAAGCAGACCTTGGTCGACTTCGGCTTCCGCCTGCCCTCCGCGCTCGACAACCGCCCGCTCAAGTTCGACGAGTTCCGCGCCCTGGTCAAGCAGGCCGTCTACGTCTCGGCCACGCCGGGCCGCTACGAGCTCCAGGAGACCCGCGGCGAGATCGTCGAGCAGGTGATCCGGCCCACCGGCCTGGTCGACCCCGAGACCGTGATCCTCCCCACCGAAGGGCAGATCCAGGACCTCATGCGGCGCATCGCGGAGCGCGTCGAGAAGAAGGAACGGACCTTGGTCCTGACCCTGACCAAGCGCACCTCCGAGGACCTCTGCGACTTCCTGACCGCCAAGGGCCTGCGCGTGCGCTACCTGCACTCCGACATCGACTCGCTGACCCGGGTCGCCATCCTCCAGGACCTGCGCCGGGGCCGCTTCGACGTCTTAGTCGGCATCAACCTCCTGCGCGAGGGCCTGGACCTGCCCGAGGTGTCGCTGGTGGCCATCCTCGAGGCCGGCAACGAGGGCTTCCTGCGCTCGGAGACCACCCTCATCCAGATCGCCGGCCGCGCGGCCCGCCATGTCGACGGCCAGGTGATCTTTTACACCGACAAGCTCACCGACTCGATGAAGGGCGCGCTGGCCGAGATGGACCGCCGGCGCGCCAAGCAGAACGCCCACAACGCGGCCCACGGCATCACCCCCAAGACCATCGTGAAGGCGGTCTCCGACCTCGAGGAGTTCCAGTCCGAGGCCAAGCGCGAGGGCCTCAAGCTCATGCGCGAGGCCGCCGACGCCCGGCCGATGACGCCCCGGAACCTGCCGGGACTCATCGACACCGTCGAGCGCCAGATGAAGGAGGCCGCCGACGTCCTCGACTTCGAGCTGGCGGCGATGCTGCGCGACCAACTCGTCGAGATGCGCGAGATGACCGGCGCGGGGGCGCAGCCCAAGCGCCGGAAGAAACAGCCGTCCAAGTCCTTCAAGCGCGCCGTCAAGGCGGTGACGCGGAGGGTACGTGCGGGCTGAGCGCGCCCTGGCCGCCCGCGTGCGCGCGGCCCTCGCCGAGGACTTGGGCCCCGCCGGCGACCTGACCACCCGCCACTTCCTCCCCGCCGGGCGCTCCTACCGCGCCTTCATCAAGGCCAAGGCCGAGGGCGTGCTCTGCGGCGTCCCGGCCGCGGCCGAGACCTTCCGCCAGACCTGCCCGCGCGCGAAGGTCCGCTGGCTGGCCAAAGACGGCGACCGCGTCCGGCCCGGCCAGGTGGTAGCGCGCATCGCCGGCCCGCGCGAGATCCTGACCGCCGAGCGCGTGGCGCTCAACTTCCTCCAGCACCTCTCCGGGATCGCCACGCTCGCGCGCCGCTACGCCGAGGCCGTGCGCGGCACGCGCGCCAAGGTCTACGACACGCGCAAGACCCTGCCGGGCTGGCGCGCCCTGGCCAAGGCCGCGGTCAAGGCCGGCGGCGCCGAGAACCACCGCATGGGCCTTCACGACATGGTCCTCCTCAAGGACAACCACTGGGCGGGGACGACCCCCGAGGCGCTGGCCCGCAAGGTGGCCGCGTTCCGGCGCCGCCGGCCGGGCGTGCCGGTCCAGGTCGAAGCCGACAGCCTCGAGCGCGTGCGCCTGTCGCTGGGTCTAAAGCCCGACCTCATCCTGCTCGACAACATGGGACCGCGGCTCCTGCGCCGGGCCATAGCCCTGGTCCGACGTCAGGCCCCGCGAGTGAAGGTGGAGGTCTCGGGCGGCGTCGATCTCCATACCGTGCGGGCCCTGGCCCTGCTCGGCCCCGACCGCATCTCGGTAGGCCGCCTCACCCACTCGGCGCCGGCCCTAGACCTCTCGATGAAGATAGAGACCCCATGAAAAAAACCCCCGCTAAAAAAAACATGGCCGACGACCGAGCGCTATCGCGAGGAAGTGCCGCCTCCAAGGCCGTGGAGGCGGCAGCCGCGCCGCCCCCCGGCGTCGCCCGGCTTGTGCGCAAGAAGGTCATCGCCTCGACCCAGACCCTGGCCCGCGAGCTGGCCGACAAGGGCGCGCCCGCCTGGACCGTGGTCTGGGCCGACCGCCAGAGCCGCGGGCGCGGCCGCATGGAGCGGCGCTGGGCCTCGGGACCCGGCGGGCTCTACGCCTCGATCATCCTGCGCCCGCACATCCGCCCGACGCACCTGGCGCGCCTGAGCCTGGAGGCCGGCAAGGCGGCGGCCGAGGCCGTGGCCGAGGCCTCCGGCCTCGAGACCCGCATCGAGATGCCCAACGACGTGCTGGCGCGCGCACGCGGCGGGGAGTACCGCAAGGTCTGCGGCATCCTCATCGAGGCCGCCGGCGACTCGCGGCACATCGATTGGGTCGTGGTCGGCGTGGGCGTCAACGTCAACAACAAGGTGCCCAAGTCCCTGCCCCAAGCCTCCTCGCTGGCCTTCATGACCGGCAAGGAGCACTCCGTCGAGGCCGTCCTGGCCGCGGTCATCGACCGCTTCCACGCCGTCTGGGGCTAGAGCGGCCCGAGCTTTATCTCGAGCGCCGCGCGCAGCGCGGCCAACGTGCGCGGGAAACGCTCGGTGAGGTTCCTGTAGTTGTACGAGGATGCCTCGCCGCGCAGCAGCACGTCGAAGGCTTCGGCGACCAGCTCCTTTCGGGCCCGCTCGCCGAGTCGGCCGTCCTTGGGCTGCAGGAAGTAGAAGAACTTGTTGACGCCGCCGTCGGCGAGGCTCTCCCGCGTCAGCTCCTCGGGGAGCTCGGCGAAATCCGCGTCCATCTCCCCCCGCACGGCGGCCGTCAGGCCGAAAGCGCGGTCCATGACGTGGCCCAGCTCGTGGATGACGGCGTTCTCCCAGTAGAGGCTGTCCTGCCACTCCGCGCGGCCGCGGAAGACGCCGTCGGCGTCGGGGAGGTCTACCGACACCTTCTCGGCGACGATGATGAAGTCGCCTTTCTCGCCCCAGTCGTGGAGCCCGCCGCCCTTGTCGTCGACGGCCTGCAGGTCGGGCCGGTCCTGGGTGACATGGTCCTTGACCTGTATCTTGTAGCCGAGGTCCAGGGCGGCGCGGGACTTGCCGCGCGGGCGGCGACGGGCATCGATAACGGGGGCAACGAGCGGGAGACGACCTGGGAGGCGGCCGGTAGGGCTCCGGTCGCCAGGCTTAAGAACGCGCCGAGCGCACGTTTCATGCCGCTAGTATGGGATTCTTCCGTGTCCATCGGGGGGACCGAGCGGGCCCGCCCGGGGGCGGGAATGTTCCTATGCGCGAATGGGCCCTGCGTCCCGGGAAACTGACGGCGGCCGTGATTGAGCGCCCACACGCCGCCGCGGCTCATTTTTTATGAATGCCAATAGCTATTGATTAAATATCATAAGCGGGTTATGATATTTGCATGGACCGTCTCATCAGGCGATATCTGGCCGAAATCGGCCGCCGCGGCGGCGAAAAGAGCCGTCGCGTCTTGTCTCCCGAAACCGCCCGCGACATGGTTCGCCTGCGCGAGGCCCGAAAGGCATTCCGGCGATTCCAGACCACATGCTTCTGGTCCTTCGACCCCGACCGCGCCGTCGCGGCCTCGGACATCCCTTGGGTCGTCGAGCAATTGAGGAAAAACGGGGACCGCCGGGCATGGGAGACGGCGGCGCGATTGTGCCGTTAACGCCCTTTCAGGCCAAGGTCGCGGGGCTGCTCGCCGTCAACCGCGCGCCGGACAGCCACCTCGCCGGAGGAGCGGCCCTGCACATCCGGCCCAACTCCAAACGCTACAGCAACGACCTCGACTACTTCCACGACTCGGAAAAGCGGGTCGCGGAGGCCTTCGCCGCCGATAGAGCCACGCTGGAAAATAGCGCCATCCGGACCGCGGTCCAAATCGCCCAGCCCGGCTACATCCGCGCGCTCGTCGAGGAAGGGACGGACGGCACGAAGGTCGAATGGGCTCATGACTCCGCCTGGCGCTTCATGCCCGCCGTCAAAGACCCGCAAGCGGGCTACATCCTCCATCCCATCGACTTGGCGGTGAACAAGGTGCTTGCCTTGGCAGGCAGGGACGAAGCGCGCGATTTCTTGGACGTCTTATTCGCCCATGAGACCCTGCTTTCCTTCGGAGCGCTTTTGTGGGCCGCCGTTGGAAAGGATCCCGGCTTCACCCCGATGTCGCTGTTGGAGCTCATCCGGCGTCGAGGGCGCTACCAGCCCGTCGATTTCCAACGCCTGCGCTTGGCCGAGGCCGTCGATCCCCTGACGCTCAAGACAAAGTGGCTGGCGGCCGTCGACGAAGCGGACCGATTCATCAGGTCTCGCCGGCCGGAGGAGCTCGGCTGCCTCTACTATTCCCCCGAAGCCCGGAGATTCGTCACGCCCGGCGCCGACGCCCCCCCGGACGCCGCGCCGCACTTCGGACGCCCGGCGGGCGTGCTTCCCGCGCTCTACGCGGGAGATTCCCACCCCTAGGTCTTGACGCTCGAAGAAGTCGTGTTATAATTACGGCGACCCCAAAACGGGGTCGTTTTTTTTACCGCCGAGGTTGCCATGGCCGACACCTACATCACCCGCAACGGGCTCGAGAAGCTGAAGGTCGACCTCTCCGAGCTCAAGAAGCACAAGAAGGTCATGTCCGGCGAGATCGACGAGGCCCGTCAGAAGGGCGACCTCAAGGAGAACGCCGAGTACCACTCCGCCAAGGAGAAGCTCAGCGAGATCATGGGCCGGATCTCGCGCATCGAGGAGCAGCTGGCCGGCGCGCGCATCATCGACGACATCAAGGTGGCCAAGGACGAGGTCCAGATCGGCGTGAAGGTCACCGTCGAGGAGAAGTCCTCCCGCGAGGAGTCCGAGTGGATCCTGGTCGGCCCCGCCGAGTCCGACCCCGCCACCGGCCGGATTTCGGTCCATGCCCCGCTGGCCCAGGGCCTGCTAGGGCACAAGGTCGGCGAAGAGGTCAAGGTCGACCTGCCCGCCGGCTGCAAGACCTTCAAGATCCTGCGCACCGTCCCGGCTCTCTGAGCTTGGACAGAGCCGCGCTGACCCGGGGCCTCCGCGAGGAGGCCCTGCGTCTTGGCGCCGACACCGTCGGATTTGCCCCCGCCGTCCTCCCGGAGCCCGGCCCCGACCCCGCCGCCTATCAGGCCTGGGTAGAGAAAGGGATGCACGGGGCCATGGGCTACATGGCCCGGGCCGCCGAGGAACGCCCCTACATCACCCGCTGGTTCCCGCCCGCGCGCTCGGTCATCGTCTGCGCCTTCAGCACCCACGACGGCAAGCCGCCGCCGCCCCCCGACCCCGCACGAGGACGCCTGGCCCGCTACGCCCGTCCCGCCGACTACCACCGGCCGCTGAAGGCCAAGGTCAAGGAACTCCTCGCGTGGTACAAGGAGCGAGTGCCGGGCGGGCGCGGCAAGGTCTTCGTCGACTCGAGCCCGGTCCTCGAGCGCAGCTACGCGCGCTACGCGGGGGCCGGCTGGGTGGGCAAGAACTCGATGCTGCTCTCGCGCAAGCTGGGCTCTTTCTTCCTCATCGCCGGCGCGGCGATCGACGCCGAGCTCGACTACGACGACCCGGTGCCCGAGCATTGCGGGACCTGCACGCGCTGTCTCGACGCCTGTCCCACCGACGCCTTCGCCGCCCCGCGCGTCCTCGACGCCTCGCGCTGCATCGCCTACTTCACGGTGGAGCTGCGCGGCGCTCCCATCCCCGAGGCTTTCCGCGAAGGACACGGCGACTGGCTCTTCGGCTGCGACGTCTGCCAGGACGTCTGCCCCTGGAACCGCTTCGCGGTGCGCAGCCGGCTCCTCGAGCCCGACCTGCCGCCCGCCCTCGACCTCGAGGAGGTCGCCGCCCTGAGCCCCGAGGCCTTCGCGGAGCGCTTCAAGGGCACCTCGCTCGAGCGGACCGGCCTACAGTCCGTGGTGCGCAACGCCCTGCTCGCCATGGGCAACTCGAAGGACCCCCGCTACCGCCCCGCTCTCGAGCGTCACGCCGCCGGCGACGATCCGTTGCTCGCCGAGCAGGCCCGCTGGAGCCTCGGTTTGATAGACTCTGCCCGATGAGGCGAGCGCTGGCGGTCCTACTCGCCCTGGCGCTTCCCGCCGGGGCCCAGATCGTCCCCCACGACGACGTCGTGCCTCCGAAGGCGATCCCTCCGACTATGGAGAAGCCCTCGGAGCGCCAGCCTTGGCCCCTGCGGCTGATCATGTCGCCGCTCAAGCACGGGATGTTCATCCGCCTGCCGGTGGTCGACACCGACCCCAACCGCGGCGTCACCACCGGGGTCATGCCGATCTGGGTCCTGCAGGAAGGCGCCTCGGACCGCATCCGCTCGATCCACGCCCCCTCCCTGACCTACAACGACATCTTCAAGGTCACCCCGACCTACCGCTACTACCTCTACCCCACCGACCGGTCGACCTACGAGTTCCGGTCCTCCTACTCGACGATCGCGGACCGCGAGATATTCGCGCAGATAGAGGACCTGGATTTCCTCGGCAAGAGCGTGGCGGTCCACGGGGAGGTCCACTTCAACGTCGACGGCTCGGGACGCTTCTTCGGCTACGGTCCCAGCTCCGCCCGAAACGCCGAGACCAACTTCACGCGCCGGACCGTCGAGTATAACTGGCGAGTCGGCCTGCCGATCTTCAAGGACTCCCCGTTCAAGTTCAACTTCGGACACCGTCTGGCCGGCGAGCGCATCAGCGACGGCCCGATAGACTCCTTGCCCGGCATCCAGAACCGCTTCCCTCTGGCCGCGGGGTCGCACTGGCACCAGGACGGCGAGTTCCAGCTCTTCGTCGACTACGACACCCGCGACAGCCAGGTGACGACCACCAAGGGCTCCTACGGCAAGATCCTCGTCGAGAACTCCCAGCGCGTCTGGGGCTCCGAATTCGCCTTTCAGCGCTACCAGCTCGACCTGCGCCATTTCCACAAGCACGCCGCCAACGACCGTTTCGTCACCGCCGGCGGGGTGCTCTTCGAGAACC
This sequence comes from Elusimicrobiota bacterium, assembly GCA_016196755.1. Taxonomy (GTDB): domain Bacteria; phylum Elusimicrobiota; class Elusimicrobia; order UBA1565; family UBA1565; genus SCTT01. Next base: position 90,003 of record JACPXC010000038.1, read on the forward strand.
TGGTCGGCGACGTCCCGTTCTATTTGAGGCCGTCCCTGGGCGGCAAGCACACCCACCGCGCCTACGGCGACGGCCGCTACATCGCCAACTCCCTCATCACCGGCTCCGTGGAAGAGCGCATCACGGTCCACAAGATCCCGCTGGCCGGCGTGGTCACCGAGTTCGAGATAGCCCCCTTCGTCGAGCTCGGCACCGTGGCCGACTCGGCGCACCGCCTCGCCGGCGACACGGTCCGGCCCGCCGCCGGCGTGGCCTTCCGGGCCGTCGCCCGGCCGCAGGTCGTCGGGTCCGTCGACGTGGGCATCGGCCGCGAGGGGCCGAGCGTCTTCATGGACATCAACTACTCCTTCTAGTGGAAGAGGTCGACGGCGTCGTCGTCGGCGCGGGGGTCGTCGGGCTGGCTACCGCCGCCCGCCTGGCCCGCCCCGGACGCTCGGTCGTCGTGCTCGAGCGCCATCCGGTCCACGGCACGGAGACCTCGAGCCGGAACTCCGAGGTCGTCCACGCCGGGCTCTACTACCCGCCGGGCTCGCTCAAGAGCCGGCTCTGCCACGAGGGCCGGCGGGCGCTCTACCGCCTGGCCGACACCGCCGGAATCTTCGTCAAGAAAGTCGGCAAGCTGGTCGTGGCGGTCGACCCCGCCGAGGCCGGCGGCCTGGCCGCGCTGGCCGACAAGGCGCGCGCCGCGGGGGCGGAGGGCCTGGCCCTGCTCGACGGGGGCGAGGCGCGGCGGCGGGTGCCCCAGCTCAAGGCGGAGGCCGCGCTCTGGAGCCCCGAGACCGGCATCGTGGACTCCGAGGAGCTCATGCGCCACTACATCGCCGTCGCCGAGGACGCCGGGGCGATGTTCCTGTTTAAGACCGCCCTTACCTCCGCCGAGCGCCGGGACGGCGCCTGGGTCCTGGGCCTCGATTCCGGAGAGACGGTGAGGGCCCGCTGGGTCGTCAACGCCGCCGGCCTCCATGGCGACGTCGTGGCGGCCCTGCCCGGCCTTGACGTCGATGCGGCCGGCTACCGGCTCCACCCCTGCAAGGGCGACTATTTCCGCATGAAGCGCCCGCCCGCCCTGCCCCACCTTGTCTACCCGATGCCGGGGCGCCACGGCCTCGGCGTCCACCTGACCCTGGAGCGGGGCGGGGGCGTCCGCCTGGGACCCGACGCCTGCTTCGTCGACTCCCACGACTACGCCGTCGACGCCGCCAAAGCCGCCGAGTTTGCCGCCGCCGTGTCGCGCTATTGGCCCGGCGTGCGCGCCGAGGACCTGCTCCCCGACCAGTCCGGCATCCGGCCCAAGCTCTCCGGCCCCAAGGACGCCTGGCGCGACTTCGTGGTGGCGGAGGAGTCCGCGCGGGGATTTCCCGGCTGGGTCAACCTGCTCGGCATCGAGTCCCCCGGCCTGACCGCTTCGCCCGCCATCGCCGAGATGACCGCTTCCCTCCTCGATGCTTAGGATCGGCGTCGATCTGGGCGGCACCAAGATCGAGGCCCTGGCCCTGGAGCCGGACGGCGCCGAGCTCAAGCGCCTGCGCGCCCCCACTCCGGCGGGCGACTACGCCGCGACGGTCGAAGCCGTGGCCGCCATAGTCGAGCGCCTGGAGGCAGAGCTGGCCGCCCGCTCGCCGGCCGTCGGCGTCGGCATCCCGGGGGCTATCGACCCGCGCACCGGCCTCATCCACAACGCCAACTCGACCTGCCTCATCGGCAAGCCCTTCGACCGCGACCTGGCCGCTCGGCTGGCCCGCCCGGTGCGCCTCGCCAACGACGCCGACTGTTTCGCGCTCTCCGAGGCCGCCGACGGCGCCGCGGCCGGCCGGCGTACCGTGTTCGGCGTCATCCTCGGCACCGGCGTGGGCGGGGGCCTGGTCGTCGACGGCAAGCTCGTCACCGGCCCCAACCATATCCAAGGAGAATGGGGCCACAACCCCCTGCCGTGGCCCGAGGACGACGAACGGCCGGGGCCCGAGTGCTACTGCGGACGGCGGGGCTGCGTGGAGACCTTCCTTTCAGGGCCCGGTTTAAAGCGCGAACTAGGCGTCGAGCCCGCGGAAGCGATACGACGCGCCGCGGCCGGCGACGCAGCCTGCGAGGCGGGCCTGCGCCGCTATGAGGACAGGCTGGCCCGCGCGCTGGCCGTGGTCATCAACATACTCGACCCGCATGCCATCGTGCTGGGCGGCGGGCTCTCGAACGTCGACCGGCTCTACGCCCGCGTCCCGCCGCTCTGGAAGGTCCGGGTGTTCTGCGCCGAGCCGGCCACCGAGCTCCTCAAGGCCAAGTTCGGGGACTCGAGCGGCGTGCGCGGCGCGGCCTGGCTGGTCTAGACCCCACTGCGGTGTCAGTCATTGCGTTGCGTTACGCAACGCGCGCGGTCATCGAACTTCGAAGAATCGGAACTCCTCGAGCGGCTCCGTCGACACGGAGTAAGGCAGGAAGCCGAAGGTGTTCGAGTAGAAGCCGCCCTGCCCGTCCCAGCCGCTGATCAGGCGCAGAGGCAGGCGATGCTCCACCCGCCGCCGGACGGCGGTCTCGGGCACGCCGTCCGGCGGGAACGCCACGTTGGAGTTGACGCGCGGGATGACGGCCAGGTCTCCCGCCTTCGCTTGCTCCCAGCCGCCGCGGCCGCGGTCGATCTGGCGCGCCCCGGCGGCATCCATGTATTGCTGAAAGCCCCAGTGGCCCGAATACCAGACCGCCCGACCGCGGTCGAGGAACTCTTCCTTTATAAGAACAGCTTGCTCGCGCTGGGCGGCGGCGTAGCGATAATCGACCGCCGAGAGGCCGGCCGACAGAAGGCAGGATAAGGCCAGCGCGGCCGCCAAGACGTTCCGGCGCTCCAGGCGCTCGCAGGCGGCGAAGACCAGCGGCGGGACCAGGAACATGCTCAGACGCGCCAGCACGGACCAGTAGACCACGGCCAGCAGGAAGAGCACCGCGCCCGCCCAGGCGGTCCATACGGCGCGGCCCCGGGCCAGCGAGACCAGGGTCCCCGCCGCCGCCGCGGCCAGGAAGGCCCCGAGCAGGCGGTCGGCCAGGCGGACGGCTTCGGTGTCGAAGATGGGAAGGAACAAAAGGGAAGCCAAGGCGGCGGCTACCCATGTTTTGCGCGAGGTTTCCCAACTCGGCCAGAACCAGAACAACGGGCTGGCCCCGCCGACGAAAGCCAGCACCGAGCGCAGCTTAAAGGGCGCCCACGGCCAGCGCGCGGCCTCGGCGCTGACCCGCCAGGCCGCTCCAAACGCCTCGCGGGCGGTCAGGGCGTCCCAAAGGAAGTAGGCGGCGATGCCCGAAATCGCCAGCGCCAGGTACGCCGCGATGCGCCGCCAGCCGACGCCGTTCTGGCTCAGGAGCACGACGGCAGGCGCCAAGAACAGGATGCCGGCGTACTTCGACAAGACCGCCAGCCCCAGGAGACCGGCGGAAGCCCACAACAGCGCGGCTCCGCCCGTCTCGAGGGCGGCCAGGAGCGCCCATAGCCCGCAGAGCCCGAAAGCCGCCATCGGCTTCTCGGCCATGAGCAGCTGCATGTCGACCAGATACGCCGGCGCGGCGAGGCAGAGAAGGACCGGAAGCAGCGGCCGCTCGAGGAAGCGCCGCGCGATGGCGTAGAGCGCCGCGGCGCAGAGCGCGTCGAGCGGGAGGAAGCAGAGGCGCATCGTCCACTCGGCTCCGCCGGCGACCGAGGCCGCCGCGGCCAGCATATAGCCCCAGAGCGGCGGGGTGTTGTTTAGCGCCGCCATCGGCATGGTCCAGCCGTACCAGTTGAAGGCGAAGCTCAGGGGATGGAGCGGGTCGGCCAGGATCTGGCTGGCCACGGCCAGGAAGAACGGCTCGTCGATGTGCCAGGCCTTGTCGAGGACGGGCAGAGCGGCCAGGACGGCGGCCCCGGCGGCCAGGGCCGCGGACTGCCGGGGTCTCAGCATCCCCGAGGATAGGCCGCCGTCAGCCGAAAATGGCCGGCCTCGTCGTAAAGCTCCTTCCAGAGGAATAGGACGGCGGGAGACTTCACTTCGACATAGTCCGGCGCCGGGTCGCCGCAGGACATGTCGCTGGGAACCTCGTCGCGCAGCAGCAGACCGGCGGGCGTCGCCTTCTCCAGCGTCAATTTGTCGTCGTTGAGACTGTAGACCGTCCCCGCGGTCAACGGGTCGTAGACGTCAGGCTCCGTCCCCAGGCCGGCCTTCAGGTTCACCCATGCCGGCCGAGGGAACGGACGGGACGGCAACAGCACCCAGTCGCCTTTCCGATCGAGGATCGTGTGGTCGGAAAGGGGACCATACCCCCAATCGGGGTCGTACTGATCGGGCTGGAAGAGGACGCCGCTCTTCGACCCCGCGGGGACGAACGAATAGCTCAGACCTTTGCCGGGAGCGGCGGTCAGGATCAGCGCGCCCAGCCGCGCGGAGAGGGGGTCGGGCTTGGCGTGGAGGGCAAGGCTCCAAGACGTCGATTGCAGCTTTTCCCGCCGGCAGGCCTCCCTACGCTCGGCAGCCAGGGACTCCGGGCAGAGTTCGGCGAGCCTGTTCTCGTTCTCGAGGTTTTCGAGGGTGCTCTGGTTCCAAAGCCGGACCAAACGCGGATGAGCCAGGCGAGGCGCCTCGGCCGAGCAGGCGGCTGCCGCCAGGAGGCATGCCGCGCCCGCAAGCAGTATCCGGACGCCTGGTCTCATGTCTCCTCTATTCGCAGATGTGGCAAACGCCCAGGCCGTCGACCGCCTGGGGGCGGTCGCGCTCGGCGTTGACGACGCAGAGAAAGCCGAACGGCTCCTTGGCGTCGTCCGGGCAGCGGAACTGGTGCGGCTCCGAAGGCGAGACGTAGACCACGTCGCCGAAGGAGACCTTCCAGATGTAGCAGCCGGCCTGGGCCTCGCCCGTGCCGCGCATCGGGATGACGACGTGCTCGTGCTCGTGCTTCTCGAGCGTGCTGTAGCCGCCGGGCTCGATCTCGAAGTAGCGCACGTGGAACTTGACCGACTCGCCGCGCTTGCCGGCCAGCTCGCGGCGCGTGATGCCCTTCCAGGAGTCGGAATCGGCCTTGTAGTCCTCTTTGATGACGTCCTTCCACTGGAAGCCCTCGAGAAAGCGTATGACCTTGCTGTGGTTGCCGTCGATGGGCGGCGGCGGCGGGGCTTTACGCACGGCTGGGTCGGCCATTCGAAGAGAATACCAGAAACTAGATTCCGGTGTGCCTGGGCCCTTCAGGGAAGGCCCTCCAAGGACCTAGGACCCTGTGCCGTCCGGGCTTCGCCCGCAATCCTTTCGGAGAGTTCGGAGGAACCAATGGCCTTCAACAAAGTCACCCTGTGCAAGCTCAGCGCGGATTATTGTCCGACCATCGAACAGATGGAGGACGGCAAGATCCGCATCGGTGAGAACGGCGAGTTCGCCTACCTCACCACGGACCAGTGGAACATCTTCATCGACAACGTCAAGGCGGGCAAACTCGACCGGATCTAGACGGAAACAGCCCGCCGATAGCCTCGATAAAGGCCTTAGTCGCCTCGTAGACGCTCCTGTCGTGCGACAGAAGTCCGCCGCCGACGAGGAACATCGAGTCGACGCCGTAGACGGCGGCCAGCCCCGGCAGGCTCGTGTAGGTCATGCCTCCGGCCGGCGCGGGGAACGCGGGAGCCAGGCGTCCCAACGGCCCGTGCAGGGCGCGCGAGACGTCGCGGCACTCTTCCTTAGTGAAGCCAAAGCGGCCCCCCGGGCTCGGGAAGATCGAGGCGTCGCAGCCGGCCAGGCGGAACAGCGTGCCCAACAGCAGAGCGGGCGTGACGCCGTGGCTGCGATCCGAGAAGAAGGTGCCGGTGAACGAGGGGTGCGCGAGGACGACGAGCTTCTTCTTAGCCGCCAGGCTGCGCACCGTGTCGAGCCCGAGCAGCATGGGCGGAGCCAGGACGCCCTTTGCCCCGGCCTTGAGGACGGCGTCGACCCGGGCCTCGAGCTCGTCGGCGGGGCCGCAGAGGATGGGGCAGTAGACGGCCTTCGTCTTGGCCTTCGCGTTGCCCTTGTCGACCGCGGCCTGGACGCGCTTGACCCTTTCGGCGAAGGCCTTGAGGTCGGCGTCGCAGAGATTCTGGTCGTCTTTCAAGACGTCCCCACCGCCGCGGACGAAATCGTAGGCCAGCGTCTCGAACTCCGAGATAGGGGCGCCGCTGGGCTTGAGCGCCGTGGCCAATAGCGGCCGGTCATGGACGTCCACGAGCTTGCGCAGGCCCGCCAGGCCGTAGTTGGGCCCCTTGAAACGCGCGAGGAACGCCGGCGGCAGCTCGAGGTCGACGAGCCGGATGCCCTGCTGGAGCGAGACGTTTCCGTAGACGAGGTTGAGCAGGCGCGGCAGTTCCCAACCCGAGAGCTCGGGCTCGTAGGCGATGCGCGCCTTGAAGAGCTCCGGGCCTCCGCCCGGCACGACCTCGAGCACCTTGCCGACCACGCGGCGCTCGATGTCGGGCGTGATCAGCGACTCCGGCACCTCGACGGTCTGCTCGACCGCGACCTGGCGCGCCGCCCGGGCCGCCTCGGCGGCGGGGCGCGCCAGCACGTAGGTGGCGACGATCTTATCGGACATCGAGGACGATGGAGACGACCATGTCGCTTAAGGCGTTGACGACCGAGCGCAGGCGGGCGACGATCCAGTCGACGGTGAGGAGGAGCGGCAGGATCTCCATCGGCAGGCCGAGCGTGGCCATGACCAAGGACAGGGATACGATGCCGGCCTCCGGCACGCCGGCGATCCCGATCGCCGCCACCATGCAGGAGACCGCGGCCAGGACCTGCTGGGAGAGCGTCAGATGGATGCCGTAAGCCTGGGCCACGAAGAGCACGGCCATGGCCTCATAGAGGATGATGCCGTCGTTGTTGAGGTTGGTCCCCACGCAAGCGCCCAGCGCCGAGGACTGCCGGGAGACGCCGAGCCGGTCGAGCGCCTTGAGCGTCAGCGGCAGAGTGGCCAGGCTGGAGTTGACCCCGAAAGCGTAGGCCAGGGTCTCGCGGACCTCGGACCAAAAACGCCTGAGCGGGATGCGGGCGTAGACCGCTACCCAGAGCTGGTAGACGACGCCGACGTGGATGGAGAAGCCCAGGACCGCCACCGCCACGTAGGCGGCCAGACCTTTGAGGGGGGCCAGCCCGTACTCCCCCACCGAGCGCGCCACCACACCGAACACGGCCAGCGGGACCAGCGCCACGATCCAGCCCAGCACCGCCTCGACGGCCGCAAGCAGTCCGGAGAGCAGTCCTTCCAACTGCTTAAGTCCGAGTAGGGTCTCGGCATCGGCGCGGCCGCGCGCCGCGCGCAGGCCGGCCCCGAAGAGGATCGCCACGACGACGATGGACAGGATGTTGCCGCTCACGAACGGCTCGACGAAGCTGGCGGGGACGAAGGAGTTGAGGACCTTGGCCGCGTCTAGCGGCTGGACCGCGGGGAACCCGCCTTTGGCCCCGGATAGGCCGGCGAAGTCCAAATGCTCGCCGGGACGCAGGAGGTTCGAGAGCGTCAGGCCCAGCCCGAGCGCCAGGGAGGCGTTGAAGGTGGCGATGCAGGCCATGCGGGCCCCGTCGCGCGGGCGGACCTCGGTCTTCACGATGGCCTGCACGATGGACAGGAACAGGAGCGGCGCCGCTACGGCCTTGATGAGGGTGATGACGAGCTTGCCGATCTCGCCCAGCGGCTCCGCGCGCGGGCCCAAGACCGCCCCCAGGACGCCGCCCAGGAGCATGGCGACGGCGATGCGCAGGGCCATCGAGGAGCGGGACACCAAGGGGATTATAATATTCAATTACGCGGTGACTCTCCGATCCCTGGCCCTGGCGGCCGCCGCGTTGGCGACAGCCGCTTGCGCGACCCCGCCCCCGCCGATCCCCGCCGTCATCCTGCCGGGGCTCGAGCGGCGCGTGGAGCCGGCGAAGAACCCGGCCGCACCGGCCGCACCGGCTCCCGCACCGCTTGCCCTGGAGGTCTCCACCGCCGCAGTCCGCCTGCCGACCTGGAGCACCGCGCCGCCGCCCGAGCCGCCCGGCCCCGCGCCCCGGCCTCCGGCCCCGATCGTCCCCACGCCCGGCGGACGCTTCGCCTACCTATCCGACCGGCTCTATTTCGAGCTCCCGCGCGGCTGGAAGGCCCCGGTGACGGCCCCGGGCGGGGCGACGATCGTGGACGGCGCCGGGCGCTCAGCGGCCACGGCGGCGTACCACCCCGAGGGCTCCCCTGCCTACGACGACCCCGAGGCCTACCGCGCCCGCCTGCGCAGCCAGGGCTCCATCGAGGACTCGGCCCACCTGGAGACCGTCACGCTCTCGGGCCGCTTCGGCACGCGCCGGCGCTGGACGACGCACCGCTACAAGGGTTCCTGGCACAAGCTCGGCGAGAAGGAGGAGGTCCTCTACACCGAGGCCATCCTCATCCCCGACCCCAAGGGCATCTACATCTTCTCCTTCAAGGCCCTGAAGACCGAGTTCTCCGCGCGGCGCGCGGGCTTCGCGGAGCTCTTGCGGAGCGTCCGCCTGCCCAGGCCCGACGGGCCGATGCCGCTCCCCGACCCCAAGAGCCGCCGCCTGGCGGTGGCGGCTTGGGACGAGCCGCCTAGCCGGCCTTGAGCTGGGTCCAGAAGCGGTCGTAGACCGGCGCCGCTTCGCCGACCTCGTGCATCCACTCGAGGCTCTTGAGCAGCTTCTCTTCGCCGGTCACGGTGGGGTCCTTCTTGAGCTCCTCGGGCAGGAACTTCCGCGCCGGGATGTTGGGCAAGCCGCCGCGCAGCTTCACGGCCGCCTTGGCGTGGTTGGCGGGCTCGAGCAGGAAGTCGACGAGCTTCATCGCCGCCGCGGCGTTCGGGGAGCCCTTCACCGCGCAGAGCGTGTCCATCCAGATGAACCCGCCCTCCTTGGGTATGGCGAAGCGCAACGAAGGCTTCTCCTCCGCGGCCTGGTTCACGTCGGAGGACCAGGCATGGGCCAAGGCCAGCTCGCCGGAGATGAGCAGGGCCTTCTGGTTGTCGCTCGAGTAGGTGCGGACCAGGGGCTTCTGGTCGCGCAGCTTCGCGTAGGCCGCCTCGAGATGCTTGGGGTCCTTCGAGGAGGCCGGCAGGCCGAGGAACTGCAGCGCCAGCGCGAAGACCTCGCGCTGGTCGTTGAGCATCCCGATGCGGCCCTTCTGGGTCGGGTCCCATAGCGCGGCCCAAGAGGTCGGGGCGGGCTTCACCCTCTCGCTGTCGTAGGCGATGCCGGTCAGCCCGTAGATGTAGGGCACGCAGTTTTGCATCTCGGGGTCGTAATAGAGGCTCTTGAAGCGCGGGTCGACGTTCTTGAGGTTCGGCATGGCCGCCTTGTCGAGGTCCGCGAGGAGCCCCTGCACGCGCATGATGGAGACCATGTAGTCGCTGGGGGTGATGAGGTCATAGCCCCCGCCGCCGCCCATGAGCTTGGCCAGCATCTCCTCGTTGGAGGCGAAGTAGGTCGCCGTCACCTTGATCCCGGTCTTCTTCTCGAACTCGGCGAAGAGCTCGGGGTCGTCGTAGGAGTCCCAGGTGTAGAACCGCACCTCGGAGGCCTTGGGGTTGGCGCAGGCCGCCAGGACCAGCACCGCCAGGACCGAGCTAATGAGACGATGCATCTTCCCCTCCCTGCAGGAGCCAGGCCGCGACGACGAGCACCAAGGACGCCAGGAACAGGAGCGTCGACAGGGCATTCACCTCGGGGCTGATGGCGAACTTGAGCATCGAGTATATCTGTATCGGCAGGGTCGTGGTTGACGGCCCCGCGACGAAGAAGCTGATCAGGAAGCAGTCGATCGAGATCACGAATGCCATCAGCGCCCCGGCGGCGATGGCGGGCATGAGCAGAGGCAGGGTCACCTTGCGGAGCGCCTGCCAGCGCGTGGCCCCCAGGTCGACGGCGGCGTCCTCCAGGCGCGGGTCGATCTTCTCGAGCCGTGCCTTGACGATCAGCCAGACGATCGGGACGTTGAGCGTGGTGTGCGCGACGATCAGGGCGAGGAGCCCCAGGTCTGCCTTGAACAGCCCGAAGAAGAGCAGAAAGCCCACCGCCAGCATGAGCTCGGGAATGAGCAGCGGCACGTAGAAGAAGGCGTCCTTGGCCTTGCGCGCGGGCGTCGCCTCCCGCCCGCGGGCCACGGCCGCGAGGGTGCCGAGCACGGTGGCCAGCGCGGTGGAGACCGCGGCCACGACCGTGCTGTTCCACGTGGAGGCCATGATCTTGCGGTCGGCGAGCAGTTTCGCGTACCAGTCCCAGGTGAACCCCGTCCAAGCCGCGCCGAAGCGCGAGGCGTTAAACGAGAACGCCACCAGGACGAGGAGCGGTAGGTAGAGGAAGGCCAGGGTCCCCCAGCCCATCACCGGAAGGAAGAGCGAGCGCCTCATGCCCGGGCCTCTTGGCGCCGCGACAGGGCCAGGCCGCCGGCCACGACGGCCATCAGCGCCAGAGACAGGGCCGAGCCGAAGGGCCAGTCGCGCAAGACGAGGTACTGCTGGTGGATGAGGTTCCCGGCCATCACGAGCTTCGAGCCGCCGAGGATGTCGGGCGTGACGAAGTCGCCCAGCGTCCAGACGAAGACCAGGATCGAGCCCGCGGTCAGCCCCGGCCTAGACAGCGGCAGCGTGACGCGCCGGAAGGCCTGGGCCGGCGTGGCGTAGAGGTCCTGGGCCGCGTCGACCAGCGCCCAGTCCAGCTTCTCGAGCGTGGCATAGAGCGGCAGGACCATGAACGGCAGGTGTTCGTAGACCAGACCGACGATGACCGCGCCCCGCGTGAAGAGCAGGTCGACCGGCTCCCCGGTGAGGCCTAAAGCCGAGAGTAGGGCGTTGAGCGGGCCGCTGCGCCCGAGGATGAACATCCAGGCGTATAGCCGGACGAGGACGTTGGTCCAGAACGGGATGAGCACCAGGAGGATCAGGGGACCCTGCCGGCGCTTGGGGGCCCGCGCGATCCAGTAGGCCAGCGGGTAGGCCAGGACGGCGCAGACCACGGTGTTGAGAGCGGCCAGGGCCAGCGAGCGCGCGAAGACCTCGAAGTAGAGCGGGTCGAAGAGGCGGCCGTAGGCCGCTAGGCTGAGGCGCCACTCGACGCCGCCGTAGGGGCCGCGCGCCGCCAGGCTGACCGCGACGATGAAGGCCAGCGGCAGGCCCAGGAAGACCGACTGCCAGGCCAGGGCCGGCCAGTCGAGCCGGCGGTGCCGGCTCATGGTCGCCCCCTACGGATCAGGGGTCGACCATTCCCTGCGCTATGCTCGGTCATGGCCGGACGGGACGGGCGTCTTCGTCGCGCCACTGCACGAGGACGCGCTCGCCGGGACGCCGGACGCCGCGCAGCGGCGAGCTCTGCTCGTGGACCTCGAGGGCCCTGCCGCCGGCGGTGCGTACCCGGTAGCGGACCTCGCCGCCGAGGAAGACCGTGCTCTCGACGAGGCCGGGCACCCGGTTCTCGAGCTCATTCTCGACGCCGTCGGAGGCGATGTGGATGCGCTCAGGACGCAGGCAGAGGGTGGTCTCCTCCCCCGGGCGCACGCCCTCGGCCAGGTAGGCCGTCATGCGGCCGAGTTCGGGCACGTCGATGACGGCGCGGCGGGCGGTGCCCGGCGCGGAGACGAGCAGCGGCTCGACCTCGGCGACCTTGCCGACCAGCAGATTCGAGACCCCGACGAAGTCGGCGACGAAGCGCGAGGCCGGGTTCTCGTAGACTTCCTGCGGGGTGCCGATCTGCTCGATGCGGCCGCCGCGCATGACGGCGATGCGGTCGGCCAGGGCCAGGGCCTCCTCCTGGTCGTGGGTGACGAAGACGAAGCTGATGCCGACCTTGGCCTGCAGGGCCTTGAGCTCGACGCGCATGTCCTGGCGCAGGCGCTCGTCGAGCGCGGCCAGCGGCTCGTCGAGGAGGAGGACCTCCGGCTCGTTGACGAGCGCGCGCGCCAGCGCGACGCGCTGCTGCTGGCCGCCGGAGAGCTGGTGCGGGTAGCGCCCGGCCAGGGCGTCGAGCCGGACGGTGCGCAGCCCTTCCGCCGCGCGCTCCTGGACCTGGTCCTCGGAGAGGCGCTTCATGCGCAGGCCGAAAGCCACGTTGTCCTTGACCGTCATATGCGGGAAGAGCGCGTAATGCTGGAAGACCATGTTGACGGGGCGCTCGTTGGGCGGCACGCGCGCCACGTCGCGGCCCTCGACGAGGACCTCGCCCTCGTCGGGGAACTCGAAGCCGGCGATCATGCGCAGGAGCGTGGTCTTGCCGCAGCCCGAGGGGCCGAGCAGGGCGAAAAACTCGCCGTCGCCGATCGTAAGGTCCACGCGGTCGACCGCCGTCGTCTGGCCGAAACGCTTGAGGACTCCTTTCAGCTCGACGGAGGGGGCGGGGGACGGCACGGCGGCGGGAGGCTTATCCGTACTTGTACTTGACGCCGTGGCCGCCGATCGGCCAGTCGCAGACGATGTTGTCGAACGGGCAGAGCATGCGGCAGGCGCCGCACTCGATGCAGTTCTCGTAGGCGACGAGGATCTTCTTCTGCGCGTCCTCCCACTCGTAGACCTTGGCGGGACAGACGGTGACGCAGGGCTTGTCCGGGCACTTGGTGACGCAGGGGGACGCGGCCGAGGAGTCCTTGAGGGTGATGTGGGTCTCGTTGTGCTTCTTCCAGTCGAGCAGGCCGAGCTTGGCCTCGACCGACTCCTTCATGTGGCTCATACCGCCACCTTCCTCAGCGGGAACAGCTCCCGCGCCATCCTGATCAGGCCGCGTTTCCGTATTAGGCCGAGCGCCTTCGCGAAATGATCTTTCTTGGGCTGCCCGTCGGCCGTAAATCTCAGGTGGGCCAGGTCGCAGGCCAGCCGCGGGTAAAAATCAAGGAAGCCCTCGCAGGACTCGACGTGGTCCTCGATGTCCTTGGTCTCGACGAGGTCGGGCCAGATGTAGGAGGCCTTGAGCTTGTCGACGTAGGCCGAGAGCGAGGCCTCGGAGAAGTCGCCGCGGGCCTTGGCCTCGATGACGGTCTGGCCGGCGAGCATCCCCGAGGTCATGGCCAGGTTCGAGCCCTCGCGGAAGGCCGGGTTGATCATCTGGGCCGCGTCGCCGGCGATCAGGAACCCGTCCTTGGCCAGCGGGGGCATGGAGTTGAACCCTCCCTCGGGGATGAGGTGGGCCGAGTACTCGAGGGGCGTCGAGCCTTCGATGAGCTTGGCGATGATGGGGTGCTTCTTGACCTTCTCGAGGTGCTCGGAGGGACGGATCCCGGTCTTCTGGTAGTGGCTGAGTTTGGCACCCACGCCCAGCGAGAGCGAGTCCTTGTTCGTGTAGAGGAAGGCGTAGCCGAGCATCCCCAAGGACAGCGAGCCGAAGAACTCCGTCGTAGCACCCTCGCCCTTGGCCAGGGCGAAGCGGTCCTCGATCTTCTCGGAGGGCAGGCCCAGGATCTCCTTGGCGCCGAGGGCGACCTCGGAGGACTTCAGCTCGGCGCGGTAGCCGGCCTTCTGCGCCAGGATGGAGTTGACGCCGTCGGCGGCGATGACGACGTCGGCCAAGAGCTCCTCGCCGTCGGAGGTCTTAACGCCGCATATCTTCCCGTCCTTGCGGATGACGGTGTCGACCTTGACGCCGCAGAGGAGGTTGACGCCGGCCTCCTCGGCCTTCTTGGCGTACCACTGGTCGAAGCGCACGCGGATGATGGTGAAGCAGTTCGGGACGCCCTCGAGGAACTTCTGGGAGCGGTAGCCGACGGTGACCGAGGAGTCCTCGGTGGTGATGCAGGTGCGCTGCTCGACGATGGGGCGCTCGACGGGGGACTCGGCGTCCTTCCAGAACTCGGGCACCACGTCATGGAGCATCTTCGAGTAGAGCACGGCGCCCTGCACGTTCTTGGCGCCGGGGTACTCGCCGCGCTCGAGGAGGACGACGCTCAGGCCCGCGCGGGCCATCGTGATGGCGGCCGTGGTGCCGGCGGGACCGGCGCCGACGACTATGGCGTCGAACTTGTCGTCGGACACGGCCTAGGCGTTCTTTCCGACGATCGCCTCGACCTTCTCGAGGAGCTCGTCGGTCTTGAAGGGCTTGGTCATGAAGCCCTTCACCTGCTCGAACTTCTTGAACAGGGTGCGCGAGGGCTCCAAGGCCGTCATGACGATGATGGGGATGGCCTTGGTGGCGTCGTCTTGGGAGATCTTGATCTGAAGGGAGTAGCCGTCGATGCCGGGGAGCATGACGTCGAGGAGGATGAGGTCGGGCTTATTGTCGATGATGGCGTTCCAGGCGTGGCGGCCGGAGTCGCAGGTGACGACCTCGAACTTCCCCTGCTCGAGGGTGAAGCGCATGAGGTTGAGCATCTCCGGCTCGTCGTCGATGACCAGCACCTTCTTAGCCATGGGCGATGTTCCTCTCGGAGGCGTCCCGTTTCATCGTGGGCATTATATATTAGATTGCCGCATTTTTCTGAAATAGGTCCAGTACTGGACGGCGGCGGCGGCGCTCAGGGCCGTCCCTATGACGAGCACCGGGACGTGTAGACGGCCCGTTATGAGGATGTCGAAGAAGGCCAGGTATTGGCCGACGGTGGCCGCCTTGCCCACTTTGGTGGGGCGCATCTCCCCTATAAGGGAGTAGAGTCCACATCCCAGCGCCCAGACAACGGCGGCGATGACGCAGAGGTCCCGGATTCCCAGGAGGGCGACCGCTCCCCAGGTGAGGAGGCCGGCCCGGACCAAGGTGATGACCACGGCTAGGAAGAACAACTTGTCGGCGGCCGGGTCGAGGAGCAGCCCGAAGCGGCTGGTCCAGCCGAACTTCCGGGCCAGGGCGCCGTCGAGGTATTCGGTCAGCAGGGCCACGGCGGCGATGGTCAATCGGCGGGTCGGTGGGGCGAACGGGAAATAGAGGGCTAGGACGATGCGCAGGCAGGTCAGGAGGTTGGGGACGTGCCGCAACCTGGTCTTGACTATATGACCATTAGTGACTACCATATAGTCATGGTATCAGTAAACATCGCCGTTCTCAAGGCCAAATTGAGCTTTTACCTCGCCCAGGTCAAGCAAGGAAACGAGATCCTGGTCATGGACCGGAATACCCCGGTGGCCAGACTGCTCCCTTCGGCCCAGCGCGGCCGCGGCCTCGTCATCTCCAAGGCCAGAAAGAGCCCGGCCAGCCTAAAGGCGATGAAGTTTCATCCGTTGAAGCACCGCACCGACTCCACGGCGCTGCTTCGGGAAGACCGGGATCGGCGGTGAAAGTCTATCTGGAAACGTCGGTCATACTGAGGAAGCTCCTCGGAGAACCCGACGCCCTCAAGCAATGGGGTGAATGGAAGGAAGGCTGCACCAGCGAGATAACTCTCGTGGAATCCCTCCGAGCCCTGGACCGCCTGAGGCTCCGGGGAATCCTTGACGACGCCGTCGTCGCGGAGAAGATGCGGCTCCTGAGAGAAATCCTCGAGGCCGTCGATGTCATCGCTCTCGACGCCCATGTCCTCAACCGGTCCGCGCAGAGCTTTCCGACGGTTATCGGCGCGTTGGACGCCGTTCATCTCTCGAGCGCCCTGCTGTACGTCGAACAGCGGGATGAAAAGCTCGTGTTTCTGACCCACGACCGCCAGCTCGGAACGGCGGCCGAGGCCCTGGGGTTGGAGACGCGCGGTTTGGGTTAGGATGTCCTCGGCGAAATCAGCCGCGTCGCGCTTGGCGGCGTTCGTCCGGACCGAGGGACTGCTGTCGCCGTCCGACAGCGTCCTGGCCGCGGTGTCCGGCGGCGCCGATTCGGTCTGCCTGGCGCATTGGCTGGCGGGGCTGAGGGCGAAGGGACGGGTACGGGCGTTGCGGTTGGTTCATTTCCACCATGGGCTTAGGGGGCGGGCGGCCGACGCCGACGCGCGTTCCGTCATGGAACTCGCCTCCCGCCTGGGGGTCCCTTGCGAAATCGTCGCGCTCGACGTCCGTGGTGCGGCGCGGCGGCGCAAGGCCGGGCTCGAGGACGCGGGACGGAAGCTCCGCTATGAGGCGTTGGCCCGGCTGGCGCGGAGGCATGGGTGCGGAAAGGTGGCGCTGGGGCATCACCTCGACGACCATGCGGAGACGGTCCTGCTGCACCTCTTACGCGGGACGAAGGCTAAGGGTTTGCTGGGGATCCCGCCCCGGCGGGCGCTCCCAGGGACTACGGCGGAGGTCGTGCGGCCGCTGATGGGGATCACGCGGGAAGAGGCAAGGGCTTACTGCCGCGGGTTCGGGCTAAGCTGGCGCGAGGACGCCACGAACCGCGACGAGGATTTCACGAGGAACTGGATCCGGCGAAAGCTGTTGCCTCTGCTTGAGTCGAAGAGCCCCCGACTGCGCGAACACCTTTCACTGATCTCCGAGGACCTCCGCCGCTGGGTGCCGAACGGGATCCGCGCCGTCGCCTTGGCCCTATTCGCGATCGGCGCGGCGTCCTGCCGCGAGCCTAAGCCGCCGGCGGAACCCAAGAGCGATCCGACGGCCGGCGACCGCGTCCCGCTCACGCCGGAACTGCTGAGAAAGATCTCCGACGACTGGGCCCGCAGAACGAACTACCAAGGGGATGAATTTCTGAAGATCGCCACGGAGGAAGGCGTCCTATCCGATGAACAGCCGGATACACAAGTCCCATTCGAGGGCAGCGCCAGGGGCATAGCTTTTCAGGTCCCATACAACGCCCTCTGGGGCGGCAAACGTTATTTCCTGCCGCCTTACGACGTCTTGGACAAAGGCGAAGTAGCTTTCGGTCCTTTGATTCTCTACGGAAGCCTCGACCGACCATTCGCCATGACGGTGCTGCCCGCTAAGCCGGCGGAAGACGTCCTCAGAGAGATGCAGAAGGACCTGAAAGATCACTACTACTATGAGTACGAGGGACCTCTCGACGAGAACGGCAATCTCCCGCCGATACCGCCGGAAGAAAACCCGCGGATCGTCAAGATAGGGCCGCACACCGTCGTCCGCTACAGGATCCACAGGCTCAACATATTCTCCGCGCTGCAGATAGTAGGAACGAAGCACAATTACGAATTCACGTGCCATGACGGGATGCTGAACAACTGTTTTTTCCCGCTTGAGGTTTTTGTAAAAGGCGCGCGCTTACTCTAGCGGCGCAAACTCGTCACTGAGTCCTGACGTACCGCCTGATGCGAGGAGCCGCCAGCAAGCCCTTTGGGGCGCTTTCGCCGTCAGCCACCAGGGCTTGAAGCTCCAAAAAATAGAAGCCGACTTGATGGCTCGGGTGATGGAAGGCCTCGGCGTCGACGACGTCACGGCTACCCGCCGCTCCGGCGCAGGCGCCGCAGCGCCTCCGAATAGACCTCGCTGTCGCGGCGGATGCCGACGGCGAGCACGAAAACCATCACCGCGTCGCGCTCGACCCGGTAGACGACCCGGTACTCCTCGAAGAGCACCAGTTTTCGATAGCCTTTCAGCGCGTGGCGGAGCGGCGCGCCGGCTTCCTCGGGGGAGACGGCAAGCAGCTCACGGAGCTTCCGCTTGATCTTCTCCTTGGTGGGGTCATCGAACCGCCGGCTGTCGCGGGTCGTGACCTCCTTGTGGACCTTTATCTTCCAGCGCCGCGGCGCCGCCGGCTCTACCACTTGTCCAGGTCGACGAAATCGCCCTTCTTCGCGGAGCGGTCCCGAGCCGCGGCGAGCGAGCCCAGCACGAGGTCCTCGGCCAGCTCGAGCATCTCCTCGAACTTCTCGTACTGAGCGTAGTCGACCATCACCGCCACGGGCTTGCTGTGGCGCTCCAGGATGACCCGGTTCTCCTTGAGGCGGGAGAGGATCTCCTCCGACTTGGTGCGCAGCTCGCTGATGCTCGCCAGGGTGGCGCTGTGCTTGACGGTGATCATGGGATGCTTTGAGTATAACCGCCGACTCTATTCATGTCAATAGTTATGGCTTATTTTGCCACAAAACATGTAATGTCCAGAGGCCGCTAAGCCGGGACCAGCTTCTCGATGTGCCGGAACGCCCCGCCCCTGACCTCGGGCCCATGCCCGCAGCCCAGGATGTCGACGTCCATCGCCGACACCGCCTTGAGCGAGCGCTCCACCGCTCCGGGATCCCGGTTGAGCGAGCCGGCGACCGGATGCAGACGCCCGCCGCGGTTCGACAAGAGGTCGCCGCAGAGCAGGATCTGCCGCACCGGCTCGTAGAGGCTCAAAGACCCCGCCGTATGCCCCGGCGTGTGCAGCACCTGCCACTGCGGCAACCCGCGCACCGGATGCCCCGGCTCGGTAGGGAACGCCGCCTCGACGGGCTTCCACGGCAAGAACTGCTCGGCGAAAGTCTCGACGAGAAACCCCAGAGGCCCGCGCAAAGACGGCACCGGGACCAACCCCGTCAGCGCCGGGATCTCCAACGGATGCGCGAACACCCGGATGTGGCGCTGGGTGAGCAGGAGGCTCAGCCCCCCCACGTGGTCGGCGTGAACATGGGTCACCACCACCCGCCCGATGTCGGTCGGCGAGTAGCCATTAGCCTTGAGCTCGGCCAACAGCGCCGGCGCGCGCCGCGCGGGACCGGCGTCGATCAGCGTAAGGTCGCTGCCGCCGGTGATGAGATAGGAGTTCACGAACCCCCCCGACTCGAGCCTATGGACGCCCTCGGCCAGGCGGATCACCGCCGCTCCTCGATGGAAGCCGACTCGATGATCAGCGGCTTGACCGGACGGTCGACGAAGCGTCCATCCTTCTCCCGCTCCTCGCGCGGCTCGGCGGCCAACGCGGTCAGCAACTCCAACCCCGCCGTGACCTCGCCGAACACCGTGTGCTTGCCATCGAGCCACGGGGCCGGGGAGAGAGTGATGAAGAACTGGTCCGGAGACGCGCCCCCCGCGATCTCCGCCAGAGCAACACGCCCCGCCTTCTCGAACCCTCGCCCCGGCGAGGACTCGAGCGGCAAAGCCTCCCCGCCCTTGGAGCCCAACACCTGGACCATGAAACCTGGGACGACGCGCCCGAACTCCGCGCCGGCCAGCTCCCCGCCGCGCACACGCGCCGTGAAGTTCTCGACCGCCTTCGGGGCGTCGATGAAGAGCCGGATGTCGACCGTGCCGCGCGAGGTGACGAGGACGGCGTAGCGTCCGGGCTTGGGGCCGGGCGCGGCGTCCCCGTCCGCCTTCTTGGCCGGGGTAGACGAGCAGGCCGTCATCGCCGCTAAGAGGACGAGCCTCTTCACGCGCGCAGCAGCTCCTTGGGGATGCCGATATCCAAGACCTTGAGCTCGCCCACGTAGCGGGCCGCCGGCGCGGCCAAGAGCCCGCGCTTGGCCAGACCCAAAGCCAAGGTGAGAGTCGCCTCGACGACCACGCCCGAGTGGTAGCCGGTGTCGGGATGAAGCCCCGACGGCACGTCCACCGCCACCACGGGCTTCTTGGCCTTCACCATGCACTGGATCATCTTGTGGATGGGCCCCATCGGCTTGCCCGACGAGCCGGTGCCGAGCAGGGCGTCGACTAAGACCGCCGAGGAGCGCAGGCGCACGTCTAGCTCGACTAGCTCCTCGGAGACCTGGTGTATCGAGACCCCCGCCGCCACGGCCAGGCGCAGGTTCTCCTGGACCTCGGGAGAGTAGCGCCCGTCGCGCTTGGGCGGGGCGATGAAGACCATGACCTCGGCGCCGGAGTTCTTTAGATGCCTAGCGCAGACCAGGCCGTCGCCGCCGTTGTTGCCGCGCCCGCAGCAGACCGTGACCAGGGAGTCGCCTACGCCGACGCCGCGCGCGGCCAGGAGCCGCAGGACCTCCTCGGCCACGCCGCGCCCGGCGTTCTCCATGAGGGTCAGGGCCGCGATCCCCTTCTTGTCTATCGCCGCGCGGTCGATCTCGGCCATGCGCGCGGCGGTGACCACGGGAAGCCCCTGGTAGACCTCGGGAATGGGCGCTTTCATGCGGCTTTTAGCCGCATGAACTGATAGACCAGGCCCCAGGCCGTGGCCGCGAACACGAGCAGGATGCCGGTCGCCAGCGCCGCGTACGGTGCCAAGACGACGGCCAGGGCCCGAGCGTGTCCGAAGCCGTAGATGAGGCGCACCGAGCGCGTCTCGAGGACCAAGACCCAGAGGCCCGCCGCCGCGAACACCGCCCCGGCGGCCCAGCCCGCGTCGGGAGCCAGGGCCTTGAGCAGGAGCATCGCGGGCAGGGCCAGACCCCAGGCCAGGCGCGAGAAGCCGAACAGCGAGAACAACGCCAGCGCGGGCGCCCGCCCGCCGGCGGCCTCGGCGGCCAGGTGCACCGCCGCCGCGAACAACGCCCCCATCCCGAGGCTCCAGGAGCAGACGAAGGCCAGGGCCGGCAGCGACACGCCCAGCAGGACGTTCCGACCGGCCAAGCCCTGGGCGGCGTAGAGGCCGGCCGCCGCTAAGGCGTAGGCGGTTATCCCCAGGGCCAGCGGCGGGCGCCGGCGCGCGGCCTCGGCCGAGCGGACCGGGTCCTCGACGAAGTCGTAGAAAGCGTCGAAGCCCACCGAGGCCATGCTACGGCCTCCAACGGTACTCGAGGCCGGGCGAGAAAACGCCCATCTCGGAGAGGAAGCCCAGGTCCGGCCCGCGCATGAACGCCAGGCGCGACTCCAGCAGTTCGATGATGCCCGAGAAGGTCTCGTTCTCCTTGAGGACCTCGGGCTTGCCCTCCATCTTGGCCAGCTTGGCGGCCAGCTGGACCGCGGCCCAGGAGTCGCCCAACTCGTCGATGAGCCCGAGCTTGTGGGCCTGCTCCCCGGTGAAGATCCTCCCGTCGGCGTGCGGGCGCATGGCCTCGGGGCTCTTGCCGCGCCCTTCGGCGACCGCGCCGAGGAACTGCCCGTAGGCGTTGTCGATGAGGCCCTGCATGAGCGCGCGCTCCTCCTCGGTCATGGCGCGCGACATCGAGCCGATGTCTTTCATCTTGCCGGATTTGATGGGGGACGTCTTGACGCCCAGCTTGCCCATCAGGCCTTCGACGTTGGTCATGTTGAAGATGACGCCGATCGAGCCGACCAGGGTTCCTGGATGGGCGACGATCCGGTCGCAGGCCACGGCCAGGTAGTAGCCGCCCGAGGCCGCCACGTCGCCGAGTTGGGCCACGATCGGCTTCTTGTGCTCGCTGCGCAGGCGCAGGAGGAGGGAGTGCAGCTCCTGGACCGAGCCCACCGAGCCGCCAGGCGAGTCGATCGAGAGCACGATGGCCTTGACCTCGCTCTTCTTGGCCAGGCGCTCGAGCTTGCGCGCCCAGCCCGACCCGCCCCGGGAGCTCCACCCGCCGCCGCCGTCGGAGCTCATGATGGCGCCGTGGATCTCGACGACGCCGACGTAGTCCTTCTTAGCGCCGGAGAGCAGGCCCTTGGGCAGCCGGATCGACGGCTTCTCGGACTTGACCGCGTCCTTGGCGGGACGCAGCAGGAGCACTCCGGCCGCGGCGAGCGAGAGCGCGTAGAGGCCGATCAGCGCCTTGAGCGCCGCGCGGCGGGGGCGGCGCGTCTCGACGGGCGCCGCTGACGCGGGCGGGATATCCTGCGGCTTCTGTTCTTGGGGCTCGTCGCTCATGGGGGTCTCCGGATCTCGGCTACGTCGATGACTCGGTTGCGGCCGTTCTCTTTGGCGTGATAAAGCGCCACGTCGGCCTGGCGCACCAGCGCGTCGGCGGTCTGCCCGTCCCGCGGGAAGTGGGCGATCCCCAGAGAGACCGTCACCTTCACGCGCTGCATGGCCAGCTCGAAGCTGGCGTCCTCGATGGCCTTGCGCACCGTTTCGGCCTTTCTCAATACGCCGGCCGGCTCGGCGCGCGGGAGCAGGATGGCGAACTCCTCGCCGCCGTAGCGGGCCACGAAGTCGGTCTCGTAGACGCTGCCGCGCAGGAGTTCGCCGACCCGGCGCAGGACCTCGTCGCCGAACTGATGGCCGTAGGTGTCATTCAAAGACTTGAACTTGTCGATGTCAAGGAGCATGAGGCAGAAGGTGGTCTTGAAGGTCTGGGCCCGGACCACCTCCTCGGCGATGCGCTCGTCGAGCACGCCGCGGCGGAAGGTCCCGGTCAGGCCGTCGACCTGGGAGAACTTCTCGACCTCGTGGAAGAGCTTGATGCGGCGGAAGGCGAAGGAGATCTCGTCGACGAAGTTCTGCGCCTTCGTGAGCAGGGTCTCGGCGTCGATCCCTTGAGGGATGCGCGCGTAGAAGTAGCCCATGAGCTTCTCGCCGTCGAAGACCGGCAAGGCCACCGCGCGTTCGGGCTTCTCGAGCACGCGCGGCACGGTCAGCGGCACCCCGTTCTCCTGCAGCCAGCGCGAGAGCGTCTCCCAGGAGCCGCCGACCGAGGACTGCAGGCGGCGCCGAGCCAGGAGGCGCAGGCTCTCCTGCCCCCTCTGCTCGAGGGCGTAGACGGCGAACTCGTCGACTCGGAGGTACTGCTCGACGGCCACCTCGAGCTTGGGGCGGATGTCGGTCCAGGTCATCGCCTCGGCCATGCCCTTGACCATCCCGTAGAGCGCCAACACCTCGCGCTGCTCGGTCTCGATGTCCTTGGCCCGGGCCTTGGCCGCGGCCAGGCCGCCCTTGAGCTCGTCGCGGGTCGACTTGCGCTTGGCGAAGCCCGCGTCGATGCGCGCGTATTCGGCGGCGCTGCGAGAGGCCACATAGCCGGCGTAGAAGCAGGCCGCCAGGCTGGCCGCCCCCGCCGCCGCCAACTGCATGCGCAGGCCGGCGTCGATAGCCGCCATGCCGCCCAGCCACAGCAGGCCCGCCCCCCCGGCGCAGGCCCAGGAGGCCCAGGCCCGGCGCGGCCAGGATAGCCAGAGCGCGGCGGCCGGAAACAACGACAGCACGCCGATCAGGAGCTCCCCCCTCATCCGGTCACCATATTGCGCCCGCCGTCCTTGGACTTGTAGAGGCGCTCGTCGGCGACCCTCACGAGCTGGGTCTGGGTGGAGGCGTCAACCGGGAAGACCGCCACCCCGAAGCTCGCGGTCACGCGGGTCCGCCGGCTCTGAAAGACGAACGGCTCGGCGGCCAAGGCGACCCGCATGCGCTCGGCGGCGGCCAAGGCCTGTTCGCGCAGGGTGTTGGGCAGGATGACGGCGAACTCCTCGCCGCCGTAACGGGCCACGACGTCGACCGGGCGGGTCTGGGCGGCCATGATGCGCGCCACGGTCCGCAAAAGCTCGTCGCCGGCCTGATGGCCGTAGGTGTCGTTGTAGACCTTGAAATGGTCGATGTCGGCCATGATGAGCGCGGTCGGCATCTGGCTGCGGCCGGCGCGCAGGAGCTCCTCCTTGAGCTTCTGCACGAAGGTGCGCTGGGTGACGAGTTGGGTCAGGCTGTCGTGGGTGGCCAGGTCGTGGGCCGCCTCGTAGAGCCGGATATTCTCGAGCGTCATCGCGGCCACGGTAGAGAACAAGTCGACGGTGCGCAAGTCGTCGTTGTTGTAGGCCTCGGGCTGGGGCGCCTCCAGGCGCAGGAAGCCGTAGGGCTTCTGCGCCACCGACAGCGGGACGACCAGCGCCGAGCGGAACGTCGCCGACGGAGGCCGCGGGCCGAAGCGGTCCTCGAGCTTCATGTCGCGAACGAGGACAGGGGTGCGGGTCTTGACCGACCACTCGACGAGCGGGTCCTGGGGCTGGCCGGGCAGGACCTGGACCTTCGAGCCCTTAAAGCGCGTCTCCAGGATGCGCAGGAGGCGCTTCTGCACCTCCTCGGCGTCGAGGGTCGTGCCCAAGCTCTTGGCGGCCTGGGTCAGGTCGCGGCGCAGGCGGATCTGGGTCACCGCCGAGGACTCGTAGGTGTTGTAGAACTTGAGCTCGCGCTCGGCGTCGCGGATCTGGGTGTCGAACTTATCGGTCTCGGCCAGCACCGCCATGCGCGTCGCCGAGAGCTGGTTCCGGTGGAAGCCGATGCCGAAGGACAGGATCCACACCGAGAAGGCCTCGATCGCCAGCCCTCCGCGTGCGGCGCTCGTCGAGTCGCGCGTCATGATGAGGAAGGCCGCCGCGGTGGCCAGGAAGACGAAGATGATGTGCATCTCCTCGTCGCGCCGCAGGTCGGTCCACAGGAAGATGAGCGCGTAGGCGGGATAGATGACGGTCTCCCAGCCGGGAAAGAAGAAGAGCCCCGCCGATACGCCGGCGAAGATCAGGTTGGCTCCTAATAGAGTCAGCGAGCGATGCGAGACGGGCAGAGGGATTCTCCGGGACTCTCCCGAGCTTAGCCCCGGAACCGCTGTTTTTCAATGGATTAATTGTTACTGCCCTTGTCGACGGAGAAGTGGTCTGTTATACTGGTGTCGTCGGGGGTGAAATAGGATCGACAGGGTTCGTTCGTAGGGAAGCCGCAGGCCCTGGTTGGCCAGAGCCAGGTTAAAATCAGGCCAAAAAACAAAAGCCAACACTCCGTTGGCCTGGGCCACTGCCTAAACCGCAGTGAGTTCACGCCGGTCCCCGACGCCTGCTGGGGGGCTGCCGGCGTCAAGAGCAGGCTGGACGCTTCCGCGCGCGCTTCGTCGCGGAGGGGTCGAGACCAACACGGAGCTGGTCCCGGGATACTTGTCCGCAGGCTTTCTCGGGACGAGACCAAAAGCGGACTAAGCCTGTAGTGGCCCCGAAAGACGGCTTCTGGACCCGGGGGGCAGCACCCCGGCACCTCCACCAATCGCTTGGCCCTCCCCTTCCCTGGGGGAGGGCCTCGTGTTTTGTAGACTCCTCGCCATGAGCGGACCGAGCAGCGCCATGCTGGTGGTCGAGGACGACGACGACTGGCAGCAGCTGGTCCGACTGTGGCTCAAGACCGCGGGCTATAAGGACGTGCGCTTCGCCTCCACGGCCCGCCAGGCTCTGCGCATGGCCCAGGCCCGCGTACCCGACTGCGTCATCCTCGACCTCCAGCTCACCGACGGCGACGGCACCGAGGTGGTCAAGCGTCTGCGCGCGCTCCCCGGGACGGCCGAGGTGCCCATCCTCATGATGACGAGCTTCGCCGCCGAACGAGCCTCCTGCCTGCGCAAGGGTGCGGACTACTTCATCGCCAAGTCGCCCAACGGCGAGGAGCTCCTGGCCACCCTCGAGGCCCTGTTCCGCCGGCGCGACATCGACTCGCGCCTCAAGCGCCGCGGCGATCTGGCCTTCCGCCCCGACACCCGCGAGGTGTTCGTGGCCGGCGCCTCGGCCGGCATCCTCACCCCCAAGACCTACGAGCTCTTCGTGGCCCTGATCGAACGCGCGCCGGCCCCGGTCTCCCGCCAGGAGCTCTTCCGGTTAGTCGACAACCGCGAGGATCCGTCGCTCTCGCGCGCGCTGGACATCCTGGTCAACCGCCTGCGCAAGTCCCTGCCCGCCGAGGTCGGGCGCCGCTTCCGGGCCGTCCGGGGCTTCGGCTACGCCTACCTGCCGTCTGAGACTCGGTAACAGGCCGAGTTACCTCAGGTGACGGGCGAAGTTCCCGCGCGTCATCACCGCTGTGAATTGTGCTCGGCGGGCTTTCCGGGTATCACTGGGACATGCCCGCCGCGCTCCTCGCCCTCTTTCTCGCCGCGCCGGCCGCCGCGGGAGACTATGCCAGTCTGGCGGCCGAGCTCGCCGCCGCGGCGCGCAAAGCCGGCGCGCGCCGCGTGGCGGTCCTGACGCTCGAGACCATCGCCGGCATGGACCCGGGCGGCGCCGCCGCGGTCAGCGAGCGCCTGGTCGGCGAGCTGGCCCGCCAGGACGGCCTCCAGGTCGTCGAGCGCACCCTGCTCGGCAAGGTCATGGAGGAGCAGCGCCTGACCCACAGCGGCGCGGTCGACCCGCGCGGCGCGGCCGGACTCGGCCAGCTCATGGGTGTCGAGGCCATCATCTCCGGGAGCCTCATCCGGAAGTCCTCCCGCAAGGTCGAGGTCAACCTGCGCCTCATCGCGGCCGACGACGCGCGCGTCCTGGGCTCGGCCCGCGCCGAGATCCGCCCGGACTGGCAGGAATCGGCGGGCTTCGACACCGGCATGCCGGTGCCCCCGCCGCCGTCGCTCGACGGCGACTTCACGCCCTGGTGGGAGCGCGGCCGAGCCGCCGCCGCGGCGTCCTGCGACGGCTGGGAGGGCCGGGTCGACGGCCTGCAGAGCGCGGCGCTGTCCCTCAAGGTCCGCTTCTGGGCCGCGGAACTCGACGCAGGGGTCGACCGCCGCGCGCTCAAGCGCAACCCGGGCTCCGAGATCCGCAGCCTCGAGACCCGCGCGGTCTTCTACGCCCGGCTGCGCTCGGCGATGCGCGAGGGCGGCGCCGCCCCCCTGAGCGCCGCGGAGCTGGGCGCCTTGAGCTCGGCGGAAGCCTCGGCCGACTCCCTTACCGAGTCTTGCGGCCGCTGAAGCCCAGAGCGACGACGGCCAAGCCGCCGGCTGCTGCGCCGGCGAAGACGAAGACCCAGCGTCTCCCGGCTCGCTTCTTCTTCGGAGCGGCCGGGGCGGCGGCCGCCTCGCCCACGAACAGCGAGAGGAAATCCTCCCCCTCCGACATCGCGGAGGCGGCGAGGAAAGTCTTCTGGTAGCGCGCGTCGAGCCGCGCGGCCGTGCGCAGCGCCTCGAGCGCCTCGGCGCGCCGTCCCAGGCCGCTCAGCGCCCAAGCGCGGCTCATGTGCGCGGCGGCCTTCGAAGGGTCGGCGGCCAACGCCAGGTCGGCCGAGGCCAAGGCGTCGCCGTAGCGCCCGAGCCGGTTGAGCACGGCGGCCTGAGCGGTGAGCAGGTCGGGGTCCTTGCCGCCCGAGGCCTTGAGCGCGGCCTGCAGGACCTCGAGCGCCTTGAGCAGTTCGCCCTGCGACATGAGGATGGCGCTCAGCGCCAACGACGCCCGCTTCTGGCCGGGCTCCAGGGCGAGGGCCTTCTCGGCGGCCTGGCGGGCGGCGGCGGGGTCGCCCACGCGCAGGAAGGTCTGGGCGCGGTCGGCCAGCGCGGCGGCCTCGCGCGCCCCGGGCGCGGACGCCGCGAAGTCGGGAACCGCGCGCTCGTCCCCATAGGTCCGAAACCCCGACGGCGGCGCCGCGGGGGCGCCCGCCGAGGCCGCCGCGCCGGCGCCGACCGCGCCCGAGGGGGCGTCGCGGTCCTTGGTCAACCTCGCGATCGCCAGCGCCGCCTGGTCGCCGGGGTTGAGGCTGAGCGCCGCCGTCGCCGCCTCGCGGGCGCCGCCGTAGTCGCCTTGCTCGTACTTGCCGCGCGCCATGATGCCCAGGGCTTCGGGATTCTTGGGCTCGTAGGCCAGCGATTGCTTGGCGTGCTCGACGGCCTTGGGCCATTTGCCGAGGTCGAGCTCGGTCTTGGCCAGGTACCGGCTCGTGAAGGGGCCGGGATGAGTGCTGTGCATCTCCTTTGCGTGCTTGGAAACATCGAAACCCACCGCCTTGAGCGGCCCGTCGAAATGCGTATGCACGGCGCGCATGGCCCGACCGTTGGAGTTGTCGGTCTCCATGAGACCGTGCAGGGCTCCCCTGACCCCCTCGAGCGCCTCAGCGGACTGGATCTTGAACTCCTCCCTCGACAGCTTCCCCGCCTTCAAGTCCTCCCTGAGCTCGTCGATCGCCTCCAGCGACCCGCCGATCTGAAGGGCGAGCTCGAGGGCTTCGGGCGACGGTTGTTCGCCATCCCGCGTGACCGAATCCAGAAACTCATCGACTCTGCGGCCCAAATCAGGATTCTCCTGACGGAGCCGGTCAAGCCGGGAGGCTGGATCCTGCGGTTCCTGCTGCTCGTCGGCCGGCTGCTGGGGGGCGGGACGCGGGGTTGGGGACGGCTGGACGCTATGCTGGTGTTCGTGAGACGCGCCGTGCTGGTGCTCCTCGGCTCCGACGTTCAGCGCCGCCGCCAGGCACGCCGCTGCCAGCCTCATGCTCAGGCGATGGGGAGGGCGTCGAGCGCTTGGACCAGCTCGCCGGCCGTGCGCATGCGCTTGTCGGGGTCGGGGTCGAACGCTATCGCCATGACGGCGTCAAAGCCCTGCGGCAGGCCGCCGATGACGCGCGAGGGCGGGACGTAGGTCTTGTTGAGCTTGGCCATCAGCATCCCGGCCCCGACGCCCTGGAACGGCAAAGAGCCCGTGACCATCTCGTAGAGGCAGACGGCGAGGGCGTAGACGTCGGACTCCTTGCGCACGATGCCCTGCTCCTGCTCGGGCGCCATGTAGGGCGGGGTGCCTACGACGGTGTTGGTCATCGACATGCGCGAGAGGGAATCCTTGGCCTGGCGCGCGACGCCGAAGTCCATGACCTTCACGAGGCCGTCCTCCTCGACCATGATGTTGGAGGGCTTGAGGTCGCGGTGGATGACGCCGCGGCGGTGCGAGTAGTCGAGCGCCGAGGAGACGGCGCGCACGACGCCGGCGGCGTAGGCGAAGGGCAGGGCGCCGCGCTCGTAGGTCAGGTCATGGACGGTCTTGCCCGTGATGTACTCGAAGACCATGTAGACGTCCGAGCCGTCTTCGACGATGGAGTAGATCTCGACGATGTGCGGATGGCGCAGCGAGGCTACGGTCTTGGCCTCCCTAAGGAAGCGCTCGCGCTCGTGCGGGTCGGCGCGGATCTCCTCGCGCATCTTCTTGATGGCCACAGGGCGGTCGAGGCTGACGTCGGTGCCGAGATAGACGACCCCCATGCCTCCTTGGCCGATCTTTTTTTCGACCCGGAAGCCGCTGGCCGCCAGCCCGTCGTGCGGGGGCGGGGTGGCGATGGGGACGACCGCGGGCGAGACGCCGCGGCGGCGGCGGATGGAGTCCATGAAGTCCCCGGAGCGCGAGAGGCCGAAGAGGACCAGGAGCAGGCCGGCGCCGATCCCGGCGGCGACCTTGAGCCAGTTGAATTTCTTCGCGGGGGCTTCGACGGGCTTGGCGGTCTGGCTGGGCCCGACGAGGGTCCCGGTGAAGAAGGCCACGAGCTCGTCGTCGGGCACCGCCATGGCCTGGCGGGAGAAATCGGTGAAGCGGGCGTCCTTCCCGGCCTGCCGGAACATGGAGCGCGCCGCCTCGAACTGCCCGAGGCCGCTCAAGGCGAAGCCCTTGCTCAGCATGAGCTCGGGGCTGGTGGGATTGACCTTGAGTCCCTCGTCGGCGGTGACCAAGGCCTCCTGGTAGCGTCCCATGAGGTTCAAGGCGTTGGCCTTCATGGCCGTCATCAGGGCGTCGCCGGGGAAGACCTCGAGGCCGCGGTTGGCGGTCTTGAGGGCGGCCTCGAAGTTGCGCTGGGCCAGGAGGGCTCGGAAGAGGGCGAGGAAGGCGCGCTTGTTCTCGGGCTCGGCGCTCAGGGCTCGCTCGGCGGAGGTGACGGCGCCTCGCTTGTCGCCCATCTGGAGATAGCGGACCGAGTCCGCCGCATGGCGCTGGGAGGAGGCCTGGGCGGGGGTGAGGGTGTTGGAGGGGCGGGCTTCGGCGGATTGCGGCTCCTCGTTGAAGGCGCGGAAGTTGGACGAGGGGCCGCCGATGCTTCCTCTGTTCCCGCCGTCGCTGGGGGCGCCGCCGCCGACGTTGGCGTCGGAGTGGGCGGCGCGGTCGCCGTACATCTTGACCATCGAGCGGGCTTGGGCGTTGGACGGGTCGATGTTGAGGGCGTTGCGGGCGCTGGCGACGGCGCCGCCGAGGTCGCCTTGGTCGAATTGGGCTTGGGAGAGGCCGTTCCAGGCCGGGGCATTGCGGGGGTCGATTTGGGTGGCGCGCTCGTAGGATCTTGCGGCTTCCTGGGGGTTGCCCATGCCGCGTTGGGCGTCGCCGACTACGATGTGGCCGTCGGGGCGGTTGGGGTGGGTGTGGGAAAGTTGGTTGCCGGCTTCGATGGCGGTGCCGTGGTCGCCGGTGCGGTTGGCGTGGCCGCCCATGCCAAATAATGCACGGCGGTCGGAGACTTGTCTCAGGTAGAGCTTAGCTTCGAGTGGGATATTCCAATGGCCGCGCCCAGGGGTATAGGTTTGATTCGCATCAGCGTCGGCCATTATCCTGGCGAAACTAACTGCCGCGTTACACTCAGAAGGCCTCGACTGACACAAGGCTTCGATTGAAGCTCTCTGATTATCGTCTACGCGGGACAATACAGATGCTCGCGCTTCTGGCTTATTTAGATAATCGTCTAACGGTTCGGGAGCGATATGCGTAGAACCGTCCCGCAGCGTAACCTGCTCGCCGGGCTGGGCAGGATCTACTGAAATGTCTGATCCGCGCCGCCGTCGCTCACTGTGATTCGAGGACGCATCGTTGGCGTTTGCTCCAGTTGTGTCATCTTGGGCTTCAGTCGTACCAGTCGTGGCGCCACAGGCGACTGAGGCAAAAAAGAAAAACAGCAATAGACTAATACGAGAAACTGAAAGCATAGGGATGCCCTTATTGAGTATTAGCTGTCATGCTGGACGTGTCAAGGGCCCCGAAGACACTAAAGGCCCTGCTCGATTGCCTGTTGTATATCGGCATTCCTTAGATCAATCATTCTCCGTCCACAAGCCGCGGCCGACAACTCGGATCCGCATCCCTTCCGTTCCCGACATTGACCTTCGCTGGCGCCCGTCTTTTCCATACACGCTCGCATCAAACGACGGTAGTACTTGGCATCATCGAGTGAAGCACACCCGCCGAACAGACTCGCTGCCACCAACAAAAGAATCAGTTTCATAGGAGGATTATTAAGGAACTACACGATCTTCGCAATACCTTCCGTCCCGGTGCCTTCCCGTTTCCCGGTGCCGGACTTTCCCGATGCCGGACTTTGGCTTTTGGCTATCCTTCCCAGTGCCGGACTTTGGCTTTTGGCTAATCCCGGTGCCGGACTTTGACTTTTTTACTTTCTTGAGGGAGTCGCATGTCGGCGAGGGGGTCGGTTGCGTTTCCATTCATCTCTCCTCCAACGCTGGAGGTGAGCTGAATGGAAACGCAATCGAACTATCCCTCCGGGGATCGTCCCAACGCCGGACTTCGAACTACTTCTTCTCGCC
This sequence comes from Elusimicrobiota bacterium, assembly GCA_016196755.1. Lineage (GTDB taxonomy): Bacteria > Elusimicrobiota > Elusimicrobia > UBA1565 > UBA1565 > SCTT01. The sequence goes on from JACPXC010000038.1 coordinate 120,864, forward strand.
GCCCTCGAGCCACTCAAAGAAATCAGGCGCCATCGCCCGATAGTATTCCGCCAGCGCGGGCTCGGAATGCGCCTTGAAGACGGCCAGGAACTCGGCGGCCGCCTTGGCGTCCTTCTTGCCCGCGGCGAAGGGCCCCGCGGCGGCCTCGACGGCGGCGTAGAACCTTGCTTCGCGCTCTACGAAGGCCTCGCGGCTCATCCTCAAGGTCGCCGGCGACATCTGGTCGCCCAGGACGCCGCCCCTCTGCCGGCGCTTCGGGAAGACGACGGAGACCTTGCAGGTGGCCTCGCCTCCGGTGGCATCGAACTGCGCTACACTGTGCGGGACATAGACCTTCTTGTCGTGGTCCTCGGGATTCTCCCCGAATGCGTCGTAGATCATCATCCGGTAGCGCAGGCCTTTCTCGCCGCGCACGGGGAGCGGCAGCGATTGGAACGCCTCCAGCGTTATCAGGCATTCCCGCGCCAACGACAAGCGCACGGAATCCGCGGCAAGCGACAGCCGCGAAGGTAGGGCGCCGGAAGCCGGCGCGGCGGACAACAGCAGCGACGCGATCAAGTTTCTCATTTCAGATATACCCTCTGCAGGTCGTCTCCCAGCCAGGCCTTCTCGAAGTCCGCCTTATTCAGGAAACGGCCCTGCTCATATGTAGCGCTGTCGTTTATGTAATAGCCGACCGGGGCCCCGTCGTCGTCGACGGCCACCGCCGTGACGAGCACGGCGTGAAGACCGCGACGCTCGGGCCGGCCGCGGAGCGAGCCGACATGCATGGCGACGATGACGGGATTGCCTTTCTTCAACGACTCGACGACTTCCGCGCGCGCCTTGGGAAGGAGCTCGCGCATGATATAGAGGTAGTGCGCCAACTTGTCGTCGGTCTTCGTCGCGGCGCGCAGCTCGGCCGTGGAGGGATTGTAGGTGTTTTGCACCTGCCGACCCGTCCTCATCCCCAGGTAATCCCCGACGGTAACGGCGAGCATACCGCCTTTGCGGCGGGCCTCGTCGCAGATCTTGCGATTCGTCATCACGTCGTCGCCTTCCGCGTCGAAGTCCACCGACATACGCTTCCCGTCCTTGTTGGCGACCCCGCAGAGGCCGGTCTTGGCGTCATAGGTGGCGCGGCAACTCGCATCGAGCGGGCCATCGCAGTTGTACCCCGCCGCGATGAAGCCCTTGGCGAACGCGTCCCAGAACAAATCCTCTTCGCCGACCGTCTGGCCCAAGTCCCCCAGGATCTGCTTAATGCTCATCAGCGCGCAGGTATTGCCGGTCTGCTTGCTGAAATGGTCGCGGAAGCGTTGCGGGTCTCCGATGACCTGAGGCTTGCTCCCTATGACCGCGGACGGCGGCGGCTCCTCCGGACCCGGCAGTGCGGCGGATGGAGGCGCCGCCGCGCTAGGCAGCAGCGGGTCGGCGGCGGAAGCCACGCTTGTCCTTGGCGCGGCGGCCGGCTCGGCAGGCGCAGAAGTCCCCGGGGCGCTGCGCTCCGATTCGCCGGCGGGCGATTCAGGCGCCGCCCCGCGCTTACCCAGCATCGCACCGCTCGTGTCGAATCCGGCTTGACCGGCAGCCTTGTCTTCCCCCGGGCCCAAGCCCGCCAACTCGGAGGGATCCCTGAGCGCCGGCACCGGAAGCGCGGCCTGCGCTGGAAGCGCGCCCGGCCCCGGCGATATTGCCGCCGGGGCAGGATCCGTCGCCGGCGGGAACGCCGGCGCCAGCCCCCTTCGCACCAGGTCGGCATGTTGGGTCGCGGAGTCAGCCTGCGAGGGCGTCGCCGACGCCAGACCGCTTCGCACCAGGTCGGCATACTGGGCCGCGAGGGCGGCCTGCGCGGGCGTCGCCGTCGCGATGGGGTCCGCGGCCGCGCGCGACCCGGCCTTGACGGGATTTCCGGCGTAGGCCTGCGCCTTGGTCGTCGGAGATTGCGACCCCAAGGGGTCGCTGAATGGCGGCTCGACCATTACGTGAGATATCCCCGGGTCACAGCGCTCCTCCCACTGGTAGCGGCTGGGCCCGGAGGTCAGCGGCAGGTTCTTCCTGCACCAGCGCTCGTTTGTCTTATTGAACGGGTTTGCTCTCGTCATGGCCTTCTGGCGGGCAAGAATCCGCTTCTTGCAGTCTTCCCAGTCGTTAGGGGCGTGGTAAACCCCGGAAACGCGCGTCGCCGCGCAATCGCCTACCGGCGTATAGGCGAGAAGGTTGAGTTTTTCCGCACGCTTGCGAGAGGAAGCGGCCCGCGCGTCCCTCATGTTCTTGAATCCCTTGCTGACGCCTCGTCCCACGGCGGCCGTTCCCTGCGCCATGCCTTTGAGGCCGTAGCCGACGCCTCTAACAAGCCAGACCGGAACGTCGTACATGAGCCCGAAGGGGGCTCCCGCGAGGAACCCGGCCCGACAGAGGAGCGTGGTACACGTCATGGCAACGCCGAGGATCCCCTTGGTCACGCCGCCCAAGGCGAGCCCACCTCCTTCGCCCGGGCTATGGCCGCCGCCGGATTCTCTGCTGGAGCCGCCGCCGGAACCGCCGCTATAGCCGCAGGCCGACTTGCAGGCGGACGCGCTGCAGGGCGGATTGAGTTGGGCGCCGCAGTAGCAGGTGCAGCCGACCTCCACCTGGGCGAAGCTCGGGACGGGCCATGAGACGACCACGGCCAGCAAAAAGGCGGCGAACCTTAAGGCCACCGCTGGTTGCCAAGGAGAATCTGGATTCCCCGGTTGACTCCCATCCGCAAGGCTATGGAGTCCAAACGCCCTTCGAGCTCGACGAGACAATTGCGCGGAATGCTGGCAAGCGTGGCCACGCTGATATTGGCGGGTTCCGCAAGCCCGGTCTGCGCCGCGGGCGCCGGAATCGTCACCGGCGTCTCCGCCACGCGCTCGACTGACTCAAGGAGGACCTCGCAAGCCAGGACCTGCCGGTCGAGGATCTCATTGGTCTCGTTGGAAGACAGGACCATGATCCGGATGTCTTCCCCTTCCCCAAGGTTGGCCCGATAGATCTCCCATTGCCGCTGTCGACGGGGGACTCCCATCAGGCCGCCGTCTTTCCGCGCCGGCCGGCGCGGGCGAAAGCGGCGGCGCGCTTCTCGAGGCGGACGGCATGCGGCGCCAAGAGCGCCTTGTATTTTGACACCCGCCGCAAATCCGAGACCGTCCCGCCGCTCATCTCGATTAAGCGGTGGAACACCGCGCTGTAGGTTTCGCCGAGACGCTCCGCGATGTCTCTTACGATCTTCCAATCCTCGTCCGATAATGAGACGGTCAAATTCTTCCGCATATACGAGAAGGATATCGGTAGTCCTCATGGCTGTCAATGGCCTCCCATACCCGACATTGGAAGGCTCCGCTCAGACTTTGACCCTCTCGAGGGAGTCCGGTACCGGCGAAAGGGTCGGTTGACTATCCCCTACTCAGCACCGGACCTCGAACCACTTCTTCTCGCCACGCCCCTTCAGCGGCCGCGCGCCCCTTGATGCTCCATGCCAATTCGAACAACTCAGGAAGGACGTCCGCGAAGAACCCCTCATGAGCACATGGGACCGTCGCCATCATAGCCCCTAGCCACCTGCTGGTCGTAGGCCGCGCGCAACTCCGGCACCGCTTCCACCAGCCTGCGGTTCACGTTGGCGTATGAAACATCTTCGGGTTTCATGGCCGCCTTGAATCAGGCCGCCCTCCGGCCCTCAGCCGCGCCAAAGCGGCCGCAGCCAAGAGGCGCAGCGCCGCCCACTCCTCCGCCGCGCGCAGGCCCTCCGGCCGCCAGAGCCGCTCGTTCGCCGCGCCGCTCATGCGCTGGAGGGCATCGTCCACCTCGACGACGGCGCGCATGGCCGCCGAGTCGCGCAGGTCGGGCTCGGCACAGCCCTTCACCGCGAGAAGGTCGTCGTGGAGCTCGAGGGCCAGCTCGTCGGCCAACTCTCCGGTCCCGAGACTGTTGAGGTAGGCCAACTGCTCCTCGGCGGGCGCCGCCAGCCGTCCCAGACTGGCCTCAAGTTCACGCAGAGCCTCGTCGGTGTCCGCCATGCTATGGCCCTCCCGGAATAATCCCCGACTTCCCAAACTCCGGAGACGAGACCCGCCAGTACGGATTCGGGCCGTGATGTCCTCCGCCGGGATGCCACCGGATCATCCGACCTGTCGGCGCACCATTCGCGCCGTGCTCGGTGAAACTCCATCCCTGGCCGGCGCGGGAACCGCGCCCCAACCTTCCCACGCGCCAGCCATTCGCGCCTCGCAGGAGCTCCGCGATCTCCGCCGGCGAAGTGTTGGCCAACGACCGGGGTCGAGCCAGAATCCATTCACAGGCTCTTGTGGCCTTGGCAGCGCGGAACATTGCCGCCGCACCGCTGCCGTACCAAAGAACGTACCCGCCGCCAATGACTCCGGCCGCGAGCAGGATCCCGAGCCCCATGCGTTTGCGCATGTCGCGCACAGTTGGGAACCGCTTCTCAAGTCCGGCCGGCCAGAGGCCGAGGAACAGCGATGCCCCCACCGCCCCAAGTGCGGCCGTTAGCGCCACGGCGAGCGCAGGCGGACGGGGTGAAACATGGGTATCCTGCCTACTTGGCTCTGGCTCCCACGCCGCCGGGTCCTCCTCGGAGTCGTACGCGGTCGGGTCTTCGGGTGAAAGCCGCACCGCGACGCTCTTCGCCTTCGACGACTCCGAGGATGCTGGGGCCCTCCTATCGAGTACGGCCGCGCACCGAGCATCCGCGATGGTTCGCTTAAGCGAAGCCCGCGTCTCCTCGACGTTCTCGTAAGAGTCAGGGTCGGCCTCGACGCCGGCTAGCAAGGCCTGCGCCTCCGCCACGGCCGCCCGGCAGCGCTCCGCGTCCGACGACGGCGCGGCCGCGGGGGACATGACGAGAAGCGCCGACATCAAACCGAAGATCCCCATCGGCGGCCAGTATAACCACCTTGTTTCGGGCGCGCAAGGAAACTGCCGGAAACGGTTTACCGACGGCGCTTATCGGACCTTGGGGGCCGAAAGCATGGCCCCGAGGAAGAAGTCCAGGGCGAGGTTGAACCTCGTCTCGTCGAATCCGCGGTAAGCGGGGTTCGAGCCCGAGGCGCCGGCGTCGGCGACCTTCATGGCGAGCCAGGAGGCGCGCAGGCCGGCGAACGCACCGAACGGGACGCGCAGGCCCGCCTCACGGACGGGACCCGCCTTGAGCGAGCCCTTGAGAGTCTCCGAATGGAACCGAGCGAGCGGCGTGAAGGATAGGAATACCTGGGGCGATAGCGTCGAATTCCGCCAGAACCTGACGTTGAGGGGACTCCAGGCCGCCTCGACCGGCAATAGCGCGTCGACGGCGACGCGCTCCTTCGCCCCGGCGACCGTCGCTTCGAATGGGGTCCAATAGCGGGCGATCGCCGTCAACCCGAAGCCCACGCTCTTGAAGGCCGGGTGGAAGTAAGTCAGTCGCAGCGCATGCAGCTCACGGAACGCTCCGCCGAAAGAGCCGCCCGCGGCGTCCCAGAAGAGCGACGGCCGCCCCAGGGGGACCGCGACGTAGGTGCGGGTCACCTTCGTGCGCCGGCGGGTGACGGAGACCGGCGGCTGCTCCAGGTCCGCGGCCAAAGCCCTGAGCTCGGCGGCCCGCTTGAGCGCCTCTCCTCCGCGGTCGTCCTTAAACCAGGCGACTCCGGCGAAACCCTCGTAATTCAGCGCGGCCGCCTTCAAGTCCGCCGGACTCGGTCTGCCCGGCGCGGCCGCCTCCGCCTCCTTGGCCAGGCAGTACGACCACCGCGGCGCCGACCACGCCGGGGCCGTTTGGATGGCGGCCAAGGCCGAACCGGCGGCCTTGGCCGGGTCTCCCGCGGCCGCCGCCGCACCCGCGTCGCGGTAAGCCAGGGCCGCGATGCGCGGAAGCGTGACCCAAGGCTCCCCCGGTCCGACGCGGGCGGAAGACGCCCCTGCCTGCGCCGCCCCTCCCGCCCCCGGTCGGAGTTCCTCGCGAAGTTCGCGCAGATCGGCCGCCGCAGCGTCCACGGCCGCGGCCGACTCCTTGGATTCCCCCAGGACGGCGGACGACCGGAGCGCCGTGACGACTGCGGCCGCGCGGACGCCCGCCGGGCCGACGCCGGCCTCGCGTGCGAGCGCCTGCGCGCGGGCCAGGAGGTTCAGCCTGCGCTTGGGCTTCTTCGCCTTCGTCGCGGGGATCGGTTGCGCAAGGGTCACCTGGAGCCGCAGGACGTCTTCGCGGAGCTGGGCCGCTTCGCCGGCGAGATCGGCGAGCAGCGCCTGGGCTTCGCGCAGGTAGCGGGAGTGTGCTCCAAGCAGGCGGTCGTCCAATCGCATCGAGGCTCCCGGGAGGCAAACCGCTCCGTCCGCGGACTCCTCCAGGCCCCAAGGGACGACGAAGCCCCTCCAGCCCGAGTCGCCCTGCCCGTAGCTCTGCAATGCGTCCGCCGCCGCGCGCGACCGGAGGGCGATGCAGGCCCCCTGCTCACGGGGGTCGTTGAGGCCGTGCGCCCGCCGCACGAACTCCTTCATCCCCTCGGTCAATTCCCTGAGCCGGCGAGCCCGTCGCGCGTGCAGCTCCTTGACGGCGCGGCGCACCGCCGGCGGGTCCTCCCGCCGGACGAACTCCGTCTCCTCGGAGTAGGTCTTCGAGGCGACGATGGGCAAAGTCAGCTTCGGTACATGAGCGGCCTCCCAGTCGTAAGAGGTCCACAGCGACCCCAAGCCCGAGGTGCCCCCGAGATTCCGGTCCGGTTTCTCGTCCAGACACCGCTCCGTCACCCATTTGTCGCCGTCCCAACGCTGGCCCGAGAGGCAGACGCCGGCCATCCCGGCGGTCGCCGGGAGGGCCGCGAAATGAACCCACAGAATCGACACCGCGCGCACCATCAGGGGAGTATAGTGGGCTCCCGGTTGGACGGCAAGGAAGCGCATTTCGCCACCATCGCTTGATGCCCGCGGCGAAAGGCCGGGCGGCGGCCTCTCTTCGTTCTTAGACGGCGACGCGCCCAACTGGGCGGCTGACCCTTCCGCAGCCGCTGCGGGCTAGCGCTCCAGCTCGGCGCGCCGCCTCTGGAGTTCCGTGACGATCTCCGGCGCCTCCTTCAGTTCGGCAAGCGGCTGCAGCTGGCTCATGATATAGGGCCAGTCGAGCTTGCCGGACTGGCGCACAATGACTCCTTCGATATCCAGCCAGTCCCGGGGCCTTGCCGCGAACGCCTTCAGGACGACCAGGTCCTCGGGAGAGCAAAGGCGCAAGGAGGGGCCCTTCGGGAACTCGATGAGCACCGACCGCGAAACGACCCCTTCCTCGAAGGGAAGCGCGCCGAAGGCGACGTCGATGCCGACCCCGGCGCTCGAGCGCAGGAGCAGGACGCGCTTGTCGCGGGCGAACGCGGCCGCGCCGTCGATGCGACCAGAGAAGCGGGCGAGGAGTTTGGCCGCGAACTCCTCCTCCCGGCCGAAGCCGGTCAGGAGCGTCAGGTCGACGTCGATGGTCTCGCGCGGCTCGCCCCATTGCTGCAGCGCCAACCCGCCGATGAAACAGTACCTCCAGCGCTCCGACTCGCAGACGGCTTGGACCTCGGAGGCGGCGCGGAGGAGCTCAATCACGACGCGCGGCCTTCATGAACCAGCGCTGCTGGTCCACCAGGCCGGAGGTGGGCTTGGGGGCCCTGGGCGGGACGGTGTAGTCCGCGTGGCCGTAAAGCAAAGCGACCGCCTCGGGGGGGAGCCTGCGCAGTTCCTCGCGCCGGATGCGCTCCAGCTCCGGGCCGGCGGCCTTCCATGCCTGCACCCAGCGCTTGGCAAGTGCGGTCGGGTCGTCCATGGCCTTACCCGAAGTATAGGCTGTCCCTCTCGCCAATGCAAGAAGCTGCTCCCCTCTTACCTTGCCCTAACTTCCGCGATATTGCCTTTCCCCGCCCCCCGCCCCATACTACCCGGGATGGACCCACAGCCGTCCCCGGAACCGCAAAGCCGCCCAGCCGGCGCCGCGTCTCCCAGCCCCAACCTCGCCCCTGCGCGCAAAGAACCGCCGCGCGCTCTGGGCTTTCGCACCCCCCATCTCGTCGCCGGATCCTGCCTGGCGTTCGCGATCGCCGCGTTCATCGCCTCCCAGTCGCTCTTGTCCCGGCTCCCTTGGGACGCGGTCTTGGCCGATCCCGCCCAGCCGCCCGCCGTCGAGCCCGCCAAGGGCTTCATAGAGGAGAGCATCCCGCTGGTAGTCCTCGACCAGGAGGAGGCACCCCTGACGCCCCTGCGCGTCGGCCCCAGCCCGCTCCCCGTCGGCGGGGAAGGGATGCGCGCGCCCTCCGTCGACGACGCGGACCTCCCCGCTCGCGACCGCATGAGCCCTATGAAGGCGGGGCGGGGAACCCAGCCGAAGCCCCGACTACGCCTCATCAGCAACATCTATGACGTGGTCGCCCGGAACGGGGACGACGGCAACGGCTTCCAAGGCATGAATCTCCGCATGGGCCCCAGCGGGGGCAGCGGCGCGTTCCTGGCCGCGGCGCCCAACGCCTCCCGCCGAGCGGAAGCCGCGCCGCGGGCCGCGGCTCCGCCGTCGAGCGTCGGGAGGATGTTCCGTTCGCAGGCCCCCGGACGCCAGGCTCAGGCGGCGCCGTCGCGGACCGCGGCGCCGGCACCCTCGGCCCTGCCGGACTGCAAGGACTGCACCGGCACCATCGGCGCCCAGGACCGGCAGCTCCACGTCGACCGCTCCAAGCCCGCGGCGACCGCCGGCGACGCGCGCTTCGTCGGCATGTGCGGCAATGAGTACGCCTACGAGATCACCAATCGGACCAACCGGACCCTCGACCTCACCCTCGGCGACGATCACGGTAAATCCTGGCGGACCGGGAACCTGCCGCCGGGCGGGTCGACCCGGATCTCCAGCCCCCACCGCTTGAGCGGGTTGACCGGGCTGGTCAACCGCTAGCTGTCCGCGCGGACAGCCTCGCATCAGCGCGGAGGCTTCACCGGCTGGAGCGAACGCGCCAGGTCGAGGAACGACTTGAGGAAGACCTCGCGCGAGCACTCGCCGGGCATGTAGCGCGCCACGACCCGGAATTGCTCGGTATGGAGCTCGTAGACGTCCTCGGTCTCGCAGCGCAGGCTGTAGGTCGTCGCCCCGTGCCGGCTGTCCTCGCGTTCCTCCCAGGGTCGGCCCGCGCAGCCGGAAACCCGCTTGATTCCGGCGCCGTCTCTGGGCTTGAACTCGAGCTCTATGTCGGCCACGGCCGCAAGGCGCGTGTTAAAGCGCGAGCGCTTGCGGCAAGACCTCTCCCAACGGAAGCCCCCCATGGTCGACTCTCGCCCGTTATCCCTCCTGAGGGGCTTAAATCCCAGGGGTTCCGTGAAGCGCCAGCCCCAGGCCCCCAACTCGGTCTTCGTGGGCGGCTTCGGACGCCGGGCCCACTCTTCCGCGGCATGGAGGGAGAAAGCCAGCAGGAACAGGAGCAGCCGCATGGCAGGAGTATGCCTGTCCCCAGCCTTCCGCGCCAGTGGGTCATATGGGTTTTGATGACATGGCTTTGACTGTCACAAAACATTCAAACGGGCTAGACGTTGCCACCATGGTCTCTGGGCAGGCCTAGGGATACCATTAGATATGAGCCTGGAGGATAGATGAATGGCGATAAGATAAACACTTTTTTTATACTCTCGAATTCCACCCCCTCATGTCCGTTGCCCGTCCGACCGGTTCCAGCGCCAACCTGACACTTGATGACATGCGTCATCTAGGAACGCCCCCGCTTCCGGATTAAAGAATAATATGGCTGCAGCCAATGGCATAGAACGCTCCATCAACGTCCTCCTCATCGAGGACGACCCCGACGACGCCCTCCTGCTCAGCCACCTGATGGCCAAGTCCGACTGGCCGGCGTTCCGGTTCGTCATGGAATGCGCCCAGACCCTCGAGGAGGGGCTCAAGATCCTGGCCCAGGGCAAGACCGAGGTCGTCCTGCTCGACCTCGCCCTGCCCGACAGCCACGGCCTGGAGACCCCGCGCCGGGTCCACGCCGCCTTCCCGGACGTGCCGGTGGTCGTGCTGACCGGCCTGCGCGACGAGGGCCTCGGCCTGGAAGCCGTGCTCCAGGGCGCCCAGGACTACCAGGTCAAGGGCTCCATCGACGCCCATGCCTTCAAGCGCACGATCAGCTACGCGGTCGAGCGCCACCGCATGTCGCGGCGCTTCCGGGGCCTGCTCGAGAGCCTGGCCGACGCCGTCCTCGTCATCGACGAGGGCGACGTCGTGCGCTACCGCAACTCCGCCGCCCAAAAGCTCTTCGGCGGGACGTCCGCCGCCCTGCTCGACCAGAAGGTCCCTTTCAAGCTCTCCAAAGACCCCGTAGCCGAGCTGACCCTCGGCGAGCGCTTCATCCAGATGCGCGTCTCGGAGATCGAGTGGAGCCGCAAGCCCGCGCGCTTGGCCGTCCTGCGCGACATGACCGACCTGCGCAAGGTCGAGCAGCTCAAGGCCGAGGTCAAGGAGCAGCGGCGGATGGACAAGCTCAAGGACGAGCTCATGGGGGCGGTGTCCCACGAGATGCGCAACCCGCTGACCATCATCAAGGCCGTGGCCGTCGACCAGCGCGAGGGGATGGCCGGGGTCATGAACGAGCGCCAGAAGGAGATGGCCACCCTCCAGTTCCGGAACATCCTGCGCCTGCAGCAGATCCTCGACCACATCCTCGACCTCGCCCGCCTGGAGTCCGGCCGGGCCGACATCCGCCCGCGCCGTTTCGAGCCCGCCCAGCTCGTGAAAGACTCCGTCACCGGGGCGCGCCTCATGGCCGCCAAGAGCGGGGTCAAGATCGACGTCGAGCTGGGGGCGGACCTCCCCGCGCTCCACGCCGACCCCGCCCTGTTCTCGCAGACCCTCGGGAACCTGCTCGACAACGCCCTGCGCTTCGCCAAATCGAAGATAAGCGTGCGCGCCAAGGTCCACAGCGCGGCGCGCGCGGGGACCTCGGGCAAGTCCCGTTCCGCCGTGGCCCCCTCCCCCGCCATGGTCGAGTTCCGCGTCATCGACGACGGCCCCGGCATCCCCAAGACCCGCCAGGCCGAAATCTTCACGAAGTTCGTCCAGATCGACCGCCGGCCCAGGGTCGACGGCTATAAGGGAACGGGACTGGGCCTAGCCATCTGCAAGGAGAGCGTCGAGCGCCAGGGCGGCCAGATCTGGGTGGAGGGCGAGGAAGGACACGGCGCCAGCTTCCACTTCACCCTGCCGCGCTATGAGGGCGCCTCCAAGCGCGGGGGAGACGATGAAGGCTGAGAACACCGACAGGCCGGTCGTCGTCATGGTCGACGACGACGCCGACTGGCAGACCGTCGTCAAAGGCTGGCTCTCCGAGCGCTACGAGCACTTCTCGCTCTTGGACGGCAACGACCTGCTCGAGGAGCTGGCGGCCCTGGAGGCCGACCTCCTCATCCTCGACGTGCAGATGCCGGGCGACGACGGCTTCTCGGTCTGCCGGCGCCTGCGCGCCGACCGCCGCTTCGACGCCATGCCGATCGTCTTCCTGACCGGACGCAAAGAGGACGCCGACTTCTTGAAGAACATCGACGTCGGCGGCACCGCCTTCCTCACGAAGCCGATCAGCCGCCGGCGCCTCTTGTCCGTGCTCCGGGAGCTCCTGCCCGACCACGTCGAGACCTTGGGCGCCGGGGACTGACACGGTGGCCGGCCGTGAAAAGACCTTAGGGCTGGCCGCGGCGCTGGCCGCCGGCTATTTCGTCGTCGGCAAGCTAGGGCTCCTTCTCGCCACCACCCACGTCAGCGTCACCGCGGTCTGGCCCCCCACCGGCCTGGCCCTGGCCGCCGTCCTCATCTGGGGCACGCGCGTCTGGCCGGGGATCTTCGCCGGGGCGTTCCTCGTCAACGTGACGACGGCCGGCGGCCCGGCCACCGCCCTGGGCATCGCCGCGGGGAACACCCTCGAGGCCGTCCTCGGCGGGACCCTGGCGGCGCGCTGGGCCGGCGGCCGCTGGCCCTTCGCAATGCCCAAGGACCTCCTGCTCTTCATCCTCTTGGCGGCCCTGGCCGCGCCCATCGTCAGCGCGACGGTCGGGGTGCTCACCCTGCGTCTCTCGGATCTGGCGGCGCCCGGCGCTTGGCCGCGGCTCTGGCTGACCTGGTGGCTAGGCGACGCGGCCGGGGCGCTGGTCGTCGCCCCCCTCCTCCTGGCCTGGAGCGCGCGGGCGGATATCCCCTGGGAGCGCTACAAGGAAGCGGCCGCGCTTGCCGCATCCTTGGCCGTCGTCTGTGCCTTGGTCTTCACGGCCCCTCCCAGCATCCCGGTCGACTTCGCCTGCCTTCCCCTCCTGCTCTGGGCGGCCCTGCGCTTCGGCCCGCGCGCCGCCACGGCCGCCATCCTGTCGCTGTCCGCGCTGGCGATCGCCGGAACCCTGCGCGGCCGCGGGCCCTTCGCCTTCGGCTCGGCCGATGAATCCCTGCTCGTCCTGCAGGCCTTCATCTGCACCTGCGCCGCGGCGGCGCTGCTGGTCTCGGCGCTGGTCTCGGAGCGGCGCGCCGCCGAGGAAGGTCTGCGCCGGGTCCAAGCCGGCCTCGAGGAGCGGGTCGCCGAGCGCACCGCCGCGCTGGCCAAGTCCAACGACGAGCTCGGCCTGTTCGCCTCGATGGTCGCCCACGAGCTGCAGTCGCCGCTGCGCAAGATCATGATGTTCGGCGACTTAGTCGAGCATCCCGACCTCGCCCCCGAGGCCGAGGCGGGGCTCTACGCGCGGCGGATGGTCGAGTCGGCGCGGACCATGTCGCGCCTGGTCCAGGACATGCTCGACCTCTCGCGCATCGGGACCCAAGACTCCGAACTCGCGCCCGTCGCGCTCGACGCCGCGGTGGCCGCCGCCGCGGAGGAATGCCGCGTCGAGGCCGCCGCCGCGGGCGGGCGCCTCGACATCGGCCCCCTTCCCGTCGTGCTCGCCGACGCCTCGCAGATCCACCAGCTCTTCGAAAACCTGCTCTCCAACGCCCTCAAGTTCCGCCGCCCCGAGACGCCGCCCGTCGTCAGCGTCGCCTGCGGCAAGGCGCGAGAAGGCCTCGTCGACATCGAGGTCGCCGACAACGGCATCGGCTTCGAGGAGAGGCACCGCCGCAAGATCTTCAAGGCCTTCCATCGCCTGCACCCCAAAGGGAAGTACGTCGGCAGCGGGATGGGGCTGGCGGTCTGCGCCAAGATCGCCGAGCGGCACGGCGGGGAGATCGCCGCGCGCTCCGAGCCGGGACAAGGCTCGGTGTTCACCGTGACGCTGCGCACGCGCTGAGATGGCCCGCATACTCTGCATCGAGGACGACGAGCACATCCAGCACCTGGTGGGGCAGGTCCTCTACCAGCACGGCTACGACGTGCATTCGGCGTGGAACGGCCGCGAGGGCTACGAGAAGGCGCTCTCGCTCGACCCCGACCTGATCGTCCTCGACCTCATGCTGCCGATCATGAACGGGGTCCAGTTCCTCAAGGCCCTGCGCCGGCACGAGACCGCCCGCGACATCCCGATCATCGTCGTCACGGCCTACGGCGACGAGGCCGGCCTGCTCAAGTGCTCGATCGAGACCCTGGCCTCGGCGCACTACCTGCGCAAGCCCATCGACTTCACGGAGCTCCTGAACTGCGTCAAGCGCGTGCTGGCCGCCTTCCCGCGCGCGCGCCGCGGCCTCCAGCCCCGCAAGGAGCTGCGCAAGGGCGTCATCCGCGCCGACCCCCGCCTGCGGACGGTCTGGGTCGACGACCGCCTCGCCGCCACCCTGGTCCACAAGGAGTTCGCCGTGCTCGAGTGCCTCATGCGCAGCCCCGGGCCGGTGCCCCGCGGCGAGCTCTTGAGCGCCCTGGGCTACCAGGACGGGCAGGCCAACGCGCTGGCCCAGACGGTCCATCGCCTGCGCCGGCACCTGGGCCCCGCGAACGCGGCGCGAATCAGCACGACGCCGGAAGGCTACGAGGTGGTGGGATGACGACGAGGACGGCATGGACGCGCGTACTGGCGGTGTCGGCGTTGGCGCTGGCCTCGGCCGCGCCGGCCGCCGCCAAGATCGTCTTCACGGGCTACGGCGCCTTCAACTTCACGACGGACGGAGCCTTCCGCGTCCACGGGCCGCCGGCCGTCATCGGGACCCTGCCCGAGGGCACTACGCGCCTCCGCGGCTTCTCCACCGACGCGGTCGGGCTCTTTGCCGCCACCAAGGCGGGCGAAGACTCCGAGTTCCTCGTGGACCTCAACTTCCGGAACGTCGGCGCCGCCGTCGGCGAGACGCGCATCCAGTACGCCTACCTCGACACCGCCTTGCCGTGGGACATGCGCCTGCAGGCCGGCAAGATCACCCTGCCCATCGGCTACTACAACACCCGGTTTTTCTATCCGTTCCAACGCGTCTCCATCTCCGGGCCGGTCTTCCAGTCCGGGATCCTCGGCCTGCCGATCGCCGACGTCGGCGCCGTCGTCTCGCGGCATTTCGAGGAGGGCGACTGGGGCGTCGACCTGCGCGTCTACGGCGTCAACGGCTACGGAAGCACCCCCAACAGCACGGCCACCTTCCGGAGCCCCTCGGCTCCCGGCGGGCTGACCGTCTCGCGCAACCTCGGCGCCGGCAACAACAACCGCGACCTGGCGGTGGGCGGCCAGGCCGCCATCGGGGCCCGCGGCCTCGGCGAGGCCGGCATGTCCTACTACCGCGGGGCCTGGGACAAGTCCGGCGAGCGGGTCCTCCAGATCCTCGGCGCCCACGTCCTCTTCACGCCGGCGCGCTTGAACATCCTCGCCGAGTACCTTCACCTCGACGTCGACGCCGACCAGGGGATGGCCGCCTCCCTGGGAGGCAACGGGGACTGGCACACCGACGGCCTCTTCATCGACGTCAGCCATCCGCTGGGCGCCCCGCGCGGCATGCCCCTCACCGGCTTCGCCCGCGGCGAGATCTATGACAGCTCCAGCGACTCGGGCGGGGGCGGGCATGAGAGCCTGCGCAGTCTCTCCACCGGAGCGGCTCTGCGCGTCAACGACTCGATCACCTGGAAGGCGGAATGCCTGTGGCTCGAGTACCGCGTGCCGTTCGTCAGCGCCAAGAGCATCGTCCTCGTAGGTCATTCCGTCTCGCTGGGCCTGGTGGCGGCGTTTTGAACCGAGCCAAGGGACCATCGCGCTTGCTGTCGCCGCTCATCCTGGCGGCGGGGCTGGGCTTGGCCGTTCCGGAGGACGGGGCGGCCGAGGTGGCCCTGCTCGTCGAGGCCGGCCTGCCCGGGGCCGGGCGCGTCGGAGCGGCGCAGGGCGTGCGGGTCTACCAGTTCGAGTCCGCCGAGCGCGGCAACCCCATCACGGAGGGGCGCCTGCTGGCCGCGCTGCAGGGGATCGAACGGGTCATCGTCGTGGGGCCCGAGGCCGCCAGCTGGGCGGCCCGGCGGCTGGAAAACCCCGTCATCCATTTCGCGGGCGGGGCCGCGCGCCTGCAGAGCGTGGACTTTCAGGCCCGCAACTGGACCGGCAGCGTGGGCTACGGCCCCGGCCAGGTCCTCGACTATGCCCGCTCCGCGGGCTGGCGGCGCGTCGGCGTGGCCTGCACCCCGGCGTTCGCCGGCCTGCTGCCGTCCTTGCGCGCCGTGGCCCGGGCCCGAGGGCTGACCGTCACCGACAAGGTCATCGGCGGACCGCCCCAGGTCCCGGGCGCGGTCGAGGAGCTGATGGGCTCCTCCGACGCGTTCTGGCTGCTCGGCGGGCCCCTGACGGCGTTCGGCGGCGGCTTCGACTATATCGTCGAGGCCTCGCTGTCGCGGCAGGTCCCCGTCATAGCGCCTGAGCCGGGCATGGTGGGCAGGGGCGCCTACCTGGCCATAGCCCCGAACTGGAAAGCCGTCCTCTCCGAGGCCGTGACGGTGGCCACCGCCTCCGCCGCGGGCGAGGCGGCCTGGCCCAAGTCCCGGATGTCCTTCACCGAGGCGGACGGGAGCCTGGTCCTCAACGAGGTCCTCAAGAAGAAGTGGGGCTTCAAGCGTGGGGGCGTCCGGTGACGCAGGCTACGGCGGAGAAGGCGCCTTCCCCCGCGGCGGACACCCCGCCGCGCACGCGCGCCGAGGCGTTCTGGCGGCGCCTGCTCCTGGACGGCCAGAAAGGGCCCGAGGTCATAAAATGGGTGGCCTTCGGGCGCCGCCTCATGCTGACGGTCTGCGCCCTGATCCTTTTCGTCGGCGTCGGCCTGACCGGGCTCTCCGCCTTCCAGATGAGCGGCTTAGTCGAGCGTTCCCTACGCGCGCGGGGGCAGACCATCGCCGAGGCCGTCGCCCGGGCCGCCTTCGTGCCGCTGACCCTGGAGGACAAGCAGACCCTGCGCGAGATCGCCCGCCAGCACCTGACGCAGGAGGATATCGTCTCGCTGAGCATCTTGGACCCGGCCGGCGTCGAATGGGCCGGCTTCTCGCGGCCCGGCACCGGCGAATCGAAGGTGTGGCGCGTCCAGGCCGCGATCCGTCCCACGCGCGGCGGCGCGGCCGGAGGCCCGCTGGGCAGCGTCGAGGTGGCGATGAGCGGGGAACAGGACTTCAAGCGCCTCCTGCGCCTGGTCCTGACCAGCCTGGCCGTCAACGGCCTCTTCACGACCGCGCTACTGCTCGTCGGCGTGGCGCTGATCCGCAAGCTGACCATAAACCTCCAGGCCTTGGTCGACGAGGCGCGCTGGTCGGCGGAGCTGCGGCGCTCGAACCTCCAGCTCGAGGAGTTCGCCTACGTGGCCTCCCACGACCTGCAGTCGCCGCTGCGCAAGGTTGCCGGGTTCGCCGAGCTCCTGCGCGAGCGCTGCGCCGACAAGCTCGACCCCGAGTCCCTGGAGTTCACGCAGATCATCATCGACGGCACGCGGCGCATGCAGCGCCTCATCGAGGACCTCCTGACCTACTCGCACGTGGGCTCCGAGCCGGTCAAGCCAGTCTCCATCGACCTGGCCGGCCTCCTGCGCGAGGTGCTCTCGGACCTGGAAGCCACGCTGGCGCGCGCCGGGGCCGCGGTGACCAGCGAGAACCTGCCCCAAGTGCGCGCCGACCGGAGGCAGATGGGCCAGCTCTTCCAGAACCTCATCGAGAACGCGGTCAAGTTCCATGGCGAGGCGCCGCCGCGGGTCCACGTCTCGGCGCGCCGCGAGGGGACGGCCTGGCAGTTCGCGGTCAAGGACAACGGGATCGGCATGGACCCCAAGCACGCCGAGCAGATCTTCAAGATGTTCCGGCGCCTGCATCCCGCCCACGCCTACGAGGGCACCGGCATCGGGCTGGCCGTGGCGCGCAAGATCGTCGAGCGCCACGGCGGCCGCATCTGGGTCGAGTCCTCGCCCGGGCGCGGCGCAACCTTCAAGTTCACGCTGCCGGCGACGGAGGGAAAAAATGACCACTAGACCCGTTCATGTGCTCCTGGTGGAGGACGACCCCGGCGACGTGCGCCTCACCATCGAGGCGCTCAAATCCTCCAAACTCAGGGTGATGTTCAACGTAGTCGAGGACGGCGAGAAGGCCCTGGCCTACCTGCGCCAGCAGGCCCCTTTTTCCGACGCGGTCCGCCCCGACCTCATCCTCCTCGACCTGAACCTCCCCAAGCTCGACGGCCGCGAGGTCCTGCAGGAGATCAAGGCCGATCCCGGCCTGCGGACGATCCCCGTCGTCATCCTGACGACCTCGGCCGCCGAGAGCGACGTGCTCAAGACCTACGGCCTGGGCGGCAACTGCTTCATCACCAAGCCCGTCGGCTTCGCCGAGTTCCGGAAGATCGTCCTGGCCATCGAGTCGTTCTGGTTCGAGATCGTCCGTCTGCCGCCGAGGACCTGACGGTAGCCTATGATGAAAGGACGTGAGGGGTTGTGGGGGCTGGCCGCGGCGGCCTGGTTCGCGGCCGCGCTGGGCGGCTTCTTGGCGCTCAACCGCTATCAAGCCGCTCCCGGCGCCGCCGGCGAGACGCCGCCGCGCTGGCCCGCCGAGAGCCGCCTGAGCCCCGCCGCCGATCGTCCCACGCTGGTGATGCTGGCGCATCCTCAGTGCCCCTGCACGCGGTCCAGCATCGGCGAGCTGGCCTGGATCATGATCCGGGCCAAAGGACGCGTGTCGGCTTTCGTGCTATTCCTCCAGCCGGACGGAAAGCCGCGCGCCTGGGTGGAGACCGACCTGTGGCGCGCCGCCGCACGGATCCCCGGCGTCCAGGCCCTGGCGGACGCGGGCGGCGCCGAGGCCCGACGCATGGGGGCCGAGACCTCCGGGCAGACCCTGCTCTTCGACGCCGCGGGCCGCCTGCTCTTCTCCGGAGGGATCACCGGCGCGCGCGGCCATCCGGGAGCCAACGCCGGCCGCGACGCGGTGCTCGCGGCGCTCCTCGACGGAGGGACGCCGCGGGGCACGACTCAGGTGTTCGGCTGCGCCCTGGCGAGCCCGGAGCCCGCCGCCCAGACCGCGAGGCTGGCATGGCGACTCTGAGCGACCCGCTCTCGGAACGCGGCGCGGCCCGCGCCGAGGAACTGCTGGCCGAGCGCCGCGCGGCGCTGGCGCGCCGGACCGACCGCATGTTCATCTGCCTCATGACGATGCAGTGGGTGATCGGGATCGTCTTCGCGGTGTGGATCTCCCCGCTCACCTGGGCGGGCGCCTTCAGCCGGACCCACATCCACGTCCTGGCCGCGGTGTTCCTTGGAGGGCTCATCACCAGCCTTCCCGTCGTCCTGGCCTTCCGGCGGCCCGGCGCGGCCCTGACCCGGCATGCGATCGCGGCGGGCCAGATGCTCACCTCGGCCCTGCTCATCCACCTGACCGGCGGGAGGATCGAGACCCACTTCCACGTCTTCGGCTCGCTGGCCTTCCTGGCCTTCTACCGCGACTGGCGGGTGCTCGTCACCGCCTCGGCCATCGTCATCCTCGACCACGGCCTGCGCGGCGTCTTCTGGCCCCAGTCGGTCTACGGCATCGGCTTCATCCAGCCCTGGCGCTTCCTGGAGCACGCCGCCTGGGTCTTCTTCGAGGCCGCCTTCCTCGCCTATTCGATCCGCCAGAGCCTCGGCGAGATGCGCGACGCGGCCGCCCGGCAGGCCCAGCTCGAGGAGGTCAACGAGCTCATCGAACGCAAGGTGACCGAACGGACCCGGGAGCTGGCCCGCGCCAACGAGGAGCTCGAGGCCTTCAGCTACTCGGCCTCCCACGACCTGCGCGCCCCGCTGCGCCATCTCGAGGGCTTCAGCGCCATCCTCGAGGAGTCCTTCGGGAGGAAGCTCGACCCGGAGAACCGCGCCCACCTGGCGCGCATCAGGACGGCCGCCAAGAACATGTCGCGCCTCATCGACTCGATGCTCGAGCTGGCCCGCGTCACCCGCTGCGAGCTCAGACGCGCCGAGGTCGACCTGACCCTGCAGGCGCGTCTCATCGTCGACGATATGCGGCAGGCCGCGCCGGAGCGCGCGGTCAAGGTGACCATCGCCCCGCATCTCACCGCCCAGGGGGACGAGGACCTCCTGCGCATCGCCTTGACGAACCTCCTGTCGAACTCCTGGAAGTTCGTCTCTTCCCAGGAGGGCGCCGAAATCGAGCTGGGCTCCGCTCTTGCGCCGGAAGGCACCGTCTATTTCGTGCGCGACAACGGAGCGGGCTTCAACATGGCCTATTCCCGGAAGCTATTCACCCCCTTCCAGAAGCTCCACCGCCCCGGCGAGTTCGCCGGCTCCGGCATCGGCCTCGCCACCGTCAAGCGGATCGTGGAGCGCCACTCGGGCCGGGTCTGGGCGGAAGGCGCCGTGGGCGGCGGTGCCACCTTCTTTTTCACCCTCCCCGCGCCGGAGGCAACCGCTATAATCGGCGGATGCCCACCTCGGTCCGAGGCTATACCGACGCCGGTCAGGCCGCGGCCGCCTGCGCCGGCCTGATCAAAGAGGCCCTGGGCGCGGCCGAACGGGCGGGCCGCCCCTGCGTCCTCGGGCTCTCCGGGGCCTCGGCCTGGAAGTCGGTCTACTTCCTGCTCACGAAGGACAAGGCCCTCGACTGGGACGGCGCGGAGTTCTATTGGGCCGACGAGGCCTACGTGGGACCCGAGCACAAGGATTCCGCCTACCGCGCCGCGCGCGACCTCCTGCTGGCGCCGCTGGGGATCGCCGACGGCGCCGTCCACGCCGTCCCCACCGCCGCCAAGGACCCCGACGCCGACGCCCGGCGCTACGAGACCCTGCTCCGCGCGCGCTGGCCCGGCGCGGCCGCCCCGGCCTTCGACGTGGTCCTGCTCGGCGACCGAGCGCTATCGCGAGGAAGTGCCGCTTCCGAGGCCTTGGTCGCGGCCGACCGCCCGGCCGGCGACGCCGCCGGCCGCTGGGTAGCGGTCAACCGCACGCCGCCGGCGCGCAAGCCCGGCGCCGAGGCCCACGAGGGCCCCCGCATCCGGCTCCAGCTCAGCGCCGCCGCGCTGACCGAGGCCCGTTTCGCGCTCCGGTTCACCGTCGGCGAGAAGGACGAGCCCTCCAGCCTAGAGATCACGGACCGGGTGTGAAGGCGTCCCGCGTCCGGCTGGACCTGCTCCTGGTCGAGAAAGGCCTCTTCGCCACGCGCGCCAAGGCCCAGGCCGCCCTGATGGCCGGAAAGGTCCGTGTACCCGGCAAGGACCGGCCGAAGCCGGGGGACCTGGTTCCGTACGACCAGACCGTGTCGGTGCTCAAGGACGCCGTCCCATACGTCTCGCGCGGCGGCCTCAAGCTCGAGGCCGCCCTGGGCGCCTTCGCCGTGGACCCGGCGGGCAAGACCTGCCTGGACCTCGGAGCCTCGACCGGCGGCTTCACCGACTGCCTGCTCCAGCGCGGCGCGGCCAAGGTCTACGCCGTCGACGTGGGCCACGGCCAGCTCGACGACCGCCTGCGCCGCGACCCGCGCGTGCTCTGCCTCGAGAAGACCCATGCCCGCGACCTGCGCCCGAGCATGTTCGACCCCAGCCCCGTCCTGGCCGTGGCCGACGTCTCCTTCATCTCCCTGACCGCCGTGCTCGAGCCGCTCTTGTCCTGCCTGTCCCGCCCCGCCGACGCGGTGGCGCTGGTCAAGCCGCAGTTCGAGCTCGACGCGAAGAAGACCCCTAAGGGAGTGGTCCGCGACCCCGCCCACCGCGCGGAGGCCCTCGAGCGCGTGCGCGCCGCTGCCCGACGCCTGGGCCTGACCGAGCTGGGCGTCCTCGAGTGCCCGGTGGCCGGGGCCAAGGGCAACGTCGAATGGCTGGTGCATTGGCGCGTTTGATATCATGGGCGCCGGCGCCATGATCGTCCACACCGACAAGCCCATCAAGTACCACCTGGCCGAGGACACCATCGACGAGCGCGACGTCGACGCCTTGGCCGCCTGGCTCAAGGGCTACCCGCGCCTGACCAAGGGCCCGCTGACCCCCGAGTTCGAGGCGGCCTGGAGCGCCTGGCTGGGTGCTGAGCACTCGGTGTTCTGCAACTCCGGCTCGTCGGCGAACCTGCTGATGTACTACGCCATGCTGCGCTCGGGCCGCCTGCGCAATATGAAGGTCGTCGTCCCCTCGGTGGGCTGGGTGACGAGCGTGGCGCCGGCCATGCAGCTGGGATTTACGCCGCTCATGTGCGAGGCCGACCCCGACACCTACGGGCTCGACCTGGACCACCTCGAGCGCCTGCTCAAAGAGCACGACCCGGCCCTGGTGCTGATGGTGCAGGTCCTGGGCGTCCCCCACAAGATGGACGAGCTCATGAAGCTCAAGGAGCGCTTCGGCTTTACTTTGCTCGAGGACGCCTGCGCGGCGGCCGGCGCGGCCTACAAGGGGCGCAAGGTCGGCACCTTCGGCGAGCTGGCCAGCTTCTCGGCCTACTTCGGCCACCAGTTCTCGACGATCGAGGGCGGCCTGGTCTCGACCTCCGACGCCGCCCTGCACGAGCTCCTGCTCATGCACCGCTCCCACGGCTGGTCGAAGGACTTGAGTCCCGGGGCGCACGAAGCCCTGGTCAAGAAGCACGGCATCGACGACTTCCACACCCCCTTCGTCTTCTACGAGGCGGGCTTCAACCTGCGCGCCACCGACCTGCAGGCCTTCATCGGCCTCGGCCAGGTCAAGAAGATGGACTGGATCGCCTCGCGCCGCCGCGAGAACCACGCCCTCTTCGCCCAGCGCCTAGCCGGGAAGCTCGATTTCCAGAGGCCCCCCGAGGGCAGCACGGTCTGCTCGATCTCGTTCGGGGCGCTGGCCAAGGACGGGGCCCAGCGCCGGCGCATCGTCGCCGCCCTGGCCGCCAACGGGATCGAGACGCGCATCTTCTCGGCCGGGAACCTGGGCCTGCATCCGTTCTGGACCGAGCGCTACGGGCCGGCCAGCTTCCCGATGGCGGACCGCATCCACCATTGCGGGTTCTTTCTCCCCAACAACCCCTCGCTTAAGCCCGCGGACGTCGACTTCATCTGCGGCGTGGTGACGGGGGCGCTCTGAGCGCGCCGGCCCTGCCGCTCTGGCGTCCGCTCCTCCTCGCGCGCCTCGCCGAGCAGAAGGTCTGCGCGGACTACATGAAAGACGAGATGAAGACCCCCGTCCACATGGGCGTGGGCGGCGAGGCCATCCCGGTGGGCGTCTTGTCGGCCCTGCCGACGGGCACCAAGACCTTCGGCACCTACCGGAACCACTCGCTCTTCCTGGCCTCGGGCGGGCCGCTGCCGTCCTTCTTCGCCGAGCTCTACGGCCGCCTGCCGGGTCCCGGCAAGGGCAAGGCCGGCTCGATGCACCTGGCCTCGCCCGACCACGGCCTGATGGCCACCTCGGCCGTGGTCGGCACCACGATCCCCCTGGCCCTGGGCGCGGCGTTCGCCGAGGCCTATCGCGGCGGCGACGGCGTGGTCGCGGTGTTCTTCGGCGACGGCGCGGTCGAGGAAGGCGTATTCTGGGAGAGCCTCAACTTCGCCGCCCTCCGGCGCCTGCGCGTGCTGTTCGTCTGCGAGGACAACGGCCTGGCCATCCACACCCCGATCAAGGACCGCCAGGGCTACCGGTCGCTGACCGAGGCCGTCGCGGCCTTCCACTGCTTCGTCGACTCGGGCGACGGCGCCGACGCCGTCGACGTGCGCGACCGGACGGCCGCCATGGCCGCCGCGATGCGCCGCGACGGCGGGCCGGGGTTCCTGCACCTGCCGTACCTGCGCGCCCTCGAGCACGTCGGGCCAAACGAGGACTGGAAGGCCGGCTACCGGCCGCGGCCCTCCGACGCCGACCTAGAGCGCTGGGACCCGGTCCGGCGGCTCGAGTCGCACCTCAAGGTCGAGGGGCACTCCCAGGCCGAGCTCGACGCCGTAAGGGCCGAGGTGGCCGCCGCCGTCGACAAGGCGGCCGCCGCCGCGCTGGCCGCGCCCTTCGCCGGCCCCGAAGAGCTCTGGACGGACGTGGGCGCATGAGCGCCGCCGTCGAGTTCCGCGAAGCGCTGGCCCGGGCCCAGGCCCGCGAGATGGAGGCCGACCCCTCGGTCTTCCTGTTCGGGCTCGACGTCCCCGACCATAAGAGCATCTTCGGCTCGACCAAGGGCCTCCTCGAGAAGTTCGGCCCCGGCCGGGTCTTCGGCACGCCGCTCTCCGAGGACGCCATGACCGGCATGGCCATCGGCGCGGCGATCTCCGGCCTGCGGCCCATCCACGTCCACATCCGGGTCGACTTCGCCCTGCTCGCCATGAACCAGCTCGTCAACATGGCTTCGAACCTGCGCTATATGTCCGGCGGGCGGCTCAAGGTCCCGCTGACCGTGCGCGCCGTCATCGGGCGGGGCTGGGGGCAGTCGGCCCAGCATTCCAAGTCGCTCCAGGCCCTCTTCGCCCACATCCCCGGGCTCAAGGTCGTCATGCCGGCCAGCCCGCAGGACGGCTACAGCCTCCTGCGCGCGGCGATCCAAGACGACAACCCCGTCATCTTCCTCGAGCACCGCTGGCTCTACGACGTGGCCGGCCCGGTCGACGAGACGGTCTCCGTGCCGCTCGGCAAGGCGCTGGTGCGCCGCGAGGGCAAGGACGTGAGCGTCATCGCCACCTCGTGGATGGTCGTCGAAGCCATGAAGGCCGCCGAGATCCTCCAGCAGCGCGGGGTGTCGCTCGAGGTCGTCGACGTGCGCAGCATCCAGCCGCTCGACGAGGGTACCGTCCTCGCCTCGGTCCGCAAGACCGGGCGGGCCGTGGTCGCCGACTACGACTGGGCGTTCTGCGGCCTCTCCGGGGAGTTGGCCGCGCGCATCCACAAAGGCTGCTGGGGCGCCCTCAAGGCCCCGGTCGAGCGGATCGGCTTCGCCCACGTGCCCTGCCCGACCACGCGCCCGCTCGAGAACCGCTTTTATCCCTCGGCTGTCGAGATCATCCGCGCCGCCGAGGACCTGCTGGGGCTCTCGCCCACCGAACTCTCGGGCGAGGAATTCTACAGCTGGGAACACAAGTTCAAGGGGCCCTTCTGATGAAGATCCTGATCACCGGCGGCGCCGGCTACATAGGTTCGATTTTGACGCCAACCCTGCTCCGTTCCGGGCATCAGGTCACCGTGCTCGACAACCTCATGTTCAAACAAGCTTCGCTCCTCGAATGCTGCGCCGAGGAGGCCTTTGAGTTCGTGCGCGGCGACGCGCGCGATGAGAGGCTTGTGACTCCGCTCGTCAAGAAAGCCGACGCCATCATCCCGCTGGCCGCCCTGGTAGGCGCGCCGCTCTGCGACAACGACCGCCCCGGGGCGACGACCACCAACGTCGAGGCCGTGAAGCTGCTCGTGAAGATCGCCTCCAAGGCCCAGCGCATCCTCATCCCGATCACGAACTCCGGCTACGGCATTGGCGAGAAGGACAAGTTCTGCACCGAGGACTCCCCGCTCAAGCCGATCTCCCTCTACGGCGAGACCAAGGTGGCCGCCGAAGCCGCGGTTCTCGAGCGCGAGAACTCGCTGAGCTTCCGCCTGGCCACGGTCTTCGGGGCCAGCCCCAAGATGCGCCTCGACCTCTTGGTCAACGACTTCGTCTACCGAGCCGTCAACGACCGCGCCGTCGTCGTCTTCGAGGGTCACTTCAAGCGCAACTACATCCATATCCGCGACGTGGCCAAGGTCTTCCTGCACGGCCTCGACAAGTTCGAGTCGATGCGCGGCAAGCCCTACAACGTCGGCCTCGAGGACGCCAACCTCTCCAAGCTCGAGCTCTGCGCCGAGATCGCCAAGCAGGTGAAAGGCTTCGTGTTCATGGAAGCGCCGATCGGCGAGGACCCCGACAAGCGCGACTACATCGTCTCCAACCAGCGCCTGCTCAAGACGGGCTTCAAGCCGGACTGGAACCTGGCGCGCGGCATCACCGAGCTGATAAAGGCCTACAAGATCGTCAAGCGCCGCGAATTCAGCAACGTCTGACTTCTGATTAGGGACAGTCCCTGAACTTCTGATTCGCGACAATGGCGAGCTATTTACGCGCCTCGGGCGCGTGGATCGAAGAATCGCGAACGACTGCGATTCTTCGATCCGGAGCAATCAACGTCGACGGCAGAGGGATTGGGCGAGTCGTGTGCACGCTTCGCGCACGGACCGATATAAGGGTCCTTACCTCCCGCATGGAGGTAAGGACCCTTTAATCGGTCACCGCCTTTCCGGGAAAAGTATGGACGCATTCGAGAGTCCGTGCGCGAAGCGTGCACACGACTCGCTCGATAATTTCGCCGTTAATCCGTTGCCCCTCGAAGAGTTGCGAGCCGTACCGCAACTCTTCGAGGCACGCGCCCAAAGCGCGTAAATAGCTCCGTTCACATTCGCCGGCGAATGTGAATTTCAGGGACTGATAATCATCTAGAAGTTAGAGGTCCCCTCCCGGGGTTGGTAGTGTTTGTTTGCCGACACACACAGACCAAACAAAGGAGAGGACCCATGAAATTATACGCGGCCATCGACCTGCATTCCAACAACA